>NZ_QPMH01000026.1 GCF_003344765.1 Ferruginivarius sediminum | reverse complement strand
CGGTCAGCGCCACCTCGGCCCGCGCCGCGCGCAGGGCCGCCTGCGCGCCCGCAAGGTTCGCCTGCGTCACCCGCACCTGCGCCTGCGCGGCCGCCAGCGACTGCGCCGCCGCGCTCGCCATCGCGCCGACATAGCGAGTGCCCACCACGGCCGCCGCCGCACCGCCGGCCGTGGCCAGGCTCTCCATGCCCTCGGCAATGGCCGCCGCCTGCGCGTTCAGCGGCTCGGCGCCGGTCAGCAGGCTGGTGAACGCGTCCGCCGTGTTGCCGATGGCGCCGGCGATGGAAAGGAAGGCCTCCGTCGCGCGCGTTTCCAGGACGGTCATCAGCGTGTCCATCTGGTCGCTGACCAGCTCGGACTTACGCAGCAATTCCTCGTCCAGGACGATGCCCAGGTCGCGCGCCCGCTGCCGCATCGCCTCGAAGCCGTCGGCGCCGTCGCGCGCGAAGCGCGCCATGGCGACGCCCGGCCCGCGCCCGAACGCGGCGGCCGACAGGGCCAGCCGGTCGGCCTGGTCCGTCGTCTCGGCCATGCGGGTGAACAGAAGCTGCAGCGCCGCGTCGTTCGACTGGGCATTGACCAGCATCTGCTTGAATGCCGGGT
The DNA here is from genome assembly GCF_003344765.1 of Ferruginivarius sediminum. Lineage (GTDB taxonomy): Bacteria > Pseudomonadota > Alphaproteobacteria > Kiloniellales > Rhodovibrionaceae > Ferruginivarius > Ferruginivarius sediminum. The sequence goes on along the minus strand of NZ_QPMH01000026.1, from coordinate 46,228 downwards.
CCGTCGCGTTCAGCAGCGTGTTCAGCGACCCGGTGCCCGCGCGCAGTTCGCCCAGCCGCTTGCCGAAGGCTTCCAGCCCGTTGTTCACCTTGGCCTGGGAAACGCCCACGCGGTCGCCGACGAACTGCAGCTCTTGCAGCGCGTCCGTCGTGATGCCGATGTTGTCGGCCAGCTTGGCGATGTCGTTCGCCTTCTCGACCGCGCGGGTCAGCCCCACGACCGACGCCGCCGCCGCGCCGATACCCCCGGCCGCCGCCAGACCCGCCGGCCCCAGGTTCGCCAGGATGCCGCCGACCGGCCCCGCCCGATTGGCGAACCCGCGCAGCGCCTGTTGCGCCTCCCGGCTCGCCGTATCGACGGTGCGCAGCCCGCGCGACGCCGGCTTGCTGGCGGTTTCGATCTTGCGCAGGGCAGAGTCCCCCTGCCCACCAAAGCGCCGCAGCGCAGCCGTCGCCTTCTCGGCGTCCCGCACGGACAGCCGGACAAAGATGGAGCGTTCACCGCGCATGGTCGGATCCCCGGAACGACAAAACCCCGCCAAAAGGGCGGGGTTTTCGAATCCCAATGAGTTGTGATCTACTTGGCGATCTCACCTAAAGGAGGTCGCAATGATCCGTTTCCAGAAGCCCAATGAGGACGAGCGTCGGGGTCCGCCGACACCTTCGCCTAGTGACAGGCCTCCGCGTCCGCCTAAGCCGCCAAAGCCAGATAGGTAAGCAGTCCGACCATCGGGGAGATCACACCGACGAGGGCACCAAAGGTTACCCATCGAGAGGACCAGTCGAGGCGGCAGCGGTTCCGACTAATCGCGGACTCATAGTTCAGCGACTCTCGGTAAAGGCACTCAGCCAGCGATCGGTTGGTCACGCCGTCATCCCACCAATTCTTTGGTCTGTTGCCCGGTACAGCAAACGGTCGCGGCCACGTAGCTACTACGCACATGACAGCCGCGACCACTTCAAGTGCGCCGCTCACTGCCAATGCGATTGAGCCATTCGGCGGCACCGCCTTCGCGGCTGCTGCCGCCAGCAGACCCGAGGCCAGGAGCGCGAAGACCGACGCAAGGCTCGCGCCTCTCTGGTCTGCATTCATTGCCAGACGCAGTTGCGCATCCAGGTTCAACTCGCCCTGCCTCATCACGGTACGGGCAAGTTCTTCACTCGGCTGCTGGGATGTGCCCACCTGTTGTTGCTGTGCGCCCGTCATGCCACACCCTCTTTTAAGCCACTAACGTCACCCCCGGATAATACACCCTCCCGCCGCGTCGGGTCTTCTCCACGCCTATCTGCCCCAGGCGATGGCCGAAGGTCTGGCGCGGCACGGGGCTTTCGCCGTTGTGGCGGCACCAGTCCGCGTAGTCGCAGTAGGCCGCGTCGGATGGCGTTTGTTCCCCGGCGGCGCCGGTCAGGCGGGCGCGGGTCCAGCGGGCCACGCTGTCGTCGCCGGCGGTCGCCGGGTCCAGCGTTGGCAGGTGCGGCATGCGCTCCCACAGGCGCCGCGCCGCCGTCCGGCCGCTGATCCGTCGCGCGGTGTTGACGATGTCCAGCTCCACCCGCGTGGCGTTGATGTCGGTCAGTTCCCAGGCCTCCGGCCCCGCCGGAACCGGATCGGCCTCCTCGGCTTCGGCTGCCGCCGTGCGCCCGCCCTGGAAGTGCTGGAACAGAACTTGATAGCACTCGCGCTTGTACAGCAGCACCCGCTCGCGCGTGTCCGGGTCCTTGATGCGCCGGTCGTCCACGCCGAATAGCCAGCCGTTTAGCAGACCGAGCGGGAGGCATAGGGTCTTCTGATGGCCGCCGGGCGAAGGTATGGTCATCACGACCATACCTTCGTTCAAAATGACATCCTGGCTCAGCCGTCGATATTGAGATTTCCAGTCAAGCCCAAGCGATTCGCAGATCGGCTTGATAGCGACCAGCACCTCGCCGCCCTCGCGTACGGCCCAAACTCGGTCGCCGTGAAATTCGACCTGCGCAACTTCTCGCGTCATGCCGTGGTCTCCGTATTCGGCCTTAGAAACCGATCCAATTCCTCGCGCGCCGACAGCAGCATCCGATCCCGCGCATCCAACTGGTAGTGCGGGACCTGCGGCACTTCAGCCGCGAAGCTGTCCAGCACCCACCGCAACTTCCATGTCAGTTCGTCCAACGACGTGGCCGGTGTTACCGCAATTGCCTCGGCCACGCCGGACTGCGCACGACCCAGCGCAATGCTGCGCGTCTCATTTCCCGCTTGGCTCTCTGCATTTGACATCGAGCCAAGGCGGCAATACTCCGTCATCAGATCTCGCATGGTGCTCATTGACCCTGCTCTCTGTTGCTGTGCCCCTAGATTGTGATACCGTACCAATATCGGTATAGGTACACAACAACAAAATTGCGACAGAGCCACAATATATGATTACAGGCGCCCAAGTCCGGATGGCCCGAGCCGCGCTGCGAATGAGCGTTCGGGACGTAGCAGCCGCTGCTCACGTTTCCCCGAATACGATTAGCCGAATAGAAGCGGATCACCCCGCTAACTCGTCAACGTTGATGGCCCTACGCAACGCCTTCGAAACCGCCGGCGTAGAGTTCACGAACGGCGACGCCCCCGGCGTCCGCCTGCGCGCCCGCGACGACGCCAAGGGCTGACCTTATTGCGAGCCGCCAGAACCGTCGTCGTCAGCGGCTTCGGCGTTCATGATGTAGAGGCCGTGCAGCGCCCCCGCCTTATAGGTCGGCCTCGCATCCACGATCAGCCAACCCTTCTTTGACGCGGCATCGGTGTAGACATTCGGAACGGTATCGAATGCGGGATCGCGAACCTGTGCCGTCAGGTAGGCGCCCGGAACCTCCGGGTTGTCGACCTTAAGCTGGCGGTTGTGGTGAATGATGCCATCGACATGGACGCGCATTCTTTCCATATCCCCAACCTCAATCTTGTCCTTCGAGCGTACCGCATCCGCCATCGGCGCATCGACGACGGTCGCCTCTTCGGAATCGCCCACCCAGGGAATCGTAGCTCTGTCGCAGGACGGGCCAATCGGCGCGACTGCGCTGCGGGCAGCCGGATGTAACCGGTCCAGAATATCCAAAAAGAACTGACGCTGCTTATCCTCGCTCCTCTCGTGATACTGCGCGAGTGAATGCGTAAGCTGCATCAGCATCGTATATTGCGGGTCCGCGTCTTTTTCCCTGCCGCCGGCCATAAGAAACACCCAACTCACCCATCTCCATATGATCTCAGACGCCCCTGTGGCGATCACCTCCTGCATGAGCGGTAGAGCGCCGACAAGCGGGCCAAGGTCGCCAAAGATTTCCACCGATCCGGCTACAGGCTCTTGAGCGCGGACGACAAGCGGGAAACGCTCGCCTCGTCTTGGCGGCCTGCGGTCCGATAGTGCGATAAGGCCAGTCGAGATCATACGGTCGAGGCCAACGAGCGATTGGCCAAGGTGCCGCATATCCAAGGCATGCTCATCGGCTTCGAAGCCCTCGAACCTGATCCGAAATTGAGTCCCCTCCATACCCCCTCCCGTTTTTCGGGAAGGTTATGCAGGAAATTCGCGTTCAGCAATAAAAACATAGGGGCTCGAAATATGATCGCCGCCAATGTATCCCAATACGGCATCTCATATATGCCCAAAAGAAAGGGCCGCCCCTAAGGACGGCCCTTATCGGCATCAGCCTCATTGTCGAAAGCCGTCTAGGTCAATGCCCAACCTCCAGCAATGGTGCCGGCATCATCAGTCCCGTCATACTTACGCTTGTTGCGTTTGTAGACTGCGTACATTGCAATTCGGCGGATAAGCCATCCGACAATCAGGCTGTTGAGTGTAATGGCCATGCTTCCTGCAGCCACCGCCTTACCAAACTGTTGGCGGAGCTCTTCAGGCATATCGGCCAAATCCTGTCGGAGCTGGCGCAACTTCTCTGCTGGCTCGTTTGCTGAACGCCGGGCATCGCCATGAATGAGGAAGTACATCATCTCATACGGCGCCCTACGCTTGCCAACTCGTTCCGCCAGAAATTCGACTACACTTAGGGGTGTCTCCGGCGTATCTTCACGTTCCGCAAGCACATTTGCCGCATCAAAGAAGTCATTTCGATACTCCTCCCGCGCGTCGATTTGCTGCACTCGCGCCCTCGCATAGAGGCCGGCCAACGCCAACAGAACGATAGCGGCGATGAGACCATAGGTTACCATAAGCGTCTCCCGCGCTGACCCTTCGGCCTTCTGGCGGGTCCACGCGTCACTTCCTGCGACGCTGCATTCTTCGATTGAACTGCGCCATCCTCTCATGATGGCGACGCCTACTTTCCCGATCCTTAACGTAAGCCTCAAGAACGTGCGGGCCAAGCTTTACTACGACCCATGCAAGGATACCTAGCAGGATCAGGTTGAATATGCCGTCCCCATCGAGGCGTTTTGTCGCCTCTTTTAGCGCTTCCCCCAGCCCGTTCATGCACGCGCTTGTATCAAAGCCCTGATAGTTTCGCTATCGGATTTTGACCAAATTGTGTCCGGCGCACGACCTGGACAGCGATAGGAAAGCCACGACAGAACATTAATCCATGCCCATTCGACGCCCCCGGCGTCCGCCTGCGCGCCCGCGACGGCGCCAAGGGTTGACCTCGGCCACCGTCGCGGGAACCATCGGTTTTCACCCGCAACCGATGGAGTCAGTTATGAGCGAGACTACCCCGCCCGATTTAGATCAAACTGTTCAACGATTGCAGCAACTCCAGCTTACCCACGCTACGCAGCTCACAGATATCGCAGAGATGGTTGTGGAGTTGACGCAGCATCTTCGCGAGGTCGTTCAAAGCGTCAAAGATCTTGAAGATCGTGTCGCCAAGCTCGAAACCGCTGAAACCTAGCAATCTCACGAACTGGGGCGCAGTTCGGCGGCCTCGCGCCTCAGTTCGCCCACCTCGCTCCTGAGCGCGGCAATCCGCTGATCCAGTTCGGCCGCCACGCGTTCGGACTCTTCCAGCGCCGCGCTAATGGACATGCCGATCCGCTTGGAGTTATCCGCTACAGATGGCGGGGACGCAGACTGGACGCCGATACTGAGGGTTGTAACAGGTCCATTAGCTGGGTTGTCTCTGCATACTTTGAGGGAAGCCTCCAGCCGGGTTCCTAACCTCATCTAATTATCCTTTCTGTTCCGCCGCATCCGCGCCGCCGTCGCGGCCATCAGGTGCAGCGACTCCATCGTCGCGGCGGGCTGGTCCAGCATGCCGCCCGCCGCCGGCAGGTGGCCGGGGCCCTGGCCGCCGCCGCGCCATGCGTCCCACAGGCGGATGAGGGCCATGTCCTCGTCGTCCAGAAGGTGCAGCGGGTGCACGACCAGGGCGACGCCCGCGTCCTCGAACGTCCAGGCGTCGCCGTCGAAGCCTAGCTCGCGGTCGAGGGCTTCCTCGAACTCTTGCCCCTCGCCTTGGTCGACGACGACCGCCTCCCCGGCGAAGCGTCCGCCAAAGGTGCCGAGTGGCCGGGCTTCGTCCGCGTCTTCGCCGCCGTCGAAGTCGTCGGCGCGCAGCGCCCAGACGACGGCGATGCGGAGTTTTTTGCTTCGGCCCCGTTGAGGTGCGAAAGCTCGTGCGCCTTCGCCATGATGCCCAGGCGGTGCGCCTCCGGGATGCGGGCGATGTCCCGGTCGCCGACCCCCATCGGGCCGCGCGCCAGATCCTCGCCATAGCCTTCCCATCCCACGACGAAATGCCGGACCGCCTCGATCTGCATCACGTCCATCGCGAACTCGGTATCGGCCTCCGCCTCGGCATAGGCCGGAATATGGCGGCGCACGATGGAATCCAGTTCGGCCAGCTTGGCGCGCTCCGCCTCGGACAACTCGCCCTCGCCCGCTATCTCCTGGCGGCGCTTGTCCAGCAGGGTCTCGGCATAGACGCGGTCGGCGTCCGCCTCGTCCGGCAGGATCGCCGCCACGCCCCGCGCCAGGACTTCCAGCAGGTCCCGGTCGCTGTAGTAACGCGCGCCCTCGGCCTTGATGGCGCGTTTATAGCGCGGCCAGCTTTGCACCGTCGGCGGCTGTATCAGATACGCCTTGCCGGAATCGTCCTCCGGGTCCCAGCGCACCGGCTCCGTTCCCGTCAGTTTCGCCATGCCGTGCCTCCTCAGTACGCCAGGATGTAGACGCCGGTGTCGATGCCGTTGGCCTCGAACGGGACGGTCTCGTGGCCGAAGCCGTTCACGTCCTCGTCCTCGGGCACCATCGGGCGGATGGCCGGCAGGAAGATCGACAGCCGCCGGCCCGGCGTGTTGCCCCAACGCACCCACAGCGGGCTTTCCGTCGCGGCCAGGAAGTCGCTCAACACGTCGCGGACGGAAAGCTGCGACAGCGGCGGGTTGAGGCTGCCCTGGATAAGCCGCTCCGTCACCGCGCCGACGTCCACCCCATAGATGTCGCCCGGGTCGTCCGCCTGCTGCACCTCGCCGCCGTAGTCCAGGCGAAGCTGGTTGAAGCGGATCCTGCTGCCGCCCAGGAACACGTCCGCGTCCATGAAAGGCACGCCCTGCACGTCGTCGTAACTGGGTGTGCCGGGGTCCGCCACATCCTGCGGCGCGCCCAGCTTGCCGTTGAAGGTCCAGGAAAAGCGCGCGATGCGCCGCGTCTGCACCTCAAGCTGCCACGTCCCCGCGCCGCCCAGCAGCTTGTCCAGCCGGTGCATCGCCCCGCCGCGCGTGTTGTGCCGCCACTGATAGATGGTCTGGTTCTCTAGCGCGCTCGATGCCGGGACGTAAAGCGCGGAGGCATGCACGGTGTACTGCGACGTCGCGTCCGGCGGGGTGTCCCAGTTCGGATAGACGCCCGCGATGTCCGTGCCGCTATCGACCGACCGGATGACGCGCGTCTGGCCGCCGCCGGTGCCGCCGGTCAGGGTCACCACCTGCCCGATGGCCGCGTTGGCGCCGTCCCCGGCGGCCAGGGTGATTTCGCCTTGCGCCCCGGCTTGCGCCATGCCGCTAAGGTCGCTGGCCAGCAGGGTTTCCGACATGGCGGAGGCGCGGAACAGCACGCCCGATTCCGGCGCCTGCCCCGGCGTACCCGGCCCCTTGGCGATGGTGCGGCCGGTAAAGCGCGCGCCGCCGCCGGTGGCCTGCGAGGGAAAGCGGTCCAGGCTGCCCGTCACCTCCTCGGACCGCTCGGTATCCAGGGCGTACTCCATGCGCGGGTTCTCGAAGCGCACGGCATTGGCGCCCAGCGTCGGCGCGGCGTCCTCGCCCGGCTTGGCCTCCAGCTTGACCGCGACGGAGCGGTTACGTGTGCGAAAGTCCGACATGCCCGGTTACTCCCCCTTGCCCTGTTTCGGCGCCGCCTTGCGGTGGTCGATGGTTTCCTTGGGCTTGCCGCCCGCCTTCGGGTCGATGGTGACCGACCCGCCGGCGCGGCGGCCGGGGGCCGGCTTGCGCGCGCCGATGGGCGCGGCCTTCGTCTTGCTCGCCAATGTCGCCTCCTCGCTTAAGCGCCCGGCAGGCTGGCCGGGTCGGTGTCCGCCGTCTCGACGTCGATCTCGAAGCCGACGGTCAGTTGCATCAACAGCGTCGCGCCTTCCTGCGCCTGCTGCGGCTCGCCGCCCTCGGCGGCCTCGCGAATGTCCTGCGCCAGGGCCCAGATGCCGGCGTCGCGGCTAATGGTGCGCACCAGCTCCGCATGCCGCTCGATCAGGCTGGCCTCGGCCGCGCGCAACATCTCTTTCCGCGGCGTGCCCTCCGGGAAGTCCGCGCGCTTGCTGGTCTCGACGAGGCCGATGTCGACGCGAACGGTGTACAGCTTCGCGCCCGCGTCCAGGTGCTCCACCGCCTGTCCGCTCCAGAACCGCGCGACGGCCGGTAAGTCCTCGACCGACAGCGCATAGTCCGGGTTCACGTGCACCGTCGGCGCGCCCGACAGCGTGCCCAGCGCGGCGTCGACCGCGTCCAGCACCTGCTTGATGACGGGTGTCATTCAGCCCCTTTCCAGTTTTCCCAGCTTGTCGTGCAGCGTGTCCGGCAGCCCGCGTTCCGCCCGCAAGATGGGCCGGTTGAAATCGATGCGCTTCGGGATCTCCACGCGGCGCACCAGCTTGGCCAGCAGTACCGTCCGCCGCTTCGAGGTCTTGCGCACGAACCAGAAGCTGCCCCGCCCGGTGGGTATCAGCGCCAGCTTCGGATCCTCGCTCAGGCGGTCGAGGCTGCGCCGCGTCGCGTTCACGCGCCGCGATGTGCCCTTGGCCGGGATAACCAGGAACTTGCTGCGGTCAGGCCGCAGCGTCGCGCCCCGGACGTGGGGCAGTAGCGGGTCGCCGCCATCGCGCTTTCGCCACTTCGAAAAGACGATGCCGGCGCTGTCCGCCGGCCCGTCCACGAAGACCTTGCTGCGGATCAGCTTCGGCGCCTTGCGGCTGTCCAGTGCGCCGGCCACCTCCGCCCGCGCCTGCCGTTTCAGGGCGTTCGTGGCCTCTTGCACCGACTCTGTTGTGGCCTTTTCGATGACCCGCCGGTCGCGCGCCATCGCCGCCTGCAGGTCGCCCTTGACGGCAAGATTGAAGTCCATCCCCCGCCTCCTACAGCCCGCAGCGAATGCGCCATTCAAGGCCCAGATCGTCCAGCTCCGGGTCTTCAAGGGCGTGCAGAGTCTCCCCGTTCGCTCGCGCGATGGTGTCGCCCTGGCGCGGCTTGGCCGACAGGTCCTTCTTGCGGACGCCGACGATCCGCTGCGCCGCCACGACCTCCACATCGCCCAGGTCCCGCGCCGCCTGCCCGCTCGTCACCACCGCCCGCACGCTCACGGCCTGGCCGGAAACCGGCAGATACGTCACGTCCTCCGCCATGTTCGCGTCGCCATAGATATCGTCGATGGCCGCGGCGAAGATCTCTTGCATGGGGCTTGCCTTCTTCTTCGTGGGTGCACCGCGCGCCCCGGATCGACGAACCGGGTTCGCCGCGCCCGAAAGCGCGAAGGGCGGCCACCGGGGCCGCCCTTCCGCGCGTTGTCGTGATGTTGGCTGGCGTCAGGCCGCGTTCTTGCCCTGGATCAGAACCCGCGGCCGGGTGCACAGGTTCAGCGGGTTGGTTTCCGAGTAGACGTCGACCCAGCGCTGGTACTTCTCGTCCACGTGCTGCTTGGAATAGCGCGGCAACCCGACGGTGTTCACCGTTTCGATGAAGTTCGCCGGGGCGAAGCTGGTGGTGAACAGGTCAGGCACGCCGACCGGAAAGAAGTGCGCCTTTGTCGGGTCGACGAAATCCGTGTTGCCGACCTTGCCGCGATACTCCTCGAACATCGCGCCGGCGTAGAAAAATGCCCGTCGGGCCGTGCGCTCGCGCAGGAACTCGCCGTTGTTCCAGCGCTCATAGGCTTCCTTGGTCTCCTTGTGCGCGACCAGATCGTCGAAGAAATCCGAGCCGCAGAAGCAGTGGATGCTCTCGTAAGTCTCGGCGCCCAGGTCGTCTTCGATGGTGCGGATGACGTCGTTGATCAGCTTTCGCACCGCCCCGGATGCCGGGTTGGCGTTCTTCAGGTCGAAGCCGACCTCGGCGCGCTGGGCGACGTTGAACTCCTTGAACAGGTCGACCAGCACGCCGCCGTTGGCGTCCAGCACCTTCCCCTTGATGGCGCCGATGCGGTGCCATTCCAGCGTCGCGTCCAGCGATCGCGCCATCTTGCCCAGCTTGCGGTTGACGACGCGCTGCACGCCCTGAAGCTGGTCGTTGCTGCCGAACTCGCGAACGCCGGAGACCTCGCTCGCCTGGATTTGGTCCTCGACCGGCAGGTGCGGCACCTTGATCGGCCGGACCTTGCGCTTGTCCGTGCTGACCTGGGTCGGCGCGTCGCCGCGCTCCTTCGTCGGCACCAGCGACAGCTTGCCGTCCAGTTCCTCGATCGCGACCATATCGCTGGTCACGCCATCCTCTTCGAACAGGCCCATCCGGCCGATGCGCCCAGGCGAGAAAGGCTGCTTGTTGATGGCCTTCGTCATCTCGACGACGTTGAAGGCGTCCTGATTGAATACGTCGAGCATTCGTCTCGTTCCTTGTCCTGCTGTCGGCCCGCCGCGTCAGATCGCGTCGCGGACCAGGATTCCCTGCGCCGCCAGATTCGCGATGGCAGCCGCCTTGTCGGCGTCCGCGATGCCATCCGGCCAGCCGATCTCGCTGCCGTTGACTTCGGCATCGCGCACGATGGCCACGCCGGGCTTGTCCGCGGCGGCGGCATCGACCCTGTCGAACAGCACCCCGAAGGCTTCCTGCGTCCCGTCCACCGCTGCTGGATCGATCCGCACCACCTTCTCGTCGCCGGACACAGTGACCGTGATGGTGTCGCCGATGGCGAAGTCGTTCGCGCCGCCGTTCAGCGTGAAGTTGAGATGCTCCGAGGCGTAAGCCTGTCCCACGGTCACGTCCGACAGGCGATAGCCGCTTGGCGTCAACGCCTCGAACGTGCCGCCACCCGCCGCCGCGGCGATGCAGATCAGGGTGTAGTCCCCGGCTTCGGCCTTCGCGCCGACCGTCGGCGTCGCGGCAAAGGTGCCGTCGCCGGTGTTGCCCGGATCGGCCTGCGTCGCCACGTTGCTCTTGGTTCGCTTGCCAAGCACCGTCGCAGCTTCCAGGGCCGCACCGCTCAACACCGTCACGCCCTCGCGCGAGCGATTTCCCGCCGCCTCGGAGACGACGAACTCGCCCGCGTGCGTCTTTTCCATGAACTCCATGGTCGTGTTCCTTCCGTATTCGGGTCAGTCGCACCCGGCTCAGGACGCCTGCCGCGCCTGCTCTGCCCGCGCCTTGTAGATGCTGTCGGTGTCGATGGGGCCTTGCGCGGCCGTGCCCTTCGTCGCCGCCGGCAGGGTGGTGTCGATGGCCTCTTCGTCCGGCGTCACGGCCGACGGCTCCAGGACCGCCCGCACGTCGTCGGCCGACAAGCCCCGCGCCACGAAGCGGTCGGCCAGTTCCGACCGGTTGAACGCTGCGCAAACGTCCTTCACCCCCTTCGCTTCTTCGATAGCCGCCGTCGCGGAACTACCGACCTTGCCTTCGCTCAGAAGCCGGCTCGCCAGGCTCGGCAGGCCGGCTTCGTTGCACGCCCTCGCAACGCTCGCGGCTTCCTGCAGCGTCGGCGCCTGTGCCGCCGGCTGCGGGCCAGGCGCCGTGGGTGTGGCGGGTGCGGCGGGCGGCGGTGTCTGCGTCGTCGCGCTGGCGGCGGTTTCGGTCGCCGGCGCATCCGTGGCCATGGTCATGAATTCCTCCTCTCGGCCAGAGTGACGCGCGGCGGATGCCGCGCCGGGTTCGCTGCCGGCCGCCCGTGCGGCCAGCTCGCCTATCGTGCTGTCCAGGGTGCCGACGCGGTCCGCCATGCCGGCCGCGACCGCATCCGCGCCGGTTAGCAGGCCGCCGCCCCCAAAGTCGCGAATGACGGCTTCGCGGCTGACTCCCCGGTTCGCCGCGACGCGGTCGATGAAGATCCGTTCGATGGCGTCGAGGCGGTCCAGGATCGTGGCGTGGCCGTCGTCGGTGCGCGGATCGGGCCGCTTGTCGGGCGCGTTGCTGGACACGATCTCGATGCCGCGCATGCCGTTCGCGTCCGGCTCTTCCTGCACGGCGACGGCCGCGACGACGCCGATGCTGCCAAGCTCTCCGGTCGCGGCCGTCACGATCTCCCCCGCCGCCGAAACCAGCCAGTACGCGGCAGAGGCCGCCGCGCCGACGACGTACGCCGTGACCGGTTTTCGCGCGTTCGCTTCGGCGATCAGTTGCGCGGTTTCGTCCACCCCCGGCACGACGCCGCCGGGGCTGTCCACCTCCAGCAGGATTTGCCGCACGTCCTCGCGCTCCAGGGCTTGCGCGAGCTGCATGGCGAAATGCCGAAGCGACGTGGCGCCGCTCAGTTCCGTCATCAGGTTGGCGCGCGGAAACGTCGGACCGAAAAGCGGGATGCGCGCCACCCCGTCCTGGATCGTCATGTCGGCGGCGGTTTCGAACTCCTCCTCGGCAAGCTGGGCCCGGCGATGTGCCGCCGCTTCAAGGTCGCCGCCGCCCTGCGCGATGCGCCAGATGCTCTGCAGCCAGTCTGGCTGGATCGCCCAGACCTCGCCGCTAATGGTCCGCAGCACGCGCTCGGGCTGCCGCACGGCCTTAACTCTCGCGCCCATCGTTCGCCTCCCGCTGCTGCGGCGTCCGCTGCATCTTGCCGCTCTGGTCCGTCTGCTTCGGGATGCTGTCCAGCACCAGCCCCATCCGCTCCACCCGTGCGGTCTCCGCCGCGACTTCCCGGTCGATCTCCTCGGCGTCGTAACCGAACTCCGCAATCGCGTCGGCGCGGCTGATGATGCCGGCCCGTATCGCCATGACCACGGCCTTGATCTCCTTTTCCGGATCGACCCAGGTCCATCCCTGCGGGATCCACTTCGCCCGCAGGAAATCCCGCCGGTCCTCGGCGAAACCGCGCGCCGGCACGACGCCGGCCTGCACCGCCGCCTCGGCGAACCACCGCCAGGCCACCCGGCAGAACTGGAAAACCAGGACGTTGTGCTGCCACGCTTCGACACGCCGGCGGAACTCAAGCAGGCCCGCCCGGATCGACGAGTAGTTCACGTCCGACAGATCGCCCGTAAGCTGCTCATAGGTGACGCCCATGCCGGCGGCCACGGTGCGAAGCTGCTGCTTGATCCAGACCTCGTAGTTCGCGCCGACATCCGCCGGCTCCGAGAACTTCATCTCGTACCCGTCGGGGACAAGCTGCGTGGTGCCCGGCTCCAGGACGATGTCCAGCTCGTCGGCTTCGACAGGTGGGTCGCCCACACCCCCGAACGCCTCCGCCGCCGACCCGGTCGCGCCGTCACCGGTCCGTTTCTGCACGAACGCGGCGAACAGCGCGGCCGTCTTTTTCCGCACCAGCTCCGCGTCGTCGTACTGGTCGATCTCGTACAGCCGCGTCAGGACCGTGGCCGGCCACGGCACGCCGCGTATCTGACCAGGACGCAGCGGGTTGAAGATGTGCGCGATGTCCCGGGCCGGCACCCGCACCCGCCGGGCCGCGTCGGCGCTTGTCTGCCACTCCCCCGGATGCCCGCGCCACAGCCAGTAGGCGCGCCGCCGTCCGATGGCATCGAACTCGACGCCGTTGCGGATCGTCCGGCCACGCTCCAGGTCGCGATTGAATGTCGCGTCCAGATGCTCCGGCTCGATAAGCTGAAGCTGTAGCGGCACGGAGAGGCCGTCCCGCTGCCGGCGCCTGCGCCGACGCACCAGAATTTCGCCGCCGTCGAACAGCCCGCCGGCCACCATCCCCTGCAGACCGAAAAAATCGCATCGGCCGTCGGCGTCGGCTTCTTCGATCCAATCGGCAAAGGCAAGGCGCAGGGCTTCTCGTCGCGCCTCGACCTGGGAAAGTGTGCGCGGCACGATGCCGGTGCCGACCATGTTCGAAACCAACGCCTCGCGCGCAGCCGCCGCGTGCGGATTGTTCCGCACCGCGTCTCGTGTCCGGGCGCGCAGCCGGTCCAGGTCCCCGGTCAGGATCGTGTTGATCGAGGCGCGCGACGGGTTCCACGTTTTCGCGCGGCGACCGGTTCCCGCGCCCTGGTACGCCTGCGCCGAAATCCGCACCGGCGTCTTGTAGCTGACCACCCGGCCGCGTCGCGGGATCGAAACCTTGTTCGCCACGCCTTACCACCCCTTGTCGGAGACGATGCGCACCCGGCGCACCTGCGTGCCCCGCGCCTGCTCGATCTGCCGATCCAGCTCCCGCAGGGCCTCGTTCACCTGAGACAGGTCGTAGACCACGGTCTTGTCGCCGGTGCGCACGCGGCTCACCAACCCCTCGCGCTTCTTCACCAACGCATCGCGGCGGCTTTGCAGATCGTTCAGGTCAGCCATGGACGAAGCTCGACTTTCGACGCATTCGGCGCGGGCGTGATGGCCTGCGCGCGTGCGGATGGTCCTGTGGCGGGACAGGGCCCGACGTACCCGGTTCGTCCGCCGCCGCCGGCATGGTGGCGTCGGCCGGTGCCTCGGGAATCAGCGCCCATGCCGGCACCCAGCCCAGGTCGGGCCGTTCGCCGGCAAATCGCAGGCGCACGACTTCGTTGTAGACTTCCAGGTCCCAGGTTTCGTTGCGCGGCTTGACCTTCTCCCAGCGGCCCCGGTCGTTCTTCTCCTCGGCCGTCAGCTCGTCCAGATACGCGCGGTCAAGGTCACCCGGCAGATGCAGATAGCCGGGCCCCGGCCGCGTGCGGTGCAGCCGCGTGAAGACGATGTTCTTCACCTCGTTGACGTTCGGCACCCACAGCCGCGCGCCCTGTTTCTTGGGCCGGCCCAGCGCATCGGTTTCCGCGTAGGTCGGCGGCGGCAGCAGCCGGGCGTTCGGGTTGTTCCCGCCTTTCACCAGCGTGATGGCGCTTGCCGGTACGCCGGCCCGGACGGCCGTGTGATAGAACTGCACGGCCTTTTCGCTCACGCCGTCCAGGCCGCCGGTGTCGATCGCCACCGAAAGGATGGGCGCCGCCTGGGTCTCGTCCCAGGCAAGCGGGTACTGGCGCCAGAACACCCGGTTTAGCAGGACGCCCCAATGCTCGGCATAGCGCGCCGGGTCCAGCTTGCCGCCGGTCGGCGCCTCCAGGATGGCGAAGCGGTCGACCAGCCAGCTTTCGCCCGCCTCGCACCAGCCCTTGACCGTCACCTCGAAGCGGTTGCCCTGGACGTCGACGGCCGCCGTCAGGAACCGCACGCCCCGCGGCACCACACCCAGGCGCAGTCCGGCTTCCAGCCGCTCGGCGAGGGCGTGCGGCTCGATCCGCGCCTGCTCGGCCACGCGCGAGGCATAGTTCCGCCCGACCCGCGTGTTGTAGTACGCGCGCAGCTTCGATTCGTCCTGCGCCGTCTCGAAGCGGATTTCCGCCTCGCGAAACTCCCGCGCCAGCCGCCCCCAGGACCGGAAACCCAGCATGCCGTCGATGCGGAAGCTGGCGATGTCGGTGTCCTTTGCCGGACCCTCGACCGCGCCCTCCGCCGTCACACGTTGCTGCGGTCCCGCCCAGATACCGCGCGACAACATTTCCATCTTGCGGTCCTGACCGATATGGCAGCCGCAGATGGGGCAGATGACCACCGCGTCCTGCTCCGCCTCCGCCGGGGTCATGGCCGGCCGCCCTTCCGGCTCGGACAGCCGGTAGTACCGCTGGCCGAAGCCGACAAAGAGGTGATCGACGAAGTTCAGCGCAAAGTGCTCGCCGCAATCGGGGCACGGCGGGCGGTACGTCTCATCCGTCCCGGTTGCGACGATGCCCTCGATGCCGTGCTTCTGGCCGCGCGCGGGCGAAGAGATGGCCAGCGTCTTTTCGCGCCCTTCGAACGACGCCTGCCGGCCGCCCATCAGCGAAACCGCATCGCCCTGGCCGTCGATGTCCTCGGGCATCTGGTCGTAATCGTCCAGCACGCCGCGCGGCACCGGCCGCATGGCGAACTGCGAGGCGACAGGCCAGATGAACCGGACCGAACAGCCGACGAACAGCTTGCTGAAGATGTTGTCGGCGCCCGAAACCGGAAGCTGCCGGTCGCGCAGTTCCGGACAGAGGTCCAGCATCGGGTTAACGCGCTGGACCACGTAGTCCCGCATCACGTCCTTGTCCGCCTGGCACCACAGCAGGTCCGCCGGGTCGTAAAGGACGCTCTGCAGCAGCCAGTTGTTCGCCACCTCCGTCTTGCCGCACTGCGACGGGCCCATGATGGCGACGATGCGGCACCAGTTCTCCGTCAGGCACGCCATGGGCCGCACGAGGTAGGGCGTCATCTCGTGCGTCCACGGACCGCGATAGCCGCCGCCCTTGTTGTCCAGCCGGCGCTTCCGTTCCGCCGCCGTCGGCACATCGACCAGTTCCGGGACCTCCAGGGCCCGGGCCGCGCGGGCGAAGATCCCGCCGGCGTTGGCGAAGGCTGGCGCGGACGTGTTCTCAGGACGCATCGTCCGGTGCCTCCGCCTGTTGCAGCCGCTCGGCGCAGCGGGTCAGCGCGCCGCGCACCAGCTCGTCGACCTTGTTGCGCACTTCCCGCGACAGCCCGGCCGTGCGGGCCAGGTTGTCCGGCAACGCCATCAGCTCGTGACGCAGGGCCGCAAAGGCATCGGTGGCAATGCGCTCGATCTCCGCCGCCTCGACCAGTTCGCCCTTCTCGCGGCGCAGCTTGATGGCGGCCAGCTCGGCGTCGTACTCCTCGCGCCGCTGCTTGCCCGACAGGCGATAGTCCGCGGCGCCGTCCGCCCCGCCGCCGACGAGGTCAAGGCGCATCTGCGCAAGCTGGTCGGTCCGGTCCGCCCGTTCCTGTTCGGCCTCGGCGTTGTATTTCCGCAGCCACGCCACGACGTCCGGCGCGTAGAACTTGTAGCTGCGGCCGTTCGTCCCGCGCTCCAGCAGCGGGAAGTCGGCATGCCGGTCGATCAGCTTGCGAAGCGTCGTCTCGCTGTAGGCCAGTTCGCTGCCGGCCAGAAGCTCGACCAGCTCGCCCATGTTGACGACGTACGCTTCATCGCCAAGCACAGCCTCGGCCACTGCCTCCGCCATAGCGCCCGCGCTCAAACAACAACCAGAACAAAAACCCGAAGTTCCCGAAATCCCAGGAACTTACACACCCCCCGCGCTGCCACACCGCATTGGGTTTGGGCTCCCCAGGAAGGACCCGCGCCAAAAAGCAGGCGGCGCCGCCATCACAGCGACGCCGCCAAGGTCGGGACATATCCTGGAGAGGAAGACAGCTTCCGCGTGGATGCACCTGGAAACGACAACGCCCGGCGCGGGAGGTTCCCGGCCGGGCGCAGCTCATCCAAGCTAGTTGCGAAACCTACGTGATTTTCGAAAAGGACGAAAGCCTTTCTTAAAAAATTTTATCGCAGCCGCAGGTTCACCGCCGAGGCGATGGCGCTCAGCCCCTTCCGCACCACCTTCCGCAGCGTCGGCTCGCTCCGCCCGTCCAGCATGGAAAGCTGCCGGAAGGTCGCCCCACAGCACCGCCCGATCAACACCTTCCGGTCCGCCGGGTCCTCGACCACCTTCGTCCACGTCACCGCCGCCTCCGCCCGCGAGATAGCCTCCGGCTCCGGCACGCCTGGACGCAGCCGCGCGCCCGGGTCCGCCCGGTCGCCCCATTCGGCCCGCGTCTCCGGCCACATCACCTTGACCCCCGCCGGCCCCGGCCGCCCGCCGGCCTGAGAGATGACGCGATAGGCCGTCCCGATCTCCGCCTTCACCAGTTCGCTGGTCCAGCACGCCGCCCCGTCCGGCGGCGCCAGGACGCTTATGGACGCACAGGACGCATCCGCCCGCAAATCGTCCTGCCCCCGCTTCATGCTCAAACCCGCAGAGAACTGCGACATCAACCTCACCTCTCCCCTTCATCAGGACGATAATGACGATAACCGCCAACCCTTACGCATGAGGAAAGTCGCAAACCCTTCTCACACGTATGGTCCGCAAATATCGTCATGATCGTCCTGCACCACGAAATTACCGTTGTCGTTCAATCACTTGCGGCAGGACGCATAGCCTTCCCCTGCGTCCTGCATCGTCCTAATCGTCATGGCCGGGATGGGGAGGAGCGGCGTCATAGCGCGAATTCCCCTCCCCGCCATCGACCGTCAGATCGTCCCGCAACACGAAGCCCCGGTAGTACACGACCCCGCCCACCTTCTCGCGTTCGACCCCGTCCCGCTCCTGGATGAGGCGTCCGAACCATTGCTTGCTGATGGGCTCCACGGCGTTGGCGGAGCAGTACTTCTGATAGGCCTCGTAGACCGAACTCGCCCGCTCCACCCGCTTCTGCTCCCAGCTTTCCGGCACCCGCGTGCACGAGGTCAGGAAGTCCCGCAGCGGATCGCCGCTCGCCCGGTACTCCTCGGTTTCCTTCTGCACCGCCTCGGGCACGGCCAGCCCCTGTTCACGCCAGAGATAGAAGCCGTCGATCATCCAGTTCAGAACGCCCGCCGCCTCTTGCGCGATGATCCGTTCCGCCAACAGCTTGTCCCGCTCCCCCGGCGGGATCTGCACGCCGAAGTGCACCATCGCCAGCCGGCGCCAGGTGCCGTCGTCGTTCGCCTTCACCTTCGGCTTGTTGTTGAAGCTCAGCACCAGCTTGTGCGTGGGCAGGAACTCGAACTGCGCGCCAAACAGAGGCCGCACCGCGATCGGCTCCCCGCCCGTCTGTTCCTTGATGGTGCTTTCCGAAAGCTCCGTCCCCACCTCGGGTTCCGAGGCCATGACCATCCGCCGCCCGGGCAGCCGCACGGTATCCGGCGTGGCGTCCCCGCCCCGCTTGAACGGATCGTGCGTCAGCGAGGCGAACTGCAGCGTCGCCGCATAATCCCCCAGCACCCCGCGAACGATGTTCAGCAGCGTCGACTTCCCGTTCGCCCCGCGCCCGTAGAACAACGCCAGCAACTGTTCGCTGGCATAGCCGGTCAGGCAGTACCCGAACCACCGCTGCACGAAGGTCCGCACCTCGTCGTCCGGCAGCACCCGCGACAGGAAGGCACGGAACATCGGACACTCCGCCCCCGCCTCGAAGGGCACCGCCGCCGTGTGGGTAATCAGGTCCCCGCGCTGCGGCCGGCGCAGCACCGCCTCCCGCTCATGGTCGAGCGATAGCTCCAGCGTCCCGTTCGCGCAGGCCAGCAACAGCGGATCCGCATCCAGGTCGCGCCGCCGCACCCGCAGGTACGGCGCGGCAGAGGACAGCATCGCCGTCACCCGGCTTGCGTTCCCGCTCGCCACCGCCCACTTGTGCTGCGCCTCGATCCGCTTTTCCCAGCGCTTGACCCGCGCGTCATATTCCTTCGTCGGCTCCCCGCCCTCTTTCGGCCGCGGCGGCCCGTCCGCCTCGATGGCGTCCGCTTCGTCGGCGATGGCCCCGGCCGTCTGGTGCGCCCGCTTCTGCGCTTCGGCCCAGCCGTCTTCGGCCGACCACCGCAGGCCGTCCCACACGATCCAGCCGTCCTGCGTCTGCCGCTGCAGCTCCCCGACCGCCCGCAGGTCCCGCCCGTGCCGCGCGATCAGCCGCCGCCCGTTGCCGTAATCGTTGCGCGGTTCGTCCGCCAGCTCGCGGTCGGATGGCGGCTGCCCCTCGTCATCGGCGCCGTCGACCACGGCCCGGACGGCATCCACCCCGCGCGCCCCTGCCGCCACAGTCATGCCCCCGCCCCACGTTCCGGGAAGGGGGAGGAGTCGCGCGCGTCCTGGCCGTCCTGACCGTTTTGCGTCGCGCTATTCCTCACCCCACTACCCCCGGCTGTAAAACCCTCGGACCCTTTCCGCCTTCACCAAACCGCTGCGTTGAGCGGACAATCCGGCGCACACACGCGGAGGGAGTGAAATGCCAAGCAACGACAACGACCCGCACCGTGCGGCCCTGCAGCGCTACGCGAACCGGCTGCGCCGCATGGCCAACGCTTGCCAGGAAGGCGAGGACAAGGCCGCGCTGACGATGGCCGCGGCGGTGCTTCAGGATCTGGCCCTGGACCATCCGTCCGAAGGCAACGGTACGAGTTAGCCGACCGCCCGGAATCACGGCAGTCGGCGGAGACAACCCCAGCGTCATCCTTTCTCCCCCCTCACCAGATCGTTGAAGTCCATCCCCGCCGGCGGCCGGGCCGTGCTGGCGCGGCCGACAAGGCGGCGGAACCGTTCCTGCGCCCGCGCCTCAAGGCAGCGCTGGCTCGGCGGGTCCTTGCCGTCGCCATCCGCCAGCACGCGGGCTTCGCGCGCCCAGTCCGGCGGCTGCACGCCCGGCCGGTGCATATCCGGCTTGGCCGAGGGCAGCCGCTGCCCCGGCCGCTTCGGGTTCGGATGCCGCGCCCCCTGCCCCAGGCCGCCGCCCGCCAGATTGCCCAGGCTCAACGCCGCCCAGACACAGCTTTCGCGCCCGTCCGCCCGCTCGCACATCAGGACGGACAGCGCGGTTTCGATGCCCTCGGCCACCATCCACAGCCCGCTCCGCGACGGCGGCGCCAGGCGCACCGCCCCGCCGAACGCCGTGCCGTGCATCTTCTTCGCGGGCAGGTATCGCGGCCCGCTCTCCGGGTTGTCCGCGTCGAAGTCCGGATTATCGATAAGCGCCTTGCCGTTCCCGTCAGGCTGCAGGTGCGTGACGTGCGCGCCGACGACGCGCCCCCGCGCGTCCTGGATACCGGCCACCATCGCCGGCGTCTTGGCCAACAGCCGCGCCCGGCGCGCCGCCTTGGGCGCATGCCAGTATTCCGCCTCGGGGTGATAGCGCAGCGAGGGTATCGGCCAATCCACCAGCGAAAGCTCGATGCCCCGCGCCCGCAGATACGCCTCGACGAGCGTCCCGTCCGCCGGCTGGCTGCCGCGCCAGATCGCCATCGCCCGCTCGGTGCGATTGGCCAGTTCCCGCGCTTCCCGCGCCTCGCGTTCCTCGGGCGACGGCGGCGGCCGGCGTCGTATCGCCTTCTCGCCACCCCGCTCCCCGGTCAGCCGCTCCACCGCCTCGGAAAACGAAAGCCCTTCGATGGCGCGCACGAACGCGATGGCGTCCCCGCCCGCCCCGCAGCCAAAGCAGTAATAGAACCCCTTGTCCGGCATCACGCTGAACGAAGGCGTCTTCTCCGCGTGAAACGGGCAAAGCCCCCAATACCGCCGCCCATGCCGGCGCAGCTTCACCACCCCGCCGACCAGCCCGGCAAGGTCCACGCCGTTCGCCCGCTCCACCAGTTCCCCGCCGATGCGCCCCGCGCCGGTCATAGAGCACGCCCCTCTACTGGCGGCTGCCATTGAAGCTGTGGACGGTTTCGCCTACAGCGACCAGCTATATCGAAAGACGCTGAAAGGTTCTGGACATGCCCCGCACGCACGACACCTACGCTTATCCCGCCAGCCTGGAGACGGACGAGGACGGCCGCACGCTCGTGTCCTTCCACGACCTGCCGGGCGCCCATACCGACGGCGCCACCCGCGCCGAGGCGCTGGACAACGCCGGGGACTGCCTGGAGGAAGCCATCGCCGCCGCCATCGCGGCGGACGAGGACGTACCCCCGCCGTCCCGCGCCGGGCGCGGCGAGGTCGTGGTCCCCGTCCCGCTGCGCATGGCAAGCAAGCTGGCCCTGCACCGGGCGATGCGCCGCAACGGCGTCGGCGTGCGCGAACTTGCCCGCCGCCTCGGCTGCGACGCCAAGGAGGCACAGCGCCTCGCCGACCCGCGTTACATGAGCAAGATCGACCGCCTTGCGCAGGCGGTGCGCGCCGCCGGCGGCGCCGCCCTGGAATTGCACGAGCGGGAACTGGCCTGACCCCCTCATCCCGTCGCCTCCACAGCGCCGCCGAACCTGTCCACCTCGTTGCCCCAGGGCGTCCAGCCGGGCCGGCGTTCGCGCGCGAACATTTCCAGGTACGGCCCGTCATAGAGCGCTTCGATACGCTCGTGCGTTTCGTCCGGCTTTCGGGAGTGTTCGCGCCGCGGCGCCAGGATGAGTTGCGGCACCGCCCGCGCGCCCGGCTTGAGCTTCGGCGCGCCCCGCGCCGCGCGCAGGCAGAATTCCGTGTTGCCGCGCGTGCCATACCCCAGACCCAGGAACAGGTCCCGGAAGTCCACCCACAGCCCCGCCGCCTTGGCGTTCTGCTTCACCCAAACGAAGCCACAGCTCTTGTACGTGAAACCCCATGCCGAGATGACCGACAGCGCATCCGGCAGGTTCGGCCACGTGCCCCAAAGCCACAGCACGCAATCCCGCGCCGCCGCGTCCGCCACCGGCAGGGCGCAAATCTCCTCGGTGGACATTGTCGGATAGTGCTGCTCTGCGCCCCGGCCTTGCCCACGATGCGACCACGTCGCGAAGCGCCACGGCGGATCGGCCAGGATGACCCGGTACCCGCTGCGCGGCAGCCCAGCGAAGGCGTGCCCGTCCGGCAGCGAACCCGGTTCGTCGGTGTCCGTGGCCTGAGCGCCCCTGGAACCCGGCACGGTCATTCGCAGCCTCGTCCAATGGCGCCCGCATCCCGCGCGTCCACGAATTCCCGCCATGGCCGCCAGCCCCATGCGCACCAAAAGCCCCAGTCGCGTACCCGCGGCCCTGTCAGAAACACTGTTATTGCTGGCTGTCGCTCGCCTTGGCGGTCCGCCATTAGCTCGACCCGATGGGCAGCTCGCGCACCACGCGACGTCACCTGCCCCGCCATTCGGGCGTGCATCACTGTGGCTCCCGCCGGATGGGAAGGGTCTACCGGCACTTCTTCCAGGTACCCACCGGCTAACAGGACCGACACGTTGCGCCACGGATGATCGTGCAACGCCCGGTCATCGTCGCTACGCAGAAAGCGGTGCAGATAGACGTTAAGAACCCGGTTGCGCGGCAGCAGCCACCAGCGCTGGAGGTATGGGTCACCGGTCCCGCCAATCGTGAAATCCGGCGCGCGGCGTGTCATCACCCGCTCGACCCGCTTCAACAGCCAACGCCGCAGCATGCCGGGAATATGCATCACCCCGCCTCCCCGGCCGGCACCGCCGCCGGCCCAAGCGCCGCTTCCAAGAGCGCCGTCATGCGCTTGAGCAACCCCAGGCACGCCACGGCCGCGCGCTCCAGGTGCCGGGTGCGCGCCGCCGCCTCGGGCGCAACCCCGGCCTCGGCCAGCTTGCGGCCATAGGCCTCGTACAGCGGACAGCCCAGCCCCGCCCGCGCGCTGGCCACGTCGGCCCGCACCGCGCGCTCCAGCACCTCGTTGTCCCGCCGCAATGGGTTACGAAGCTGGTCCACCCGCGAAGGCGTCACCTCCAGCAGCTCCGCCAGCCGCTCGCGCCCCACGGCACGCGCAGTCTCCGTCCAGGCGGCATGCCAGCCGCCCGCCTCGCGTCGATAGGTCATGATTGCCCTCCCTGCTGATCGCAACCGGCCTCGCACGCCGGCATAAAGCCCGCGTCTCTCATCGGCCCGCCGTACTTCGCGGCCACCTTGCTGGACTGCTGCAGTACCGTGGCGAGATGCCGGCAGTCCTCGGCCAGCAAGGGCGCGGAGATTTCCGCGAAACTGGTCGATACGCGAAGCCAGACCCGGTCGCCCGGACACGCTTCAACGCTGACCGCGTGATTGTTGACGCCCGTCTTTCTTCTTAACCCGCTGGTGGTATGTTCGAACCGAACCTCGTGCGGATACTGCTCGTCGAAGAACACGACGGTTTCGGGCTGCCTCGAACCGAACAACCGACGGAGACGCTCAAACATTGACCGAACTCCCGACGGCCTGGCTGCGCCGCGCCCGGCCGCCGGCCCTCCTGGCCCGTCGTTCATTACGAATTACCCCTTCCATTGGAATGGACACGACGAACCGTCGCGCCGAGCCTGGGTTGCACGGCTGTCACGGGAGAGGACCGATGCCCGATTCCCCCATCGACCCCGACGCCCTGCGCGCCTATGCGGAAGACTGCGCGCCCTGGCTCGCCGATGCGCTTGACGAAGCTGCGGATGTGGTGGACGAGGTGCGCTCTGCGGGTCCCGGCCGCGATCGCTGCCCAGCCAAGGCGCTTGAGGCCAGAGACTGTCGATCTCCGGTGATATGCGGAAAACCCCCGTATTCGCCCCATGACGACACATTGCTCCTTCATAAAATAACCCTGCGACCTACAGGTGTATTTCAGCCATTGCGCACGTACCCACACGATTGTATGTTCCCCGACCTTTCAACGAAAAAGAGTCCGGGAACCTGCAAGTGTCTTCACGAAGCCTTCTCCCCTGCTGCGGCGAAAAGCTGCTGCGCACGTATCCTGGTATCGACGAAATCGTCTGGGACGGTTTCGCCCATCGCTTCCGCGAGGTGGCAAACATGAACCCGCCACTTCCAGGGAACACCGTTACGCTTCCACTTGTAGACGGCCTCCCTGTCACAGCGCTCTCCAGTGGCCTTTGTGAGCGCCTCTGCCACTCGTGTTCCGCCGCCAAGACGGTCAATCAGGTCTGCATGCGCCGCTGTCATGGTCATGCCCAGACGTTCCGAAACTTTTTCGGACTTGTCAATATGTCACTTCGTTCCGACGACGCGCAGCGGTCTGTCCGCCAAAATGTCGGTATGGCACCGGACACAGAATCTCGGCATCGTCGCGAAATCGGGCGCCGCATCAGGCAGACGCGCGAAGCCTTAGGCTACAGTTCCCGTCCTGCCTTTCTGCGTGACCTGCTCGCGCAGCAACATGTCGACTACGAGCGAGATCGCCTGGAAAAATGGGAAGCCGGTAAAGCGGAACCATCGACGCGTTTCCTACGCGACTTACGCCGTTGGCGCGGGATTACTTCGGACTGGATCTTGTTCGGAGACCCGAGCGGCCTTCCGCAGGATGTCTATGAAGCAGTCCTGAAGATCGAACGCCGCGCAGGTTGAAATACGCTGAGCAGGCGCAGCATTCCCATCGCTCTCACTGCGAATGCTTGGCTTTCAGGTCTGCCTTAAGTCCCCTATTCGCCTCGCCCCCCGCCCGAGCTGCTACCTACAACGTTAGAAGTAGCCCTTCTCGATAGACTGGAATCTGCCCGCATAAGCGAATAACCTTTCGAGGGGCAACGCCAATGGGCTTGCCCTGTACGACGCGGGGAAGAAGAGGGGTATGTCATGATTAATGCGCTGCGGACAACGGTCCTGGCCGGACTATTAGCACTCGCTGGATGCGGGACACCTGCACAAATCTCCAACATTAAAAACCCTGAACCGGAAGCTTTTGCACAGTTTGAGAAGACGGTTCATCCGATTCAATTCAAAAAAATCGTTGTTCATTTGGACCGGGGGCAACACATCGGAGCAATTGAGGCAGGACTCGCATGTGTTCCTCATGGAGATCTTGCATGGAGAGGCGGACGTCTAGCCTTGGACCCGCGCGAGTTTGACGAGATCTTTCGCGAAGAGGCCAGCAAGATTCATCTGGACATCGTCGGGGACCCCGACGCGCTGTTCCAGGATCCTGATACCTGGCGCGCCGAGTACCTGGTTGCCGGGCAAATCACGGAATTGAAGGCGAACGCCTGCTACCCTATGGCCGGCTTTGGCAATCTGACATCTGCTAAGGGCGAAGCAGAAATAAAGGTGGATTGGCAGGTCTATTCCCGCCTCGATCGCGAAGTCATAGCTAAGATATCCACTCGGGGGACGGGAGAGGTTTCGGAAAGCCAGGCTGGGGGCGATACGTTGGCGATTCTGGATGCCTTCGCAGACGCTACCCAAGGCTTGTTCGCCAACAAGGGATTTCGTGAAATTGTCCGCCGGTCCGATGATGAGGAGGTCATATCGGACAGCGAGTCGCATCGGAGCCGCATTGTTCTAGCGGTAAATGCGCCAAAAGGAGGCCAAATTGACCTCGCCTCAGCACAGGAAAGCATCGTGACTGTTTTTGCCGGCGGCGGTCATGGAAGCGGATTTGCCATCTCGAATGACGGTTATCTCTTAACGAATTCCCATGTCGTAGAGAATGCCGAACGCGTGCTGGTGCGTGGCCCAAGCGGAATGGAGGCGAAAGCAAATGTGCTTTCCACGGACCGGCGTCGCGACATTGCGCTGCTTAAGGCGGAAAATGCCGGCTGGCTACAGCCCCTGCCGATACGTTCTGAACGGCTTGGCGTCGGATCGGAGGTCTATGCTGTGGGTTCACCATACCTACCCGCTCTGGAGCACACGGTAACAAAGGGTATAGTTAGCGGCTATCGTGAGGACCGCGGCTATCCACTTATCCAGAGTGACGCTGCCATCAATCCGGGCAATAGTGGTGGCCCCCTTCTTGACGATCAGGGCAATGTTGTTGGACTGGCCGTGTCTTCGTTTCGCTCAGGGGGAGGCGAAACCGGCATCAACTTCTTCATTCCAATCTCGGACGGCCTGAGGCGACTCGGGGTCGATACCGCTCCTGAGGCTTGAACTCGGCCAATACCGGGGCGCGCTTCAGCGGAATTTCAGAGCTAAAAGCGCGCCCCATCATTTGCCAATATATTCGTTGGCACGACATTCATCAGACTTCATAGCGCTTCGCCTATCTGTCTCTCCCCCAACCTGAATCCTATGTAGGTTCGGAATCGCCGAATTCCGATTTCCGATTTTTTTTCGGAATGATGTTGACCTATCCGAAAAAGTTTCGGAATATCGCGAACCATCACCACGATGGAGGCGACCATGCCTGCACCCGAAAACCAATTCCCGGCGCCTGTGCGTCACGAACTGGTGCGCACGCTGGACGTGCTGCGCAGCGTGCCGGCTGGCGTCACCTCGCTTGACGCCGGCATTGCCCGCGCGCTGGGCTTCGACGTCGAGGAAGGTTCGTTCGGCGCTTGGTACGGCCGGCGTGAGTTTGGCTCGAAGGTTATCCTGCCGCGCCTGACCGGTAATCTCGAGTGCGTCGGCCCCTGGCTCAATGCCCCCTACGTTCTGGTGGCCGAGTGCGCCGACGGCCCGTACAGCATCTTCTTCCCGCACCCGCTCGAACCCGACCGGCAGATTCGAGAGACCGCCGCCACGCCGGCGCTTGCCGCCTGCGCGGCCGTGGTTCGTCGCGAACTACTGCGGCTCGACGCTGAACGCGCGGGAGACACGCCCGATGGCGCGGGAGACACGCCATGACCGCCCCCGCCCTGACCCGGGACGAGTGGCGGCACCTCGCCCGCCTGCGCGCAATGCTGGCCGCGCGGGCGCTGGATGCCGCCACGGCCGGCTGCATCGCGGATTGCGGCCAGCCGCGCTTTCCCTACTGGCGCCTGCTCGTGGCCGCGCTTCTGGCGCTCAACGTCGCGATGGTGGCGCAGCAGGCGCTTGGCCAGGAGCTGGACCCGATGCGCCGCCCGCGCGGCAACCCGCGTCGCGGCCCGGTGCCGACACAGCTTGTCCGCCGCGCCGCCGGCCGGGGCGGCCCGTTCCCGCGTAACACCCGTACCGCAAAGGAGGTCGCCGCATGCTGACCCAGCCCGCCGCGCGCCGGGCGAAGGCCGCCCCGCCGAAGACCACCCTGGAGGAGATGACCCGCGCCATCGTCAAGCGCATGCAGGACGGCGCCGTCACCATCACCCGCCAGGACCTCGCAGCCGACGGCTTCATGCCGCGCGAAATCGACAACCACGGCGACGCGGCCATTGCCGAGGCCCGGCGCCGCGTCGCCAACACCCGTGTGGAGTAACCCATGACCGCGATCCTTTTCACCTTTCCCGACGGCGAGTGCATCGGCCCGGTCACGCCATCCCTCGCCCTCGCCGCCCACACCGCGCAGCAGCAGATGCACGCCCCCGGCGAACCCGGTTCGCCGAGCCACGGCCGCCGCCGCGCGCCACTGGAATCCGCCGGCCGCTGGCAGGGTTGCAAGGTCCGCGTCCTCGGCTCCGGCCTGGAAGGCCGCGTCGTCGGCTCCACCCGCGACGAAGGCCGCCGCCTCGTCGTCCAGCACCGGGGCGTCTTCCGCCCCTACGCCACCAGCCAGCTCGTGTCGCTGGAGGACGCCTGAGATGGAGCGGGATCGAATGGAATTGCCGGCGCACGTCGAAATGCGCGGCGACACTGTCGTCGCCGACGATAGGCCGGTGGCGACCCTGAACCCGGATGCGTCCCCGTTTGCCCGCCGCCGTTTCGAGAACCTTATCGCCCACCTGGAAGCGAATGACGTCCACCTGGGCAATCCATGGGACGACCGGAACTGACGATGAAACTCACCATCGAACGCAAGGCGCTGCACGAGGGTCTGCGCAAGGCGCAACAGGTCGCGGAACGCAGGGGCTCCATTCCGATACTGGCATGCGCGCGCCTGCAGGCGTCGACGGACGGCCGCCTCCAGGTCGCCGCGACCAACATGGACCAGCACCTGAAGACCTCCCTCCCCGCCGAGGTGGAGGCGCCGGGCGATGTCTGCGTCAACCTCGACCGGCTCGCCACCTTCGCGGCCGGCGCGCCCGACGGCAGCCAGATCGCCGTGCGCCAAGGTAAGGACAATCTGAACCTCAACGCCGGGTCGGCGCGGGCGCGCATCGCAACGCTGCCCTCCGACCAGTTCCCTTCGTGGCAGGACAGCAAGGCCAAGTGGCGCGCCGGGCTGCGCGCGGGCGACCTGCTGACCGCGCTGGGCCGCACCCGGTGGGCCGAGTCGACGGAGGAGACCCGCTACTATCTGAACGGCGTCTATATCCATCGCCACGACGAGGCCACGCTGCGTTTCGTCGCCACGGACGGGCACCGCGTTCATATCGCCCACGCCACGCCCGACGGCGATATGGAATGGCCCGATCAGAACGCCGCCATTCTTCCCCGCTTCGCCGTCGGCATCCTGCCCAAGCTGCTGGCCGAGGACGGCGCGGTGGAAGTCACCGGCAACGAGTCCAGGCTGCGCTTCGCCCAGGACTCGGTCACCTTCGATACGCGCCTTGTCGAGGGCAGCTTCCCCGACTACCCGCGCGTCATCCCCGCACAGCCGAACACGACTGTCGGGGTGGGCCGGCGGGAGCTTCTGGCGGCCGTCGAACGGGTGCGGCCGATGGCGGACAGAAAGGACAACTCCGTCAGCCTGCGCTTCATCTTCGGCCGCATCCAGCTTGCGGCACAGGCCAACGACGACCCGCCGTCCATCATCGCCGACGCCGTCGAGGCCGACGTTCCCGACCAGCCGCCCCCGGACATCAGCTTCAACGGCGGCTACCTGCGACAAGCGCTCGAGGCCCTGGAAGGAGAGCGCGTCACCATCGGCCTCACCGATTCCGCCAGCCCGGCCATCTGGCGCGGCAACGCCGACACCCACGACCTCTGCGTCGTCATGCCGAGGCGCGACGCGTTCCCCGAATTGCCGGAGGACTAGCAGTGACCCACCAGATCGCACTCAACTACACCAACTGGCGTGGCCAACGGTCCCTTCGTCACATCATCCCGAAGAACCTGTTCTTCGGGTCGAACGAATGGCACCCCGAGCCGCAGTGGCTAATCGCCGCCTGGGACTGCGACAAGAAGGCCGACCGCACTTTTACGCTGGCTGGCTTTTCCATACCCGGCCCAACGAATGTTATTGCAATCCACGGTCGCAACCGTCGTCAAAGCACGGCCTACAACTGGTGCGCGGAATGCTTCGGCGCGGCAAGCGCAGGCAGTCCGCACGAACGCGCCCGGCGCGTGCTGGAGGAGGCCCTGGAGCTTGCCCAGGCAGCTGGCGTCACGCCGGAAGACGCGGCGCACCAGCTCGCCAACGTCTACCGCCGTCCCGCCGGCGACCCGGCCCAGGAGATCGGCGGCCTCTCCCTGACGCTGCTGACCTATGCCGAAGCAGCCGGCCTGAGCGCGGATGCATGCGAAGTCGATGAACTCAACCGCGTCCTGAACAAGCCGACCTCCTACTTCGCGCAAAGGCACGCGGAGAAAGCCGCCGCCGGCGTCGCCACACCGCCGCCATCCCGCCCGGACGGAGAGGCCTGAGCCATGGCTGACAAGAGCAAGATCGAATGGACTGAGGCGACCTGGAATCCGATAACCGGGTGCCGCGTGGTCTCGCGCGGTTGCCGAAACTGCTACGCCATGAAGCTGGCCGGCGGTCGGTTGCGGCACCACCCCTCGCGCGCCGGCCTGACCGACGACAGCAAGGCCGGGCCGGTGTGGAACGGCGAGGTGCGGTTTTACAGCCCCTGGCTGGACCAGCCGCTACGCTGGAAGCGCCCCCGCCACATCTTCGTCTGCGCCCACGGCGACCTGTTCTATGAGGGAGTGCCTGACGACTGGATTGACCGCGTCTTCGCGATCATGGGCGCGGCCGAGCAGCATACGTTCCAAGTCCTGACGAAGCGGCCCGAACGGATGCGCGATTACATGCGCAAGCGCGGCCACGCCGCCTGGAATAGCGGTCGGATGGGACCCGATAAATGGCCGGCCGAAAATATCTTTCTCGGCGTCTCGGTCGAGGATCAAACGTGCGCGAACGAACGCATTCCGGCCCTGCTCGACACGCCGGCGGCGGTGCGCTTCCTGTCCTGCGAGCCGCTGCTGGGGCCGCTGGATCTGTCGGAAATCAGCGTGGGCGACGGGGTGATGCAGCCTCTCGAAACCCGTCGCTGGAGTGAAGAAATCGCGCAATGGCGCGACACCTCGGACGAGTGGGAAGCGGAATTCCTGGACTGGTTCGGCCTCTCGAAAATGCCTGCGCCCGACGACCTGATGTGGCGGCCACTCGATTGGGTCATCGCGGGCGGTGAGAGTGGCCCGAAGGCTCGACCGTCGCACCCCGACTGGTTCCGCGGCTTGCGTAACCAGTGCCAAGCGGCGGGTGTTCCGTTTTTCTTTAAGCAGTGGGGCGAATACGGGCCTGCGCCTGAGGGCGCAACGCATCCGTTGGAGTGCCACCCGGTTCCGGGCAGCAAGGGACTGATCCGAACCCGCCGCTTAAAGGACGGGCAGTTTATGCAGCGCGTCGGCAAGAAAGCAGCCGGCCGCCTTCTCGACGGCCGCGAACACAACGACATGCCATCTCTGGCGACGGAGGCGCGCCCATGACCGCCGCCCCCGCCGACCTCGACTGGTCCGCCATCCGCGCCCGCATCGACAGCGCGCGCGAGGCGGCTGGCTTTTCCGTGCGCGAACTGCACCGTGAAAGCGGCGCGCCCTATGCCTCCGTCGCCGACTGGCTGGCCGGCCGGCGGGACGTGCTGGAGCTGGCGACCCTCGCCCGCCTGTGCGGCGCGCTTGGGCTTTCGCTGTCCCATGCCATCGCGGGCGTCGAGGCGGAGTACCGTCCCCACGATGCCCTGCACCCCTCGCCGCTCAACCCGCGCCGGACGTTTAGCCAGGAGGAGCTGGAACAGCTCGCCGTCTCGATCGCGGCCCATGGCCTGCTGCAGCCGCTCGTGGTGCGGCCGCGCGCCGAGGACGGTGACTGGATTGTCGCTGGCGAGCGGCGCTGGCGCGCGCTGGGCCTGCTGTCGGCGGCCAACTTCGCGGCCGCCTGCCCGCACGGCGTCCCGGTCACGGTTCGCCGCGACATGGACGACCTGGCGCACCTGGAGTCCGCCATCGCGGAGAACGCCGACCGCGTGAACCTCAACCCGATGGAGGATGCCGAGGGCATCGCCGCCCTGGCCGATGCGCTGCGCCAAGCTGGCACGCCGGAGAGCGAGATTACCGAACGCATCGCCACGCGCCGCCGCATGGACCGCCGCGGCGTCCAGCAGCGGCTGCAGATCGTCCGCGACCTGACCGACGCCGCCAAGGCGGCCCTGCGCGACGGCACCCTGGATTTCGCCAAGGCACGCGTCCTGGTCGGCCGCGATGCCGGGGTTCAGGACCTCGCCATCGGGCATATCCGCGACGGCCTGTGGCAGACGCGCGACGAACTGACGGCCGGTCTCAAGTCCCTCGCCACGCCCGCGCCGAAGGAACCGCAGCCGGAAAACCAGCCGGCCGCGCCCGCACCGACACCGGACACCCCGAACCCGGCGGCCGCCCCCGAGGCGCCTGCCGGCCCCGCCACCGCCGACCGCGCGATACCCCCTCGTACCCCCGCGCCGGTCACCCCCAGCGGTGGCGGGGACCCCTCACCCGCGCCCGCCAACCGAAGCAAGTCCGGCGGCACGGACCGCTATCGGGTCCTTGGCGACCCGAACGTCTGGGTCTATGCCGGACAGATCGGCACCCTTGTTGTGCGCCAGGGCACCGGCTACCGCCTGCGCTTCGACGACGGCGCCGAACTCGTCTTCATGCCGCATCAGGTGGAGCGTGTGCCGGCGGACGCGCGGGCGCCGAAGCCTTCCGCCGACCCGAAACAGGATCCTCCGGCGGAAAAACGGACAGGCGATGCGGAAGACCGCGAGGCGAAGGTCGAACGCTTGCGCGAACTCTGCGCCAAACGGCCCGACGTCGCATGGCGCCTGCTGGCCGTCGCGCTGTTGCAGCCCCTCGAACGCATCGCGGTCACGCCCGGCCTGTCGGCCCGGGCCGTGACGGTTGCCGGCCGCGAGGGCGAACTCAGCGAAACCATTCGAAGCCGGCTCATGGCCGTCGCGTACAGGCTGCCCATTGGCAACACGCCGGTTCACGAACTCTCCCCGCCCGGGCTGTATGACGACCTCAGCCACCTGGACGACAGCGAAGTCCTCGACATCCTGGCGGAGTTGACCGTTGCCCGCCTGGGCCCGGCCGAAGCGCCGGACTCCACTGGGCATTCCCTCCTCGACACCGTGCTGGCGATAGAGGAACCCGCCGCGAACGGCCAGGGCGGCGCCTGAAACCATGCCGCCCCCGGTCAGCCACCCAGGCCATCAGGCGCCGCCGGCCCGCCGCGAAGGCGACGACCCGGTGCTGGCCCTGGCGCGCCTTCTTGCGCGTCAGGCGGCGGCGGAGCATGATCGCGACTCCGAACCTGCCGACCGCGATCAGAAATGATGGGCCCCCGCCATGCCCCGTGTCGCCTTCTACGCGCGCTACAGCTCCGACCGCCAGCATGAACGCTCCATCGAGGACCAGCTCCGCGACCTGACGGCGAAAGCCGAGCGGGAAGGCTGGACGGTCGTCGAGACCTACTGCGATTATGCCGTCTCCGGGGCCCATGCCGGCAACCGGCCGGCCCTGCAGCAGCTTCTGGCGGATGCCGCGGCGCGGCGCTTCGACGTCGTGCTGGCCGAGGGGCTGGACCGCCTCAGCCGCTCCCAGCGCGACGTGGCCGACATTCATGAGCGCCTGACCTTCGCCGAGGTGCGTCTGATGACGCTGTCCGAGGGCGAGGTCAGCGAACTGCACGTCGGCCTCAAGGGCACGATGAACGCCCTGGAATTGAAGGCACTGGCGAACCGGGTTCGGCGTGGCCAGCGCGGCCGCATCCACGACAAGCTGTCCGCCGGCGGCCTGCCCTATGGCTACCGTGTCGTGCGCGAACTGGACGCCCGGGGTGAGCCGGTGCGCGGCAAGCGGGAGATCGATGCGGAACAGGCGGAAGTGATCCGCCGGATCTTCGCGGCCTATGTCGCGGGGGAATCGCCGCGGGCGATCGCGCGGCGCCTGAACGACGAGGGCGTGCCGCCGCCGCGCGGCACCAAGTGGAACGCCAGCACCATCAACGGCCACCGCACGCGCCGCTATGGGATCCTGTGCAACGAGCTTTATGTCGGCTTCCTTATCTGGAACCGGCAGCGCTTCGTGAAGGACCCCGCCACCGGCAAGCGCATCGGCCGCCTGAACCCGCGCGAGGAATGGATTGTCGTCGAGGTGCCGGAGCTGGCCATCGTCGATCGGGAACTGTGGGACGCCGCGCAGACGCGAAAGGCCGCGTACGATGGCAGGGCCGTCCACCGCACGCGCCGGCCGAAGCACCTCCTGTCCGGGCTGGCGCGCTGCGGCGTCTGCGGCGGCGGCTATGTCATCCGCAGCCGCGATTACCTGGGCTGCGCGACCTATCGGGAGTCGGGAAGCTGCGACAACGACCGGCGGATCCGCGTCGGCGAGCTGGAGCGCCGCGTCCTGGACGGCCTGAAGCACCGCCTGCTGTCGCCAGAGGCCATGGCCGAGTTCGCCCGGGAGTACCGGAGCGAAATGGAACGCCGCCGCAAGACGCGCACCCGCGACACCCGCCGCACCGAAAAGCGCCTGGCCGAATTGAACCGGGAGATTGAGCGGCTTGTCGACGCGATCTGCGACGGCACCGCCACCCCGGCCATGCGCAAGCGCCTGGAAGAGAGGGAAGCAGAAAAGGCTGGCCTGGAACGCGAGCAGGCGGCCGCCGAGCAATCGGAGAACGGCGCCGACGTCGTGCCGCTGCACCCGAACCTGCCGGAACTCTACCGCCGCAAGGTCGCCGAGCTGGAGACGGCTTTAAAAGACGACGCAACAAAAGCCGAGGCCGTCGAAATCCTTCGCTCGATGGTCGACCACATCGCCATCCATCCCCGCCGCACAGCCAACACCGGCGTAGACATCGAACTCCACGGCCAACTCGCCGCCATAATAAACACGGCCCGGCCAGAGAATTCCCGGCCGGGCCGCGCAAGGACTGTATTAGTGGTAGCGGGGGAGGGACTTGAACCCCCGACACATGGATTATGATTCCACTGCTCTAACCAGCTGAGCTACCCCGCCCCAGGACTTGATCGGATGGGCGCGGCCGATGTGGCTTGGCCGCGCGGTGCAGGCCGTATATGGCTTCATGGTGGGTGCTGTCAAGCACTCCCGCACCACTTGCCGCCGGGTTCCGCATGGCCGTGGCGGCCGCCCCCGCCATCGCGCCGGCGCGGGTGGCCCATTCCTCGCCGAGCATCATCTGCATGTTCTCCAGATAGGCGCTGCCATAGCTCTCTACGGCGTTCTTCACTGCCTGCTCAAGGTTGGCCGCCCTGTGGCGTCATGTTGACGGATGCTGACGAATGATGACGTTTGCATACGGTAACGGAATCTCCTGCGTCGGCGTCGGTTTCTGGTTCATGCATCGCTCCCGTCGGTTCGTCGTGAAAAGTCGGAGGGGAGCGTAGCGGGGTTTGGGGAATAGGTCAACATTCCTAGTTCTTGAGTGCGTTCATTCAGGGGCGGGGAAGCTGCCCGCGTGAGCGGGGGTGAGGGGCGTCCCCGCCACGGCCGGCTGCAAGAACCGCTGGGGGACGCCCCTCCGGCCGCCTTCCGGCGGCCCGTCTCCCCTTACGCACGGGGAGACAACTCGTTCTCGTTTTCCCTGCCCCTCTGCCTGCTTTGCGGCAGGCGGCCGCCCCCTCACCCCGTCCCTCTCCACCGACGCGGGGGAGAGGGCGCGATAAACGCCCCAATACGGCTACTCGCCACCGTCAGTCCCGAGTAGCCGTCCCCCCTCGATTATCGTCCCTTCTCCCCCGCGTCGGGGGAGAAGGACAGGATGAGGGGGAAGCCGCGCCCCCACCGACCTCACTCCCCCGCCAACCGCCGGGTCAGCCAGTGCCGAAACATCTCCAGGCCCATCACCTCCACCTGCTTGTCGTCGATCTCCGCCGCCCGGCGCAGCGCCCAGGCGAGCGCGCCCGGACGCCAGCCGGGGCCTTCCAGCACCAGGACGACATGAACATCGGGAAACGCGAGCCGCGCGTTCGACAGCAGATAGGGCAACCGCTCGTCCAGCGACCCCCGCGTCTGCTGCCGCATCGCCTCCACCCACACCGGCTTGCCGAAGGCCGGGGCGTCGAGGACGAAGTCGATGGTGCCGCCGTGGCCGTAGATCGTGGTGTAGCGCACATGCCGCCACGCCCGGCGCGGGGAGGGGTTGTCGCCGATCTCGATTTCGCCGGGGTTGCCCAGGTCGTGCACGTCGAAGCCGTGCTCGCGCAGCACCTCCACCATCGCCGCCTCCAGCGCCTGCCCGGAGCTGCGCGGCGAGGCGGAGGCCACGGGCATGCAGAACACGGCGGCGAGCAGAAGCGCGAGGGCGCGCGGCGGCGTTGGCATGTCAGTCCTCCCGACCCGATCCAGGGGAACAGCCGCCGCGCAACCCACGCGGCGGCCGGGAGGTGACAACCTTTAGATGAGGAAAAAGGTCCGGTGACCTTTAGGCGGACGCCCTGGACATGCGCCACCGGCTCCCGGCCCCAACCGTGAAGGGCCGCAAGCATACGTCCCACGAACGCAGCAAGCGCGCGTGGCCGATGGCTTTAACACGTTTCCCGTGCCGGCCCAAGTCAGGACCGGGAGCACTGGGCCTCATCCATGGGGTTGTCACACCCCACCCGCATTGCTGCATACGGGGGTGAGCACGTCAAGATGAAGGGTGTCGGTGGGTTTTACCCGGCGGACGGGTATACCGTTGAACCTTGTATTCGGAAAGCTAACTCCAACTGTTGCATCACTCTGGATTAATCCTATCTAACGTTGAAGGAAAACCACCGAACGGTTGGCAAAAATCACATATGTTAGGCTCCGACGATCAAATAGACACTGTTCCGTGCGAAATCCAACATGCGGGGAAGTCACGTAACGGAACCGACAGATGGTGGTGCCGAACCCACGGTGCTTCTGCAACTGGCCGCGGCGGTACTCGATTGCCACGATGTGAACATCATTATTTAGGCCGGCTCCCAAAAGACGTCTTTCGTTATTCTCCAACTGATTATCCCGGAGGAGTCGCAATATGGGGAGCTGTTCCACCAATATATAACACTTCTCCTTATGAAGAAAAGCCCGGAATACACGTTCACGCTCGAACGGAGAAAGACGGTCCAAAATGTATCGACCGCACCTATGATGCGGTTATTGCAACAGTGTCAACAAACTTATTTGAATACCAAGACGTGTTGATAACCAAAGAAGCTGCCGTCGGCTACTATGTTTCTCACTTTCTTGGGCGGCAAATAACAGCGCTGCGATGCACGCACTGCGAAGCACTGCACACCGACCAAGACTATTACGCTGTGGAGCCACACATTCGGCACCAATGCAATTCCTGCGGGCGCATATTTCGAGCTTCTACACGAGGAATATCTAATCCTGTAGCACAATACAAATATTATTTCCCACAATTCCGGCAAACAAGATCACTAATTATACCCGACCGAGAACTTAACATTCAGCAATCTGATTACCTCGGAGGTGTTCAGATCTGGGCTTCAAATCCCGCCCTTCTCTGGACAGCCGAAAAACCAGAAGAAAAAGGCATACACATTCATCTTTATCATGCCAACGCGCGACGACCAGTCATAGATAATACATATTCTCGCGTTACGATTGATGGCATGACATTGGATGTGACACAAATACATTATTATATGGCACAAAAAACTTTATCTTTTTTAGGCAATAGAATTGTCTCGCTGACGTGCCCAACATGCCAGTCCGATCATTTTGACGAGGGAGACTGGGCCTTTTACCCTCATGAGCAACACTTATGTGAACACTGCGGCAGGGCCTTTAAAACCACTGGAAGAAAGCGTAAGGTTGTTAGCAACCCGATTCGGCGTACACTTGAGCTTCTTGCGCTACAAAGCAAGCGTGCTAAGGAAGAGAGAGAATGAAAGGATATATATACATTAGTGGGACCGGCTCAGATCCAATTGTCAATAACAATCTCAATGACCCAATATTTGGAAAACCACCAACCCTGGGTGCATGTATGCCTAACATCCGACGTTTTGTTGATGTCGGTGATTTTATATTTGTGGTAAGCGGAAAAACTGAAGGCGTGCAACAATATGTCGTTGGTGGCTTTCAGGTAGATGAAAAAATCCATGCACTCGACGCCTACGATCGATTTCCTGAAAATCATCTCTATGTGGACAAAAATGGTATATTACAAGGCAACATAATTGTTACGCGGAATGGTGCACAACATCACTTAGATCGACACAGCTCGTCAACCTTCGAAAGCCGACTAGAAAATTATATCGTAGGACGTAATCCTATAGCGCTTACAACGCGGCGAGAGGCAGAGCTTGGAAGGCAGCAAACTATTGGCAAGTTGGCCGATGTTCTCGGGCGCCGTAGAGGGAATCGGGTGATTGATGTTATGGCTAGATGGTCAAAGCTGAACGAGAACCAAGTCACTCAATTGATTGACTGGCTCCAAGGAATTAAATATAATTGATATAACATGTCAAGTGTATCACAACTTTTAAATTCTCTTGGCGTGGAAGCGTCAGAAGTTGCGGATAAAGCGAATATACCCGTAGAGCGCGCTGCCCAAATATTGGAAGGGGCCTCGCCTACGTTCGCGGAGTTGCGTGCATTAGCACATGGGCTGGGCTTACCCATGGAAGCATTTGCTAGTGGTAACGCCCCATCCGAAAAGTCTAAAAGCTTAAGTGTAAAATTCCGGACGAAACCAAGTGCCGGAAAATTTCACAGCAATTTAGAGAAAGAAAATATTGCTAATTTTGTGAATTCCGCCTTATCTATTTTACCTGTTCAAAATGAGCTTCCGGACTGGCTTGGAAGGCTATCGTTTAAAAAGGAAACATATAGTGAAGCCGAACAGCTTGCATACAATTTCCGGTCGATGTTTCTGAATGAGCCTTGGGATGAACCGGTCACGCATCTACCGGAAATTCTTTCAAATAATTGTTCTATATTTTTGTCTAAAATGAAAGCAAATAGCTATGAGGGCGCCTCTCTTATAATGAATAATAATGTTTTTGTATTTGTTTCGCCGAGGTTCCCAGGACGAATGCTTTTCACCATAGCACACGAGCTAGGTCACGTCATCGCTCACCATAAATACGGCGGTCCAGCCATATTCGATAGTGAGGAGAATTTATATGGATGGAGAAAAATAAGCAAATCAGAAAAATTTGTCGATATTTTTGCGTCTATCTTACTTCTTCCAGAACGTGGTGTAGCCAGAGCACTAAAGAAAATTCGCCAATCATATAATATTCACTCTTCACAAATTGGAGATATTGAAATTCTTGTCCTAGCAAGATTTTTCGGCGTAAGCTTTGAAGTCGCTGCTCGACGCTTGGAAAGGCTCGATCTTCTTCCAAAAGGGGGCGCAACTTCCCTTCGTGATGAGCTTTATCGAAAACACGGGAGTCCTGAGAAACGTGCTGAGTCAGCAGGCCTTCCTGCTCGCGTACTCGTCGATATTCCCAAAGTTTCCGATAATCTTCTTCGGCACATAGTGAAAGCTATAGAACTAGGCGATATATCTACGGGTTGGGCCTGCGATAATTTCGGTGTCGCGATTACTGATATTAATGATGCACATTCGAGGTTTAGTGGTGAATTACGTCATTGACGCTTGTTCACTTATCAATCTTCATAATGCAGCTGCCATGGAGCCCGTTGCTATGATTTCGGGCTGCAATATTTTCGTCACACCTATCGTTTTTAAGGAATGTAATGACGGTTGTGCAACAGAAATTTTGCGTCTATACAAAAAAGGGATTGTCGAATTTTTTGATGATAGCGAAATCTCTGCATTCGATTATTTGCATATTTTGTCCCAGTATAGTCTTGGCGCTGGGGAGAGTGAATGCCTCGCTGCGGGAATGTCTTCCGGTTGGCCAGTTTGTAGCGATGATAAACGCGCTCGGACGGTCGGGAAGAATCTCTTGGGAAGCGAAAATATAATAGGATCTGCCCGACTATTGAGATGGACCGTCCAGGACAAAATAATAGGGTGCAAGGAAGCTTCGTGTAAATTCTGTCGGATGCGTCAATTAGGGGGGTTCCTTCCAAATCTTGACCAAGATTTCTTTTGTATAGACCGTTGTGTCTAATTCAGTGACGCGAACATAGCTGTACCCCTACACCTCCACCACAGTCCGCCCCCTCACCTTCCCCTCCAGAATCTCCTTACCCAACCTCGGCAAGTCCTCCAGCTTCGCGGTCTGCGTCGCCTCGTCCAGCTTGTCCTGGGGCATCTCCTTGGCGAGGCGTTTCCAGGCGGTCAGGCGGCGGTCGGTGGGGCACATGACGGAGTCGATGCCGAGCAGGTTCACGCCGCGCAGCAGGAAGGGGAGGACGGTGGTCTTGACTTCCGGGCCGCCGGCGAGGCCCACGGCGGCGACGGCGCGGCCGTAGGCCATCTGGCCCAGCACGCGGCCCAGCATGGCGCCGCCGACGGCGTCGACGCAGGCGGCCCAGCGCTCGGCCTCCAGCGGCTTCTTCGAGGGCTCGTTCAACTCGGCGCGGTCGATGATTTCCGTGGCGCCCAGGTCGCGCAGGTAGTCGTGCGTCTCCGCCCGGCCGGTGACGGCGGCGACGTTGTAGCCGAGGTTCGCCAGCACCGCCGTCGCGACCGAGCCGACGCCGCCGGCCGCGCCGGTGACCAGCACCTGCTCGTCCTTCGCGGGCTTGAGGCCATGCTCCTCCAGCGCCATGACGGCCAGCATCGCGGTGAAGCCCGCCGTACCGAGCGCCATCGCGCGCTGTGCCGTCAAGCCGTCGGGCAGCGGCACCAGCCACTTGCCCTTCACCCGCGCCTTCTCGGCATAGCCGCCCCAGTGCGCCTCGCCCACGCGCCAGCCGGTGAGCACGACCTTGTCGCCCGGCTTGTAGTCGGGGTTGTCGCTCTCTTCCACCTCGCCGGCGAAGTCGATGCCGGGGATGTGCGGATAGCTGCGCACCAGCCGGCCCAGGCCGTTCAGGACCATGCCGTCCTTGTAGTTGAGGGTGGTGTACTGCACCCGCACCGTCACGTCGCCGTCGGGCAGACGCTCCTTCAGGCGGCTTTCGTCCAGGTCCTCGAACGCCTGCTCGATGCCCTCGTCGCGTTCGTGCAGTACCAGCGCCTTCACCATCCGTCGTTCCCCACTGTCCTCGTGTTTCGTTTGGTCCGTGCAGTCGCGTCCGCCGAGCCTAGCGCAGCGGCTCCAGGATCGAGACATAGTTGGCGACGCACGCGCCGCCCATGTTGAACAGCCCGGCGAGGCTGGCGTCCGGCACCTGCATGTCGCCGGCGGCGCCGGTCACCTGCATCGAGGCCATGATGTGCATGGAGACGCCGGTGGCGCCGACCGGGTGGCCCTTGCTCTTCAGGCCGCCCGAGGGATTGACCGGCAGCTTGCCGTCCTTCGCGGTCCAGCCCTCCATCGCCGCGCGGGCGCCCTGGCCGTGCGGGGCGAGGCCCATCGCCTCGTACTCGATCAACTCGGCGATGGTGAAGCAGTCGTGCGTCTCCACCAGGTCCAGGTCGTCCAGCGTGGCGCCGGCCTGCGCCAGCGCGCGCTGCCAGGCCTCGGTGCAGCCCTCGAAGCGGGTGATGTCGCGCTTGCTCATCGGCAGGTAGTCGTTCACCTGCACGGCCGCGCGCAGCATCACCGCCTTGTCCATCGACAGCGCCGTCTCCTGATCCGTCATCACCAGCGCCGCCGCGCCGTCGGAGACCAGCGAGCAGTCGGTGCGCTTCAGCGGGCCGACGACATAGGGGTTCTTCTCCGACTCCGCGCGGCAGAACTCGAAGCCCAGGTCCTTGCGAAGCTGCGCATAGGGATTGGCGACGCCGTTTTTGTGGTTCTTCGCCGCGATGGCCGCCAGCGCGTCGGACTGGTCGCCGTGCTGCTGGAAGTATTGCTGGGCGATGCGGGCGAAGACGCCGACGAAGCCGCCCTCGATGTCGCCCTCCTCCTTCAGGTAGGCGGCCTTTTGCAGGCACTTGGCGATCTCGGCGTTGGGCAGGCCGGTCATCTTCTCCACGCCGACGACGAGGACGTTGCGCGCGCGCTTGGACTCGATGGACTTCATGGCGTTGTGGACCGCCGCCGAGCCGGTGGCGCAGGCGTTCTCCACATGCGTCGCCGGCTTGAAGCGGAAGCGCTCGTCATGCTGCAAGACCAGGGAGGCGGGGAAGCCCTGCGGCGAGAAGCCCTCGTTGAAGGTGCCCAGCACGATCTCGTCGATATCCTCTGGCGCGAGGCCGGAGTCTTCGACCGCCTGCACGGCCACCTTGCCGATCAGGCTTTCGACGTCGTCGTTCTCGTGCTTGCCGAAGGGCGAGTGGCTCCAGCCGACGATGCAGGCGCTCATGTGTCGTTCCTCCGAAAGATGCCTTGGCGCGACTCATAACACGCCGATACGCGATTAGGGAGTGGGGCGCGTCGCTTTCAAGCCGGGCGGGTCGCAAGGCGGTTGCCTTGGCGGCGCGTTGGCCTCACTTCTGACTCGACGTCATGCCGCCGGGCATCGATGGAACAGCCGGGAGGCGGAACATGCCGGGACTGCCGACAGGGTTGAGCCGCCGGGTCTTCCTGGGCTCGCTGGCGGCCGCCGCCGTGACGCCGTCGCTCGCGCCGCGCCCGGGCCGGGCCGCCGGGCCGACGGGGCCGATGCTGACCAGGGCGATTCCCGCGACGGGCGAGCGCGTGCCGGTGATCGGCATGGGCTCGTGGATCACCTTCAACGTGGGCGGGGACAAGGCCGCGCGCGACCAGCGGGTGGAGGTGCTGCGGACCTTCTTCGAGATGGGCGGCGGCATGGTGGACTCCTCGCCGATGTACGGCTCGTCCGAGGAGGTGATCGGCTATTGCCTGGAGCGGATCGGGAAGACGGATTCGCTGTTCTCCGCGACCAAGGTGTGGCACCTGCTGCAATCCGTGGGCAAGAGCCAGATGGCGGAGTCGCGCGAGCTGTGGGGCGTGGACCGTTTCGACCTGATGCAGATCCACAACCTGCTGAACTGGGAAGGCCATCTGGAAACGCTGCTGGAACACAAGGAGCAGGGGCGCATCCGCTATATCGGGATCACCACCTCCCACGGCAGCCGGCACGGGGAGATGGAGCGGATCATGACCGAGCAGCCCATCGACTTCGTGCAGTTCACCTACAACATCCTGGACCGGGAGGCGGAGCGCCGCCTGCTGCCCCTTGCCGCCGAGCGCGGACTGGGCGTCATCATCAACCGCCCGTTCCGGCGCAAGCAGTTGATCCGCATGTTCGAGGATCATCCGCTGCCCGAGTGGGCGGGAGAGATCGACTGCCGCAACTGGCCGCAGTTCCTGCTGAAGTTCATCGTCTCGCACCCGGCCGTGACCTGCGCCATCCCCGCGACCTCCCGCGTTGACCACATGGAGGAGAACATGGGCGCGCTCTACGGACGGCTGCCCGACCAGGAGACGCGGGCGCGGATGGTGCGCTACGTGGAGAACCTTTAGCCTTCGCGGCGTGGTAAGCGAGCCGAGATGCTGCCGTTCACCCCGGACATCCTGTTCTCCAACCTGGCGCACTATAACCGCGAGGTCTGGCCGGTGGCCGTGCTTGCCTATGTCCTGGGGCTGGCGGCGGTGGCCCTGGCGTTCCGGCCGGTGGCGGGCGGCAGTCGGGCTGTCGCCCTCGTCACGGCCGCCGCCTGGGTGTGGGTGGGCGCGGCCTATCACCTGACGTACTTCGCCACGATCAACTTCGCGGCACCGCTCTATGGCGCCGTCTTCATCGCGCAGGGCGCGCTGCTGGCCTGGACGGGCGCGGTGCGGGGGAAGCTGCGCTTTGCGGTTCGCGGCGACCCGTTCGGTTGGGCCGGGCTGGGTCTGGTGGCCTTCGCGATGGCGGTCTATCCCCTCGTGGCGCCGGTGGAGGGGCACGGCTGGGCGGGCGTGCCGCTGTTCGGCCTCGCCCCCGCGCCGACGGCGATCTTCACCCTCGGCATGCTGCTCCTGACCGCCGGCAGGGCGCCGGTGCACCTGGCGGTCATCCCGCTGCTGTGGTCGCTGGCCGGGGGTGCGACGGCCTGGATTCTCGGGATTACGGCGGGGCTGACGCTGCCGCTCGCCGGACTCGTGGGGTTCGGCCTCGTGCTCTGGAAGAACCGGCGGGCGCGGCTGGGCGCGGCCGCCTAGTCGAAGCGCGCGCCGGGGTCGTGCCGCGTCTCTCCGCACAATGAGACGGCGAAGTCCAGCAGCATGCGGTCGCTGCCCTTCGGGCCAATCAGGCCGAGGCCCAGCGGCACGCCCTCAACCGTGGCGACCGGCAACGCGACCTGCGGCAGCCCGGCCAGACC
The DNA here is from genome assembly GCF_003344765.1 of Ferruginivarius sediminum. Classification (GTDB taxonomy): domain Bacteria; phylum Pseudomonadota; class Alphaproteobacteria; order Kiloniellales; family Rhodovibrionaceae; genus Ferruginivarius; species Ferruginivarius sediminum. Next base: position 2,909 of record NZ_QPMH01000026.1, on the reverse strand, counting down.
GGCGGGGGCCGTGATTTGCAGCGTGCGGCCGCGATGATCGGCCAGGGCCTCGGCACTCGCGTCCAGGCGCGGCGCGGGACCGGCGGCGCACGGCAGGCAGATCACCGCACCCTCGCCCGTCAGTTCGGTCATGCGCGCCCGGTAACGCTGGCGCGCCTCGGCCGCGGCTTCGGCGGCCTCGGCGGTGACGGAGCGGACGAAGTCCCAGCGCTCCTGCATCTCGGGGCCGAAGACCGGGCGCTCGCGGGCGATCCAGTCGGCGAACTCGGCATGTGCCTCGCGCGCCTGGATCGTGCGGAAGCAGTCCATCCAGGCGCCCAACCCCTTCCCTGCCTCGTCCAGGGAAACCGTTTTCGCCTGTCCAAGGCGGTATTGCAAGCGCTCCACCCACGGGCGCAGGGCTGCCTGCGCGTCCGGGGTCGCCAGCGCCCAGGCATCCTCCGCCACCACCAGGGACCGGGGTTCCGCCGGCGCGCCTTCGGGCGCGGGGGGAAGCAGGACGTCGCCGACCGCGCGCAATAGCTCGGCCTCGCGCGTGAACCAGCCGACGGTATCGAAGCTGGGCGCCAGCGCCATCGCGCCGTCCAGGCTGATCGCGCCGTGCGTGGGGCGCAGGCCGAACAGGCCGCAGTAGCTGGCCGGCACGCGGATCGAGCCGCCGGTGTCGGTGCCGAGCGCGAAGTCCACCATGCCGCCCGCCACCGCGGCCGCCGAGCCGCAGGAGGAGCCGCCCGTCAGGCGGCCGGGCGCGTTCGTGTTGGTCGGGGTGCCGAAGTGCGGGTTGCGGCCGCTGAGGCTGTAGGCCAGCTCGTCCATCACCGTGCGGCCCAGCAGATGGGCGCCGGCGTCGAGGCATGCGCGCACCGGCGGGGCGTTCTCCGTCGCCGGCGCGTGCGTGCGCGCCCAGTCGGGGTTGCCGCAGGTGGCCGCCACGCCCTTGACGGCGAAGAGGTCCTTCACCGCGAAGGTCAGCCCCGAGAGCGGGCCGACCTCGATTTCCCTGCGATCCAGCGCGCCCTCGGGCACGAAGGCGCCTAGCGTATCCAGCATGTCCGGCCGCTCCCGGTCAGGTCAGATTTGGGTCAGGTCAGATTTCGGTTTCGGTGATCCCGCCTTCCTGGTCGCCGTCGCTCTCGCCGTTCTCATCCTGCTCCGGCGGGTTCAGGCGCGGAATCACGATATCGCCGTTTTCCTCGACCCTTGGCATGCCGTATTGCGGGATGGCATGCAACAGTCCTTCCAGCGCGCGCAGCAGACGCTCGGCGCCCTCGCGCGCCAGGTCTTCCGGGCTGCCTTCCTGCTGGCCTTCGCCGCCGCCCCCGGACTGGGCCATCGCCGGGCCGGAAACGGTGACGAGTGCGAGCATGGCGGCGGCGGCGACGGCGGAGAACCTGTGGGACATGGCCGCGACCTCCTTCGAGCTTAGCGACAAAAGTTGGTTCCAAAACGCGAGAGAGCCAGCCCAATGTGGCGGTCTCAGGGCGCGCGCGCCGTCCGATAAAGCGCCAGCAGCGCATAGGCGATGCTGGTGACGGCCAGGAATACCAGATAGCCGTGCGGGTTCCACAGGTCCATGGCGGTGCCGGCCAGCGTCGGCCCGACGAACGAGCCTCCCTCGTAAAGTACGATGAAGGCCGCGTTCGCGACGGCCAGGTCGCCGGGGCCGAAGCGCGCGCCGAGCAGCGCCAGCCCGACGCCGTAGTAGCCGAGCGACAGCCCGCCCAGCAGGAAAAGCACCGGCCAGGACGCCCAGGCCACTACGCCCGCCAGCGCCACCAGCGGTGTGGCCAGCGTGGCGACCACCGCCATGGCGATCAGCAGGCGCCGACGGTCCATGCGGTCGGCAATCCAGCCGATGGGGTACTGCAACACGATGCCGCCCACGATCAGCACGCTCAGAAGGGTCAGCGCGCTGCCCTGCTCCAGCCCGGTGCGCAAACCGTAGACCGGCAGCAGGAAGTAGAAGGTGCTCTCGCTGAGCCCGGCGATCAGCGCCGCGCCCGCAACCGTCGGCGCCTGCCGGATGACCTGCGCGAGCCGCATGCTGGGCGCGTGATCGATAGGCGGAATCAGGTGCCATGCGGCGATCAGCGGCAGCGCCGCCAGCATCAGCGCGCCGACGCCCAGCAGGAAGGGCGCGAAGCCGGTGACATCCGTGGCCTGCAACACCAGCGGCCCAACCGCCATGCCAAGAAACAGCACGGCCGTGTAGAGCCCCACCATCCGCGCACGGTTGTGATCCTGAGCAATCGCGTTGATCCAGGTCTCCCCGACCAGCCACGGCATCGCCATGCCGAAGCCCATCAGAAAGCGCAGCACGAACCAGATGCCGAGATCCGGCAGCAATGGCATCAGGAGAATGGAAACGCTGGCGATCAGGAAGCCGCCCAGCATCGCTGTGCGGGCCCCCACCTGCTTGACGACCCCCGCCAGGAACGGTCCCAGCACCAGCACCGCGAACGACGGCATGGCGCCATTCAGGCCGATAAGCCACGCCGATACACCCCAGCGCTCCAGGATCAGCGACGGTAGCGGCATGCTGATGCCAAGGAAGGCCCCGACACCAAAGGTCGCCGCAATCACGGCGCCGAGGCTGACCCGGCGCTGCCGGGCGGTGAGCACCGCCTCGCTCACGCTCCCTCCCGGCGCTTGTAGCAATTGCCGATGGCAGGCAACGGTGTGTTTCCTTGTCTTCCGTCCAGCGCCTGCCATAGCGTCCACATGCTGGCGCGACCGTAACTGGCTGGCCGCTATGCTGCCAGAGAAGGGATGTGCAAGGGAATTGGCGACGTCGTGGCAACCCCCTTGTGTCTTTGAATTTTGGCAGGATGGGCGGTGACGCGGTGCCGGGTCATGACCCGGCACCGCGTTGCGGCCGTGAGCCCGTTACCCCCTTGGCCTGGATACCG
>NZ_QPMH01000025.1 GCF_003344765.1 Ferruginivarius sediminum | reverse complement strand
CACGCCGCGCGAGCGCGTCGTTCTCGATCCGGGCGACAGCTGTCCCGACTGCGGCGGCCCGCTGCGCTTGGTGGGCGAAGACAGCGCCGAGATCCTGGAACTGGTCGCGGCCAAGCTGAAGCAGATTGAGACGCGCCGGCCCAAGAAGGCATGCCGGCGCTGCGAGACGATCCACCAGCACCCCGCACCGACCCGGCCGGTCGAGCGCGGTATGGCCGGCCCGGGCCTACTGGCGCACATCCTGGTCAGCAAGTACGACGACCATTTGCCGTTGTACCGCCAGGGCGAGATCCTGGCGCGGATGGGCGCGGACATCCCGCGCTCGACACTGATCGACTGGTGCGGCCAGGCCGCGACGGTGCTCAGTCCGCTCACCGAGCGGATCAAAGCGCACGTGATGGCGAGCGACCGGCTGCACGCCGACGACACGCCGATCCGGGTGCTCGATCCGCAGGGTCGGAAGGCGAAAGGCCGGCCGCGCCCCATCAAGGAAGGCCGGATCTGGGCCTACGTCCGCGATGACCGGCCGTGGGGCGGCGCCGATCCGCCCGGGGTGGCGTACTACTTCTCGCCCGACCGCAAGGGCGCGCATCCCCAGCGACACCTCGCCGCGTTCGAGGGCATCCTGCAGGCCGACGCCTACGCCGGGTTCCGCAAGCTCTACGAGCCGGGGCTGGACGACGCGTCGACGATCCGGGAGGCGGCGTGCTGGGCCCACCTCCGGCGCGACTTCCACGATGTCTGGAAGGCGACCGGCTCGGAGATCGCGCGGGAGGCGCTGGCGCGGATCGGCGTCCTCTACGACATCGAGCGCGCGATCAACGGTCAGGCCGCCGAGGCGCGGCGCGCCGTGCGCCAGGAGAAAAGCGCGCCGGTGGTCGAGGGGTTCCGTGCCTGGTGCGCACACCAACTGGAACGCATCCCTGGCAAGGGCGACCTCGCCAAGGCGATGCGCTACGCGCTGCGCCGCTGGGCGGCGTTCACCCTGTTCCTCGACGACGGCCGCGTGGCGATCGACAACAACCCGGCCGAGCGCGCGCTGCGGCCAGTGGTCCTTACCAGGAAGAACGCGCTGTTCGCGGGCTCGGACGCCGGCGGCGAGACATTCGCCGACGCCATGACGCTGATCGAGACGGCGAAGCTCGCCGGTCTGAACCCGGAAGCCTACCTCGCCGATCTCCTGGCCAGGATCAACGACCATTCGAACAAGCGGCTGGACGATCTGCTGCCGTGGAATTGGCAGCCAGCGGCCGCCTGAGCTCGCCAATTTCCGCGGCATCCAGCGATCGCAGGAGGGCGGTCTTGGCCGGCCGCTTACGATAATCGCTTCATCGCTCTCGTGGAAGCACTGCGGACGTAGTCGCGCTTGAAGGTTTTCACGAATGCTTCGCAGAGGCCGTTGGATTCGGGGCTGGCGACCGGCGTGAAGCACGGCGCGAGCTTGAGCGCCGCGGCGACGCCCAGCGTGTCCTTGGCCGTGTAGGCGCTGCCGTTATCGGACAGGTGCTCGATCGCGTGCGGCGCCCGCAAGGTTCCGAACCGGCTCTCCACCGCCTGCAGCATCATATCCCGCGCGTCTGAGCTGCTGATGCCGGCGCCGGCGCCGGCCATCCAGACCAGGATCTCGCGGTCGCAGGCGTCGATGATGAACGCCATCCGCACGATCCCCCCGTTCCAGCAGGTGAATTCCAGGCCGTCCGGGCACCAGCGGCGGTTCGAGCGCGTCACTCCAAGCGTCTCGGCCACCCGGCTCATCGGGAGCCGTCCTTCGGCAGCGATGACAGCCGCCAAGTCGGTTTTTTTTGACTCCGCCTTGTCGAGGGCGCTGCGTGAGTTGTCGTATTATCTTGCTCGAAATCAATTCATGTCAGGGATTTTTCGCGAGTTGCCCTGGATCGTGCATCCCACAAAATTGTGTCTCAGGGACCGCGGATAGACATTCGAAGGACTGGCTAGTGGCGGCAAAATCATCTGTATCGAAAGTGGTACTGGGGTCCGCGCCACTATTGGGTTGAAATAAGGAGGAAACGAAGACCTGCGGCAGGTGCGCAATGGCGGATTCCGAGAGTAATTTTTCCGCTGCAGGCGGCGACCGGGAACTTCGTGAAGCCGTTGGCGTGTTCCACGACGAACGCACGCTGGTCGACGCGGTGGACGAGCTGTTGGTTGCGGGCCTGGACCGTTCGCAGATCAGCCTTCTTGCAGGCCATAAGGCCGTTGAGGAAACCCTGGGCCATTACTTCAAGAAGGTTTCCGAGATCGAGGACGACCCTGATGTGCCGCGCATGGCCTATGCCGGGCCGGATTCCCGCACGGAGTTCGAGGCGTTTCTGGGCGGCGGGCTGGCTTATGTCGGGGCGGTGACGGCGGCCGGCTTCGTCGTAGCAAGCGGTGGTGCGGTCGGCGTGGCCATCCTGGCGGCGGCGCTGGCGGGTGGGGCGGGCGGCTTCGCCGGGGGTTTCCTTAAGCGCTTCATCGACCAGCACCACGCACACTATCTGCAGGATCAACTCGACCGCGGCGGCATCCTGCTATGGGTCCGTCTGGGCGACGCTTCGCAGGAGGATAAGGCCCTTTCGATCCTGCGCTCGCATTCGGCCGACGACGTGCATGTGCACGACCTCGGCCACCTCGACATCCCGACAACCGGCGGCGTTTCCTATGACATGAGCTTCATGAAGCTGCTGGGCCTCTGATTCGGTCCGGTCGGCGCAAGCAACCGGCCGCATCCCTTGCGCGTTCCAAGTGCACAGGCGGAACCGGCAGCCATCGCGCATTCCGCCTGAGCGACAGGAAGAGCGCAAGGAGGCGGTCATGAGAGCCGGGCAATATCTTGCAGCAGGGGGCATCGCGCTAATCCTGGCGGCTGCCAACATGTCGGCGCGCGCCGATACCACCGACGTCAAGGCATGGGACGTGCTGCGCATCGAGAAGACCGGGACGCATTGCGCCGACGATACCAACTGCATGAACCGCCTTCACCCGGCGATCGAACCGGTCGCGTTTGCCAAGCCGGGCCAGCACCTTGTCTTCGAAACGCGGGACGCCCTGGATTCCGACTTCGACCTGAACTCGCAGCCCGAGGACGTCACGGCGGCCGACCTGAATCTCGTCCATCCCATGACGGGTCCGGTCCATATCGAGGGCGCCAAGCGCGGCGACGTGCTGGCGGTGACGCTGCTGGACATCAAGCCCGACCAGTACGGCTATACCGTGATCGTGCCGGGCTTCGGCTTTCTGCGCGACCGCTACACCGAACCCTTCATCGCCAACTGGAAGCTGACGCGGGTGGAGGCGGTTTCCGACGAGATTCCCGGTGTCGCCATTCCGTTCAACGGCTTCATGGGCTCTGTCGGCGTTCTGCCCGGCGAGCCGGAACTGGAGAACATCCTGGCGCGCGAGGCGGCGTTGCAATCGGCGGGCGGCGTCGTCTTGACCCCGGAGCCGACAAGCGCCTTGCCCAGTGAGGTCTGCGGCCCCGAGGGCACCCATAAGGATGAGTGCCTGCGAACGATCCCGCCGCGCGAGAACGGCGGCAACATGGACGTGAAGCAGATGCAGATCGGCACCACGTTGCTGCTGCCGTGCTTCGTCGACGGTTGCGGGCTGTTCATCGGCGATGTGCATTACGCCCAGGGAGACGGCGAGGTCTCCGGCACCGCCATCGAGATGGGTGCCGAGGTCACGGTGGCGACTGAGATCCGCAGGGGCGAGGCCGCCCAGGTCAAGGTACCGCACTTCGAGGGGGGCGATGAGCTGAAGCGCCTGGCGCCGTCGGAATTCTATGCGACGACGGGTTTTCCGCTGAAGGAGCAGGGGGAGGTGCCGGTGTTCTCCACCTATCTGGACGGCGAGAAGATCGGGCCATTGGAAAACCTGTCGGAAGACCTGACGCTGGCGGCGCGTAACGCCCTTGTCGCCTTGATCGATTGGATGGTGGAAGAGAAGGGGCTGACACCGCAACAGGCTTACGTCGTGGCCAGCGTGGCCGCCGACCTCAGGATCGGGCAACTGGTAGACGTGCCGAACTACACGGTCTCGGCCATCATTCCCACCACGATCTTCCGCGAATGACGGGTCACATCAAGCTTGCGCCTGCAAGCCGGCGGGCCGTGCTGCGTCTTGCCCTTGGCGGGCTGATCGCGTTGCCGGCAACGGGCCATGCGCCCTATGGGCAGTGGGGCGTCTATCGAAAGCGCTTCCTGCTGATCCTGACGACGAAGGTGGACCCGCCGTCGTTCGCCTTGGGCCAGCGCCTTGCCGAGGTGCTGGCTGAGAGGCTGCCGGACAGCCGCGCGCGGGTCAGCCGGGCGCCGCACAAGGCACGCGTGGCAAGCTTGATCAGCACGGGACAACTGGACCTTGCCCTGATGCGCCCGGATGACGCCGCGGCTCTTCGGCGTGGCCTGCCCCCATTTGCCGATTACGGTCCAGTGCAGCTTCGAAGGCTCGTCGGCCTTGGTGATTTCCTGCTTGTTTGTCGGGCCGATTTTCCGGCGCGGCATGCGTGGTTGCTTGCCAGAACGATTGCTGAAGCGATTCGCGACCTGCCGGCACCGCTCACGCCGGTGCCAACCCTCGCGCAGAAACCGGATTCCAGTGTTCCGTTACACAAAGGCGCACGGGCATATTTCACTGGGGAGCCGATGCCCGACCGCGAACTCGAAGATGGCGCCGGTCATGGTCACGAACATGAGGCCGGTGGCTAATTCGCCTTTCGTCGCTTTCTTTACGTTCCTTGGCGTGCCGCGCATTCATAGATGTCGTTGATAGAAAAATTCGTGACGAAAATTCATATTGAATAAGGGCTCATCGCTTTGCTTCAGGTTCGCCTGGATGTGGTCGGCGTTTCATCGACCTCGACCGTGCCCGTCAGCGGAGGGTCCAGATCCACCATCGCCCGTCGCAGCTTGTGCGGCATCAGCCAAGCGCCCTTGTAGGGGCTCAGTCCCACCGTCGGCCAGAGTTGTATGGCCAGCACCCTCTCCAGGACCACTTGCCGCTTCCCAATTGCGAAGGCACAAGATATGGCGCTGTCTGATTGTAAAGGATGAGCTGTTATTTTATTATATCAGCACTATAATTTATAAAACTCTAATAATATTGAGCTATTTCGACATAAGGTGCGTATTGCACCAGTACATTCATGTCATTTATCTGGCCACCGTGAACTTAGGCGGAAGGGGAGCCGCCTTTGCTTGCCGCTCGGTGTCGACCATGTAGTCTCGTGTTATCGGGACGGCATCGATGCGCCGTGTGATCTGCATCTGGAAGACCATGTTTGTTCGCCGCCGGAAGCCGATCTCACAAAGCACGAGATAAAACTCCCACATGCGGCAAAAGCGCTCGTCGTAGAGCGCCGCGACCTCTTCCCACCGGTTCATGAAGCGCACGCGCCAGTGGCGCAACGTCTCGGCATAGTGCAGCCGCAGGATCTCCACGTCGGTGACCCAGAGGCCTGTCCGCTCGACTGCCGCGAAGACTTCGGACAAAGATGGCAAATCCGCGCCTGGGAAGATGTACTTGCGTATGAAGGGATTGATCGGCGCCGGATCGTCGGCATAACCGATCGAGTGGATCAGCGCGATGCCGTCGTCGCTGAGAAGCTCGCGGACCCGAGTAAAAAATTCGATGTAGTTTCTCTTGCCGACATGCTCGAACATCCCGACCGATACGATCCGGTCGAAGGGACCTTCCAACTCGCGGTAGTCCTGTAGCTCGAAACGCAAACGCGTGCCAGCCGGCGATTGCGACGCCCGCTCCATGCTAAGGCGGTGCTGTTCAGCGCTGAGGGTAACGCCGGTGACTGTGGCCCCGCAGGTCTCGGCGAGATAGAGGCCCAGGCCGCCCCAGCCGGACCCGATGTCCAGCACCTTCAATCCGGTCTGGTCCAGGCAGAGCTTCGCGGCGATGTGCCGTTTCTTGTTCTCCTGCGCCTCTTCCAAGGACTCGTCGGCATCTTGGAAGTAGGCGCACGAATACTGCCGGTCGCAATCGAGGAAGATGTCGTACAGTGCAGACGAGAGGTCGTAATGATGCGCCACGTTGCGCCTCGCCCGCCCAACGGGGTTGGCCTGCTTCAGCCTTTTGCCGAGCCGCTCGAGAAAGGCTAACCATGGGCTTGCCGTGGTGTCGTAGTTGCGTGCCATAACGTCCAGGAAGTCATAAAGGGTGCCTTCCTCGATCACCAGCCGGCCATCCATGTAAGCTTCACCGACCGAAAGCGCCGGATTGAGGGCGAGGGTGTATTCACTCGCCTTTGAGGTCAGCCGCAGTGTAACTTCCGGAGCCGAACCGTCGCCAATCGTCCGCCGCCGACCGGCTGAATCGATCACGCAAAGACTACCGCTGCGAACGATGGAACTGAGAAGCGCCGTGAACATCGTGAACCACCTCCTCCGCCTTTCCAGCGTCGAACAGGCCGGATTGACCGCGTGTCAATGTCGCGACGCATCTGCGTGGTCTATCCCACACAGGAGCATGAATACAGGATCAAGGAATTGCTGTAGTGCGTCAACAAAAGTGACCGGAGGGCGACAACCAGGATGGCCGGATTGAGGCTGCTGCGGTCGGCTGTCGTGGTGACGTCAGCCTCGGTGTGCCGGCGGTCTTAACCGTCCGTGTATCCCACCAAGACTTTAGAAGAGTAGAAGAGTTGTAATGTTCGCCTTGGGCGCGCTTCCGTCGTACAGCGTCGGCGGAGTATGCTACCGGTAATCCAGCCGAAAGATGCCGATTAAATGAACGCGATTGCAACCGGGCTGGCGGAGATCGCGGTAAGGGGACCATCCATGTGTCACGTTTTTGCGTCGATAGATCGAGGTGACTACGAAGGCGTGCCGCGCTCGCTCCGGCTGGGCGGGCATGTGACCAGTATTCGGCTGGAGTCGATCTTTTGGGACATCCTGGACGAGATCGCGGCCGCGCAGGACATGTCGACGCCGCGGTTCATCTCCCGCCTCTACGACGAAGTGCTGGAGACCTATGGCGATGTCGTGAACTTCACCTCGCTGCTGCGTATCGCCTGTCTGCGCTATGCCCAGGACCGCGAGCGCACGATGACCGCCTGCGCCCGCGAGGCGGCTGTCGTGGAGCAGGTCTAAGGACGTCCTCATAGATCTTCCGGGTGCCTGTAGTACCTATGTACTACCCACCTCATGCCCGCCCGTCCTAGCCTGCGATCAGGCAATTCATCGCGGACAATGAGGATGGGCGCATGGCGAAGGCCATTCATATGATGATCCGCGTCGTCGACATCGATCGTTCGATCGCCTGGTACGACAAGGCGTTCGGTCTGAAGCCGGCGAAGCGGATCGAATTCGAGAGTTTCGACCTCGTCTACCTGCGCAATGACGAGAACGACTTCGAGCTGGAGCTGACGGCCAACAAGGGCCGCACCGAGCCGTATCAGCACGGCGAGGCTTACGGCCATTTCGCCGTGTGCGTGGACGACCTGGACGCCGAGCACAAGCGCTTTCAGAGCGAAGGGCTGCAGCCGAAGGACATCAAGCAACTCGACCACAACGGCGAGAAGCTGGCCCGGTTCTTCTTCGTCGAGGATCCGGACGGCTACAAGTGTGAAGTGCTGGAGCGTTACGGCCGCTATCAATGAACGGCCGGGATCAATAAATGGTCGGTCATCCGGCCGAGAACGATATGGCAGATGGGAAAGGGAGAAACGCGATGTGGGGCAAGGCTTGGCCGGCTTCGGCCATGGCGGCCGCGCTTGCCGGCGTTCTGTTCGCCGGGACAGCGGCGGCGCAGGTGCCCGAGGGCGCGAAGATGCCGGTCGCCGAGGAGCACAACACCGTGACCCTTGGTGAGCCGGGCGATCACCGGGTCTATGTGCTTGATCCGGTGTTTCCGCATCTGATCGCGGGCAAGGTCTACGTCGTCGACGGCGACGAGCAGCAGGTCATCGGCACGATGAACGCCGGCTACGTACCCAACCTCGTGCTGGGTAAGGGCGGCAAGGAGCTGTATTTCGCCGAGACCTTCTGGTCGCGCGGCACGCGCGGCGAGCGCACCGACGTGGTGACGACCTATGACGCCAGCACGCTGTCGCCCACCGGCGAGGTGAAGCTGCCGCGAGGCCGTTTCCTCGTCGTCACCAAGCGCTGGGACGCAATTTCCACGCCCGACGGCCGCTTCCTGCTGTCCTACAACATGGACCCGGCCACCTCGGTCAGCGTCGTCGACCTGGAGAACGACGAATACGTCGGCGAGATCGAAACGCCGGGCTGCGCGCTGATGTATCCGATGGCGGACCGCCGCTTCGCCATGCTGTGCGCGGATGGCTCGCTCCTGACCGTGGATTTCGACGAGAACGGCGAGGCGGAGTTGTCGCGCGGCGAGCCGTTCTTCGATGCCCAGAACGATCCGGTTTTCGAGCACGCGGCTGTGTCCACCTCGGCGGAGATGACCTACTATATCTCCTATAACGGCATGGTTTATCCGACAGACATGAGTGGCGAGACGCCCGAGGTCGGCGATGCCTGGTCGCTGGTCAGCGAAGAGGACAAGGCCGAGAACTGGCGGCCGGGCGGCTGGATGCCGGCAAGCTATCACCCGGGCAGCGACCGCCTGTTCGTCCTGATGCACCAGGGCGGCGAGTGGACGCACAAGAACGCCGGCAGCGAGATCTGGGTGTTCGACGCCAGCGAGGGCAAGCGGCTGGATCGCATCGAGCTGGAGGAGCATGCCGCGTCGGTGGCGGTGACGAAGGACGACGAGCCGCTGCTCTATGCCCTGACCGAGGCCGCGAGCCTCAGCATCTTCGATGCCGCGAACGGCTATGCGCACAAGGGCACGATGGGTCAGCTGGGCGATTCCCCGCTCGTTCTGATGGTTCACGGCGAGTAAGCCGGAGAGACACGGAGGTACGTCGTGTCCATACTCGCCGATCCCACGCTCACCTGGATCGCGCGGCTGGTGCTGGCGCTGGTGCTGGGCTGGGCCGCTGTGGCCAAGCTCCGCTCGCTGGAGGAGTTCGTCGGGGTGGTCGGTAACTATCGGCTGTTGCCGGAGTTCCTGGTTCGCCCCGTCGCCTACCTCCTGCCGCCGGTGGAACTGGTGCTGGCCGTCGGCCTGATCGTTCCGGCCACCCAGACCCCGGCGGCCGTGGCGACGGCGGCCCTGCTTGTTGTCTTCGCGCTGGCGATGATCGTGAACATCAAGCGTGGCCGCACGCAGATCGACTGCGGCTGCTTCGCCTCCAGCCTGAAGCAGTATCTGAGCTGGACGCTGGTGGCGCGGAACCTGGTGCTGGTGGCGCTTGCCGCGCTTGCGGCGGTGCCCGCCGGCGGCCGCATGGTCACGTGGCTCGACCTCGCCACCATGGTCCTTGCCACCGTGGCCATCGCGATCGTGTACGCGACGATCAGCCGGTTGGGCAGCTTCGAGCCGGCCGGCGGTCGTCGGAAGGAGGCTTAAGCCTATGTTGGAAGCACTCGCCATCTCCCAGGCAGTCCTGCTGCTCCTGGTGATTGGCCTGGCTGTTGCGGTGTTCGGGCTGGTGCGCCAGATCGGCGTTCTGCACGAACGCGTCGCGCCGATGGGGGCGTTGATGACCGACCGCGCCGTCAGCGTCGGCGACGCCGCGCCGTCCTTCGACCTGAAGGACCTGAACGGCCAGGACGTGCATATCGGCGGCAAGCGGCCGCGCAGCCAGATGATGCTGTTCGTCTCGCCAAGCTGTCCGGTGTGCAAGAAGCTGTTGCCGCTGGCCAAGTCCGTGGCTCGCGGGGAACGCGGCGGCCTGGATCTTATCCTGGTCGGCGACGGCGATATCGCCGAGCAGAAGGCCTTCGTCGAGAAGCAGAACCTTCAGGACGTGCCTTACGTCGTCGCCGCCGAGGTCGGCATGACCTATCAGGTCGGCAAGCTGCCTTACGCTATCCTGGTCGACGATGAGGGCTTCATCCGGGCCAAGGGCCTGGTGAACAGCCGCGAGCATCTGGAAAGCCTGCTGGAAGCCAAGGAAACCGGCTACGGCTCGATCCAGGACTACCTGGACGCCCATTCCACTGGCCGCGCGCCCGCGCGCCCGAACGGCGCCGCCGAGGGCGAGCACGCCGGCGCGGGCACGCAGTGACACGATACGACAGACGGGGAGGATAAGAGATGAGCGACGTTCATTCCCAGGTGCTCGACCGGGTGTTCGAGCGCATGAGCCGCGCCATGGCGAACCATACCTCGCGGCGCAGCTTCCTGGCCCGCGTCGGCATGGCGCTGGTCGGCGGCGCGGTGCTGCCGATCCTGCCGGTGGACCGCACCGGCCGCACCAAGGAGGCGCAGGCGGCAGAGTTCGCCAAGACCGCGCAGACCGACGATCCCACGCAGTGCAACTACTGGCGGTATTGCGCGATCGACGGCTACATGTGCGGCTGCTGCGGCGGCGGTCCCAGCACCTGCCCGCCGGGCACGCAGCCCTCGCCGACGTCGTGGGTGGGAAGCTGCATAAACCCGGACGACGGCAAGACCTATCTGCTGGCCTACCGCGACTGCTGCGGCAAGGATAGCTGCGCGCGCTGCGCCTGTCTTGCCACCGAGGGGGAGATGCCGATCTACCGGCCGCAGCTCAACAACGACATCATCTGGTGCTTCGGCGCGCCCAGCATGGTGTACCACTGCTCCAGCGCAGCCCTGATTGGCGAGGCCTGATGGGCGTCTGGCGCAGGATTTCGCTTCTCCTGGCAACCGCCGCGGTCTCGCTGACGGCCGCGGCGGCCCAGGGAGCAGAGGAAGGACAGGCAGCGTTCGAGGCGAAGTGCGCGGCCTGCCATCGGCCGAACGGTCAGGGAGCGCCCGGGCTTTACCCGGCGCTGCTCGACCGGCTCGGCGGGTACGTTGAGCTGGAGGAGGGAAGGGACTATCTGGTCCAGCTTGTCTCCTACGGCATGTACGGCAAGGTCAAGATCGATGGCGTCGGTTACAACGGCATCATGCCGGCCTTCGCGAGCTGGCCGGACGGCAAGGTGGCGGATGTATTGAACTATATCCTCGACACCTTCAACGCCGACACGCTGCCGGCTGACTTCGAGCCCTTCACCGCCGAGGAGGTTGCCAAGCGGCAGGAGCCCAAGCGCACCCCGCGCGAAGTGCGCACCCAGGCGCGCGCGGCCTTGCTGAAGGCGCTTGAGGGCAAGCAGAGCGCGGCGGCCCATGTCCCCGTCATCAAGGGCGCCGTCGACGGCTTCGCCCGCAACTGCCAGGGATGCCACCGGGCCGATGGTGAGGGGGCCAGTGGTTCGGTGCCGCGCCTGACCGATTTCGTCGGCTATTACACGCAAATCGAAGGCGGCCGCGAGTACATCGCCAGCATTCCGGGCGTCGTCTACTCGATGCTGGACGACGCGGAATTGGCCAACGTGATGAACTGGATGCTAAAGACGTACGGAGAGGGGGAGCTGGCCGCCGACTTCAAGCCTTATACGGCGGCCGACATCGCCCGTTTCCGAGCGGACCCGATCGAGAACGTTCGCACGAAGCGGGCCCAGATGGTCCGGCGGCTCCAGGTTGCCGGCCTTATTCCGGAAAACGAAGACGGTCTCAACGACCGCTGATCTCCGCAACGTCGTGAACTGAGATTGCCCCGGACCAGTCATGGCCCGGGGCTTTGTTTTTGCGGTCGCGTCCCAGCCCAATTGCGGCGCGCTTACGCGTCGCGTACGTCAAGTATGCCCATCATGCCTTTGTCGCCGTGCTCGGCGATGTGGCAGTGGTAGACGGTCTTGCCGGTGTAGTGGCTCAGCGGAACCAGTAGCTCCACGGTGTCGCCGGGCGTCAGGTTGACTGTGTCGCGCCAGCACGAGTACGGCCACGGTTGCCCGTTCATCGTAAGCGGCTGGAAGTACCAGGTGTGCATGTGGAAGGGGTGGTCCATCGTCCCGACGTTCGAGACCTTCCAGATTTCAATGTCGCCGCCCCGCCCCACCTGATCGATGCGGTCCGGGTTGTAAGGCTGGCCGTTCAGCAAAAACATCGCCATGCTGATGAAGCGCCGGCGGACTGCGCGTGCGGGATCGGGTGCTGCGAAAGACTGAAGCATCTCCGGCACCGGGATCGAAAGGTGTTCCTCCGGCGGCCGTAGTGTCGCCAGGGTTTGTCGCCGCGAGAGGTGCGGCGAGCGGCGGTCGTACGGAAGGTGCAGAAGCTCGACCTCCGTATCCTTCGGCATTTCCACCAAGACGTCCATGCGCTGTGCCGGCGTCAGGAGTACGTCCTCAGCCGTACGTGTCTTGGCGAGTGTACGTCCATCCGTGGAGATGACGTGCAGAGGCCGCCCGTCCGCGCGGCCCACGCGCATATAGTGGGCATTGCTGGCATTTATCAGCCGCAGTCGCACCAGCGAGGCACGTGCCTGGATCGTCGGCGCGCTCTGGCCGTTGCAGAGGACAAGCCGTCCTTCCTTGCCGTGTGACCAGTCGTTGGGCCAGTGCCTTGTGGGGACGTCGCCCATGAACTCGATATCCCGCAGGAATATCGTGCGGTCATCGGCGGCGCGAAGCTCCGGCATGTCGTCGATACCGCCCTCGACGACGAGGGGGCCCGAGAGGCCGCGCCACATTTGCCTGGCGATCCGGCCGTGGGCGTGCGGGTGATACCAGAACGTCCCGGTTTCGCTTTCCGGGATCTCGAACTCGTAGCGGAAGCTCTCGCCGGGCGGGATATCGATCCAGATGTTGTCGGCCCGGCCCGTCGGCGGGATATGCAGGCCGTGAAAGTGCAGGTTGGTAACTTCCGGCAAGTCGTTGTGAAAGTGGAGCCTCAGGGTTTCCCCGGCGCGCAGCCGCAATTCGGGGCCCGGAAACCCACCGCCATAAGTCCAAAGCTCGGCATCGCGGCCCGCCACGGTGTGCCGGGTGGGCGCCGCCGTCAGATGAGCCTCGACCAGCCCCGGTTCAGGCCGGTGAACCGCGAACGGCCCGTTGCCGGCCCGCAACGGTGAAGCGATTCCGGTCAGCGCGCCTGCGCCGACCAGGGTCAGGAGTTCCCTGCGGTCGAATTTCATGCTTCTGTCGCGCCCATCCGGCGTTGCGTGGGTTGGCAGCTTCCGCCGGTCAAGGCCGTCGTCAATTCCACTTGTCTCATGGGGCGTACGGGTAGCACGATAAGGCCCGTACGTGTAGCCGAGCGGTCGATGCGCCGGGCGGGACACCTTCCCGCAATGCGCGCAGCCCCCTCAGTGCCGCCAATGGCCCGTCACCATCAAGCGCAGGCTGGCCAGATGCGGCGCGGCGGCAAACGCCAGATAGATGTGCACAAGCAGGAATATCAGCACGAAAACGGCTGCCAGCGTGTGTAAGGCCGCAACCGGCCACAGGCCCGCGTAGCCCATGATCGTCTTCGGCAAGGTTTGTGGGAACATGAAGGCTATTCCGGTGCCGAGCAGAACCGGAAGACAGACGACGAGCGTCGCGAGGTACACACACTGCTGCAAGGGATTGAACCGTTGCTCCCGCGCCGTGACCTTGGCCAGGTCCTGCCGCGGCAACCGAAAAGCGTAATAGCGGAACTGCTCGGCGAGGCTGCCAATCAGATGGCGTCGCGGCGGCAGGTAGCGCCGCCAATCGCCACTCGCGGCAAGCCCGGTCAGGCCCAGGGCGTAGATGACCCCGCCGGCAATCCCGGTGGCCTCATGAATGGCGACAACGGACGCAAGCCCATTGCCCGGCACCCATCCTCCGAAATGCACGAGCAGGCCGGTGAGCGTCAGTACGACAACCGTCAGCGCCATGCCCGCGTGCCACAAACGCAGCCAGCCCGGAACATGGACAGAGGATTCGCCGCGCTTATCCGACATTGCGCCGCCTCCGCGGGCGTTGGCGGAAATAGAGACCGAGCCCGCCGTGCGCCGCCAGCCCCAGCGTCACCGCGCCGACCGCCAGATAGCCAAGCCAGTCGATGACGACACTGCGCGTCGCGCCGAAAACGTAGGCGTGGCGCAGCAGGCCGGCATTCGTGAACCCGGCAAAGCCGCCACTACTGTCCTTCGGGTGGTGGCGGAGCAGCTTGGCGTTCAGGATGGTCTCGCGGGCGTGGCAATCGCCACATCGCGCAGGCCGGCCGTTGCGACCGCCAAGCCGGTGCGAGACCGCCGCATCCGCCGGTGCGTGACAGTCGATGCATCGCAGGCCATCAAGATGCAGCGCGGCATGCGGCAAGCCTGCGTGAACGGCTGGAAGCCCGCCTTCCGCCGGCGCCGCCAGGGGGCCTTCCGCCGCACTCTCCACATGGCATTCGCGGCAGATGGCATTCTGGGTTTCGATCAGGGTGGCGATGGGCATGCTGCCATCGGGCGGTTTTACGGCGTGCGGATCGTGACAGCTTTCGCAACGGAAGGCCTCGGGGTGGCTGGTATGGTGGGCGGTGTCGCGGAATTCCGCCCCGATCGCGTCGAAGTCATGGGCCCGATCCCGTTCCGCCGCGCCGCCTTCGCGCGGGTGGCACTCCAGGCAGGTGCGGGTTTCCGTGATTTCCATCGGATGCGGGAAGAAGGCAAAGCCGCGAACGTGGCATTGCTGGCAATCGACTTCGCCATGCTCGGACTGCCGCAGCCGCTCCATGCCGATTGCGATGACGCGGGTCTCGCCCGATTGCCGGTGGAAGGTCACCGGTCTGGCACCGTGGCAGCCCAGGCAGAAGTTAACCGGCTTTCGTGCCGACGCCGCATCGTGGCCGGCCGGGAGTAGCGTCAGGATCAAGTATGCAAGGCATATGATGCGCGCCCCGGACATCATGCAGGGCAGCATATATGAGTGTGCGCAAACCGGGCAACGGGGCCGCCGTCAGCCGCCACCCGTATTCCACAAGTATTTCGGGCGTTTATCCGCTGACTTCCACGCGCACGGGCGCCCCGGCCGAAACGCGGCTCAATTCCCGCACGTCGCCTGCCGCGTCGGCCCAGATGTTGGTTGGCGCGACAAGGCGGATCTCGTCGCCCCGCGAGGCCGGCGTGCGGCCGAAGCCGATGGCGATGGCGCCGCCCTCGACCCAGAGAGCGATCTCGCCGGGCTCGACCACGTCCTTGGCATCCGGCTCGCGCTGCACGTCGACCGGGGCGGTAAAATAGACCTCTTCGCCCCAGGTATTCGCGCTGGCCTCGATGGGGCAGGCAGCAACGATGGCGCGGGCCGTCGGCGTATCGCGGCAGACCGCTTCCAGCGTCACGTCCCCGATGCTGATGCGAACCTTGCTGGCCATGCTCTCGACCTCCCCCTTGTTTCGCGTGGCTTGTCGCGGCCGCGAATGCTGGCAGCCCATTGGACCTATCGGCAAGTCCCGTCGTCATCGCCCCAGTACGATAGCGCCGCGTCCAGTTCCCGGGCGTGCCACTGGCCCGCCTCCGGCCCGCTGTCGGGACCGTCGTAGCGGCCGAGCTGGCGCAGAAGCTGGAAGAAGCCGGGGCGGGGCTGGCCGGCCTTGCCGACGGCCACGGCGGCCAGAAGGGGGCGGCCCTCGGCATGGTCCTCGCGCACCAGGTCTTCCAGGGCCTCCGTCGTCTTGTGGATACTGTGCGGCGGCGGCACGCCGGCCCGCGCGGCCAGGTCGCGGTAGGTGAGGGTGCGTCCCTGGCGCGCGGCCTGCCGCAGGACCGGGCGCAGCAACTCCGCGATCTTCGCCGTTTCGTTGGTCATTTCCCGCCTTGGTCCCGCAGTAGTTCCCGCACGCTTGCCTCGTCCGCGTCGAAGGGGCCGTGCCGCGTTGCCTTCAGGCTGGCCACGGCTGTCGCGAAGCGGCCGGCCGCTGGCGGCGGATCCCCTCTGAGCCGCCGTGCCAGATAGGCCGCCACGAAGCTGTCGCCACAGCCGGTGGTGTCGACCGTCGGCCCGGCATCTACCCGGGGAATGTCGTAGACGCGTTCGCCCACGGCAACAAGCGCGCCGTCCCGTCCCAGGGTGACGATCCCCTCGCCCTGGCACCACAGGGCGACGCGGCGCGCCGCGGCGCGCGGGTCGGCAAGGCCGGTGACCAGCCGCGCCTCGTGCCGGTCGGCCTTCACGATATCGGCCTGACGCAGCAGGGAGGCATCCAGCGCGCGGCTGGGCCGGATGCGGCCGCTTGCCACCCGGCGCAGCAGGCCTTGAAGGTCCAGCGCCAGCCACCGGCAGCGCGCCCGCGCCGCCGCAACCGTCGCCGGGGGAATGTCTCCCGCCGTCAGCGGTCCAAGCTGTATCGCCGTCGCGTTCAGCGCCTGGAAGTCCACGGGCTGAATGGGCGGAGCGAGGCGGGTCGCCTTCTGACTGCGCACGCCATGCCGGTAGATGTTCTCGAAGGCCGTCGTGGCTTGTGCCGAACGGACGGCAAGACGCACGCCCAGCTCCGCCAGCGGACGGAGCAGGTCGGCACGGTCCCGCCCGGACATCCGCGTCAGCAGGGCTGTCGCCAGCCCCAGCCGGGCATGGACACAGGCGGCATAGAAGGCGGAGCCGCCGGGCTGTTCCCTGGCCGGCGCGTCGTCGATCACGATGCGGTCCCGGGTGACGTGACCCACCACGAGAACGTCGGCGCCTCCGGGTCCGTGGATATGCGATCCTGTCATTCGCGGGCGGCCAGCTCGCGCGCAGTGTGGCGGATGCGCTGTACCACCGTGATGGCGCTCAACACCAGGATGAGCGCAAGCGCCTCGACGACCAGGCCGGTCACGAGGCCCAGCACCAGCAGGACCACCCGTTCGCCGCGCGTGGCCAGGCCGACCGCGCAGGCCGCGCCCAGCGCCTCGGCCCGTGCGCGGGCGTAGCTCACCAGCACGCTTGCCAGTAAGGCCAGCATGGTGAGCGCCGTCTCCACCGGCTGGCTGTTGCTGGCGAAGACAGCCGCCAGGGCGGTGAAGACCACGCCTTCGGAAACGCGGTCGAGTGTCGAATCGAGGAAGGCACCGACACGCGAATCCAGGCGTCCCAGCCGCGCCAGCGTGCCGTCCAGGAGGTCGAGCGCGCCAGCCGCCAGGAAGACGAGAGCACCGGCAACAGGTTGTCCAGCCACGATCAGCCACGCCGCAACGATGCTGAGCGCCAGGGCGAGCAGGGTGACGACGTTCGGCGAGACGTTGAGGCGGAGTAGAATGCGGGCGAGAGGGCGCGCCGCGGCTTCCAGCCATGCCTTGCCCGCCGCGCGGGTCCGTTCGATCCACCCTGCTTCGTGCGCGCGCTGGCTCATTCCCCGGCCAGGGCTCTCCGCCGGGCGATGGCGGCCTCGCTTGCCTCCCGGATGAAAACGTCGGTCCGCTCGCGGGCCTCGCTGTCGCGCATCTGCACGGGCGGGTGTTTCATATAATAGGCCGAGACAGCCTCCAGCGGCCCGGCAACGCCCTGTTCCAGGGCCAGCTTCACACACCTGACCGCGTCGATGACCACGCCGGCGCTGTTCGGGGAATCCTGCACCGACAAGCGCAGTTCCAGGTCCACCGGCGCATCGCCGAAGCCACGGCCCTCCATGCGGATGAAGCAGACCTTGTTGTCGCCTTGCCAGGCGACATAGTCGGATGGGCCGACGTGGATGTCCTTCTCCGGCAGCGGCTCGTCGAGCTGCGATTGCACCGACTCGGTCTTGGAGCGGCGCTTGGAGGACAGCCGCTCCTTCTCCAGCATGTTCAGGAAATCCGTATTGCCGCCGGTGTTGAGCTGATAGGTGCGATCCAGGCGCACGCCGCGGTCCGCGAACAGCCGCGTCAGCGCGCGGTGGACGATGGTCGCGCCAAGCTGGCTTTTGATATCGTCGCCGACGATGGGCAGCCCGGCCTCGGCGAACCGCTTCGCCCAGAACGGGTCCGACGCGATGAACACCGGCTGGCAGTTGACCAGCGCGACACCTGCCTTCAGGCACGCCTCGGCGTAGTGCCGCACCGCCCGTTCCGCGCCGACGGGCAGATAGCACAATAGGACTTCGGCGTCGGATTCGCGCAGGATATCGGTGATATCGACCGGCTCGGCGTCGGCGGCGCGGAACGCCTGGTCGTCGGGGTACTCGTCCATATGCCGTGCGATGCCGTCGAGGATCGGTCCCATCCGGACCTCGACGCCGCTTTCCGGGATGTCCGCGGCGAAGGTGCGCGCGCAATTCGGCTTGGCGAAGATCGCCTCCTCCAGGGGGCGTCCCACCTTCCGCCTGTCGACGTCGAAGGCCGCCACGACATCAAGGTCCGCCGGGCGGTAGCCGCCGATATCGGGATGCATCAGGCCCGCCAGTTCGCGGTCGCTGGCGCCGCGATAGGCGTGGATGCCCTG
Organism: Ferruginivarius sediminum; assembly: GCF_003344765.1. Taxonomy (GTDB): domain Bacteria; phylum Pseudomonadota; class Alphaproteobacteria; order Kiloniellales; family Rhodovibrionaceae; genus Ferruginivarius; species Ferruginivarius sediminum. The sequence continues at coordinate 28,751 of NZ_QPMH01000025.1, read as the reverse complement.
AACCAGGGCGTTTGCGCAGTTGCCGACGCCGGCAATCGCCACCCGTATGTTGCGCATATGCTGTGCTCCGCGACACCCCTGTTGTGACGTCGGCAGCCTTCATCCTGCGTTTAACATACGGACTTGCGACAAGCTGAACAAGTCAGCCCCTGAGACCAGGGAGTTCGTGCAATCAGTCGTTCAGAATACTTTGCAGAGTCTTGAGCTCGGAAAGTGCCTTGCCCGCGCCGCGTACGCCGCACGTCAGCGGGTCCTCCGCGACCGACACCGGCAGGCCGGTAGCGTGACGGACGGCGTCGGGCAGGCGACGCAACAGGGCGCCGCCGCCGGTCAGGACCAGGCCGGTGTCCACGATGTCCGCGGCAAGCTCCGGTGCCGTACGTTCCAGTGCGCTCTTGATCCCTTCGACGATGGCGAAGACCGCTTCGGTCAAGCTCTCGGCGATTTCGGCCTCGCTGACGGAGATCGCCTTGGGCACGCCGCTGACGAGATCCCGGCCGCTGACCTGGACGACCTCGCCTTCGCCTTCATCGGGGATAAGCGCGGCGCCGACCTCGCGCTTGATGCGCTCGGCCGTGGATTCGCCGATGGCCACGTTGTGGACCCGGCGGACATAGGCGTGAATGCCCTCGTCGAAGTCGTCGCCGCCGACCGGCACCGAAACGGCGTTGACGATGCCGCCAAGGGAGATCACCGCGACCTCCGTCGTGCCGCCGCCCAGGTCCACCACCATCGAGCCGCGCGGGCTGGTGACCGGCAGGTCGGCGCCGATGGCGGCGGCCATCGGCTCTTCGATAAGGAACACGTGGCCCGCGCCCGCACCCTCGGCGGCCTCGCGGATGGCGCGCCGCTCGACCGGGGTGGCGCCCTGCGGCGTGGAGATCACCACGCGCGGACGGCGGAAGCCGCGGCGCCGCGCGGCCTGCCGGATGAAGTAGGAGATCATCGCCTGCGCCGCCTCGAAGTCGCCGATCACGCCCTTGCGCATCGGGCGGATGGCGCGGATCGACTCCGGCGTCTTGCCCAGCATCTGGCGGGCTTCCTCGCCGACGGCCAGTACCTGCGGGCGGCCCGCCTTCATGGCGATGGCGACGACCGAGGGTTCGTTGACGACGATGCCCTTGCCCTTGGCATAGACAAGCGTGTTGGCGGTGCCCAGATCGATCGCAAGATCGCCGGCGCGGGCGTTCAGGAAGTCGAATGCCATTGTCTTTCGATCTTTACCGCTTCGTGGTTGAGAGTCGGCCTGCACATGATCGCAGCCGCCACCCGCCCCGCCTCGTCGGCAGTCAATAGCGGTCCGGGCCCGGCGACGTCCAGCCCGAATGCGTGCCCAAGCTTTTCTCCGGCGTGGCGAATCGCGCCGACTCGGCCCACAGGTCGCATCGCGGATCCCCCGGCACGCTGTTCAGGGTGGGATGACGGCGAGACTAGCGCCCCAGCACCGAAAACGTAATGGTCAATTGTGGAGCTTTTTCGGCTTTAACCCGCGTCGAATGCGAAGCTGGCCATCGACAGACTGCCGTATTCGAAGCCGCGATGGAGCGCGCGTCCCGGATTTCCGGCACCGAATCCACCTGCACCGGCTGCCACGAACAGTGGCGTGAAATGCTCCTCGCTGGGATGCGCCATCCGGGATTCGGGGGCTTCGTCCCGCCAGTCCAGCAGGGCATCCAGGTCGCCCGCCTCTATGGTGGCCGCCAGCCAGTCGTCGAATGCTCGTGCCCAGGCAGGCGTTTCGTGCCGGTGCTGCCGCCAGGCGCGGAGATTGTGGACCGCCGTACCGGTTGCCATGACCAGGATGCCCTCACCGGATAGCGGAGCGAGTGCGCGGCCGATGTCGTAGTGCCGGCGCGGGTCCAGGTCGCCACCCAGCGAAAGCTGGATCAGCGGCACGTCGGCCTCGGGATACATCAGCATCGCCGTCTGCCACGCGCCATGGTCGCGCCCGCGCACTTCGTCGAGACGTGCGGGGATACCCGTCGCCCGCAAGCATTCCGCGGCGCGCTGCGCCAATCCGGGCGCACCGGGCGCGGGATAGCTCAGGCGATACAGCTCGGCCGGGAAGCCCATATAGTCATGGATGGTCTCCGGCTCCGCGGCAGCGGTGAGGTTGGGCGCCTGCTCGATCCAATGGGCGGAGATGCACAGGATCGCTTCCGGCCTTGGAAGTTCCTCGGCGATCTCCTTCAGGCGCCGGTTGGCCGCAAGGTCGTCGACGACCATGGTCGGCGGCCCGTGCGAGATGAAGAGGCTGGGGAGGTGCGTGCTCATGGCCCTATATGGAGGCACATGCGCCGCGTTTCGCAAGCTTCGCGTCCGCCGCCGGCTGTGATAGCTGTGTTGACCGGAAAGCTACAATTGCCGACCGCTGTAGGAAAGGCCGGCAGCAAGGACGGAAAGGACAGGCACCATGACCGCAACACTGACACATTTCATCGACGGTCAACGCATCGCGGACCCCGGTGGCCGTTCCGGCAAGGTCTACAACCCGGCCACTGGCGAGGTGGCGGCCACGGTGTCCTTCGCCGACAAGGCGCTGACGGAGCGCGCCATCGCCTCCGCCAAGGCGGCCTTTCCGGCCTGGGCGGCAAAGGCGCCGCTGGCCCGCGCGCGGGTGATGTTCAAGTACAAGGAACTGCTGGAGCGCAACCGGGACGAGTTGGCCCGCCTGATCTCCAGCGAGCACGGCAAGGTGCTGAGCGATGCCAAGGGCGAGGTGACGCGCGGCATCGAGGTGGTGGAATTCGCCTGCGGCATCCCGCATCTGATGAAGGGGGAGACCAGCCCCCAGGTCGGCACCGGCGTGGACAGCTTCTCGATGCGCCAGCCGCTGGGCGTCGTCGCCGGCATCACGCCGTTCAATTTCCCGGCGATGGTGCCGATGTGGATGTTCCCGGTGGCGATTGCCTGCGGCAACGCCTTCATCCTGAAGCCGTCGGAAAAGGACCCCTCCACGCCGCTGCTGCTGGCCGAGCTGCTGCGCAAGGCCGGCGCGCCCGAGGGGGTGCTGAACGTCGTCAACGGCGACAAGGAGGTCGTGGACGTCCTGCTGACGCATCCTGATGTGCAGGCCGTGTCGTTCGTGGGCTCCACGCCGATTGCCGAGCAAATCTACCACACGGGCTGCGCCCACAATAAGCGGGTGCAGGCCCTGGGCGGTGCGAAGAACCACATGGTGGTGATGCCGGACGCCGATTTCGACCAGGCAACCGACGCGCTCATGGGCGCGGCTTACGGCTCCGCCGGGGAGCGCTGCATGGCGGTCTCCGTCGCCGTTGCCGTCGGGGACGCCGGTGACAGGCTGGTCGACCGTCTGGCACCCAAGGTAGGTAATCTCCGGATCGGACCGTATGACGATCCGGAGGCGGACATGGGCCCGCTGGTGACCCGCGAGCATCTGGAGCGGGTGAAGGGCTATGTCGACCTGGGGGTCGAGGAGGGCGCCGAGTTGGTTGTGGACGGCCGCGACGTTCAGCTCCAGGGCTATGAGAACGGCCATTTCATGGGCGGCTGCCTGTTCGACCGCGTCACGCCGGACATGCGAATCTACAAGGAAGAGATCTTCGGGCCGGTACTGTCCGTGGTGCGCGCCGACGACTTCGATCAGGCCGTGGGGATGATCAATGACCACGAGTTCGGCAACGGCACCGCGATCTTCACCCGCGACGGCGACGCCGCCCGTCAGTTCACGCAGGACATCCAAGTGGGCATGGTGGGCGTCAACGTGCCGATCCCCGTGCCGATGGCTTTCCATTCGTTCGGCGGGTGGAAGCGCTCGCTGTTCGGCGACCACGCCATGCACGGGATGGAAGGCGTGCGCTTCTACACCAAATTGAAGACGGTCACCCAGCGCTGGCCCACGGGCATCCGCGCCGGGGCCGAATACACCATGCCGACAATGGGTTGAGGGGGACCATGCGACTTCTGACATTCGAGAAGGCCGGGCGGCCGGCCCTTGGCATCGCCCGCGGCGAGCGTGTCATCGACCTGGGCGCGCTGGATCCGGATACGCCCGCCGATTGGGCGGCGGTGTTCGCGGAAGGCGGGCTGGAGCGGCTGCGCGGGCTGGCCGCTAACGTGCCGGAAGAGCAGACGGTGCCGCGCGACGGCCTGCACCTGCTGCCGCCGATCCCGGCGCCGCCGAAGATCCTTTGCGTCGGCCTGAACTACATGGCACACGCCCAGGAAACCGGCAGCAGGCTGCCGACCGACCCGATCTTTTTCACCCGCTTTCCCTCCACCCTCGTCGGGGACGGCGAGGCGATGGTGTGTCCGCGCGCCAGCGAGCAGTTCGACTATGAGGGCGAGCTTGTGGCCGTGATCGGCCGCGAGGGCCGGCACATCCCGAAGGAGCGGGCGCTGGAGCACGTCGTCGGCTACTCGATCTTCAACGACGGGTCGCTGCGCGATTTCCAGAAGAAGGGCCGGCAGTGGACGCTGGGCAAGAACTTCGACGCCACCGGCGGCTTCGGCCCGGAAATCGTAACCTCGGACGAGCTTCCGGCGGCCGCGTCGGGGCTGTCGATCCAGACCCGCCTGAATGGAGAGGTGGTGCAGGACGGGCGCACCGACGACCTGATCTTCGACATCCCGACGCTGATCGCGACGGCCAGCGAGGTCATGACCCTGCAGCCGGGCACGATCATCGTCACCGGAACGCCGCCGGGCGTGGGGATGGCGCGCGAGCCGCAGCTCTGGATGAAGGCCGGCGACGTCGTCAGCGTCACCATCGAGGGTATCGGCACGCTCAGCAACCCGATCATCGACGAGCACGTGGCGGGTTAGGGCGCGGCCCTGCTGCTCGTCAGCGCGGGCGCGTGGCGGCCTTCGCGATAGGGGCGACGGCCTGCGGCTCGGTGTCCCAGGGGAACAGGATCCAGGTGTCCTGGCTGACCTCGGTGACGAAGGTGTCGACCAGCGGCCGTCCGGCGGGCTTGGCGTAGACCGTGGCGAAGTGCGCCTTGGGCAGGCGGTCACGCACCGCCCTTGCGGTTTTTCCCGTGTCCACGAGGTCGTCGACGATCAGCCAGCGCTCGCCATCGCCGACGTCCTGCTTTACGTCCTTCAGGATCTGCAACTCGCCCTGCGCCATCTCCTCGTAGCTGGCGACGCACAGCGTATCGATGACGCGCAGATCCAGTTCGCGCGCGATGATCGCGGCCGGCACCATGCCGCCGCGGGTGATGGCGATCAGGCCCGACCAGGGCCCACGCTCGATCAGCCGCCAGGCCAGCGCCTTGGAATAGCGGTGGAGTTCTTCCCAGGAGACGGGGAAGGGCTTATAGACCGGCGGTTCGCCGCCGCCGTATGGATTGATGTCGTTCATGGCACCTCGCTTGGCGAGGCGGTTTAGCCCAAGGTCCGGGGGTTCGCAAGGCTGCGAGAACGCACCCCGGCCCGGTGTCCGCCGGGCCGGGGGCCTTGCAACCTACCTGACGTAGACGTGAACCTCGTTCGAGTCGGCACCCTGGCTGGTGGTCGCGGCCAGGGAAACCCGATTCGGCGGTAGACCCATGTCGTTTAGGGAGCGCAGCACCCGCTCCGCATAGCGCCGCGCCTTGGCCCGGTCGAGCGCCGCCTCTGCCTTGTTCCCCGTCTGCGGGGCCACGGCCACCACGTCGAACGCCGCCTGCGGGCGCCGGTCGAGCGCGCGGCTGACAGCGTTGTAGAGCGCCTGCTCGTACTTCACGTTGTCCTGGCCGAATCGGATGACCACCAACGGTTGGCTGCTGCCGACGAGTGAGGCGGGATCACGATTCGAGGACGGCGGCTGCGGCGCGCCGTAGGCCTGATTAGCGAGGCTGCCGCCGTAGAACTCGCCGTTCTTGATGGCGAGCGACAGGGTGGAGAGGTTTTGCCGCTCCCGCCCCAGATAGCTGTTCTGGCGGGCCACGTCCTCCGACAGCTCGTTCAGCAGCCGGTCGATCAGGACAACGGTGCGGTTGGTGGCGTCCTCCAGGATGGCCAGATGCTCGTGGTCGCGTTCGATCGCGCCGGACAGGCTGTAGGCCGCCTGCACCGACTCCAGCAGATAGGCTGCCAGCGCCGAGGTGGAGGATACATCGTTCGCCAGCTCGTTCATCCGGCTGGCGACCTGGTCGACGCGCGCCAGTTCCGCCTGCGCCCGATTCCACTGCTGCACCATCTCCGGATTGCCCGGGGTGGTGCCGATCTGCAGACGTGTGTTCATGGTCGCGACCAGGCCGTGGTAGGCACGCGCCGAGGACCGCGTCTGCCCGCGCAGCTCCTGCAGGCGGCGGTTATGCTGGCTGATGTTGCCGCGCAGCTTGCTCAGATCCTTGCGCAACTCGCCGACCTTGTTGCCGACGAAGGTGCCGGTGGGTTCGAAGCGCGGCAGCTCGCCCGGTTCGAAGACCGTGGTGCCGAGCGATGGGATGCCGCGAGCCGCCCCGCCGACGGCGCCGTTCGTGCCTTGCACGACGCCGGTATCGCCGGACATACCCGTGGTGCGGGCCGATGCGGCGCCGCTCCCGGCTTGGCCGTCGCTGTCCCGCGAAGCCTGCGACTGCTCCGCCTCGTCCGAAGGTGCCTCGCCGGTCACCGAGGGCATCAGTGCGTCTTCCGTAAAGCCGCATCCCCCTAACAAGACGACGGTGGCAACCAGGGCCACCGTTCGACGAATCATCACCATGCGCGTCTCGCCGGTTGGAACGTCATTATGTGTGCAGGCGGCGAATCTCTTTTTTGTGTTATTCCGCAACGGAAAGCACCGCCCGTCCCCCAAATTTGTCGCGCAGATACTACTTGATGCGACTCCCGCGAACAAGTCGAATTCCCCAAGGGATTCCGCGCCTTGCGCCGAGACGTCCCCTTGCGGACGCCTGCGGGCGCACCATTTTGCGGAACATCGCAACCACGCCCTTGCCAAGCCATGGGGCTTTGAGTATGGTCCGCGCGCTTTCGCCGGAGCGCTGTTTCGGCAAGGCCGACTTCGCATCCGCGCGCCGGTAGCTCAATCGGATAGAGCACCTGACTACGGATCAGGAGGTTGGGGGTTCGAATCCTCCCCGGCGCGCCATTTTTCTCCGGTCCTTTCCGGACACAGGGGTAACAGGCTCGGGCCGAATGGGTTGTCTATTGGCTCCAGCCGGCAGCTCTCCTCGTCGAAATATCCCAGATCGTAAGTCATGAAGCTGGCCACGGCCCTGGGCCGCGTCGGCCGCTCGGGCGTCGAGATTGCCAAGCGCGCCGACACCGCGAAGGGCTTCGAGGTTCTGCCGCGGCGCTGGCTCGTCGAGCGCACCCTGGCCCGGCTCAACCGCAACCGACGCCTCGCCAAGGACTTCGAGACCACCATCCCCACCGCCGAAGCCCGGCTCTACCTCGCAAGCGTCCAGCTCATTGCTCGCCGCCCCGCATGAGCTTGAAATGTCCTGGTTCACTCGCGGCCAGAGTCATAAGTCCATGCTCTACCGCCGCGCCCGGAAGAATGCCCTCAGCACCTCGCCGCATTCGGCTTCGTCAATGCCGCCGACGACCTCGGGGCGATGGTGGCAGGTCGGCTGCTCGTAGAAGCGGGCAGCGTGGACCACCGCGCCGCCCTTGGGGTCGTAGGCGCCGAAATAAAGGCGTTTCAGCCGGGCGAAGGAGATGGCCGCCGCGCACATCGTGCACGGTTCCAGCGTCACGTAGATGTCGCAGTCGACCAGCCGCTTCTCGCCCCGCCGCCGCGCCACCTCGCGAATGACCAGAATCTCGGCGTGCGCGGTGGGGTCGGTATCGGCCTCCACGCGATTATGGGCGCGGGCCAGCACCTCTCCGGTCTCGGAATCCACCAGGACGGCGCCCACCGGCACCTCGCCCCGTTCGGCGCCGATGCGCGCCTCTTCCAGGGCAAGGCGCATCAGGTTCCCGTGATCGGCCGTCGGCTGTACGATGGTGCCCTCCCGTGCGGCAATGCCGGCCCGTGCTATCCATCGTGTGTGTGACCGATGGGGGCCGGGCGCGCAACGTTGTTGATCGCAAAGGCCGAACCAAGTAGCAACGGGGCGCCGCGCAGATGAGGAGGAGTGGCCCGCATGCTCGACATGGACCTGGAGACCGTCTGCTGGCTGATCGTCAAGATGCGCGAGTTCGAGGTGGAGGACGCGCTGCCCGTCAACGCCAGGGACGACGACGAAAACCTCTCGCCCGACCAGCTCAGCGAGCAGGAGGAGATCCTCGACAAGTATCTCGAACGCGTGCGCGAGGATCCGCTATATGAAGACGCCAAGCGCGTCATCGACGAGTTGAACGAGGACGCGCAGGTCGAGCTGGTCGCGCTGGTCTGGATGGGCCGCGGCGACTACAGCGGACCGCAGGAGTGGCCGGAGGCCGTGCGCGAGGCACGCGGACGGCGCAACGCCTACACGGCCGATTACCTGCTGGGGAACCCGCTGGTGGCGGATTACCTTGAGGAAGGGCTGTCGCAGCTTGGCCTGTCCTGCGAGGGCACGGACGCCTGGTCGGTGTAGCAAGCCACAAGGAACGAACCATGCGAACACGCCCCGTCATCGGCGTGACCCTGGATAGCGAGGAAGCCGGCGGCTGGTCGAAGCTGCCGTGGTACGCCCTGCGCCAGAACTACTGTGCCGCCGTCGCGGCGGCCGGCGGCCTGCCCGTGGCCCTGCCGCACGAGCCGGAATGCGCGGGCGACTACCTGGAGACCCTGGACGGGCTGGTGGTCACCGGCGGCGCCTTCGATGTGGACCCGTCGCTGTTCGGGGCTGAGACCCGGCACGACACGGTGAAGACGAAGAGCCGCCGCACCGAATTCGAGCTGGCCGTCCTGCAAGGCGCCCTCCAACGCGACATGGCGGTGCTGGGCATCTGCGGCGGGCAGCAGCTCTTGAACGTCGTCCTCGGCGGCACGCTGGTCCAGCACATCCCGGACGAGGTCGAGGGCGCGCTGGCGCACGAGCAACCGAACCCGCGCACCGAGCCCGGCCATGCCGTCAACGTGGTCGCCGGCACGCTGCTGCACCGCGTCTGCGGCGGGCTGGGCGAGCTGCACGTCAATTCGGCGCACCACCAGGCGGCGAAGGATGTCGGCGACGGCGTCATAATCAACGCCACCGCCGCCGACGGCGTGATCGAGGGCATCGAGCATCCAGGCTATCGCTTCTGCCTGGGCGTGGAGTGGCATCCCGAGTTCCATATCAGCGACGGCGACAGCCGCATCTTCGACGCCTTCATCGAAGCGGCCCGTTCCGCGCCCGGACATTAGAGACATGAGCGAACCCAAGGCGGAGCGCGTGGCCAAGCTGATCGCGCGCGCAGGTATCTGCTCGCGCCGGGAGGCCGAGCGCCTCATCGAGCAGGGCCGCGTCGCGGTGGACGGCGAACCGATCGATACGCCCTCGCTGACCCTTGACGATCCGGGCCGCATCACGGTGGACGGCGAACGCCTGCCCGCGCCCGAGCCGGCCCGGCTGTTCCGCTATCACAAGCCGCGCGGCGTGCTGGTGGCAGAGCGCGACCCGCACGGCCGGCCGACGATCTACGACCGCCTGCCGCAATCGCTGCCGCGCGTCATGCCGGTGGGACGCCTCGACGTGAACTCCGAAGGGCTGCTGCTGCTGACCAACGACGGCGAGTTGAAGCGACGGCTGGAATTGCCGGCAACGGGTTGGATCCGCCGCTATCGCGTGCGCGTCTTCGGCGAGGTGGACGAGGCGGCGCTGGCGTCTCTCAACGCCGGGATCACGGTCGAGGGCGTGCGCTATGGCCCGATCGAGGCACGGCTCGACCAGCGCACCGGCAGCAACGCATGGCTTACCGTCGCGCTGCGCGAGGGCAAGAACCGCGAGGTGCGGCGGGTGATGGAGCACCTGGGCCTGAAGGTGAGCCGCCTGCTGCGCATCGCCTATGGCCCGTTCCAGCTTGGCGCGATGCGCCCGGATCAAGTGTCCGAGATTGCGCCGAAGGTACTGGCGGAGCAACTTGGCACGAAGCCGCCGGAGGCCACCGGGACCGGCACCGCGAAATCGAAATGCCAACCACCGAAATCCCAATCGAGGTCCAAGCGCAATGCGAATCGTCGCCGGACGGCATAGGGGCCGGCGCCTCAGCGCGCCGGGCGGCGAGGAAGTGCGCCCGACAAGCTCGCTGACGCGGGAGTCGCTGTTCAACGTTCTCACCCACGGCCGCTTCGCCGCCGACGGCAGCCCGCTGGCCGATGCCGTGGTGCTCGATGCCTTCGCCGGCAGTGGCGCCAACGGATTGGAGGCGCTGTCGCGCGGCGCGGCGCACGCGATTTTCATGGAAAGCCAGGCGGTGGCCATCAGCGCGCTTCGCCACAACGTGAAGGAGCTGGGCGAAGGCGAGCACGTCACCGTGATCCGCGCCGACGTGACGCGGCCGCCACGGGCGACGCAGGCGTGCGACCTCGTCATCCTCGACCCGCCCTACGGTCAGGGACTGGCGGCGCCGGGTCTTCAGGGGCTGGCGGCGGCGGGCTGGCTGAAGCCGGGCGCGCTCGTCGTCGTTGAGTTGATGAAGACGGAGGACATGCCCGTTCCCGAAGGCTTCGAGGTCCTGGATACCCGCCGCTACGGCAAAGCCAAGCTGATATTCCTGCGCGCGCCGGAAGGATAGAGCTGGCCTGAATCCGGCCGATATTCCGGGTCTTCTTCCTTTTTGCGGTTGCGAAATCTTGGGCTCGCCGCCACATGACGACACGGGCGGCCGAGCACGACTTTCAATGCCAAGCGAAAGAGGAGATCGGACGCATGCTGGAGACGACACGGGTTCCCGGCACGGACCTGAAGCCGACACGCATCGGGCTGGGCACCTGGGCCGTTGGCGGCTGGATGTGGGGCGGCAGCGACGAGGCGGAATCGATCAACACTATCCGCGCCGCTATCGACCGGGGGATCACCCTTGTCGACACCGCGCCGGTCTACGGCATGGGCAGGTCCGAGGAGATCGTCGGCAAGGCGCTTGCCGAGGCGGGGCTGCGCGACGGCGTCGTGCTGGCCACGAAGGTCGGCCTGGACTGGGAGGGCGAGCAGCCGTACCGCAACGCCGGCCGCGCGCGCATCCACCAGGAGATCGACGATTCGCTACGGCGCCTGCAAACGGACGTCATCGACATCTATCAGGTGCACTGGCCCGACCCCGCCGTTCCGGTCGAGGAAACCGCGCGGGCCATGAAAGAGCTTTACGACGCCGGAAAGATCCGCGCCATCGGCGTCAGCAATTTTACGCCCGAGCAGATGGACCGCTTCCGCCACGAGGCGCCGCTGCACGTCGTGCAGCCGCCCTATAACCTGTTCGAGCGCCAGGCCGAGACGAGCGTCCTGCCGTACGCCCGGACGAACGGCCTCACCTCCCTGACCTACGGCGCGCTGTGCCGGGGCCTGCTGTCGGGCCGCATGGACCGGGAGACGGTCTTCCACGGCGACGACCTGCGCAACCTGGACCCGAAGTTCCAGCAGCCGCGCTTCGCCCAGTATCTCGACGCGGTCTATCAGCTCGACCAGCTTGCCATGGATCGCTTCGGCAAGCGGGTGATCCATCTGGCTCTGGCCTGGGTGCTGGCGCAACCGGGCGTCGGCGTCGCCTTGTGGGGCGCGCGGCATCCCTACCAGCTCGATCCCGTGCGAGAGCTTGAGGACATCGAACTCGACGCCGATACTCTGGCCGTCATCGACAGCATCCTGGCCGAGACGATCACGGACCCCGTCGGCCCGGAATTCATGGCGCCGCCGTCGCGGGAACAGGTGCCGGCTTAAAAGGCTGCGGCCCTACCGGCGGCCGAAGAGCTTTTCGATGTCGGCCAGTTTCAGTTCGACGTAGGTCGGCCGGCCGTGGTTGCACTGGCCGGCGTAGGGCGTGGCTTCCATCTGCCGCAGCAGGGCGTTCATTTCCTCCACCGTCAGGCGGCGGCCGGAGCGCACGGAGCCGTGGCAGGCCATGGTGGAGCAGACCTCTTCCAGCCGCTCTTTCAGGGAGAGCGTCTGGTCCAGTTCGGCCAGCTCGTCCGCCAGGTCGCGCAGCAGGCCCTGCACGTCGGGCTCGCCCAGCAGTGCCGGCACTTCGCGCACGACAAGCGCGCCGCCGCCAAAGGATTCGATGACGAGGCCCAGGTCGGCAAGCTCCCCGGCGCGCGCGGCGAGGCGTTCCGCCGCCGGCTCGTCCATCTCCACGACCTCGGGAATCAGCAGCATCTGTCGGGCGACGCCACGCTCGGCAAGCTGGCTTTTCATCCGCTCATACACCAGACGCTCGTGCGCGGCGTGCTGGTCGACGATGACGATGCCGTCGCCGGTCTGCGCGACGACGTAGTTCTCATGCAGTTGCGCCCGTGCCGCACCCAGGGGATGCGCGGTGACGTCCACGGCGCCCTCCGCCACAGCCTGCGCCGCCGCATCCGGCTCCACCTCCGCCCGCGCCGAGGGCTGGGCATCCAGGCCCGGCAGCGGCGCGTGGTAGGCCGCCGCGGCCTCCGCCATCCCCGCACCCGCATAGCCGCCGGAATAGGGCTGCGCCGGGCGGTAGGCGTAGGATGGACCAGCGCCTCCCCCACCACCGGCCTGCGGTCCCTGGCGCGGCTGGAACGCGCCGAGCGCGGCCTCGCCCACCGTCGTCGAGGCGCGGTGCCCGGCGCCCGCCAGGGCGTGCTTGCAGGCGCTGACGATCAGGCCGCGCACGAGGCCCGGATCGCGGAAGCGGACTTCCGCCTTCGCCGGATGGACGTTCACGTCCACCGCCGCCGCCGGACACGCCAGGAACAGTGCCACCAGCGGATGCCGGTCGCGCGCCAGCAGGTCTTGATAGGCGCCCCGGATGGCGCCGTGCAGCAGCCTGTCCTTCACCGGGCGGCCGTTGACGAAGAGGTACTGCATCTGCGCATTCGCGCGGTTCAGCGTGGGCAGCGCGATGTGCCCGGTGAGGCGCAGGTCCTCCCGCGTGGCGTCGATGGCCAGGGCGTTCTGCGCGAATTCCCGGCCTATGACGCCGGACAGCCGCGTCAGCCGGGCCTCGAACAGCTCGCCGTCGGCGGACGGCAGGCGCAGCAGCGTTCGCTCGCCTTCCTTGACGGTGAAGCCGACGTGCGGGTGCGCCATCGCCAGTCGCTGCATCGCGTCGACGACGTGCTGCGTCTCGGTACGCGGCTGCTTCAGGAACTTCAGGCGCGCGGGCGTGGCATAGAACAGATCCCGCACCTCCACCCGCGTGCCCTTGGGAAGGGCCGCCGGCGCCGGTTCGCCCTTGGCGCCGCCTTCCACCGCGATCTGCCAGGCCTCGTTGGCGCCACTGGCACGGCTGGTCACGGTGAGGCGCGCGACCGCGCCGATGGACGGCAGCGCCTCGCCCCGGAAGCCCAGGGAGGCGATGTTCACCAGATCGTCGCCGTCCAGCTTCGACGTGCAATGCCGCTCGACCGCGAGGTCCAGTTCCTCCGGCGTCATGCCCCGGCCGTCGTCCTGCACCACGATGGCCGCCCGGCCGCCGTCGCGCAGGGAGACGTCCACCTGCCGCGCGCCGGCGTCCAGCGCGTTTTCCACCAGCTCCTTCACCGCCGCCGCCGGCCGCTCGACAACCTCGCCGGCGGCGATGCGGTTGATCAGGCCGTCGGGCAGGCGACGCAGGCTCACGACACGCCCTCTCCCTGCAGGTATCGGCGCGTCAGGCGCTTGCCGTCCTCCACCGCCGGCTGGTCATAGGCATTGACGCCCATGAGATGCGCCGCGATGGCGGTTTCCAGCATGAAATGCATGAACAGCGCGCCCAAGGTGCCCTCGTCCAGCCGCTCCACCCGGATCTGGCGCACCGGCCGGCCGTAGCCGATCAGGGTCTCCGCCGTCGCGCGCGACTCGGCGGTGAACAGCTCGCCCATGGTGCGACCCTGCAGATAGCCCGTCTCCGGGTGGTCGAGGATATCCGGATCGACCGGGCGTCCCGCCTCGGCCATCCCGGCATCGACAAGGGTGAAGAGCTTGTCCGCCGGACCGTCCAGGTAAAGCTGCAACTGGCTGTGCTGATCCACCGTGCCCAGCGCATCGACGGGCGTCGTGCCGTTGCCTTCCTTGCCCAGGCTTTCCGCCCACAACTGCCGGTACCAGCGGGCAAACCAGAACAGCCGGTCGCAATAGGGCATCAGCACCGACTGCGAGACCATGCGCTCGTTGGCAAGGCCCACCTGGATCGCCGCGCCGACGGCGGGTGCCGCGCCGGCCGCATCCTTCGCCTCCAGGGCCTGTTCCAGCACCGCCGCCGCGCCGGTGCGCAGCGCCGCCGTGTCGAGGCCCAGCAGCAGCGCCGGCAGCATGCCCGTGGACAGCACCGAGAAACGCCCGCCCAGGCCCGGATCGTGGTCGATATGCGGCAGGCTGAAACGCTCGGCGATGCGGGAAAGCGGGCTGTCCTTCGGCTCCGTCATCACCGCGACGTGGCGCTTCAGCGCGTCCTCGCCCAAGGCCGCGCGCAGACGATCGATGACGACGGCAAGCTGACACAGCGTCTCCGCCGTCCCGCCGGACTTCGAGATCGCGAAGACGCCGGTGCGGGCGGGATCGACGGCGGCAAAGAGCGCCTGGAAGGTGTCCGGGTCGACGTTGTCCAGGAAGTGCACGCGCGGGCTGCCCACCGGCGGGCCGAAACCCCGGTCGGCCAGCGCCGCGATGGCTTGCCCGCCCAACGAGGAGCCGCCGGTGCCCAGCACGACGACGTCGTCGAACGCGCCGCGATACCGTGCGGCAAGCGTCGCCAGCGGCCCCAGGTCGTCGCGCCGGGACGGAAGTGTCAGGAATGGCAGCGCGCCGTCCGCACGCGCCCTGCGAAGCTGCTCCAGCGCAGGGCCGCAGCCGTGCAGAAGGCGCGCATAGGCGTCTTTCGTCAGACCGCCCTCGCCGATTCGTTCGGCGAAGCAGGCGGTCACGTCATGGAGATACGGTGCGCTCACGATGCCGCCCAATCTACCAGAGTCGCGCCCGCCGCTCCATGCGGGTGCGGCGCGGAATGGCTAACTTCTCCCGCCGGGTGCGGGACGCGTGGCCTCGACGCCCTCCGGCTTTCCGACAACGACGACCGCAAGATTATCGGGGTTCAGAAGCTCAGAGGCGACGCGGCGTGCCTGCTCCAGTGTCACCTTCTCGATCAGCTCCTTGCGGCGGTCGATATAGTCGATGCCGAGATTCTCAAGCTGCATGGCGGTCAGGATGCCGGCGATGCTGCCGGTGCTCGACAGGCGCAGCGGGAACGAGCCGGTCATGTAGGTCTTGGCATCCGCCAGCTCTTCCGCCGTCGGGCCTTCTTCGGCCATGCGGCGCCATTCCTCACGCACCACGGACAGCGCCTGGCCCACCGAGGCGTTGGACGTGCCAAGCCCCCCGGCGACCAGCGCACCGTGGTCCATCGGCTGCAGGTAGGTATAGATCGAATAGACCAATCCCCGCTTTTCGCGTACCTCTTCGTAGAGGCGCGAGGCGAAACTGCCGCCGCCAAGAACATACTCCACGAGGTTCGCGGCGTAATAGTCCGGGTCGTCGCGGCGGATGCCGTTGTGGGCGAAAGCGATCCAGGACTGCGGCACCGGCTCCTCGATCACCACGATATCGCCCTCGCCCCTGGCCTCGACCTCGGGCACGGGCGGCAAGTCGCCGTTGCTTTCCGGCAGGTCGCCGAAAGCCTTGTCCAGCAGGGGCTTCAGTTCGGCCGGCGTGATGTCGCCGGCGACGCCGACCACAAGCCGGTCGCGGGCGAAGCGGGTGGCGGCGAATTCCTGCATATCCGCACGGGTCACCGCCTTTACGCTGTCCTGCGTCCCCTCCACGGGCCGGCCATAGGGATGGTCGGGAAAGACGACGCGGTCCAGCGTCCGGTTGGCGATGGACGAGGGGTCCTGCGACTTGCGCGCCAAATTTGCCAGGATTTGGCTCTTGATGCGGCGGATCGGCTCCTCGTCGAAGCGGGGTTGCGCCAATGACAGGGAAAGCAGCCCGATCGCCTTGTCCAGGTTCTCCTTCATCGTCTGCAGGGACCCGCGGAAGGAATCCCGGCCGACGTCGAATGACAGCTTGATGGCGTCCTCGGCCAGCTTCCGTTGGAATGCCTGGCTGTCCAGGTCGCCGGCCCCCTCGTCCAGCAGGCCCGATACGACGTTGGCAAGGCCGGCCTTGCCCTCCGGGTCCAGCGATGCCCCGCCCCGGAACGCGAGCTCCAGCGACACGATGGGGTTGGAGTGGTCCTCCACCAGCCACGCCTCGATACCGCCGTCGGAGACGACACGCCGCACCTCGACGGCGCGGGCGGAGGTTGCGGCGAATGCGGCCAGGACCAGCCCCGCGATCAGGGCGGTCGCGCGAATGCGCAAGCTCATTTCTCGCGGCTCCCTAGCTTGTCGGCTTCGACTTGAGTACGGAGGTGACGGAGTGATCGGGCCGCAGCACCTGCCGGGCCGCCTTCTCCACGTCCTCCGGCGTCACCTCGGCGATGCGTTCCGGCCACGCCTCGACGTCGGCCACGCTTTGCCCGGTGGTGAGCGCGCGGCCGAAGATGCGCGGCGCGTTGAACACGCTGTCGCGGGCGTAGACCGCGTTGGCGCGCAGCCGCTGCTTGGCGTCCTCGATCTCCTCGGCGTTCACGCCGTCCTTCAGCAACGCCTCGATCTCGGCGCGCAGGGCGTCCTCGGCCTTGTCGATGTCAATGTCCTGACGCGGCGTGATGTAGAAACCGAAGTTCGTCGTGTCCCATCGCTCGGGGCTGTACCAGCTTCCGGCGGACGCGGCGACGGCCTGCTCGACCACCAGCGCGCGGTAAAGACGGCTCGTCGGACCGCCGCCCAGAACCTCGCTCAACACTTCCAGCGCATAGGCGGAGCCGTCCTCGTCGGTGCGATAGCTGGGTGCGAGATAGCGGATGGCGACCTGCGGCTGCCCGACCTGCGCGCTTTCCAGCTCGACGCGGCGCGGCGCGCTCTGCTCCGGCTCCTGCACACGCTGGCGAGCAGGTGTATCCGCGCGCGGGATCGGCCCATAGTACTTCTCGGCGAGCGGACGCACCTCGTCCGCGGTCACGTCGCCGGCGACGATCAGCACCGCGTTGTTGGGGGCGTACCAGCGCTCATAGTATGCTTTCGCGTCTTCCAGCGTGATGCTCTTCAGCTCGTTCTCCCAGCCAATGATCGGCGTGCCGTAGGGATGGTGAAGGTAGAGCGAGGCCGAGGTCATCTCCGAGAGCTTGGAGGCCGGGTCGTTGCCGACGCGCTGATGGCGCTCCTCCAGCACCACCATGCTTTCGGTGCGCACCTGCTCGGGCGTGAGCGCCAGGTTCTCCATGCGGTCGGCTTCCAGCTTCATGATCAGCTCAAGCCGGTCGCGCGCCACGCTCTGGTAGTAGCCGGTGTAGTCATAGCTGGTGAAGGCGTTCTCCCGCCCGCCGTTGCGCGCGACGATTTCGGAGAACTGTCCGTCCGGATACTGCTCCGTGCCCTTGAACATCAGATGTTCCAACACGTGCGCCAGCCCGGACTTGCCGCGCGGCTCGTCGGCGCTGCCGACCTTGTACCACAGCATCTGGGTCACGATCGGTGCGCGGCGGTTGGTGACCACCACGACCTGAAGGCCGTTGTCGAGGGTGAAAGTGGTGGGGTCGAATATCCGGGCGCGCGCCGCCTGTGGCGCGGCAATGGAGAGCACGACCACGGCCAGCGCCACGGCCACCGCGGTCACACTGGCCGGAAGCAAGCGAATTCGCGGCATCGGAACTCCCGTTTCGCGCATGATGAAAGCACCGCCACCGGCAATATGGCGCCGACGGCGGCAAAGGGCAACGCGGCAGCAGGCCACGAAACCAAGGCAACTTCATGACGAAGCGTTCGTGGATGGCCGCCCGCCGGCAAGCGCCGGCGGAACCAGCCTGGCGAAAGCGGCTAGAAGATGCCTTCCAGCAGGCCCCGCTCCTTGCGCTCGATGGTCGGCGTGTCGCCCTGGGTGACGTTTTCGCCCAACGCGGCATTCTCCTGCAGGCGGCGGGCCTCCTCCTGGGCATCCACGAGCTCTTCCGGCCGTTGCGGATCGCGCCAGAACACCAGCGTGTCGACGAAGCTTTGCGCCTCCTCGTTCATCTGGCGTGTCTCGGCGTCGACAAGCTGACGGATGTCGTTCGGCGCATTGTCGGCACCGGCGCGGCCAAGCAGAGCCTTCTCGCCCTGGGACAGGCCGGGTGCGTCCTGATAGGAGGGTCGGTTCGAGTCGTCGTCGCGGCCGAACACGGTCTGCGAGGCCTGCTGCCGCGGCGTGCCCTCCTGCGGCCTGGTCGAGCCGGGCTGCGGGGGCCGAAGCTGATACTCCGGCGGCAGGCTGAGCGGAGCACGAGAGACCACCCGGAACTCATCGGGCGGGTTCTTGTTCATGCCAAGCTGATCGCGAACCTTGTCGCAACCAGAGACGGCCAGCGCCAGGCAGCCGACAGCCACAAGGGCCGTGTGTCGCAATCGCACCGAAATCATTCGCCCGTCATCCCCAATACAAGGCTGGACATATTTATGCTTTTTCCGCCCGATCGTGCAAGATGGCGTCCAATACAAGCATCGCGACACCTATCGTGATGGCGCTGTCGGCCACATTAAAGGCCGGCCAATGCCAGCCGCCCACGTGGAAATCCAGAAAGTCCACCACCGCGCCGAACCGCAGCCGGTCGATCACGTTGCCGAGCGCGCCGCCGACAATGAGGCCTATGCCCAGGCTCGGCAACAGCCCTTGCACCGCGCGATGCAGCCACACAAGAAGACCCCCGGCGACCACAGCGCCGAAAGCCGCCAGCACCCAGGACTGCCAGCCCGCCGAATTTCCCAGCAAGCCGAAGCTGATGCCGCGGTTCCAGACCAGCACGAGGTTGAAGAATCCGGTCACCTCGATGATGCGTGGTGGATCCATCACCTTGGCCAGGATCAGCCACTTCGTGACTTGATCCGAAACCAGAACCGCCCCCGCGACGATAAGCGCCAGACGTAGCATCCCGCCGGCCGGCCTTACCCGACCGCCACGCCGAGATGCTTCACCGCATCGGCGCAGCGCCCGCAGGTGTCGGGCGCCGCCGCATCCCGTCCGACATCCGGCAGGACCTGCCAGCAGCGCTGGCACTTGCTGCCCTCCGCCAGTTCCGGCACCACGGCCACGCCCGGCACGTCGTCCAGGGTGAAGGCGCCGGCGGGCGCCGGCTCGCCGGACACCGTCACAGCCGAGGTGATGCAGATCTCGGCCAGGTCGACATCGGCCACCGCCTCCGCCAGTTCGGAATCGGCGATATGAACCGTCGGGTGCGCCTGCAGGCTGGAGCCGATGCGCTTCTCCGCCCGCTCCAACTCCAGCGCGCCGGTGACCACGCGGCGCACGCGGCGCACCTTGTCCCACTTCGCCTGCAAGCCGGCGTCGCGCCAGCCCGCCGGGACTTCGGGGAAGGTGCGCAGGTGCACGCTTTCCTCCGGTCCGCCGCCGCGCGCCCACCAGGCCTCTTCGGCGGTGAAGCAGGTGATCGGTGCAAGCCACGCCGTCAGGCAGTCGAACAGCTTGTCCAGCACCGTCCGGCAGGCCCGGCGGCGCGTCGAATCCGGGCGGTCGCAGTACAGGCTGTCCTTGCGGACGTCGAAGTAGAAGGCCGAAAGGTCGACGGCGCAGAAGTGATACAGCTCCCGGTAGATGGTCATGTAGTCGTAGCGGCGGCAGCCCTCGCGCACCACGCTATCCAGCTCGGCCATCCGGTGCAGGACCCAACGCTCCAGCTCGGGCATCTCCGACTCCGGCAGGCGCTCCTCCCCCGCGAAATCGGCCAGGTTGCCGATCAGGTAGCGCAGCGTGTTGCGCAGTCGGCGATAGGCGTCGACCTGATAGCGCAGGATCTCCTCGCCAATGCGCAGGTCCTCGCTGTAGTCCGAGGCGACGACCCACAGCCGCAGGATGTCCGCGCCCTTCTCGCTCATCACGTCCTGCGGGGCGATCACGTTGCCCAGCGACTTCGACATCTTGTGACCCTTGGCGTCCAGCACGAAGCCGTGGGTCAACACCCCGTCGAAGGGTGCGCGCCCGCGCGTGCCGGCCGACTCCAGCAGCGAGGTATGGAACCAGCCGCGATGCTGGTCCGAGCCTTCGAGGTAGAGCGAGGCCGGCCACTTCAGTTCCGGCCGCGCCTCCAGAACGAAGGCGTGGGTGGAGCCGCTGTCGAACCAGACCTCGACGATGTCGCGCACCTGCTCGTAGTCGGCCGGGTCGTAGTCGTCGCCCAGGAAGCGCTTCGGATCGCTGTCGAACCAGGCATCGCCGCCTTCCTGCTCGAACGCCTGGGCGATTCGCTCGATCACTGCCGGATCGCGCAGCGGCTCGCCGGTCTTGCGGTCGACGAACAGCGGCAGCGGTACGCCCCACCAGCGCTGGCGCGAGACGCACCAGTCCGGGCGGGTTTCGATCATCGAGCGCAGCCGCGCCTTGCCGGCCGGCGGATAGAAGTCGGTCTCGTCGATGGCCGCCAGCGCCTTGTCGCGCAGACCGTTCGTGTCCATCGAAATGAACCACTGCGGCGTCACCCGGTGGATCAGCGGCGCCTTGGAGCGCCAGGAATGCGGATAGCTGTGGCGCTGCCGGCCCTGCTGCATCAACGCGCCGGCGCCCTTCAACACCTCG
This sequence comes from Ferruginivarius sediminum, assembly GCF_003344765.1. GTDB lineage: Bacteria > Pseudomonadota > Alphaproteobacteria > Kiloniellales > Rhodovibrionaceae > Ferruginivarius > Ferruginivarius sediminum. Next base: position 8,127 of record NZ_QPMH01000025.1, on the reverse strand, counting down.
ATGATGCGGGCGTTGGCGTCGCCTTCCTTGCCGTCGGGCTTGTAGATCCGCGTCCCGGCGAAAAGCGGGACGTTGTCGCGGAAGACGCTGTCGTCGTCCACGTTCTCGGGGATTTCCAGCCCGTGCTTGCGCGCAAGCAGCCAGTCGTCGGTGCCGTGGCCCGGACCGACGTGGACGAACCCGGTGCCCTGTTCCATCGTCACGAAGTCGCCCGGCAGCACCGGCACGTCGAACTCGTAGCCCTGGCCGCGCAGCGGGTGGGCGCAGACCGTGCCCTCAAGCTCGGCGGCCGACAGCTCGGCGACCACCTCGTAATCCGTCAGCTTCGCGTCGTGCGCCACCTGCTCCAGCAGGTCTTTCGCCACCGCCAGCCGCTCGCCGGGCACAACCAGATCGTTCTCGCCGGCAGCCTTCACCTGGATGACGACGTAGGTGGAATTCGGCGAGAAGGCGACGGCGCGGTTGCCGGGGATGGTCCACGGCGTCGTCGTCCAGATCAGGATCCTGGCGCCGTCCAGCGCCGGCGCACCGGCCTGCACGACCGGGAAACGCACCCAGATCGTGTGGGAGGTGTGGTCGTGGTATTCTACCTCCGCGTCGGCCAGGGCCGTCTTCTCCGCCACCGACCAAAGGACCGGACGGGCGCCGCGATAGAGGCCGCCGCCGACCAGGAACTTGCCAAGCTCGCGCACGATCTGCGCCTCGGCATCGTAGCTCATGGTCGTATAGGGCTTTTCCCAGTTGCCCAGGACGCCCAGGCGCTTGAACTCCTCGATCTGGATGCCGATCCACTTGTCGGCGAACTCGCGGCACTCGCGCCGGAACTCGGTGACGGGCACCTTGTCCTTGTCGCGGCCCTGCGCGCGATAGCCTTCCTCCACCTTCCACTCGATGGGCAGGCCGTGGCAGTCCCAGCCGGGCACGTAATGGGCGTCGTAGCCCAGCATTTGCATGCCACGGTTGATGACATCCTTCAGGATCTTGTTGAGCGCATGGCCCATGTGCAGATGGCCGTTCGCGTACGGCGGGCCGTCGTGCAGGATGTATTTCTCGCGTCCCTCGGACACCTCCCGCACCTTTGCGAAGAGGTCCATATCCTCCCACGCGCGCAGGGTTTCCGGCTCGCGCTGGGGCAGGCGCGCGCGCATCGGAAAGCTGTCGGCGCGTGGCAGGAAGACGGTCGATTTATAGTCGACGCTCATGACGATTCACCTTGAATGCGATCCCGCACGATCGAAAAGCCGGCCGACGCACGGAAAAACGCGTCCCGACGGCGGGCCGCGCGAATGTAGCAACGCGCCGCCCACGGTCAAGGCAAAGGCTTGCGGGCAACACATTTCCGTCTCTTGACGGCCAGTGTCATACTGGTGAAATCAATATCCCTAACTATGTATGCAGTCGTCACGTCGTTGCGAACCGCGCCTTTCGCTGCATTCTTCCGGGGGGCATGTGATGACCTCGCAGACCACGGAGATCGGCCTTTTCCTGCGCCGGTGGCTGGCCCATCCGTTGCGCGTCGGGGCGATCATGCCAAGTTCACGGGCCCTGGCGCGCCTGGTGGCGCGGAACGCGGTCACCTCGCCGGACGACACCGTGGTCGAACTGGGCGCGGGCACCGGAACCGTGACGCGTGCACTTGTGGAGGCCGGCCTGGACGAGGGCCGGCTGGTCCTGATCGAGCTGGACCGCGACCTTGTCGCCTATCTACGCCGACGCTTTCCCAGCGCGACGGTGATCGAGGGCGACGCCAGCCGCCCGTACGACATTCTGCCGCGTGACTCGATCGGCAAGGTGGATACGGTGATCTCGGGCATTCCCGCCCTGCAGTTCCCCCTGGAAAAGCAGCGGCAGTTCATCGGCCAGTGTTTCGCCGCCATGCGCGCGGACGGCCAACTCCTGCAGTACACTTACTCGCTGGCCTCGCCACTGCCGACGGCGCCGCTGAAGCTCTCGGGCAAGCGCCTCGGGCTCGCCTTCGCCAACGTCCCGCCAGCCCATCTATGGGGTTACACGCCGCTGGAAGGCAGCGGCATCGGCGAAGCGGCCGCCGGGGAAGCAGCGGAGTAATGTGCGGCCTGCACCCCCGCGCGCCCGTCAGCACCGCGTCAGCGCATGGTAGAACAGGCCGTTCAGGCCCAGCACCTCGAACAGGTCGCCGCCGCGTTCCTCAAGCCACCCGGCCTGTGCCTCGTAGGCCACGCGTTCACGCGCCCCTCGGCACGGGTACCGCCGCCCGGATGTCGCCTGCATGTGGTGCACAAGCTCATGCACCAGGATGGAGCGGTCGCGCAGGTCGCCCGCGTCCCAGCCGTGGCGCAGCAGGATGGTGCCCGACTTGGCGTGATAGAGAGCAAGATAGCTGCGCGCCATCGTCGAATCGTAATTGCCTTCCGGGTGAGCCAATGTCGCCATCTCGCGCGGCGTGACGTGGACTACCTCCGGCACGGCATTGGGAACGGGAAGTCCCGTCGCCCCCGAGATCCAGACCATGGCGGCAATCAGCAAAGCCTGCATGCCAGCCGCTCCGGCATGATACCGTGGCCGGCGATGGATGAACGTAAGCCCGGCAAGGCTTCAACGATCGGCCGACCCATCTGGAATTATAACCAGACCAGCAGGCGCGACGACGACTCTTTTCTTCGATGATTCTCACGCAACGCCGCGATCAGGTGGCGCCGGCGGCGAAACCTGCCCCGGCAGGGCCCTCCGGCCTTGGTTCCGCGGCCAGCACCCGGCGCGCGGCGGCGCAGTCCTCGGCGATCCGGGCCTGCAGCGCCTCCAGGCTGTCGAAGGTATGGTCGCCGCGGATGAACTCGAACAGGCGGACCCGCAGGTGCTGTCCATACAGGTCGGGGCTGACGTCGAACAGGTAGGTCTCCAGCAGAACGCCCTCGCCCGCGACCGTCGGGCGGCGGCCGACATAGGCGACGCCGTCGAGCCAACGGGTCGCCGTGCCCTCGTCCACGCCGGCACGCACGGCATAAATGCCGTGGGCCGGCTCCAGATAATCGGCGAGCGCGACGTTCGCCGTGGGAAAGCCGATGTCGCGGCCAAGCTTGGCGCCGTGATCGACGCGTCCTTCCACCTCCCACGGGCGGCCGAGCAGGCGGGCCGCCTCGCGCGGCTGTCCCTCGCGCAGAAGCTGGCGCACGCAGCTGGAGGAGATGATCCGGCCGTTCTCGTCGGCCACCGGACCGAGCGCGCTGACGCCGAATCCATGGCGCTCGCCCATCTCGCGCAGGAACGCAATGTCCCCCTTGCGCTTGTGCCCGAAGCGGAAATCCTCGCCGACGACCACGTGGCACGTCGCCAGATCGCGCACGAGGATTTCCTCGACGAACTCTTCCGCCGTCTTGCGGGCGAACGACAGGTCGAAATGCAGGACGAAAAGGTGCTCCAGTCCCAGGCCCTCCATGACGCGCGTGCGCGTGCGCAACGAGGACAGCCGGAAGGGCGCGAGGTCCGGCTGGAAGACCTGGCGCGGGTGCGGCTCGAACGTCAAGACCGTCGCCACGGCGCCGCGCCGGCGGGCCTGCTCGCCCGCGTGCGCCAGGACGGCCTGATGGCCGCGATGGACGCCGTCGAAGTTGCCAATGGCGACAACGCTGCCGCGCGCGTCGTCGGGAAGATCGTGCGTGTGGCGGAAAACGGCCATGACCTCGGCTTGCAGCTATCGTTCCATGCGCCGGCGGAAAAGCGGGCTGGCCGTCGGGCAACGGTGCCCGCCGTGCGCCGGCGGCGCTACGATAGCGTTGACGGAGCCGCAAGAGTAGGGGCGAAGCCGCGAATATTGTCCCCCGGAAAACGCGCGGCGGGGACGAATGCCTTGCCGCCCGGCCGTCGTCGCGGCCAGGCTACCCGGCGACTTCGGGCTGCTGCGAACGCGATCCGGCGGCCGGCGGCACCGCACCCGCCTCGGCGTCGGCCTTCGGCTTGCCCTCGACAGCGGCGCGGCTGTTCAGCATCAGCTTGGCCTCGCCGTCCAGGACGACGTTGTCGTCGACGGTGCAGATGGTCTCGACCTTGATGCGCTTCTTCTCGCGGTCGACCTCGGTCACGGTGACGCGGGCGCGGACGGTGTCGCCCACCTTCACCGGCGCACGGAAGTTCAGCGTCTGGCTCATGTAGATGCAGCCCGGACCTGGCAGGCGGGTGCCCAGCACGGTGGAGATATAGCTGGCCGCCAGCATCCCGTGCGCGATACGACCCTTGAAGCGGGTCTGCTCCGCGAAGGCCTCGTTCAGATGCACGGGGTTGGTGTCCCCCGAGATGCCGGCGAACATCACGACATCGGCGTCGGTCACCGTCTTGCCGTAGCTGTCGGTCATGCCGACCTCGATGTCCTCGATGTAGTAACCATGCAGTTCCTGCATGTTCACACTCCCTCCACCATTGCGCCCTACGATAGTGTCCCGCACGCAATAATATTTCGGCATTGCTGCGCTGCGACATCATTTGTGTTGCACACGCTAACGTGCCGCCGATGGCCCCACAAGTGCTTTTTTGCAGCGCGAAGACGCGCATGGCGCGCATTCGACCCCTTCACAGCACTGCGTGCTTGCTGCCATATTCCCTCGCAACAGTTCGGGAGGGGAGCCGGACGGGAAGGGAGGGCCGATGAAGACGCTTCGCCGCCATGCCATCGAATGCGCCGCCGCCGCGGCGGTGCTGGCGACGGCGGCCTGCGGAACGCCGGACGGTCCCGCCATCGAATCCGCGCCCGCCGCGCTGGCGCCGCCGCCGGCGGGGCTGGGGCGCATCTACTTCTACCGGACGGCAAACCCGCTGCTGGCGATGGTGACGCCCGAGGTCGTCGTGAACGGCGCGCAGGTCGGCGTCCTGCACCCCGGCGAAGTGTTCTACCGCGATGCGGAACCGGGGCGTTACGAGGTCCTGGTCGATACCGCGGCGGAGGACGGCGTCGATTTCCGCCTGAAGGCGGGAACGCGGCGCTTCGTGCGGGTTGCGCCGTCCTGGGACTTCCTGGGCTGGAACCTTTCCGCCGGGCTGATCCCGCGCGCGAGGGCGGAGGACGATCTGCGCGGCCTTGCCGTTACCGACGGTTTCCCTGCCGATTCGGACACGGATTCGCACAGCGCGCGGGTCGAATGACGCGGGATGGGGGAGAACGTCGCCGGACGGGGGCCTGGCGTCCATATCGAGCGGAGGGAACAAGCATAGTCGCCTTTTCCGCACGCTTCGGACCTCACGCGCAAAGAAAGGCTATGAAATCGCACCTTGTCCCGACACGTCGCAATTTGCCAATCCAAGGTCTCCACGGCTAAACTGTTTGCTGAATTCGGGCCTTATCGTGCGACCCTGTGCGGAATATGCGGATCGTATCAAAGGACTTCCGCACACCCCGAAGAGGCGCCCCGGCCCCGTTCATGACGGTCGGGCGCGAGCGGATGCGGGTCAAGCCGTATCCACAACGGGCGGCAGCCGAGGATCCGGGGTTCAGCCCGGTCCGTCATGGGCGGTTGCCGTCAGGAACGCAACCGGCGGGCGCCGGCCGTGGGGGGGGGTTACAGGTCGTTTCCCGCGGGCGTCGTCCCCACGCAAGCAATGACGCAAGGGAGGGGGACCGATGATTGCCGAAAAAGGCTTTCTGAAAGGGCTCAACCCGACCGTCGCCGTGTGGTCCAAGTTCATCGTGTTCGCACTGGTGATCTTCGCGGCCGTATGGACGGAGACGGCGGGCGGCGTATTCTCGGCGGTCAAGGATTGGATGATCCATGCGCTCAAGTGGTATTACCTGGGCATTGTCGCGATCTTCCTGTTCTTTACGATCTATCTGATGTTCTCCCGGTTCGGGAACATCCGGCTGGGCGACGACGACGAACGACCCGAGTTCGGTTATTTCTCGTGGTTTTCCATGCTATTCGGCGCGGGCATGGGTATCGGCCTGGTGTTCTGGTCGATTGCCGAGCCGATCTATCACTTTCAGGGCAACCCTTTCATCGGCGACGGCATGTCGATCGCGGCGGAGACGCCGCGCGCGGCCCAGGTGGCGATGCGCCTGACGTTCTTCCACTGGGGTCTGCATCCCTGGGCGATCTACGTGATCGTCGGGCTGGCCCTGGCTTACTTCGCTTACCGGCGTAAGCTGCCGCTGACCATCCGTTCGTCGCTGTATCCGCTGATCGGCGAGCGGATCTATGGCCCCATCGGCCACGCCGCCGACATCCTGGCGATCTTCGGCACGGTGTTCGGCGTGGCGACCTCGCTGGGCCTCGGCGTGCAGCAGATGGCCACCGGCCTTTACGAACTGACGGGCGTCGGATTTTTTGTCACCGAGGTCACGAACGATGCCGGCGAGATAACGCGATCGCCGAATGACATCGCGATGCTGCTGTTGATCGCCATCATCTCGGCGGTGGCGACGCTCTCGGTGGTTTCCGGCGTCGGCAAGGGCGTGAAGATCCTGTCCGAGCTGAACCTGTGGCTGTCGATCGCCATCCTGGTGTTCCTGATTGTCTTCGGGCCTACGCGTTACCTCTTGAACCTGTTCCTGCAGTCCACGGGCGATTACCTGGCCCATGTGGTGCCGCTCAGCATGTGGGCGGACGCCAACCTGGACCGGCCTTGGCAGGGCTGGTGGACGGCCTTCTACTGGGGCTGGTGGATCGCCTGGGCGCCGTTCGTGGGCATGTTCATCGCCCGGATCAGCCGCGGCCGCACGATCCGCGACTTCGTGATCGGCGTGCTGATCGTGCCGACGCTGCTGGCGTTCGTCTGGATCACGCTGTTCGGCGGTACCGCGCTGCACATCGAGATCTTCGGCGAGGGCGGCATCTCCGAGGCGGTCAGCCAGGATCTGACAAGCGCTCTGTACGTCACCTTCGACAAGATGGACGTCGGGGTTGTCGGCACGATCTTCTCAGCCGTGGCGACGCTCCTGATCGCGACCTACTTCGTGACCTCGTCCGACTCCGGCACGCTGGTGGTGAACACCCTGCTGTCGATGGGCGATCCGGAGCCGCCGATGGTCCACCGCATCATCTGGGGCCTGTCGGAGGGCGCCGTCGCCGCCGTGCTTCTGTTGGCCGGCGGTCTCTCGGCGTTGCAGACCGCCTCGATCACCGCGGCACTACCATTCTCGGTGATCATGATCTTCATGTGCATCGGCTTGATGCAGTCGCTGCGCACTGAAGTGCCTGGACCGCAGTACGCCGGCACCGGCGTGCGTGTCAGCGGCGGCCTGGACGAACAGGCCGATCAGCCGCGCCGCGGCTGATCCGCGATAGCGGCTTCAAATCCGCCGACGGGAAGGCGTCGGGACTCCGGTCCCGGCGCCTTCGCTTTTCCGGGAAACCGCCGAACTGCGGCTGGCGCACCGGCACGCGAAAACAGCCCGGCGCGCGTCGCGGGCCGGGGATTCAGTGTCGAGGCTTACAACGAAAGCTTACTGGAGGGGTGGCGCGTGGCCGCACCAATCGTCGGCCGGGCGGCGCTGGAAAGGCCGAAACCGGCGCGGCCACGCGACGGGCTCGCTTACGCGGCCCCACTCATCCGGCCTGCTTCTTCCGGGCCAGATTCTCCAACAGGTCGGCATGCTGCGCCAGCAGACTGCTCCGCGACTCCTCGCCCCGGAAGAAACCGTCCCGGACATTTGTGCCCAGAAGCGCGGTACGCACCACGGTCTCGCCAAGCAGCGGATCGAAGAGTGTCATTGCCGGCATCGTCATGCGACTCCATCATCCAGTGTCGAGGGTAAGATGCCTTCACCGGACGCCAATCACATTGACCCACGTCAAAACCGACGCAGGGCGGACGTAAAACGGACGGAAACGAGGCGGCCACCCCGTGACATCATGTTGACGGATGATGACGAATGATGACGTTTGCATACGGTAACGGAATCTCCCGCGGCGGCGTCGGTTCCTGGTTCATGCATCGCTCCCGTCGGTTCGTCGTGGAAAGTCGGACGGGCAGCGTAGCGGGGTTTGCGGAATAGGGCAATATTCCTAGTTCTTGAGTTCGTTCATTCAGGGGCGGGGAAGCTGCCCGCGTGAGCGGGGTGAGCAACTGTCTTTCATCATGCCGCTTTTGGCTGCCAGGGCGTGTTGTCGCGAAGCATGGCGTTGAGGATGGTGATCATCTTGCGCATGACGGCGACAATGGCGA
>NZ_QPMH01000024.1 GCF_003344765.1 Ferruginivarius sediminum | reverse complement strand
CCTTCTCCCGAGCCTCCTTCGACAGCTTCGCCCTGGCAATCCGATCCTCAAGCTCCTGAAGCTCGTCCTGGCCCTCCTCGCCCTCGCCAAGCTCCTTCCGGATCGCCTTCAGCTGCTCGTTCAGGTAGTACTCGCGCTGCGTCTTCTCCATCTGCTTCTTGACGCGGTTGCGCACGCGCTTTTCCGCCTCGAGGCCGCCGATCTCGCCCTCGATAAAGCTGTAGACCTTCTCCAGGCGCTCGCTGACCGCCTCGGTCTCCAGAAGCTCCTGCTTGTCCGGGATCTTCAGCGACAGGTGCGAGGCGACGGTGTCGGCCAGCTTGCTGGCATCCTCGATCTGGCTGACGGTGTTCAGCACCTCGGGCGGGATCTTCTTGTTCAGCTTGATGTACTGCTCGAACTGGGAGACGACGGTGCGCCGGATCGCATCCAGCTCGCGCTCGTCCCCGGTTTCCTCGGCGATCACTTCGGCGCCGGCCTCAAGGAAGCTGTCGTTCTCCGTAAACTCGCGCACACGCGCGCGTTGCCCGCCCTCGACCAGCACCTTGATGGTGCCGTCCGGCAACTTTAGAAGCTGCAGGATGCTGGCGAGCGTGCCGACCTGATAGAGGTCGCCGGGCTGCGGGTCCTCCTGCTGGGCATCCTTCTGCGCCACGAGCAGAATCTGCTTGTCCTCGCTGCGGACCTCTTCAAGCGCGTTCACGGATTTCTCGCGCCCAACGAACAAGGGCACGATCATGTGCGGGAACACGACGATGTCGCGCAGCGGCAGGACGGGGTAACGGGTCGAGCTTTCCGACAATTCCAGCATGTTTCCTCTGATTTCGCCGCCATTAACGGCCTTAGCAGCAGCGCGCTCGCGCGGGTTTCTTACAGACTACCCTGAGCGCCATTGTTGCAACAGTATTTTGGCGTCTTCGAAGGCCGCTTCAAGTGCGCCTCATGGATGAGGCGGTGCAACAGTGCGTGAGAGTCCCGCGACCGCTGACGCACGTCATTGGATTCGTTCGTCGCTTTCGCTCGCGGCGATGGCGAATCCGGCGCAGCGATGCTACAAGCCTATACGCTGCGGTCCTTGGCCGGACCGCGACGACGTGAATCGGGAGAGGGGTACAGGGACATGGCTGATCAGAACGTCGAGTGGCACGCCGTCGCCAAGGCCAGCGAGCTGGAGGCGGAAGAGCCCGAATTCGCGAAGGTCGGGGACACGCTGGTTTGCGTCGTCCGCCTCGACGACGGCATCTATGCGATCAACGATGTCTGCACGCACGAATTCGCGCAGCTTTCCGAGGGGTTCGTCGATGGCTGCGAGATAGAGTGCCCGCTGCATCAGGCGCGCTTCAACCTCAAGACCGGCAAGTGCACCGAGTTGCCGGCCGAGGATGACGTGGCCAGCTATCCGGTGAAGGTCGAGGGCGACGACGTCTACGTCGGCCTGCCCAAGGGCTGAGCCGGCAGTCCGTTCCGATCGGGGGCGCGCCATGAGCCGCACGGATACCTATGTGGTCGTCGGCGCCGGCCAGGCCGGCGGCCGCGCGGCCGAAGCGATACGCGGCGCCGGGTTCTCCGGCCGCCTTGTCGTTGTCGGGGCAGAGCGGGTTCGGCCCTATGAACGCCCGCCGCTGTCGAAGCAGGTGCTCACGGGCGCGGCGGCGCCGGATACGGCCTTCCTGCGCGCGCCCGACTACTACGACGAGCATGGCATCGAGCTGATGCTGAACCAGCGCGTCGAGGCCATCGACCGCGGGAGCGCGCGCCTGACCTTGGCCGGCGGCGAGACCCTTGCCTACGACAAGCTGCTGCTGGCCACCGGCTCGCGGGTGCGGCGCCTGGCGCTGCCGGGCAGCGAGCTTGCGGGGATCCACTACCTGCGCGATCTCGATGACAGCCTGACCATCGCCAAGGCCCTGCGGGCCGGGGCGCGGGTGGTCATCGTCGGCGGCGGGTATATCGGCCTGGAGGTCGCCGCCGCGGCGCGCAAGCGTGGCTGTGCCGTCACCGTGCTGGAAGCGGGCGATGGTCTGATGCGCCGGCAGGTCGCCGAGGAAGTGGGCGACTGGTACGCGGATCTGCACCGCCGCCACGGCGTCGAGATCGTGACCGGCGCCAATGTGGAAGCCTTCGAGGGCGGGTCGCGCGTGCAGGCGGTGCGCCTCGCCGACGGCACCGCTTATCCGGCCGATCTGGCGGTCGTCGGCGTGGGCATTCTGCCCAATGTCGAGCTTGCCGCCGATGCGGGGCTGGAGGTCGACGACGGAATCGTGGTGGACGCGTGCGGGCGCACCTCCGATCCGGCGATTTTCGCGGCCGGCGACGTTACCCGGCATCCCAATCCGATCCTGGGCCGGCGCGTGCGGCTGGAGTCCTGGCAGAACGCGCAGAACCAGGCGGTGGCTGCGGGACGGACCATGGCCGGCGAGGAAACGCCCTATGCGCAGGTGCCGTGGTTCTGGTCGGACCAGTACGACGTCAACCTGCAGATGGTCGGCTTGCCGGATCGAGTGGACCGGCTGGTCCGGCGGGGCGATCCGGAAGGCGGGGCCTTCACGCTATTCTACTTGAAGGATGGCCGGATCGTCGGCGCCAATGCCGTGAACAGCGCCAAGGATATTGCACCGACGCGGAAATTCATCGAGACGGGCGCGAAGCCGGATCCGGACATGCTGTCCGATCCCGAGACGTCCCTGAAGAAGGTTCTGAAAGCCGCGGGTTGATGGGATGGCCCGGATACGCGTGCGTGTCGAGTGCTATGCCGGACATCGCGGCGAGCAGGAGCCGCGGCGCTTCTTCCTGGGCCAGGGCGAGCGGGCAATCCAGGTCGTGGCGATCCTGGACCGCTGGATCGGTCCCGATCACCGCTATTTCAAGCTGACCGGCGACGATCACGCTCTCTACATTCTGCGCCACGACGAAACCGCCGGTGAGTGGGAGATGACTTTCTACGACGCGCGCGGTGGAACCACCCCCGGTGGCGGATCAGCCACGGGCTAGCCCCCGTTCGCCAGCCGCTCGACGTTTGCGCCCACCTCGGCCAACCCCCCGACGACGAGCGCGAAAACAGCGACCGCCACGGCACCGATGCCCAGGCCAAGGAGCACGACGGCGCCGTCACGCTCCAGCAATCCCAGGGCGACGATGATCAGCGACAATGCCGGCAGCCACCCGGTGAGCGGCAGCGGCGCCACGGAAACGCAGGCGATGAAGAAACAGCTCACGCCCAGCAGGTGTGTCGCCGGGCGTGCCCAGACCCACTGGTATCTAGGTCGGATTACCACCTCGACGCGCCGCAGGATGGGCACCATGCGGTTCGTGGCCATCAGCAGACGATCGCGGGACAGCGGCCTGTCCAGCAGCCAGTCGGGTAGCCACAGCGATTTCCGGCCAAGCGCCATCTGCCCGGCCACCAGCAGGATCGGCAGCGCCAGCGCATTCGACAGGCCGAGGGGCATCGGCACAAGCTGCGGCGCCGTCAGCAGAAGCAATGCCGAGGCCAGGCCCCGGTCGCCCAGCACGGCGAAGATGAGCCTGAGACGCACCACCTCGTCCCGGAAGATGTAGGGAAACGAAGCAAGCAACTCGGCCGTGGTCGGCGCCAAGGTGGGCAGCGAACGTTTGTCCACCAGGAGTCTCCTTCAACCTGCGGCGCCGGCATGGGAGCCGATGGCGCGCGCGGACGCAAGCCCGATCGCCCCTTGTGCCTGCCGAGGTATGTCGTCTTGACCCGGCAAGCCGCGCGCTACACCTGTTAGCGGTGGACCTGCCGGGAGGCTGAGGCAATGGTGGCCGACGATGCCCCGCGTGTTTTTGCTCTGGGCGGCAGCCGGGATTTCGGACGCGGCGTCGCCGCACGGCTGAACGTGCCGCTCTCGGAGCATGAGGAGCGCGACTTCGAGGACGGCGAGCACAAGGCCCGGCCGCTGGTGTCCGTGCGCAACCGCGATGTCTTCGTCATCCATTCGCTGTACGGCGACGACACGCAAAGCGCGAACGACAAGCTGTGCCGCCTGTTGTTCTTCTGCGCGGCGTGCCGGGACGCGGCGGCGGCCAGTGTCACGGCGGTGGCGCCCTACCTGTGCTACGCCCGCAAGGACCGCAAGACGAAGGCGCGCGACCCGGTGACGACGCGCTATGTGGCGGCGATGTTCGAGGCCGTCGGGGTCGAGCGGGTCATGGCGTTGGAGGTGCACAACCAAGCGGCGTTCCAGAATGCCTTTCGCTGCGCCACCGAGCATCTGGACGCCCGCCGGCTCTTTGTCGAGCCGCTGCGCCCGCTGATCGAAAACGACGACCTGGTGGTGGTCTCCCCCGACTCCGGCGGCATGAAGCGGGCAGAGGCGTTCCGCAAGACGCTCGCGGGCGCGCTGGATCTCGACATCGCCAGCGCCATGATGGAGAAGTACCGCAGCCGGGGGCAGGTCAGCGGCGAAATGCTGGTGGGCGATTTCGCCGGACGGACGGCGCTGATCGTCGACGACTTGATCGCGTCCGGCGGAACCATGCTGCGCACGGCGCGCAAGGCGCGCGAGCAGGGAGCGGCGCGGGTGTTGGCCCTGGCGACACATGGCCTCTTCGTCGGCGAAGCGAACAAGGTTTTCGCGGACGACGCGATCGAGCGTCTGGTTATCACGAACTCCGTGCCGGCGTTCCGGCTGAGCAACGATACCGCGCGCTCGAAGCTGCTGACGGTCGATGCTGCGCCGCTGGTGGGGGAGGCGATCGCGCGCATCCGCTCTGGTGGGTCGCTGGTCGATCTGCTGGGAATCGAGGCGTAGCCCGTTATCCCAGTTCCTTTGCGCAGGTTTCGGCCAGCGAGAGATAGGCCTCCGTCTTGCGTCGCCATTTCCGCGCGTCGATCCGCGGCTCTTGCAGGTGCCACAGCGACAGCTTGGCGCGAAGCAGGGCGCGGTGGGCCTTGTGGAAGGCGACGAGACGATCCGGAATCCAGTCGCCCGTGACCTCCTGGTAGATCGACAACAGGCGGGGGCCGATCCAGTCCGCGCCGCGCCGCTCGCATTCCATCGCCAGGAAGGCCAGTTCGTCCGCCGGATCGTTGATGCGGAACTCGCGGTTGAATTCGATGCAGTCGATCACGGCCTGGGGCGGACCGAGGTAGATGTGGTCGGGGCGAAGGTCGCCGTGGCCCTCGACCAGCCGCGCGGCACGTTCGGCCAGCAGGTCGGCCTCGCGGTTCACGAATCCAATCAGGCTGTTCAATAGATTATCGACGCGCGTCTCGGACACCTCGCCGGGTTGCTCCAGCAAAGCATCCCGGTTGTCGCGCGCGTCACGTTTCAGTGATTGCGCGTACATCGCCGGGCGACGGTTCTGCCTGGGTTGCGCGTGGTAAAACCGGGCCAGGAGGTGTGCCACGCCGTCCAGCCGTTCCGGCCCGACCGGTCCCGCCGCCATCGCCTCGTCGAGCAAGCCAGCCGCCGGCAGGCGCACCATCTTGACCAGCCAGTCCACGGGCTCTCCCGCGCCGCCAAGGCTCAATGCGCCGTCGCCCTGACTGCGCAGCAGCGGCACCACCGCCAGATAGACCCACGGCGCCAGCCGGCGGTTCAGGTGCACCTCGGCCTGGCAATTGCGGAGCCTGGCCGCCGGGGTGCCATAGTCGAGATAGCTGAAACGAACCGGCTTTTTCAGCTTGTAGACAAAGCGGTCGGTCAGGAAGACCCAGGACATGTGGGTTTCGCGCACATCCACCTTGCCGGTGCGGTCCGGATAGGACGCGGGCCGGCGCAAGAAGGCCACGGCCTCCTCGACGGAAGCGGTCGGCGGCTGGTCGGCGCGGGCTTGCGTCATCGCGGCGGTCTGACCCGGATCAAGGCGCAGGGCGGCGTTGGCGTTCAGAGTCTGTGACACGATAGGCGGGCCGAAACAACGGCCTGAAGCAAAACGCGCCGCGGAAAGGTAAGGGGCCAATGTTCCAGGATCGCCGCGATGCCGGCCGCAGGCTTGCGGATGTCGTAAAGTCCAGGTCTTTCGAGCATGCTGTCGTCCTGGCGCTCCCCAGGGGCGGCGTGCCCGTCGCGGCGGAGATCGCGCGCGCGACCGGCGCGCCGCTGGACCTGGTGATGGTGCGCAAGCTGGGCACACCCGGCCAGCCCGAGCTTGCGATGGGCGCCGTCGCCAGAAGCGGGGAGGCCGCCGACATCGTGCTGAACGACGACGTCGTGCGTCTGCTTGACATTTCGCAGCGGGAGATCGACGAGGTGAAGGAGCGCGAGTTGGCGGAAATCGAGGCGCGGGAAAAGCGCTATCTGGCCGGCCGTCGCCGTACCGGCATCGCGGGACGCACGGCTATCGTCGTCGATGATGGCGTCGCCACCGGTGCCACGACCTGCGCGGCCTTGCGCGCGGTGCGGCGCGCCGGGCCGGAGCGGCTGATCCTGGCCGTTCCGGTGGCACCGCCCGAGGCAATGGATCGGCTGCGTGCCGAGGCCGACGAAGTCATCGCCCTGGACCAGCCTTACGGCATGGGCGCCATTGGTCTCTATTATCGCGATTTCCGGCAAACCTCGGACGACGAGGTCATGACGCTACTGGACGAGCTGGCCGAGGACGCGGGGGATTGAGGGTCAGCGCCGGCGGTGCAGGCCGATCATGGCCTCGAACTCCTGCCGCGTGGCGCGGTCTTCGCGGAACGACCCGATCATCCGGCTGGTCACCATGCTGGTGCCCGGCTTCTGGATGCCGCGGGTGGTCATGCATTGATGCTCGCTTTCGAGCACCACGCCGACGCCAAAGGGCTCCAGCACGTCGGAAAGGGTGTTGGCGATCTGGGCGGTCAGGCGTTCCTGGATCTGCAGGCGCCGGGCGAAGATCTCGACGACTCGGGCCAGCTTGCTGATGCCCACGACCCGCCGGCGTGGCAGGTACCCGACATGCGCCCGGCCGATGATCGGCACCATGTGGTGCTCGCAATGGCTGACGAACTCGATATCCCGCAGCACGACCATCTCGTCGTAGCCATCGATCTCCTCGAAGGTCCGTTCGAGGATGGCCGCCGGATCCTCATTGTAGCCGCCGAAGTATTCGTCGTAGGACCGAACCACCCGCGCCGGCGTGTCCATCAGGCCCTCGCGCGCCGGATCCTCGCCGATATAGGCGATCAGCGTGCGTATGGCGTGCTCCGCCTCGCGGCGGCCGGGGCGGTCGGAGGTGTCCAGCGGCGAATCGGGTGCAAGCGACGAATCGGGGGCCGTCGACTCGGCATATGCGTCCAAGGGAGCCATGGATCGGTTTTCCTTCCCTTCCCCGTCAATCGTGTCGAACGTGATCGCGGCCGCCGCCGGAACGTGTCGGTGAATCCGGCGGAAAGTGCACTCACGCAGGTATTTACTGTGCGAACGGCCGATTGGATGCAGCGACAGGCGGACTATCTGGCACGGATGCGTATTTCAAGTCGCAAATCCAAATCAAGACTCTCGTGATGTGCGAATCGGTCAACCGCCGTTGCGGTAGTGCGCGAGGCCGGCCTCGGCGCAGGCGATGTCCTGCTCCGGCGTGCCCGAGGAAAGGCCGATGGCGCCGACGACCTGCTCGCCCTCGAACACGGGCAGGCCGCCGCCCATGACCGAGAAGCGCCCTTCCAGCGCGGTGTGGATGCCGAAGGTCAGGTTGCCGGGAATGCAGTTGGCGTTGTAGTCGGCGGTCGGCTTGCGCGCGATCGCGGCCGTCATCGCCTTGTTCTGCGCCAGCGTGACGCTGAGGATCTTGGCGCCGTCCATACGCTCGAAGGCGATCAGGTTGCCGCTCTCGTCGGTGACGGCGATGCACATCGGTACGCCGATATCGCGCGCCTTTCCAGCGGCGCCTTCGATGAGCCGGCGTGCGTCCGCCAGCGAAAGCCGTGGTATCGACAGCATCGAATATCCCCCTTCATCGTCCTGCGCGGCCGGCGAACCTACCCCGAAGCCAGACGGCCTGGCCACTGCCGGGGGCCTGATCGCGCGCGCCGGCGTATGTTACACAGCACGTGGAACGAAGGATTCGCCTTCCGCATAGCGACCATCGACAGGGAAACACCGTCATGAGCAAGCCCAAGGTCCTGGTGACCCGCCGCCTGCCGGATGCCGTGCACGAACGACTCAGCCGCGACTACGAGCCTGTGTTCAATATGGACGATCACGTTTTCGACAGGGACGAGCTGCTGCGCAAGGCCGAAGGTATGGCCGCGATCGTGCCGTGCCACACCGAGAAGTTCACCGCCGATGTGATCGCCGAACTGCCGGAGAGCGTGCGGATCATCGCCAACTTTTCCGTCGGCGTGGATCACGTGGATCTGGAAGCGGCGGCGAAGAGGGGGATCGTGGTGACCAACACACCGGACGTTCTCTCCGACGCCACGGCCGAGATCGCCTTGCTGCTGACCCTGGGCGCCGCCCGGCGGGCCAGCGAGGGGGAGCGTCTGGTACGCAGCGGCGGCTGGAAGGACTGGAGCCCGGCCTTCATGGTGGGAACGCAGGTGACCGGAAAGACCGTCGGCATCGTCGGCATGGGTCGCGTGGGGCAGGTCGCGGCCAGGCGGTTCCGTGGATTCGACATGACCGTGCGCTATCACAACCGCAGCCGGGTATCAGCGGAGGCCGAGCAGGGTGCGATCTACCACGCCGATCTGGACGAGATGCTGGGCTACAGCGAATTCCTGTCGCTGCACGCCCCCGCGACGCCCGAGACGACGGGTCTTCTGAATGCCGAGCGCCTCGCCAGGCTCCCGGACGGCGCCATCGTCGTGAATACCGCGCGCGGCGCCCTGGTTGACGATGACGCGCTGATCGCGGCGCTGAAGTCCGGCAAGCTGGCGGCGGCCGGCCTCGACGTGTTCAATGGCGAGCCGGGCGGGGACCCGCGCTACCGGGAATTGGAGAACGTGTTCCTGCTGCCTCATATCGGCAGCGCCACGAAGGAGACGCGAATCGCCATGGGCAACCGCGCGATCGACAACATGGACGCGTTTTTCGCCGGGCGCGGGCCGGGCGACCGGGTCGCCTGAAACCTCGGCGCGCAAGTCGGCGCTTGAGTGCCGCCTTCGTGCTCGCTACCATCGAACGGGAAAAATAACGGACAAAAACAACACTTTGGGGATGGGTAGGTCTGTTCACCGGTATTCCAGAGCTACCGGAATACGTCGCTGGCGCGAGTTCCGGGGCGATACGCGCTCGCCGCGGGGACTTGTGCGGAGGTGGTCCTACCGGTAATCTCGCTCACGCTTCCGACCGTGAAATGAACAGTCGCAACCACCTCGGCTGGACGTTTCACCGAGCTACAACGAACGAAGGCCCACGTTGAGATTTTCACAATCCGGCAACGACGATGGGGCCGGGGCCCGCGCGAGACGGGGCCCTTTCGTCTGGGACCAGAAGTCCTGATAGGGAGGTCAATATCATGAGCAACGACAAGGCCAAGGATACCGCGGCCGAAACCGTGGAGACGGGCGGCGCCTCGCGCCGTAAGTTCCTCACCGGGGCGGCGGCGGCCACGGCGGGCGCCACCGCGGCGGTCGCCGCGCCGCAGATTTCGCGGGCGCAGACGACGACCATCAAGATGCAGGGGGCGTGGGGCTCCGGCGACATCTTCAACGAGTACGCCGAGGATTACGCCAAGATGGTCAACGAGATGGGCGGCGGCCGTCTCAAGATCGACTACCTGACCTCCGGGTCCGTGGTGAAGGCGTTCCGCGTGCAGGACGCCGTCGACAAGGGCGTGCTCGACGCGGGCCACCTCGTCGCCGCGTACTGGTACGGCAAGAACAAGGCAGCCTCGCTGTTCGGCACCGCCCCGGTGTACGGCTGGGACGCGCACATGGGGCTGGGGTGGATCTGGTACGGCGGCGGCCAGGAACTCTATAACGAGCTTGTCCAGGACATTCTCGGCCTGAACGTCGTCGGCTTTTTCTGCATGCCGATGCCGGCGCAGCCGCTGGGCTGGTTCAACAAGGAGGTCAACACCGCCTCCGACATGGACGGGCTCAAGTACCGCACCGTCGGCCTCGCCACGGACGTGATGCAGGCCATGGGCGTGCGGGTGACCCAGCTTCCGGGCGGCGAGATCGTGCCGGCCCTGGAGCGCGGCGTCATCGAGGCGTTCGAGTACAACAACCCGACCTCCGACCGCGCGTTCGGTGCCCACGACGTTGCCGAGCACTACTATCTCGGCAGCTATCACCAGGCCATGGAGTTCTTCGAGGTCATCTTCAACAAGGACCTCTTCGACAGCCTGCCGGACGAGCACAAGGCGATCCTGAACCACGCCGCGAAGGCCGCGTCGTCGGACAACTACTGGAAGGGTCTGGACCGCTACTCCAAGGATCTGCAGTGGCTGCAGGACGAGGGCGGCGTGAAGGTGCACCGCACCGATACGTCGATTCTCGAAGCGCAGCTTCAGGCCTGGGATTCTGTCCTGGAGGAGCTCAACAAGGACGCCTTCTTCAAGAAGGTCACCGACTCGCAGAGGGCGTATGCCGAGCGTGTCGGTTACTACCTGCACAGCGACCAGCCGGACTACGTCCTGGCCTGGGAGCACTACTTCGGGAAGCTTCCGTCCTAGATTCCGGGACATCCCGTCGTTTGTCGCACGGGACGGGGCGGCGCACTGCCGGCGCCGCCCCACCTGTGTGAATAGTCCGTAAACCTGGTCAAGGTACGGATCGCATGTCCTTGTTCTACTTCATCGATCGGCTCAGCATGTTCACGGGCAAGGCCTTTGCTTGGTGCATCCTGATTCTGACGCTGGGCGGTTCCTACGAGGTCTTCGTCCGCTATCTGCTGAACGCGCCCACCGGGTGGGCGTACGACATGAGTTATATCATGTACGGGGCGCTGTTCCTGATGGCAGGGCCGTACACCTTGTCGCGCGACGGGCACGTCCGCGGCGACGTGGTGTACCGCCTGATGCCGCAGCGCGTACAGGCAGCGATCGACCTGATCCTGCACATCCTCTTCCTGCTTCCGGCTGTGGGGGCGATGATGTACCAGGGCTACCTGTACGCCCAGGAATCCTGGGGTTACTGGGAGAAATCGATCTTCAGCCCGATGGGTGTACCGATTTACCCGCTGAAGACACTGGTCCCGATCGCCGGGCTCATCCTGTTCCTGCAGGGCATTGCCGAGGCATCGCGTTGTGTCAGGTGTCTGCGGGACGGCTACTGGCCGGAGCGTATGCAGGACGTGGAGGAATTGGAAACGGCCATATTGCATCAGGAAGAAGAGCGTCGGAAGCACGGTGAAACGACGCCGGACATCACTCAGGGACAAGAGGGAGCCAAGCGATGACCGATCCCCAGGTCGGAATCCTGATGATGGGGATCTTCATCTTTACGATCCTCCTCGGCTATCCTATCGCGTTCACGCTGCTGGCGATGGGTCTGGGCTTCGGCTATTACGCGATGGGCGACCGGGTGTTCGACCTTCTGGTGCAGAACACCTTCGACGTCATGGCGAACGATGTGCTGACCGCCGTGCCGCTCTTCCTGTTCATGGGCTATGTGATCGAGCGCGCGAACATCATCGACCGCCTGTTCTTCTCGATCCAGGTCGCCGCGCGCAACATACCGGCATCAATGGCCGTGGCCGCGCTCATCACCTGCGCGGTTTTCGCCACGGCCACCGGCATCATCGGCGCAGTGGTGACGCTGATGGGCCTGCTGGCCTTCCCGACCATGCTGAAGGCGGGCTACGACCAGCGCTTCGCGTCCGGGGTCATATGCGCGGGCGGCTGCCTTGGCATCCTGATTCCGCCATCGATCATGCTGATCGTGTACGCGGCGACGGCCGGCGTGTCGGTGGTTAAGCTGTACGCCGGGGCTCTCTTCCCAGGCATGATGCTGGCGGGAATGTACATCGTCTACGTCATCGGCCGCGCCATGATAAATCCGAGACTTGCGCCGCCGCCGCCGAAGGAGGAACTCGACAGGCCCATGGGCGAGGTCATGCTCTTGCTGATGACCTCGTTCTTCCCGCTGGCGGTCCTCATCCTGTGCGTGTTGGGCGCCATCCTGCTCGGCCTGGCGACACCGACCGAGGCAGCGGCCGTCGGCAGTCTGGGCGGTATTGTCCTGGCAGCGATTTACCGCGCATTGTCATGGGATCGATTGCGCGAATCCGTGTTTTTGACAGCACGGACATCGGCGATGGTCTGTTATATGTTCATCGGTTCGTGGACCTTCGCCTCGATCTTCTCCTATCTGGGCGGCCACGACCTGATCGAACAGTTGATCCTCGACGCCAATCTTGGACGGATCGAGTTTCTGATCCTGGCGCAGCTCATCATCTTCCTGCTGGGATGGCCGCTGGAGTGGACGGAGATCATCATTATCTTCGTGCCGATCTTCCTGCCGCTCCTGGAGCCGTTCAACGTCGATCCGCTGTTCTTTGGCATGCTGGTGGCGTTGAACCTGCAGACCTCGTTCCTGACACCGCCAATGGCGATGTCCGCGTACTACCTCAAGGGCGTGGCGCCGCCCCACGTGGAATTGATGAGCATCTTCCGCGGCGTCCTGCCGTTCGTGGCTATCGTCATACTGGCGATGGTTGTGCTCTACGTGTTCCCGGAGGTCGCCCTCTGGCTGCCGAACACGATGTACAGATAGCGGTAACGCGCGGCTGCCGGTAAGCCACCGGCGGCCGCGCTGCGCGTAGTCTCGGCCGCGTGGCATTGCTGCTGCGTTGCCGGGCTTTTCGCGTCCCTGATCAAGTAAAGACAAGGAGACGGAGATCGTGTCCGACGTCGCAAACGAAACGCCGGCTTTGACCGCGACGGAAATGGTGCGGCGCATCCGCGAGGGCGAAATCACCGCCGCCGAGGTGGTCGAAGCGTGCCTTGCCCGGATCGACGCCGACGAGGAGCGTGTGCAGGCCTGGGAAGTGATCGCCCGCGACCACGCCCGCAAGCAGGCGGAGATCGCCGACCGTGCCCGTAAGCGCGGCGCGCCGTTGGGGTCGCTCCATGGCGTGCCGGTTGGTATCAAGGACATCTTCGACACCTTCGACATGCCCACGCAGAACGGGACGCCGCTGCACAAGGACCGGCAGCCGCGCAAGGATGCCGCGGCGGTCGAACGCCTGCGCGAGGCCGGCGCGATCATCCTGGGCAAGACGGTGACGACCGAGCTTGCGGTCTATCATCCCGGCAAGACGCGAAATCCGCACAATCCGGCGCACACGCCCGGCGGCTCCTCAAGCGGCTCGGCCGCCGCCGTGGCGGCGGGCATGGTGCCGCTCGCCCTGGGCACGCAGACGAACGGATCGGTCATCCGCCCGGCCTCGTTCTGCGGCGTGTTCGGGTACAAGCCCAGCTTCGGCTCGATCTCTCGCCGAGGTTGCCTGATGCAGTCGCCGTCGCTCGATCATCCCGGTGTTTTCGCGGGTACGCTGGAGGACGCCGCGCTGATGGCGGAATCCCTCATGGCTTACGACGCCGAGGACGGTGCGATGCGTATGCGGGCGCGACCGGCCCTGCGCCAGGCGGCGGTGGATACGCCGCCGGTCCCACCGATGCTGGCGTTCTGCAAGACTCCGGTCTGGGACCAGGCCGACGCGGATACGCAGGCCGCCTTTGCCGAGTTGGTCGAGGTTTTGGGGGACGATGTCAACGAGCTCGAACTGCCCCAGTCCTTCAATTCGGTGCACGAGATGCACCGCGTCGTCATGGAATCGGATCTTGCCCGCAACTTCGCCCGCGAGTACGAGCGCGGCCGTGACCAGCTCTCCGCGAAACTGGTGGAGATGATCGAACGCGGCCAGCAGGAGCGCGCGGTCGATTACGCCCGCGCAATCGACGGCGCGCGCATCCTGAACAACGTCGCGGATGGCATATTCAGCGATTTCGATGCGATTGTGACACCGGCGACCCCCGGCGAAGCGCCCCACGGCCTGGATGCAACGGGGAACCCGACGTTCTGCACGATCTGGACCTATACCGGCATGCCGGCGGTCAGCATCCCGCTGTTTACGGGGTCGAACGGCCTGCCCATCGGGGTGCAACTGGTCGCCGCGCACGGCGACGACGCGCGCCTGATGCGCACGGCCAACTGGCTGATCGGGAAGGTAAACGGCGCGGCCTGACGGATAGCCTGAAGAGGCTTGGAAGGCGCGGGGCCGTGCCGCGCCTTGCTTGCCGGTCGGTGGTGAAACTAATGCTCACCCAGGCTTTGGTAGAAGTCGTAGATCATCATGCCCATTGTGGCGACGATGATGATCCAAAGGGGTGCTTGGTTGAGCGAAATCATCAGCCAGCCCAGGAACCAAAGGGCCACCAGTAAGGAAATGATCCCGGCGATCATGGCCAAGATTCGCGACATCGACCTCGTCCCCCAGATTGATTGCCTTTGCGCCCGGCGTTCGCCGCGGGGCGGGATTGTCGTTGCGGCGTCGCGGTTGCGCCGCCGTTGGGTGGGTGGATTGAAGCATTCCCGGTCGCCGGGCGCAACTGTAACGCTACATTCGCGCCGTGCGGCGGTGCGAGAGCGCCAACGAAGCATGGAGGGAAAACCGTCATGAAGATCGGATTCATCGGCCTCGGCATTATGGGGCGGCCCATGGCGGGCCACCTTGCCGATGCCGGCCACGAGCTCTTCGTCGTCAAGCATCGCTCCCCGATCCCGCAGGATATCCGCGACAAGGGCGCGAGCGAGTGCGCCTCCAACAAGGAAGTGGCGGAGAAGTCCGACGTCGTCATCATCATGGTCCCCGACACCCCGGACGTCGAGGCCGCGCTGTTCGGCCCGGACGGCGCCTATGAGGGACTGAGCGAGGGCAAGCTGCTGATCGACATGTCGTCGATCTCGCCCACCGCCACCAAGGACTTCGCCCGGCGGGTGAACGAGAAGGGCTGTCAGTACCTCGACGCGCCCGTTTCCGGCGGCGAGGCCGGGGCGAAGAACGCCGCGCTCACGATCATGGTGGGCGGTCCCCAGGAAGCCTTCGACCGCGCCAAGCCGCTGTTCGAGATCATGGGGAAGACCATCACCCTGGTCGGCACCGAGAACGGCGACGGCCAGACCTGCAAGGTGGCGAATCAGATCGTTGTCGCGTTGACCATCGAAGCGGTGGGTGAGGCGCTTGTCTTCGCTTCAAAGGCCGGGGCTGACCCTTCCAAGGTGCGCGAGGCGCTGCTGGGCGGCCTGGCGCAGTCCAAGATCCTGGAAATGCACGGCCAGCGGATGATCGACCGCACCTTCGACCCGGGCTTCCGGATCGAACTGCACCAGAAGGACCTGAACCTCGCCCTGCAATCCGCGAAGGAGCTGGGCGTCAGCATCCCAAACACCGCGACGGCGCAGGAACTGTTCAACGTCTGCAAGGCCCTGGGCGGCCAGGCCTGGGACCATTCGGGGCTGGTCAAGGCGCTGGAGCACATGGCGCAGCACAAGGTTAAGGAGGACTGACCGCGGCTTCGGGGTCGGCTCCTATCCGATAGGGCGAGGGACAGACTGGAACGTCAGCGGATGGGAACCGCGCCAAGGTCTTCGATGGCGTGAAGCTCACCTCTTCCGCCAAGCGCCTCGGCGATGCGGATTCCCTCGTTCCATTTTGCCGTCCGTTCGCCCCGCGCGAAGGAGCCGACCTTGAGCTGCGGAACCTGCCAGCCGACGGCGAGGTGGGTGACGGTGACGTCCTCGCTTTCGCCGGAACGGGCGGAGACGATGGCGGCGAAGCCGGACTCGCGCGCGGCGTCCAGGGCTTCCCTGGCCTCGCTCAGCGTGCCGGCCTGGTTCGGCTTGATAAGGACGGCGTTGGCCGCACTCTTTGCTGCGGCCTCACGGATTCGCCGGGCGTCGGTCACCAGGAAATCATCGCCCACGATCTGCACGCGCTGGCCGACCGCGGCGGTGAAGCGCCTGAAACCTTCGGGGTCGTCCTCCGCGAAGGGATCCTCGATCGAGACGATCGGATAGCGCCGCAGCCAGTCCTCCAGCAACTCGCCCAGACCGTCGCTGTCCAGCGAGCGCCCGTCGGCCGCCAGCCGATAGCGGCCGTGCGTGCCGAACTGCGAGGCGGCGATATCAAGCGACAGCGCCATGTCCTGGCCGGGCGTGAGGCCGGCACGCTCGATGGATTCGACGGCGGCGCCAAGGGCGGCTTCATTGCTGTCGAACGCCGGCCAGTAGCCGCCCTCGTCCGCCAGGCCGAAGAGTTGCCCGCGCGCGTCCAAGAGGGCGCCGGCGGCGGCATAGACCTCGGCCGTCCAGTCGAGCGCCTCGACATAGTCCCTCGCGCCGATGGCCGTTACCATGATGTCCTGCAAGTCGATGCGGTGACCGGCGTGCGCGCCGCCGCCGAAAAGTTGGATCTCGGGCAGCGGCAGCCGTAAGTCCTTGCCACTGCTGCCGGCCAGACAGGCCCATAGCGGCTGCTCCCGCGCCGCGGCGGCAGCCTTGGCGCTGGCCATCGAAACCGCGATCAGCGCGTTGCCGCCTAGCCGGCTTTTGTCCGGCGTGCCGTCCAGGTCCCGCAACGCGGCGTCGACGGCGCCCTGGTCGGTGGCGTCAAGGCCGTGCAGCCCCTCCGCGATCTCGTCGTTGACGCCCGCCACGGCCCGACTGACGTCAAGGCCGCCGAATTCCGGCCCGCCGTCGCGCAGATCGACAGCCTCGCCGCTGCCGGTCGAAGCGCCGGCCGGGGCAATGGCGCGGCCCTGGGCGCCGCCGGCGAGCACGACGTCCGCCTCGACGGTGGGGCGGGCGCGCGAATCCCAGACGCGGCGCCCGATGACGCGTGCGATTGCCGTCGATCTCATGCCTTCAACTCCGCGTGCCAGGTTTCCAGGATGTCCGCCAGTCTTGTCGCCGGCCGCCGCAGGAGGGCGCGGGCGGTGCGGCGGACCCGGCTCTTGTCGGCCTCGTCCGTCAGATACTCGACCGGCGACTTGCCGTCGACCCTGGCCAGGAACAAGCCGGGCAACAGCCGGGCGGTGCGCGCCTCCATCGCCGCCGATGGTTCCCAGGTGACTCCGCCCAGGTAGGTCGTGGCCAGCGCCGTGAAGCTGTCGGAAAGTGCCTGTCGGGCGGCGGGCACCGCCAGGGCCTTGAGCAGCAGGTGGTTCAGGCAGAACGCTAGGTCGAAGGCCGGATCGCCGAACCACGCGCACTCGGCGTCGAGGAAAACCGGCCCTTTGGGGCCGATCTGGATGTTCTTCGGGCTGACATCGCCATGCACGAGACAACGCCTGGTCCGTGCGGTCGCGCGGCTCAGTTCCATAAGCGCGCCCGCGACGTCCGGGTGTGCCCTGGCCGTGGCCTCCAGGTACGGCTCCAGACGGATTGCGTGAAAGATCGCGTCGCTGTCGAAGCGCCGGGCGACTCCGCTGTCGTCGGCGGTGTCCGCGTGGATTCGCACAAGGCGATCGCCGACCGCGGCGGCATCATCGGGCTTGGCGCGTCCCGCCAGTAGTTCCGCCTTCCAAAGCCGGTATTCGGCGGGGTCGAGATAGCTCATCGCGAACAGGCCCGCCCGCGGTGCGTGGCCCAGCAGGCGCGGCACGGCGTCCGGCACGATCCGGCCGGCGGTCTCGAACCAGGCGACTTCGTAGGCATTGCGCTCCACCGGCGCGCGCCAGTCGGCGGCGACGCGCAGCTTTGCCAGGGCGCGCTTCACGCAGAAGCATCGCTCCGGCGTCTCCACCTTCCAGATATCCGAGGCGACCCCGCCGGTCAGCGGGGTCAGCCGGGGCGTGACGCCGCTGCCGACAAGGCCCAGACGTACCAGTTCGGCGACGACCGTGGCCGTTTCCTCCGTCATTCTCATATTGCCGCCGTTTCCGACATGGGCGGGGCAGCTTGGCACAGAGCGGCCGCGGCAGCCACTTTCGAAATGCAAAGTACGCACCATGATGAACATCAAATTTGCATTACATCGGTCCTGCCTGTAGCTTGACCGAACCGCGGCGGGCAGGAGGCCCGGACAGCGGGGCAATGCCGCCGAATGGGGAAGCGCGGGCTTCGCCATCAAAAAAGCGAGATAAGGCGGGCTGAACAGGGACGGGCGGACGAAATCGCGGTGGGGATGGCGCAGGAATATATCGTCGAAACAACGGGTCTGACCAAGCATTTCAAGGGGTTCGTCGCGGTCCGCGATGTGTCTCTTCGGGTGCGGCGCGGGACGATTCACGCTCTCATCGGCCCGAATGGCGCGGGCAAGACGACGGTGTTCAACCTGATCACCAAGTTCCTCGATCCCAGCGCCGGGCAGATTCTCTATAACGGGGACGACATCACGAAGGCGAATCCGGCCGATATCGCGCGCCGGGGCATGGTGCGGTCGTTCCAGATTTCGGCCGTGTTCCCGCATCTTTCCGTGCTGGAGAACGTGCGGATCGCCCTGCAGCGGCCGACCGGCGTGTCATTCCATTTCTGGCGGCCGCACACCGTCCTGGACAACCTGAACGACAAGGCGCGGGAACTGATCGCCGCC
Source organism: Ferruginivarius sediminum (assembly GCF_003344765.1). Lineage (GTDB taxonomy): Bacteria > Pseudomonadota > Alphaproteobacteria > Kiloniellales > Rhodovibrionaceae > Ferruginivarius > Ferruginivarius sediminum. Next base: position 28,691 of record NZ_QPMH01000024.1, on the reverse strand, counting down.
GTCGGCCTGTCGGATGTCGAAACGGAACCCGCGGTCGAGTTGCCCTATGGCCGCAAGCGGGCGCTCGAGATCGCGACGACGCTGGCGCTGGATCCGGAGCTTATGCTGCTGGATGAGCCGATGGCCGGCATGGGCCACGAGGATATCTCGCGGGTGTCGGACCTGATCCGTCGCGTTTCCAAGGACCGCACCGTGCTGATGGTCGAGCACAACCTGAATGTCGTCGCCGACCTTTCGGACACCATCACCGTCCTGCAGCGCGGCGAGATCCTGGCCGAAGGCAGCTACGAGGACGTGTCCAACAACAGCGAGGTGCGCGAGGCCTACATGGGGACCGGGCATGCCTGAGGCGGCGGGCGGCGGCGAGGCGCTTCTGCGGGTGAAAGACCTGCATGCCTTCTATGGCGAATCGCATATCCTGCATGGCAGCGAGTTCGAGATTGACGCCGGCGAGGTCGTGACGCTGCTGGGGCGCAACGGCGCGGGCAAGACGACGACACTGAAGTCGATCATGGGCATGGTCGAGCAGCGTCAGGGTTCGATCACGCTGGACGGGACAGAACTGATCCGCCTCAGCCCGGATCGGATCGCCCGGCGCGGTATAGCCTATTGCCCGGAAGAGCGCGGCATCTTCGCCAGCCTGGATGTGGAGGAGAACTTGATGCTGCCGCCCACGGTGCAGTCCGGGGGCATGAGCGTTCAGGAGATCTTCCAGCTTTTCCCGAACCTGAAGGAGCGGCTGCGCAGCTCGGGCACGCAGCTGTCCGGCGGCGAACAGCAAATGCTGGCCATCGGCCGCATCCTGCGCACGGGCGCCAAGCTGCTGTTGCTGGACGAGCCGACGGAGGGGCTTGCCCCGGTCATCGTGCAGCAGATCGGCGAAGTGATCCGCAAGCTCAAGGCCAAGGGTTTCACGATCCTGCTCGTCGAGCAAAACTTTCATTTCGCATCAACGCTTGCCGACCGGCACTATGTGGTCGAGCACGGTCGTGTCGTGGACGAGATCCCGAACGAACGGCTGCAGGAGAACATGGGCAAGCTGCATGAATACCTGGGCGTGTAGCCTCGTCCGGGTGGCACAGGGAGTATCGGTTCATGTCTGAGGGAGGAGCCTTGATGAAACTGGGCAAGATGGCCGCGTGCGCGGCCGCGTTCAGTCTGGCCGCGGGCGCGGCGCAGGCGGAACTCTCCGATGATGTCGTGAAGATCGGCGTGCTGAACGACCAGTCCGGGCTTTACACCGATCTGGCGGGCCCCGGCTCGGTCGAGGCGGCGAGGATGGCCGTGGAGGACTTCGGCGGGACGGTCAACGGCAAGGCGATCGAGATCCTGTCCGCCGACCACCAGAACAAGCCGGACGTCGGCTCCAACATCGTGCGCGAGTGGATCGACGTGGAAGGCGTCGATGTCGTGGTCGATGTGCCGACTTCCTCGGTGGCGCTGGCGGTGCAGCAGGTCACCAGCGAGAAGGACACGGCGTTCCTCGTCAACGGCGCGGCGACGACGCGCCTTACCAACGAGGATTGCGCGGCCACCGGCGTGCATTACACCTATGACACCTATTCCCTGGCGATCGGCACCGGTAAGGCGATCGTCGAGGAAGGTGGCGATTCCTGGTTCTTCATTACCGCCGACTACGCCTTCGGTCATTCGCTGGAGGAGGACACCTCCAACGTGATCAAGGAGAACGGTGGCGAGGTCCTGGGTGCTGTCCGGCATCCGCTGTCCAGCTCGGACTTCTCGTCCTACCTGCTGCAGGCACAGGGTTCCGGCGCGAAGGTGATCGGCCTGGCCAACGCCGGCTCCGACACCACCAACGCCATCAAGCAGGCCAACGAGTTCGGCATCGTCCAGGGCGGCCAGTCGCTTGCCGCGCTGCTGATGTTCATCACCGACGTCGACTCGCTGGGCCTGGATGTGGCCAAGGGCCTGAAGCTGACCACCGGCTTCTATTGGGATCAGAACGACGATACCCGCGCCTTCGCCGATCGCTTCTCGGAGCGGATGAATGGCCAGCGGCCGACCATGGTCCACGCGGGCGTGTACTCGTCGGTCATGCACTACCTGAAGGCGGTTGCCGAGACCAACGATGACGGCGGCAAGGCGGCCGTGGACCAGATGAAGAAGATGCCGGTCAACGATTTCTTCGCGCAGGACGCCGAGATCCGCGCGGATGGCCGCATGGTGCACGATATGTACCTCGTCGAGGTCAAGGATCCGTCGGAATCCTCGGGCAAGTGGGACTACTACAACGTGCTTCGCACCATTCCGGGCGATGCCGCGTACCAGCCGCTTTCCGAGAGCCGGTGCCCGCTTGTGAACTAGGGCGGACACCGCCAAAGGCCTGATCGAGCCGCCGACCATCGGGGAGCCAGGACGGCGATGACAGAACTGCTTGGGGTTCCCGCCCCGGTCCTGTTCGGCCAGCTTCTGCTGGGACTGATCAACGGGTCCTTCTATGCCTTGTTGAGCCTTGGGCTTGCCGTCATTTTCGGCATGCTCAACGTGATCAACTTCGCCCACGGGGCGCTCTACATGACGGGGGCGTTCGTGGCGTGGTTCCTGCTCAACTACCTGGGCATCGGGTACTGGCCCGCGTTGATCCTGGCCCCCCTGGTGGTCGGCGCGTTCGGCATCGTCCTCGAGAAGACGATGCTGAGCCGGCTCTACAAGCTCGATCACCTCTACGGCCTGCTTTTGACCTTCGGCCTCGCCTTGATCATCGAGGGCCTGTTCCGCAATGCCTATGGCGTGTCGGGGCAGCCTTATCCCATTCCATCGGCCCTGCAGGGCGGGCAGAACCTGGGCTTCATGTTCCTGCCGACCTACCGGGGATGGGTGGTCGTCGCCTCGATCATCGTGTGCTTCGGCACATGGTTCCTGGTGGAGCGCACGCGCTTCGGGGCGTATCTGCGCGCCGCCGTAGAAAATCAGGAACTGGTGCGCGCCTTCGGCATCAACGTGCCGCTCTTGATGACGCTGGCCTACGGTTTCGCGGTGGCGCTTGCGGGCTTCGCCGGCGTGCTGGCCGCGCCCATCTATCAGGTCAACCCCTTGATGGGGCAGGATCTTATCATCGTGGTGTTCGCCATCGTGGTGATCGGCGGCCTCGGCTCGATCCTGGGCTCCATCGTGACGGGCCTGGGGATCGGTGTCGTCGAGGGGCTGACGAAGACTTTCTATCCGGAAGCATCCGCGACTGTCGTATTCCTCATCATGGCCATCGTGCTGGCGCTGCGCCCGCACGGGCTCTTCGGTAGGCCAAGGGCATGACAACGCTGAACGCGAGAACCGAGACCAGGGCGATCCTGGGAAGCCCCCAGGCGGGCTACGTGCTGACGGGCGCGGTGGCCCTGTTCGTGCTGGCCGCGCCGTTCCTGGGGATCTATCCGATCTTCCTGATGAAGCTGCTGTGCTTCGCGCTGTTCGCCTGCGCCTTCAACCTGATGCTGGGCTATGTCGGGTTGCTGTCCTTCGGGCACGCCTCATTCTTCGGTATGGCGGCCTACATCACCGGGCATACGGTAAAAGTCTGGGGACTGACGCCGGAGCTTGGCATCATCGCCGGCGCGCTTGTCGCCGCCGCGCTCGGGTTCGCCTTCGGTGCACTGGCGATCCGGCGGCAGGGCATCTATTTCGCCATGATCACCCTGGCGCTGGCCCAAATGGTCTATTTTTTCTCGGTCCAGGCGCCGTTCACGCACGGCGAGGACGGGATTCAGGGCATCCCGCGCGGCGCGTTCCTGGGGCTGGTCGACCTGGGCGAGACGCTGAACATCTACTATTTCGTGGTTGCCGTCTTCGCCATCGGCTTCTTCATCGTCTATCGCACCATCCATTCGCCCTTCGGGCAGGTGCTGAAGGCGATTCGCGAGAACGAGAACCGGGTGATATCGCTCGGCTACCGCGTGAACCACTTCAAGATCGCCGCTTTCACGCTGTCTGCCGGGCTTTCCGGCCTTGCGGGCGCCACCAAGTCGATCGTGTTTCAGGCGGCCACGCTTACCGACGTCCACTGGACCATGTCGGGCGAAGTCGTGCTGATGACCCTTCTGGGCGGCATGGGCACGATTCTGGGCCCTATCGTGGGCGCGGGTGTGGTGATCTCCCTGCAGAACTATCTGGCGACCGTCGGTTCATGGGTGACGGTGATCATGGGCGCGATTTTCGTGATCTGCGTCCTGACATTCCGCCGCGGCGTTGTGGGCGAACTGGCGCGCATCCTTCGCGGACGGTAAGAGCGGGGGCTACAACGACCGTCGGCCGGTGGCGCCCGCCATTACTACGTCCAGGCCCTACGTCGAGGCACGCCCTATGTCGAGGTCCGGTCGATCGCCTGCTTGAAGTGTTTCCACTCGGTCGCCGGCCACAGTTCCGTGTGGGCGCGGCCGAAGCTGCGGACGATCATCGAGACCATCTGCGCGGTCTGCAGGTCCGGCGCGAGGAAAATATCGATGTAGTCGTAAGGGCCGCAGACGGCCAGGTTCTGCACCCACTCGACCTTCGGACAGTCCTTCTCGATTCGTGTCTGCGCCTGCTTTTCGAGATCTTCAAGCGCATGCGGCGAGCTGAGTGTCTGCGGATCGATCCGCGTCGCCATGACGAATGTTTCCATTTCGCTCTCCCGGGTTCATCCCTGTCTCACACCGCCTAACGTCTATTGGGGCGTGGACGTTGCCGATGCTTGCATTGCCGCCGTCGGGCGACCTACATCGAAGACAGGATCGAATGAACCGTGGGAGTGGTTGAAGCCATGAGTGCCGACCCGCGAAAGGAACTGACGCAGGGCGACGCGCTGCTCGTCGTCGACGTCCAGAACGACTTCTGCCCGGATGGCGCGTTGCCCGTACCGCGCGGCGACGAGGTCGTGCCGGTCCTCAACGACTGGGTTGCAGCGGCGCGGGAAGCGGGTGCCCAGGTCTACGCGTCGCGCGACTGGCACCCCCGCGATCACATCAGCTTCGAAAGCCAGGGCGGACCCTGGCCGGTGCATTGCGTGCAGGATACCGAAGGCGCTGCCTTTCACCGCGATCTGAAGCTGCCGGACGATGTGATCGTGGTAACCAAGGGCACGCGCTTCGACCAGGACCAGTACAGCGCCTTCGACCAGACCGGTTTCGCCGAGGAGTTGAAGCGCAAGGGTATCGGGCGTGTCTGGATCGGCGGTCTTGCCGAGGACGTCTGCGTGCGCGCCACCGCGCTGGACGCGCGCAAGCAGGGCTTTGACGTCCACGTCGTCCTCGACGCCACGCGCGCGATCACCGACGAGAGCAAGCGCTCCACCGAGGACGAGTTGAAGGAGGCCGGCGTCTCGCTGGTTTAGCGCTCTTCCCGGCTTTGCAGGAGAGCCACTCTGTCCCGCAGCGCGGCGGCCAGCGCCTTGTCGTCGTCGCTGCCGGCGGCGGCTTTCAGTTCGTCGTAGGTCACCGCGGGACCGAAATGCACGGTCACTGGATGCGGCCTCGGCAGCCGCGCCTGACGGGGCATCGCCTCGAACGCGCCGGCAATGTAGCACGGCACGACGCGGGCATGCGTTTGGTTGAGGATGCGGCCGATGCCGGGCAGGAAGCGCTGCAACCCGCCGTCGGGAGAGCGCCATTCCTCGGGGAACCAGATCAGGATACGCCCGCGCGACAGCACTTCCGCCGCCACGGCGAGACTGGCCGCCGGCGCGCGGTCGTCCACCGGGAACAGGTGGCCAAGTCTCGCCAGCAGACGGCCGGCCGGGTTCCCGAACAGCCTGTCCCGGTCGGCGCCCCACGTCAGCTCTCCGCGCACCCGCCCGGGTAGGGCGGCGGCCAGCACGAAGGGGTCAATGTCGCTGACGTGGTTTGGCGCGATGATGATCGGCCCGCGCCCCGGCAGCGCCTCGCCACCCTCCACCCGCAGGCGGAACAGCAGCTTGCACAGCATCTTCAGCAGGACGTGCAGGGTTGCCGCGCCGGCCGACAGCAGCGCGCCGCGCGGCCGCAGCCAGCGCTCCGCCTCGGCGATCAATGCCCGTTGCTTGTCGGCTCCCGCTTCCGCGGCAGGCGCGGCCTCGACCTCGCGCAACAGGTCGCGCACCGTCAGCGTGCGGCCGATCGCTTCCTCCGACAGCGCGACGGCGAATTGCTCCTCGATCTCCAGGCCAAGCTGCACCCAGGCCAGCGAATCGATGCCGAGGTCGAGCTGCGGGCTGGTGTCCGGCGACAGCTTGCGGTCGGGGAACTTGGCCTGCAGCCAGTCGAACACCCGCCGCACCCGCGGCTCGCGCAGCAGCTCGTTGTCGGCATCCGACCAGACGGCCTCGCCCGGCCCCTGGCCGCGCTCCGCCCGCTCGTAGATCGGCGGCAGCTTGTGGCGCTGGAACTTGCCCAGATGCGTGCGCGGCAGCCGCTCGCGCGTGATCGCCCAGTCGCCCAACCGCTTGTAGGCCGGCAGGCGCGGGCCGTTCTCGGCCAGTGCGATGCGGATCAGGTCCTCGATGCGCCCGCCCGCGCCGCGCAGCGCCTCCAGGTCGGGCACGACCAGCCCGACAAGCTGGCCGCCATGCTCCAGCACGGCGATTTCGCGGATGTACGGGCTCTCGGCATAGACCGCCTCGACCTCCTCGGGCGCGATGTTCTTGCCGTCGGGCAGGACGATCATCTCCTTCACCCGCCCGGCGAGCCAGAGGTAGCCCTCTTCGTCGCGCCAGCCGAGGTCGCCGCTGCGGAACCAGCCGTCCTCGGTGAAGGCTTCCGCGTTGGCTTCCGGATTGTGGCGATAGCCCTGGAACACGTTCGGGCCCTTGATCTGCACCTCGCCATGGCCCTGCGCGTTCGGCTCGGCGATGCGCAGCTCGACGCCGGGCGCGGGCAGGCCGGCACTGCCGAGGCGCGCGCGGCCCGGCGGATTGAAGGTGGAGATCGACGCGGTCTCCACCAGTCCATAGCCGGAAAGCACCATCCAGCCGAAGGCTTCCAGCGTCCACGACGTTTCCGCCTCAAGCTTGGCGCCGCCGGAGGCCAGCAGGCGCAGCTTCGGCGCCACACGCTTGTGCAGCGGCTTCAACAGCGTGCGGCCCCAGCGCACCCCGAAGCGCCGGCGCAGCAGCCCGGACAGCCGCAACAGCCAGTACATCGCCTTTTCCACACCGCCGCCGGTGCGCAGCCGCTGTGTCAGGCCGCTGGCCAGGGCGTCGTAGAGGCGCGGTACGCCGACGACCACCGCCACATCCCCCTCGGCAAGCGCGCGGCGGATCTCGGGCCCGCTGACCCCGGCCGGCAGCACGATGGTGGCGCCGACGATCAGCGGGATCAGCATGCCGACGATGAAGGGATAGGAATGGTGCAGAGGCAGCGGCAGCAGCACGCTGTCGGCTGCCTTTACCAGATTGTGTGCCAGGATGGCCTCGATATTGCCGACGATGTTGCGATGCGTCAGCGGCACACCCTTGGGCTGCCCCGTGGTGCCGGAGGTGTAGAACAGCGTCGCCACCTCGTCCGCCGCCACCTTCGGCGACTCGGCCAGAGGCTCATCAAGCAGCCGTGCGAGAGATCGTGGGTCGTCCTCGCCCGCGTCGAGCAGCCAAGTCTCCAGCTCCCCGCCGCCTGCTTCCTTCAGCGTGTCCAGGTGGTCGCCAGCCGTGAAGATCCGCCGCGCGCCGCTGTCGGCAAGCTGCTGGCGAAGTTGCTCGATACTCAGGTCGCTGTCCAGCGACACCGCCACGCCGCCCGCCAGCAGCAGGCCCACGCGGGCAGCGATCCACGCCGGCGAGTTGGGGGCGTAGATGCCGACGAACTCACCCGGCTCCAGCCCCGATGCCCGCAAGCCCCCGGCAACTCGCCGGGCCTGTTGCGCCAGATCGCGAAAGCTTATGGTTTCGACCGTGCCGTCCTGGCGGAAAGCGCGGATGGCGGGACGGTCGCCCCCGTCCTCCAGGGCGCCCAGCGGGTCGATCAGCGTCGCGGCGGCCGGCATTCGCACGGCGTCAGCCTTCCGCCTGTGTCTTCGCGACCAGCCCCTTCAGCACGTCGATGGGGAAGGGGAAGACGATGGTGCTGCTCTTGTCGCCGGCGATGTCCTGCAGCGAGGCCAGATAGCGGAGCTGCATCGCCTGCGGTTCCTGGCCCAGGACCTGCGCGGCTTCGACCAGCTTTTGCGCGGCCTGCTGCTCGCCCTCCGCATTGATGATCTTGGCCCGTCGCACGCGCTCGGCCTCGGCCTGCTTAGCGATGGCGCGGACCATCGATTCGTCGATGTCCACGTGCTTGATCTCGACGTTGGCGACCTTGATCCCCCACTTGTCGGTCTGTGAATCCAGGATCTCCTGGATGTCGCGGTTCAGCTTGTCCCGCTGCGAAAGCATCTCGTCCAGGTCGTGCTTGCCCAGCACCGATCTCAGCGTGGTCTGCGCCAACTCGCTGGTGGCCCGCTGGAAGTCCTCCACTTGGTTGATCGCGTACTCGGCATTGACCACACGGAAGTAGATGACCGCGTTCACCTTGACCGAGACGTTGTCCTGGCTGATCACGTCCTGGCTGGGCACATCCTGCGTGATGGTGCGGATATCGACGCGGACCATCTGCTGCACCACCGGGATCAGGATCAGGAAGCCCGGCCCCTTGACCCCGGTGAAGCGGCCGAGCGTGAAGACCACGCCGCGTTCGTACTCGCGCAGGATGTTGATGGCCGAGGCGAGGAAGGCGATGACGAGGGCGGCGATGGCCGCGGCGATGATGGCGTTGATGATCATCGGCGTTCTCCTGCCGTTTTGTCTCGTCCTTCGGGATCGGATTGCGGCGGGCTGTCGTCGGGCGCGACGGTGAGTTCCAGCCCGTCGATCGTTTGCACGCGCACGGTCTGTCCCTTGTGCAGGCGCGGCGGTCCGATGGCGTTCCACAGCTCTCCATGCAGACGCACCCGGCCGCGTCCGTGCGACCAGCTTTCCACCTGTGCCTTGTCGCCCAGGTGCGTCTGCTCGCCGGTCGTGACCGGCCGGCGCTGCGCCCTGACAAGATAGCCGATCAGCAGCACCAGGATCGCGCCCGTCACCGCCGTGACCGAGCCGATAGTCCAGTAGGACAGCGCGAAGGCGGGCGAGCCGGTATCGAACAGGATCGTCGAGCCCAGCGCGAAGGCGGCAAGTCCGCCCAGGCCCAGGGCGCCGAACGAGGGCACAAAGGCCTCCGCCGTCATGAAGGCGATGCCCAGCACCACCAGTCCAAGCCCTGCGTAGTTCACGGGCAGCACGTTCAGGGCGTAGAGCCCCAGCATCAGGAAGATCGCGCCCAGCACGCCCGGAATGATCGCGCCGGGATTGGCCAGTTCGAAGATCAGGCCATAGACGCCCAGCATCATGAAGATGAAGGCGATGTTCGGGTTCGTCAGGATGGAGAGCAGTTCGTCGCGCCAGTCGGGCGGCGCCGTCTCGATCCGCGCGTCGGCGAGATCGAGTGTCGTGCCGCCTTGCCGCAATGCGATTTCGCGGCCGTCCAGCTTATCAATCAACTCGGCGACGCCCGCCGCCTCCAGGTCCACGACGTTCTTGGCCACCGCTTCCGTGTTCGTCAGCGTCGCCGCCTCTTCCACCGCCTTCTCCGCCCAATCCGCGTTGCGGCCGCGCAGTTGCGCCAGCGCCCGGATGTAGGCGACTGCGTCGTTTACCGCCTTTGCGGTCTTGGCGTTCTTCGGTGCCGGGCTTTCGCTGCCCGCTTCCTTGTCATTCCCACCGTCCTTGGGCGCCTCGCCGCCGGGAAGCGGGCTTGGCGCGCCGCCAAGCTGCACGGGCGTTGCCGCGCCCAGCGTCGTGCCGGGCGCCATGGCGGCAACGTGGCTGGCGTAGAGGATATAGGTGCCGGCACTGGCCGCCCGCGCGCCCTGCGGCGCGACATAGCTGGCGATCGGAACCTCGGATTGCAGGATCGCGTGGATGATTTCGCGCATGGAGGCGCTGAGGCCGCCCGGCGTGTCCATGCGCAGGACGACCAGTTCCGCGCCGCGGTCGGTGGCCTCCGCGATGCCGTCGGTCAAATAGCCTGCGGTGGCCGGCCCGATAGGGCCGTCGACCTCCAGGACTATTATAAGCGCGCCCTTCGCCCTTGTTTCCTGGGCATGCGTTCCGAGGCCGGAAAACAGGAAGGCCACGCCGATCGCGATCAGGGCGATGGCGAAGGCCGGTGGACGCCGGACACGGTCACGCTCGCGGCATGCCTTCATGCCTGCAAGGTAAGCGTCCGGCGCCCGTCGGCAAAGGGGAAGTTAGCGCCGGCCGTCGATCTGCCCGGCGTCGTTATTGAACTCTTGCAGCTTGCGGATACGCACAGCCAGGTCGGCCATCTCCGTCGTCATGCGCTGCTGAACCGCTTGCCGGGCCACGCGGCGCACTTGATGCCAAGCCTGGCGCCAGGGGAGGGCTCGCAGGGCTGCGAGCCGGCCTGGAGTGGAGCGAAGGTATAAGCGGCTACCACGTCCGCTCTCATCCGTCGGTATGTCTACCATCATCGTCGCCTCCCCAGCCGATGATGCCGTTACCGAGAACGTGGACTATGCATCAAACCAATAAAGCGACGCTAGATCAAAATGGTTGTAGCGCGGTGCGGCATTTTGTCGATACGCGGAAAACTGCACCACGGCACCTCAAAAAATTGCCCCGCCTCTGAGGCGGGGCAAGGCACTGGGGATCGTGAAGACAGAGCTTCGCAATCGCGGGGTCGGGATGCTCATCGGGGATCAGCGTGCCTTCCGCGAATGTATGCTTAACAATAAATGAATGATTTAGCCGCGGCGTGTGGCAAGCTTGTGTTCGAACGGTGCATCGCTGCCCGGTGCTAGGGTGCAGGGTGGCATTGTGGCACACTATACGATTGGCGCGGCAAAGGCCGTGCCCACTGCGTTTTCTGTCGGCGAACGGGAGGAGAGGCGTACTATGAAGGTCTCGCAGATCCTGCAGACGAAGGGCCGCGACGTTGCGACGGTCTCGCCCGACGATGCGATCCTGGACGTCGTGGCCCAGCTCAAGGCCCGGCGGATCGGTGCCGTCGTGGCCTTGGACGGCAGCGGACACATCGCCGGCATTCTCTCAGAGCGCGATGTTGTGCACGCGCTAGCCGAACACGGTCCGAACCTGGCGAAATTGAAGGTCGCCGACCTGATGACGAAAGACGTGACGACCTGTACGCCCTCGAACGACGTCAACCACGTTATGCGGGAGATGACGCAGGGGCGCTTTCGCCACGTACCGGTCATCGAGAACGGCAAGCTGGCCGGCCTCGTGTCCATTGGCGACGCCGTGAAGGCCCGGATCGAGGAACTGGAGCACGAGCGCGAGGCGCTGCAGAGCTATATCGCCGGTTAGCTTCCACGCGCTGAGAGGCCGCACGCTTCAGACGCTGCCAAGCAGCCAGTCGTGCAGGTGCCGCACGGCGGGCGCGCAGGGGACATCCGCCGGGAGGGCCAGGTAATAGCCGCGTCCGGTGCGCAGGCTTCCCGGAAACGGGCGCACCAGATGGCCGTCGGCCAGATAGCGATCCAGCAGATGGCGTGTGCCGATGGCCATCCCCTGCCCGTCGAGCGCGGCTTGCAGCAACAGGACGAAGTTGTCGAAACGCGGCCCCTCCGCCGCGGCCTCCGTCGGTTCCGCGCCGAGGGCGCGGACCACGTTGGCCCAGGTAACCCAGTCCGGGCCCTGCTGCTCCATCTGTAGAAGTCTCTCGCTCTCCAGCGCGCCCGGGCCGTCGAGAGGCGGGCGGCTGGCCAGATAGGCCGGGCTGCAGACCGGGAAAACCTCCTCCTCGAACAAAAGCGACGCCTCGACGCCTGGCCACTGTCCGTCGCCGTAGCGCACCGCCAGGTCGACGCCCTCGTCCATGAAATCCAGGTGCCGGTCCGAGGTCACGAGGCGCAGGTCGACCTGCGGGTGCGCGGCCACATAGCTGGTCGTGCGCGGCTGTAGCCAGAGGAACGCCACCGCGTTGTTGGCCACCAGCGTCACCTGCCGGTCGCTGTGCCGGCGGCGCAACTGGTCGGTGGCGTTGGCGATATGGTCCAGGCCCATCGCGACGGCGCGCTGCAGGAAGCGTCCGTCCGCCGTCAGCGCCAAGCCCCGCCATTCGCGGCGGAACAGGCGGATGCCGAGATCGTCCTCCAGCCTGCGGATCTGCCGGCTCACAGCCGCTTGCGTCACGAGAAGCTCCGCCGCCGCGCGGGTGAAGTTCAGATGGCGGGCGGCGGCCTCGAAAGTGACGAGCGCGGTGGGGGAGGGTAGTTTGCGACGAAGCGATGTCATGAGTTCAGGTTATGGCAATGGGGCGACAATTGCTGTGGTTTACAGGCGTGGCCCCCTCTGACCCTATACCTGTTTTAGGAGCAATGCACGTGGGAGGGCGAGCGGTGCTGCCTGAACAGCCGTACATCGGGGATGTCGAAGCGGCCGCGCGGGCACACTCGCGGGAGCTGGATACGCCCGAGCTTCGGCTGGGGCGCCTGCGGCGGCTGCGCATGGAGATGGCGCGCCAGGATGTTGCCGCCGTTGTGCTGTTCGACCCGGTCAACGTGCGCTATGCCACCGGCGCGCGGAACATGCAGGTGTTCATGGCGCGCAATCCGGCGCGCTATGCCTTCGTTCCGCTGGAAGGGCCGGTCGTCCTGTTCGAGTTCACCGGTGCCCACCACCTGGCCGACGGTCTGGAGACGGTGGACGAGGTGCGCCCGGCGACAACCGTGTCCGCCGTCGCCGCCGATACGCACCTCGATGCGCGCGCGGCCGCATGGGCCGCGGAAATCGCGGATCTCGTCCGCTGCCACTGCGGCGAGCGGGTGCGCGTCGGTGTCGAGCGTATCTTTCCGGGCGCCGCGCAAGACCTGGCCGCAAAGGGCTTCGAGATCGTTGACGCGCAGTTGCCGGTGGAGCGGGCGCGCGCCATCAAGTCGGAGGCCGAGCTTGCCTGCATCCGCGCCTCCGTGCGCGCCACCGAGATTGGCGTGCGCCGTCTGGAGCAGGCGATCCGCCCCGGTGCCAGCGAGAACGAGGTTTGGGCCGAGTTGCATGCCGCGAACGTGGCCCAGGACGGCGACTACATCGAAACGCGGCTGTTCGCCTCCGGCCCCCGAACCAACCCCTGGTTTCAGGAAAGCTCGCCGCGCCTGCTGCGCGACGGAGAACTGGTGGCCCTGGATACCGACGTAGTGGGGCCGTACGGCTATTACAGCGATTTCTCCCGCACCTTCCTGTGCGGCGATGGCAAGCCGACGGCCGAGCAGCGCACAATGTACCGCCTGGCCCACGAGCAGATCCACCACGACATGGAGCTGCTGGTGCCCGGCCGCAGCTTCCGCGAGGTGGCGGAGAAGGCGTGGCAAATCCCCGACCGCTTCGCCGCCAACCGCTATTTCGTCCTGGCGCACGGCTGCGGCATGACCGGCGAATATCCTTACATCCTGCACCTGCGCGACCTGGAAGCGGTCGGCTACGACGGCATCGTCCAGCCCAACATGACGCTCTGCGTCGAAAGCTATATCGGCGCGGAAGGTGGCGCCGAGGGCGTCAAGCTGGAAGAGCAGATCCTGATTACCGAGACCGGCATCGAGCCGCTGTCGCGCTATCCCTTCGACGACCGCCTGCTCGGCACGGCGGGCTGAAGGTGGCTGCGTGCCGGGACCGGTTCTTGGAGCCCATAAGGGAACCACAATAGAGGGAGGTTATGACATGTTGCGTAGAAGCATATTGCGTACCGCTGCCCTGGCGGCCGCGGCTGTCGTCGCGTCCGCCGGCTGGAGCGCGCCGGCGAGCGCGGACGAGGGAGAACTGCGTATCGGCCTGAACAACTGGGCGGAAAACGTCGCCGTCTCCAACATGTGGAAGATCCTGCTGGAGGAGAAGGGTTACGACGTCGAGCTGATCTCTGCCGGCAAGTCGGTGATCTACGACGGCGTGGCGCGGAAGAACCTCGACATCGGCCTTGAGGTGTGGATGCCAACGACCGACAAGCCGTTCTATTCCAAGTACGAGGACAGGATCGCGCTGCAGGATGCCTGGTATCGCGGCACTGGCCTGGGTCTCGTCGTGCCGGCCTATGTCGACGAGGTCGACACCATTCCGGAGTTGAAGGCGAACGCGGAGATGTTCGACGAGAAGATCGTCGGCATCGACCCCGGTTCGGCGCTGATGGGCCTGACAGAGGACGCGATCGACGCCTACGGCCTCGAAGACTTCGAGTTGGTGGCGTCCTCCGGTCCTGGCATGACCTCGGCGCTGAAAAAGGCGATCAGGCAGGATGAGCCGGTCGTGGTCACCCTGTGGAATCCGCATTGGGCCTTCGCGGACTTCGACTTGAAGTACCTGAAGGACCCGAAGAACGTCTACGGCCAGGGCGAGAACATCCACTGGATGAGCCACATGGACCTGAAGGACGAAAACCCGAAGGTCGTGGAGTGGCTGAACGCCTGGGATATGAACGATCAGCAGCTTGGCGGGCTGATGGCCGTCATCAACGAGGTCGGCGACCCGGCCAAGGGCGCCAGCCAGTGGATCGGCAACAACCGCGAGCTTGTCGACTCCTGGATGCAGTAACGGTGTAGCCGGCCGAACAGCCGGGACGGAGGGAACGCCCGGACCCGTATCGGTCTGGGCGTTTCGCGTTGGAGCGCTCTCCTAATCGGCCAGCACCTGCTCGGCGCGGCGGCGAAGTTCGGCGGTTTGCGGTGTGTCCTGGGGAAGCTGCGCCAGGGCCCGGTCGAACATTTCCCGCGCCTTCGCCCTGTCGCCGTTGGCAGCGTGGCGCAGCGCGGTGAACCACAGCGCCTGCGGATTGTCGGCGTCCAGTTCCAGGATACGCTGCGTCACCTCATAGGACTCGTCCGTCTGGCGCTCTCCGGCTGCGGCGCGGATGGCACGGGCATAGCGTGAAAGCACCTCGACATTGTCCGGCGCCAGTTCCGCCGCCTTTGCCAGCGCGTCACGCGCCTTTGCCGGCTCCTCCAGCACCCGGTAGGAACGGCCGAGCATCAGCCAGCCCTCCAGGTCGTCGGGCCGTTCCTCCAAGCGCTTGGCAAGGCCGTCGACCATGCCGGCGATCATTTCGCGGCGCTGCTCCGGCGACATGTCCTGCGCCGCTTCCATCTGCTCTTGGGACGGCCCGCTGGTATCGCCCGTAGCGCCATTGCCGACGCCTTCGGGTAGCGAAAGGTTCTGTTCCCGTGCCTGCGCGATCAGCTGCTGGCGGACGAAGGGGGCGTTCTGGAAGGTTTCCAGCGCGGTGCGCAGGGCGTCCTCCGCGTTTTCCGTCTCCCCCAGCACACCGTAGGAGCGAATCAGCCGTTGCCAGCCCTCGAAGTCCCGCGGGTTTTGTTCCAGCCGCGCGGCCAGCCCCTCGACCATGCCGCGCACCATCTGCCGGCGCTCGTCCGGCGACATGTCCTGCGCCGCCTGCTTCTGTTCCCGCGTTGGGCCGGAAGCGCCGTCGGCCCCGGCCGGAGCCTCGGGCTTCACTTCGGCGAAGGTGGTGCCGGGCTCGCGGCCGAGCTGCTCCTCGGCGGCGGCCATCTGCCGGCGAACCACCTCCAGCCAGGGTGCGTCGGCCGGCGCGGCCTTCACCATCGCCGCCCACTGGTTCAGCGCGGTCTCGGCATTGCCTTTCTGCAACTCCGCCAGGGCCAGATAGTATTGTGTGCGCGTGTCGCCGGGGTTCGCCTTCGCCGCCGCCTTGAGGGCGGTTTCGGCGGCCTGCGTGACGGTTCCGCCCGAGGCCATGACCACCGACTCGCCGAACATCGCGGCGACGTTCGGGTCCTCCGGTCGCAAATCACGCGCCCGGCCAAAGGCTTCGGCGGCGCCTTCGTAGCGGCCCATCGCCATTCGCGTGCGGCCCAGCAGGACCCAGCCATCGGCATCCCGAGGGTTCTCGTTCAGCCGGGCGGCGAGGTTCTGCTCGGCTTCCCGCAGTTGCGGCGCTTGGCCCTGCTGGCCGTTGCCATTGCCGCCTCCGCCGTTCCCGCGCGCGACCTGCGTGCCGCTTTCCTGGATATCGCGTTCGGCGAACGGCAGCCCCTCCATGCCGGGGGAGCCGAGTTCCAGGTAGAGCCCGACGGCGCCGGCCGGCACGGAGACGGCCAGGATCGCGGCCAGTGCCCGCCGCAGGCCGCTGGAGGCGCCGACCATATCCTCCGCCGCGCTGCGCCGCTGATCCGCGGCCAGGATGCGCCGCCCGATCTCCGCCTTCGCGGCCTCGGCCTCGGCGTCGCCGATCTGGCCGCGCTCGTGGCTGCGCTCCACCTCGGCAAGCTGGTCGCGATAGACCTCGATGTCGTAGTCCGCTGCCTGGCGCGCGTTCTTCCGGCTGCGTAGCAGCGGCCATGCCACCGCCGCCACGACCGCCGCCGCCATCAGCGCGGCAAGGATCCAGAAAATCATGCGGCCCCGTCGCGTTCTTCCAGGATTTTGCGCAGGCGCTGCTGCTCCGCCGCGCTGAGATGGTCGCTGGCCGAAGCGCCGCCGCGCCGGCGGCGCCAGAAATAGACGCCGACGCCGAAGGCGCCAAGGACGACCAGCACTGCGGGTGCGTACCACAGGATATAAGTTTCCGGCTTCATCGGCGGCTTCAGCAGGACGAAGTCGCCGTAGCGGGCGGTCAGGTAGTCCTTGATCTCGGCATTGCTGTCACCAGCCTTGATGCGCTCGCGGATCAGCAGGCGCATGTCCTCGGCGAGCCCGGCGTTGGATTCGTCGATGGACTGGTTCTGGCAGACCAGGCAGCGGATCTCGGCGGACAGTTCACGCGCCCGTTGTTCCAGCTTCGGATCGTCCAGCATCTCTTTCGGCTCCACCGCCAACGCGGGGGCCGTCAGGAGAATGAGGACAAGGGACAGGATCGCTCCGCGCACCGTATTCAATCCTCCCGCCGGGCGGCGCCGAACGATGGTTGCGCCACGCCGCCGCGCGGGGCACCCCGGCGTGTCGGGGCGCCCACGCGCAGGCGCCGGTCACTGAGGCTGAACAGCCCGCCGATCGCCATCAACAGCGCGCCCGACCAGATCCAGGACACGACCGGCTTGAAGTAAAGCCGGACGGTGAACGCCTGGCCGCTCTGCTGCTCGCCGATGACCGCGAAGAGATCGCCCAGCGGCCGGGTCACGATGGCCGCCTCGGTCGTCTCGCGCCCGCTGACGACGTAGCGCCGGCGCTCTGGATCCAGGTTGGCGATGAGGTCGCCGCCGGAGGTCACGGTGAAGTGTCCGCGCGTGGCGGTGTAGTTCGGCCCCTCGACCTGCTCGGCGCCCTCGAACGTGTAGCTATAGCCGCCGACCTGCGCCGTCTCGCCGGGGCGCATGACGCGGATCTCCTCGCTCTGCCACAGGGCGGAGCCGGTCATGCCGACCATGCAGACGGCAAGGCCAAAGTGCGCCAGCGTCATGCCCCAGGCCGCGCGCGGCATGCCACGGGCACGTTTCAGCCACGTGGCCGGACCGCCGCGCTTTCCGACGCCGCAACGCTCGGCGAACTCGATGGCGACAGCCGTCGCCAGCCACGCCGCCAGCGCCATGCCGAGCACGCCGAAGATGCTGCGGCCCCACAGCAGGTAGCCCATGACCGCGAAGACGACCGCCGTCACCACGAACGCGAGCTTCAGGCGCGACAGCGCGCCCTTCAGATCGGCCCGCTTCCAGGCCAGCAGCGGACCAACGCCCAGCGCCGCGATCATCGGCAGCATCAGCGGGATGAAGGTGGCATTGAAGTAGGGCGGGCCGACCGACACCTTGCCACCGCCCAGCGCCTCCAGGAACAGCGGGTAGAGCGTGCCGATCAGCACCGTCGCCGCGGCGGCGGAGAGCAGCAGGTTGTTGAGGACGAGCGCGCCCTCGCGGCTGATCGGCGCGAACAGGCCGCCGCCCTTCAGTGTCGGCGCGCGCCACGCATAGAGCAGCAGGCTGCCGCCGATAGCGACGATCAGCAGACCCAGGATGAAAACGCCCCGGTCCGGGTCGGTGGCGAAGGCGTGCACCGAGGTCAGCACGCCCGAGCGCACCAGGAACGTGCCGATCAGGCTGAGCGAGAAGGCCAGGATCGCCAGCAGGATGGTCCAGGTCTTCAGCGCGTCGCGCTTCTCCACCACGATGGCGGAGTGCAACAGGGCCGTGCCGACCAGCCACGGCATGAACGAGGCGTTCTCGACCGGGTCCCAGTACCACCAGCCGCCCCAGCCGAGTTCGTAGTACGCCCACCAGCTTCCAAGCGCGATGCCCAGCGTGAGGAACACCCAGGCCAGCAGCGTCCAAGGCCGCACCCAGCGCGCCCAGGCGGCATCCACCCGGCCCTCGATCAGCGCCGCGACTGCAAAGGAGAACACGATCGAGAAGCCGACATAGCCGGTGTAGAGCATCGGCGGATGGAAGGCGAGGCCGGGGTCCTGCAGCAGCGGGTTCAGGTCCTGCCCGTTGGCCGGCGGCGGGAACACCCGCTCGAACGGGTTGGAGGTGAACAGCATGAACAGCAGGAAGCCGACCGCGATCAGCGCCTGTACCGACAGCGTCCGCGCCTTCAACGTCGGCGGCAGGTTGCGCCCGAACACCGCGACGATCGCCCCGAACAGCGCCAGGATCAACACCCACAGCACCAGCGAGCCCTCGTGGTTCCCCCAAACGCCGGAGATCTTGTAGAGCATCGGCTTCAGCGAGTGCGAGTTCTGCACCACGTTGAGCACGGTGAAATCGCTGGTGACATAGGCGTGCATGAGCGCCAGGAAAGCGACGGCGATCAAAGCCAGTTGCACCACCGACGCCGGCGTCGCCAGCGCCATGAAGCCCGGAATCCGCCGTTGCGCGCCCCACATCGGCAGGACCGCCTGGATCAGCGCCGTGAACAGTGCCAGCACGAGCGCAAAGTGGCCGAGTTCGACGATCATCGCAGGTCTGCTCTCCGCTTGGCCGCCGGGGAACCGGCACGCCGGTCCGCCCCCTCGTCGAAAGTGGTGGTTTTATACATCAAGTGATGTCCTCATCCCATACCGGCCACGGTGCGACCCCGGGTCGCGCCAAGCTTGCCGCCGGCCCTATCGCTCGGCTAGCCTTCCAGGCGCGCGAGGCCCTATCCGTGGACAATGGCATGACCGGCCGTACAGCCACCGCCGTGCCGGCGGACACCATCGATCATCTCGCCCTGGTCGCGGAGATGAGCCGCGATTTCGCCGAATCGCAGGATATCGACGCGACCTTGCAGCGCGGGCTGGAGCGTATCGCGCATACGCTCGATGCGGAAGCGGCTTCTTTATTCGTGCTTGAGGACGGCACGCTCGTCTGCCGTGGCTGCTATGGCCCGGTGGACATCGCGGGCCTGCGACTGGCGTCCGATGCCGGCATCGTTGGCCGCGCGGTGCAGACGGGACACTCGCAGATTGTCCGGGATGCCGCAAAGGACCCGGATTTCGCCGATAACGTCGACGAGCAGACCGGGCTCACCACGCGCTCGGTCCTCTGCGCGCCGCTGGGCGTGCGCGACCAGTTGCTGGGCGCGATCGAGCTGATCAACAAGCGCGGCGGCCGGCTGTTCGACGACCGCGACCGGCGGTTGCTGGAGGCGCTGGCGGCGTCGGCGGCGCTGGCGCTGATCAACGCCCGGCTGGCCGCCGAGATGGTGGCCCGCGAGGGCCTGCGCCGGGAGATCGAGCTGGCGGCCTCGATCCAGCGGAGCTTCCTGCCCGCCGACTGCCCGGATGACTATCCGGTTCATGGTATCAACTGGCCGGCGCGGCAGGTTTCCGGCGATTTCTATGACATCGTGGCGCGGCCGGACGGCCGGCTGTGGTTCAACGTCGGCGACGTTTCCGGCAAGGGCGTCAACGCTTCGCTGCTGATGGCCAAGACTGCCAGCCTGTTCCGCTATCTAGCGAAGACGGCGGACGACCCCGCCGCCGTGCTCGCCAGCATCAACCGGGAACTGAACGAAACCGCGACGCAGGGCATGTTCGTCACCATGACCTGCGGCATCTATGACCCGGAAAGCGGCGTGGCGCGGCTGGCCAACGCCGGGCACGAGCCGGCGCTGCTCTACGCCGCCGACGGCAGGGAGGCCGATGTCGGCGAGTGCGTGCGCGCCCATGCGCCGCCGCTTGGCATCCTGCCGGAACTCGATTTCGAACACGAAGAGGACGCGGCCGGAATCGTCCTGAAGGGCCGCCGCCTCTACCTCTTCACCGACGGCCTGACCGAGGCGCGCCGCCCCGACGGCGAACCCTGGGGGCAGGACGGCATCGCCGATCTCATCCGTACCGTGGAGGGTGAGAACCTGCCTCCCGGGGAGCGCATCCGCCGCATCGTGGAGCAGGTGGCGCCGCGCGGCGGCGCCCCGGCGGACGACCTGACCCTGGTCATGGTGCAGGGGCCGGACGCATGACCGGGGGGCGCGACGTCGTGCGAAGCGGCGACTCCGAGTCGGACGAGATGGTCTGCGAACTGCGCGTTCACGCGCTGCCCGCGCGGCTGCGCCTGATCCGCCGGGTGGTGGGCGAGGCCGCGCGCGAACTCGATTGCTCGCCCGGCGTGGTCGAGGGGCTGGTGAGTGCCGTGGACGAGGCGTGCCAGAACATTATCCGCTATGCCTACAAGGGCGATCCCAAAGGCGTTATCCTGCTTCGTATCGAGCGCGCGGGGGACAACGCGGTCATCCGGTTGATCGACTATGCCGAACCTGTCGATCCGGCGGGCATCCAGCCGCGTCCGCTCGACGAGTTGCGCCCTGGCGGGCTTGGCACGCATCTGATCCAAGCGGCGGCGGACAGCGTGGAGTTCGAGCCGCCGACGCAGGGGGCCGGGAACATCTTGAAACTGGTGAAACGGATCGAGTGATGGCGCGGGACCTGGAGATGCAGAGCGAGCGGCACGGCGGCGTGGACGTGCTGCACCTTGCCGGCGAGGTGGATCTGGAGGTGTCCTCCCAGCTTCGCCGTACCTTGCTGGAGCGCGTCGAGGGCAAGCGGGACCTGCTTATCGATCTCAACGGCGTCAGCTACATCGATTCGTCGGGTGTCGCCAGCCTGATCGAGGCGTTCCAGCGGGCGCGCAAGGACGGCCTGCGCTTTGCCCTGGCGCGCGTGCCGGAGGGCGCCATGCGCGTATTGAAGATCGCCCAGCTCGACCGGATATTCCCGATCCTGCCCGACATCGACATCGGCTTCGGGGAGGCCTGATGGCGATCTCTCGCGATGGCGGCGTCACGGGGCTCCTCGACCGTATCGGCCGCGCCGCCGTGACCGGTATCGGCGAGGTTGGCTATGCCGCCACGTTGCTGGGCGAGGGGGTGATGTGGCTGGTCGTCGGCCATGCCCGGCGGCAGCCGGTGCGCATCCATCAGGTGTTCCAGCAGGCGATGGAGATCGGTGTCCTCGCGGTGCCGATCGTCACCGTGCTGGCGATGACCATCGGTGTGATGCTGGCGATCCAGGGCATCCACACGCTGCGCACCTTCGGCGCGGAATCGAGGGTCACGCTGGGCATCGCGCTTTCGGTGACGCGAGAGTTCGCGCCGCTCATCACCGGTATCCTGGTGGCTGGCCGCTCCGGCTCGGCGCTGGCGGCGCGCATCGGCACCATGCGGATCACGCAGGAGATCGACGCGCTGCGGGTCATCGGCATCGCGCCGGTACGCTTTCTGGTGACGCCGGCGCTGCTGGCCATGCTGGTGATGGTGCCGGTGCTGACCTTCTGGGCCGACTGCGTCGCGCTGCTGGGCGGCGGGCTTTTCGTTTCCATCGACCTGGGGATGAGCCTTGGCGCCTATTTCGACCAGGTGCTCGACGCTATCGCCCTGGACGACGTTCTGCACGGTCTTGGCAAGAGCGCCATCTTCGCGGTGCTGATCGCGCTGATCGGCGTGGTCAACGGGGCGTCCGTCACCGGCGGGGCCGAGGGCGTCGGCCGGGCCACCACGCGCGCGGTTGTGCAGGCGATCAGCGCCATCGTCATCACCGACATGATCTTCGTGTTCCTGCTGACCCGATGAGCCAGGCAACCTCACAGATCCTGCCGGATGCGGACGAAACGGCGGCCGGCGCCGGCGGGCCGGTGATCGAGGTCAGCCACCTCAACACCCATTACGGCGACAGGCACGTGCTGAAGGACCTGAACCTCGGCATCCAGCCGGGCGAGATCATGGTGATCATGGGCGGCTCCGGCAGCGGCAAGTCCACGCTGCTGAACCACCTTCTGGGCCTGCTGCACCCGACCTCGGGCACGGTGCGGATTCTGGGCCGGGACATCAGCAAGCTCTCCCAGGTCGAGCTGACGAAGCTGCGCTGCAAGATGGGCGTCGCCTTTCAGGGCGGGGCGCTGTTCTCCTCCATGACCGTTGGCGAGAACATCATGCTGCCGCTGCGCGAGCACACGAAGCTGGACGAGCAGACGATGCGCATCATGGCGCGCATGAAGATGGAGGTGGTGAACCTGGCCGGTTTCGAGGACCTGATGCCCGCCGAGCTGTCCGGCGGCATGGTCAAGCGCGCCGCCTTCGCCCGCGCCATCATCATGGACCCGAAGATCCTGTTCTGCGACGAGCCCTCGGCCGGCCTGGACCCGGTGGTGGCGTCGGCCATCGACCAGCTCATCCTGAACCTGCGCGACGCCTTCGGCATGACCATCGTCGTCGTAACGCACGAACTGGAGTCGGCGTTCACCATTGCCGATCGCATCTGCGTGCTCGATCAGGGCGAGATCCGCATCGTCGGCACGCCGGAGGAAGTGCGGGCCAGCGAGGACGCGCGCGTTCAGGATCTGCTGAACCGGCGGCCCGAGGGGCAGGAGCAGGACCCCGACGCATACCTCCAACGATTGACGGGAGGCATACACTGATGATCATGCTTTCCCCTCCGGAAACCGTTTAGGCGAACCGCATGCGCAGCAGCCGGGTCAATTATGTCGCTGTCGGGGCCTTCGTCATTCTGGTGGTGGCCGGCTTCCTGGTCGCCATCGCCCTGCTGACGGGGCGCACGGGCGCCAGGGACAGCTATTACACCGTCTACGACAATGTCTCCGGGGTGGCGTTCGGCACACAGGTTATGTTCGAGGGCTATCCCGTCGGCCAAGTGGAAAGCGTTGAGCCGCTGACCGCCGACGGGGATGTCCGCTTCCGGGTCGAGATGTCGGTCCGCAAGGGCTTCCCGATCCCCGAGGACAGCCAGGCGGTGATTGCCTCCAGCGGCCTGCTGGCCGGCGTGGGCATCGAGATACAGGAAGGTCAGGCGGCGCGGACGCTGGAGCCCGGCGCGATGATCGAGCCGGGGGCGTCGGCCGATGTCTTTGCGGCCGTGTCGAAGGTGGCGGGCGAGATCAACAGCCTGAACCGGGAGGGCCTGATGCCGCTCCTGGACAAGATGAACCGCTATGTCGACACCTTCGGCAGACTGATGACGGAACGCGCGCCACGCCTGCTGGACGATCTGGAAAGCACGACGGGCGCACTGGCCGGAACCGCCCCGCGCGTCACGGGAAACCTGGAGAATTTCACCGAGCGGCTGAACGACGGTGTCGCCTCGCCGGAAAACCTGGCGTTGATCCGCCGCACCCTGGCCAACCTGGAGCAGGCGTCGAAGAACCTGAGCGAGGGGCTTCTCGGCGACGCCAACCGTCAGGACGTCCGCCGGACGCTGTCGAACATGCGCGGCTTCTCCGAGGAATTCGTGCAACTGGCCCAGGAGCTGCGACGTAGTCAAAAGAGGATCGACGGCTTGATCGCATCCCTGGACGACACCGTCTCCGAGAATTCGGAGGCCGTGAGCCAGAGCGTGAAGGACCTGCGCTACACGCTGCGCGTGGTCTCCGAGCACATCGACGCGATCAGCTACAACCTGGAGGGCACGAGCCGCAACATGCACGAGTTCGCGCGCGAGATCCGCCAGAATCCGGGCCTCCTGCTGGGCGGCCGGACAAGTTCCGGGGAGAGGTGAGGGCCATGCGGCGACGCGACCTTCTGCTGCTGGCGGGATCGGGCTTGGTGCTGGCCGCGTGCGGTGGCGGCGGCAGCGTGCCGCGGGACAGCTTCTATCGTTTGGCCATCGACGATCCGGGGCGGCGCTATGGCATGCCGGTCCTGGACGGCACTGTGGAGGTGACGCGCTTCGAGGCCGATGGCCTGACCTCGGAGCGGGCGGTGATCTATCAGGAAAGCGGGCCGGCGCTGCGCCAGTACAGCTATCACTACTGGGTCGATTCGCCGACGCTGCTGTTGCAGGAAGCGATCGTGAACGCCCTGCGCCAGTCCCGGGCGGCGCCACGCGTGGTCACGCCGGGAGCCCGCGTGCGCAGCGACTACCAAGTGACGGGCAAGCTGAACCAGCTTCAGCACACCATCCGCGGCGGCGGCGGCGCCGAGGTGGTAATCGCTCTCGACATCAACGTCACCCGCACGGCGGATGGCCGGCTCGTCCTGCACAAGCGCTATATCGAGCGCTCGCCGGTGCAGGGCGAGGGGGTTCCGGCGGCGGTGGAGGAGTTCCAGACGGCCCTCACCGGTGTCGCCGCGCGCTTCCTCGACGACCTCGCCGAAGCGAACGGCGTGGAGAGCACGGGGTAGGGGATCAAGGCTGCGCGCCTTGACCTTCGCCTTCGCCGTTCTTGCTGCGGATGGCGTAGGCCATGAGTTCGCGGATCATCTCCAGCATCCTGTCAAGGAACGCGATCTGTTCCTCGGCCTCGGCCTGTTCGTGCTGCTGGCGCTCTTCCTGAAGTGCCTCGTAGCTCTTTTCCGGCGGCGTGGCCGCGCCCGTGCTGGTGGAGCAGATGAGGCGATCGCCTTCCAGGGTGCAGACGGCGATCTCCCCGGTCTTGGTATCCAGCCGCCAGACGCGCGTCTCGCTGGCCCGCACGATCTGATAGCGCCCCTCGCCGGAGTCGCCCTGCGTCGGCATTGCCGACTGTGCCCAGGTGCCTTGCGTGGGAAGGGCAATGGTGCTGGCCAGCAGGATGCAGTGAAGCACCCTGCTGCTCATTGCCCGGTTCCCGGCTTCTGGGCATGGCTGACGACGAGCCACAGGGCGTGGATCATGCCCGGCACGAAGAAGATCAGCGTGAGGATCAGGTTCAGCCAGAAATGCAGGCCCAGCCCGACGGTCAGGAAGGCGGCCACGGGCGGCAGGAAGATGGCGAGGATGATGCGGATGAGGTTCATTCAGCAAACTCCAAAACCAAATGCCGATTCATTGAAACACAATGTTTGTTTGCCGTGGAGAAAGACAACTGCTTTCTTGTTCCTACCTCGTTTGGTTACAGCAACCCGTCAGGATTTCGCCGGACGACAATGACATTCGGACACGATAGTCATGCGGGGCGCCCTTCATCGTATCGCGGCAGGTTTCGCGCGTGATCATCGCGACGGTGTCGCCGCTTTGGGCGCCGCGCCGGCCACGCCAGACCAATAGCGGTGGCTTGGCCCAGGCGGCCTCGCAAGCGAATCGGTCATCCCCTCAGCTCCGGCGTCGGGTATTGGGTGTCTTCCGGGACCCCCACGCTTCCTGTAGCCTGCGCGCAAACCCGGAAACGATGCGAGAGCGATCATGGAGAGCCTGTCTGGTCGTACAATCCGCGGCTTTGCGCTTGCCGCGGCTGTCGCCACCCTTGTCTTTCACGCCCAACCGGCCGGCGCGGCCGACACCGACGGCACATTCGCCGTGGAAGGGGTCGGGCAGACAGCCTGCCGCGAGTTCGTCGCGGCCGCGAAGGAGCGTTCGGCGAAGTACTACAACTACGGCGGCTGGATCGAGGGCTACCTCACGGCCTACAATCAGGTTTCGGACGACACCTACGACGTTACGCCGTTCGAGGGCATCGACCTTTTGGCCGCCCTGCTTCGCGGGTTCTGCACCAACAACCCGGACGTACCTTTTTTCCAAGCCATTTCCAGCATGGTCCGCGAGCTTGAGCCGCACCGCCTGAAGGTGCGGGATGAGCCGGTGACGACGGAGGCCGGCGGCAAGCAGGTGATGGTCTATACCACCGTCCTGAAGCGTGCGCAGCAGGCCCTGGCCGAGGCCGGGTTCTACGACGGCGGTATCGACGGCGCCTATGGCCCGCGTACGCGCGACGCCTTCAAGGCGTTCCAGGCCGCCGAGGGCCTGGAACAGACGGGCCTGCCGGACCAAGTGACGCTGCTGCGCCTGCTGCGCGCCGCCCGCCAATAGCCGCCGCCGGCCGACTGTACGGTTTCGCGGCAAGGCTCACGCCGACTTGCGCTCGGTCGTTTCGGATTTGTGCTCGAAGACGTGCACCTCACGCTGCGGGAAGGGGATGGAAATGCCCTTTGCGTCGAAGGTTTCCTTGAACTTCCTGGTCAGATCGAACCTCACTGGCCAGTAGTCCTCCGCCTTGGCCCAGACGCGGACGATGATGTCGACCGAGCTGTCGCTCAGCGCGCCGACGACGACCTGCGGCTCCGGCTCGCCCAGGATTCGGCTCTCCGCTTTCAGCACCTCATGGATCGCGCTCATCGCCCGCTCGATGCTGTCGGCGTAGGCGATGCCCAGCGTGAAGTCCACCCGCCGGGTCGTGTGGTGGGAATAGTTCACCACCGAGGTGCCCCAGACCTGCGAGTTCGGGATGATGATCTGCACGTTGTCGGGCGTGGCAAGCTCGGTCACGAACAGGTTGATCTCCCGCACCGTGCCGGCCTGGCCGGCGACCTCGACATACTGGCCGACCCTGATCGGGCGGAACAGCAGCAGCATCACCCCCGCCGACACGTTCGACAGCGTGCCTTGCAGGGCCAGGCCGACGGCGAGGCCGGCGGCACCGAAGATGGCGATCAGGCTGGCCGTCTGGACGCCAAATTGGCTCAGCACGGCGATGACGACGAAGGCCAGGATGACGTATTTGACAAGGCTGACCAGGAAGCCGCGTAAGGTATCGTCCACCCGCTTGGCGCGCGTAAGGCTGCGCCGCACGCCGCCGGAGATCCAGTTCGCCGCGATCCAGCCGACGATGAGAATGGCGATACCGCCCAGCACGCTCATCCCATAAGAGGTGACGAGTTCCATCGCGCGCTGAAGCGTTTCGCCACCCTCCAGGTTGCTTGCCTGATCCATGCCGTTCCCTTCCCGAATCAGCACCGGCCGCGCTGGGAGTATCACTCCCAGCGCGGCCCGGCGTCGATAATCATTTTCGGGTAGTAAAACGGCCTTTCCGGGGATCGGTTCCGTGCAGGAGTGCCCGGGCTCGGGTTATCAGGCCGAGAAGCTATCCGGCATCGATTCCTTTTTGCGGGCGACGAAATCCTGCAGCGCCTCGTCGATGGCCGGGTCGAGGCCAGGGTCTTGGTATTCCTCCAGCCGCTTCTTCCACAGCGCGTTGGCGCGCTGGCTGGCATCCTGGCCGCCCTCGGACTCCCACTGCTCGAAGGAGTTGTTGTCGGCGATCTGCGAGCGGAAGAAGGCGGTCTGGAAGTTCGCCTGCGTGTGAGTGGCGCCCAGATAGTGGCTGCCGGGGCCGACCTCGCGGATGGCGTCCATCGCCTGGCCGTTCTCGGACAGGTCCACACCCGCCAGCATGTTGTGCATCATCGCAAGCTGGTCGCCGTCCATCACCAGCTTCTCGAAGGACGACACCAGCCCGCCCTCCAGCCAGCCGGCTGAGTGCAGCGCGAAGTTGACGCCCGCAAGCACCGTCGGCAGCAGGGTGTTGGCGCTTTCGTAAGCCGCCTGCGCGTCCGGCACCTTGGAGCCGCAGAGCGAACCACCCGAGCGGAAGGGCACACCCAGGCGGCGCGCCAGCGCCGAGCAGCCGTAAAGCACCAGCGCCGGCTCGGGCGTGCCAAAGGTGGGCGCACCCGACTGCATCGAGATCGAGCTGGCGAACGAGCCGAAGACCACGGGCGCGCCGGGCCGCACGAGCTGCGCGAACGCCATGCCGGCCATTGCCTCGGCCAGTGTCTGCGTCAGCGTGCCGGCAATCGTGACCGGCGCCATGGCGCCCGCCAGGATGAACGGCGAGACGATACAGGCCTGCCCGGCCGCCGCATAGACCTTCAGCGCGCCCAGCATGGTGGCGTCGAAGGTCATCGGCGAATTCGCGTTGATCAGGTTGATGATGCAGGTGTTGTTGTCGACGAATTCCTCGCCGAACAGCAACTTCGCCATCGCCACGGTGTCCTCCGCGCGCTCCGGCGCGGTGACCGAGCCCATGAAGGGCTTATCCGAGTTGCGCATGTGCGTGTACACCATGTCGAGGTGCCGCTTGTTCACGGGCACGTCGACCGGCTCGCACACGGTGCCGCCGGAATGGTGCAGCCCCGGCGTCATGTAGATGATTTTCACCAGCTTCTGGAAGTCGGCCAGCGTGGCGTAGCGGCGCCCCTCGTCCAGGTTGCGGATGAACGGCGGGCCGTAGACCGGCGCAAAGACCGTGTTGTTGCCGCCGATTTGCACCGAGCGCTCCGGGTTGCGGGCATGCTGGGTGAACTCTGCCGGGGCCTGCTTCAACAGCTCGCGGGCCATGCCACGCGGGATGCGCACGCGCTCTCCGTCCACGTCGGCGCCGGCGTCCTTCCAAAGGCGCAGCGCCTCGGGGTCGTCACGGAACTCGATGCCGACCTCTTCCAGGATGGTGTCGGCATTGTGTTCGATCAGCGACAGCCCTTCCTCGGTGAGGATTTCGTAAAGGGGAATGTTCCGGCTGATGTAGCGGCGTACAGCCACTCCGCTACATCAGCCGGAACATTCCCCTTTACGAAATCCTCACCGAGGAAGGGCTGTCGCTCA
>NZ_QPMH01000023.1 GCF_003344765.1 Ferruginivarius sediminum | reverse complement strand
TCCACCACCGCCGGGAATGCAACGCCCTCGATCCCAGCCCGCGCTCAGACATCGCCGCCCGAAAATCCAACGGTTGAGCGCGCCTCGGCCGGGTTTTTCAGCGTCCTGCTAAGTCTATGTTACCGGAAAGTCGATCACAGTAAACAGACCTGAGACGCGATACGTAGTCTTCGCCAAGGTAGGCTATCATTCTCTTGTTACCAAGGAACGGCGGGTTGCCGATGATCGCATCCGCCTCCGGCCACTTCGGCTCGCTACCGTCAGGCGCGAGGATCGCGTCTCGGCACTCGATGGTGTCGAGCGGCTTCAGCACTGGGCTCATGGACACGTTGAAGCCGTTCCGCCGCATCCACTGAATCTCACCGATCCAGATGGTCACCCGCGCGAGTTCGGCGGCGAACGGGTTCAGCTCAATGCCCTTCACCTGACGGGGGCCGACCGAGGGGAACTCGCGGTTTAGTCCGAAGGTCTCCGCGTCCAGCCCTGCCTTGTGTTCGAGGTCCTTCAGAGCCTGGAGAGATAGGTACAGGAAGTTCCCCGAGCCACAAGCCGGGTCCAACACTCGGACTTCCCGCAGCTCATCTAGAAACTCCCTGTATGCCTCCTCAGCGTCGTTCAGGAGCTTGGTGCGCTGGCCCTTGTTCTTCGCCTTTTCCGCCTTCTCGGTCAGCTCCCTGATCTTCTCCCGCGTCTTCTCCCACTGCTCCCGCCAAGGCCGGACTACGACAGGCTCCACCAGCATCATGATCTTGTCGCGGTCAGTGTAATGGGCGCCTAGCTGGCTACGCTTGTCCGGGTCCAGGCCGCGCTCGAACAGGGTGCCGAAGATGCTCGGATCGATCTCTGACCAGTCGCGCTTCGCGGCCTTCAGCGTCAGCTCGATCTCATCCTTGTGGAGCGGGATGGCCTCAGCGTCATCGAACAGGCTGCCGTTAAACCATGCCACCTTCTCGAAGCCGATGCGTCCACCGCCCTTCATGGCCTCGAAGAGATCGGACGCGAGCCGCTCGAACTCGCTGGGGTCTGCGAGCGCGTGTTCCAGCATCCGCCGGAACATCTCGTTGGGCAGCAGGTTCACGTCCTCCGCGAACATGCAGAAGACCAGCCGGTTGACGTAGTGGGCCACCTGCTGGGCTTCGTAGCCGCGCTGACGGAGCCGCTTGGCTAGCTCTGCGAACTCTGCCGCCGCTTCCTCGGTGAGCCCCTGCCGCGTTTGCGACGGACGGAGCTTCTCGGGGTCGGACAGGACCCACTTCAGCTTCTGCCGGACATTGGCGTCCCGTAGGTCCTCCAGCGCGAACTCATGGACCTTGGAGACGCTGTTGGTCCAGTTCGTGTGGACCCGGAAGCGTTCCATGTCGGAGACCACCAGGAGGGGCGGGTTCTCCAGCGCGAGGGCGTACTGCTGGAGCTGCGAGAAGGCTGCGGTCAGGTCCTTTCTCTTACCCTTGAACTCCCAGGCGAAGTGACCGCGCTTCCAAACATCTGCCCAGCCGTCGCTGCCGGTGGTCTTCGTGGCGCCGCGCTCGAAGCAGTACCAGGAGCCGTCAGGGTCGGCCTGAGCTGGTGTGGGCTCGTCCAGGAGCCGACAGAGGTCCACGAAGTACTCCTGGGCTGCCGACCGCTCCTTCAGCGAGGAGGCCTTCCACTTCGCGATGAACTCGTCTGGGGTGATCTCAGGCATGGTCCACGGATTCTGGTTGATTCCCCCTGCCCTTTAGCACGGCTAAGTACGCTGATGGTAGGCAAGCGAAGGCCGCTAAGGTGTGGTCTACGGTTCGGTCAGGCCTTCCAGGCGGTCACACTGTGGTCCCACCGCGCTGTGACCAGGGTTGCTAAAGCCGGTGTGCCCTGTATGCTGCCCCCACATAACCGCCTGAAACTGCCGGGTCTTTCGGGCCCGGGGCGCGTAGCTCAGCGGGAGAGCGCCTCGTTCACACCGAGGAGGTCCCTGGTTCAATCCCAGGCGCGCCCACCATCCGATCCGCCGAACGATGTGCAGGCTCTACTCCGAATACAGGCCGCCAGGGCTGTTGCTGCGGGTGCACATGCAATCCTCCGCAAAGTGTGGACTGAACCCTTGCGGCGGGAACGGATCGCGGCAACCCTTACACGTAGATGTGACGAGGCCCAACCTACGCATGAATCGCGTTATAGACGCGATAAAGTGCTTGGGTACCCTCTTCGCCAAAGCCGTCACTCACGAGCCGATCGTAAAGCGAACGGGCGAGTTCCAGACCGGGTAGATCGAGCCCCATGCGCGCAGCTTCTTCCAACGCGATCGTCATATCCTTGACGAAGTGATGGACGAAGAATCCCGGCGCGAAATCCTCGCGGATCATCTTCCGCCCCAGCCCATTGAGCAGGAAGCTCGATGCGGCGCCGGTGCCGATGACGTCGAGCACCACATCAGGGTCGAGCCCCGCCCTGCGTGCATAGGTGATGCTCTCCGCAACAGCGAGCATGGTCGAAGCGATCGCGATCTGATTGGCCATCTTGGTGTGCTGCCCCGCACCTGCGGCACCCATATGCGCGATATTGGCCCCCATCGTACGCAGCACAGGTGACGCCTGTTCGAATGCCATCCCGTCACCGCCCACCATGATCGCAAGCTTTGCTTCGCGCGCACCGACGTCGCCACCAGACACGGGCGCATCCAGCGCGGTCACCCCACGTTCCGAAGCGGCCTCGGCGATACGCTCCGCAAGCGCCGGGCTTGATGTCGTCATGTCAATGAGCACCGATCCGGGCCGGGCTTTGTCAAGAATTCCGCCGGCCTCGAAATAGACCGCCTCAACATCGGCGGGGTAGCCCACCATGGTGATGACGATGTCGCTGGCCGCCGCAACTGCGCCAGGGTTATCGTGCAAGACGGCGCCCCGCTCAACCAACGTCTTGGCCTTGGACCGGGTACGGTTGTATACATGAAGCTCATGGCCCGCGGCGAGGGTATGCCCCGCCATGTGCTGCCCCATGATCCCGAGCCCGATGAAACCGACTTTCGGCTGCACTCCGCTTCCGGACGACATAACACAATCCTTTCCGTCATCGAGGATATTCTGCCACGCAAGCATCGCTCAGTGGCGAAGGCGGCGGGCGGTCGATCGTCACTTCCGAATGGCGAGGCGGGACACCTCACCGCTCTCTAATTGATGCGCTGCCCATCAGTATTGAAAAGATGAACTTTATCCAGATCGGGCACCACGCTAACGGCATCGTCGTAGCCAAATGCAACACGATCGCGAAATGCCCCTATGATTTGTTGGCCGCCGACCTTGAGCACGATGTGCGTTTCCGAGCCGGTTGGCTCAATCAATTCGACCTTGGCGGAAACCCCATCATCAGAGAGCGCCAGATGCTCAGGGCGTATCCCATAAACTGCCGGCATGTCCTCCACAGGCAGATCCGCGTTCGCGACGGGCAGCATGACATCATCGAGAGTTCTAAATCCGGATCTCGTAAGCGTACCCTCAACGAAATTCATGGACGGAGATCCTATAAAACCAGCGACAAAGCGCGTCTTTGGGCTGTCGTAGAGTTCGAGAGGCGAGCCGATCTGTTCGATGACCCCAGAGCGCATAACCACAATCTTGTCCGCCATGGTCATGGCTTCGATCTGGTCATGGGTCACGTAAACTATCGTGCTGCCAAGCCGACGATGCAGGTCTTTAATCTCTGAGCGCATTTGAACGCGCAATTTCGCGTCAAGGTTAGACAAGGGCTCATCGAAGAGAAAAACCTTCGGGTCGCGAACAATTGCGCGCCCCATTGCGACTCTTTGCCGTTGTCCACCCGAAAGCTGCTTGGGATAACGATCAAGGAACTCCTGAAGACCGAGAATCTTGGCCGCCTCGTCGACCTTTTTGCTGATCTCCGTCTTGGACAGCCTCGCCAAGCGCAGAGAGAATTCCATGTTCTTGGCAACTGTCATATGAGGATATAGCGCATAGTTTTGGAAAACCATGGCAATATCTCGTTCCTTTGACGGAAGGTCATTTACGACTATATTGTCGATTGAAATATCCCCGGCATCTATACTTTCCAAACCAGCAATCATGCGCAACAGCGTGGATTTCCCACAGCCGGAAGGGCCGACCAGTATGACGAACTCTCCATCCTCGATTTCAACGGACAAGTCTTTCAGGGTTTCCACTCGGTTGTAATATTTCTTGACATTCCTAATCGAGACGCTCGCCATTTCTGCCACCTTCCATGCATCGACAAAATCCACAGGAGACTATATTCCCAGTTCCTGTGGTCGCGGGAATCGACTCATTAACCGTCAGTGCATTGTCCTCTACATCACAGAACAGCGCAGAACAGATAACCTGAGCTGAGAGTGGACACGCCCGGCTGGACTCCAACAGGATCGGTTGATACCAATCGAGCCCAGCACTGGTGGCTGCAGGCATTCGCTCAGGCTATCCTTCTTGTCCGCGGATACCGTCAGGCAGGGGCTGACGCGTCCATGCGATGAGATTGGACGACTTAATCCGGGATGCCAGCGATAACTTCGATCTCGACAATGTACCCTGGCGCCAGCTTGGCTACCTGGAAGGTTGACCGGGCCGGCTCTTTCCCTTTCGGGAAAAATTCCCGGTACACGACATTGAATTCGTCGAAGTCGTTACGGTCCATCAGGAAGCAGGTTGTCTTCAGCACCATATCCATTGACGTGCCCGAAGCTTCCAACACAGCTTTGATGTTCTCAAGCACCTTGCGCGTCTGCGGCTTGATGCCCCCCTCCACGGGCTCCCCCGTGGCCTCGTCCTGGGCCAGTTGACCCGATAGGAAGACCAGGTTTCCGAACTTGATGGCATGCGGATAAGGCAGGCCCCAATCGACGACCCCTTCCGCATTGATGACTGTACGCTGGTTAGAACTACTCATAGCCTGTCCTTTCTCTGCTTTCCATGGATGGGCCCGCAGGCGCGGAACCCCCTCGTACCCGACTGCAAGCACGACGCGCCTGCCGCCGTTGTCGAGTGACGGCGACAGTGGGCGACGCGCATCCATCGGGCAGAAATCGGCATGTCGGCGGCCAAACGGGGGCTACCCCGGGGTGGGCGACCGCATCTTCCGTCGAGCAAGGCTGAAAGTGCCGTAGCCTTCTAGCGACCTCTCAGCAGCACGGTGGACCCACACGTGCAAACCACCGCCCGATGACTGACCACTTACCCTGAACGGCTTGCCCGAAGGACGCCGAGCAGCCGGGACGGGGTGAACGGCAGTTGCTCCAACCGGCCGCCGCTGCGCGCCACTGCATCCTGCACCGCGAGCGCGACACTTGCGACAGCGCCCTGCACAGGTCCTTCGGCCATTCCTTTTATACCTTGGGGTGTGTTCGGGTTCGGCGTCTCAAGATGCTCGACCTCGATCATCGGTACGGTATCCATCGTCGGCATCAGGTAGTCCGCAAGGGTGGCACTCACGTTCATTCCCTGCTCGTCATAGCGGGTCTCTTCCAGCAACACCTGCCCTATCCCCATCGAGACGCCGCCATGGACCTGACCGTCCACGATCATCGGGTTGATCAGGGTTCCGGCGTCCTCGTGCACTCGGTACTTGACGATCGTGACCCCGCCGGTTTCGGCGTCGACCTCCACTTGGCACAGGTGCGTCGCATTGGAGAACGTCATGAACGGGGGGTCATAGGTCCGATGCGCCTCCAACCCAGGCAGCATGCCGTCAGGCAGGCTGGTCGGGTCGTTGTAGGCGATCCGCGCGATCTCGCGAACCGGAACCGACACCCCAACGTCACTTCGGGTGACGACCTCGTCGTTGACGATTTTCAGGCTCTCCGCCGGCCTCTGCAACAGGTGCGCCCCTATTCCGAGCACCTTCTCCCGCAGATCCATGGCCGCCAGGTAGGCCACCCCGTGCCCCGCGGCGGCACCACGCGAGCCTCTGCTCCCCATGCCATAGGGCGCGATGTACGTATCGCCGAGCCTGACGTCGACGTTCGCAGGACTGCTGCCGAGCGCATCTGCGACCACCTGCGCGAGCGACGTTTCGTAGCCTTGGCCCGTCCCCACGATACCGGCCGTCACGTTGATCGCTCCGGTCGGCTCCAGCTTGACGGTCGCAGCCTCGTGGCCGCTGCCGTCATCTCCGGACGCTTTGTACCAGGCAGAGCCGTAAGTGGTGGGCTCGACCACGCTCGCGATACCGACACCGATCAATCGGCCCTTCTCGGCGGCGTCCGCCTGCTCACGCCGGAAGGCATCGATATCGAACTTGGCCAGCGTCTCGTCGAACCCCTCACGCAGGGTCAGAGCCTCATACGGATAACCGGGCGCCGACTGGTAAGGCTGATCGTCGAGCGAGAGCATGTTCTTGCGGCGGAGTTCAAAAGGATCCAGGCCGAGTTCCTCGGCGACACGGTGCATCATGCCGTCCGATGCCCACGTCACGATTGCCATAGGCGCGCGTAGGGTGCCTGCAGGGCACTTGTTCGTTATCGCGACGTTGACCGTATACTCGTAGTTGTCGATCTTGTACGCCCCAAGCAGGAGCCAACCAATGACGTTGATGATGTAGCTTGGCGGGTAGAATGCGTAAGCGCCGAAATCCGCCCATAGATTTGCGCGTACCCCAAGGACGGTGCCGTCGTTGAGCACCGCAACCTCGACGGACACGGCGTCATCGCGGGCGTGGTTGGACGCGGTCAGGTTTTCCAGCCGGTCCTCCACCCACTTGATCGGCCGTTTCAGCCGCATCGCCATGGCCGCGACCGTGAACTCTTCGCGGAAGAGCGGCAGCTTCAGTCCGAATCCGCCGCCGACATCGGGGGATACGACCCTCACCTGGTTCTCGGAAAGGCCAAGCCGGTCGGCCAGCGTCGTTCGCAGGATGTGCGCGGTTTGCGCCGCGCCGTAATAGGTCAGTTCCTCTCGGCCTTCGTCCCACGTCGCGACGACCGAACGGGTCTCTATCGGCACATGCGTAAGGCGCTGCGAGCGGAACTCAGCCTTTACGACCCGGTCGGCGCGAGCAAAAGCCCCATCGATATCGCCATAGCGGTGCGTCTCACGTGTGTGCAGGTTGGACGGAATCTTTTCGTCCACCAGTGGCACGCCGGGGTCGGACGCATGATGCATATCGAGGACCGGCGGTAGGGCATCCCAGTCCACCTCGACCAGATCCACGCCATCCTCGGCGACGTAGCGATCCACGGCCACGACGCACGCCACCGGGTCACCGGCGAAGCGGGCCTTGTCCACCGGCAAGGCGTCCATCTCCATTGGCGCGGCGCCCTCCTGTTGGCAGACGAACGGAGAAGTGAACTCAGCCAGTTCACGGCCCGTGATCACCGCAACCACACCAGGCAATTTCAGCGCGGCTTCCGTGTCGATCGATCTTATCCTGGCATGGGCATGCGGGCTTCGCACGAATGCCGCGTGCAACATACCAGGCACCGAGATGTCGTCGGTGAAACGGCCCTTGCCGATGACGAACCGGCGGTCCTCCTTGCGGGGAAGCCTTTGCCCTATGAACGGCTGCTCCGCGACCGAAGCCGCCACGTCCGCGCTTTCTTCCGCTTTGCTCACAGCGCGCTCCCTTTCATCTCATGATTCGCTGAGTTCGGCGGCCGCCTGGCACACCGCGCGCACGATGTTTGTGTAGCCGGTGCAGCGGCAGAGCGTCCCGGAAAGGTGCTCGCGCACCTCATCTTCGCTGACTGGTCCCGCGCTCGGATCGCGCTCCTCGAGGTAGGCAATGGTGCTGATGATGAAGCCGGGCGTGCAGAAGCCACACTGCAGCGCGTGTTGCTCGTGGAAGGCGCGCTGCACCGGATGCAGGGATCCATCCGGGCCGGAAACCCCTTCGATGGTGGTGATCGCTCGGCCGTCCGCCTGCACTGCCAGCATAAGGCAGGACCGCGCCGGCCGCCCTTCGACCAACACTGTACAGGCCCCGCAGACCCCGTGCTCACAGCCCACGTGGGTGCCGGTCAGCGATAGGTCCTCGCGGAGAAAGTCGCAAAGCAGCTTTCGATCCGGCACTGAGGCGGTAATGGTTTCTCCATTTACCGTCACCTGAATTGTTCTGGGCTTGGGTGCGGTCATTGGGTTTCTCCTTGCTCCGTCGGCGCTGCCGCAGCCGCCCGCTGGCCGGCGAGCGTCAGGGTTCGCCGGATGAGGGCCCTTGCTATGTCGCGCCGGTCGTCCACTCCCGCGCGTCCGTCGTCCATTGGATCGAACTCCGCGGCGACCGCTTCGGCGATCCAGTTCGTCGTCCGCTCACCAACCGGTTCCCCGACCAGCTTTTCGGCCTCTGTAGAGCGGAATGGCCGATCCGACACCCCGCAAAGCCCGATCCGGGCGGACTCGTAACGGCCATCCTTGATGCCGACCACGGCCGCCACGCCGACGATGCAGAAATCGCCGTTCCGGCGTGAGAACTCGGCGAAAGCCGTTCCGGTGCCGGCGCTGAGTAGCGGGAAAGTTATGCGAGTGAGGATCTCATCTTCATCGAGCTCGGTCTGCAGGGCGGAATGGAAGAACTCTGCCGCCGGCACGCTTCGCTGGCCGCGCAGGCTCTGCGTCGTCATTTCCGCGTCGAGCACCACGGAAGCCAGCGGGAGTTCCGCGGTTGGGTCGGCAAGCGACAGGGAGCCGCCGATCGTTCCGCGCTCCCGGATCGGGATATGACCTATGTGTGCGGCTGCCTCGCTTAGCAAGGGCATCACTCGGCGGACAACCGGACTGGTCTCGATCGTGCGGTGCGTGGTCATCGGCCCGACGGCCAAATGGGACTCGGAAACATCCACACCGGTCAGACCCTCGATCCGTCGCAGATCGACCAGATGGTCGGGGCGGCTGACGCGTAGGCTCAACATCGGCATCAGACTTTGCCCACCGGCGGTCAACTCGACATCGCCATCGAGTTCCGCGAGCAATCGCATCGCTGACTCGAGGTCGGACGGATCGTGGTAGATGAAGGGCGCAGGTTTCATGGTGTGTCGTCTCCTCGCTTAACGCGACCGCCGGCGGTGCTCACCGGTCACTTTGTTGCTCCCTCGGCAAGTCCCCGGATCATGTACCGCCAGACGGGGATGATCACTAACAACGTCGGCAACACGCCGATCATGATCCCCGCACAGGTCAGCCCTAATGAAACGTCCGGGTTTACTGACACACTCGCCATCGAAACCGGCATTGTCCGAACGCTTTGATTGGTGGCGAGGAGTAGGCCGAAGAGGAATTCGCAATACGCCAGCATAAACGCGAACAACCCGGCGCCGACCACCGACGGCGCCGCGACCGGCACCACGATCCGAACGAGAATCTGCAGCGGGTTGAGACCGTCCAGTTGCGCCGCCTCCTCGATCGCGCGATCGATCTGGCGAAAAGCAACGCACAGGATCAGAATTATGAACGGCAAGGTCAGCCCGACATACATAATGACCAGTGATGTCAACGTGTTCGTCAGATTGAACTGCTGCATCAGCTCGTAGTAAGGAATAGCTACCGCGACCAACGGAATGAGGCGGGTGCCGAGGATGAAGTTGAGGGCCGCGGTCTTGCCCGGAATGCGCATCTTCACCAGCGCATATGCAGCCGGCGCCCCCAGCAATAAATTGAACAGCATCACCAGCAGCGCGACCACGGTGCTGTGCAGCATCGCCCTTGGCAGGAACCGGATCTCCTGGCTGACCATGCTCATCGTTCTTTGGCCGGCCTCGACTTCGTACTGCGAGGGCAGCTTGCCGGTCAGGATGTAGAGGTAGTTGTCGATATTGAATCCACTCGTGAACCAGCGGGCCGGCTGAGAGAGGATCGCTTTATCCGGCGTGATGCTGGCCAGCAACGTCACAAGAAACGGTGTCAGGACGAATGTCAGCAGGATGGCAAGCCACAGGTAGCGAGCCGCCGCCTCGACGCGTTGTTGCCCATTAATCGACATCACTGAGCGCACCCTTCGGCAGCATCCGCAGCAACCCCACGATGAATACGATCGAAACCAGGGCCATCATCGTGGCAAGGGCCGCACCTTGGCCGATGTTCAACTGGGTGAACGAGATCGACCATGTAAAGTAGCTGATAACGGATGTCGCCGTACCCGGGCCGCCGGCCGTCATTGTGTAGACGATATCGTAGGCGGTTAATCCCATAAGCGTGTTGTAGAGGGCGACAATGATCACCGCAGTGCGGATATACGGGAACGTCACATACCGAAACAGCTGCCAACTGTTTGCGCCGTCCAGACGAGCCGCCTCGTACTGTTCCTCTGGAATATTCTGAAGTGCGGCCAAGATCAGGATGATCGACAGCGGCAGCAACGACCACGTCTGCGCGATGCTTGCCGCGAGAAGCGCCAGACTGGGCTCACCCAACCAATAGACGTACTCGTCGATGACACCAATGGCATGCAATATCGTGTTAATCGCGCCGTAGTTATTGTTAAACATCCAGCGCCAGATGACACCGGCAATAACGCCCGGAACTGCCCAAGGAAGCAGAACCAAAGGCTTCACCAATGAACTGCCGCGGAATGAAGAGTTCAAGACTGACGCGGAAATGACAGCCATCAAAGTCGTCAATACCACAGTTATCGTGGTAAACTTCAGTGTGACCAACCACGCCGTAAAGAAGGCATTGCTTTCGATCACCGCAATATAGTTATCCAGACCGATAAATTTTGACGGAAGCAGCGGAGATGTCTGCTGGAAGCTAGAATATACTGCTCGCGAGAGCGGTACTATTGATAGCGCACCGATCACCAGCACCGCGGGCAGGAGCATCATCCCACCCCAGCGGCGTTCGTAGTCGACGCCGGAGCCGGCGCGCGAAACGCGCGCCGGCCGCCGGCGGGCATGGCCGAGTGACACACTCATACGACCCACCGTATTACTGATACCGCTCTTTCAGTTCTCGAGCCTTGTCGGCCGAGGCCTTCATCGACTCAGCCACAGTCGTCTCACCGGCGAAGATTTTGGA
The DNA here is from genome assembly GCF_003344765.1 of Ferruginivarius sediminum. Lineage (GTDB taxonomy): Bacteria > Pseudomonadota > Alphaproteobacteria > Kiloniellales > Rhodovibrionaceae > Ferruginivarius > Ferruginivarius sediminum. Next base: position 36,696 of record NZ_QPMH01000023.1, on the reverse strand, counting down.
CAGCTCCCGCAACATGAAGTCGCCCCAAATTCCGGTCCACTTCGCCTCGTTCTTGGTCTGGGCAAGCTTCTGCTGCTCTTTCAGCGTCTCAACATCCACCCAAGTAGAGAACGCGTCGATGACTTCGGGGTCGTCGAACAAGGGCAACACACCGAAGCCGAGCCCACGATTGATCGCCCACTTCTTCGGGATGGTGAAGGTACCGTCCGGGGCCCCGCCCATCGACTCGATGAAGTTGCCGGCCGCGGCGGTTACCGCGTCACCGCGGGCCTCGGCCATCGAGGTGATACTATAAAAGCGGACATAGCCCAGCGTCGCACGTGTGGAACCCGGCATCATTGCCAACTTGAACTGTCCGGCCAGGGGTTGGCCCGTGTTGTTCATGGCGGCAAGATTGTAGTTGTACATGCAGGTAAAAACGTGCTGGCCGCTGTTCATTGCCCTAACAGCGTCGTTCTCCGTCGGTGAGGTGGCCGCAAGGCCTTGCTCAATGGTATCGGCCATAAATTGCGCCTGTTGGAAGGCCGGGCTGTCCGGATCCTCAAAGATGGGATTCAGGTCAGCGTCAAAAACCTCACCGCCACGCGACATCGACATGGCTATGAATTCGTCCAGGCTGCTCGGATTGATCTGCGAGAACTCCCACAAGATCGGTCTACGCAAGCCCTTCCCCTGCATTGACACGGACATTTCCATCACTTCGTCCCAACTTGTCGGAGCACGGTCCACTCCGTACTCCTTCGCGACAGTCGGGTTCCAGATGAAGGAGGCAATATCCGCGTAGTAAGGCAACCCGTAAGGCTCACCATTATAAGTCATGCCGCTGAGAGCGTACGGAATGATCTTGTCGCGATATTTCTCGAAATCCAGATATTTTGAAATCGGTACGACCCAATCTGCCCCGACAAACTCGGCGAGCCAGGAACTGTTATTGTAAAGGACATCCGTCGGCGTATTCGTAGCCAGCCGCTGGACCATGGTCGCCTTGTAGTGGTCCCAAGGGTAGTCTTGCAGCGTCACCGTCATGCCCGGATTGGCTGCTTCCCACGCTCTGATGTTCGACTCCACCTCGTCGACCGCGTAGGTCCAGACGGCAAAATCCAGATTCACATCCGTGCTGGCCAAGGCGCGGGAGCCGTGACCACCATACGCAGCGAGTAGACCACCAGCCCCGAGCAGGCCCATGCTGTGCATAAATGCGCGCCGGGAGACACCCAGCGCAGTAAAAGAATTTTTTGTAGGCATTGCCAAAGCCCCTCCATTTCGACCGCGTGCGAACTAGGATGCGAGGGGGTGAACCTCCCTCAGTGGCCTTTTCAACGAAAATTCGCTGAAGCAATCTGCGTTGTGGCCATCTTCTTGAAGAAACCGTATGGACCCCGAATCGGGTTGTCAATATATTGCAGATGGATTCATTCAAATGCACCACGCCCTCTCGTATGGACGTTTGACCGGAAAGGCTCATCGGCTGTGACAGAACGAAGCTTTGGCCCATCAGGCAATAGTGACGATCTGATCAATGAGGTCGGATCGATCCTCTCCCGCGAACGCAAGCATCGCGGAATGACCATCGCGGAGCTCGCACGCAAAGCAGGCATTTCGAGCGGCCTGCTTAGCCAGCTCGAGCGCGGGAAGGGAAATCCCTCTATCGAGACACTTTCGCAGCTTTCGCGAACGCTAGCGATTCCTATCGGCACGTTTTTTGAAACGGTCAATGCGCCGTCCGGTGAGGTGATACACCCTCACACCCGGCGATGCTTGGTGCTCGCAGACAGCGGCATGACGTATCAGCTGCTCGTACCCGACCTGCAAGGCTCGCTCTCGATGCTCTACATCGAGCTACCGCCCGCCTTCTCGAACGCCGATGCGCCTTTCAGCCACCACGGCGAGGAGGTCGTATTCGTGCTATCCGGATCGATAGAGATTCATCTCGGCGATCGGAAAAGCCTGCTTGGCCCCGGAGACTCGATTCGATTCTCCTCGACGGTCGATCACTGGTATAAGACCTTCGACGAGCGCGTTGTGGTTATCACCGCCCAGACCCCGCCATCGTTCTGATGGCTATTGGGTAAATCATGCTTCATTCCACCTAACGGCCTCGCCCGTCAGTCTTTAAGTAGATCAAACTCTATCTGCCGGGCTCCGGTGTTCCGCCGCATTCAGACACGCTGGTGGATGCGTTCTGTGAGTAGCCCTTCGAACCGACCGGTTCAGAGGGCTTTGCAGTCATTTAAGGCATTTTCGGCGCGCCACGAGGCAAACTTCCGTGCCGTTGTCAGTCAGCCACTTGTTCACACGTCGGAAAATTCATTGCGATACGACTACGCAACCTTCCCACTTCAGGCAGGTTCTGCTCACCAGCATGCGGTTGCCGCATCCCGGGGAGCGGGGACCTTCGTAGCGGATGTCCATTGCGGTAGCTACGTATCTCCCGGCCAAGAGCCGCCCCAAAACAGATCATCCGACTCGTTCGCAACCCATCTGCCAGAAATCATCCCAGGGCCATTTTATGCCCCCGAATGGGCCAGCTTATGCCTGACCCGACACCGACAAAAGTGTCGGATCAGGCATAAGCTGGCCCAGCGCATTTTCTAAATTTCAATGACTTAGTATATAAAGATAACCCAAAATGTGGCCCACATATTAAAGCAAAAGATGGCCCAAACTCACAAACAAGGGTCAAAAACTGGCCCAAATTTACATATTCACATTTGCTCGTGTAGCGTGGCCTGCTTTTTAGCTTGCCGGCAAACAAACTATGCCGCTTGCGAAGGACAAACAAGCGGCAAGTTTCGACGCTCTCGGGGGGATCGCGGCACCACGTTGCCGCGGGTCTGCACTAACGTTCGATTAGCCGCAGCAAGCCCGGCTACGCTACTCCAAGTAGGCCGGCTCGCTATAGTGGGCTGTAAAATATGATGAGGATCAGATCAGCCGGCGCGGATGCGGCTCAGAACAATATTTCAGGATTCCGAGGGTAGAAAATCGGCTTTCACCGCTTCGCGGAACAGGACAGGATGCCGCCGTTGCCCCAGGTGAAACGCGATAGCGCGATCCACTTCCCAGCCATCCTGCAGGGCATCCGTCAACTCCGTCGAGCGACGCAACCCGAGTTCCCGTTGTGCGATGTACTTTGCACGAAACTTGGCAACCTCGTCCTCGGAAAACCGGGGCCGCCGACACGGACCGTGCTCGAATGCGATAATCCCCTTCAGCCGCCGCAACTCCATCAATTCATCCAGCCGTAGCCGCATCGCCTCTGCGGCTTCGTCCTTATACAACCCGCCAACGTGATCTTTGACAAACTGATCCAGGGCCGCTTCAACGTGTACGCGGCTGAAGAGATACCCGGGCAGTCCACTCCTCCCGGCAATCTTACCGGTGGCAGGGATCATGCCCGAATCGATCATTTCCAGCACCGCCTTCAGGGGCACGTCACGAGCAATTGCCTTCTTTTTAAGATCAACGAAAGAAATATCGAAGACACCTTCGCGGTGCTCCGCTGCCTGGGCGTCTAGCTGATCCAGAAGTCGCTCGACCTTGGTCCTATCGATGACGGCGTTATTCGGCTTGTCGCCGCCAAAATACCGGCTTTCCAGCAGTTGCTTGACCTGCCTCGGCGACAATCCCAGACGCTCTTTGAAGTGCCGCTTGTTAATGGAGTGGCCCATATCCTCCGCCAGCCGCTCCAGATCCGACTTCGCAAAGGCGGCGGCCTTCTTCTCCAGCCGGTAACGCGGAAAACAGCACCCTGGATCGTCGAGCACAGCCTCGAACTTCTCGGCCGAAATATCGAGAAATGCAACGGCTTCGGAGCGCGACAAGAATGTCTCAGCCGGAGCGAATGCGACGGGAATATGGAACCTTCGCGCCCTCAGGTATTCGGTCGTCGTCTCGGTGAGAAAATCCTTGGCCGCGCCCGCAGGAAGCTTCTTGAGCCCGGTGTAAAGCGGCCGGAAACGGCCGGCGAAACTGTCGCCGATGTGCGCAGTCCGGCGGGCGACCTGATCGAGAACGTCGAAATAACGCGTCGGCCAGTCATCCAGGAGCTCAACGGCCGAGGATAGAATCGCAGCCCGGTTGGGCCGGCGCAGCGTCGGGCCCTGCGATTTTTCGCCAGCCACGAACAGTTGCAGACGCGAAAGCACCACCAGCAGGTCGATCCATTCGCCAAGATCGCGGGAGCCCAGGTTCAAGGATTCGAAGCCTGTGGGCCTGCCACGGATCACGTTGAGCAGCAGCGAGCTTGTGCCCACCCTCGCGTGCGGAACCTCCACCGTTTCGGTGCGGCGAATGTCCGCGCCGCATCGGCACACCGTTGTGCGCGGCGTGGCCCACGAATACTTGTCCCCACAGGCGTGACACCGGGTGACCAATTCGACGCCGTGATCCGGACAGACGCCGAACGGCGTAAGTTCCCACCACCACCGGCGGATCGGTTCGTCCCGCAAGCAAGCCGGACAGACGCCAGCCTGCTGAACCGCGACCGCCTCCGCCGGGAGATCATGGCCGCGCACGAGGACCCGCTTACCCATCTTCCTGTACGTGCGATCGACCATCACCTCCGGGAATTGCCCAGTCTTCGCGGCGAGTTGCTCAGCTGCCGTCGGAGAAAACGCGAGGTTGGGTTGCCGACTGGACAAATCGGCCGTGATCCAGCCCGCGCTCTCACAGAAGTTGGCCTCGGCCACGCGCGCGACATAACCGGGCAAGCTTTCCTCGGCCTGCATGGCCGGACGAATCGCTAACTGCTGCATTGGACTCTCCTCTAAGCGGCCTTCTTCGTCGGGCCGCTGGGGCCGTCGCGCCGCACAAAGGGGTTGCGCTGCCCCATCATCGCCAAGCCGCTGGTGGCCCAGCTGTCAGCCAGACACTTGGCGTCGATGCAGGCGCGCCCTTGCCGGCCAGCGGTCATGATGGTCCGCTGAACCAGCGTGGCCACGCGGCCAATGAGGCCACCCGTGGCCTCATGAACAGTCGGGACCAGGTCCTGACGGTCGATCTCCAGCGGCAGATCCGCCTCGTCGAAAAACGTCTCCACCAGTTCGGCGAAGAATTCCCGTTGCTGCTTGGTCCGATATTCAAATGCCCCCATGCGCACGTAGTGCATGCCACGGCGCGCCAGCTGCTCATTCGTCGTCAGCAGGCTTTCCGACGTATCCAAACCGGCATAGACAAACGGACATACACCGGCGAGCAGCATGTCCTTGAGCCATTCGGCCGTCTGCCGGATCTTCTTGTTGTCGTTCTGCCGGCTATCGACCAGATGGTGCACTTCGTCGATGATCACCATCCGCGTGCCCAGCGCCTTCAAACGCTCGATGAGGCGCTCGGTCATGCGCTCCCGGGTGCCTTTCTCGGGCATCGGATCGCCCAGTTTGGCGAGCAACTTCCCTGGCAGTGCCTTGTCGCTAGCCTGCACCGGCGCCGTCAGGTAGACGATCGGGATGTGATCGCGTTCCTCGCTCCCATGCGCCTCCTGGCCCTCCTTGAAATGCTGTAGCGCCCAGGTCTTTCCGCTCCCCGAGGGACCGACGAGCATGGCGCACTTCGCCTCCGCGCCGACGGTACCGTAGGCCAGGACATCCTCGAGCGCATCCAGCGCCAAATTGACTTGATCGTACGACAGGCTCAGTTCGTCGATTTTGCGAATTCGGTCCCGGATAGTCGTCTCGTCCATCGTAACCTCCCTGAGCTGCAGCGACCTATTTCCGGCTCATGCGCCGCAGCCGCAATGGCTCGGCGTTGCTCGGGTCGCCGTCGTCAGGCGCAACACAGCCCGGCTGGAAATCGCGCTCTGCCCTCGCCACCAGCGGCTGCGGACTACGGGCCGCGCTGTCCCGGCTGGCCTTCCTCTTCCGGGCCTTCTTCGTCGCGGCACTCGCCTCCCGCCCGGCGGCCCGAATGTCGGCGTTCGCGCGGCGCGACATGTCCATCGCGATTTTCGCCGCCTCCCGGCTGGCCGCGTCCCGCTTCCGAGGTGCTTCGCTGGCGGCGGGCACCTCGACGTAGCGCTTGCGCCGCGGATGATAGACCCAGATCGACTCCGCCGATGCCGGGTTGACGTACACGTCGACGCTGCCGTCGAACTCCGGCCAGGTCAGGAGATCGGCCAGCTCCGGACTCTGGTAGCGCCGCTTGTCGAGGGAGATGCCCTGTCGCTGCAGCTTGCGCTGCTCGGTCCGTCCGCTGAAGGGCGTCAACTGCGCCGGATCATCCAGCATCCTGACCGGACTGTGCCGTGTCCCTTCCCGCCACCGCTGCAGCGGCGGCTCTCCAGTCACGGAGTGCGGGCGCACGCCGTAGACATCGATGAGCCAACGCTCGAACTTCTCCCGATATTCGCTGAACGTCAGACCAGCCGATGCCTGCGGGTCGTAATCGCCCTTCTCCTGGGGATTCGAGAAGGTGAAACCATCCAGGCCGGCGCAAAAGCTTGTCCGCACAGTGCCAAAGAAACGCTCGACGATGCCCTTGTGCTCCGGCGTATAGGCCGCGGCGTATTCCAGGCCCGAGCCGACCTGGTAGAGCGCATGCGCCAACGCCGAGGCGTGGAACTCGGCGCCGTTGTCGACGAAGACCGTTTCCGGCACGCCAAAGCAATCCCAGGTTTCCTGGGTCAGGATCACACCGTCCGCATCTACCAGCGCCGCCTTGGGCATCATGGCGTGACGCAAGCTGGCCATAACGCTCGCGAGACCGGTCGAAAACGAAAGGTGATATCCCAGCAGCATGCGGGAGTAGTAATCGATGGCGGCCGTCAGGATCGGACGTCTCAGGGGTTCCAGGGTCTCGTCATCCAAGACCCAGTTGTCCAGCACCTTGTGATCCATCTCGACGCGCTCGAGCGGTCGGGTGATCGACAACCCCTCACCCACTTGGGCGTACTTCTGCTTGGCCGCGCGCTTGCCGTGACGGCTCTTTTCCACTTCGTACATGTCGAGTTTCTCTGCGATCTTACAGAATGCTTGGTAACTCGGAATCGCGTGCTGAAGCTCTGTTGGAAGGCCCCGATTCAGCCTCTCGATCCGCTTCGGCAGGTGGCCGTAGGCCTGCGACAATGTCGGACAGGCGGCGACCTGGTACTCCTCATCGAGCACGGCTTCGATCGCCTTGACCACCTGCCCGGCAAAGCGGCAGTTGCGATTCCCCTTCCTGTAGTGGTGCGGCGCCACAGCCTTAAGCTTTCGCCCCTGCTTCTTGTACCGAGCAATCGCGCGGCGCAAAGTCCTCGCACTCGGCGGCCGCTGATCGCCGATCTCGCGTGCGACCCGTGCGATACTGGAGCGCAACAGGTCTTCGTTTCGATGGCTGGGCAGCTTCAATGCAGCCTCAATGTATACTCTCCGCGTGATCGCGAATTCCTGCTGATCGTGCGAGAGTTGGGAGAACGGGATGTCCGGAACATCCGAATGCGGTACGTCGCCGTAAGCATCCTCCACCCGGAACTTCAGATCCCCGCTGCGAAAGTGCTCCGCCAGTTCCTTGTCAGAGAGTACCGCCGAAACTCCCGTCTCGACGCAGGTGAAGACGATTTCCTGGGTTTTGGTGCGCCGGACGAAGCGGAGCAGCTGGCCATGGAGGAGAATCTGCTCGCCAGGCTCAAACTTGATGCGGCTCATCACACCCCTCCCGTTGCGTCAGCGTGGAACAGGGTGTCGCCATGCAGCGGCGCGTCGATGTCGAAGAACACTTCGCCGGCAAGGCACATGGCGTAGAGGGCCCTGCGGCGGCGATCCTTGGTCTCGGCGAGATCAGAGAGGCAGGCTCGTCCTGCCGCGATGCTGGCGAGAATACCCTCGCGGAGATCCGGATCGATGCACAGGGCAGCGAAGCTCAGCAGTTCTACCGCATTCGCCAGTCGCGCCCCGCTGCGGACCTCGTTCTCGGTGAACACCGCGTAGTCGCAGGTCCGCTCCGAAGCGGCCAACGCGGCCGCCGCGAACAGCGCCTGATAGGCTGGCTGCTGCGCGCGCTTGGCGAGCTTCACCTCGGACAGCGTGAGGCCATCGCGACGCGTCACCAGGAAGTCCGGGAAATGGACGCAGACCCTGTCGTCGAGCTCGACCTCGAGACGCAAAGGCTGCGCCGCGACATACTGGACGGTTCGGTCAATCTCGCAAGTCCGCAGGAAGTCCAGCTCAAGCCGCGACTCCCATGGAATCATGGCACCGGCTTTCCGGGACCGAAACCAGCCGGTCGTGCGCTTATTGCGACGGGAGATAACCCTACGGACGCCGGTGCGCTTGACGTCCTTGAGATGGGGAATACGCCGATCGGGCGTCAGCATGGCACAATCCCTCATACCTGAACGCGTGTCGTTGACGCGGAACAGCAGCCTGTCCCGCGCTGGGCGCAACGAACGCCATGGGTATGAGGAGATTCCGGTGTGCCACGAGCCGTGCCCTAGCGAATAACAATCAGTGCTGGCAACCACTTGGGGGCCAAGGACTCAGCCGTCAAGAAATTTCGGCACGCATGCCCGACTGCCTCTATTTATGCTATTGATATATCGGTAAAAAATTTCGGATGCAGCAGGGCAAATCCGGATCCGCAAGCACGGCATGTGAGGTGGCACCGCGGGTTTTCCTGACAATGCTACTCATTCCAGCGAAATTGGGTAGCATTGTCAGGAGAACCGCAGCCGCCCCTTTCAAAACCGGCAATCAACATCGGCAAAACGTCCAATGATATCCTCGTAGGAATCGGTTCTAACGACGTTTTTTTCGGCTTACCAGACCGGCAAAAATAGCCACGTGAACGCCGCTCGATCGCGTCGTTCATCGCATTCGCCCGCTGCATGAGCCTGCGCCGCCGCCGCCGGACTCGTGACGGTCGCTGCGGCGGGCCATTTGTCCACAGCTGTTCCACCACACTGTGTCACGCGGCATGTCGCTCAAAACGCTCGCCACACCGGCAAAGTCTGTCGCCCCTTGACGATGGCCGGCCGCCCAAGCGCCATCTGGTGTATACTGCCAGTTGCGTATCGGGGAACGATTCGGCTCGACTCAAGACCAGCCCCGGTGGCCACAAGGCACGGCCTGGCGGATTGGACGGCTCTGTCACACGAACACACTTTGCTTGGCCTTATGGGCACGCATGGCGCTTCGCACCGACAGATTTTCAATGAGTTACGACAAGGTCCGAGCCAGTAACAGTGTCGAAATCCAGTGAACCAGAGTTTCCCGTAACAACGCCATCGACGGAACTGCCCGCGTTGAGCATTAATCCAAATCTTCGATCAACTGGATGATATTGGGGTTGCCGCCTTCCATCCGGATAAAGCCCAGCAATTCCTCGACGATGCCATGGTGACGCTCCAGGCGGCGCGCGGCCGCGTGGTAGTGGTGTGCGGTTTGCCTATTCCTTTCCCGGCGGACTTTCGCCTCAAACGCTCGACGGAACCCATCAATCCGTTCCTTTGCCGTCTCCAAATGACCTATTACGCCCGCAGCCAGGGTGTTCGGGCCAGGAACCAGGAAGTCGGGTCGGACGCTCCTATAGCGTAGCAGGACCGCCAGCATTAGCAGGCCGTACTTGAACAGTTTCTTGTAGGCATCATCGCGTGGTTTCTTGTTTTCGGCCACGTACAGGCGGTCAGCTTCCATCATGAAGGCAAGGGCCTGTTCATGCGTCAGACAGCCGGCCGCGTGTGATCGGCGCCCCAGGGTCATCCCCAACGCGGCAAAGTGGCGATCGTTTAGGTGCCCTGTCCGATTCAGCCGGTCTTGGACGAATCCGAAGAAACGTTTCAGGTCGTCTTCACGCCGCAAGCTGCGTCCAAGGCCCTCGACGATCAGCTTGTGATGCAGTTGGAATGCCTCCCTCTGTTCCATGCAACCTAGCAAGAACCGGACCACGCCATTCGGACACCGGGTTTGGCACCAGGTTGCGAACATCACGATATCCCGAACGAGGTCTTGATTGTCGACTGTAGCAGGCTTGCTGGTGATGTCGCCGAGATCGCGTTCGGCTTTTCGCAAAGCCGCGTCCAGCGCTGCTTCGGCGCCCTCCGGTACCGGAAAACCCGGCAGGCTCTCGGGGAGACGGCCATCCGCGTCGACGAAGGGATAGGCGGCGAAGTCGTCGTAAGCGAAACCGATCTCCGATGCGATATGGCGTGGCGATTGACGGCGCGGGACCGTCTGGGCGAGATCGCTCAGCGCCCGCCGCGCTTCGGCGACGATCTGGCCTTCCCTGAAAAGGTCGCTACCGGCGTAACAATCCAAAAGGGCCTTGAGGTTCCGACGCGGGTGATCGGGGTGCCAATGCACCGGATGCGCCGGCACCACCTGCACGTCGGGATATCCATCTGGGCCCACGTCTCCAGCTTCGTCAAGCACCTCCTTACGCGTCTTCTCGATCGTTTCCATGCTATTCCAGTCCAGCACGAGCGCGGCGTCCCGGAACGGTTCGTAAGTCTCGGAGGAAATCTCAACGCGAGCGAAGCCCTGACCCGGCGTCTGCCGCACGGTGACGTCGATACGATGCTGCAGGTCGGGGGTTTCCGGAAGCTCATGCACAGCCTTGCGCGGCCAGTCGAAGTCCTCCTTGATCAGGTAGAAAGTCAACTGACTGGCGCCCGAGTTGATCGCGAAGTCCGCTTCTGCACGGCCGACATACTGGCGTCCGCCCTGCACCTCCGCGCCATGTGGAATAAGGTCCACGAAGTCCTGCCGCCCGTCGACAAGCGCATTGATTTCCAGTTGCGGAAGGAAATCGAAATAGGGTGGATCGCCAGCCGACAGTCGCCGGCCGGCTTCCCGGCAGCCGCGGGCGGCGGTTGCCGGGTCCGCTATGCGTAAACGCGGGTCGTCGCCCGCGATCCCGAACGCCGCCAGGACATGCCAGCGCCACGCCGTGTTCTCGACGAATGGGCCATCGAGCAGCACCACTTCCGCGTCACGAACACGCTCAAGCGCCTCAGTTTCGGGCTTAGGCAATTCCGGCAGCGCAATCTCGGGCAACTCCGTGGGCAGCGATCTCCAACTCCTGTTATCCAGGCGGACAACCTCTTCGGCGCCGACGCGTCCCATCGCCTGCCGCCATGGCCCCATCATCCGCTCGACCACCTTTTCCTTGGCGAGGCCGATTTTCCTGGAGAGCTGCTCGGCATAAAGATCGACAACCGCCTTGCCGGCATAGGGGCCGGACAACGCAAACCCGCGCCGCCGGCGCTCAGGTGCCCAGAGCAACGCGCGACGGCCGGGACGACGCAGCAGCCGGGCATCGGCGACTTGCACGCTGTCTCCCATCAAGGAAATGGTCGCAATCGGAATGCCGTCCCACAGCTTATCTTCCAGGCCTTCGGCGCCGGCTTCGAGCCAACCGAGCATCGTCGCGATCGGCCGCCATAAAAGGCTGACACGCAGCGGTCCGGCACCGCGCAGGGCCTCCAGATAGGCTTGCTGTTGAGCTTCATCGAAGATCTGCGTGTCCGGCACCGCGACCACGGCCTCGTCGGCATCCGGCGCAAGGGCGCCGAAAAGGGCGCGGAACTCGTTCTCGTGCTCGCCCCCCCGCGCGCATTGCCGGCCCTGCGCGATTGCCAGGAGATCGCGGACCGGCTTGCGCCGGTCGTGATGACCAAGATGCTCCCCCCAGCCGGGGCCGCGGCCATGAGGGGCCAGCGCAGTTTGCGGGCCGCCGACAAACTCACCGCTTTCAAGAAGATGGATGACTGCGCCGTTGATGCCGCCATCGTTGACACTGGCTGCGGCCGAAACGTCCGCGCCCCGTTCCCGCAAGCCATCCAGAGCCGCCCAGTCCCAATACCCGTTCAGATCCACCCCGGCGCGCACCGTCATGCCAGGACCTCGACCAGATCGGCGATTGACCCGGCAATCAGGCTCAGGCCATTGGCGAGCTGGCCCTGCCCGGGCCCAAACGCGATTGCCGCCGCATGCGGTGTCTCTTCGATAGCCGCCGGCGCGTCCGGGCCAACCAATGATTGCAGCACGATCCCGGCACGCACGGGGAGTTTCTGGTGGCGGCTGATGTCGATGGTTTGCTGCACCGATTCGCCGAGCGATGCGAGGTCTGGCGGGTTGCGGAACGCATGGGCCGTCCAAATCGGAAGGTAGTGCAACGCCTCTCCATTGAGCCTGCCGATGCGCAGCCAGATCTGGGCACCGAACTCCCGCACCTTCGGCGCGAGATCCGGGGCGGCGCCATCCAGCACTTCGATGGCGAGGTGGTTGTCGCGATCGAGCACGATGGCAAGCGGATCGTCGTGAACGAGCCAGCGCCCGAGCCGGTGCTCCACTCCGTACTTGAGCGGCGAGGCCGCGATCAGTCCGCGCGCGCCGGCGTTGTAGACCGCAACGACGACAGCAACCTTGCAGAACTCGCTCCAGGCATGATGCTGCCATTGCCAGAGATCGTCCTCGGTTCGCCCATGCTGGACCATCTCCTGCCGGGCTTTCCACACGCAGCGATAGCGCCTGTCCTGTTGCAGCACGAAGTTCGGCTGAACGTGCGCCGGCGGCGAGGTAACCCCGCTTTCAACCGCATCCGCCGCCAGGCGCCGGCACTCCTGGCCATAGCTACGGACCAGTCTGGTGCGCTCGGTCTCCCGCGTCCGGGTTCGGTCGCGGAGGTAGTCGCGGGAAGCCGCATGCGTTCGCTCCAGCAAATCCCGGAATACACGGTTTTCAAGGGTGTTCGGGTTCTCGTGGCGCGCCAGGGCCAGAATTCGCTGCCGCCCCCCGGCGCGTTCAGGGATGTTGTTGCCGGGTTGCTGCGACAGCCATTCCATGCAGCGCGTGTCGAGTTCCTGGACACGATTGAGTGGCAGCAATTCCCGCCGGCGGTTCAGGAGCCGACGCGGACGCTCGGCGATATCCGGCCACAGCCGACGGTATTCGCGCGCGTGCCGCACGAGGATATCCATCTCGGGATCGCGAGGTGCCGCTGGGGCCCGCCACCGCTCGGAGACTTCCCGCCACAAGTCCTCGCATTCGCGCAGCGCGTCGTCGATGTCGGCCATGCGCCCCACGATGCGGCGCAGAAACGCCATCCAGTCAGCACCGTCGTCCGGGCGCCCCTCTTCCATCTCGGAGCGTCCCGGTCGGGGCTTGGAGACCGCATTGGCCCATTGGAGCGACGCCGGCGATTCCCAGCTTGGATGGCGTATCTGCTGGACCGCGTTGGCCTTGAGCGGCACGGGAAGCAACCAAAGTGTTTGCTTTTCCTGCAAGCGTGTCTGGAAGCTTGCGAGACGCTCGGCGCCGTGGGCGTGGCCGTCGACCTGGATCGGCTTGTCATCGGAACAGAAGGCAACCGGCATCGCCGTCAAAGCGACGTCATGGCGCTGTCCGGGAACCAAGTCCACGCGGTCCCGGGAAACCCCCAGCAACGCCCACGGCGAAAGGAGCAGGGTAACTTCGGCCGGCACCGTTCGAGCCTACCGGGCGTCGCGCGCGAAGCCGCGCCAGTTGAATATGCCGAGCGCTTCTGAACGTTGAATGGCCTCATGGATCGCCGTGGCCAATTCGTCATCGTGCAGCTCTTCGCGAACAATTCCGACAAGGGCCTGCAAGTCCCGGCTGGACCCGTCGACAGGAACACCGCTCAGCTTCGGCAGGATGCGCTGTTCCACCTGGTCGGCCAGCGCGGTTTCCACGCTTTGCCGATCCCCCGAACCGGGGTAGTTCGCGGCATAGTGAAGCATGGATTGACTCATGCGGTGGCCGAACGGACGCTCCATGCCATCCATGGCGTCGTTAATGTCCTGAATGACGTGCTTGGCCAGATCGTGGCTTGGCTTCGGCAAGTCCGATTGACGTCGCATCCAGCTCTTCAGCCAGCGGTCCTTGGGCAGATAGCCGGTGGCGGCATGGGCATCGGTCGGTGTCGGCAGGTCTTCCCGCAGATTATGAGGCCGCGGAAAACGCATCACGTTCGCCCGGTCAAGCACCTTGTCCGACAGCGTCAGAGTGGATTCGTCCTCGTTCATGGTACCGCAGAACAGCACGTTTTGGCCGGGGTAGACCTTATACGGACGCTTGTCCTCATGGCTGACGTCGATCTCGATCTCGGCGGGCCGCCGTTCTCCGTCCGGGGCTTCCGAGGCGTTTAACGGACGCCCTTCCAGCCGGCTCAGGAATTCGGCGAAGTAGTACTCGACGCGTGCCAGGTTCATCTCATCCAGCAGCACCATCAACATGCGGTCCTTGAAGGGTTCGCTTTCCTCCTTCCAGTTGTACGGATCCAGATGCACCAAGGCGCGCGCAAGATCGGTCGCCTTATAGCGCTGCTCGATATAGTTGAAAAAGCCAAAGAGGTCCTGCGGACTGTCCCAGCGCGGCTGCACCGGGATCTTCAGGAAATGAATGCCCATCGCGTCCGCATAGCGCCGCGGTAGCTGGCTCTTGCCGGTGCCGCTGATGCCCGCAAGCACGGTCATGGGCGAGATCACGGCGGTCTTGAGGCTGGTGTGGAAGGCGTAGACCGTGCGGCGAGGGAACTCCAGGCCGGACTGGCGCAACGAACGCATGACACGGTCAAGCGCGTTCTGTTCCTTCTCCACCTCCAACTGATCTTCCCAGCGATCGGCGCGGCCTTCTTCATCTCCCCTGTATGCAAGACAGCTTGGAGGACGGCGCAAGTCGCCGAGGACATGCTCTATGGAAGGCATGGCGTTCGGACCGCCGCCAGCCTGCGTGGCTCCCGCCGGAACCTCTTGCGATCGTTCCTCGATGACCTGCTCCAACTGGGCAAGCTTGGCCTCGAGGTGCGAGCGGCGGCTGTCCTTTTCGTCGAGATCGTTTCGCAGGTCCTGACGCTGAGCCTTCAGATCGCGCAGTTCCTCCCGAACCTCGTCGGCGACTTTCCGGTCGCCCTCAAGGCGGCCGATCTCCTCGCGCGCGGCGGCAATCTGGTGCTCCAGCGTCGCCAGTTGCTCCTTGAACCCGGCCTCTTGCTGGAGCAGCCGATCCAGCTCGGTGCGTTTCGCATCCGCCTCGGCCCGTGCCTCCGCCACTGCATGGCGGGCCTCGTCCGCCTCCTGTATAAGCCCCTCTATCCGGCCACGCCAGGAACCCTCTTCGTCCTCAAGCTCCTGTCTGCGCCGCTCCACGGCTTCAGCCGCCGACTCGGCCTCGGCTCTTTTCGTCTCGGCGGACTCCGCGGCCGCTTCGGCCTGCTCGCGCCTGCCTTGCACATCTTCGAGCTCGGACCTGGCTTCCCGCAGTTCGCCCTCCTTGGCGCCAAGGTCTTCGACCGCGTTGCGGTACTCCTCACGAAATTTTTCGATCTCCTGGCGCTGTTCGCCCAGGCTTTCGTATTCCGCCTTGGTGGATTCGACGAGGGAGCGCCAGTAGCTTTCTTCCGCTTCGGCATGATCGCGCTCGGAGAGTTTCGCCGCTCGCTCACGGTTCTGCCGCTCTAGCTCTGAAGCGTATCCTTCGCGTGCGCCGATCTCTCCTTCCAGGTTGTAAAAGCGGACTGCATCCGGGAGCCTGAGCCGTTCCGACAGGAACCATCCCCCCATGAAGAGCGATCCAACAATCACCACGACGAGGGCGACCGCGAACACGGCAAGTAAGGCGATATTGCTGTCGAAGCCAAGAAAGGTCATTGCAATCACTCGTGCAAATCGGAGGAACGCTACTGTGCACCCGAGGTCTCGGAGCCGGCTTCACCGCCCGCGTCCGAACCTCTTTCATCGGCGGCCTGCGAAGCCGGAACCGCGTCCACGGCCGCGTCGTCTTGCGTACTGTCCATCCTCTCCGACGCCCCGTTCAATTTTCCATGTTGCCGGCGAAGTGTGCTCAGCTCGGCGAGGATGGTGTCCTTGTCTTCCCGTAAGCCTTGGAGTTGGCCTTTCAGTCGGTCGACTTCGAACTGCAGCTCGTTGCGCGTGGCATCCAAGCCACTGCGGATCCCGCGAAGCGCGGACAGCGCACCTTCGGTCTCCTCGAGTTTGCTGTTAGCGGTTTCCAACTCATCCTCGACCTCTTTGCGGTTCCGGGTCAGGGACGCAATATCTTGCTGAAGCGCTCGGCGTCGCTTCTCCAGGCTGGCAACGGTGCCCCGAAGCTCGTCGGCCCGCGCCTCTTCTTCCGCCACAACGGCCTTCAGCTTGTCCTGACGGGCCCGCATTTTCACGACAGTGTCCTGCAGAACTTTCGTACGGGCGCGGGTTTGCTCCAGCTCCTGTCGAGCGGCATTCAGCTTCCCTCGCGTTTCAGCCAAATTGTCTTGAGTTGAGGCAAGGTCTTCGCGTTGGCTCTCAAGCTCCGCAATCCCGGCGCGCAGGGTACTCTCGCGCGCCTCCAGCTCCGCCACCTGTTGGTCGAGCCTGTCCCGGCTTTTGCGAAGTTCACGAGCCCTGATCCGTGCTTGCTGCGCTTTCGCTCGTTCTTCCTCAAGTTCCTTGCGAATGCCCTCGTGTTCCGTCCGCGCTGCCTTGGCGTCTGCCACTTGCCGCTGAAGCGTGTCGTGGCGCGCATTCAATTCAGCCGTCCTTGCGCGAGCCTCGTCCAGCTCGCTGCGGGCTGTTTCAAGTTCGCCTTCA
This sequence comes from Ferruginivarius sediminum, assembly GCF_003344765.1. Taxonomy (GTDB): domain Bacteria; phylum Pseudomonadota; class Alphaproteobacteria; order Kiloniellales; family Rhodovibrionaceae; genus Ferruginivarius; species Ferruginivarius sediminum. Next base: position 20,177 of record NZ_QPMH01000023.1, on the reverse strand, counting down.
AGCGCGCTAAGCTCTTGTCGAGCGGACTGGAACTGCGCTTTGGCGTCGGCGGCCTGCTGTTGCAGCCGTTCCCGCGTATCGCGAAAGGATTGGGCATCGCGCTCAAGGCCGTCGATCTTCGCCTGAAGCGACGCCTGCTGCTCATTCAATTGCGCGATATCTTGTTCCAGGGACTGCTTTGACGCCCTACGATCCGCCAGCGCTGCTCGTTGCTCCTCCAAACGGCTGGTGATCGATTGCAGCTTGCCGCTGGCGTCCTGTTCGTCTTGGGATAAACGCTGAACCTGGTCATTCAGCCCATCGCGCTGTTCGCGCAGATCGGCGAGTTCAACGCCAAGCTTTTCGCGACGACCCTCAAGTTGCTGGACGGTCCGCTGGAGCCGATCGACCTCTGCTTGTGCCGCCTCGGCCTTGGACAGCGTTTCTTTTGCGACCTGGACCTGCGACTCAAGGGTGTCTCGCCGCTGTTCAAGATCAGGCACGGTCTGTTGAAGGTCCTGCCTCTTCTCCTCCAGGTTCGCGATCTCCCCCTGAAGATCGTTGGTCCGTTTGGTACGCCGATCGATTTCCCGGGACAATTGCGCCAACTGACGCTCCTGCGCGCGAATATCGAACTCATTCGACAGCATGGAACCGACGAGCCCGATCAGGGCGAACAGTCCCACGAGGCCAAGAACGCACAGCACGGCGAAAAGCCTCTTGCCCGAGCCACGCTGCGAAGCCTTGCGCAAGCGTTCAGCGTAGTCAGGCTCGGTATTCGGCGTTGATTCGTTCAACGCACCCCTCCATGTCCTCGCGCAGTTCGTAGACCCAGAAACGCAGGACCTTCCAACCCAACCCCCGTAGTTGGTGGTCCCGCCATAGGTCCGATGACAGATGCTGGCCGTCGTAGTCCTGGTGGTAGGCGACCCCGTCCACCTCGATGTCGAGATAGACGCTGGGTTTCCTTGTGTCGTCTATCAAGGCGAGATCGAGAAACCGGCCCCCGCTCGGGTATTGCGGGATCGGATTGAGGCCATTCTCGACGAGGGCATCGTAAAGTCGCCGCTCCCAGATGCTGTCGAAGGCATCGTCGTACCGGCCAGGCCCACGCTGCTCATTCCGTTCCGTCTTTCTGGCGAGCTTCTCGATGTGCGGGATACCGGAAGTCTTCGCGTACCCGTGATCGCCGAACACGTGACAAACAGCGCGCGCCCGGCTAACCGACACGTTCAGAAGCCGGCGTTCCTGCTGTATGAAATAGCGCGCACCCGGCGGCATATCCCGGGACAGGCAAAGCGAGAAAAGGATCACATCGCGCTCGTCGCCCTGAAATCGGGTTGTCGTAAAGACCCGAAGATTGTGGCGCTTCATCTGGTCGCCGGAAAACGCCTTACCGAGCTCGCGATTGATGATTTCCGCCTGGTAGCGAAAGAAGGTCACCACCCCGATGGTTCCCTTGTAACCGCCTTCGATCAACCGCCGCACCTCCTCCAGAATGGCGGTGGCTTCACGCTCACTCGCGGCCGATCCCCCGGAACGTCCATCGCCTCGCTTCTTCACGGGCCCCTGGACATCGGTCCAGTTCAGGCCGGCATCGCCATGCGCGGGGATGCGCAGCCGCGTGACGTCCGTCAGGGCGGTCAGTTTTCGCCCGTAAAAAGCTTCGTTGATGTAGTCGGCGATTTCCGGATGACAGCGGAAGTGCTCGGTCAGCAGGAACTGGCGGGCGACCCCGGCGCTATTGGCGAAAGCGAAAAAATCCGTGACACTCTGAGCATATCGGCCAATGCCCTCGCGCAGCAGATTCCAGCGCTTCAGAAGCTGCTGCTCCTCGTGCGCCGGGATCTTGGAGATCATCGTAAGCTGGTTCGGGTCGCCGACGACAACGGCTGCCTTCGCGCGATAGAGAAGTGGCAACGCCGACGCGATGTCGACCTGGGATGCCTCGTCGAAGATCACATAGTCGAACACCCCCGCATGCAGGGGAATCCGGCTGCTCGCCGAGAGCGTCGTGACGGCCCAAAGCGGCATGTGGGCCAGCACGGCGCTCATTGCCGTTTCCGAAAGCTCGGAACTTCGACCGCCCGAGATCTGCTGGTCCCCGGCTATCGCTGTCAGCTCTTCGCGCTCGGCCTGGCTTACCGACCGCAAGCGTTCCGCCAGTCTTGGCACGTACTCTACGGACTTGCGGGTGACCTGCTGGGTCAGTTCCACCGGCGTTTCGCTCTCGCTTTCAAGCGCCCGCCGCCTTTCCTTCACATCGGTCTCTGCTCGTTCCAGTTCGACCCCGGCCTTGTCGAGGTTCTTCTCCAGGTCTCGGATGCGTCGCCCGTGCCCAATCTCCGGCGCGCCCGCAAAACCCAGCCGGGCGATTACGACGTCCAGGCATTTGCGCAGCCAATCGACGGGGAGCGACACGATCCGGGACCAAAACGGGCGCCTTTGTCGTCTTGATAATTTGGCCCCGTCAGTGCCGGCAGCGACGACGGAGGACAGGGCCTCTTGACCGGCCGCCGCGCGCTCCTCCCGCAGTTTCCGCTGGATGGTCTCAATCTCGTCGAGGGCGCGGGCCACGCGATCGCTGGCGCGGGCCAGCGCTTGCCACTCGTGGAGCAGCACCCAGCGCCGCTCGTCAATCTCGCGCAACTGGTCATACGCACGCCACGCGGCGCGCTGCTCGCCGGCCGCACCGCTGGTCTGGAGGGCAGTGACTGCCTGGGCAAACGAGAACCCACCACCGGATTCCTGGGAACTCGCCCGCGTCAATAGCGGCGTTTCCCCGGTCACGTCGTCGAGCCGTTCCTGCACCGCATCCAGTGCTTTGTGATTGCGGCTGGCGAACAGGACAGACTTCCCGGCAGCCGCAGCGCTCACCATGATGGAGGCAATGATCTGGGATTTGCCGGTTCCGGGCGGGCCCGTGATCACGGTCAGCGGCCCCTCCAGCGCGCCGCGCGAAGCGGCCAGCTGGGTCTCGCTCAGTTCAAGCGGATGTATCAGCGGAAGCCGCTCGAAGGTCATGGGCCGGGCGCCGAACAGAGCGCCCAGCGCGGTACCCTCGAAGTCGTTCGGCTCAAGCTTCAGAAGTCGATTGTATTCACCGGTTGCGCCGCGCGTGTATGGCCCTTCCGCGTCGGCGATCAGCGTCATGACGTTATAGATACCCGGGACCGGGTTTCCGTCGAGATGGCCGTCGAGAACCGTAGGATCCAATGCAGAGCGGATCTGCCGTCGCATGGCCGAGGCCAAGCGTTGCGAGAACCTATGAAAGTCCACGAAATCAGGTGCCCCGATCTCATCGTCTGCTTCGACTCGATCCTCGGCATCCTCCCAGTACAGCCAGCTCTGTAATCTCTCTGGCGTCCAGTTGTAGTGGCGCGCACCCCGCAGCCAGTCCTGGTTGATCCCGGGCTGTGCCGGCGGCAGGTACAACTCCAAATGGTCGTCGGTGAAACGGAAACCGCAGCGCTGCAGACCAACGGGACGAAGGAACGGCGATTCATCCTGGCCACGTTGGCCGACAGCCACGTTCGGATAGCCCAGGAGCAACTTGCGTCCACCACGCTTCGCAATGCTTTCTTCAAGCTCGGCCGGCAGGACCGATCGGGCAATCCTCAGCGTCGAACCGCTTTCCCGTGTCGGCCACCAGCTTCCATAGGGACGCAAGAGGGCAAAGGTGACGCCATGCTTCTCCGTCGGCAGCGCATTCTGTCGCGGCTCGTCGCCCGCACGCAGCGCCTCCTGGTAATAAGGCAACAGCTTCGTCAGCAAGGTGGTATCGGCGTTCAGATCGCCCTCCGGCAAGCTGGCCTCCGATCCGCCAGCCGGGCCTTCCGCCGCTGTCACGGGCAGCGCTTCCAAGCGCGTCCCAAGGCCTAGGGGGTCATCCGTGGCCCCGTTGCCATGACGGTTGATGCCAGCATTGCGCCGAAGCTCCACGGCATGGCGCGCACGCCACTTCCGGTCGCGCCCGACGCTCGCGAACCCCTCTTTGTGCAACTCTTGGAGGGTCGCAATAATGTCTTCCTTGCCGGCCGGGTTACCGCCCTTATTGATGAGGCTTCGCAGACGCTCAACAGTAAGACCGGCTGCATTTAGCTCTAACAACCGGCGGATATGCCTACCCACCGTGGTGTCTTCGACCGACATATAACAATAATACTCCCGCCATACGCGCATCGATCTGCGCGCTTGTCCTAGATAGTCTGGCTTTGACTTCTGCTATAAGGAGAAAAACAGATTGCACCCCCAAGCCACGCCATCCACCCCCTATTCGTCCCTCCCGGTCGTCCCTGTGTCAGGGCCTAAGACCGAGCATGCTGACGCGAACATTGGATATTAGTGTGACTCGTCCACGGGGATCAATGAAGAGACTTCTACAACCTTTGGAGCGGCTTTCATTTCCGCCGCTGCCTGGACTGGCCCCCGTTTCGATGTGGTGGACGTATATGGACCCCGCCCGATTGCAACGGCATCACCGGCTCCATTCCAACGTCACAACTGCTGACGTATATCCGGCTTCCTGATGGAGCGTGTCCTGGTATAGCTGCGAGCCTCGATGGGTTTTCGCCCGCTTCCGCCTCAAAGTCCCCGGGACATTTGCCGAAGCAAAGCCGGTCCACACATCAGGTTCTGGAAGCAGCAGGAGTGACCGTTGAAACCATCTCCGGCCAATGCGCTGCAATTTTCAGGCGAATTATTAATCTTTTGTTGTCTCTACACGGTTTCGAGCGATCCCATCGGCACATACGGCGTGTGGTGAACGAGCATGCTCTACACGATCCCCGCGTTCTTGTTGGCCAGCGCGACCGCGGCGACGTTCGGATCTCGGCGGTCTCTGAGCTTGTTCTGCCATAGGCTTTGCGGATCCTGCTTGCGGCCCGCCCGCGAGAGCGCTACCCGGGCACCTTGGATCAGCAAGGTGCGCAGATAGCAGTCGCCGCGCTTGCTGATGCCCATCAAGCGTGTGCGGCCTCCGGTCGATTGTTGTTTGGGTACCAGGCCCAGCCAGCCGGCGAAACAACGGTCGTTCTTGAAGCAGTTTCTGTCCCCCATCGCCGCGACCAGTTCCGTTGCCGTGATCGGACCTATGCCTTCGATCCGGTCGATCCGCTGGCACGTCTCGCTGTTGTGGAAGATCGCGCGAATCTTGCGGTCGCAGATCCCAATGCGACCATCAAGAGCGGCCGGTTCGCTGGGCATGTCGTTGATGAGTTCGCGCAGCCGGGGATTGATCTCCTCGTCGGAAAGTCCTGCCATATCGGCGAACTTGCGCCGCAACCGCGTCAGGCTTTTCGCAAAAACGATGCCGTGCTCCGACAGAACTCCTCGGATCTGGTTGGCCAGGCCAACGCGCTCCGCCACCAAGCGGCTGCCAACGCCGTGGACGGCTTGAATGATCAGCTGATCCCTGGATTTCGGCGGCACAAAGCGCATCGTCGGACGTCCGACCGCTTCGCAGATCGCCTCGGCATCGTTTTTATCGCTTTTGTTCGTCTTCACATAACCCTGGCAGGGGCGTTCGGCAAAGGCTTCCTCGACATCAGACGGAACGTTTCGTTAGGATCGCGGCAAAGAAAGGATTTCGGGTTATCCTTTCGTTGTCAGGATGCCAGGGAAAGGATCCTTTCTCAACCATGCCAGAAAAACAGGAGCCCGCGCGCCTCGGGCAAAAGGTGACCATCTCAACGGCCGGGGAGACGGCGGAAGCGTTCGTGCCCCCGCGCCTGCCGCCGATTCCGGCCGTGCGGATGGATGGGCTCTATCGGCGGCTCGAGAACGCGAACCGCGCGCTTGGACAGCTCGACGGGGTCACATCAATCCTCCCCGACACCCCGCTGTTCCTCTACATGTACGTTCGGAAAGAGGCGGTGCTCTCGTCGCAAATCGAGGGTACGCAGTCATCGCTCTCCGATCTCCTGCTGTTCGAAAGCGAGGAGGCGCCCGGTGTGCCGCTCGATGACGTGCAGGAGGTATCGAACTACGTCGCTGCTATGAACCATGGCCTTGCCCGGATCCGGGAGGGCTTTCCGATCTCGCTCCGGCTCATCCGCGAGATCCACGACATCCTCTTGTCGAAAGGCCGGGGGAACACCAAACAGCCTGGCGAGTTCCGACGTTCACAGAACTGGATCGGCGGCACGCGCCCCGGAAACGCGTTGTTCGTGCCGCCGCCTCCCGAGCAAGTCCTCGATCTCATGTCGGACCTCGAGGCGTTCATCCACGCCGACACGCCCGAAATGCCGACCCTGATCAAGGCCGGCCTCGTGCATGTCCAGTTCGAGACGATCCACCCGTTCCTCGACGGCAATGGGCGGTTGGGGCGGCTCCTGATCACCTTCCTGCTCTGCACGCAGGGGATCCTGAAAGAGCCGATCCTTTACCTCAGTCTCTATTTCAAGACGCACCGCCAACAGTACTACGACCTCCTTCAGCAGGTCCGGGAGCGCGGCGACTGGGAGACATGGCTGGAGTTCTTCCTCGACGGCATCGCCGAGACCTCCCTGCAGGCATCTGAGGCGGCGCGCGAGATCCTCGCGCTTTTCGAAACCGACCGGCACCGGATCGAGAACCTCGGCCGCCCGGCAGCATCTGCCCTTCGCGTGCACCAGCTGCTCCAGCAGAAGCCGATCATCGGTATCCCTGCAGCGGCGCAACAGCTGAGCATTTCACCTCCGACGATCGCGAAGTCGATCCAGCACCTGGAGGACCTCGGGATCGTGCGTGAAGTCACCGGGAAGCAGCGTGGGCGGATGTTCGTGTATGGCAATTACCTGAGCATTCTCAGCCGAGGGACCGAGCCGCTTTGAATTGGACGTATTGGTTTCGCCCTTGAGCTCGGCTTCGACGTTGAACCGCCGGCCGAGGCAGCGCTCGGCAACGCTTTGGCCCGCTCGGGCGATTTGAGAACCGTCAGGCGCGCGTACGAGCGGGCAATCGCCGTATCGGCCCGGCAGATCGCCCGAGTCCGGCTCCAAGGACGCCCGCAGCGTTCAACGATCACTTGACCTTCCGCTTCGGCAGTTCGTCGACGGGCAAGATCACGAGCGGATCGTGCCACTTCGCGCCCATCGGCCTGAAATCCTTGACGTTTTGGGTTAGCACGGTGAAGCCATTGATCGCCGCCGTTGCAGCAATGCATGCATCCTCGAAGCCTGTTTTTATCACGCGCTGCTTTTCCTTCTTGTTCAACGGCAGGACGTCTCCGGCAGCAGCACGCTTCTTTTCGGCCATCTGCGCCAGCCTCGCTATGGCCATGAACTCACCCGTAAGACATGCCGTCTGCAGGTCCACGCCCAGGATGCGGTCCGCATACACGAGCAGAACCTCGGACAACCAATCCTTGAGCATCCGGGCCCGGCGGGTGGCGCCCTTAACCTCCAGATTTCTTATGCCGGCTTTTACTTCAGCTATTGTGACAACGCTGATGAAAATATCTTTAGCGTGATCACTGATCCATTGAGTCAGATCGGGCAGACCCGGTTTTGTTGGTGAGATTTGGGAGAGGATATTCGTGTCGATGAGGTACATCAGTCGAATAGGTTTCTCTTGAAGACCCTCGCTTCCTCCCTTTGCGGCAAGTCATCCGGCTGCAAAGGCGATGACGCCAGTGGGTCACCAAGTTTCGAAACCTCCTCCTTCAAGTAGCTCCAATCTTGCTCTGAGAGTATAACGACAGACCCTTTGCCTCTGCACCTGATCTTTTGGGGAGCCCCCAACAACACAGCACGTAAAAGCGCGCCAAAATGGCGCCGTGCGTCACTCGAATTCCAGGTTTCCATCGTTCACTCCACCGAAACGAATTCAGAATTCTTCGTAACCTACAGATTTAGCTTGCATTCTCTCGATTATTTTTCGGAATCCACATAAAATTCTCTCAGAAAATCTGCTCGGAATCCTTTCTAGAATTCCAATCTTTGGCCCGTGACCAAGTCCATGAAGCGGGTGATGCACGCAGTCCGCCTCTCAAACTCCCGCATTCGAAGGTCTTCCGTATCTCTGCCCGGACGGGGATCCGATGCCCCGGCTGATCGTCGATAGGCACCAGTCTACTGTTACGAGAGGAGCCGTGGTAGCAACCCTGACATACCCGCTTGTCTTCCATACTAACAACGCTCGGCACCGGTCTGCCGCTCCCGCGAATCCATTGCTAGATGGGGTAACGGGCCGGCGCGGGCCGGCCGTAGCGCCTTGTCGCAGGCCTGCTGGACAGGCTGGCGCAGTCCGTCTTGCTCGATCCCTGCGGGAACGAATTGCTGGGCGAGATCACCGCGGCGCTCGTTGTCCCAGCCGTCCAGCTTCGCCACCGGCCGGTCCTCGTCGACGGTCCAGTGATGATAGGCGCGCCGCTCGCAGATCTCGGCAAGGGCGGCGACCTTGGCGTCGGCGACCTCCTGCTGTACCGTCCTCGGAGCAACCATCCAGTCGGCGCTCAAGGCAACGCCCGCGCTTCAAGTCCCGCCCGCGGCACGCCGCCCCAGGGCAGCGCGGCGTCGACTTGCGGCACGCCGAGCGGCGCCGCCTCGTTGGCAGCGACGCCTGGCTGTTCGATGGTCCGGATCCGACGGCGCAGCTCCGCCAGCACGTTCGCCCGCTCGCTCTGCAACGCGGCCTCCCTAAATATTCTATTATTGTTCTTATGTGAGGAAAAGAGTCAGCGGGCGGTGTCGGGGACGGAGCTTGAAGCGCGGACAGCTTGGCGTTGCCTGCCATGCTCTCCAAATTGCCGATCGCCCAGGCCCTGGTTACCGTACGCTTTCTGCGCATGTGCCCGGCGTGCCGACGCAGATGTAACTACAATGAGCTTGCTTCACGGATTGTGTTCCAAGCCAATATTCTGACGATATGTTGGCTGACGGACGGCGTATGCAGCCGCGACACGACGCCGCCGCCATGAACCTGTAACCCGGCGAAGCTTTCCGCGGTTGTCGTCCCTGTGCTCTATGCCCTCAAATGGGCCGGCTCCCGCCTGATCTGAGAGCCGAGGGCAAATACAGGAGCTGGAAGCCGACCGCCCGGATGAAGCCCGAGGAGGTGCTCCAGATGCGGTGCCGGAGCCTGGGCGTCGCCCGCAATGTCTGTGAAACTGGCATCGGCAAGTTGTCCGTCTACCGCATCCTCGACGAGCGCGGTGACCGGAGCGAGCTGGCGAATGGACAGACCGAGGAAGCGGAATGATCGAATTCAATATCCGCCGTCCGGGCAACGATCCCCCTGACACCCTCGCCGCGCTCCGCGACGAGGCGCGGCGCCTGCAACAGGACGGCACGTGCGATGATCCGGCGTTCGTCGCCGAGCAACTGCGGCAAGCCGCCGAGGAGTTGGAAGAGCGGTTCGTGCGGCTCCTGAAGGACGACTTGGAGGCGGCGTTGGACGGAAGGCCTGACCGCCCCCGGTCGCGGCACCTGTTGCGCCGCAGCCCGAGCCTGCTCGAGCGCACGAAGTGGCGAATGCCCGAGATCGCGCGATGGGGCATGAACCGCACCGGAGCAGACCGGGAAAAGGCCGAGACGACGCTCGACAAGCTTCTCATGCCGGACGAGGGAGATACGAGATCATGACGCGCACCGGCTTGGGCGCGTTGTGGCCGCGATAGCCCTTGTCGACGCAGGCGCGCCGGATCTCGACGCCGGTGAGCGCCTGGGTTGCCTCGATGACGCCGCCCAGGATATGGTCGTCGTGGACTCCCTTGCTCCTCAAACGCTCAGATGTCCACGGAACCGGGTCAAGTCCAAGTCCACACAACGACCAGAGGCCCGACACCGGTGTCGGGCTTTTCGAAGGCCAGGATCCAGACGGACAGGCTGACGAGGGCTTTAGAAGAACACAACAACATGCCTGAGGTCGCCGCCTTGGCGCGTGCATGATCTGCGGCACAAGGTGTGCACCGGGATGGCACGACAGGGGATCTCAGATGAAGTTGCATAACGGGTGCTGAACGGCGTTTTGACGTGCTGGAGTTCCACACTGCTGGTTTTGGAATGGAGAGGACGTGCGGATATCGTCCATCAGCTACACGTACTACTACGAGATTCTCGGCTGGGTGGCTGTCGGCGGAAAAGGTAACTGGTACACCGAAGTCAATCCAAGCCATTGGAAGACGTTTTAGTGTAGAGATACCAAATTCTATAAATATGACTTTGCGGAAAAATCTATTTATATTTAAGTAATGTTGGGAGCTTTTTCTTACTTATAGTGAGCCTGTCTCGCTAGTAAAATCAGAAATTGCCCAAGGACATTTCGGTCATGCTGGAGGAGTGACACGCATCCACCCCCGATCTTCGCACCATGCGACCTCAAGAGTTATTCGTCGCAGACTTTGCGATTGGCTGATCGCAACATGCTCAAGCACCTCGTCGACGGAAGCATTATGGCCAAGTTGCTGGATGATCTGTTGTAGCCCATCTCGATCTGCGAACTCGCGAAGGCGCCCTTGGCGGTAGAGCTGCACCACCTCGTCAGCTGCCTCTTTGAGTTCCCGTAACGTGCGCCCCTCATAAAGCGCCGCAAAGGCATAGCCCGCGAACGACTTACGCAGCGTTCCATCTTGCGCGCGCGGATTGTTCTTTGGATAGGGAAAAGCGGTGTCCGTCATGTGATACGTGTAATCGAGCCTGACTTCCGCCCATCTCTTGTTTTCGGGTCCGTCTCGGTACCTTTTCCCCGACATTTGTTCGCTCCGACCCGCTTGCGACTGAACGCGCCCCCGCTTACGCCGGCTCGACCTCGTTGCTGGCGATCTTGCAGCAATGATCTTCTGTGATGGCGCAGAGCGCTGCTTGATAGAACCGAAGGTGCCAGCGTCAAAGCCGAGCCGGGATAACGCGGCCCTGACTTCGGCCTCGCGATCTTCATTAGACAACGCCCGAGACGGATGAGACAGGAAAGCAACGGGCGCTTTTAACTTCGGAACGCGAGGTTCCAACATCTCCTGAACCTTCCGGCCAAGTGCAAGAACGCAAACAGGCCTCCAAAGGGCGATTTCCTGTTCCAGCCAACACGATCCATGTTCGATGAGTGGCTCGTTCGGCCATTCAAAATTATTCCCGTGCTGTACGGTACTTTGCTTGCAGAGATTGGTGAATACGGCGTGCTGAAAAATTTCTTCTTGAGGACAGTTCAAAAACCAAGAAATAATCTTAGGGAGATTCCGGAAAAACGGCTTTGGCGCTGTTTCGAGCAACGACCGGAAGAAGCTCAAATTCCACGCCACGCGTTCGGCGGGCGGCAATCTTGCCAGTTTGATCTCTTCCGGCGCCGGGGTGCCCGGATTGACAGCCAAGGCCATCACCACCGGCTGCTCGCCCGGAAGCGCTTCGGTATAGAAGCCTCGCTGGGCATAGTACAACTGCCTTGAGCGGTTCAGAGGGTCTGGATACCAGCCAAGAAGTCCATTCCCGACCGCCCCGCACCGCGCCGCCATCAATTTGCCGTAGAGATCGACAAATCGCTGGTCCTGGAGGGAGCGTTCGTGAGCTTGAGGCCGGGTCATCGCTAGCGCTCCTGATTCTGGTAACCCTTGGCAATCCGTGGGAAGCCGATGCATCCGCCAACCTACCTGGTCGACGACTATCGCGCTCTTATCGGCATCAACCGGCTTGCACCACTTGCTGATATCGTGCCTCGGATAGCCCATCCCACGTTTCGGGCAGACCCGATTGTACAACAGCTTCGGGTTGTATATCCTTGCCCGCAAGAATGAAAAGGGCTTACGCCATGAGGGTTACTGCCTGGTCGAATGGCAGAAACGGTTATGGGGTGCGGGTGGGCGCAAGGAGTCGCGACGAACACTTCGATCCCGCTTGGGACCACATCTTTGTTGAAATCGACGGCGCCGAGTTCCGTTTCTCAATAACACCGAGCTTCTGGCGAAAGTGCCCTGAATTCCGGGGCCGGGTCCTCCGAGATCTCTTTTACCGCCAGGGGCTGGCGCCTTGGCCCAAGGACGCCCCGCCCGTTTTCGATCTCATTCCGCTCGGCGGCGGACGGTTTCGCCTGGAGCTCGACGCATCTTGACGCCCGCCGGCCCGGAAGACGCAGCGCGCGCGGAGATCGACCGCCTCTTGGCGGCGGCCGGCTGGGTCGTTCAGGACTACCCCCACTATGATCGCCACGCGGCCGCCGGCGTGGCCGTGCGCGAGTTCCAGCTTCCGGCCGGACCCTCGGACTACCTGCTGTTCGTCGACGGCAAGGCCGCCGGCGTCATCGAGGCGAAGCGGGAAGGCACGACGCTCTCCGGCGTCGAGGAGCAGTCCGAGGGCTACGCCGCGCAACTGCCCGACAACCTGGCCAAGCACGCCGATCCGCTGCCCTTCACCTACGAGAGCACCGGCGTCGAGACCTTCTTCAGCGATGGCCGCGAGCAGGACCCGCGGGCCCGTCGCGTCTTCGCTTTCCATAGGCCAGAGACGCTGCGCGCCTGGCTGGCCGAAGGAAAGGCGCTGTCCCAGCGCGTCGCGGAGATTCCACCGCTGGAGCGCACCGGCCTGCGCGACTGCCAGTTCGACGCCATTGATGGGCTGGAGCGCTCGCTTGCCCGGGGTGATACCCGTGCCCTCATCCAGATGGCGACGGGCGCCGGCAAGACCTTTACGGCGGTGACCTTTGCCTATCGCCTGATCAAGTTCGCCCGGGCCAAACGGATCCTGTTCCTGGTCGACCGGCGCGCGCTTGGCAAGCAGACGCTGACGGAGTTCTCGAAGTACGTCACACCAGACGACGGGCGCGTCTTCACCTCGCTCTACAACGTCCAGCACCTGCAAACAAACCGCTTCGACAGGGACGCCAAGGTCGTCATCACGACGATCCAGCGCCTCTACGCCATGCTGCGCGACGAGGAGCTGGACCCGGAAAACGAGGAGGAATCGGACTTCGAAAGGGGCGGCCCGGTGACGGCGCGCACCGTGTCGTACAATCCCGAAATCCCGATCGAGAGCTTCGACTTCATCGTCACCGACGAGTGCCACCGCTCGATCTACAACCTCTGGCGCCAGGTTCTGGAGTACTTCGATGCCCGCCTGATCGGCCTGACCGCCACGCCCTCGCGCCAGACGCTGGGCTTCTTCCGGCAGAATCTCGTCACCGAATATCCCTACGAACGCTCGGTCGCCGACGGCGTCAACGTCGGCTTCGACATCTACAAGCTGCGCACGCAGGTCGGCACGCAGGGCGCGACCGTCGAGGCTGGGTGGCAGGTCGCCTATATGGACCGCCGCACGCGCATGCTGCGATGGGAGCAATTGGACGAGGACCTTGAGTACCAAGCGTCCCAACTCGACCGCTCGGTGGTCACCCACGACCAGATCCGCACCGTGCTGACGGCCTATCGCAACAAGCTCAGGGAGGAGCTCTTTCCGGACCGCACTTGGGTCCCGAAGACACTGATCTTCGCGAAGGACGACAACCACGCCGAAAACATCGTCCGCCACGCCCGCGAGGTCTTCGGCAAGGGCAACGACTTCGTCAAGAAGATCACGTATCGCACCAGCGGAGAGAAGCCCGAGGGCCTGATCACCTCGTTCCGCAACGACCCCTATCCGCGCATCGCGGTGACGGTCGATATGATCTCCACCGGCACCGATATCCGGCCGATCGAGGTCGTGATCTTCATGCGCGACGTCCGCTCGGAGATCTACTTCGAGCAGATGAAGGGCCGCGGCGCCCGCACCATCAGCGACACCGACCTGCGCCAGGTGACGCCCGATGCCCACGCGAAGACGCGCTTCCTGCTGATCGACGCGGTCGGCGTGAGCGACAGCCGCAAGAGCGACAACCAGCCGCTGGAACGCCGGCGTAGTGTGTCCTTCCAGCGGCTGCTGCAGGACGTGGCGGCCGGCAACCCTTCGGAGGACACGCTGAGCAGCCTGGCCGGACGCCTGTCACGCCTCGACCGCGAGGTCTCCGACGAGGATCGCGCGCGGATCAAGGACGCCTCGGGCGGCGAGGACTTGCGCCATCTGTCCAACCATCTGCTCGACGCCATCGACCCCGATACGATCGAGACCCGGACCAGGGAGGCGCACGGGCCCACCTACAGCGACCAGGAGCACGCCGCCGTCGCCGAAGACTTGCGCGAGCGCGCCAGCCGACCGTTCGCCAAAGCGGAGCTGCGCGAGGCCGTCATGCGTGCCCGCCAGCGCGCTGACCTGGTGATCGACGAGGTGACGCAGGACGTCGTCACCGAGGCGGGCTTCGATCTGGAGCGGGCTCAGGAAACCACCCAGCGCTTCAAGCAGTTCATCGAGGACAACAAGGCCAATCTCACCGCCCTGCAGATCCTCTACGAACGCCCTTACGGCCAGCGCCACCTGACCTACGACGCAGTCCGGGAGCTGGCCGACAAGCTGCGCCAGCCGCCCTACAACTTGAACCCCGCGCACGTCTGGCAGGCGTTCCGGCGCCTGGACGAGTCGCGCGTGCGCGGCGCCGGGCCGGAGACGCTGCTGACCAACATCGTCTCGCTGGTCTGGTACGCGATGGGCGAGGCCGAGGAGCTGGAGCCCTTCCCCGAAATCGCCGAGCGCCGCTTCCAGGCCTGGCTGCAGCGCCAGCGCGACGCTGGCCGCGACTTCAGCGCCGAGCAGCTCGAATGGCTGACCGCGATCAAAGACCACCTCGCCGCCAACGCCGAGATCAGCCGCGAGGACTTCAAGGAACATCCCGACTTCACTGACCGCGGCGGCCTCGTTAAGGTCCGCCAGGTGTTCGGCAACGAGCTGGACCCGATTCTCGAGGACCTTCAGGAAAGTCTGGTGGCATGAGCGACCGCACGGGGGAGGCGCTGGCGCAGGAGTTGCCGGCGGGGTGGGCACGAGCGACAATCGGTGAGTTGGTTCAACCGCGTAAAGAGAAAGTCACCCCAAGCCAGTCACCTAGCCTACCGTTCATCGGGATGGAGGATGTCGAGAGCCACTCGATGCGCCTTCTCGCAACCCGGTCATTCGGTGCAATGAGGAGTGCGGCTAGCCGGTTTTATCCAGGTGACATCCTTTACGGCCGCCTCCGGCCGTATTTGAACAAGGTCGTCAGTCCGAACTTCGAGGGAGTATGCTCCGCCGAATTCATCGTGCTTCCGACGCCGGCTGGCTTGGATCCTAGATTTGTCGGCCTTCGGCTGAACGCGCCAGACTTCGTACACTTTGCTTCGCACAAAGTCGGCGGCGATCGCCCTCGTATCGATTTCAATGAGTTCCAAGAATTCCCGATCAATTTGCCACCCCTATCCGAACAACGCCGCATCGTCGAGAAGATCCAGGCGCTGCTGAGTGACATCGCGAACGGCGTCGAGAGCCTGGACGCGGTCGACCGCAAGCTCGCCAGTTATCGGCAGTCACTTCTGCATGCGGCTTTCACAGGCGAAATGACACGGGGATGGCGGTCAGCTTCTGGAGAGGATGACGGTGCCGCAGCCGAGAGATCTAAACTTATATCCACGAAACCTAAGTGTCCGGTGCGCCCGAATTTGGAGCGTGTTCAGTTAGATATCCCCAAAAATTGGGTGTGGATTTCTCCTGACGAGATTTCCAATTCCTCAAGAAATGCAATTACCATCGGGCCATTTGGAAGCAGCCTGAAGGTATCTGACTACCGGGCGGAAGGCGTTCCATTGATATTTGTACGTCATATAAGAACCGGGTTGTTCTCATCTCAGAACCCGAAATATATTTCTCCGGATAAGGCATTAGAGCTCAAGTCACATACGGTCCGGTCGGGAGATATACTGGTGACCAAAATGGGTGACCCTCCTGGTGACGCCTGCCTTTACCCACAAGACCTGGGAGAAGCTATTATAACGGCAGACTGTATCAAAATAACTCCGGACCTTGAAATTGAGGATACTGATTTTTTTGTGCATGCAATTCATTCTTCTGTTGTGAAGTCACAAATTCGAAAGATTACAACTGGCGTGGCCCAACAAAAAGTGAGTTTAGAGCGATTTAAGAGCATTGCTCTGCCGTTTCCCCCTGTAACGGAGCGGCGTGAAATCTCCCGGCGGCTACGTGCTGCATTCGATGGACTAGAGGTGATTGAGAGAGACATCACGGGTGGAAGGGAGCGAGCCAATTCCCTCCGCCGGTCCATCCTGAATTCCGCCTTCTCCGGCCGTCTCGTCGCGCAGGACCCGGACGACGAACCGGCCTCGGAGCTGCTGGCCCGTATTCACGCGGAGCGAGATCGGGGTCCCCGGACGTCCAGCCGGCGTGGGCGGCCGCGTAAAACTGAGGTCGCGACGGAGTAGATCAGTCTTGCAATCATGTGTTTAGTCCTTGAAGGGAATGTTGAAATGTAATTACAGCTTGAGAATTATGTATATCTAAATCCTGCCTCAGTGCAGTTGTCTGTTAGTCCGTTTTAGGGGTTCGTAGGAATGGGCGATAAATCTTTCGATGTGATCGCTGAAGAATACGTCGAATATATAAGAGGGTATTCCGAAGAATTTTTCAAGATAATGACCCAGGTCAATCCGGATGTGAAATCCAAGAGCCGAGCGAATACTATATCCCAGTATGCTTGGGAAAAACTTTATCGTTTTTCAAGCCGACTGCGGGAAAACGATCACGCGAATGGGCGTAGGTTCCTAACTGACAGTTGCGGGACATTGTACTTTTACAATTCCCAACAAAAAAAATATGCGAGCATTCGGGATATATGCGATAAAATACAACATCAAAACTTGCAAGGCGATTTTGATTTGAGTAACGGAAAACATGAATTAATTTTGACTGGATACAACCAGAAGGGAGATAAGTGGGAGCTGCGCTTTGACGTAAAAGAGTTCTTGGATAAATCCATCATGGCAGCCCGTGCAATATACAGTAATTCGAATAACAGCCTATTCTAGTGGAGGTATTGTGGCGCTTTTCGGTTTTAATATTGTGACAAAGAGTGTGGGCACATGAAGGACGCGCGCGAGCTGGCGCAGAAGGTCTGGAGCTACGCCAATGTCCTCTACGACGACGGCGTCGGGGTGGCCGACTACGTCGAGCAGATCACCTGCCTCCTATTCCTTAAGATGGATGAGGAGCGAGCGGAGAACATGAATGAGCCTTCGCTCGTCCCCGAGGGCTACCGCTGGGGCGATTTGAAGGGAAAGAGCGGGCCGGAACTGGAGCAGCAGTACCGTCACACGCTGGAGGCGCTGGCGACGCAGCCGGGCCTGCTGGGCACGATTTACCGCAAGGCGCAGAACAAGATCCAGGACCCGGCGAAGCTGCGCCGCCTGGTCTCGCTGATTGACGCCGAGACCTGGATCGGCCTGCCGGTCGATGTTAAGGGCAACATCTACGAGGACCTGCTGGAACGCACGGCCAGCGAAAGCAAAACTGGCGCCGGCCAGTACTTCACGCCGCGGCCTCTGATCGACGCCATCGTGGAGGTCATGCAGCCTGGGATCGGCGAGAGTGTGCACGATCCGGCCTGCGGCACCGGCGGCTTCCTGATCGCCGCCTACGAGCACATGCGCAAGGGCGAGAAGGACCGCACGCGCCTGCGCAGGCTTCGCCGCGAGACCTTCACCGGACGCGACATCACCGACGGCGTGGTGCGCCTGTGCGCCATGAACCTTTACCTGCACGGTATCGGCGGCGAAGAGGAGGCTCCTGTCGCCCAGGGCGATTCCCTGATCGATGACGACGGGCGTCGCTACGACAAGGTCCTGACCAACCCGCCGTTCGGCAAGAAGAGCAGCTATACCTTCGTCGGCGCCGACGGCGCGGCGGGTCGGGAGGCAATGACTTATGAGCGCCAGGACTTCATCGCGACCACCAGCAACAAGCAGCTCAACTTCCTGCAGCACATCACGACGATTCTTGCGGAGAACGGCTCCGCCGCGGTCGTGCTGCCCGACAACGTGCTCTTCGAGGGCGGCGCGGGCGAGCGCATCCGCCGCAAGCTGCTGGAGCGCTTCGACTTCCACACCCTGCTGCGTCTGCCCACCGGCATATTCTACAAGCCGGGCGTGAAGGCGAACGTGCTGTTCTTCGACAAGAAGCCGGCCGCGGAGACGCCCTGGACCAAGCACCTCTGGATCTATGACCTGCGCACCAACCAGCACTTCACGCTGAAGGAGCGCCCGTTGGAGCGCCACCATCTCGACGACTTCGTCGCCTGCTTCAAACCGGGCCGGCGTGCCGAACGCGAGGAGAGCGAGCGCTTCCGGTGCTTCAGCTATGACGAGCTCGTGGCGCGGGACAAGGCGAACCTCGACATCTTCTGGCTCAAGGACGAGAGCCTGGAGGACGCGGACAGTCTGCCCGCGCCGGAGGTCCTGGCCGCCGAGATCGTGGAGAACCTGGAGGCTGCGCTGGAGCAGTTCCGAAGCGTGGCCGAGGAGCTGTCGGGCGGCGGGGAGAAGGAAACGCCGGAGAAGGACGCGGCAGAGTAGGCGATACTTTTATATTCTAACTTTCTCCTGAACGGCAATCATCGACGCAGGACCCACGACAGCGCCGGCAGGCGACACCTGGATGCCCGGGTCTGCGACATCCTGGACGGCCGTGGCTCTGGCCTCTCCGATGCGGTCTTTAATCCGCTGCGGCAGAAAGGTGCCTGAACGCCAGCCACGTTCGAGCGGATTTCGCAATGTCTCGACCGCCTGGCCGACGAAAAGAAAGTGTTCGCCGAGCGCGGGCGTTCGCCGGATCGCGGCCACCAGATCCCGGACATCGGGGGCCGGCACGAAACCTTTCGCCCCGATCAAAGTGCCCAAGAACTTCACATCCTGCAGGGGGCCGTTGGCCAGGCGGACCGCATGCCGGAAGCGTGGCGTGTATTCTTCCCTATATACGAGTGAAGCCGTTAAGGCCGATGCATAGGTTTCGGCAAGCTCATCGATACGTGTTTCAAGTAAACATATCTGCCTTTTGGTAATTTTTACGTATTCCATACGCGCAGTTTCTTCGCTCGGCAATTCATCTTGGCTTGTCAGGCCAAGATCTGCAGTCCTTTCATCCAGCCTTTGCATATAAGCCTCGAGCATGGACCGAATTGCCTCTTTTGAAGGGGTCGTCCGGAGCCTCGGCTGTAAGCGCCCAGCGATATCTTGGAAACCCAGGCCGTTGAGGAAATTCGACATGTGAGCGGCCGCAATCTGCGGCCCGACATCCCGATACACCTCTGGTTGCACGGATTCGCCAAGCGTGTCGGGATCCAACACCCGCATTCTTGGTTCGAGAGCGTTCCTTTCGTTGGCCCAGCGGAAAAGAACTGCAAAACCCTTGACCCGCAGGGCGTCTTTGCGCCTCGCCGCGTCCGGGTCATCGGTGCGATAGACAAGCGTATTTCGGAGTTGGGCGTTGGCCTTGCGTAGCGTTTGGGTGTTAAGGCCGTCCTTGAAATTGAGTTGTCGACGGAGTCCCTTGGCCTCTCCGAGGGCAATGTCTGCGTCGTTGTTCGCGTCCTCCGTCTTGCTGCATAACCAGTCGGCCATGTCCCCGCCTTCAGAGGGGCGGATAACATAGAGATTGTCGGCGATCCGCTCGACATCCCGGCTGATTGGGGAAAAATAGCGGTACCCTTTGCCCTCAAGATACGCTCGCGCGAAGAAGCGCGCGAAAATGTTGGAGAACGCCCCCCGCACCTCTCGTCCGTGACCCGGACCACCCTCCAGCCAGCGCAGGTCTGGACCTCCAGTTACAAGGTGGCTTATCAACGACCCGATAACGGGAGATGAAGGTGCCTGTTCAAGCAACTCCCGAAGCCCAGCCGCCCCCACTGCACTAATATCAAAATCGTACTGATCACGATCATATGAACCATTTTCATAATCGATTCGATATTCAACCTTTCTATTTGTCAAAATTTGCTCCTCTGCCAGGGTGGTATACCGACGTTTCTGTGATTTTTTCTGGATGGAACTTCATAAAGGTAGCCTTGATATAGTTTTGGGTCGCCCCGATCATACCCCTCTCGGTAATCTTATCAGTTCGAATAAGTTAAGCTATCCGATCGCATAGATGCAACCAAAGGCTGATGTAATATGAAATGTGCCGCCTTTAATTACTGGCAGGCGACACTGGCCCAGACAGGTAGCCGGCGGACGCGTCCAGGAAACGGTGCTGAAGAGGAAGCAGATAAGGCAAGTAAGCCTAGCAGGACGCTGAAAAACCCGGCCGAGGCGCGCTCAACCGTTGGATTTTCGGGCGGCGATGTCTGAGCGCGGGCTGGGATCGAGGGCGTTGCATTCCCGGCGGTGGTGG
>NZ_QPMH01000022.1 GCF_003344765.1 Ferruginivarius sediminum | reverse complement strand
AACAGGCTGCCCGACCGGCCGTCGTCCCCGCGCATCCGTCCCTCCCGCGTTCGTCCATGCCGGAGGGAATCACGCCAAACCGCCGGCGTCAGCTACTTTTTCAGCGTCCTGCTAGTGTTACGCTCGAAAGGCAGTTGATAAGGCGCCAAATTCGAGAGGAAATTAACGAACAACGTTTACCAATTATTTGGATAATTCGGCTAGGTAGGAAATTGAAGTTGGAATATATTTGAGTTATGTCGCATTAAAGATATATTCACCAAGACCTCATGTACGACGGGCAGGCGGGAAAAGCAGGGCCATGGCAACGACAGCGCTTCACGGCGACCCCGAAATGCAGCCGTTGGAACGTCGCAATGCGTCGCGCCGGCGCACCCTGAAGCAGGGGAAGATTATCTTTCAGGATGGCCATTGCGTCGTGGACTGCGCGGTGCTCGACATGTCGGAGAAGGGCGCGCGAGTCCGTCCATCCGATCCGCTGCTTTGTCCGGATGAATTCGACCTGAAGGTAACGCATGGGCCAATGCGCCCGTGTGAGGTGGTCTGGCAAAAAGCCGGGATCTTTGGCGTACGGTTCGTGGACTGATACTCTATCCACCCGATGCTCGCTTATCGCAAGGCCGTATCCGCCATGCCCGGTCGTCGGTGCCAGGGCGCGGGACGCCGGTGCCTGGGTCATTCATTCATGGTCCAATTGGAAAAATCGCAGCGAGGCAAAAATGTGGACGGAGTTTCTCAGACGTTGGGTGAACCTCGCCTTCTGGTGGCTGCCGCAGCCTCAGGAAAAGCAGCACAGCGAGAGCGCCACGCAGGCGCCGCAGGAAAATAGGCAACAACGCGAAACTGCCGAGCCACAACCAGCTTCAGAGGAGATGCCGCCGAAGCCCGCGGCCGCTGAACCTGTCCGCGAATCCGCCCCGACTCCGGAAACCGCCGCCGAAGACCTGACGGTCATCAAGGGAATTGGGCCCGCGACACAGAAGACGCTTCAAGAGCTTGGCATTACGACGATTGCAGGGCTGGCAGGCTCGGATGTGGCGGAACTTACCGAAAAGCTGAAGACCTACCAGCCGACGGTTACAGAGGCGCGGGTCAAGCGATGGGTCGACGCCGCGAAGGATATGGCGTAGAGGCCGTTCCCGAAGCTTGCCGGGCCAGCCGTAGCTGCCAGGCCCTTAAGCGATGCGTTTCTCCGGCGCGCGAGATTGTGCGCCGGTTTTGCGCATCATCCGCGCCAGCGAGCGAATCTCCTGTCGTGCCGATAGATGCGACATCGTCAACTTCGTCTTCCCGGTTTGGCCGATATCGAAGACTGTCAAGCCGTCGTTGTACAGTTCCCGGTAGATGACGCGCTCGCTCATCCCGTCGCCAATTCGGATCCCATAGCTTTCCGACAATTGCGCGACCGCGTCGGCGATCCGGGCCTTGTTGCGGGAGTAAAGCGGGCTCAGCCGGTTGCGGACGATCCAGATCGTTCGCGACGTTTGCGCGTTTTCCCTTAACAGTGCGGGCAGAAGCGGCTTCGCGCTCGTGCCAGAGTCCGGCGAATCGAGCACGGCGAGGTCGAGGAAGCTGTCGTTGATCGGAATGACGATGTGATCCGCCCGCCGCAGCACACAGCCGATTTCATCGAAGCGCTGTCCGGGGGTGTCGATGACCACGTAGCAGCCGGCGTCGGCCTGATCGTCCAGGAACGCCTCGAAGTTGCCGGCAGGGCTTTCCGCGCCGCCGAAATGCGCGGTGGGAGTTGTCAAAGCGTCGGCATTTGCGCGGCTCTTTCGCGCGCGGATGAAGTCGGTAAACGTGCCTTGTTCCCGGTCGAGGTCCATCGTCGCCACCTTGTGGCCATCCGCCAGCAGGGCGACGGCAAGGTGAACGGCGATCGTGGATTTGCCGGTGCCGCCCTTTGAGTTGATCACGACGACGACTGGCGCGCGATTGCCTTGGTATATTGCAGGACCGGGAGGCGGCTTGTTCTGTTGCCCGGTCCCGGTCGAGGCGACAGTCCCGGCCCTGCGCCGGCGTGCGTCGAACCACTGGCGCCGACGCTCGTCGACCGTCTTTTGGATCTCCGCCGCCAGCGCCTCGGCGTTTTCCGATGAAAGGTGAAAACGGGCCCCGACCTGCTGACCGCCTTGCCAGACGATCTGGCTCTTGAAGGTGCCGAGCCCGGCGATTTCGATGTCCACCGCCTCCCCGGTCTTGAAGCGCAGGTTCGTGCTGAAACCGATACCGCTGCCGGAAATATCAGTCAGGCTGACGGCTTGGTAACCGTCGGAGGTCGCTACGCGTATCGGCCATTCGATGGACCAGCGGCGGAAGGCGCGGCGCTCCGCCGGTTCCGGCTCCCGGGCAACTTGCGGGTCGCCCAGATACCGCTCCAGCGGCTGCACACGGTCATCGAGATATCGCAGCAGTTCAAGTGCGTCCTGCCGTGCTTCCGGCGTTGCCGTCGTGGCGCGGAGACTGCCGGGGGCAACGGTCCCATGCTGAACCAGTCCGAGCACAAGATCGGTGTCGATATCTTCTACCGGCGTGTTGCAGATGACGAAGGCGAATTCCGTGCCCGTCGAAGCACAGGCATCCAGCGCACCGCCAATATCGAGTGCGCCAGTGCGAGCGCCGTCGATCGCGACGATGGCAAAGTCCGAGGCGCCTGCAAGGGCGGCTTGGCCGGCAAACGCCTCCGATCTTGCGTCCACGACGCAGAGGTCGGCGTCCTGCCGCCGGATCGTTTCGATCAGCGTATCGGTCCCGCCGTCGTGCGGCGCTTCAAGCCGTGTGCAGCTCAGTGGCGGCTCCATACGCCTAGCGGCATCGGCGAGCAGGTCGGCTATGGGACCGGTTTCGGTGTCGGCTTCGGCGGCCGTGACCGTGATGACGCGCATCCTCCGCTCCGTTCCGCTAGGGAAGTGGCTGATCCTGTCCGCGCGTCGCGAAGTACCCTGTCGCCGGCATGGACGCGGCCTGTTGGAGGTGCTCGGTGGGCTTACCGAACAGGAAGCCCTGGACATAACTGACACCGCACTCGCGGACGAATTCGAGGGTTTCCCGCTCGTCGATCATCTCCGCAATGGTTTGCGTCCCGATCCGCCGGCACAGATCCGTCAGGGCCGACAGGAATGCCCGGCCCTTGGCCGCATTGCGGGCGCGCGACACGGCACCGCCGTCCAGCTTGACGTAGTCGACGTCAATTCGGCTGAGGTATTCGAAGCTGACGGATCCCGCGCTCAGGTCATCCAGGCAAACGCGATGGCCCCGGTGGCGCAGGTCGTGGACGAACGCGCTTGCCTTATCGATGTCGGCGATACGCTCGGCTTGTGTGATCTCGAATACGACACGCTCGGGCGGGACGGAGGAGGCCTGCAGGACCTCGTGCAGCAGACCGGCAAAGGATGTGTTCTCAAGCGACGCGGCAGAGATGTTGATGGCGATGCTGGACGCCGCCGCGCTGCCGCCGGCCTCGGCCATGCGGCTGAGGATGTGCCGCACCATCGCGGCGTCGAACAGGTGAACGAGTCCGGTCTGCTCGGCGAATGCCAACCGGCGGAAGGGCGAGGCGCCGCTGTCGGCATGGAAGCGGCACAGCGCCTCAACATAAAGCGGAAGGCCGCTGCGCGCATTCAATACCGGATGGTAGACGACGCCGAAGCCCTTGCCGTCCAGCATCTGCTCGAAGCCGCGAACGTCGGCAATGGATTCCTGCAGTAGCCGTGCGATGTTGCCCTGAAAGTCGGTGGTCGAGAACGACGAGACCTCGCCGAGACGGGCAAGCGAGCAGATCAGCGCCTTCGTCAGCTCGTCCTGTTCCGTGCCGGGGGGAACGCAGTCGTTCACCCCCGCGCAAACCGCGTTCCACGACGGGGCGGAATCATCATAATGCTTGCCCACGCCTTCGATCTCGTCGCACATGGCGGTGACGTCGCAGTGCGGGTCATGCTCTATGGCATATAGGTTGTCGTTCAGGCGGGTAACGCTGCCGCAGCCGGCGAACTGACCGCGGATACGGCCGTCGAGCGCCTGCAGACAGGTTTGCCATGTCCAATCGCTGACCGCGCCCGCGGCAAACTCGCTCGGTGCGCTGAAGCCGAGGATGCTTAGCGCACTCGTCCCAGTCGCAATGCCGCGCGCGGCGGAGCGTGCGAGACCGGCACGGGAGGAAGCGCCGGACGACATCTCCCGGGGCTCCTGGCTCGACTGCGTCGGCGTCATGCGGATACCGATGCAGGTTCCGTCCAGCGGCGCGACAGCGACCGCCGCGGCGCGCGCCTCGAGCTGGTTTCCGTTCTCGGCAATCAGGCGAACGCAGACGGGTGCGCGGCGCACGCCGTTGCGCGGCGTCGTCAGCAGTTCCTCCACCGCCGTGCCATCCATGACGTCGCGCAGCCATAGGCCGGCAAGATCCTCCGTGCCGTGACCCGTAAAGCCGCGCCAGTTCCCGTGCGCGGCCGTGATCCGGCCCGAGGCGTTGGCGACGAGCAGCAGGTCGGCCCAACTGAACGGTGACTCGGTCGATACCGAAATGGGGGGCGCGTTCGGCTTGTCGCCCGCCGCATTGAACGGGGTTCCGCTGCTATCTCGTTCCATCGGTTGCATTGTGCGTTTGTCCTTGCCGGTCACCAGTCAACAGAGGAATTTCCGCTACACTTCATTCAATGAACGCAAGTGTTTCGAGTGCAAGTTTATTGTATCTCGTAAACGCTAATTCTTTTTTTGTTGAAAAGCGGTTAAATGATTGTCTACCACTTAAGTATTAAAAATGGTTTGGGTGGTCCGCAATATGGTGTCACGGCACCACGCGGAACTTTTATTTTCAAATATGGGGAAGGCGTCGATGCCAACGGGAAGGCTCGCAACCTGTCAGCGCGCTATCGAAAATTGTGCCGAACGTCCATTCAGCGGGCATCGTCGCCGGGCAGCACGAAACGCCGTTCCAGTTTGGCCTCGGAGTCCAGCATGATTTGCTCTGCCGCGGCGATATGATCGCGCATCAAGCGACGGGCGGTTGCGCCATTGCCCTCGCGCAGCGCCGTCAGCAAAGCCGCGTGGTAGGCATGGCCTTCGCGGGTGAGGTCGTTCTGCGGCCGGTCATAGATTTCCTCGCAGACAGCCAGGTTCTTCAGAAGGCTGTTGGCGAAGCGGCAGAAGAAGCTCAGGAGGGGGTTGGGGCAGGCGTCGGCCAGGACGTCATGGAAGTCCAGTTCCGCGATGCGCTGCGCCCGTCCGTCCGCGCCGCCGGCGGGCTCACCCGCGCAGATATCGATTGTGTGCTCAAGCGCAAGGATCTGCGAATCCGACAGGCGCCCGGCGACCATCTCCGCCACTTCGGGCTCGACCAGTTTCCGCACGGCGTAAATGTCGGCGATGGTGATGGACTGCGTATAGAAATAGTTGCTCAGCAGTTCCATCGCCCTGGCGTAGCTGACGACCGTCACCGACGCCCCGCCGCTGGGTCCCGTGCGGATACGGACGAGCCCTTGCACTTCGAGCGATTTCAGGGCTTCGCGGATCGTGCCCTTGCTGACGTTGAAGCGGGCCATCAGGTCGCGCTCCTGGGGCAGGCGGCGACCCGGTGCGATTTCGTCGTTCATGATCCAGCGCTTGATCTCGTCGACGACGATGTCCGAGCGCTTGCGGCTACGACCCTTGTTGGTGGCCCCGTTCATGCCTGGCTGGCGTCCTTCCCGGCTTCCCTGGCAAGCGGGTAATAGCAGGCGGCAAGGTGGCCGTCAGCCATCCGCTCCAACGGCGGCCGCGCCTGTCGGCAGTCGTCGCGGGCGCGTGGGCACCGTGGCGCGAAGGCGCAGCCCGGCGGCGGCGCGGCGGGATTGGGCAACTCGCCCTCAGAGAGTGCGTCCGGGTCGCTGCGCCGCCCCAATGTCGGCACGCTCTGCAACAGCGCGTGCGTATAGGGGTGGCGTGGCGAGCGGAAGATCTCTTCCGCGGGGGCATGTTCAACGACGTTGCCGAGGTACATCACCGCGACGGTGTCGCACAGGTGTTCCACCACGGCGAGGTCGTGGCTGATGAAGACGTATGTCAGCCCCAGGCGCTGTTTCAAATCGCCCAGCAGGTTCAGGATCTGCGCCTGCACGGAGACGTCGAGGGCGGAGACAGGCTCGTCCAGCACCATCACCTTCGGCTCGGCAGCAAGCGCGCGGGCGATCCCGATGCGCTGGCTTTGCCCGCCGGAGAACTCGTGTGGGTGGCGGTCGACGAATTCGGGGCGCAGGTTGACGAGCTGCATCAGCTCCGCCACGCGTTCCCGGCGCCGGTCGCGCGGCATTCGAAGAAGATTGTCCAGGGGCGCTTCCAGGATCTGCCGCACCGTCTTGCGCGGGTTCAGCGAGGACAGCGGATCCTGGAACACGAACTGCACCTTGCGCCGCAGTTCGCTGCGGGCATTGCGGCGCATCTCGGCGACGTCCCGGCCCGATAGCGCAACCCGCCCGCCGGTCGGCTCCGACAGGCCGACCAGCATGCGGGCCAGCGTGGACTTGCCGCAACCGGACTCGCCGACGATGCCAAGCGTCTCGCCCTTGCGCACCTGCAGGTCCACACCGCGCACCGCCTGCAGGCTGCGCTTGCCCTTGCCCCAGGGCAGCAGGCCCCGGCCGCCGAACGACTTCTCCAGGCTGGCGGCTTCAAGCACGATCTCGTTCATGCCGGCGACTCTCCCGGCCGGATGCAGCGCACCTCGCGTCCCTCGCCGTGTGGTGCCAGCGATATCGGCCGCGGGGTGCAGGCCGCGGTGGCCACATCGCAGCGCGGCGCGAAGGGGCAGCCTGGCGGCAGGTCGTTCACCGCCGGGGGCAGGCCAGGTATCGCGGCGATGGGGTTGCGGCCGCGGCCAAGCTGCGGGATGCAGCTCATCAGGCGGCGGGTATAGGGATGCAGCGGCCGCTCGAAGACATCCTGCACGCGGCCGCTTTCGACAACCTCGCCGGCGTACATCACCTGCACGTGGTCGCAGATCTCCGAAACCACGCCGAAGTCGTGGGTGATGAAGACCAGTGCGGCGTTGTGCTTGCGCCGCAATTCGTCGAGGAGCTTCAGCACCTGGGCCTGGATCGTAACATCCAGCGCGGTGGTCGGTTCGTCGGCGATGATGACGTCCGGGTCGTTAGCCAGCGCCATTGCAATGACGATGCGCTGGCGCATGCCGCCCGACAGCTCGTGCGGATACGCCCTGGCGCGACCGGCGGCGTCGGGAATGTGCACGGATTCCATAAGCTCCACCGCGCGTTGCCATGCGTCCCGGCGCGATAGGCCCTGGTGACGTTCAACGGTTTCGGCAATCTGGTCGCCAACGGTATAAAGCGGATTTAGCGTCGTGAGCGGATCCTGGAACACGTAGGCGATTTGGCCGCCGCGCACCTGCTGCAGGCGCGGCAGTGGTGCTGCCAGCAGGTTCTCCTCCTGATAGACGACCTGGCCGCCGGCGATCAGGCCCGGCGGGGTGGGCACCAGGCCGAGGACCGACATCGCCGTGACCGACTTGCCGGAGCCCGACTCCCCGACGATGCCGACGCATTCGCCGGGCGCCACCTGGAAGCTGATGTCACGCGTCGCGTGGTAGACGTCGTGGCCGATGCGGAACTCCGTCGAAAGCCGGTCCAGCGCCAGGGCCGCGTTGCTGTGGGCCGAGCGCTCGGGCTGGCTCATGGCGGCCGGCGCGACCTCGGTCATCGCGCGGGGCCGGCTGAGCGCGCCGGACTTGAGCCGCGGGTCGAGGACGTCGCGGATGCCGTCGCCAAGGAGGTTGATGCCGATCACCAGGACCAGGATGACAAGGCCCGGTATCGTTGCCACGTGCGGCGCGGTGATCGCCAGCTTTCGTCCGTCGCCCAGCATGGAGCCGAGGTCGGCCTGCGGCGGCTGCGCGCCCAGGCCCAGGAAACTGAGTCCTGCCGTTTCCAGAATCATCCAGCCCAGGGTCGTGGACATCGTCACCACGATCACCGGCACCACGTTGGGCAGGATCTCGCTGAACAGGATGCGACCGTTACCCAGGCCTGACATCCGCGCGGCATCCACGTATTCCAGGCGGACAAGGCTGATCGTTACCCCGCGCACCGAACGGGCGAAGAACGGGATGTTAACGATGGCGATGGCGAAAAGCGCGTTCAGCAGGCCCGGGCCCAACGCGGCGACGATGGCCAGCGCCAGAAGCATATAGGGAAAGGCCATCAGCATGTCGACGCCGCGCATCAGCGTGTTGTCCAGCCAGCGCCCGTAGAAGCCGGCCACAATGCCGATCAGCGAGCCGATCGTGGCCGCGACGATGGTGGCCACCGCGCCGACGGCGATGCTGACCCGCGCACCCCATAGGATGCGGGAGAGCATGTCGCGGCCAAGTTGATCGGTGCCCAACAGGTGGCCGTCGGTAAACGGGCGCTTCAGTCGTGCCGCAAGATCGGTGGCGTTCGGATCGGCCAGCGGCAGAAGCGGCGTCATCAGCGCCAGCACACACATACCGGCGACGATACCTAGCCCGACCACGGCCAGATGATTGCGCGACAGCCGCGCCCAAATGCCCGGGCGACCGGAACGGCGCCTGCGCCCGCTTGCCCGCTGCGCTATCGCCGTCATGTCGAGATCCTCGGGTCGAGCGCGTGCTGCACAAGGTCGGCGATCAGGTTGAACAACACATAAGCGGCGGCCACGACCATGACGCCGCCCTGCACGAGCAATACGTCGCGGGTCGAGATCGCCGTGACCAGCATCCGCCCGATGCCGGGCCACTGGAATACCGTCTCGATGTAGACGGCGCCGCCGATGACGAAGCCGGCCTGCACGCCGATCACCGGCACCACGTTGACAGCGGCGTTCTTGAAGGCGTGCTTCATGATG
The DNA here is from genome assembly GCF_003344765.1 of Ferruginivarius sediminum. GTDB lineage: Bacteria > Pseudomonadota > Alphaproteobacteria > Kiloniellales > Rhodovibrionaceae > Ferruginivarius > Ferruginivarius sediminum. The sequence continues at coordinate 51,453 of NZ_QPMH01000022.1, read as the reverse complement.
ACGGTGCGCTCACCCATGCCCTTGGCGCGGGCGGTGCGTACGTAATCCTGACGCAGCACCTCCAGCATGTTGAGCCGCGTCAGCCGGGCGATCACGCCTGTCGCCACCACCGCCAGCGTGAAGGCGGGCAGCGCCAAATGGTGCAGCAGGTCCCCAAGCCCGCCGCCGCCATAGATCGCGAACATGCCGCTTGCCGGGAACCAGCCCAACTCCACGGCGAAGAGCAGGACCAGCACGATGCCCAGCCAGAATGACGGCGTGGAGATACCTATCAGAACCAGCAGGCTGATCAGCTTATCCTGCCAGCCGTACTGCCGGACCGCCTGAACGACGCCAGCCAGCAGGCCGAAGATCGTGCACAGGATAAGCGACGTTCCCGCCAGCAACAGCGTGGGGCCGAACCGCTCAAGCACCTCGTCGATCACCGGGCGGTTCAGGTTGTACGAGCGGCCGAACTCGCCTTGAAGGACGTTGCCGAGCCAGATCAGGTACTGCTCCACCAGCGGCCGGTCGAGGCCAAGCTGATCGCGCAGCCGCTCGGCATTCTCGGGTGTTGCGTAGGACCCCAGGATCGCGGTGACCGGGTCGCCGGGAATCATCGCCATGATCAGGAAGACGATGATCGAGATCCCCAGCAGGACCGGGATCGTCATCAGCAGTCGCTTGCCGGCGTAGACGAGCATCGTCGCACGCTCCCCCGACGATAGGGATTAAGGTCCGTGCGAGCCGGACACAGCCGGCTCGCACGGGAGGCTCGCGTGGTTACGGTTTGGAGACGCCGTCGAGCAGCAGCAGGAACGACGGCTCAAGCTGGAAGCCCTTCACCCGCTCGCTGGCGACGGCGTTCTGCTTCCAGTTCGCGACGAAAACCCAGGGGGCGTCCTCGTGGACGATCTCCTGCATCTCCTTGTAGAGCTTCGCGCGTTCGTCCTGGTCGGTGCTGCGCCGGGCGGCTTCCAGCAACTCGTCCACCTTCGGATTGGCGTAATAGCCCGAGTTGAAGCCGCCATTGTCCGGGAAAGCGTCGCTGCGCAGCGCCAGGAAGGGCAGGGTGTCCGGATCGTTCGTCATCCAGGCCATCTCGGCCATGTCGGCCTTGCCTTCCAGGCCGGGGTTCACCTTGCCCAGGAAGGTGTTCCACTCATAGGTCTCAATCTTCGCGTTCAGGCCCACGGCGGCGAGGTCGGCCTGGATTGCCGTGCCCATCGCAACCGGGTCCAGCATGCCGGAGCCGCCCTCGGTGACGTAGAAGGTCACCTCCGCGCCGTCGTAGCCGGCCTCCTCGATCAGCTTGCGCGCCTTCTCGGGATCATAGGGGTAGGGCTCGATGCCGTCATTGTGCGCCCAGGCGAAGGCCGCCGGCGTCGGTCCGTTGGCGACGGTGGCCGTGCCCTGCAGCACATCCTCGACCAGCGCCTTCTTGTTAATGGCGTAGTTGGCCGCCTGTCGCACCCGCTTGTCGGCGAACGGGCCTTCCTTCAGGTTCAGGATCAAGAACCAGACGTGCGGGCCGGCCTGCTCAAACACCTGGAAGCTGGGATCGTTCTGGAAGGTGGCGACGTTGTCCGGCGGCACCTCGACCATCATGTCTATGCCGCCCGAGAGCATCTCGGTCACGCGCGTGTTCGCATCGGTGATCGGGCGGAACACCACGGCCTGCAGGTCGGGCGCGCCGTCCCAGTAGTCGCCGTTCTTCTCGGCCACGACCTTGCGGTTGCTCTCCCACTCGACGAACTTGAAGGGGCCGGTGCCAACCGGGTGCCGGCCGACGTCCTTGCCATGCTCCTTCACGGCCGCCGGCGAGATCATCAGGCCCGTCGGATACGCCAGGTTGCTGAGCAGCGGCGCATAGGGTTCGTCCAGCCGGAACTGTACCTCGTGCTCGCCCAGGACCTTGGTTTCCTTGATGGCGTTGAAGAAGAACGACAGCGGGAACGGCCCGGTGTCGTGGTAGGGGTGATCCTCGTTCAGCATCCGCTCGAAGTTGAACTTCACGGCCTCGGCGTTGAACGGCGTGCCGTCGTGGAACGTGACCCCCTCGCGCAGCTTGAAGGTGTAGACCGTGCCGTCCTCGCTGATCTCCCACGAAGTGGCCAGCGCCGGCTCAACCTGCAGGGTGCCGGACTTGTAGCGCACCAGGCCGTCATAAACGTTGACCAGGATGCGGAAGTCGTTCACCGCCGTGACCGCGGCCGGGTCTAGCGACTTCGGCTCGGCGATCTGGCCGACGACCAGGACGTTGGGTGGGGTTTGCGCGGCGGCCGTTCCGCCGGCGAGCATGATACCGGCAAGGACCGTTGCCAACCAGGTGACGATGCGCTTTCGCACTTCATGCCTCCTCTGTTCGCGGGCGTAAGGAGTCGGCTTTCGCCCCTATTTGTCATTATTAATTATCGATCCTAAGCGCCAAACTTGCCAGCGCGCAAGCACGGCGTGCATCAATAACTGTGCGGGTTGTGGCGGGTCGGCAGCGACGCCCGGAAATCGGCAACATAGGGCTGTCGGCTTTCCCGCAGCAGCACCGCCAGTTCGCCTAGCGGATCGGCATGGTTGTCAACGCGGAGGTCGAGCGCGGCATAGGGCTCCGTATCGACGATGTAGAGTGCCGCGGACTGGCGCCCTCGCTTGTCGCCGCCCTTGGCTTCGCCGGCTTGAAGTGCACCGAGAAGCCGGTCGGCGAGCTCGCCGCCGGTGGCGTTCCGATAGGCGGCCAGGGTTGCATCCACCACGTGCGGGCCCGTCAGCATGTTGCCGGCAACAGCCACGGAATCCGCCGTCTTATGGCCAGCCCAGCCGACCGTTTCCTCCCCGGTCCATCCGGCGGTGTCGCCGTTTGCACCGACAACGATGACCTGCCGATGCTCACGTCCCCGGTCGGCGCCCGTGAGGCGGGAAACCACCTCCGCCGCCGACATGCCCTGTTCGAGAAGGAGAAGACCGTCCACGCCGTAAAGCGGATTCGTGGATGCCTGTGTCGCCAAGCCGCCGCAGCCGGCTCGTGCGAAGGGCACCGTGGCGCCGACGGCGAAGTGACAGGTGGTTACAGCTACGCCCAAGCGCCCGCTCGACGGTTCGCGGGCGACGATGGAAAAAGTCATGCGCGCCTTCCGCATTCAGACGCCGGGTTGCCTCACCGTATATCTATCATGATAATTAGCGGATCGAACAGAGGCTGCCACACGCTTTTGCCGGCAAGCCTCGGTCCAGGTTGGGAGAACGGCATGACTGGCGGAGAGGGGGCGGCGGCCTTGCCGGAGCGGCTCGGCGATGTCCTGATGCAGCGGCTCGACGCGCTCGCCGCGATCAGCGAGGACGAGGGCGCGCTGACTCGCCGCTTCGCCACGCCGGAACACCGCGCCGCCATCGAGTTGATCGGGGCCTGGATGCAGGCGGCGGGCATGGCGACGCATCTCGACGACGCCGGCACGCTGGTCGGCCGCTACGAGGGAGAGAGCCCGGACGCTCCCACGCTTATCATGGGCTCGCACCAGGACACCGTGCGCAACGGCGGGAAGTACGACGGCATGCTCGGCATCGTCGTGCCAATCGCCTGTGTGCAGGCACTGCACGATGCCGGCCGGCGCCTGCCGTTGGCCATCGAGGTGGTGGCGTTCGGCGACGAGGAAGGCACGCGCTTCCAGACGACGTTGTTCGGCAGCAAGGCGCTGGCTGGCACCTTCGATATGGGCGTTCTGGCTCGCCGTGACGACGACGGCGTGACGGTGGAGCAGGCGCTACGCGACCTCGGCCTGTCGCCCGAGCGGATTCCGGACATTGCTCGCCGACCCGAAGACATCCGTGGTTTCCTCGAAGTCCATATCGAGCAGGGGCCGGTTCTCGAAGCCGAAGGCCTGCCACTTGGCATCGTCACGGCCATCGCCGGTTGCAGCCGCCTGACGGTCACCGTCGAGGGGGAGGCGGGACATGCCGGCACGGTGCCGATGGACCGCCGGCGCGACGCGCTGGCCTGCGCAGCCGAGGCCATCACGACGATAGAGCGCCATTGCCGCGATGCCGGCGACCTCGTAGGGACCGTCGGCCGGCTTCAGGCGCAACCGGGAGCGATCAACGTGATTCCCGGCCGCGTGACGTTCACGATCGACCTCCGCGCGCCCGACGATGCGCGGCGCACGACCGCCCGCGACGAGATCACCGCGAAATTGAACGCCATCGGGAATGCGCGTGGCCTCTGCGTTACCGTCGAGCCGGTTTACGAAATCGGGGCCAGTCGTTGCGACGACGGCCTCCAGACGGCGCTGGCAGAGGCCATTACCCAGGAAGGCGGCACACCGCGGCACCTGTTCTCCGGCGCCGGGCACGACGCAATGGCGATGGCGGATCTGTGCCCGACGGCGATGCTGTTTGTCCGCTGTGCTGGCGGAATCAGTCATAATCCGCGAGAGTCTATAATGGCCGAGGACGCGGCGATGGCCGCAAAGGTCCTGCTGCGGACCCTTGGCAGTCTTTCCTAGCAATTAGATCACTGCGAGACATTTAAGAGCGCCAAACGCCTTTGGATTGCAACATTATGGATAAGTGCGTCTAGCCAAATCCATGATGTAATCTGGTGCGACAGGCTAGGAAGGGTTGCATTGCCGATCCCCGCGACCGGCAGGATTCCCCTGGCCGACATAGCTTCGCCCTGAGGTTGTTGATCTGAGGCGAGGTTGCGCGATGCGGTCTAGGTTTCGTCTATCGAACTGGCTGCTTGCCCTCACCGTCGCCGTGGTCGTGGGCGTTGTCGGGCTTGTGACCGCGTTCAGCAACCCTGGCGGACGGTTCGAGGAGACGCTGGGGCTAGCGTGGCTGTTCGAGTTGCGAGGCAGCGGGCCGGCACCCGAAAACGCCGTCGTGGTGGCGGTCGATGGACGGCGTCTGCCACGGGAACCGGGATCGAACTGCGCGGCGGCACCGCGACCGTATCCTGACCGCTGGCCACGTTCCTGTCATGCTCGTCTGATCGACACCCTCAACCGACTCGGCGCCGAGGCCATCGTATATGACGTTGGCTTCACCGAGCCCGGAGCCGATGGAGAGGACAGGCGATTGGCGGACGCCATCCGTTCGTCGGGCCGCGTCGCCTTGCTGCAACCCATCGAAGTAGACAGCGTGGCGGGTGTGAGCAACATCTCGGTGGAGCGGCTGCGACAGCCCGTTTCGGCGTTGAAACAGGCAGCAGCCGGCGCGGCGCCTTTCCCGCTACCCAAGGTCCCTGTGCGTGTAAGTCAGTTCTGGGCTTTCAAGCCAAGCCTTGGCGATGTGCCGACCTTGCCGGCGCTTGCGCTGCAGGTGCGGAACGTCGATTTGCTTCCACGGTTCCTGGAACTGCTTGCAGGCGCCGGACTTTCCGGCATTCCCGAGGCCACACAAGCATCACGGGCCAATCTGGAAGGATTGATGCGCAAGCTGCGCAGGCGGCTTGCGGGGCTGGAATGGTTGCCGGGCCATCTCGACGCGGCGCTGACGAAAGACGAGACGCCAGAGCACATCCAGCGCCGCTTGCGTGCATTGAGCCAACTCTACACCGGCCCCGACAGCTATTACTTCAACCTGTATGGCCCGCCGGACACGGTGCCGACATACCGTGCGGACCGTCTGCTTGAAGGGAGCGAAGGCCCGTCACCCGACCTGGCCGGCAAGGTCGTGTTCGTGGGCGAGGCGCGCCTCGCGGCGGCGGACAAGGACGGCTTCTATACCGTTTTCTCGCAAGCCGATGGCATTGACCTCAGCGGCGTCGAACTGGCCGCGACGGCTTACGGAAACCTGCTCGATCGAAGTTATGTCAATCCGGCAAGGCCCTGGCTCGCGGTCGCCATCCTTATGGGCTTCGGGGCAGTTTGTGGGATACTGGCCGGGCTGGTGCCCGGCGTGTGGGTGGCGACGGCGGTGCTGCTGGTGGCGGCTGTCCACGTGGGCGCGGCACTGCTCATCTTTGCGCAGGATCAACTCTGGCTGCCGGTGGCGACACCCGTGGTGGTTCAGGCGCCCGTCGCGGCGCTTCTCGGTCTTGCCCTGCAGTACGCGCGGGCCCGGCGGCAGAGGCGGAACGCCGCCCGGGCGGTCGGCTACTATGTCCCGCCGGAAGTTGCCGAGAATCTGGTCGAGGGCGCCACGCCGTCGCGTGTCTCGGAACTGCGGTATGGCGCGTGTCTGGCGACCGATATCGAGGGCTATACGCGGATTTCCCAGACCATGCCGCCGGTCGAACTGGCCGGATACATGAACGGCTATTTTGAAACCCTTGTGAGCGAGATCGAGAGGCAGGGCGGCTATGCCTGCCAGACGGTGGCCGACAGCGTCATAGGCGTGTGGCTTGGCCAGCCGGAGGAAGCGGATGTGGCGGCGCGGGCCTGTGTTGCAGCGTTGTATCTTCAGCAGGCCGTCGATGCGTTCAATGCCAGGCGCGCCGGGCCGGTACTGCGTACGCGCGTCGGGTTACACGTCGGCTGGATGGCCCTGGGTCATGTCGGCGGCGCCGGGCATTTCGCCTACACGGTGACCGGCGATACGCCAAACGTGGCATCCCGCCTGGAGAACACCAACAAGCGGCTCGGAACGCGGATCCTGGCCTCGGCGAGCGCTTTCGAAGGCGCGGAAGCCGAGTGTGTTGGCCGCTACGTCGGCTCGTTCGTCCCGCGCGGCAAGAGCGAGCGCATACGGGTCATTGAGGTGCTCTGCCGAAGGGATGAAGCCCCGGAGGCTACTCTCTCGCTCCGCCGGGACTTCGAGGCTGCGCTGTCCTTGTACGAAGCGGGGGACCGCGCCGGGGCGGGTGAGAGGTTCAAGGCCATCCTGGAAGAGCATCCCGGCGACGGTCCGTGCCATTACTACCTGCGGAAGTGCCTGCCGCGCCACGGCTCGGTGGCCGGAGACGATGGACAGCGGGCGGATACGCCATGACAGGCGCCGGTGTCGTCGGGATAGCGCTTCTCGTTTTCGCGCTTTGCCTTGCCGATACCGCTGCAATCGCGGAGGAGCGCTGTCGTGACCCGGTGGGCCGGCTGGTATCCGCGCAGGGCATCATCGAACTGAAGTCGAGGGCAGACGAAGATTGGGAGGAGTTGAAGGTGGACGCCAGCCTGTGCCCGGGCGACACGCTGCACGTGCGCGGGCGCAGTCGGGCTGCTGTTTTTCTCTTCGCCAGCAGAGCAATCCTGCGCGTCGACCAGAACACCACGCTTAAACTCGGACCGGCACGCGAGGGCCAGTCGTTCCTCGATCTGTTCGAAGGCGGCGCGCATTTCTTCAGCCGCCGGCCGCGCGCCTTGAATGTCTCGACGCCCTTTGTCAACGCAGGCGTGGAGGGGACCGAGTTCTATATCCGCGTCGGCCCGTCGAAAACCGACCTGACTGTCTTTCAGGGCCAAGTGGAGGCGCGCAACGAGAAGGGCCGGCTCGCCATTTCCAGCGGTGCATCGGCAACCGCCGGCGCAGGCATGGCGCCGGAAGAGCGGGCGGTTACGCGGCCGCGCGACCTGATCGGCTGGACGCTCTATTACCCGCCTGTGTTCGCGCTGGGCGACGGGGAAGATCTCGCCCCCAATGTCGAGGCGGCGCGGGAGGCCCGGGCCAGAGGTGATCTCGCCGCGGCGTTCGAGGCGATGGAACGCATACCGGAGGCCGAAAGGGACAGCGACTATCACGTTCACTTGGCCGCTTTGCTGGCCGATGTCGGACGCGCCGGAGAGGCGCGGACCGCTATCGACACCGCGCGCCACCTGGCGCCGCGCTCGGGCAAGCCGGATGCCATCGACAGCGTTATCGTGCTCGCCCGGGGCCAACGGCAACGCGCCTTGGATCTTGCCCGTCGCGCCGTGCGGCGTTCACCCGACGTGCCCGCGACACATCTGGCGTTATCCTATGCCTTGCAGGCGGACCTTCAACTCGATGCGGCGCTGGACAGCACATTGACGGCGGCGGAGCGGTTCCCGGAACACAGCCTGCTTTGGGCGCGCACGGCCGAGCTGTGGCTGGCGAAGGGCGACACCGCGACGGCGCTGGCTGCGGCGGAGACGGGTGCAAGCCTGCGTCCCCGTCTTGCGCCCGCACTCTCGATACTCGGCTTCGCGCGGTTGTCGCGCTTTCAGACAGACAAGGCGATTCGGGCGTTCCGCGACGCCATCGCGCTGAACTCGGCCAGCCCGACCCCCCGGCTTGGCCTGGGCCTCGCGAAGATCCGCCAGGGCCAACTGGCCGAGGGGCGCCAGGAGATCGAGATCGCGGCGGCGCTGGACCCCGGCGACGCATTGCTGCGCAGCTATCTCGGCAAAGCTTACTTCGAGGAGCGGCGCGACAAACCGGCGGCGGACGAGTTGCGCACCGCCAAGACATTGGACCCGGATTCGCCGACGCCGTACTTCTACGATGCATTGCGTAAGCAGGCCGAGAACCGGCCCACTGAGGCGCTGAGCGATCTTCGGAAATCGACTGCCCGCAACGATAACCGCGCGGTCTATCGCTCGCGCCTGCTGTTGGACGAAGACCTTGCCGTTCGCGGGACCAGCGCGGCGCGGATCTACGACGATTTGGGCTTCGAGCGCCTCGCGCGGCTTCAAGCGTCCCGTTCCCTGGCGCTGGATCCCACCAACCACTCCGCCCATCGCTTCCTGGCCGACAGCTTCCGGGGCAGCGCGCGGCAGGAATCCGCGCGGGTGAGCGAGCTCCTGCGCGCGCAGTTGCTGCAGCCCCTGAATATCCAGCCCGTGCAGGCATCGTTGTCGGAGACCGAGGTGAACCTGCCGTCCCGGGCGGCGCCGAACTCCCCCGCGTTCAACGAGTTCACGCCGCTGTTCGTACGCGACGATGTCCAGCTTGCCGCCTCTGGTCTGGGCGGCGACGACGGCACCTTCGGGGACGAGGTCGTGGTTTCCGGTATCGCCGGGCGAGGCTCGTTCAGCTTGAGCCAGTTCCATTTCGAGACCGACGGCTTCCGGCCCAACAACGATCTTCGTCACGATATCATCGGTGGGTTCGGGCAGGTGTCGCTGACGCCCGAGTTCAGCGTGCAATTCGAAGCTCGCCACCGGGATACCGAGCAAGGGGACCTGGAACTGCGCTTCGACCCGGACGATTTCGGTCCCGAGGATCGCCGCGAGCAGGACGAGGACACCTTCAGGCTGGGCAGCCACCTCAAGCTTTCGCCGCGCGCCGATGTCATTACCTCGGTGATCTACGAGGACCGTGACGCGAAGCAATTCAACTCGCAGCGCAGCCTCGCCTTCCTCGGCGGCGTGCCGATACCGGTGAGCGTCGACATCACCGAAGACGTCGAGGCGGAAGGCGTGGACGCCCAGACCCAGCTTCTGCTGCGCGGAGACGGCTACAGCGCGATTGTCGGCGGCGGTGTCGGCACCACCGATCTGCGCGAAGAGACCTCGACCCTGGTCCAGCCGTTTGGAATATCCGAGTCATCGACACGCGACGTCACCGAACGCCAGCACAGCCTCTATGGCTACGTGCACGGCAACCTGCCGGATCCGGTAATCTGGACGCTCGGCTTCAGTTACGACTCCTATGAAAAGGCGGCCATCGACGTCGATAAGCTGAGCCCGAAACTGGGGGTTCAGTGGGAGGTGACCCCCACAATCCGCCTGCGCGCGGCTGTCATGCGGACAGTCCGGCGGCCGCTGCTCGCCGATCAGACGTTGGAGCCATCGCAGGTCGCCGGCTTCTTCCAGTTCTTCGACGATCCGAACGGGACGGCGGCGTGGCGCTCCGGCGTCGGCGTCGACGTCACTCTGGGCGACAGCCTCTTCGCGGGCCTGGAGGCGTCGTGGCGCGAGCTCGATGTACCGCTGGAGGATGAAAGCGCCGACCGGTCGGAGACGTTCGACCAGGATGAGGCCCGCTATGGCGGCTATCTCTATTGGATTCCCGCCGAGCGCTGGGCTATCAGCCTGACGCCCAGCTTCGAGCAGATCGACGTGGAGGAATCGATCGGCCCTGAGAGGCTTGAAACCTTGGAGGCGCCGCTGGGTGTGCGGTACTTCCATCCCAGCGGCCTGTTCGCCGGCATTTCGGGCTCGCTCGTCCACCAGACTTTCGATCCCCGCATCAATGGGGCCGGAACCGAAACGGAAACCTTCGGCGTGCTGGATGCCTTCGCCGGGCTGCGCCTTCCCGGCCGCCAGGGGATCATCAGCCTGGAAGGCCGGAACCTGACGGATGCCGACTTCAATTTCCAGGATGACAATTTCGTCAACTTCGGCCGTCCCGTGCGGCCACGTTACGAGCCGGATCGACAGGTGATCGCCCGCCTGACCCTGATATTCTAGTGGGAGTGCCGGGGAACCCCGAACCGCTGGGCGATGCGCATGAAATCGACCGCATCCTCCAGGCACGCGCCGGAACCGAGTTGCCCGACACTGCGGCGGTAGATTGCTTGCCAGGGCGTCTGGTCCGCCGGCACCTCGGGCTTTGCCGCCGTCCGCCGGTCTTCCAGTTCCGTCTCGCTCAAGAGGACGTCGGCTCGCCGCCGGCCAAGGTCGATACGAAGCCGATCTCCCGTTCGCAATAGCGCCAGGCCACCTCCTGCCGCCGCCTCGGGTGAAGCGTTCAGCAGCGAGGGAGAGCCGGACGTGCCGCTCTGCCGGCCGTCGCCGAGGCAGGGCAGGGAGGTGACACCGCGTCGCACCAGATAGTCCGGCGGCAGCATGTTCACCACCTCGGCGGAACCCGGATAGCCGACAGGACCGCAGTTGCGGATCACGAGTATGCAATCCTCGTCGATGGCAAGCGCCGGATCATTGATGCGGGCGTGGTAATCTTCCGGCCCCTCGAAGACGATGGCGCGCCCCTCGAAGGCGTCCGGATCCGCCGCGTTGGAGAGGTAGCGCGCCCGAAATGCCCCGTCGATGGCAGACGTCTTCAGCACCGACGACTCGAACAGATTGCCGCGCAGCACCAGGAAGCCCGCGCGCTCTTGCATCGGTTCGTTCCAGGCGCGGATCACCCGGCGGTCGCCGTCGGGTATATCTCCCAGATTCTCCGCCAGCGTCCGCCCGTTGACGGTCAGCGCCGCACCATGCAAACGACCGGCGTTCAGCGCTTCCTTCAGGACCGCAGGCGCACCGCCGGCCCGATGGAAATCCTCGCCCAGGAAGCGCCCGGCCGGCTGGCAGTCCACCAATAGCGGCACGTCATGACCTGACTCCCAGTCGTCGATACTGAGGTCCACGCCGGCATGGCGGGCGATGGCATTCAGGTGAACCGGGCAGTTGCTTGAGCCGCCGATGGCGCTTGTCGCGACGATGGCATTCTCGCAGGCTTCGCGGGTTATGATGCGCGAGGGACGGATACCGTTGCGCACGGCGGCGACAGATGCTTGGCCGGTGCGATATGCCATCTGCGCACGCTCGCGATACGGGGCCGGGATCGAGGCACTGCCCGGCAGCGACATGCCCAGCGCCTCCGCCAGCACATTCATCGACAGCGCCGTGCCCATGGTGTTGCAATGACCCTCGCTCGGCGCCGAGGCGGCGGCCATGTCCATGAATTCCTCGTAGTCGATGAGACCGGCCGAATAGAGTTCCCGCGCCTTCCAGATAACCGCGCCGGACCCCGCCAACTTACCCTTATAGGTGCCGTTCAGCATGGGGCCGCCTGAAAGGACGACCGCCGGCAGGTCGACCGTGGCCGCCGCCATAAGACAGGCAGGGGTGGTCTTGTCGCAGCCCGTCGTCAGCACGACCCCGTCGAGTGGGTAGCCGTACAGCACCTCCACAAGACCAAGGTAGGCGAGATTCCGGTCCAGCGCAGCCGTGGGGCGCTTGCCGGTCTCCTGGATGGGGTGGACGGGAAATTCCAGCGCCACCCCGCCGGCGTCGCGCACGCCTTCCTTCACCCGTTCCGCCAGCCGCCGATGGTGGCGGTTGCAGGGTGTCAGATCGCTGCCGGTCTGGGCGATGCCGATAATGGGGCGGCCGGATTGCAGTTCCTCGCGGGTGAGGCCGTAGTTCAGATAGCGCTCAAGGTAGAGCGCCGTCATATCCGGGGTTTCGCGGTTGTCCCACCACTCCCGGCTGCGCAAACCCTTGTTGTCGCTACCGCCGTTACCGTCGTCGCGTTGGTTCATGCCACCACCTCCACCATGATGCAAAGTTACAGGAGGTTTCAGGAATGGCAATATCGGGGTTGTTCGCTCCGCGAATCTGTAGTTTTCTTACAAACTCTCGATACGGATGGAGTGCTGATGGCCGCCTTTCTGACGCGAATCCGCGACAATGCCCACACGCTGCGCCGCTCGGAGCGACGGGTAGCCGAGGTCGTGCTTGCGATGCCGCGCAAGGTCATGGGCATGAGCATCAGTCAGCTCGCCGAGCGCGCCGAGGTCAGCGAGCCCACCGTGATGCGCTTCACCCAGCAGCTTGGCCTCAAGGGGTACAGGGAGTTCTCGCTCAATCTGGCGCAGGAGCTTGGCCCGCGCGCGCCATCGGTGCGCACGGACGTCGAGGCCGGCGACGACGTGGCCACCATCGGCGCGAAGATCTGTGCCTCGTCCAGCGCGGCGCTGGCACAGTTTCAGGATCAGGCCGACTGGAAAGCCATCGAGCGGATCGTGGATGCCCTGGCGGGCGTGGAGCGGTTCGAATTTTACGGAGTCGGTGCCTCTGGCCTGGTGGCGCAGGACGCGCAACAGAAGTTTTTCCGCCTGGGCAAGGCGGCAAATGCCTACAACGACCCGCATCAGCAGATCATGTCGGCCAGCGTCGCCGACGCGCGCACCGGGATCCTGGCGTTCTCCTATACCGGCCGCTCACGCGAAACGGTCGAGGCCGCCGCGCTGGCGACCCGAAGCGGGGCGGAAGTCGTGGCCGTCACGGCCGCGCCGTCGCCGCTTGCGGAGGGCAGCCGCCACCTCCTGGCGCTGCCGCGCTTCGAGGACACCTTTCTCTATACGCCGATGGCCAGCCGTCTCGTGCAGCTTGCGGTGGTGGACATCCTGGTCACCTCGCTGGCACTGCGCTGCGGCGACGAGCTAACGGACCGGCTGTCTCGCATAAAGGACAGCCTCAATACGGTAAGGCCGGGGCCAACGGCACCCAACAAAAGCAAGGACGACGACACTTGGGAGGCGACATCATGAAGGTGACGAAGGCACTTGCAATCGCGGCCACGGCTACGGTCGTGGCGTTAAGCTTCAGTGCGGGCAACGCTCGGGCAGCCAAATACGAATGGACGTTCCAAACCTCGGCCCAGGCGGGCGACAACTTCTTCAAGATCGAGCAAGCATGGGCGGATCGCGTGAACGCGATGTCAGGCGACCGCATCGAGATCGAGATCCTGCCCGTCGGCGCCGTGGTGGCACACAACGAAACGCTTGAGGCGGTGGGTGCCGGCATCCTGCAAGGCCACCTGACCGATCCCTCGTACTTCGCCGGCAAGGATCCGGCATTCGCCATGCTGGGCAACCTCGTCGGCGCCTGGTCCGACCCCGACCAAATGCTGAAGTTCATGAACTACGGCGGCGGTAAGGAGCTTTTCAACGAGCTGGTCGAGCCCTATGGCCTGCACTTCATCGGCGCGTCGGCGACCGGACTGGAGGCGTTCCTGTCGACCAAGCCGCTGAACGGCGTCGACGACCTGGAGGGCCTGAAGATGCGCGCGCCCGAGGGCATGGTGCAGGAGGTCTTTGCCCGCGCCGGGGCGGCACCGGTGAACCTGCCCGGCTCCGAGGTTTATACCTCGCTGGAGAAGGGCGTCATCGGCGCGGCCGACTACACGGTCTTCTCCACCAATCACGATCTCGGCATGCACGAGTTCGCCGACAACCCGGTCTACCCCGGCTTCCACTCGCTGCCGGTGGTCGAAGTCTCGCTGAACAAGCAGATCTGGGACGGCTTGCCCGAGGATCTGAAGGCGATTCTCGAAGTCTCGGTGCGCGACTTTGCCCGCGACATGGTGGCCCGCCTGGAGGTGGCGGATGCCAAGGCCGTGGCCGAGGCCCGCGCCAATCCGGACATCACGATCAGCGACTGGCCTGAATCTGAGCGTGCGAAGTTCCGCGAAATCGCCCGTGGCGTCTGGAAGGACTGGGCCGGACGCAGCGACATGGCCGGCAAGGTCTACGAGCAGGTGACCGCGCACATGCGCGGGGTCGGCCTCCTGCAGTAGGCGGCCGGGCAGGACGGAAGCTCGCCAGCGTGCGGGCTTCCGTTTCCGAAACCATGGAGTAGGCAGGGATGCCGGATCGGGCAAGCAGTGCCGCGATAGCACGACACGGCGACCAAGAGCAGGCTGATGGCGAGGCCGTGTACGACCTGCTTGCCGATACGCGTCCAGTCACCGCGCTCGACCGCCGGGTGGACCGGTTGGGGCGCTATGTCGGGGTGCTGTTCCTGGTGGCCGTGGCCATCAGCTTCTACGAGATCGTCATGCGCTATGCCTTCAACGCCCCCACCATCTGGGTGCACGAGACGGTCATCGCGCTCGTTGCCGTCTGCTACGCCTTCGGCGGGGCTTTTGCCCTGGCGCGCGACAGTCATATCCGCATCGGCCTGATCCGCGCCGTCGCGGGACCGCGCGTGCGAAAGATCCTGAATGTGGTCAACGCGGCAATGGCCCTTGTCTTCGCCGCCGCGCTCGGCTGGGCGGCGTACCTGATGACGCGGAAGGCCTGGATCTCGCCCGCCGGCGAGCTGTCGCTCGACCGCAGCGGATCGGCCTGGAACCCGCCGTTGCCCGCGATGATCAAGGCCGGGCTTCTCGTTTGCCTGGTTCTGATGGGCGTGCAAGCACTCTTGCATCTCGTTCACTGGCTGCGCGACAGCATGGGGCGGGAGCATTGAGATGAGCCTGCCGGCCACAAGCTCGCGTGGTATCGGGGACTGGCTGCCGCTGGCACTGGTCGGCGCCGTGCTGGTCCTCTTCGCCGTAACGGCCGGTTATGTGCTGATTGAAGGGCGCGGTATCGGCATCGAGTTGGGCTCGCTGCTGCTGGTCGGCTCGATCCTGCTGCTGATGCTCACGGGCCTGCCGCTTGCCATCGTGACCGCGCTTGTCGCAATTCTGTTTACGGTGGGTTGGTTCGGGCCGATGGGCCTGCCGCTGGTGGCATCCAGGGTCTACAGCTTCATTAGCGAGTACGTGCTGGTCGCCGTGCCGATGTTCGTGCTGATGGCTTCCATCCTTGATCGCTCGGGTATCGCGCGCGACCTCTACGACGCCATGCGGGTCTGGGCCGGCGGGCTGCGGGGCGGGGTTGCTGTCCAGACGCTGGTCGCAGCCGTCTTCCTGGCGGCAATCTCCGGCATCATTGGCGGCGAGATCGTACTTCTCGGCATGATCGCGCTGCCGCAGATGCTGCGCCTGGGCTATGACCGCAGTATCGCCATCGGCACGGTGTGCGCCGGCGGGTCGCTCGGCACTATGATCCCGCCCAGCATCGTGCTCATCATCTATGGCCTGACCGCGAACGTCGCCATCGGCGACCTGTTCCTGGCGACGATCACGCCGGGCCTGCTGCTGGCGGCGCTCTACGTCGGCTTCATCCTGATCCGCTGCCATCTGAACCCGCAAGCCGGCCCGCCCGCCCCGCTAGAGGAGCGGCGCATGAGCCTGCGCGGGAAGCTGGCGAAGCTGAAGGGTGTGGCGATCCCGATGGCCGTGGCAGTGCTGGTGCTGGGCAGCATCTACGGTGGTATCGCCTCGGTGACCGAGGCCGCGTGTATGGGCGTCGTCGGTGTTCTGGCCGCCGCGGCGATACGCCGGGAACTGACGCTTGCCATGCTGCGCGACAGCCTGACCCAGACGCTCAATACCTGCGGCATGATTATCTGGATCGGTATCGGGGCCAGCGCGCTCGTCGGCGTCTACAACCTGATGGGCGGCACCCGCTTCGTGCAGGAGGCCATCACCGGGCTTGGCGTGGCGCCCATCGTCGTGCTGGCGTTCATGATGCTGATCCTCCTGGTCCTGGGAATGTTCATGGACTGGATCGGCATCGCGCTGCTTACCATGCCGATCTTCGTGCCGGTGGTGCAGGATCTGGGATATTCGCCGGTCTGGTTCGGCATCCTGTTCGCGATGAACATGCAGGTGTCTTACATCACCCCGCCATTCGGCCCGGCGGCTTTCTACCTGAAAAGCGTGGCGCCGCCGGAAATATCCCTGGCGGACATCTTCGCCTCGCTCTGGCCCTTCATCCTGCTGCAGTTGTGCGGCCTTGCAATTGTGCTCCTGTTCCCGGAAATCGCGATGTGGCTGCCGGAGGCGGTAAATGGACACTAAGCGCACCGGGCCGGTCGCCGCCCTTGGCGAGTGCATGATCGAGCTGGGCGAGGACGGTGCCGGCAACGTTCGACGCACGTTCGGCGGCGACACGCTGAACACGGCCCTCTATCTGGCGCGGTTGGGTGTGGCGACGGAATACGTCACTGTCCTGGGCGACGACCCGTACAGCGACGACATGATCGCGGCGTGGCGAGCGGAGGGCGTCGGCACGGACTATGTCGCGCGCAAGGCCGGAGCGGTTCCCGGCCTCTACGCCATCCGCACAAACGCGGCTGGGGAGCGGCATTTCCATTACTGGCGCTGGAACGCGCCGGTTCGCACCATGTTCCGTGACGGCTATGCTGAGCGGTTTGCCGCCGAAATCGGGAAGTTCGCCGGGCTTTATCTCAGCGGCATCACCCTGTCGCTGTTCGATGCCGGGCAGCGCGAGCAACTTTTCGACCTCGCCACCCGCGCGCGCGCCGCCGGCCTGTGGGTGGCGTTCGACATGAACCACCGGCCGAACTGCTGGCGCAACGAGGACGAGGCGCGCGCCGCCTACGACCGGATGAGCCGTATTGCCCATATCGCCCTGCCGACGTACGAGGATTGCACCGCGCTCTACGACGATCCCTCTCCACGAGCAGCCGCCGAAAGGATCTCCGGTCATGGCGCCCACATTGTCGCCGTGAAACATGGCCGCAACGGCGCCAGCGTATTCCGCACCGGCTGCTGGTGCGAAATCCCGGCCGAGCCCGTGGCGAACGCGATCGACACCACCGCCGCAGGGGATTCCTTCAATGCCGGGTTCCTTGGCGGATTGCTCGCGGGCCAGCCGCCGGCCGAGGCCGCGCGTGCCGGCAATCACCTTGCGGCAAGGGTTATTCAACATCGTGGCGCGATTATTCCGGCCGAGGCCACATCCGACTTCGACATACCTTCCGCGTTTGCCGGAGGCGCCGCGTCGTGACAGCCCTCGAAGCGGATTTGCGGGCCCGGCTAAAGGCTGCCGGCGTCGTTCCTGTTCTGACCATCGACGACGCGTCGAGAGCGGTAAGGCTGGCCGAGGTTCTTTGCGAGGCCGGAATCAACGTCCTCGAAGTGACGCTGCGCACCCCCGTCGCCCTCAAGGCGCTCTCCAACATGACAATGGCAGTGCCGCAGGCGGTCGTCGGCATCGGCACTGTCCTGGATGCCGACGATCTCCGCGCTGCCCAGGCCTCTGGGGCGCAGTTCGCCGTCAGCCCGGGGGCGACCGCCTCGCTGTTGAACAGCGCCGCCGACATCGGCCTTCCCTTTATCCCTGGCGTTGCAACGCCGTCCGAGATGATGGCAGCACGGGAGAACGGTCTCGGACTGCAGAAGTTCTTCCCCGCCGAGGCGGCAGGCGGACGGCAGATGTTGAGCGCTGTTCGCGATCCCTTGCCGGACGTCATGTTCTGGCCCACCGGCGGCATCGACGCCGATATGGCGGGCGGTTACCTGACGCTCCCAAACGTCTTGGCCGTCGGCGGTTCCTGGATTGCGCCGCGCACGGCGATCGGCCAAGGGGATTGGTCGTTGATAGCCGCCCGGGCTCGCGAGGCCGTCCTGCTGGTGAGCACGTCCATTCGGTCGCGGTAACGCCAGCCGGTCGTCGGTCTTTTCCCTCCGTCCTGCCCTCGCTACAGGATAATTGAGATAAGAAACTTCCCATGTTCATTCGTCCGAATGGGATACGAAATACTTCCCCTAGTTGAATTTAATAAAGCGGATTTCCGTAGTATTTTATTATGCACGACCGGGGAGGTTAAAATGAAACTTGTACCTGTTTGGATTCTGGCAGCCGCGATCACACTGAGTTCCGGTATGGCGTATGCGCAAGACGAATACAGTCCGAAACAATTGACGTTTGGCAGCCTCAGTGAGCTTGGGGTCAACGAGAAGGACACAGCCTTCGTTATTGTGATCAATAAAGACGGTATACAGGAGTTTGCAAACGGCGGACTCAGGTCGGTCGGCAAGGACGGGCTGAACGGAAGGCCCATCCTGGGTGATCCTCAGGCATTTGTCCTCCAGTATGTCGGGGGGTCCGAATGCGTGACCTACCGTTCGGTCAGCGGAACGGTGAAGCGGGTCTGCTGGGACTGAAGCGTATTCAGGCGAAATAAAGCGCGGTTTGGCCTCCCAGGCTTCCAAGTCCGCCGGGCTCCTGCTCGTTTCGATGTCTCCCCCACGGAGCTTGTGGACCGCGTGGCGCAGCCGTACTATATCTAGCCGCCCACGCAGAGGGAGCCCTGATGACCGACCTACTGGACGACGAGCCGGGCGGCGACGTGCGCGAGGTCCGGCTGGCGGAAGCGCTAGCCGACAGGTACCTGTCGTATGCCCTGTCTACGATCGTTTCACGCTCGCTGCCGGATGTGCGCGACGGGCTGAAGCCGGTACACCGCCGGCTGCTCTACGCCATGCGGCAGTTGCGGCTGGAGCCGAACGCGGGCTTCAAGAAATCGGCGCGCGTCGTCGGCGACGTCATCGGTCAGTACCATCCGCACGGCGATCAGGCGATCTATGACGCCCTGGTTCGTCTGGCGCAGACATTCGCCCTTCGGTACCCGTTGGTGGACGGGCAGGGCAACTTTGGCAACATCGACGGCGATAACGCCGCCGCCATGCGTTATACCGAGGCGCGGCTGACCGAAGTTGCGATGACCCTGCTGGAGGGGATCGACGAGGACGCCGTCGATTTCCGCGCCACCTATGACGGCGAGGGGCAGGAGCCGGTGGTGCTGCCGGCGGCCTTCCCGAACCTGCTGGCCAACGGCGCGCAGGGGATCGCCGTCGGCATGGCGACCAGCATCCCGCCGCACAACGTCGAGGAAATCTGCGAGGCGGCGCTGCACCTGATCCAGCATCCCGACGCCGCCATCGAAACGCTTGTCGAGCGGATGCCTGGCCCTGACTTCCCGACTGGCGGCATCCTTGTCGAACCGCGCGAAAACATCGTCGAAGCCTACCGCACGGGGCGCGGCTCGTTCCGCCTGCGTGCCCGCTGGGAGCGGGAGGACCTGAAGGGCGGCACCTATCAGGTCGTCGTGACCGAGGTGCCCTATCAGGTGCAAAAGGCGCGGCTGGTGGAGAAGATCGCCGAGTTGCTGGCGAACCGCAAGCTGCCGGCGTTGGCCGATGTGCGGGACGAATCGACGGACGAGGTAAGGCTGGTGCTGGAGCCGCGCAGCCGCAACATCGCGCCGCGCGTGCTTATGGAGTCGCTGTTCAAGCAGACCGACCTGGAGGTCCGCGTCGGCCTGAACATGAATGTGTTGGATTGCGAAACCACGCCGCGCGTCATGGACCTGCGGCAGGTGCTTCAGGCCTTTCTCGACCACCGGCACGAGGTGCTTGTCCGCCGAACACGCTACCGCCTGGCCGAGATCGCCCGGCGGCTGGAAGTGCTGGAAGGCTATCTTGTTGCCTATCTGAACCTGGACGAGGTGATCCGCATCATCCGCGAGGAGGACGAGCCCAAGGTGGAGCTGATGCGCCGCTTCGAGCTTACGGAGGTGCAGGCCGAAGCCATCCTGAACATGCGCCTGCGTGCCCTGCGGAAGCTCGAGGAAATGAAGATCCGCGAGGAGCACGCGAAGCTGTCGGAGGAGCAGGCGGACCTGCAGGCGCTGATGGCGGACGAGTCCAGGCGCTGGCGTATCGTCGGCGATCAGTTAAAGGCCATCAAGAAGCGCTTCGGCAAGTCCGAAATCATCGGCAGGCGCAGGACCCATATGGGCGAGGTGCCTGCCGACATCGACGTACCGCTGGAGGCCGTGGTGGAGCGCGAGCCGATCACAGTACTGTGCTCCGCCAAGGGCTGGATCCGTGCAATGAAGGGGCACCTCCAGGACACCGGCGACGTCAAATACAAGGACGGCGACCGCCACCGCTTTGCGATCCACGCGCAGACGACCGACAAGCTGCTGGTCTTCGCCACCAACGGCCGCTTCTATACCCTGGGGGCCGACCGCCTGCCGGGCGGGCGCGGTTTCGGTGAGCCACTGCGATTGATGATCGACCTGCCGAACGACCAGGACATCGTCACCATCCTGGTGCACAAGAACGGGCGCAAGCTGCTGGTGGCCGCCAACGACGGCCGCGGCTTCCTGGTGGGTGAGGATGACGTGGTCGCGCAGAAGAAGGGCGGCAAGCAGATCCTGACGGTATCCGGCAAGACGGAAGCCCTGTTGTGCCGCCCCGTTCCGGAGGGGGCCGATCACCTCGCGGTCGCCGGGAGCAACCGCAAACTGCTTGTCTTCCCACTGGAAGAGCTGTCCGAAATGGCGAAGGGGCGCGGCGTCATTCTGCAGCGCTATAAGGACGCGGAGTTGAAGGACGCCAAGGCATTCCGTCTTGAGGACGGCTTGACGTGGCCGGCCGGGGCAGGGCGGACACGCACGGAGACCGACCTGCGACCGTGGCTTGGCAAGCGCGGTCAGGCCGGACGCTTGGCCCCCAACGGTTTCCCGCGCTCCAACACGTTCGGGGAATAGCGACTGCGTTTTAGTCGTCTCCCCGTGGTGGGGAGGGAGGTTGCCGAAAGGCAGCCACAGATGGGTGCGTCCGCGCCATGGCCCGCAGCCTCCAGCTTCAGGGAAGCGCGTTTTTGCACTCTACGCGTCAGCCACGAAGGTTGCTTCGCCGTACTGCTTTTCGTAGTGGCGCTTCTGCAGTTCCGCGGCCTTGGCGACGTTGCGCATCAGGATCGACACTGTGACCGGGCCTACGCCGCCGGGCACGGGCGTGATCCAGCCGGCGACGTCGTGACAGGTTTCGTAGTCGGCATCGCCGACGACCTTCGAAGAGCCGTCCTCCGCCTGGATCTGGTTGATCCCGATGTCGATCAGCGCGGCACCTGGCTTGATCATCTGGCCGGTGATGAGCTGCGGCTTGCCCACCGCCACGAAAACGGCGTCGGCGCGGCGAAGGTGGACCGTCAGGTTGCGGGTCATGTGGTGGCAGACCGTGACCGTCGCCCCCTCGCTCATCAGCAGGAAGGCAATCGGCTTGCCGACGATTTCGGAGTGGCCGACGACCACGACCTCCAGGCCGGGCAGGGCCAGGCCCGTCGCCTTCAGCATCTCCACCGCCGCGACGGCCGTACAGGGACCGAGGATCAGATCGTTGTAGACGATATTGCCGATTGAGGCGGGGTGCATGCCCTCGACGTCTTTTAGCGGATGCACCGCCGCTTGCAGTTCCTTGATCGACAGGTGCTTGGGCACCGGTCGCTGAATGAGGATGCCGGTTACCGAGGGGTCGGCGTTCAGCGCCGCGATGGCCGCCAGCATTTCCTCGCGGGTCGTCTCTTCTCCATAGTGACGGTCGTCGAAATTGATGCCCAGCTTATCCGCCACGCGTCGCTGGTTGCGGATGTAGAGCTTCGCCGGCTCCGCCGCGCCGATGGCGATGGAGACGAGGCGCGGGTGCCAGTTTGCATCCTTCAGCGCGGCGACCTTATCGGCGACCTTTTCACGAATGCTCTGACCGACGGCGCGGCCGTTCAGGATTTTGTGGTCCTTGCCGGGCTCTTTTTGCCGGGCAGTGGCGCTGGACATCGGGTCCTCCACGGAGTTTCGTACTGCTTGCCGGGGCACTTATCCGGTTCGCCGGCCGATAGCAAGGGGCCGGCATTCGTATATTTCTATCCGAATACGAGGCTGGGCAGCCACGTTGCCAGCCCTGGGAACAGGGCGAGCAAGAGCATGCCGACGATCTGGATAATCACGAATGGAATGGCGCCGCGATAGATGGCCGTCGTCGCAACCTCCTTCGGTGCCACTCCGCGCAGGTAGAACAGTGCAAACCCGAACGGCGGTGTGAGGAAGGAGGTCTGTAGGTTCATTGCCATCATCACGCCCAGCCAGATCGGCGATATGTCACTTTGCAACAGGACTGGTGCCACCATCGGCACGACGACGAATGTGATCTCGATGAAGTCCAGGAAAAAGCCCAGGACGAACATCACGGCCATCACCGTCAGGATCGCGGCGGCGTCACCGCCGGGCAGGCCCGTCAACGCGGCGTGCACCAGCTCGTCCCCGCCCAGGCCACGGAACACCAGCGAGAATACGGCGGCGCCGATGAGGATAACGAACACCATTGCCGTGATCTGCATGGTGGACCGCGTTACCGCCGTCAGAACCCGATTTCGGTGCACCCGCGACAGCGCCACGACCAAGCCATAGACGAGCACCATGCAGGCAATCGCCGCTATAACGATTCCGACCCAATCCCCGACAGGAATGACATCTCGCTTGACGCGAAGGTCCATCGTGGCCTGGAGCACGATCAGCACGACCAGTGACGCCGCCGCCAAGATAATGGGCCGAGGCGTGCCACGGTCGAGCACGCGTGTAATCCCGCCGGTTGGCACGGCCGCGCCGCTTTCCCCCAGCCGTATTCCGGCCAGCAGGATCGCGCCGACGGCACCAACGGATGCCGCCTCCGTCGGCGTGGCGACGCCGGCCAGGATGGAACCCAGCACGGCGACGATCAGGACGATCGGCGGCACGAGAGCGTTGAGAACCTTGAGCCACAGCGCAACGCCGACCTCGGTTTCCTCGCGCGGCATCGGCGGGGAACTTTCCGGACGAAGCCATGCGACAAGGGCCTGATAGCCGATATAGAGCCCGACCAACATAAGGCCCGGAAGTAGCGCGCCGGCAAAGAGGTCGCCGACGGACACCGGCTCGGGCGACCAGTTGCCGATGGCGCGCTGCGCATCGACATAGGCGATGGCGATCTGGTCGCCCAGCAGCACCAGGATGATCGATGGGGGAATGATCTGGCCCAGCGTCCCGGCGGCGCAGATGGAGCCGCAGGCCAGCTTCTGGTCGTAGCCGCGCCGCAGCATCGTCGGTAGCGACAGAAGGCCCATCGTGACCACGGTGGCGCCGACGATGCCGGTTGACGCAGCCATCAGCGCACCCACGACGGCCACCGAGATGCCAAGGCCGCCACGAAGCTGGCCGAACAGCTTGCCCATCGTCTCCAGCAGTTCCTCGGCGACCTTGGAGCGCTCCAGCATGACGCCCATGAAGACGAACAGCGGCACCGCGATCAGGACCTGGTTGGTCATCGCGCTGCCATAGATGCGCGAAGGCAGGGCGCCGAAGAAGGACATGTCGAAGACGCCCGCGCCGACACCCACCAGCGCGAACAGCAACGCCGTGCCGGCCAGCGTGAAGGCAACGGGGAAGCCGGCCAGCAGGAAGCCGCAGACCGTCACGAACATGAGAATGTCGAGGATATCCGCCAGCATGCCGCGCCCTTACACGCCGGTCTCGGATGTCTCGGGCGGCGCTGGAGGCTTGCCCTTGAGCGTCAGCCACGCCTTCGTGGCCTGCGACAGGCCCTGCAAGGCCAGCAGCGCGCAGAACAGCAGTACAACAGTCTTCAGCAGATAGACGCCCTGAATCCCGCTACCCTCCATTGACCCTTCACCCACCGCCCAGGACTGCGCGACATAAGGCCAGGCATAGATGAAAATCAGAACGCAGACGGGGACGAGGAACAGAAAGCTGCCGGCGATGTCCACCTTGGCTCGCGTCGCTGGACTGGCGTCGCGATAGAAGACGTCCACCCGGACGTGACCATCGTGCAGGAGCGTATAGCCCGCTCCCAGCATGAACATCGCGCCGTGCAGATAGACCACCGATTCCTGAATGATGAGCGAGCCCAGGCCGAAGACAAAGCTCATCAGCACAAAGGTGAACTGGACCAGCACCATGGCCAGCGCGAACCACGCGACCAATCGGCCGATACGTTCGTTCAGCCAGTCGATACCACGCGAAAGTCGCGCCATCGTCGGCTGCACCTTCCGCCCCCCGTTTGACTCGGACTCTGTGTACTACAAGGTAACGACCCGCGCCGCCGTGGCGGTGCGGGTCGCGACGTCGGAAATGCCCATGGGCCGCCGGATCACGGCCGGGCGTAGTCGAATGGCAGCAGTCGAGCCGAGAGATAGGCGCCGTCGGCGACCTTGCTCCAGCCCACCAGCTTCTGGCGCGCCTGCAAGTAGGATTCGACGACCTTCTTCGTCTTCTCGTCACCCTCGGCGCGCAGTTCCTCGATAACCTCGGCCGCGGCCTTGCCGCCGGCGATCAGAAGCTCGCGCGAGAACTCGTGCACCTTGACGCCATGCTCTTCCGTCAGGGTCTTCAGCGAGTCGGCGTTCCGCGCGTTGAACTCTGCGTACATGTTGTCGTACTCGGCCTCGCTGGCCGTGCGGATGATCTCCTGCTGGCCCTTGGTGAGCGAGGAATACACCGACTTGTTGACCGCCAGCTCCGTCGCCAGGCCCGGCTCGTTGAAGCTTGGCCAGTAGTAATTCTGCGCCACCTTGTAGAAGCCCAGGGCTAGGTCGGTCAGCGGGCCGACGAACTCTGCCGCGTCGATACGCCCGGACTGCAGCGCCTGATAGATCTCGCCGCCCGGCAGGTTGATCACCGACACGCCGAGGCGACGCCAGACCTCGCCGGCAAGGCCGGGCGTGCGGAACTTCAGGCCCTTCAGGTCGTCCAGCGAGGTCAGCTCGTTACGGAACCAGCCGCCGGCCTGCACGCCGGTCTGGCCCGACATGAAGGGCTTGACGCCGAAGTCGTCGTAGACCTCGTCCCACAGCTCCTGTCCGCCCATGTATCGGATCCAGGCGGAAATCTCGCTGGCCGTGAAGCCGTAGGGAACGCCGGTGAAGAAGTTCAGCGCCTTGGTCTTGCCCTGCCAGTAGTAGGCGGCGGAGTGCGACATGTCCGCCGTGCCGCTGATCACCGCGTCGATCGACTCCAGCGCGGGCACCAGTTCGCCCGCGGCGAAGACACGGACGGTCAGCGTGCCCTCGGACATCTCCGTGATGCGTTTGGCCAGTCGCTCGGCGCTGGTCCCCAGGCCCGGGAAGTTCTTGGGCCAGGTGGTGACCATCTTGAGTTCGCGCTTCTCCTGCGCGACGGCGGGTGCCGGGAAGCTTCCGGCTCCGGCGATGGCGCCCGCGGTGGCCGTCGTCGCGGCGGCCGTCTTCATGAAATCACGGCGTTTCATGTGTTTCCAATCTCCCCAAGGCGTTGAATTTGCGTTGCCCCCTTTTACACCGGTTGCGACCCCGGCCGCGACGGTGCGCGATTTTTAGCGCGAGAGGATACGAGGAGCCAGCAGCCGAAGCAAGAAATGCCGCCGCGTATCTCGCGTAAGCGCGGCGCAGAGAGGCCTGGTTCAATCGCACACCCGCCGCCATCCGGCGGATGTCAAGCTTTCCAGCGGTTTGTAGCGCGTCTTGTAGGCCATCGTCCGGGACTTCTCGATCCAGTAGCCGAGATAAACGTAGTCGCCGCCCCACCGCGCGGTGGCCTGGATCAGCCAGTGCACGACATAGGTGCCGAGGCCGCGCTCGGGCTGGTCCGGCTCGAAGAAGGAATAAACCGCCGAGGTGCCGTCATCGAGCAGGTCAAAAAGGCACGCGGCCTGGAGCGTACCCGCCGCGTCGCGGAACTCGGCGATGCGTGTCTCAACCGCCGTTTCCTCGACCATCGGCCGGTAGTCGATGAAGCTCATCCGCGCCATCTCGCCGCCCGGATGTCGGTTGTTCAGGTAGCGCGTGAACAGGCGGTACTGCTCATAGGTCGCCGCGGCCGGACGAACCTGGATGGAGAGATCGGCATTGCGCCGCACCGTGCGCCGAAGGGACTTGCCGGGGGCGTATTCCCTCGCCGCCACGCGCACGGGCACGCAGGCGTCGCAGCCTCGGCAGGCCGGGCGATAGGCAAACAGATGGCTGCGGCGAAAGCCGCCGCGCGACAGATCGCCATAGCTGGCAGCCGCGTTGCCGCCGGCCAGCTCGGTAACGACCTTGCGTTCGCGCATTCCTGACAAATAAGGGCAGGCCATTTCGCGCAGGACAAAAAAGTTCTGCGGCGGTCTGTCCTTGCTTCGCGCTAGCGCGCGCAGGTTGATTTGGGCGCCGGGCTCGTTCATCGACTCCAAGATTGGCTCTATGTTGCACGTGCGTCCAGCCCCCTGAACGCGCTATTCCGCCGCCGCGGCGTGACCTAGGCCGAAGAAGTCCGATGCAAGCCCGGCAGACACCGCATTCAGCCTGGCCTGAACATCGTCCAGAAGCTCGTGCAGGCCGGCCTGCACAACCGCGGCCGCCGTGTGGCCGCGGAGCATGGCGCGAAGCTCGTGCAACTGCTCCAGAGCATCCGCGCCGCCCGTGAGCGCATAACCCTCCCGCAGCTCCTCCAGCGTCTGCGCCGCGCTATGCACGCAGGCATGGACGGAGCGCGGGAAGGGCAGGTGAAGCAACAGGAAGCCGGCGACGTTCGCCGCCGTCATGCCGCTGGGATGCAGCCGCCGGAAAGCATGAAAGCCGGCGGCGGAGCGCAGGACGGCGTTCCACTGGCTGACGTCGAAGGGCGAGCCGACATCCTGCGACGACGGCAACAACAGATGATACTTCACCTCGAGAAGGCGCGTCGTCTGGTCGGCCCGTTCCAGGCTCCGCCCAAGCTGGTAAAAATACCAGCCTTCGTCGCGGTAGAAGGTGCCCTCGGTGATGCCGGTATGGGTCTGGCAGCCCTCCTTGATGAACGAGCAGAAACGGGCGAGGCGCGGCTCGGCCAGATCTTCCCGCGTCATCGCCCGCAGCCGGTTGTAGAAGATGTTGAGCTGGGTCCACATCTCCGTCGAGATCAGCGGACGAAGCGTGCGCGCGTTCTCCCGCGCCGCGCGGATGCTGGAGACGATGGACGACGGATTCCCGGCATCAAGGGTGTAGAAATGAATCACCTCGGCCGCTGACGCATGGGGATTGGCGGCGAAGAAACGCTCATCGTCGGCGTAAAGCTGCAGGATGGAGCGCCAGTTCTGGCCGCCCCGGCTATCGCGGCTGAAGGTTTCGTTCACGTCCAGGATACGCGCCAGATCCTCCGCGCGCTCGACATAGCGGGCGAGCCAGAAGATCGAGGCGGCGTAGCGTGCCAGCAGGTTACTCAAGGACCCAGGTATCCTTCGACCCGCCGCCTTGCGACGAGTTGACGATGATGGAGCCTTCCCGCAGCGCAACCCGTGTCAGACCGCCGGGTAGTACCCAGGTGCTTTTGCCCGTCACGGCGAAGGGCCGCAGGTCGACGTGGCGCGGCGCGATGGCGTGGTCGGTGAGGGTGGGACAGACGGAGAGGTCGATCATCGGCTGGCTGATATAGTTCGCCGGCCGCTCCTCAAGTTGCTTGCGGCAGGTCTCCAGCTCATCCCGGCTGGCGCGCGGGCCGACCGTGATGCCATAGCCGCCGGCCTCGCCCACCGGCTTCACCACCAGCTTGTCCAGGTTGTCCAGCGTGAAGCGCAGGCCTTCCGTCTCCCGGCAGATATGCGTCTCCACGTTCTGGATCACCGGCTCCTCGTCCAGGTAGTACCGGATGATGCGCGGCATGTAGGCGTAGACAGCCTTGTCGTCCGCGATGCCGGTGCCGACCGCGTTGGCGAGCCCCACCGTGCCCTTGCGGTAGCAGCGCATAAGGCCCGGCACGCCCAGCATGCTGGCGGGGTTGAAGGCCTCCGGGTCCAGGAAGTCGTCGTTGATGCGCCGATAGATCACGTCGACCCGCTGCAGGCCACGAATGGTCTTCATGTAGACGCGGTCGTCCTCGACCAGGAGGTCTCGGCCCTCGACCAGAGGGACGCCCATCTCGCGCGCCAGGAAGATATGCTCGAAATAGGCCGAGTTGTACGTCCCCGGTGACAGCAGCACGACGACAGGGTCCAGTACACTCTCGGGCGCGATATCGCCTAGCGCTTCGCGCAGGCGCTGGCCGTAGTTCGATACCGGGCGGACCGGCAGCTCGTGCATCAGGTCGGGGAAGGCGCGCAGCATCAGGTGGCGGTTCTCCACAACGTAGGAAACGCCCGAGGGCGTGCGCGCATTATCCTCCAAGACGTAAAACGCGCCGTCGTTGCCGCGAACGATGTCGGTTCCGTCGATATGGGCGTAAGTGCCGTGTGGGACCGCGAGGCCTTCCATCTCGGGCCGGTAGTTCTCGTTCGTCAGCACCAGGTCTGCGGGCACCACGCCGTCCTTCAGGATCTTGCCATCGTTGTAGACGTCGCCGATGAAGGCGTTGATGGCGGCGACGCGCTGCTGTACGCCGCGCTCCAGCACGGCCCAGTCGGCGGCGGAGATTGCGCGTGGGATCACGTCGAACGGCAGGATCCGGTCGATCGCGTCCTTCTGCGTGTATACGGTGAAGGTGATGCCGAAGTTGTAAAGCTCCAACTCGGCGTCGCGGGCGCGGTCGCAGAGCGTTTCCAGGTCCATGCCGTCGAGGCGGTCCAGAATCGCCCGCGCACTTGGGTTCGTGTCGCGGTAAAGAGCCAGCAACTCGTCGTAGTGACCGAGGGCCTCGTAGCCGGCGAGCAAACCCTGCGCGGGCTTGGTAGGCTGTGGCGCCAGAGTTTCGGCGGCCTGCTGCTGGTCCTGCGGCATGCGCATCACTCCATCGACGTGCCCATCAACGAGTATGACAGCTTCGCGGCGACGCTGGCCAGTGCTCGATGGAAATGCTTGGCGGATCGAATCGCTACCGAGTCCGGCGTACGACGACCGTGCCGGCCATGATGTCGTGCAGCGTGCGATGGCGCTGCGTGAAGAGGGCGACAATCAGTACAAGGGCACTGGTCAGCGCCGTGGTCACATAGAAGAAGATCGCCATCAGGAAGCCCTGCGCGTACCCAACGCGCCGCCCGGTCCAGTCCAGCACCGTCAGGCCGAAAAGCCGCATCCCCGGTGTCGCCGAAGCTTGGCTGCCGCCGATTGTGGCGGCCGCGTACAACGAGGGGAAAAGGGGAATTAGAGGGATCAACAGCGGCCCCAGTGCGCCGAAGGAGATCGCGACCAGGAACACCAGTACGAACCACGCGAGTACGCCCAGAAGGACGATGAGGCAGGCGTCAACGAGATGCGCGGCCACGCGGCGCCATAGCAGGCCTTCATAGAGTTCCGGCGCGTCGAGCGGGTCGGGCGGCGCATTCTGCCAGGCGCTTGCGCTGGCGGATGTGCTGGGAAGGCGGCTGGCCAAGGGGAGGGGGCCTCTCTCACTGGATACGCAACGCTGCTTCGTGCCGAGGTTGGACGGCAGGTCGACGACTTGGCAAGCCTTGCCATGGCACGGCGGCGCCTGCGGCTTGGCCTAGCCGGCGTTGTCCTTGCCAAGGATGCTGGGTCCGATCGTCCGTGCCGGTGCCGCGCCGCCTCTGGTTCCATCGCCGGACGCCGCCTGGGTTGGCTGCTCGCGCAGCAGCAGGATGGAGATGCGACGGTTCTTTGGATGTGTCGGATCGTCCGGCAGCAGCGGGTCCTGGTCGGCGCGCCCCACCACCTGGGAAATCCGTTCCGCCTTCAGTCCGGATTCGACGAGGGCCCTGCGCGTCGCGTTGGCACGGTCCGCCGAAAGCTCCCAGTTACCATAGCCGTTGCTGCCGCGGAACGGCGTAGCGTCCGTATGCCCCTTGATGGCGATATCGTTCGGCAGCCCGGCGATCGAGTCACTGACCAGCTTCAACAGTTGCGTTGTCTTCGGCAGGGGCTTGGCGCTGCCAAGGGCGAACATCGCGTTGTCCGCCCGGTCCACAACTTGGATGCGCAGGCCCTCAGGCGTTTCGTCGACCAGCAGATGCTCGCTGAGCCCGCTGAGTTCCGGGTTCTCTTCCAGCGCCCGCCGAAGCTGCCCAGCCGCTTCCTCGAAACGTGCGCGCTCCTGCTGCCTTGCCACGGATTCGGCATCGCCTGCTTCGCTTTCCGTCGAGGTGGCGGGCGGTGGCGGCGGCATGGTCAGGTTGACGCCGACCGGCGCGCGCTGGTCCACCATCGCGCCCTCGTCGGTCAATGTCTGGCCGCCGAGCATGCCGCCGCTGCCGCTTGAACTGTCGCTCACCGTCGTTGGCGAGAAATAGTCGGCAATGCCATTTTTCTGCTCTTCCGTCGTGACGTTGAGCAGCCAGAGAAGCAGGAAGAAGGCCATCATCGCGGTCACGAAGTCGGCGTAGGCAACCTTCCAGGCCCCTCCGTGGTGGCCCTCGTGTCCGCCCTTCTTGACCTTCTTGATAATGACAGGAGCGTTGTCGCCTTTTGCCGCCATTTATCCCGCCCGACAGGTGAGGTCCGCACCGGCGCGCCGGCCGCGGAACTCTGGCCGAAGACGGTTAAGATGGGGTTATTGGCGGCGGCTCAGGCCAAGGCCTGCTCCAGGTCGGCGATCAGGTCGTCGGCATCCTCCACGCCGACGGACAGGCGGACCAAGCCGTCGGTCAGGCCGATTGCCTCGCGCTTTTCGCGGGGAATAGACGCATGGGTCATGATGGCCGGATGCTCGATCAGGCTTTCCACGCCGCCCAGGCTCTCGGCCAGGGCGAAGACCTCGACCCGTTCCAGGAAGCGGCGCGACGGCTCCAACCCACCCTCGATGAAGATCGTGACCATGCCGCCGCCGGCGCGCATCTGCCGTTTCGCGAGCTCGTGCTGCGGATGGCTGGGCAGGCCGGGGTAGATCACCCGCTCCACTTTCGGATGCCGTTCCAGGTACTCACCGACCCGCAGGGCGTTCTCGCAATGCCGCTCCATGCGCAGGCCGAGCGTTTTCAGGCCGCGCAGGGCCAGGAACGAATCGAACGGCCCCTGGACAGCTCCGACGGCGTTCTGCAGGAAGGTAAGCTGATCGCGAAGCTCGGCATTGTCGCCGACGATCAGCAGGCCGCCCACCATGTCGGAGTGGCCGTTCATGTATTTGGTGGCGGAGTGCATGACGGCGTCGAAGCCAAGTTCCAGCGGCCGCTGCACCCATGGCGTGGCGAAGGTGTTGTCGCAGCACGTGAGAACGCCGCGCTTGCGGCCAAGCGCGGCCAGGGCCTCCAGATCGACCAGCCGTAGGAGCGGATTGGTCGGCGTTTCCGCCCAGATCAAGCGGGTTTCTGGTCGGATCGCGGCCTCGACGGCCGCGATGTCGCGCATGTCGACGAAGCTGAATTGCAGGCCGCTTGAACGCTTGCGCACGTTCTCGAACAGGCGGTAGGTGCCGCCGTAGAGGTCATCGCTGACGATCACGTGGCTGCCGGTATCGAGCGTATCCAGCAGGGTCGCCGTCGCCGCCAGGCCGCTGGCGAAGGCGAAGCCGGCGGTGCCGCTTTCGAGGTCCGCCGCGCAGCGCTCGTAAGCGAAACGCGTGGGGTTGTGGCTGCGGCTGTACTCGAACCCCTTGTGCCGTCCGGGGCTTTCCTGCGCGTAGGTCGAACTGGCGTAGATCGGCGTCATAATCGCGCCAGTCGTGGGGTCCGGGCTTTGGCCCGCGTGTATCGCGCGGGTCGAAAAGCCAGCGCGATTCGACTTTTTTTGTGACATGTCAGGCAATTAAAGAACCTATTTCATCTTACGCCGAAGGTGGTTGAGGAGGTCGATACGGGTGATCAGCCCGTAGAACCTGCTCTCCTGCATGACGATGGCGACATGACCGCGCGAGAAGATATTCATCAACTCCTCCATCGGGCGGTCCGGCGTGATGGTGTCGAGCCGGCTGGACATCACCGTGCGCACGGGGTCTGTAAAGCTGGCTTCGTCGCGCACCACCGCCAGCAGGATATCCTCCTCGTCCACCAGTCCGACGACCTTGCCCTCACTGTCCAGTACGGGAAGCTGCGAAACGTCGTAAAGCTTCATCCGGCCGTGCGCGGCAATAAGCGTGTCGTCCTGGCCGATCAGCACGGTGCTGCGCTCGTCGTGCGGGCGGCCGATGATATCGCGCAGGTCGCCCACGCGCTCGCGCTCTATGAAGCCCTGATCGATCATCCAGTAGTCGTTGAACTGCTTCGTCAGGTACTTGTTGCCGCTGTCGCAGACGAAGGTGACAACGCGCTTCGGTGTGGTCTGCTCCCGGCAATAGCGCAGGGCGCCGGCGATCAGCGTGCCGGAGGAGGACCCGCACAACAGCCCTTCTTTTTTCAACAGTTCCCGTGCTGTCAGCAGCGCCTCCTTGTCGGGAACTTCATAGGCAGTGCGACACCGGGACAGGTCGAGGATGGACGGCAGGAAGTCCTCGCCGATTCCCTCGACGATCCAGGAGCCGACCTCGTTCGGCATCTCTCCGGTGCGCACGTAAGGCGCGACGACCGAGCCCTCGGGGTCGGCAACAACCATTTCCAGGTCCGGCGCCACCTTCTCGAAGTAACGGGATAGCCCCGTCAGCGTGCCGCCCGAACCCACACCGCAGACCACCGCGTCGCAGCGCCCATCCATCTGCGCCCAGATTTCCGGCCCGGTCGTGGTTTCGTGGGCCAGCGGGTTCGCCGGGTTGGCGAACTGGTGGACGAAGAAGGCGTCCTCCTCCTTCGCGATACGCTCGGCCATGTCCTGATAATACTCGGGATGGCCCTTGCCGACATCCGAGCGGGTCAGGTGAACTTCAGCGCCTAGTGCCTTGAGATGGAATATCTTTTCCTGTGCCATCTTGTCGGGCACGACGACGATCAGGCGATAGCCTTTCTGCGCGGCGACGATGGCAAGCCCCAGGCCGGTGTTGCCGGCCGTGCCCTCGACGATGGTGCCACCAGGACGGAGCCGGCCGTCCTTCTCCGCCTGCTCGATCATCGAGCGGCCGATGCGGTCCTTGATGGAGCCGCCGGGGTTCTGGTTCTCCAGCTTCAGGTAAAGCTCGCACGGGCCGGTGTCGATGTTCGCCACTTTCACTAACGGCGTATTGCCGATGGTTTCCAGCGTCGATTGGAAGACGGGACCTGGGCTGGTCATGATGGTATGCCGACTCTCTGCGGTGGCGATGTTCGACTACCGCTGGTTATGACGCTCGCGCGCCGCCTTGGCAACCCGGCGGCACGCGATCGTGTCGGCCAAGTGGGCCTTCAGATCTGGGTTGGTCCGTCGACCGAGAGCGTGGACAGCATGCGGCAGGGGAATCCGCCGCCTTCCAGCGCTTCCGTCACCTCGCGCACGTGCTCGGCGTTGCGGGTCTCGACGACCGCGTCGATCTCCGCGCGGCGAACCGGCACGTCGTGGAACAGTCGCTGGTGATAGACCTCGACGATATTGGCGCCGGTGCGGCCAATCAGGCCCGCGACCCTGGCCAGAACGCCGGGCGCGTCGTTGATGTCGATGCGCAGGCGCACCAGCCGGCCATCGCGCACCAGCCCGCGCATCAGCACCGAGGCCATCATGCGGGTGTCGATATTCCCGCCGCAGATGACGAGGCCGACCTTCCGGCCGGCAAAACGGTCGCGTTCCTTGAGCAAGGCCGCAAGCGGTGCGGCGCCGGCACCTTCCGCGACAACTTTCTGATACTCGCACAGGGTTGAGATCGCCGTCTCCAGGACCGGCTCATCGCACAACACGATGTCGCTGACGAGTTCCTCCACGATTCGCTTCGTCAGCTTGCCCGGCCGCTTCACCGCGATACCATCGGCAATGGAGATGCCGCCGGCTGTCGGCTCCATCCCGTGCAGGGCCTGATACATCGAGGGATAGAGCTCCGCCTCGACACCGATCATCTCGATCTCCGGGCGTAGTCCTTTCGCCGCCGTGGCCACGCCGGAGATCACGCCGCCGCCGCCGATTGGCACGATGATGGTATCCAACTCGGGCTGGTCCGCCAGCATCTCCAGACCGATGGTGCCCTGGCCGCATATAATGGCCGGGTCATCATAAGGGTGGACAAAGGTCAGGCCATCCTGCTCCATGAGTTGCTGCGCGACATCGGCGGACTCGTCGATGGTCTCACCCGACTGAACAACCCTTGCGCCGAATCCGCGCGTGCGCTCCACCTTGCTGAAAGGCGCACTTTCCGGCATCACGATGGTCGCCGGGATGCCCAGCCGTTGGGCGTGGTAGGCGACACCCTGCGCGTGGTTGCCGGCCGACATGGCGATGACGCCGTTCCGCTTCTGCTCGTGCGTCAGGCTCTTCAGCTTGATGAACGCGCCGCGGTCCTTGAACGAGCCGGTGTACTGCTGGTTCTCAAGCTTCAGATAGAGCTCGCAGCCAAGCATGGCCGACAACCGCGGCGCGAAGATCAGCGGCGAGCGGACCGCATGCCCCTCCAACTGATCGGCGGCGTCGCGGATATCATCCAGCGTGACCTGCTGGTCTTCTGTGGCAGCATTCATGGCGGCTCTCCCTGGGGGCGCGGACGTGTCGGCGTTTCTACCCGTATTAACGGCTCGCGGGAGTGAGCCGAAGCAGGTGCGAGGAGTCTTGCACATCGCCGACCAATTTTACGTAACGTCCGT
This sequence comes from Ferruginivarius sediminum, assembly GCF_003344765.1. GTDB lineage: Bacteria > Pseudomonadota > Alphaproteobacteria > Kiloniellales > Rhodovibrionaceae > Ferruginivarius > Ferruginivarius sediminum. The sequence continues at coordinate 16,941 of NZ_QPMH01000022.1, read as the reverse complement.
CGCGCCAATCCTCCGCAAGGTTCGCGTAGTGCGGCGAGAGCGGATTGCCCGACTGCCCGTCCGCGATCATGAACAGAGAACTTCCCGGATCCTCCGCCATATCGTGCACGGCTCGCAGGCCCGCGCCGTGAACGTGCCGGTAGCGTCCCGACCGGGAACCGTTGAAGCGGCTGCCACCCCGGTTGACGGTCTCCTGGCCGCCGTCGGTGGCGATTTCCGCCCCGAAAAGGCCATTCAGGCCCGGAATGCGCGACAGCATGGGGTGTGGCAGGCGCGTGTTGTGGGCGCCGCCCCAGGTTACCTGCCCAAGGTCGCCGAAGCGCTTCTCCAGACTGTCAAGTGCATCCTCCAGCGCAAGTTCGACCTGCGCCGCACAGCCTTCGCGAATGTCCCGTGTCGAGACGTCGTCGCACCATTGCGTATCTTCCTCGACGGCGCGCCTGATAACGCGAGGGTCGGGACTGGCGAACTCCCCGAACAACGCCCCGCCAAGCTCGTCCGCGAAGAGCGCGCGGTTGAGGAAATCCATCCAGGCTACGAAGATCAGGGGCGCGGCCTCGTTACGGTCCATATGGCCGTCCCAGCCGCGCAGGACTTTCATGGCCTGCGTGGCGCGGCGGCTCGTCACCTCGTGCCGCAACAGCGTGGGTAGCAGGATCTCCGCCATCGGCGATCGGGCGTCGAGCTGCATCGCCGTCATGGCGTCGACGTCCAGCGGCGCCGGCGCCTCGTCGAGCATCGCCTCGATCCGTTCCGCCCGCCACGGCGGCGGCCAGTTGGCTGCGATCAGATGGGGATAGGTGTCCGGCACCACCTTGTTGTTGGCGTTGACAATGCGTCCGTCGGGCGGATTGATCGCGCGGGGCAGGGCCTCGAACGGCAGGAACCCGGTCCAGTCGTACTCCCCGCTCCAACCCGGCACCGGGCGGGAACCGTCGCCCTTCGCGCGGACCGGCACGCGTGCCGGCGCCGTAACGGCGATGTTACCCTGATCGTCGGCCAGATGGACATTCTGTTGCGGGCTATGGACCTTGGCCATGGTCCGCAATGCCTCGTGAACGTTCTCGGCCCGGTTGATCTCCGCGATTGCGTCGGGCGTGCGGTCATCGGCGCGCAGGGCCGGCCAGGCGAGCGCCAGGACGTGATTGCTCGACGCAAGGCCGCCCGCCGCAGGAATACTGTCGGAGACGACAGGCCCGTGGCGCGTCGCACGAACCGTCAGCTCGACCGGTGTCTCGCGGCCTTCGACAGCGATTTGCTCGGTACGCGTATCGAAAGGACGAGGGCCGTCCGGTGTGATGTAACTGTCGGGCGCGCCCTCCGCCAACTTCTCGATGAAGAGATCCTGGGTATCGCTGTGCGTCGTCGTCAGACCCCAGGACAAGTGTTCGTTGCGGCCCAGGATATGGAACGGCAGTCCTGGCGCCGTGGCGCCGACAAGGGTCTGCTCCGGCGTCTCGACGCGCGCCAGATACCAGTAGCCCGGCGCCTGCAAGCCGAGATGCGGGTCGTTCGCCAGGATCGGCTTACCGCCCACCGTTCGCTGGCCCGACACGATCCAGGCGTTGGATGCGGACTTCGGTTGCAGCTCATATGGCAGAAGCGATGCCAGTTCGCCAAGCGGCAGGCTATGAAGGGCAGCGCGGCCTTCTTCCACAGTGGTCGGCGCATCCGCTGGATAGTCGGGAAAGAGGAAGGCAAGCTGCCGAGTGTCCAGCTTTTCTTCCATTCGGGCGCGCACGATCTCCTGGCGCCAGTTGCCGGAAAGCTGCATTGCCATCAGCCGCACCCAGGACAGGCTGTCCGCCGCCGTCCATGGTTCGGGCTCGTAGCCCAGGATCTGGAATTCGAGGGGCAGGGTAGGGTCGCTGTCGATGAAGGCGTTCACGCCTGCCGAGTAGGCCTCCAGCGCCCCGCGCGTGCCGGGCGCGATGTGCTGAAGCTGTTCCTCGGCCAGCCGGCCAAAGCCCATCACCCGCATGAAGCGGTCGATGCCGAGTGTGCCTTCGCCGACCACCTCCGAGAGGCGGCCGGCGGCGGTGCGGCGCATGAAGTCCATCTGCCAAAGTCGGTCCTGGGCATGGAGGAAGCCAAGCGCCGTATAGGCGTCGTACAGGCTTCCGGCCTTTATGGTCGGAATGCCGTTGCCGTCGCGCACCACCTCGACCGGCTGTTCCAGCGCACGGAGGCGTATTTCGCCATCCGTCTTAGGCAGTGAGCCGTGCAGGTAGCCGTAGCCACCCGCCAAGCCGACGGCGGCAAGCATGACAATGGCGACGACGGCGCCCAGCAGCCAACGGAAAGCTCGTTTCATGACGTCAAGATGGCGGGTTTTCCCGACCGTGCAAGAGGTTACTGCCCTGAACCTCGCAAGGAAATCGGGTTAACCTTTCGATAAGTTTTTGTTAATGGAGCGGAGCTATTCTCGATCAGTTCTCTCGTTAGACGGGTGGTGTCATCGGGTGAATCACGCCGGAGGGGAATGCTATGCGACTGGCTCTTGCCGTGCTGGCTTTTGCGGCCGTCATGGCGGCGGTCAACGCCCGGGCGGACATCGTTCGCGCGACGACCGTGAACTTTACCCCTTACTACGGAGACTCGCTCGAAGGCGGCGGTGTCATCACCGCCCTCGCGCGCGCGGCCTTCGCTGAGCGTGGGCACGAATTCGAGGTGAAATTCCAGCCTTGGCGGCGGGCCCTGGCGAAAGGGCGCGCTGGCGCCTATGACGCCGTGCATGCGGCTTATTGGGCGGCGGATCGCGAGCGCGATTTCTATTTCAGCAAGCCGTTCTACTCAATCGAAGTCGGCTTGATGGCCCATAAGGATCTGGGCCTGTCGCGCTTCACCCCCCTGGAGGACTTGAAGCCTTATCTGATCGGCTACAACGCGGGCTGGGCGTACGGGGAGAAGTTCGAGAACGCGGATTACCTGCAAAAGGATCCGGCGAACAATCAGACCATCAACGTGCGCAAGTTCTTTGCCGGGCGCGTCGACATCGTCGCGGTGGCGCGGAGTATCTTCCGCTACGAGGCGGCCAGGATCGAAGGCGCCGATCTGTCCGAGGTGACGTTCATCGAGCCGCCGCTGAAGATCGGGCGGCTGCACATGATGTTTCCCAAGGTCAACGAAAATGCGGAAAAGCTGCGCGACGACTTTGACGCAGGGCTGAAAGCCATTCGCGAGAAGGGAATCTACGCCGAGATCATCGACAGATACGGCTTCTAGGGATTTGCGCGCCGGCCCGGATCGGAGTCGATACAGGGCCGGCGCATCCGACGGTTCGGCGTGAACGTGGGGGCGATCACGTCATATTCATGATGACTGTCTTCTTGTGCGTAAAGTGCTCCAGCATAGCCTCCAGCGAGGCTTCACGGCCGAGACCCGACTTCTTGATGCCGCCGTAGGACAGGCCGGGCTGCACGACCAGGTTCTGGTTCACCTGCACGAAGCCGGCCTCCAGTCGCCGGGTGGCGTCCAGCGCGGTCTTCAGGTCCGTCGTCCAGATAGTGGCGGCAAGGCCATATTCGCTGGCGTTGGCGCGCTGGATGACTTCCTCGTAATCGTCGAAGCGGTACATGCAGGCGACGGGGCCGAAGATCTCTTCCGTCGTCAGGCGGCTGTCGTCCGACAGGCCGGTGAAGACCACCGGTTGCACGAAGAAGCCCTTTGCGAGGCGCGGGTCTTCAGGCAGCTCCGAGCAGACATGGGCCTCGGCCCCAGCCTCGCCGCGGCCGATCTGGATGTATGAGTTCACGCGGTCATACTGCTGCTGGCTGACGATGGAGCCGATGTCGGTTTCCTCCGCCAGCGGATCGCCCATCTTCATCTTGTTCACGCGCTCCACAAGCGCATCCAGGAAGCGGTCATGCAGCTTGTCCTGCACGTAGATGCGCGAGGAGGCGGTGCAGCTCTGCCCCTGCCGACTGAAGCGCATGCCGGTGATGGCGCCCTGGACCGCGCGCTCCAGATCGGCATCGTCCATGACGATCATCGGGGACTTGCCGCCAAGCTCCAGCGTCACCGGAATCAGCTTCTCCGAGGCCATGGCGTAGATCGCCTTGCCCGTCTCGACCGAGCCGGTGAAGCTGACCTTGCCGACGTCGGGATGCTGCACCAGCGGGGCGCCGCACTCGGGGCCGAAGCCGGAGAGCATGTTGAACGTCCCCTCAGGCAGCACCTGGTTCAGGATCTGGCAGATGCGCAGGACGGCAAAGGGGGCCTCTTCCGCCGACTTCACGACGACCGTGTTGCCGGCCACGAGCGCGGGCGCGATCTTGAAGGCCATCAACATCATCGGCACGTTCCACGGAATGATCGCACCGACGACGCCGATCGGCTCACGGGTCGTCACCGTCATCATGTCGGGAGAGAACGGGACCGATTCGCCCTTCAGCTCGCTGCCCAGGCCCCCGTAAAAGGTGAATGCGTCGGCCACCACGCTCGCCTCTACACGGCTTTCGGTGCGCAGCGCCTTGCCGCTTTCCAGCGCCATCAGCCGGCCCAGCTCCTCCGCATGCGCCTGTAGCGCGCGGCCGCATTCCGCCACCAGCTTACCGCGCTCGCGCGCCGAACGCCGTGCCCAGGCCGGCTGCGCCCGCTTCGCCGCCTCCACGGCAGCGGCGACGTCGTCGGCATCGCCGAGCGCCGCCTCGCCGACCACTTCCTGCGTGGCAGGATAGATCACCGCGAAGGTCTTGCCGGATTTCGCCGGGACCAGACTGCCGTCGATCAGGTGCTTACCCGACAGCTCGCGGGCCAGGGCGTGGGGGTCCGTGGTGGGCTGAATCTGCGGCATGACGTCTGGGTCTCCTCCCCGGGTTCTTGTAAAGCGCCGGCTGTGGTTACGCCGCGCTTGTAAAGATGGTCTTGTGCTCGTCGCGCAGCTGGTTCTTTTGCACTTTGCCCATCGTATTCCGGGGCAGGCTTTCGGCAAAGAACACACGCTTGGGCACCTTATAGTTGGCAAGCTGCTTTTTCACGGCCTGAATGACCGTCTGTTCGTCCGGCGCATCGGCGCCTTCCGGTACCACCGTAGCGGTCACGGCTTCACCGAAGTCGGGGTGCGGCACGCCGTAGACCGCGGATTCCTTCACGCCCGGCAGGTCGTCGATGACGATCTCGACCTCCTTTGGATAGACGTTGTAGCCGCCCGAAATGATCAGGTCCTTGGCGCGGCCGACGATGTGGACATAGCCCCGATTGTCGATCAGCGCGTTGTCGCCGGTGATGAAGAAGCCGTCGTCGCGGAACTCCTCCGCCGTCTTGTCGGGTTTGCGCCAGTAGCCCTTGAACAGGTTCGGCCCCTTGATCTCCAAGACGCCGACCTCGCCATTTTCGAGAACCTTGCCGTCCTCGTCGCAGACCCGCGCCTCCACGCCGGGCAGCGGGAAGCCAACGGTTCCCGGCCGGCGTTCGCCGTCCAGGGGGTTCGATGTGATCATGCCGGCTTCCGTCATGCCGTAGCGTTCAAGGATGCGGTGCCCGGTCCGCCGCTCGAACTCGGCGAAGGTGTCGGGGTGCAGCGGGGCAGAGCCCGCGACGAAGAGCCGCATGTTGCCTACGACCTCCCGCGTGAACGCCTCGCGCTCCAGGAGGCGGACGTAGAAGGTCGGCACGCCCATCATCACCGTGGCCTTGGGCAGCAGGCGGATCACCTCGTCGGCGTCGAACTTCGGCAGGAAAATCATCTTCGAGGCGTTGAGAAGCGCCGTGTTGGACGCGACGAACAGGCCGTGCACGTGGAACAGCGGCAGCGCGTGGAGCAGCACGTCGCCGGGCTGGAAGCCCCAGATCTCGTGCAATGTCCGGGCGTTCGACGAAAGGTTGCGATGGCTCAGCATCGCCCCCTTGGAGCGTCCCGTCGTCCCGGAGGTGTAGCAGATCGCGGCGATGTCGTCCGCCTCGCGCGGAACGGTTGGCGTGCCCGAGTCGAGATTAGTGCTATGCTCTGCCAGACTCCCGCCGCCGGTGGCGTCGAGGGTCAGGACATGGGCCACGCCGGTCTTGTCGGCGATGGGTTTCAACTCGTCCAGGCGCGACGGATCGCAGACGAAGACGCGCGGTTCCGCATCGCCCAGGAAGTATTCGATCTCGCCGCCCTTGTAGGCGGTATTCAGCGGCAGATAGATCGCCCCGGCCTTGAAGCAGGCGAGGTAGGCGAACAGGGCGCGCGGCGACTTCTCCACCTGCACGGCGACCCGGTCGCCAGGCGCCACGCCCAGATCGAGCAACAGCCGCGCGATACGGCCCACCTCTGCTTCGAGATCGCGATAGCTCCAGGTCGTGCCGTCGGCCAACTCGATGGCGGCCTGGTCGCCGGCCTTCGCGAAACGGGCTTCGAAGATCTCGTAGAGATTGTCGCTCATCGCTGCCATCCGTCCTGTCCCTGGCTGGGTTTTCGGAAAAATCCTATGCGCGGGTATAGCCAAGCCGAGGCAGCGAGGCAAATAACCGCGTCGGCTTGTCGACCCCGGGAACGCCCGTTACCGTTACTCACACATTGGCATCATTGAATGCCGCAAGGACGGCAAACCGTCACATTAGGGAGGTCAACCTTATGAAATCCACACGACTCCTGCTGAGCGCTGCTGTCGCCGGCGCGGCGATCGCTCTCGCCGGCCCGGCGGCCGCGCAAACCCTGAAGGCCTCGCACCAATGGCCGAAGGACGACGTGCGCGGCAAGATGGTCGAGATCATCAAGACCGAGATCGAGAAGGCTGATGTCGGCATGGACATCCGCGTCTATCCCAGCGGCTCGCTGTTCAAGCCGAAACAGCAGTGGGACGCGATGGTGAAGGGTCAACTCGACATCTCCGCTTTTCCGCTGGACTACGCCTCGGGCCGTCATCCGCAGTTCTCGGCGACGCTGATGCCGGGGCTGGTGAAGAACCACGACCATGCCAAGCGGCTGAACGACTCCGCCTTCATGGACGAGATCAAGAAGATCATTAATGATTCCGGAGTCGTCGTGCTTTCCGACGCGTGGCTCGCCGGCGGCTTCGTCGGCAAGGATTTCTGCGTCGACACGCCCGATAGCGTGCAGGGCAAGGTGATGCGTGCGGCGGGACCCGCATTCGAGCAGATGCTGGCCGAGGCGGGCGCCTCCATCAACTCCATGCCCAGTTCGGAGATCTACTCCGCCATGCAGACCGGCGTTCTGGACGGCGCGAACACCTCCTCCGGCAGCCTGGTGAGCTATCGCATCTACGAGCAGTCGTCGTGCCTGACGCCGCCGGGCGACTTCGCGCTGTGGTTCATGTACGAGCCGATCCTGATGTCCAAGCGCAGCTTCGACCGTCTGGACGAGGATCAGCAGGACGCGCTGATGGCGGCCGGGCAGGCGGCCGAGGAGTTTTTCTTCGAGAAGGCCAAGGGCCTCGATCAGACACTGGTCGATACCTACAAGGAGGCCGGCGTCAAGATCGTGAACATGAGCAAGGAGCAGTATGACGCCTGGCTCGATGTTGCGAAGGAATCCTCCTACAAGCAATTCGAGGAAAAGGTCGAAGGCGGCGAGGAGCTGATCGACATGGCGTTGTCCGTCGACTGACGGCATAGCGGTTTCTTTGGACGCCGCGGCGGCGGCTGCCGCTTCCCATGGGACAACGGCAGCCGCCGTTCGTGCCTTTCGTACCCCGGTTCGCCGGGCGTGCTGTTGGCATAAGGGGGAGCCTTCATGGATGCCTTCGTCACCTTCGTCTGGCGAATTTCGCGCGTCTGCGGCGTAATCTCGGCGGCGCTATTGCTGGCTGCCGTGCTGGCGGTCTGCCATCTCGTGTTTGTTCGCTATGTGCTCAATCAATCTGCCATCTGGCAGCACGAGTTCGTGACGTTCAGCGTGATCGCCGCGACCTTCATCGGCTCGCCCTACGTTCTGTTGAAGCGCGGTCATGTGAACGTCGACCTGTTGCCGCACTACCTCGGCGAGAGGGGAAGGTTCTTTCTGGCACTCTTTGCCTCGGGCGCGTCGCTTGCGTTCTGCGCCTTCATCGCCGTCTACGGCTTCACCTTCTGGCATGAGGCCTGGGTGAATGACTGGCGCGCGGAGACCGTTTGGGCGCCGCCGCTTTGGGTTCCCTATGCCTCGGTGCCGATCGGCATGGGCCTGATGAGCCTGCAATACGTCGCCGATATCGTCGCAATCGTACTGGGCCGCGACATGCCCTTCGGTGCGCACGATCCCAGCGAATTGGCGGAGGAACGTTCCGAGACGGGGGGCTGGGCATGAGTGAATTGCAGCTTGGCCTTGTCATCGCCGTCGTGACCGTCGGGTTGTTGCTGCTGGGTATGCCGGTCGCCTTCGCACTCGGCCTCGTCTCGCTGATATTCCTCTATTACCAGGACGGTTTCTTCGGACTGGGCTTCATTGCCGACACGCTCTATGGCGGCCTGGACAGCTTTGCGCTGCTGTCGATCCCGATGTTCATCCTGATGGGCGGTGCCGTGGCGTCTTCGCGCGCCGGAGCGGACCTTTACGAGGCGTTAGACCGCTGGCTCTACCGCGTGCCGGGCGGGCTTATGGCCTCCAACGTTGGCGCTTGCGCCATCTTCGCCGCGCTGTCGGGCTCGTCGCCGGCCACCTGCGCGGCAATCGGCAAGATGGGCATCCCGGAGATGCGCCAGCGCGGCTATCCGGCCTCGGTGGCGACGGGAAGCATCGCCGCCGGCGGCACGCTGGGCATCCTGATCCCGCCGTCGATCACGATGATCGTCTACGGCATCGCGACGGAGACGTCGATCGGCCGGTTGTTCCTGGCTGGGATTCTGCCGGGCGTGATGCTGACTGTGCTGTTCGTCGCCTGGGGCCTGTTCGCGGCATGGCGCAAGGGCTATCGCTTCGTCGATCCGGCCGTCAGCTTCTCGTTGCGGGATAAGCTCGTCATGCTGCCCAAGGTCGGGCCGTTCCTGGCCATCATCGTGGGCATCCTCTACGTCCTCTACGGCGGCGTCGCCACGCCGTCGGAGGCGGCGGGCGTCGGCGCGATGTTCTGCCTGCTGCTGGTGATCGTGATTTACAAGCTGCGCAAGCCCGGACAGCTCTGGCACATCTTCCGCGACGCCATGAAGGAGTCGGTGATGATCCTGATGATCATCGCCGCAGCCGAGCTGTTCAGCTACATGATGTCCTCGCTTTTCATCACCCAGACGCTGGCGGCCTGGATTGGCGACCTGGAGGTCAGCCGCTGGGTGCTGATGGGCTGCGTCAACCTGTTCCTGCTGGTCGCCGGCTTCTTCCTGCCGCCCGTGGCGGTTATCCTGATGACCGCGCCGACCTTGCTACCGGTTGTGGAGAATCTTGGGTTCGACGCCGTCTGGTTCGCCGTCGTCCTGACCCTCAATATGGAGATCGGGCTGATCACGCCGCCGGTGGGCCTCAATCTCTATGTGATCAACGGCATCGCGCCGGACGTGCGCTTGCCGACGATCCTTTGGGGCGCCCTACCGTTCATGCTGTGCATGGTGCTGGGTATCGTCTTGCTGTGCATGTTCCCGGAGATCGCCCTATGGCTGCCGAACTACCTGATGGGACCAACGATTTAGGTTGTAGAGCCTCATGAGCGAAACGCAGAGCGAGCGTCCGGTCTCCCTCTTCGAGCGTACCATCGATAACCTCTCCACAGCTTGGCGCGATGTTGCCGCCAGTGCCGCGCGCACGGTCGGCTGGGCCGCGCCGGAGGCGGGCGAGGGCGACGGCAAGACGCTGCGCAAGCTGATGCGCGACTGTCTGGAGGCGCGTGGCGGCGAGGTTTCCGCACGCGGCCGGGCGGCAGAACTGGGCCGGCGTTATCTCACCATGGATTCCGCCGGGCGTCGCCGCTTCCTGAAGATGATGGCCGAGGAGTTCGCCTGCGACGGAGAGAAGGTGGACGCGGCGGTGCGCGCCTATCAGGAGGCACCGGACCTCGCTACGCGCCTCGATGCCGAAACGGAGCTTAGGCAAACGCTGGTGCCGCCCTACGTCAAGCTGCTGACGCAGTTCAACGCGCTGCCGGACGGTACCAAGTTCCTGGTCGACCTGCGCGCCGAGTTGCTGCAGTTCGTGGGTAGCGATCCCTCCCTGCGGCACCTGGAGGCGGACCTGCGGGAACTGCTGTCGTCGTGGTTCGACGTCGGCTTTCTGGATTTGCAGCAGATCACATGGCGGTCCTCCGCGGCTGTGCTGGAGAAGCTGATCGCCTATGAGGCCGTGCACGAGATCCGCGACTGGAACGATCTGCGTAATCGGCTGGATTCCGACCGCCGGTGCTTCGCGCTGTTCCACCCGCGCATGCCGGAGGAGCCGCTGGCGTTCATCGAGGTTGCACTCACGGAGGAAATGGCCGGCAGTATCCAGGCGCTTCTGGACGAAACAGCCCCTCAGGACGATCCGAAGAGTGCCAAGGCGGCGATCTTCTATTCGATCTCCAACACCCAGCGCGGCCTGCGGGGCATCTCGTTCGGCGACTACCTGATCAAGCAGGTCGTTTCGCATCTCAGTACCGAACTGCCACAGATCGAGGTTTTCGCGACGCTGTCGCCAGTTCCCGGCTTCCAGGTCTGGCTGGACAAGGCGTCCGACGACCTGCTGAAGGCGCTCACCACCGAAGAGGAGCGCAACCGCCTGACCACGCTTTCCGGGCAAAGCGACCTTGGGGCGGCAGCGCAGGTGCTGCTGGCGCGCGCCGGTTGGCCCGACGACTACGAGACGAGCCGGGCGCTGAAAGGCCCCCTGATGCGGCTGTGTGCGCGTTACCTGCTGGACCGGCGCGGCGACGGCCGGCCCGTCGACCCGGTCGCCCGCTTCCACCTGAAGAACGGCGCCCGGCTGGAGCGGATCAACTGGCTGGGCGATGTTTCGGCAAAGGGTCTGCGTCAGTCAGCCGGCATGATGGTCAATTACCGCTATGTCCTCGATGACATCGAGCAGAACCACGAAGCTTACATGCGCGACAACCGCATTACCCTGGGTAGCGAGGCCAAGAGCCTTCTCCGCGGCTGGAAGGATCACGATGGTAAGCAGCTCCGACGGTTGGCCTGAATGGGAAATGCGACCGACTGAGCGCATACGATTGGCTGTCGACGCCGCCAGCCACCTAGCCTATTAAGCGAGCCCAACCGCACCACAAGCCGGGAATCCCGATTGACCGTCGGCGATGCCAAGTCACCGCCGGGACGGAGGCGATGCTATGAATCTGATCCGCCGTAGCCGCTACAGCTTCGACGATGCCCGTCACGTCGCCCAGGCCCTGCAGCCGTCGTATCCAGTGTACTGTCTGCGTCCCCACGTGCTGCGACGGGCGGCGCGGCGTTTCGTGGAGCTGTTTCCGGGCAAGACGCTCTATGCCGTGAAATGCAATCCGCATCCGCGTGTCCTGAACGCGCTGTATGACGGCGGCATCCGTGCCTTCGATACCGCCTCGCTACCGGAGATCGCGCAGATCTGCGAAACCTGGGACGACGCGGATACCTATTTTATGCATCCCGTGAAGCCGCGCGCGGCGATCGGCATGGCGCATCGGGTCTACGGCGTACGCGTTTTCGCGGTGGACCACGCGAACGAGCTGCGCAAGCTTGCCGAGGAGACGCGCGGCGTGCCCGGCATCGTCGCCGTGGTGCGTTTCAAGACAGAGAAGTCGGGGTCGTTGTTTCACCTTGCCGAGAAGTTCGGCGCCGAGCCCAGTGAGGCGGTCGAGTTGCTCAGGGAGGTGGCGCGCCTGGGTATGAAGCCGGGAATCGCCTTCCACGTCGGCTCCCAATGCCTGGACCCCTCGGCCTACCGCGACGCCATCCGGGTTGCCAGGGAGATACTCGACGCATCGGGCATTCGTCCGGCCTGCCTGGACATCGGCGGCGGCTTTCCCGCACCTTATCTGGGCACCGATGCGCCGTCGCTGGAGGCCTTCATGGCGGCCGTCGGCGAGGGGCTTGCCACGCTGGACCTGCCCGAGGACTGCGAGGTTCTGGCCGAGCCGGGGCGGGCGCTGACGGCGCAGGGATGCTCGCTGCTCGTGCAGGTGCAGCTTCGCAAGGGAGACCGCCTTTACATCAACGATGGTGTCTATGGCAGCCTGTCGGAACTGGTTGCCGTGGATCTCAAGCTGCCGGCCCGGGCCATACGCCTGGATGGCGACGTGGAGGGACAATTCTGTATGTTCAGCATTGCCGGACCCACCTGCGATGGGCTCGACATGGTCGCGAACGCCTGCTTGCTGCCCGACGGGATCCGCGAGGGCGACTGGATCGAGATCGACCGTCTCGGCGCCTATTCGAATGCCGTCGCCGCGCGCTTCAACGGTTTCCACCCGGAAACCTTCGTCGATGTCGCCGACGAGCCGCTTGGGGACAATCCATGCTGACCGCCGTCGCACCCCGTCTCGGGCAGGTGCTGGGCCTGTCCGCGCATGGCTTCCATCGGATCGCGCTGGCGGAATGGGGCGATTCCGGCAACACCGAGGTTGCTGTCTGTGCCCACGGTTTGACCCGGACCGGCCGCGACTTCGACTGCCTGGCCGAGGCGATGGCGAACGAATACCTTGTGCTGTGCCCGGACGTAGTCGGTCGCGGGCGGAGCGACTGGCTGCCGACGGCGGACGCCTATGGATATCCGCAGTACAATGCCGACATGGCGGCCGTTGTCGCCTATAGCCGCGCCGCGCGCGTCGATTGGATCGGGACCTCTATGGGCGGACTGATCGGCATGATGCTGGCGGCGCAACCGAACACACCGATCCGTCGGTTGGTCATCAACGATGTCGGCCCCTTCGTCCCGGCGAGCGCCCTGCGCCGGCTCTCGGAATACGTGGGCCAGGATCCTCATTTTGCCGATTTCGCCGAGGGTGTGGCCTATATGCGCAAGGTCCACGCGCCTTTCGGGCCGCTGAGCGAGCCGCAATGGGCGCATCTGGCCGAACACGCGCTGCGCACCGATCCCGACGGCGGCTACCGTCTGGCCTACGATCCCAGGATCGCCGCGCCTTTTGACGAACCGGACGCCATCGAGGACATTGATCTTTGGGCGCTATGGGACGCGATCCGGTGTCCGGTCCTGGTCCTGCGCGGCCGGGATAGCGACCTGCTGCGCGAGGACACGGCACAGGAGATGGCGGATCGCGGACCGGGGGCAAGCGTCGTCGAGTTCGAGGGCGTCGGCCATGCGCCGGCGCTGATGAGCCATGAACAGATCGCGGCCGTCACTGGCTGGCTGCGGCGAACCGAAGCGGCGTGAAGCAGTATATGGCGGACACCCAACCCACCGGCACCGGCAATCCCCTGGATGCCTACACGCCGGCGCAGATGGCCGAGCGTGTCGAGACAGTCGGGCTTGCCAAGGTAGGAATGCCGTTTCTGCAAACCCTGACGCTCGGAATGCTGGCCGGCGCCTTCATCGCCTTCGGGGCAATGCTTTACACGCTGGTGATGACCCAGCACGGCTTGGGGCTTGGCCCGGCGCGTTTGCTGGGCGGGACGGCGTTCTCGCTGGGCCTCATCCTCGTGGTCGTCGGCGGGGCGGAGCTGTTCACCGGTAACAGCCTGATCGTCATGGCCTGGGCGGAGCGGAAGGTTTCGCTCGGTCGCCTGGGACGGAACTGGGGCATCGTCTACTTGGGAAACTTCATCGGCTCCATCGGCAGCGTGATCCTGGTGTGGCTTGCCGGGACGATGCAGATCGGCGACGGCGCCATGGGACAGACCGCCGCCGCCATCGCCGCGGGAAAGCTGGCCCTGGGACCGGTCGAGGCCTTCGCGCGGGGCATTCTGTGCAATGCTCTTGTGTGCTTGGCGGTGTGGCTGTGCTTTGCCGCGCACGACGTGACCGGCAAGATCCTGGCCATCGTACCGCCCATTGCGGCTTTCGTGGCTCTTGGTTTCGAGCACTCGGTTGCCAACATGTATCTTATACCCGCCGGCATGGTTGCGGCCGGAGAGGCGGACATCGCCGGCTTTGTCGCGAACCTGGTTCCGGTCACGCTGGGCAACATCGTCGGCGGGGGCGTGTTCGTGGCACTGGTGTACTGGGTGTGTTACCTGCGCGGAAAATGACCCTGGCGGACCAGGAGGAGCACGCGGGCGAAGCGCGGATCGGCGCGGCCCGCGACCTGCCGATTCCGCCCTTCAAGCCCCGCCGGCGCTGGATCGGCGGCGACCTTCAGACTGTCCGCAACTTTGTCACCCGCCCCGAGATCAATCTTTCGCCCTGGCCCGGAAAGCGGCTGTGGCTGCCGGTGGAGGGCGGCGACGAACTGGCGGCGGCGCTCAACGGGGCGGAATATATCGGCCAGCGGCCACTCATCTTCCTTGTGCACGGTCTGACCGGCTGCGAGGACTCGATCTATTTGCGCCGTACGACGCGGGAATGGCTGCAGCGCGGCTATCCCGTCCTGCGCATCAATCTACGCGGCTCGAAGCCGTCCCGCCCGCGCTGCCGCGATCACTACCACGCGGGGCGTAGCGAGGATCTGCGGGACGCGCTATGCCGGTTGATCGAGATGGAGCCCGCCGTGGCCCGGACGGGCATTGTCACGGTCGGGGTGTCCCTAGGCGGCAACGTGCTGATCAAGCTTCTCGCTGAGCACGGGGAAGAGCTACCGATCCGGGCCGCCGCGACGGTCTCGGCGCCCATCGACTTGATGGCTACTTCACATCGGTTCCACCTGCCGCGCAACACTCTCTATCACCGTTGGATGCTGTCGAACCTGAAAGAAGAGGCGACGGCCCGGCCGGCCGCGCTGAGCGAAGAGGAGCGCCGGGCGATCGAGGCGGCGCGCACCCTTTACCAATTCGATAATACCTTCGTTGCGCCCCGCCACGGCTTCGCGGACGCGGAGGACTACTACACGCGCTGCGCCGGCAAGCGCTATCTGGCGGATGTCGCAGTTCCGCTGCTGGCGATTCACGCAGCCGACGACCCCTGGATTCCCGGCGATGCCTACAGCAGCTTCGACTGGTCGCGGAACACAAAGCTGTCGGCCCTGCTGGCCGCGAGCGGTGGCCACGTCGGCTTCCATGCGGCTGACGACGAAGCGCCGTGGCACGATCGGGCGATCATGGCTTTTGTGGACCTTGCCACTTGAGTCAAGGAGCGGGCGAATCAGCCCCGTCCGGACGTTTGTCGGCGGCGGAAGAACCACCACAGCCCGAGACAGATGGCGATGACCAGTGCGAACACACCGGCCATGAGGACGCCGCCCGGCTCGCGCAGCAACAGGATCAGGATCGCGAGGATGAGCCCCACGTTGAGGGCGGTGAAAAGCTTATAGGCCAAGGCCGCGTCTCCGCGTTTTTCAGTCGGCCAGCATGTGCCGCGCCACGATCAGGCGCATGATCTCGTTCGTGCCTTCCAGGATCTGATGCACGCGGACATCCCGCAAGTACCGCTCGATCGGGTAATCGCGGATATAGCCGTATCCGCCGTGGAGTTGGAGCGCCTCGTTGCACACCTTGAAACCGATGTCGGTGGCAAGGCGCTTCGCCATCGCGCAATAGGCGGTCGCGTCCTCCGCGCCGGCGTCCAGCTTGCTGGCGGCCCGGTGCAGAAGCAGGCGGGCGGATTCAAGCTCCGTGCGCATGTCCGCCAGCTTGAACTGTAGCGCCTGGAAATCCGCCAGCGGCCGGCCGAACTGCTTACGTTCCTTCACATAGGCCTGCGCGGCCTCCAGGCACGCTCGCGCGGCGCCGAGAGAGCAGGCGCCGATGTTCAGCCGCCCGCCGTCCAGGCCCATCATAGCGATCTTGAAGCCGTCACCCTCTTCGCCGAGCCGGTTGGCGACAGGGACGTGGGCGTCCTCGAAGATCACGGCGGCGGTGGGTTGGCTATGCCAGCCCAGCTTCTTCTCCTGCTTGCCGAACGACAGGCCGGGTGTGTCGTGCGGCACGACGAGCGTCGAAATGCCTTTCGAGCCGGCCTCGCCGGTGCGGACCATGACGACGTAGACTTCGCTGCGGCCGCCGCCCGAGATGAAGGCCTTGGAACCGTTCAGTACATAGTGATCGCCGTCCGGCGCGGCCCTGGTTTTCAGCGATGCTGCGTCGGAGCCCGCGCCCGGCTCAGTCAGTGCGTAGGAGGCGAAGTGCTCCATCGTCATCAGTTTGGGCAGGAACGCGTGACGCTGCGCGTCGTTGCCGAAGCGGTCGATCATCCAGGCAGCCATGTTATGGATGGAGATATAGGCTGCCGTTGAGGGGCAGGCGGCGGCCAGCTCCTCGAAGATGATCGCCGCGTCCAGGCGGCTCAATGCGCTGCCACCAACATCGTCGCGAACATAGATCCCGGCAAAGCCGAGTTCTGCCGCACGGCGCAGGGCGTCCTCAGGAAACAGACACTGCTCGTCCCATTCGCCGGCGTGCGGCAGCATCTCGTTCTGCGCGAAGGCGCGGGCGGCTTCCTGGAACGCGCGCTGGTCTTCCGTTGGCTCGAAGTTCATGGGCGATGCATTCCGGTTCGGGTTCCACGGACCGCGAGGATAGCCGCATGGAATAAATGATCAAAGCGAGCCGGTTAGGCTTTGCGCCAGCCGGCAACTCAGAGATGCGAGGGGAGACCGTGTCGCCAACGGCTGCGGAGCCGGCCCATGAGTATCCCCTGGCCATACATCCAAACCAATCATCTTTCCCGCCGCTCAATTTTACGTTATCGGGTTGTCAGAACCGAGATATCTCACAGGCGATTTCAGGGGAATGAGACAGCCATGTCCCGCAGCTACGACCATCCCGAGACTATCTGTGTCCACGCCGGCTTCGATCACGACCCGGCGACGGGCGCTGTGGCTCCGCCGATCTACCAGACGACCAGCTACCAGTTCCGCGATGCTGAGCACGCGCAGAAGCTGTTTGCGCTTGAGGAACTTGGCAATATCTACACGCGGATCATGAACCCGACGTGCGACGTGCTGGAGCAGCGGGTGGCGGCACTGGAGGGCGGCGCGGCGGCGCTGGCGGTGGCCTCGGGCCAGGCGGCAACGACGA
>NZ_QPMH01000021.1 GCF_003344765.1 Ferruginivarius sediminum | reverse complement strand
AAAAAAGCCCCCTATCCCGTCAATCCGACAAAAAAACCGCCACGCGGACCGGCCAAACCGGCCCTCGTCAAACTCCTCGCCGCAAATGACCGTATCGCAAAGGTCCCCCTCCAGGGGAGACGACTGAATTTCGTTTTGCATCAACCCCTTAGTCGCTCCCCGGAGGGGGAGCTGTCTGCGCAGCAGACTGAGGGGGGGAGTCCCCGGCGCGGGCGACTGCGGGGCCTGACGTGGACACGCCGTTGCGACCGACCGAGTCGTATCAGGAAACCGAATGGTGCCCCTGGCAGGAATCGAACCTGCACTCCCGAAGGAACGCGATTTTGAGTCGCGCGCGTCTACCAATTCCGCCACAGGGGCACGGGCCGCGATTCGGACGCGGCGCATCTTATAATCGAGGATGGCCGTGCTGCAAACAGCGGGAGCCGAAAAATCGACCGCCCCTATTCCGCCGCCACCCGGCCCGCCTTCCTGTCCGCGCGGATCATCTCCGAGGCTTTCTCGGCAATCATGATGGTCGGGCTGTTGGTGTTGCCCGAGGTGATTGTCGGCATGATCGAGGCGTCGACCACGCGCAGCCCCGCTATCCCATGGACGCGCAGGCGGTCGTCCACCACGGCCATGTCGTCGCGGCCCATCTTGCAGGTGCCCACGGGGTGGAAGATCGTCGTGCCGATGTCGCCGGCCGCGCGGGCAAGGTCGTCGTCGCTGACCAGCGTCGCGCCCGGCTTGAACTCCTCCGGTTCGTACTTCGCCATCGCCTTCGCGGACACGATCCGCCGGGTCAGGCGCAGGGCGTCGGCGGCCACCTTGCGGTCGCCCGGCGTGGAGAGGTAGTTCGGCCGGATCGACGGCTGCTCGCGCGGGTCGGCGGCGCGGATGTGGATGCTGCCCCGGCTTTCCGGGCGCAGGTTGCAGATCGACGGCGTGAAGCCGGGGAAGGGATGCAGGTCGCCCCCCAGCTTGTCGGTCGAGAGCGGCTGCACGTGGTATTCCAGGTTCGGCGTCTCCCGCGAGGGGTCGGACTTGGCGAAACAGCCGAGCTGGCTGGGCGCCATGGTCAGCGGGCCGCGCTTGAACAGGAAGTATTCCAGCCCCATCCCCGCCTTGCCGAGCCAGGAGTTCGCCCGCTCGTTCAGCGTACGCACGTTGCGGACCTTGTAGACCGGCCGGATCTGCAAGTGGTCCTGCAGGTTCTCGCCCACGCCGGGCAGCGGGTGATGCACCTCGACCCCGTGCTCGCGCAGCAGGTCCGGCGGGCCGACGCCCGAAACCTGCAGAAGCTGCGGCGAGCCGACCGAGCCGGTCGCCAGGATCACCTCCCCGCTGGCGGCGGCAGTGGCGTCCTCGCCGTGGTGCCAGAAGCGCACACCGGCCGCGCGCTTGCCATCGAAGATCAGGCTCTTGGCCTGTGCGTGGGTGAGGACGTGCAGGTTCGGGCGTTCCATCGCCGGGCGCAGGAAGGCGTCGGCGGTGCTCCAGCGGCGGCCGCGGCGCTGGTTCACCTGGAAGTAGCCGACGCCCTCGTTGTTGCCCCGGTTGAAGTCGTCGACCTTGGGGATGCCGACCTCGGCCGCCGCCTCGCGGAAAGCATCAAGAATCTCCCAGTTGAGGCGCAGGCCCTCGACCCGCCACTCGCCGCCCTGGCCGTGGCTGTCGTCGCCGCCCCAGGCGAAGTCCTCGTGCCGCTTGAAATAGGGCAGCACGTCGTCCCAGCCCCAGCCGACGTTGCCGAGCTGGCGCCAACCGTCGTAGTCGCGCGCCTGGCCGCGCATGTAGATCATGCCGTTGATCGACGAGCAGCCGCCCAGCACCCGCCCGCGCGGATAACCCAGCGCGCGACCGTTCAGCCCGGTCTCCGCCTCGGTCTTGAAGCACCAGTCGGTGCGCGGGTTGTTGATGGTATAAAGATAGCCGACCGGCACCTTGATCCAGAAGTAGTCGTCCTTGCCGCCCGCCTCCAGCAGCAGGACCCGTACGTCCGGGTCCGCGCTCAGCCGGTTGGCCAGGACGCAGCCGGCGCTGCCCGCGCCGACGATGACGTAGTCGTAGGTGCCGACCTGCTTCTCGCTTGCCGCGGTCATGGGCGAAACCTCCACGCAGAGAACTTGCGCCACCATAGCCGAGAGTGCGCCCGCACGCACGGGCCGTTGCCGCCGACGGGCGCGGCTGCTACACGATCCCTGCGCCGAGCCCGAACGCTGCACACGGCCGATCCAGCAATGCTGCAACGCCTGTACGACCGGACCCTTGCCCTCGCCGCCCACCGCCACGCCCTTTCCGGCCTGGCGGTGATCTCGTTCGTGGAAAGCTCGGTCTTTCCGATCCCGCCGGACGTGTTGTTGATCCCGATGGTGCTTGCCGACCGGACGCGGGCGTGGCTGATCGCGGCGATCTGCACCGTGGCCTCGGTGCTGGGCGGGCTGTTGGGCTATGCCATCGGCTACTACCTGTTCGACGCCGTGGGCCAGCCGATCCTGGAATTCTACGGCTATACCGACAAGTTCCACGAGATGCGGGCATTCTATGCCGAGTGGGGCTTCTGGTTCGTGGCGGCGGCGGGCTTCACGCCCTTCCCCTACAAGGTGATCACAATCACCAGCGGCGTGATGGCGCTCGACCCCTTGGTCTTCCTGGTTGCCTCGACGGTATCGCGCGGCGCACGCTTCTTCGTCGAGTGCGCCCTGCTGTGGTACTTTGGCCCGCCGATCCGGCGGTTCATCGAGAACAACCTGCCGGCCCTGACCGTGGCGTTCTTCGTTATCCTGTTCGGCGGTTTCGTGGCGGTGCGCTATGTCTTCTGATCCACGCCTGGTCTCCGGCGCCATCGCGCTTGCCAGCGCCGTCGTCCTGGGGATGGCCCTGATCTCCCAATACGTCTTCGGTCTGGAGCCGTGCCAGCTTTGCCTGTGGCAGCGCTGGCCCTATGTGGCGACCATCGCGCTGGGCATCCTTGGCGTGCTTTTCGCCGGAATGCCGCCGGTCCGTCAGGTCTGCGTCGCGCTGGCCGGCGCTGTATTCCTTGTCGGAGCAGGCATCGCCGGGTTCCACGCCGGCGTGGAGTACGGCTGGTGGGAAGGCTTGCCGGGTTGTAGCGTTCCCGCCATCGAAAAGGGCATGACGGTCGAGGAGGTCAAAAAACTTCTGGCCTCGCGCACGAACGTGGTCCCCTGCGACGAGCCGGCCTGGACGTTCCTGGGCCTCTCCATGGCAGGATACAACGTGCTGGCCTCCCTCGCGCTAGCCGCCGCCACGATCTGGGCACTGGCGACCCGCCGGGCGTGAGCCAGCCCGAGAAGCAGACTCAGGCCGCGGCCTGGGCAAGCCTCGGCTCGCGCACCATCGCGGTGAACGCGCCGCCCGCCAGCAGAAGCAGAGAGGCGGAAAGAAACGCGGTGTCATAGGCGCCGGTGGTGGAACGGATGAAACCGCCAAGATAGACGCCAAGCGCGGCAAAAACCTGATGGTAAAGCCACACCGATCCTAGAATCGTGCCAAGCGCATTCGCGCCGTACAGG
Source organism: Ferruginivarius sediminum (assembly GCF_003344765.1). Lineage (GTDB taxonomy): Bacteria > Pseudomonadota > Alphaproteobacteria > Kiloniellales > Rhodovibrionaceae > Ferruginivarius > Ferruginivarius sediminum. The sequence goes on along the minus strand of NZ_QPMH01000021.1, from coordinate 59,293 downwards.
TCGCCGATCAGCCCGGTTTTCAGGGGAATGACCGGCATCGACGCCAATCCATAGACGACGGCGAAGACGTAGAGTTGCCAGACGCTGCTCGACGTCGCCAGCCAGGCCAGCGCGGCGGCGCGAAGCACGTAAAGCCCGACCAGCAGCGGCTTCTTGCCGTAGCGCGGCGCAAGCTGGCCCATCAGCCACATCGACACGGCGCTGGCGCCGGCAGCGATGCCGAGCAGCACGCCGCCCAAGGCAAGGCTGCCGCCAAGGTCCACGGCGAAACGCGGCAGGTGCATCGTCACCATGTAGAGAGAATAGCCGCAGGTCACGAAACCGAGGCTGGCGCACCAGTAGTCGCGACTGCGCACGGCCTCGGAAAACGGCCTGCTGGCCGGCCGCTTGAAGCCGGCAAGCGGATCGCCGTCCGGCCCCTGGCCGATGTCTCGCGGGTCGTTGCGCACGAACAGCAGGACCGCGGGCGTCACGCCCGCAAGCATGATCAGGCCCAGGATCGCGAACGCGCCTTCATAGCCGCTGGCAACGATCAGCCATCCCGCCAGGGGCAGGAAGACGAGCTGCCCGATGTTCATGCCCATGGCGCTGCGCGCCAGCATCGGGGCGCGCCCGCGCACATACCAGCGCGCCACCAGCACCGAGTTCGCCATCGACCCACAGCCGGCGAATCCGATCGCGGTCAGCACGCCATAATACAGGAAGAACTCCCATATGCTGTCGATCGTGGCGCTCAACAGGAACGACAGGCCCATGATGGCGCAGCTTGCCGCGATGACCGGCTTCGGCCCCAGGCGGTCGATCAACCTGCCCATGACCGGCTGGAACACGCCCCAGGTCACCATGTTCACCGACACCGCAAGGCTGAGCGTCGACAGGCCCCAGCCATGCGCGGCGGTCAGCGGCGCGAAAAACTGCCCGCCCGTGAGGTTAAGACCGAACGCCCCCATGAGCGTGAGAAAGGCGACGGCGACGACGCGCGGACCCTGGAACGGCCGGGCAGCAGTCATGAGGAACCCCTGAAAACTTAACGGCTGAATACCAAATGAGTGGTTAGCTTCAGGATGCTTGACCAGTCAAAGGGTTTTTGATGGTTAGCGATAACGATCTTGCGAACGTGCGCCCGTTGCGTGGCGAGCCGCTGGCTCTCGACCTCGTCAACACGGAATGGGTCGACGCCGGTGTGCGCCGCGACCTCCTGGAGAATCCGGCCGGAACGGCCGTTTGGCTATCGGAAGGGGACTTCGAAGCGCCAAGCTCAGGTCTTGAGGACATCCGCCGACATCTTATCGAAACCCGCGAAACGCTTCGCCTGTTGCTGGAGAACCAGGACGAGGAACAGGGCCGGGCGCGCTTGAACGCGATCCTCGATCAGGGCCGCGTGATTGCCGCTCTCGGACCATCCGGCCCCGAAAGCGCCTACGATATCGCTGCCGGCTGGGAGCCCGCCTGGCATGCCGCGTTCAACTATCTCGAACTGCTGCGCGACTGGCCGGAAGCACGGATAAAGGCCTGCGCGCACCCGGATTGCATTCTCTACTTCCTGGACACCAGCAAGAACGGAACCCGCAGGTGGTGCGACATGCGAACCTGCGGCAACAGAGCAAAGGTCCAGCGGCACTACCGACGGCGGAAGAACGGCTGACAAGGCTTGTCCGGCCCGCCGGAAAGCCGCTCAGTCCTCCAGCTCGGTATCCCAGTAGAGGAAGTCGTTCCAGCTTTCGTGCAGATAATTCGGCGGGAACTTCCGGGCCTGGCGTTGCAGTTCGTAGACCATCGGCTGGCGCGGGCGGCGCAACAGGTGCATGCCCGCCTCTTCCGGCGTTCGGTTGGCCTTCAAGAGGTTCATGCGGGCCGAGGCCGTCACCACGTTCGCCCAATTCGTCCGGCCGCCGCGCGAGCGCGGGATCACGTGGTCGAAGGTGAGTTCCTCGGCCGGCAGGCGCACGCCCGAATACTGGCAGCGGAAGCCGTCGCGCAGAAAGACGTTGAAGCGGGTGAACGCCGGCCTGCGGTTGAGCGGCACGTATTCCTTGAGCGAGATGACGCTGGGCAGCCGCATCTCGAAGGTCGGCGAGTGGACGGTTTCGTCATACTCGCTGACGATGTTGACGCGCTCAAGGAAGACGGCCTTGACCGTTTCCTGCCACGGCCAGACCGACAGTGGAAAGTAGCTTAGCGGACGAAAGTCCGCATTCAGCACAAGCGCCGGGAAAGCATTGGCCGGGACGCTCACAGCCCCGCTCCCTTCCTCTTTACCCGATGACGCGACTCCGCCATGTCGCCGCGTCCGGCGATTGGATACGACACTCGCCGAAGGAATACAAGATTTGGTGCGCGACCGCCCGAAATCTTAATATCCTTGTAAACTCGGTCTACCAACACTCCAGCAAAAAGTGGGACACCTTGGCGCGCGAGTCCAGCCCCTTGCAACAGGGGCCGGGCCTCAGGCCGTCGCGGCGAGGAGATGGCGTTTCAGGAACCCGCTTGCCAGATCGACGGCTTCCTGATCGATCCCATGCGCCAGGCCCGGCCGGGTCTCCGCCGTCACGGAAACGTCGATAGCCTTCAGCGCCGCCGTTGCCGCCGGCATCGCCTGATAGGGGATCACGGGATCACTGTCGCCGTGGACCAGCAGGACGGGCGGCCGGCCGCGTATCTCTTCCGGCAGCTTCTCCGCGCCGATCAGCGCCGTGGAAAAGCCGCAGATCGCCGCGACAGGCTCGGCCCAGCGCAGGCCGACGTGCAACGCCATCATGCCGCCCTGGGAGAAGCCGACGAGGGCCAATTGCCCGGCGCCCAGGCCATGGTGCTCCAACTCGGCCCGCAGAAAACGCTCCAGGATCGGCGCCGCCGCCTCGGCACCCTCCAGCAGCTTCTCCGGCTCCACGCTTTGCAGCGAAAACCACTGCCGGCCCATCGGCGCCATGTCGCAGGCGAAGGGCGCATGCGGGGAAACGAAGGCCGCATCGGGCAGGCTCTGCCCCAGATAGGGCGCCAGCTCGATCAGGTCGTTCCCGTCGGCCCCCAGGCCGTGGAGCAGCACCACGAGCTGCCGCGCGGGCCCGCCGCTCAGCGGTTCGACGCGCGGGCCGTCGAGAGTGGTCGTTTCAGACATCCGGATTCCCTAAAGCATTTCCATGGTCGAGATCGTAAGCCGCGTTGTTGCATAGCCGTTAAGAGCCCCGGATTACAACCTAAGCCACGCCGGGATGGCGATAGTAGTGCCACAGGAACCTGGCGGCGGCGCTGCGGTATGGGCGCCAGCTATCCGCCAGTTCGCGCAGTACGTCGGCCGAGGGACGGTCCTCCAGCCGCTTCAGCCGTTGGCCGGAGACCTGCAGCGCCAGGTCCTGTGCGGGAAAGACATCGGGCCGTTCCAGCGCGAACAGCAGGAATATCTCCGCCGTCCAGCGCCCCACCCCCTTGATGGCGGTCAGGCGCGCCATCGCCTCGTCGTCGGGAACCTCGGCCAGTTCGGCGAAATCTAGGTCGCCGGCCTGTTCCGCCTCGGCGATGCCGCGCAGATAGCGCACCTTGGGGCGGCTGAGGCCCAGGTTGCGGGCCTCCTCCTCCGGCACCGCCAGGAAGCTTTCGGCGGTCAGCGGCCCTATCGCCGCCCTCAGCCGTTCGCAGATCGCCCGCGCGGCGTGCACGGAAAGCTGCTGGGCGGCGATGATGTTCACCATGCCGGCGAAGTCCGCCGGCTGCCGGCGCACGGGCGGCAGGCCGCAGGCCTCGTAGGCACGGGCGATGTCGTCGTCGCATGCGGCCAGCGCGTCCATCGCCGGGCGCAGGCGCTCGTCGGGCTGCGGTTCGCTCATGGCGGCGGAGCTTAACGCGTTCGCCCCCGCGATGCAGCCCATTGCCGACACCTGATCGGCGTACGCTTTCATGGCTTCTCGTGCCCTCGTCGGTAAAATCGCGTTGATCGACCCGTGATCGCCGTCACTGCGCCCGCCGGGGTTGACGCCCGATGCTGCATATCCGAAAGCATGTAGCGGGACTGGGGGGACGTGTATGCGTATAACAATACTGGGAAGCGGCGACGCCTTTGGAAGCGGCGGTCGTTTCAACACATGCTTCCATATGGAGACCGGCGGGAAACAACTGCTGATGGACTGCGGCGCGTCCAGCATGATTGCCATGCGGCGCTACGGCGTGGATCCGAACGCCATCGACGGCATCCTGATCACGCATCTGCACGGCGATCACTTCGGCGGACTGCCGTTCTTCCTGCTGTACGAGCAGTTCGAGAGCGAGCGTGACCGCCCGCTCACCCTGGCCGGCCCGCCGGGCCTGTGGGAGCGGACGAAAGAGGCGGTCCGCGTCTTCTTCTGCGGCGTCGACCTCGAATGGCGCTTTCCCATCGACGTCATCGAGCTGCAGCCGGGCAAAAGCGACGATGTCCTGGGGCTGTCGGTGGAGCCCTTCCCGGTCGTGCACGGGCCGCCCAATTGCTACGCGCTGCGCGTTGGCGACGGGGAGCGGGTCTTCACGTATTCCGGCGACACCGCCTGGACCGATACCCTGGTGGACGCGGCCCGCGACGCCGACCTCTTCATCATGGAATGCTACGCCCCGGCCGGCGAGAACGAGCGGCACAGCGACTGGGAGACGTTGCAAAAGCAACTGCCCCGAGTCAGCGCCAGGCGTATCCTGCTTACGCACATGAACGAGGATATGCTCGCCAGGCGCGGCGAGATCCCGCTCGAAACGCTGGAAGACGGCATGGTGCTCGACGTCTAGGCAGGGAGACGGCTCTCGCCTACTGCACCCGCACACGATACGTCAGCGTGGCCGCGCCGCCCGACGGCACGTCGATGGTCCAGACAGGCTGCGTCGCGGTCTCGGCCTCGTGCGGATGGCTTTCGGAGAGCATCGTCCACTCCGGCGGGAAGCGGCCGATGATCCGCACCGTGACGTCGCGGTCCTTGGCGTTCTTCAGGACGATTTCCTGCGCGGTTTCATAAGCCCGCTCGCCGATGCGCTCGAACACCTTCTGCCGAGCCTTCGCGGTGATGTCGAAGGCGGCGCCCAGGTCCAGCGCCAGCTCGCTTCCAAGCGGCGTGTCGCCGACCGCCTGCGCGCCACGGAACACCTCGCCGTCGTAGACCCGAACCGTGCCGGCCGGCAGCGCCTGCCCCAGCCCGGCTTTTCGTGTGTCGGGAACGAGAAGGCGCAGCCGCGCCGACGCCTCGCGCTCGCCGCCGAAGGGCTGGGCAATGGCAAGCCCCTCGATCCGATAGCGGCGTTCCACCGCCACGCCCTCGGCGGCCAGGAGCGGCCTCTGCACCCGGCTGCCGGGGCGCAGCGTCACCGGCCGCTTCAGGGGATAAACCTTCAGGTCAGCGCGCGTTTCCGCCTCCGGCACGGCGGCCTTGCTCTCGGCGGCCATCGCCATCGTGCGCTCGTCCATCCGCGGCGCACGCTGTTCCTCCCGCGTGATCGCGACGTCGCCGGCGACAAGGCGCACCTTCTCCGCCCCGATGGGCGTGGAGAGGCTGCTTTCCAGGGTCGCCATACCCGTCAGGTCCAGCGTCCCGGCCTCGTCGTCCCAGCGCGCGACATAGCCGGCGGACCACGACAGGCCGCGCGTGAGGTAACGAAGGGTCAGACTGCGGCTGCCCGCCTCGTCCACCCCGATTCGGAAGGTCGCGCGGGGTTCCGCGCTGAGGTGCTCAGGCAGTTCCGGGAAGACGATGCGACCCTCGGGCTCCACCTCGATACCGCCATCGACGCGCACAACGACGCCACCATCGACGGACAGCAGCGTCGCCGCCTGCTCCACGGGTGTCTTGCCGTTCCGAGCCGGGCGCACCAGCGTCACCTGCTTGCCGACGAAGGCGCCCAGCATCCGCTCGCGGGTGAGCGGCCAGGGGGTGAGTTCCTGGCCCATCAGGCGAATGTCGTCGCCCGAGAGATTCAGGCTCTCCGGCACGATACCGGGGCTGATCGGGCTCATGGCGATCTCGGCCTCGCCGGCCTGCAGTTCCACCGTGCGGTGGCCAGTCACCAGGGCCAGATCGTTGCGATAGATCGACAATTCAGTCGCGGAGGGCGCCTTGGCCCCGGTATCCTCCTGCGCGGCGGCCGGAAGGCCCGAGAGCAGAAGCGCGGCGGCAATCAGCAGGCTGCGGTGCATGGCCCTTGTTGTCCCTTTCGCGTGAACAGGATCGGTTGTCTTGAAAGCCAAGTGTCAGGCGGGCCGGCGCGCACGCAGGGCCGCCGTCAGGGTGCCGTCGTCCAGGTAATCCAGCTCCCCGCCCACGGGGACGCCGTGGGCCAGCCGCGTCACCTTCACACCCAGGTCCGCCAGCCGCTCGCCGATATAGTGCGCCGTCGTCTGCCCGTCCACGGTCGCTGAGAGGGCCAGGATCACCTCGCTCACCTCCTGCTCGCGCACGCGGTCGATCAGCTTGTCGATGTTGAGCTGTTCCGGCCCCCGGCCGTCCAGGGCCGAGAGCGTGCCGCCCAGGACGTGATAGCGCCCGCGAAAGGCCGAGGTGCGCTCCAGCGCCCAAAGGTCGCCGACATCCTCGACCACGCAGACGGCCGCCGTATCGCGCTCGGCATCCCGGCAGATGGCACAGGGATCCTGCGTATCCAGGTTGCCGCACTGCGAGCAGATGCGAATCGACTCGGCGGCCGCCTGCATCGCCTGCGCCAGCGGCAGCATAAGCTGGTCGCGCCGCTTCATCAGGTGCAGCACGGCGCGCCGGGCCGAGCGCGGGCCCAGGCCCGGCACGCGCGCCAGAAGCTGCATCAGGCGGTCGATCTCGCTGTTCGCCATCGGCTGTGGAAGACCCGAGCGCTGTCCCCGATCACATCCCCGGCAGCTTGAAGCCCGGCGGAAGCTGCATGCCGCCGGTCAGATCCTGCATCTGCTCCTGGGTGTACTGTTCGACCTTCGCCTTGGCGTCGTTGGCGGCCGCCAGGACAAGATCCTCCAGCACCTCGACGTCGTTCGGGTCGACGAGCGAGGGGTCGATCTTCACGCCGCGCATCTCGCCCTTGCCGTTCATGGTGACCTGCACCATGCCGCCGCCGGCGGCGCCGGTGACCTCGTGCTCGGCCAGGCGCTCCTGCATCTCCTGCATCTTCTCCTGCATTTGCTGCGCCTGCTTCATCATCTGGCTGAGGTTCTTCATGGCTCCTCGTCTCCTGGGACATCGTCCGGGTCGATCGGCACGCCGTTCTCCGCCGCGCCGTCATGGTCCTCACTTCCGCCGGGCGCCTCCGCGCCGCCGCGATGGGCGATCAGCTTGGCGCCGGGAAAGGCGTCGAGCACTCTCTGCACGTCGGGGTGCGCCATCAGGCGCTGGCGTTCCGCGGCCTCGGCGGCCTCGTCCTGCGCGGCGAGGGTTTCCTCGCCGGCCTGCGAGGACAGCGACACGACCCAGCGCCGGCCGGTCCATTCCGTCAGGCAGTGGCCGAGCCTGCCCGCCAAATCGCGCGGCGCGTACTCGGTCGGGCTCAGCTCGATCATGCCTTCCTCGAAGCGCACCAACCGTACCGAGCGCTTGAGTTCGGCCGCCAGCCGGGTTTCCCGCCGTTCCTGGCACAACGCCACCACGTCACGAAGACTTTGCGGCATCGCTATGGCGGATTCCGCCTTCGGCGCGTCGTCGGGTGGCGGCGGCGCCTCGTCGGCTTGCGGTCCCGGCTCGGGCGCTGGTCCACCGCCGCCGGCAACGGCCTGGGCACCGCCGCCATTCGCGCCGCCAGAGGGCTGCGGCGTCCGCTGCGCCGGCGCGCCGGCACCGCCGTCGGGCCGGGCTTTCGTCTCTCCACCGCCTTCGCGCAACTGGCGCACCAGATCGCCGGGGCTGGGAAGCTCGGCGGCATAGATCAGGCGCAGCAGCACCATCTCCGCCGCCTGCCGGGGCTGCGGCGCGTTCTGCGTCTCCTGCAGCCCCTTCAACAGCATCTGCCAGTTCCGCGCCAGATGCGCGGGGCGCAGCGTACGCGCCATCTCGGCGCCGCGCGTGCGCTCCACCTCCGGCAGGCCGGCCACCGCCTGCGCCTCGCCGACGACCTGCAGGCGCGTCAGGGTGTGCGTCACCTCCAGCATGTCCTGCAAGACGACGGCCGGGTCGGCGCCGGCGTTGTAGAGATCGGCCAGCACCTCCAGCGCCTCGGCCGCGCGGCCGCCCAGCACGGCATCGTAAAGGTCGTAGATGCGCCCGCGGTCGGCCAGGCCCAGCATCTGCTTGACCTGAGCCTCGGCGATGGTGTCGCCCGACAGCGCGATGGCCTGATCGAGCAGCGACAGCCCATCGCGCACCGAGCCGTCGGCGGCGCGGGCCACCATCTCCAGCGCCGCGTCCTCGGCGCTCAGCCCCTCTTTCTCAAGGATGCCACGGAAGTGCGCGGCCAGCGTCTCCTGCTCCACCCGGCGCAGGTCGAAGCGCATGCAGCGCGACAGCACCGTGATCGGGACCTTGCGAATCTCGGTGGTGGCGAAGACGAAGACCACATGCTCCGGCGGCTCTTCCAGCGTTTTCAGCAGCGCGTTGAACGCCTGCTTGGAGAGCATGTGGACCTCGTCCACGATATAGACCTTGCGCCGCGCCGAGACGGGGCGATAGCGCACGCCGTCGATCAGGTCGCGGATGTCGTCGACGCCCGTGCGGCTGGCCGCGTCCATCTCGATGACGTCGACGTGCCGGTCTTCCGCTATCGCGGTGCAATGCTCGCACACGCCGCAGGGTTGCGTCGTGGGGCCGCCCTGTCCGTCCGGGCCGATGCAGTTCAGCGCGCGGGCGATGATGCGCGCGGTCGTCGTCTTGCCCACACCGCGCACCCCCGTCAGGACGAAGGCCTGCGCCATGCGCCCGCTGTCGATGGCGTTCGACAGCGTGCGCACCAGCGCATCCTGGCCGATCAGGTCGGCGAAGTTGGTGGGGCGGTATTTGCGGGCCAGCACCCGGTAGGGCGCGCGCACGGATTCGCCGGTCTCGGCGGCGTGGGGCGTTGCGGCGTCGGTTGGATCGGACATACAGCCGGGCTTTTCGCGCCGTTCTCCCGGCCCGCGCCGATCGGCGCCGGGCCAGACGTGCCGGGTAAGCGGGTGGGAGGCTGAACGAACGACCCGAGTCAGACCGGTTACGGCTGCTTCCTTCCGGACCTGACCGGATTAGCCGGCGACCCGTCCGCCGCCAGCCTCCCGTGCCTGACTATATCAGGATGGCGCCCGACGCAAGCAAGGGGAGGCGATTCAGGTTTCCGCCATCGGCTCCAGGATGATGCGCGAGCCGTCCTTCTTGGTGTTGAACTCAACGCGCACCAGGCGACAGCGATCATCGTACCACAGCTCGCGCGCCATTTCGCCGGTCACGCTGTAGTGCCGCGCCTCGACCTCGCCGTTGCCGACGGGCACCGTCTCCCTCGCGACGAGCTGGCCCTTGATCAGCTTGACCTCGCCGTCCTCGATGTCCATCAGGCCCTGCTCGAACGGCGTGTCGCGGTGCCACAGGCTGGTCGTGACGACATAGCCGGAGACCGAGCGATTCTTCTCGCCGTTCACCACAAGGCGCATCGCCTCGTCGCGACGCTCGCCGCGCAGGCTTTTCTTCTTGCCATCCTTGTTGGTCGTGCTCTCGACAGCGGTCAGCCAGCCCTTTTTCCAGACCTCTTCCGAGCGGTGCTCGTAGCGGTAGACCGGGATGCCCAGCATCTTCACGACGATCTCGATATCGTTGATGGCGATCAGATCGTCGCCGCGGCGCTTGAAGGTGGCGATGTGCTGGCCGATCTCGTCGCCTTCACGCAGCACGCGATAACCGATCGACCCCTCCGGCGGAAACACGCAGCCATCGGCGGCCGCAAGGCGCGGCAGCATGGAAAGGCCGACACCCGCCGCCCCGGCCGCAAGCAAATCCCGACGATTCAACTCAAACATGGCCCCGTCTCACCCCTTTCGGATCCACATCGTTGTATGGTGAGGCAATAATTGGGCAGCGCTTTGGCGCCCGCAAGCACGGAATTGCGCGTCCGACGTGCTTGTGCGATGAAAGCCAAACCATGTCGATTGCACGAATGCCCTACACCGACAGCCCGCTGGACCGCGCGGCGCACTTGCGCGGCGACCCGGACTGGGTAGCGGCGCGCCTGCGCGACCCGGAAAGCCGATTCGTCGCTGTCTGGCGCAATCGCAACCACGTCGACGCCGCGAACGGTGGCGCGCCCGTACCTCTCTACATCGGCGGCGAGTCGGCGGCGCCAGCGCTGGAGGTGGCGGACAACGTCGTTTTCCTGGGCCTGATGGCCTCGCGCGCGGTCTTCGCGCTGGACCTCTCCCCGCTGGAGGAGGATGCGGCGCGAAAGGTGCTGGGCGAGCGCGGCGGCTTCGAGGATCTGCGCACGGTAGGGCCGTTGATGGGACAGGCCGAGGGGGCGCTGCTCGCCTACGCCCGCGGCATCATCTATTGGCACGCCCGGCACCGCTTCTGTCCCCGCTGCGCCGGGCCGACGGAGGTGCGGGATGCCGGGTTTTCGCGAAGCTGCGTGAACGACGGCTGCGAGGCGCGGCATTTCCCGCGCACCGATCCCGCCGTCATCATGCTTGTCCACGACGGCGGCGACCATTGTGTCCTGGGCAGCCACTCACGCATGCCGCCAGGGATGCATTCGACCCTGGCCGGCTTCGTCGAGCCCGGCGAAAGCCTTGAGGAAGCCGTCGCCCGCGAGGTGGCGGAGGAAGTCGGTGTCCACGTCACGCCTGGCAGCGTGCGCTACTTCGCCTCGCAGCCGTGGCCGTTCCCCGCCTCGCTGATGGTGGGCTTCCACGCCCGCGCCCCCCTTGCGCCGCTGAACGTGGACTTCGAGGAGCTGGCCACGGCGCGCTGGTTCCACCGCGACGAGGTCATGAACTCGCGCGAGGACGAGCTGTTCCGGCTGCCACGCGCCGATTCGATCGCCCGCAGGCTGATCCAGGCCTGGCTGGAGGGGCGGGCGTAGGGTTTTCGGGATTTTCGCGGCGACACGGTGAGGGGTAGCCGCTGCGCCGAACCCTAAAGCCCGCCGACGGGTGCACCCTGGCGGAACGGCGAGGCGTGGTAGACGCCGAGGATGCGCACCTCGCGGGAGAAGAACCCAAGCTCCTCCAGCGCCAGCCGCACCGGGCGATGATCGGGGTGCCCCTCGATATCGGCGTAGAACTGCGCGACCGTGAAGCGCGCGTCGAGGATGTAGCTTTCCAGCTTCGTAATGTTGACGCCATTCGTGGCGAAGCCGCCCAGCGCCTTGTAGAGCGCCGCCGGGACCGAGCGGACGCGGAACACCATCGAGGTGATCACCGGCCCGTCGTCCGGGTCCGGATCGATCGGCTCCCGCGACATGATGAGGAAACGCGTCGTATTGTGCTCGGCATCCTCGATATCCTGCGCCAGCGAGCGCAACCCGTAGATCTCGCCCGCCAAGCGCGAGGCCACGGCCGCCTGCGTCTTGTCGCCGAGGCTGGCCACCTCCGCCGCCGCGCCCGCCGTATCGGCGTGCACCACGGGGCGCAGGCCGTTGTCGCGCAGGTACTTGCGGCACTGCGAGAGAGCGTGGACGTGGCTGTGCACCACCGAGATGTCGGAAAGCTCGGCTCCCGGCACGCCAAGAAGCTGATGGTTCACGCCCTGAAAGTGCTCGCCGACGATATGCAGGCCGGAGTCCGGCAGCAGATGATGAATGTCGGCAACACGCCCGGCGGAGGAATTGTCCACCGGGATCATGGCGTATTGCGCCCGCCCTTCCTTCACGGCCGTGAAGGTATCCTCGAACGAGGCGCAGGGCAGTGTCGCCATATCGGGATAGACGGCCCGGCAGGCCATGTCGGAATAGGCTCCGGGAGAGCCCTGGAACGCGATCAGCTTGCTCGGGTCCGTCTGCTCGGACATGCGTTTGTCACCAACGTCAACGTCTCGGAAAACCGCGGGATTGCCTGCGACGCCCCGTCAACCGGCCTGCGCGGCCAGAATGTCGCGAGCCTTGGCGAGATCGGCGGGAGTATCGACACCGAGCGGCACGGTGTCAACGAGGCCCACGTCGATGCGCATGCCGTTCTCCAGCGCGCGCAACTGCTCCAGCCGCTCGCGCTGTTCCAGCAGGCCGGGCGGCAGCGAGACGAATCGCCGTAGCGCCTCCCGGCGATAGGCGTAGAGGCCGATGTGGTGATAAAGGGGCTGCCCGGCGTCGCCACCGTCCCAGGGCACCGCGCTGCGCGAGAAGTAAAGCGCGCGGGCGGTGGTCGATCCCGACGCGAAGGCCGTCGCGACCTTGACGACGTTCGGGTCGTGGCGCTCCGCCGGGTCGCCGATACGCGCGGCGATCGTGGCGATGTCGACCTCCGGCTCCGCCAGCGGCCGCAGGGACGCGCGGATGCTTTCCGGATCGATGGTCGGCAGGTCGCCCTGCAGATTCACCACAACGTCGTGCGCACCGTCCGGATCGATCTGCTCCACCGCTCTGTGCACGCGGTCCGAGCCCGAGGGGAGGCCGGCGTCGGTGAGGACGGCCGTGCCACCCGCGGCCGTGACGACCTCCGCGATTTCCGTCTCGGCGCTGGCCACGACCACCGGGCCGGCATCGGCCTCGCAAGCCCGGCGCCAGACGTGGACGATCATCGGCTCGCCGGCGATCTCGGCCAGCGGCTTGTTCGGCAGGCGCGTCGCGGAAAGGCGGGCGGGTATTGCCACTATTGGGTTCATGCGTGCCGGCTTTCTCCGACGGTTTTGGTGGTGTTTCAGGCTTGCGGCACCAGGCCGCAGGGGCGCGACCAATTGGCGCACCCGATTGCCCTGGCGTGCGAGCGTGCGAGGTTAGCGTCCGGTTGCACGGGGGGAAACCGCTTTCTCCCCTTCACTCTATTGAACGGCCGCACACGTGCGGCTATTGTCTCGCCGCTTTCGAAGGGGCTTCTGGGGTCGTCCGCATGTCGTTGGAACTGAACAAGATCGCTGCATCGGTGCTGACCGCCGGTGTCGTTGCCATGGGTACAGGCTTCATCGCCGACATCCTGATTCACCCGCATGTGCCGGAGGAGCCGCACTATTCGGTCGCGGTGAAGGCGGACGATGGCGGGGCCGAGCCGCAGGAGCCGGCGGGTCCGGAACCGATTCTGCCGCTGCTGGCCGAGGCCGACCCGGCCGCCGGCGAAGGCTCGACGCGTGTCTGCCAGGCCTGCCATTCGTTCGAGAAAGGCGGCCCCAACAAAGTCGGGCCGAATCTCTACGGTCTGGTTGGGAACCAGATCGCCGGTGTGGAAGGCTTCAGCTACTCCAGCGCCCTGTCCGGCAAGGAAGGCGAGTGGACGTATGAGAAGCTGAACGCCTTCCTGTACGATCCCCAGGGCTGGGCGCCCGGCACCAAGATGACGTACAACGGCGTCAAGAAGGTGCAGGACCGCGCCAACATCGTCGCCTATCTGCGTTCACTGGCCGACGAGCCGGCACCGCTGCCCACCGAGGAGGAGATCGCCGCGGTCACGGGCGGTGGCGAGGAAGAGGCCGACGCAGGCGAGGCCGAGCAGGCCGAGGCTGAAATGGCCGAGTCGGGCGAGGCCGAACAGGGCGGCGGCGGCGACGGCATCGCCGCCAAGATCGCGGCGGCGGATCCGGCGGCCGGCAAGAGCGGCTCGCGCGTGTGCATGGCCTGCCACTCGTTCGACGAGGGGGGCCCGAACAAGGTCGGCCCGAACCTCTACAACGTGGTCGGCGCCGACATCGCTTCGGTCGAGGGCTTCAACTATTCCGACGCCCTGAAGAACAAAGAGGGCAACTGGACATACGAAGACCTCTGGGCCTTCCTGGAGAGCCCGCAGGGCTGGGCGCCGGGCACGCGCATGACCTATCCGGGCGTGAAGGATCCGCAGAAGCGCGCCGAGGTAATCGCCTACCTGCGCGAGCAGAGCAAGAACCCGCCGCCGGTCGAGTAGCATCGGTGGCCCGTCGCGGCACGGACCCGGCCCAATGAGCGAACCGCAGGCGCCCGACGACGCTTTGATCGCCCTTGCCGAACGCCTTGCGGATGCGGCAAGGGCGGTCATTCTGCGGCACTTCCGCTCGCCGGTGTCGGTGGACGACAAGCCCGATGCCACGCCGGTCACGGTCGCCGACCGCGAGGCCGAGCAGACGATGCGGGCGCTGATCGAGGAAGCCCGACCCGACGACGGCATCATCGGCGAGGAGTTCGGCAGCGTCCGTACCGACGCCGATTATGTCTGGGTCCTGGACCCCATCGACGGCACCAAGCAGTTCATCACCGGCCGGCCCACGTTCGGCACGCTGATTGCGCTAACCCACCATCGGCAAAGCATTCTTGGCTTTATCGACGCGCCCGGCACCGGAGAGCGCTGGATCGGCGCATCGGGCCGGCCGAGCCTGCATATGGAGCGGGACGGCACGCGCGCCGAGATCCACACGCGTTCTTGCGATTCGCCGGGCAAGGCGGTCCTGTGCACGACCTCGCCCGACATGTACCGCGGCGCCACGGCGCAGTCGTTCCGTCACCTGAAGCAGTCGGTGAAGCTGCCGCAGTTCGGCGGGGACTGCTACAACTACGGGCTGCTGGCCAGCGGTTTCTGCGACATCGTCACCGACGCGGCGATGAGCTACTACGACTACGCCGCGCTCGTGCCGGTCGTCGAAGGCGCGGGCGGCGCGATGACCGACTGGAACGGCAAGCCCCTCGGCCCCGATTCGCCCGGCCAGGTTCTGGCGCTGGGCGATCCGCGAATCCAGGACACGGTGCTCGAAATCCTGAAGGGCTGACCCCGGACTGCCGGGCTCGCGAAAGGCCCTCGCGCCACCGTTCATGACCACGAACGCCATTTTCCTGCCACGCCGAACGGCCATAAGATCACGCTGCCTCTTTACACAGCCATCGGTTTTAAGCTCGATTGCGTCCATGCGCTGCGTGGTTCTCGCCTTTCTGATCGCCCTCGTGACCGGCCCCGCCCTTGCCCAGGCGGTGGACGGCGTCGAGCCGCGCCATGGCGTGGCGATGCACGGCGACGTCAAGTATGGCCCGGATTTCCGGCATTTCGACTACGTGAACCCCGATGCGCCGAAGGGCGGGACGATACGCCTGGCGGCGGAGGGAACCTACGACAGCTTCAACCCCTACATCATCAAAGGGGTCACGGCGGAAGGCGCCGGCCTCGTCTTCGAAACACTGATGGCCTCGTCGAGCGACGAGGCGTTCAGCGAATACGGGCTGCTGGCGGAAAGCGTCTACGTGCCCGAAGACCGCTCCTGGGTGGCCTTCAAGCTGCGCGAGAACGCGCGCTGGCACGACGGGACGCCCGTCACGGTCGAGGATGTGATCTTCTCCCTCAATGTCCTGAAGGAGAAGGGCCACCCCTTCTATC
Source organism: Ferruginivarius sediminum (assembly GCF_003344765.1). Taxonomy (GTDB): domain Bacteria; phylum Pseudomonadota; class Alphaproteobacteria; order Kiloniellales; family Rhodovibrionaceae; genus Ferruginivarius; species Ferruginivarius sediminum. Next base: position 43,935 of record NZ_QPMH01000021.1, on the reverse strand, counting down.
GCTTCTACTACAAGAACGTCGCGAAGGCGCAACGGGTGGGCCCGCGGACCGTGCGCTTCGACTTCTCCGGCGGCGTGAACCGTGAGTTGCCCCTCATCGTGGGGCAGTTGCCGGTCCTGCCGAAACACTACTGGGAGGACCGCGAATTCGGCCAATCGACGTTGCAGCCGCCGCTGGGAAGCGGGCCCTACCGCGTGGCCGACTACGAGCCGGGCCGCTATGTCGTCTACGAGCGCGTCGAGGACTACTGGGGCAAGGATATCCCGGTGAACCGGGGGCGCTGGAACTACGACACGATCCGCTACGACTACTTCCGCGACCCCACCGTCATCCGCGAGGCGGTGAAGTCCGGCACGGTCGACCTGCGCCTGGAGAACCAGGCCAAGGCATGGGCCACCGCCTATGAAGGCCCCGCCGTACGCTCGGGCGAGCTGACGCTGGAAGAGATCGACCACGACCAGCCGACCGGCATGCAGGCCTTCGCCATGAACACGCGGCGTCCGCCCTTCGACAGCCCGAAGGTCCGCGAGGCGATGGCGTACGCCTTCGACTTCACCTGGACGAACCGCAACCTGTTCTTCGGGCAGTACAGCCGGACGGAAAGCTATTTCTCCAACTCCGAACTCGCTTCCAGCGGCGTGCCGACCGGGCGCGAGCTGGATATCCTGGAGCGGTTCCGCGCCCAGCTTCCGCCCGAAGTCTTCACGCAGGAATACGATCCGCCGGAAACCAACGGCGACGGCTATCCCCGCGAGAACCTGAAGGCCGCGCTGAGTCTACTGAACGAGGCCGGCTGGGTGGTGCGCGACATGAAGCTGGTGCGCGAGCGCACCGGCCGCCCCTTCAGCTTCGAGATTCTGCTGGTCAACAAGGCATTCGAGAGGGTGGTCCTGCCCTATGTCGCCAATCTTGAGAAGCTGGGCATGGAGGTGGAGGTGCGCGTCGTGGACAGCGCGCAGTACCAGAACCGCCTGGACAGCTTCGATTTCGACATGATGATCGCGGGCTGGGGCCAGTCGCTGTCGCCCGGCAACGAGCAGCGCGACTTCTGGAGCTCGCAGGCGGCCGAACGCAACGGCAGCCGGAACTACACCGGCCTCGCCGACCCCGTCGTCGACCAACTCATAGATATGATCATCCAGGCGCCCAGCCGCGAGGAGCTGGTCCTGCGCACGCGCGCACTGGACCGGGTCCTGCTGTGGCACCACCTGGTCGTGCCGAACTGGCACATCGGTTATTTCCGCGTCGCCTACTGGGACAAGTTCGGTCGGCCGGAGCTCAACCCGCCCTATGGCCTGCCCTATCTCGACGCGTGGTGGGTGGAGCGTGACAAGGCCGCCGCGGTGAAGACCGCCCAATCCGAGGCCGGAACGCCCGAAAGCGCGGAAGGCGGCGGCGAGACGGCCATTACCGCGATCGTGCTGGCGGCGCTTGCGCTTCTGGCGCTCTTCTTCTTCCGCCGGCATCATGCCGGACGGGCAAGCTGAGGGAGGCCGGCCGAGGCGATGACCAGCTATATCATCCGCCGCCTGATCCTGGTCGTGCCGACGCTGATCGGTGCGATGCTGATCAACTTCCTGATCGTGCAGGCCGCGCCCGGCGGGCCGGTGCAGCAGGTCATATCGCAGGTCACGGGCACCGGCGTCGCGGCGACGCAGCGCGTCACCCAGGCCGGCGGCGAGCTTGAGACCGGGGCGGGTAGCGGCCAGCCCGGCGGCGGTGGCGGCAGCGGCGACGTGCGCGGCGACTACCGGGGCGCCCAGGGTCTGGATCCGGATTTCATCAAGAGCCTGGAAAAGCAATTCGGCTTCGACAAGCCGGCGCACGAACGCTTTCTGCTGATGCTCGGGAACTACGCGACCTTCGACTTCGGGGAGAGCTTCTTCCGCAGCCGCTCGGTCACCGAGCTGATCATCGACAAGATGCCGGTGTCGATCTCGCTGGGCCTGTGGACGACGATCCTGACCTACCTGATCTCGATCCCGCTGGGCATCGCCAAGGCGGTGCGCGACGGCTCGCGGTTCGATTTCTGGACGTCGGTGGTGGTGCTGGTCGGCAACGCGATTCCGGCGTTCCTCTTCGCGGTGTTCCTGATCGTGGTCTTCGCCGGCGGCGCCTACCTCGACTGGTTCCCGCTGCGCGGCCTGGTCTCCGATGACTGGGAGACGTTGTCGTGGCCGATGAAGATCGTCGATTACTTCTGGCACATGGCGCTGCCGCTCCTGGCGCTGGTGGTGGGCAGCTTCGCCGGGCTGACGATGCTGACCAAGAACTCGTTCCTGGACCAGATCAACCAGCAGTACGTCATCACCGCCCGCGCCAAGGGCCTGGCGCAGCGCCGCGTGCTTTACGGCCACGTCTTCCGCAACGCGATGCTGATCGTGATCGCCGGCTTTCCGGTGGCGTTCGTCAACATCCTGTTCACCGGCGCGGTGCTGATCGAGATCCTGTTCTCGCTGGACGGGCTCGGCCTCTTGGGCTTCGAGGCGGTGGTGAACCGCGACTATCCGGTGATGTTCGCCACGCTGTACATCTTCACGCTGCTGGGCCTCGTGCTGCAGCTTATCAACGACATCATGTACACCATTATCGATCCGCGCATCAGCTTCGAGGCGATGAACTGATGGTGGTGCGAGGGATGGCGAACGCGGTTATCAGCCAGTATTGGGGGCACTCCCGATGAGCGTTCCCGCAAGCCAGCGCCGCAGGCGTCCGCAGGACCGTTTCCTCGGCATGCCGATCTCGCCGATCACGCGGCGGCGGCTGCACAACTTCCGGGCCAACGGGCGCGGCTTCTGGTCGCTGTGGTTCTTTCTGATCGTCTTCGGTCTCAGCATCTTCGCCGAGGTGCTTGCGAACGACGAGCCGATCCTCGTCGTCTACGACGGCGAATTGTACCTGCCGATCTTCCACGACTACCCCGAAACGACCTTCGACGGGTATTTTCCGACGAAGACCGACTACAGCGACCCCTTCGTCAAGCAGCAGATCGCCGACAACGGTTTCATGGTGATGCCGTTGATCCCCTATGACCACCGCTCGGTCGACTGGAAGCTGACCGACCCGGCGCCGACCGCGCCAAGCGACCGGCACTGGCTGGGCACCGACGACCAGGCGCGCGACGTGGTGGCGCGGGTGATCTACGGCTTCCGCATATCGGTCGTCTTCGGCTTGCTGATGACCTTCCTCACCACGCTGATCGGCGTCTTCGCCGGCGCCGTCCAGGGGTATTTCGGCGGTTGGGTGGACCTTATTTTCCAGCGCGTGATGGAGATCTTCGGCACGCTGCCGATGCTGATGATCCTGATCATCCTGGCCAGTATCGTGGAGCCGAGCTTCTGGTGGCTTCTGGGCGTCATGGTGCTGTTTGGCTGGCCATGGCCCGTCGGCTATGTGCGCGCCGAGTTCCTGCGCGCCCGCAACCTGGATTTCGTCAAGGCCGCCAAGGCGCTGGGCCTGGCCGACAGCATGGTGATGTTCCGCCACATCCTGCCCAACGCCATGGTCGCGACGCTGACCTTCCTGCCGTTCACGCTGGCGGGGTCCATCACTACGCTGACGGCCCTCGACTTCATCGGCTTCGGCCTGCCGCCCGGCTCGGCCTCGCTGGGCGAGGTGCTGGCGCAGGGCAAGGCGAACCTGCAGGCGCCGTGGCTCGGGCTTACCGGCTTCTTCGTGCTGTCGATCATGCTGAGCTTGCTGTTCTTCATCGGCGAGGCGGTGCGCGACGCCTTCGACCCGCGCAAACTGTTCCAGGGCGAACCGACACCGGCCGAGCCCGGCATCGAGGCGAAAGACACCGCCGTCGCCAGCCGCGCGCAGGGAGGCGGGGCATGAGCATTGCGGTGAAGGCACGGATGGGTTGGGGGAATCCCCCTCACCCTGTCCCTCTCCTCCGACGCGGGGGCGAGGGGACGACAATCGACAGGTTCCCGCGATTCGGCCGAGTGGCCGTACCGGCGCGTTTATCGTTCCCTCGCCCCGCTTCCGGGGAGAGGGACAGGGTGAGGGGCCTATCCCCGGCATGGCGGGCGAAGGGGGCGGAATGACCGAGCGGCTACTCGAAATCTCCCGCCTTGGCGTCACCTTCGGCGGCGGCGAGAACCGCGTGGAGGCGGTGAAGGAGCTGTCCTACGGCCTGGATCGCGGCGAAACGGTCGGGCTGGTCGGCGAGAGCGGAAGCGGCAAGTCCGTGAGCGCGCTGTCGATCATGCAGCTTCTGCCCTACCCGCTGGCCCAGCACCCGCCGGGATCTTCCATCCGCTTCAAGGGCGAGGAACTGGTCGGCGCCGGCGAGGCACGGATGCGTCAGATCCGCGGCAATGAGATCGCCATGATCTTCCAGGAGCCGATGACCTCGCTCAACCCCCTGCACCACGTCGAGAAGCAGGTCAGCGAGCCGCTTCTGGTCCACAAGGGCATGAGCCGCGATCAGGCACGCAAGCGCACGCTGGAACTGCTGGACATGGTCGGCATTCCCGAGGCGCGCAAGCGGCTGGGCGCCTATCCGCACGAACTGTCCGGCGGTCAGCGCCAGCGCGTCATGATCGCGATGGCATTGGCGAACGAGCCGGATCTGCTGATCGCCGACGAGCCGACAACGGCGTTGGACGTCACCATCCAGGCCCAGATCCTGAAGCTGCTGCGCGAGCTTGCACGCGAGTTCGACATGGCGCTGCTTCTGATCACCCACGACCTCAACGTCGTGCGCAAGATGGCCGACGAGATGGTGGTGATGACCCAGGGCGAGGCCGTGGAACAGGGCCCGGCAAAGCAGATTCTGGATTCCCCGCAACACCCCTACACCCAGCGCCTGCTGGCCGCCGAACCCAGGGGCGAATTGCGGCAAGTGCGATCGAACGCGCCGATCGTCGTTCAGGGCCGCGACGTCAAGGTGCACTTTCCCATCAAGAAGGGCGTGCTCAAGCGCACCGTGGACTATGTCCGCGCCGTCGACGGCATCGATCTCACCGTGCGCGCCGGCCACACCGTCGGTATCGTCGGGGAAAGCGGCAGCGGCAAGACGACGCTGGGCATGGCGTTGTTGCGCCTGATCGCATCGCGCGGCGGCATCCGCTTTCAGGAGCGCGACATCCAGGGCCTTCGCCCACGCGAGATCCGGCCGCTACGCCGGGAGATGCAAGTCGTCTTCCAGGACCCCTATGGCTCGCTCTCGCCGCGTCTGTCGGTCGGGCAGATCGTCGAGGAGGGCCTGAAGGTGCACGGCCTTGGCGCCGACAGCGACGATCGCGAACGCCTGATCGTCGAGGCGTTGGAGGAGGTCGGCCTCGACCCGGACAGCCGCTTCCGCTATCCGCACGAGTTCTCCGGCGGCCAGCGCCAGCGCATCGCCATCGCCCGCGCCATGGTCCTCAAGCCCCGCTTCGTCGTGCTGGACGAGCCGACAAGCGCGCTCGACATGTCGGTGCAGGCGCAGATCGTGGACCTGCTGCGCGACCTGCAGAAGCGCAACGACCTCGCCTACCTCTTCATCAGCCACGACCTGCGCGTCGTCCGCGCGCTGGCCGACGACGTCATCGTCATGAAGGACGGCGTGGTCGTCGAACAGGGCCCCTCCGCCGAAATCTTCGACCGCCCGCGGGAGCCCTACACCCAGGCTCTGATGAAAGCGGCGTTCGAGCTGGAGGCGACGGAGACGGGCGTGGTGAGCATGTAAGCTGGCAACCCGTCGAGACCGTGACCCAATCCAAAGTTCGTGCTAGTCAGCCTGCTTTGGTTTGCAACAGTTTCTAGAGACTGGGCGGTTCATGACCATCCTTTTCCAATCGAACCACAGCGGCGACGCGGACGTCTGGCGGCGGATGCTGGCGCGGCACCTGCCGGGGGAGGCGTTCCGGGTCTATCCGGACGAGTTGGGCGACCCGGCGGAGATCGATTACGCGCTGGTCTGGAAGCCGCCGCGCGGGATGCTGGGGAGTCTGCCGAACCTGAAGGCGATCTTCTCCTTGGGCGCGGGGGTCGATCACTTGGCCACCGATCCGGAGCTGCCGACGCACGTCCCCGTCGTGCGCCTTGTCGATCCCGGCCTGACCGAGCGGATGACGGAGTTTGTGACGCTCACCGTCCTGCGCCATCACCGCCGGCTGCGCGAATACGAGGAACTGCAGCGCGCGCACACCTGGGAGGAACTGCCGGTGCCACTGGCGCGCGACCGCCGGGTGGGCGTCATGGGGCTGGGCGAGCTTGGCAGCGACGCGGCGCGGGCCTTGCGCGCGCTGCGCTTCGACGTTGCGGGCTGGTCGCAGTCGCGCAAGGAGATCGAAGGCGTCACCTCCTTCGCCGGCGCGGACGAACTGGATGCTTTCCTAAAGCGTACCGAGATCCTGGTGTGCCTGCTGCCGCTGACCGAGGCCACGCGCGGCATCCTGAACCGCGACACCCTGGGCCGCCTGCCCGAAGGGGCGTGCGTGGTGAACGCCGGGCGCGGACAACAGATTGTCGACGCCGACCTGCTGGCGCTTCTGGACAGCAGCCACATCGCGGAAGCCAGCCTTGACGTTTTCCACGAAGAGCCGTTGCCGGCGGATCATCCCTTCTGGGCCCATCCGCGCGTGCTGGTGACGCCGCACGTGGCCTCCGCCACGCCGCCGGACACGGCGGCCGAGGTGCTGGCGGCGAACATCAAACGGATGCAGCGCGGAGAGCAGCCCTACCCCATCGTCCACCCCGCCAAGGGATACTGACCGGGACAACGCGCACACTGGCCGGAGCGGGAAAAGCGCCCCATCTCTACCAAAGCGAGATGGAGAACCACGATGCCACGAATGCTTGTCCTGCTTGCCGTGATCCTGCTGCTGCCGATGCCCGCGCCGGCACAGGACCTGTCCGCCGGCGACCGCGACGCCATCCGGCAGGTGATCGAAAGCCAGCTCGACGCTTTCCGGCGCGACGACGCGGGAGAGGCGTTTTCCTACGCCTCGCCGATGATCCAGGAGAAGTTCGGCAACCCCGCGAACTTCATGCGGATGGTGCGCGAAGGCTATACCCCGGTTTACCGGCCACGCTCCGTCGAATTCCAGGATCTGAAGATGCAGCAGGGCCGTCCCGCGCAGGAAGTGCTTTTTGTCGGCCCCGACGGGCGCGCCGTCCTGGCCCGCTATTTCATGGAAAGGCAGCCAAGCGGACGCTGGCGGATCGATGGTGTGGTCTTGATGAGGGCACCGGATCGGGTCGTGTGAACGCAAGACGCCATAGGCTACGTCAAACCGTTTCCGCCTGCCGGCTGGCAAGGTCCCCGAACTCGCGCAGGAAGACCGAGCCGGCGACGGTGCGCTGAACCAGGATGCTGCGCTTGTCCGCGTCGTCCTTCTTGCGCCGGATGAAGCCCAGATCGCCCAGCCGGTCCAGCGCCCGCGTCACCGCCGGCTTGGATATGCCCAGGATCGCCGCCAGTCCGCGAACGGTGTGCGGCGGATCCGCCAGATAGACGTGCAAAAGCACGGCCATCTGCCGGGTCGTCAAGTCCGGCTGGCCCTCGGTCATGCCGGCCAGCGTGACCGAATGCCAGAGCGACAAAGCCTGCTTGGGATCGAGTTGCACGGCCCTTCCTCGTTGCATGAACGCAACGAAGTGTAGCGTCTTCAAACCACGGATGGAAGCGCCGATCACGTCCTTTTCGCGGTCCTTACTTGACCGTCACGACGCCGCAACTCGCCAGCGAGGAGACCTTGTGCGACACGCTGCCCAACAGCGCCCCCTCGACATCGCCGACGCCGCGCCGGCCCATGACGATGGTGTCCGCCTTGGTGCGCTCGGCGAACTGCACAATTGTGCGCGCGGGCGGGCCGACCTTGACCTCGGTCTTGAAACCCCTGACGCCGCAGCGCTCGGCACAGGCCTTGGCGGCATCAAGGATCTGCTCGGTCATCTCGTCGAGGACGTATTCCAGGCCGCCGGACAGCTTTTCCAGCTCGATGTAGCGCTTCACGGCCTCGTTGACCTTCAATTCCTTGGTCACCGTCAGGAAGGTCAGCTTGGCGTCGAACCTGGCCGCCAATTCGGATGCCGCCTGCGCCGCACGCTCCGAATGCCTGGAGCCGTCGACGCAGCAAATGATGTTACGGAACATGATCGCGATCCCCCCTGTTCTTGCGGATTGTTGTGGCCGAAGACTACCACGGATCGCTCTACTCGCGTTTTTCCATCGTGCCGGGAACTGTCCGGTTCCCGCCTCAACTCGTGTGTTCGGCGACCCAGCCGTTCAGCGCGGCAAAGGCGGCGCGCAGGCTCATCGCCTCGCCCCCCTTGGGTCGGCCCGGCTTGGCGGCGGTGTTCCAGCCCATAAGGTCGAAGTGGGCCCAGGGCGTGTCCTTCGGTGCGAACTCGCGCAGGAACAGGGCCGCCACGATCGCGCCGGCGAACGGTCCCTCGGCAACGTTGTTGAGGTCGGCCACCGGGCTGTCCAGCCACTTGCGGTAGGGATCGAACAGCGGCAAGCGCCAGACTGGATCCTGCTCGCGCTCGCCGGCGTCCAACAGACGTTTGGCCAGGGCGTCGTCGTTGCTGAAGAGGGCCGGTAGGTCGGGTCCAAGGGCGGAACGCGCCGCCCCCGTCAGCGTGGCGAAATCGATCACCAGATCCGGCTTGTCGCGCTCCGCCTCGGCCAGCGCGTCGGCCAGCACCAGCCGGCCCTCGGCGTCGGTATTGCCGATCTCGACGGTGAGGCCCTTGCGCGTCTGGATGATATCCTGCGGACGGAAAGCATCGCCGGACACGCTGTTCTCCACCGCGGGAATCAGCAGGCGCAGGCGCACCGGCAATTCCGCGCCCATCACCATCTTCGCCAGCGCCAGCGCGTGCGCGGCGCCGCCCATGTCCTTCTTCATCAGCTTCATGCCGGAAGCGGGCTTCAGGTCCAGGCCGCCGGTGTCGAAGCACACGCCCTTGCCGACGATGGTGATCCGCGGCCCCTCCCCGTTGGACCACCGCAGGTCGACCAGCCGGGGTTCCCGCGCGCTGGCGCGGCCGACCGCGTGGATCGCCGGATAATTGCGCTTGAGAAGCTGCTCGCCCGCGATCACCTGGGTTTTCGCGCCATAGCGCTTGCCCTCCGCGCGCACCGCCTCGCCCAGCTCCTCGGGACCAAGGTCGCTGGCGGGGGTATTGATCAGGTCGCGCACCAGGGTGCAGGCCTCGACCGTCCGCCTGACCGTGGCCCGATCCGCCGATTCCGGCCACACCAGTTGGGCCGGCTCGGCCTCCCGCTTCTTGTAGCGGTCGAAGGCGTAGCAGCCCATCGCCCAGCCGACGACCGCCCGGTTCACCGCGTCCTCCTCGACCTCGGGGTCCAGGGAGTAACGGCGGCTGGGCAGCGCCGTCGGCAGACCGGCGTAGGCCCAGATGTCGTCGCGCCGTTCCACGCCCAAAAGGACGCGCTCCACCTCGCCGTTATCGTCCGGCACCAGGGTGTGCGTTCCCGCCTTGGCGGTGAACCCGCTGGAATGCACCCAGGCGGCAACACGGGCCGGTTGACCCGCCAGCCAGCCTTTCAGCGTGTCGGGCGCGATCGGGGTAATGGGCAGGGTCGTGGCATCGGCGCTGTCGACAAGGTACTCCATGCGCTAGGTTCCCCTCTCCGAATTGCTTCCAGCCAGTGCGGGCGGACTCCGTGATAGCGGGATTCCCGCCGGCTGTCTGCCCCCACTGGCGGCGAACCGTCCATGTCGGGCGCGCATCGGCGCCGCTCAATCCGGAAAGGAAATCAGACGGCGGCCGGGCCGCGCATTCAATCCTCCTCCGCGGCTCCGCTATCGGACGGCACCACCTCCGATGGCCCCGGCCGTTCGTCCGGCTCGATCTCGCCGGCCTCGACGTACCAGCGCCGTGCGCCGGGGTGCAGCGGGACGCCCAGGCCGTCCAGCGCGGTCTCCAGCCGGATCAGCTTGCCCTTGGGATGGCCGTTGTCCAGGAGGCGGCGGGTATTCGGATGCCACAGCGCCCGGGTGATCTGGTAGACCGTGTCCTCGTCGATGCTGGCGTCGATGATCCACTGCGCGCCGACCGACAGCGTCTGCGTGTAAGCGACGTTCTGATAGGTGCCGGCGGAGATGCTGTGCGGCGCGAAGAAAGGATAGGCCTCGCGCAGGGTCACCACCTCGGGGCCGAAAAGTGGAAGCAGGTGGATGGCGACATCCTCGGCCAGGTCGGAGATCGCCTTGGCCGGCGTCCCGGCGACGAAGAAGAAGCCGTCAAGCTCCCCCTCGCGCATCATGTCGGCGGCCTGCCCGGCGGGGACGTCGACCTCCTGGATGTCGTCCTTCGACATGCCGAAGGCCTTCAGGATCAACTCCGCGTCGACACGCGTGCCGGAGCCTTTGCGATCCAGCGATATCCGCTTGCCGGCCAGTTCCGGCACGCTGCGCACGCGCGTATCCTCGCGAACCACCAGATGGACGGCTTCGGGATAGAGGTTGGCGATGGCGCGCAGGTTCTCGACCGGCCCCTGGTCCTCGAACAGGCCTTTGCCGTAATAGGCCCAGTAAGCGACATCGGATTGGACCAAGCCGGAATCGAGCGCGCCGCTGGCGAGCCGGCGGACGTTGTCGACGGACCCGTCGGTGGATTGCACCACCGCGATCAGGTTGGGCACGCCGCAACTGCCACCGCGCTCGCACGGGCGGCTGCCCGGCGGATGGCTGATGGCGTTGGCCAGGATGCCGCCAATGGGGAAATAGGTGCCGGCCGTGGACGCCGTGCCGATGCGCAGGAAGCGCAACGGCGCGTCCTCCTGCGAAAATGCGCCGCGCAGGGGCCAAAGCATGGCAGCCCCGGCGACCGTCGTCAGGAAGGTCCGGCGGGTCCATGCTTGGCGGTCGTCCATCGTCTCGGCCCTTCTCGCGTGCGACATCGAGTCTAACACTCCAGCGCCGCCATCACCACTGGCCGGCAGGCCGATTGACGGCCTCGCGCGCGGCCTTTACAGCATTCATCAGCAAGGAATTATACGACCGAATACGGCGAAACCGGGGAGGATCGGGATGAACCTTGCGGCGTTGCTGCGGCGCGCGGGCCAGGCATACGGAGATATGCCGGCGGTGGCCCTGGGTCCACGGACCGTCCTGGATTATGCCGGTCTGGCCCGGCGGTCGGCCGTGCTGGCGGGCGGCCTCCGGGACCGGCTGGGGCTGGCCCCTGGTGCGCGGGTGGCGCTGGTGATGACCAACCATCCCGCCTATGTCGAGATCCTCTACGCCTGCTGGTGGGCGGGCTTGGCCGCCGTTCCGGTGAACGCGAAGCTGCACGAGAAGGAGGTGCGCTACATCCTGGAGTCCAGCGGCGCCGAAACCGTCTTTGCCACGCCGAAGTTGGCCGACGCCCTGGGCCGTGTGGCGGAAGGCCTGCCTGCCTCCAGCCGGGTGATCGACGTGGACAGCGCCGACTACGAAAAGCTGCTGACCGGCGAGCCGGCCCCCATGGCCGAGGTCGCGCCCGACGATCTGGCGTGGCTGTTCTTCACCAGCGGCACGACGGGACGGCCGAAAGGCGCCATGCTGACCCATCGCGTCCTGCAGGCGATGACGCTCAGCTATTTCGCGGACGTCGACTCCATCCGGCCCGGCGAGGCCATCCTCCATGCCGCGCCGATGTCGCACGGCTCCGGCCTCTATATCGCGCCCCACGTTGCCGGGGCAGCCACACAGATCATCCCGGAGTCCGGCGGCTTCGAGCCGGAAGAGATCTTCGACCTGCTGCCCGGCTATCCCGGCACCGCGATGTTCGCCGCGCCGACGATGGTGAAGCGCCTGATGGAGCACCCCGCCGCCGCGAGCGCCGATACCCGAAACCTGAAAACGGTGGTCTACGGCGGCGGCCCGATGTACGTCGCCGACCTGAAACGGGCCATCGACACCTTCGGCCAGGTCTTCGTGCAGATCTACGGACAGGGCGAAAGCCCGATGACCATCACCTGCCTGCCGCGCTGGGACCACCAGAACACCGCCCACCCGCGCTATGAAGCGCGCCTCGCCTCCGTCGGCCGGCCGCACGCGGTCGTCGAGGTCATGATCGCCGACGAGGACGACAGGCCGCTGCCGCCCGGCGAGACCGGCGAGGTGCTGGTGCGCGGGGATTCCGTGATGCCGGGCTACTGGCAGGCGCCCGAGGCGACGGCGGAAACGCTGCGCGGCGGCTGGCTGCACACGGGCGATGTGGGCGCGCTGGACGCCGACGGCTACCTGACGCTGATGGACCGCTCCAAGGATGTCATTATCTCCGGCGGCACCAATATTTATCCGCGCGAGGTGGAGGAAGTGCTGCTCCGCCACCCCGGCGTCGCCGAGGTCTCGGTGGTCGGCAAGCCGCATCCCGAGTGGGGCGAGGAGGTCGCCGCCTTCGTCGTCGCCCGCCCGGACGCGGCGCCGGCGGCAGAAGCACAGGCGCTGGACGAGCTTTGCCTTGGCGAAATCGCGCGCTTCAAGCGGCCGCGCCACTGGTACTTCGTCGACGCCCTGCCGAAGAACAATTATGGCAAGGTGCTGAAGACGGAGTTGCGCAAGCGCCTGCAGGCGGAGGGCGAAGGCGCCGCTTGATAGCGGTACGGCCGCGCGGCTTCGGATCCTGCAACATTCGACCTGACCCGAGCCATGCTTCGAGCCGCCCGCATCCTCTCGATCGCTCTCGCCGCGAGCCTGCTAGCCGGCCCGCTGCCGGCGCAGGACCATTTCACGCCGGTGGAGCGCCGCGAAGCGGTCGGCAACACAATCCGCATCGGCTGGAGCGCCAGGGCCTCGAACGAGGCGACGGCGCAGCTTGCCGCCACCGTTATGCAACGGCGACTGGGCTACCAGGTGCGGCTGGTGCTGGCCGATACGGCATTCCTTTACAGCGCACTTGCCGCCGGAAAGCTGGACGTGATGCTTGGCTCCTGGCAGCCGGACGCGCATGCCACCTACCTGGAAGCGATCGAGGGCCGCGTCGAAGACCTGGGCGTACTCTACGACGGCGCCCGGCTGGGGTGGGTGGTGCCGGATACCCCGGCCAGCGCCGGTATCATCTCCATGAGCGATCTGTCGCGCGCGGACGTGCGGGAGCGCGTGGACGGCCGGATACGTGGCGGCGAGGCCGGCACGGCGGTCATGGCGCTGTCGCAGCGCGCCCTCGAAGTCTACGGGCTGGACGGCTACCGGCTGGAGCCGTCGAACGACGCGGGCCCGTCCCTGACACTGAAACGCGCTATAACGAGGGGCGAGACTGCGGTGGCGGTCGGCCGGCGGCCACACTGGGTCTTCGGCGTTTACGACCTGCGCTTCCTGGACGATCCGGCAGGCGCATTGGGCGGACCGCAGCGCGTCCACGTCCTGGCACGCGACGGCTTCGCCGCCGATCATCCTTGGGCGAGCGCGGTGCTTGGCCGGATGTGGCTGGCGCTGGCGGATGTCGAGGCGCTGATCGCCAGCGGCCGAGAGCGTGGCTACGCGGACGCGGCGGCGCGCTATCTGGATGGTAGCCGCGCCCGCGCCGACTATTGGGTTCACGGACGGATCGAGTAGGCGAAAGAGCGCGCCCCGCCCGCGAAGCTTGGCCTTACCAGGTGCCGGTGTTCTCCATGCTGGCCCAGGGCTCCTTCGGCGCCTGCGCCTCGCCCTTCTGCAGCAGTTCGACCGAGATGCCGTCGGGGGAGCGGACGAAGGCCATGCGGCCATCGCGCGGCGGCCGGTTGATGGTGACGCCGCCGTCCATCAGGCGCTGGCAGGTCTCGTAGATGTCGTCCACGCGGAACGCCAGGTGGCCGAAGTTGCGGCCGCCGCCATAGGCCTCCGGATCCCAGTTGTAGGTCAGTTCAAGCATCGGCGCCTTGTCCTCGCGGGCGCGCTGCTCGTCGTCGGGGGCAGCCAGAAAGATCAGCGTCGCGCGGGCCGGTTCCAGGTCCGTGCGGCTGATTTCCTTGAGCCCCAGCTTGTCGCAATAGAAGTCGAGCGACTCGTCGACGTCGCTGATGCGGACCATGGTGTGGAGGTATTGCATGCCGGCGAACTCCCTGAGCTTGAGCGCGGTTTCGGATTGCCCCGCAATCTAGGCGGCGCACCCCGTCCCGCCAACCCCGCGCCCTTCGAGCGCGTCTGCAACGACGGCGGCATCCGGCACCGTCAGCAGATGAGCGGGGCAAGCGCGGCAGTCGGAGCTACCGAAACCCGGCAGCGGTACGCTAACCCGCCGGTCCGCCTGCACGCCCGCGCGCCACGTGCACTCGTCGCCCTCGGGCCAAACCACCACGCCTACCACCTCGCCGCGCGCCAGCAGGCGGTCGATATGCCAGTGCGGCCGCCGCCCCGCGCGCAAGCGCACGTGCCGTCCGACGCGCGCCGCCAGTCCGCCGGCCCCCTTGGCGCTGCCAAAATAAGCATATAGGCCGGGTGGAAGCGTGCAATCCCGGAAGCGTCGTATATCGCTCAGCGGCAGGGAAGCGCGCAGACGCAGGACCAGCGCGTAGGCGCCCGGCGATGCTGGGATATTGCCACTGTCGCCGCCCGTGCGCATATCAGCTTCCGTCGTGCGAATGGTGGCCCGGCTCCGGTGCCGGTGGCAGGTCGATGCGCTGCCAGACGCGGCGCATCACCTCGAATAGGAAGGCGGTGCTGAGGCCGAAGAGCAGCATTCCACCCGCCCCTTCGAAGCTTGCCAGCAGGCGCCACTTCTCCGACATCGTGACATCGCCGTAGCCCACCGTCGTGAAAGTGGACGTGGAGAAATACAGCGCGGGCTCCAGCGTCGCGAACTCGCCCACCACCATGAAGACCACGGCCCAGATCCACACCTGGACCACATGCGACAGGAACGCGCCCAGCGCGGCCAGCAACAGCAGGTAGAACCGCCAGCGCAGGCGCAGCGGCCTGGGATGCCGGGCTTCTAGCCGCCGCAGCAGCAGCGCCAGACGGTCGAGCACGAAGGCATGGATCGCCACCGAAGCCGCGATCAGCATCGCCCCCGCCAACAGTTGCGCCAGCATCCGGCCCCCTCGCCGTCCCTTACGTCTCCAATGCGTCACATGATCCGGCAGACAATCGACCTTGTCGATATGGGGACATGTCCCGCGATCGTTGGCAGAGAGACGCAACCATCGGCTAGAACAGCTCCGCCTGCCCCGTCGCGCCGCCGCTGTCCAGCGGTTCCACGAGGTCCGGCCCGTCGTTGGCGACGCTGTTGACGCGCGTCGATACAGGGTAGACTGCCATCTTCCCGGCCGGAAAGGGCTTCAGGAGCGCTTCGGCCCGCTCGGCCGCCACCGAGGTGTCGAGCCAAGGGTCGAAATCGGTCGGATCCACGATCACCGGCATTCGCTCGTGGATGTCGGCCAGCAGCGGGTTGGCATCCGTCGTCAGGATGGTGCAGCTTTCGACCGTACTCTGAGTTTCCGGGTCGTTCCAACGTTCCCACAGACCCGCGAAGCCGAAGGGGCCGCCGCCCTTCAGTGTGGCGCGATACGGCTGCTTCGCCGCACCCTTCTTCTGCGGCTTCTTCCACTCATAGAAGCCGTCTGCGACGACAAGGCAGCGCCGTGCCTTGAACGCGGCCCGGAACGCGGGCTTGGTGGCCGCGCTCTCGGCGCGGGCGTTGATCAGGCGGTTGCCGATCGTGGCATCCTTCGCCCAGAACGGGATCAGGCCCCAGCGCAGCAGCACGAGGTGCCGCGCCCCGTCCTCACCCAGGCGCACGGCCGGCACCTCCTGCGTCGGGGCGACGTTGTAGCGCGGCGGCAGGTTCGGCCGCTCCGGCACCTGGAACAGCTTCTGGATCGCCTCCGTCGGCGAGGTGATGGAGTAGCGCCCGCACATGACCCGGCCCTTCTTCTATCCCCCATGGGATCCCGCATGCAGAAACGCGGCGGTGCACGACAATTCATGGTTGGTCATGCCCGCCCGCTTGGCTAGGATCGCGCCAATCTCGCATGCCGCGACGACCGGCGGCGACCACCATAAAGCGCGGAGACCGTCATGGGCCAGTTCGGCATAGGCCAGCCGCTCGCGCGTGTCGAAGATGCACGCCTTCTGACCGGCCACGGCCAGTACACCGACGACATCAACCGCGAGAACCAAGCCTTCATGGTGTTGGTGCGCAGCCCGCACGCCCACGCCGATATCGCCAACATCGACACGGCAGCGGCGCGCGAGGTGCCGGGCGTGCTGGCGGTCTATACCAGCGCCGACCTGGACGCCGCCGGGCTGGGCGACATCCCCTGCATGGCGCCGATACCCGGCAAGGACGGCAAGCCGCCGGTCATGCCGGGCCACCCGATCCTGGCCAGGGGCCGCGTGCGCCACGTCGGCGACCCAGTCGCCGCCATCATTGCCGAAAGCGTGGACGCCGCGAAGGACGCCGCAGAGCTTGTCGAGGTCGACTACGCCGAGCTGCCGCATGTCGTAGACGGCAAGGCAGCCCTGGCGGACGACGCGCCGCAAATCTGGGACGAGGCACCCGACAACGTTTGCCTGCGCTGGGCACAGGGCGACGCCGAGGCGACCGACGCCGCGATCCGCCAGGCGGCGCACGTCACCCGCCTCGAACTGGTGAACAACCGCCTCGTCGCCAATCCGATGGAGCCGCGCGACGCCATCGGCGTCTACGACGCAAAGAGCGAGAGCTTCACCCTGACCGCCGGCAGCCAGGGGGCGCACGACCTGCGCAAATGGCTGGCAAAGCACATCTTCAAGCTGCCGGCCGAGCGCTTCCACGTGATCACGCCGGACGTCGGCGGCGGCTTCGGCACCAAGATCTTCCTCTACGCCGAGTACGCGCTGACGCTGTTCGCCGCGCGCGAGTTGGGCCGGCCGGTGAAATGGACGGCGGAGCGCAACGAGAGTTTCCAGTCCGACGCCCAGGGCCGCGACCACGTGGCCACGATGGAACTGGCCTTTGACGCCGACAACCGGATGATAGCGCTGCGCATGAACTCGGTTGCCAACGTCGGCGCCTACCTATCCAACTTCGGAACCTACGTGCCGACGGGCGCGGTGACGAAGATGCTCTCTGGCCTCTATCGCATCCCGGCGATCTACGCGGAGGTGACTCTGGCCTTCACCAACACCGTGCCGGTGGACGCCTATCGCGGCGCCGGGCGGCCGGAGGCGGCCTATTTCGTGGAGCGCACGGTGGATCAGGCGGCGCGGGAACTGGGCGTCGGCCCGCACCTGCTGCGCCGCCAGAACTTCATCCCGCCCGAGGCGATGCCCTACACCACGGCAACCGGCCTCACCTACGATTCCGGCGAGTTCCAGCGGGTGATGGACGCTGCCTTGGACGCGGCCGGCTGGGGCAATATCGCGCTGCGCAAGTCACAGGCGCGAAAGCAGGGGAAGCTGCGCGGCCTTGGCTTCGCCTGCTATGTCGAGGCCTGCGCTGGACAGATGGGCAGCGAGGATGCCCGCCTGCACATCGCGGAGGACGGCGGCGTCGCACTTTACGTCGGCACGCAGAGCAACGGCCAGGGCCACGCCACCGCCTATGCCCAGATACTCGCCGATGCCCTCGGCATCGACCCGACCAAGGTGACGCTGCATCAGGGCGACACCGACGACCTGCCGAGCGGTGGCGGCACCAGCGGCTCGCGCTCGCTGCTGATGGGCGGCGGCGCGACGGGGTTGGCGGCCGATAAGCTGGTGGACAAGGCCCGCAACTTGGCCGGCTTCGTGCTGGAGGCGGCGCCGGCGGACCTGGAGTTCGAGGCCGGCACCTTCACCGTCGCCGGAACCGACAAGCGCATCACCCTGACAGAGCTTGCCGGCCACGCGGGGCGCGACGACCTGCCGGAAGAGCTGCAAGGCGGGCTGGAGGAGAGCGCCACCTTCGACCCGCCCGACGTAACCTTCCCCAACGGCTGCCACGTCTGCGAACTGGAGGTGGACGAGGAGACGGGGGTCGTCGATATCCTGCGCTACACGGTGGTCGACGACTTCGGCGTCATCGTGAACCCGTCCCTGGCGCGGGGCCAGGTGATGGGCGGCACCGCGCAGGGCATCGGTCAGGCGCTTTTGGAGAACACGCACTACGATCCCGAGTCCGGGCAACTTGTCACGGCCACCTTCCAGGACTACACAATGCCGCGTGCGGACGACGTGCCCGGCATCGACATCCGGTTCCTGGAGGTGCCTTGCGCCACCAACCCCTTCGGCATCAAGGGTGCCGGCGAGGCGGGCGCGATCGGCGCGCCGCCGGCGGTGATGAACGCGCTGGCCGATGCGCTGGCGCCGCTGGGCGTTCACCACATCGATATGCCGGCCACGCCCGACAAGGTTTGGCAGGCGATCCAGGCGGCGAAGGCGTGAGCGGCACGAACCAACGCGGCGGAAGCTGAACAGGCGGAGCGATATGACCGAGGCGACAGCCACCACGAAGGAAGACCTCGACGACCTGCTAGGCGTCATCCGCACCATTGCGGAGCGCGCGGGCAAGGAAATCCTCGCCTACTACGTCGAGGGCGAGGAGATCGAGGTCACCGAGAAGGCCGACAAGTCGCCGCTGACACAGGCGGACCTCGCCGCCGACCGGCTGATCACCAAGGCGCTGGAGACGCTGACGCCCGACGTGCCGGTGATCTCCGAGGAAGGCGTCGAGGAAGGTCGTATCCCGAAGGTGGACCGGCGCTTCTGGCTGGTCGATCCACTGGACGGGACCAAGGAATTCCTGTCGCGCAACGGCGAATTCACGGTGAACATCGCGCTTGTCGAGGACGGCCGGCCGGTCGCCGGCGTGGTCCACGCCCCGGCCCTGGCCATGACGTGGTGCGGCGCCGTCGCGCCGGACGGCAGCCGCCACGCGACCTTCAGCGAGACCGATCAGAAGACGATGAACATCGAGGCCCGGACGATCCCGGCCGAGGGCGCCACCGTCGTCGCCAGCCGCCGTCACGGCGACCCGGAGCAGATGAAGGCCTTCCTCGGCGGCCAGGCCATCGCCGACACGCGCAACGCCGGCAGCTCCATCAAGTTCTGCCTCGTGGCCAACGGCAAGGCCGACATCTACCCCCGCTTCGGCCGCACGATGGAATGGGACACCGCCGCCGGCCACGCCGTCCTCGCCGCCGCCGGCGGTCGCGTGGAAACGGTGGACGGCCAGCCCCTCACCTACGGCAAGCCGGACTTCGCCAACCCGGAGTTCGTGGCTTACGGGAAGGGTTAAACACGGTTGGCGATTGGCCAGTATCGAAGCAGGACTTTGGCGACTGCTTCACGATCTCGCTCCGCCAACCTGCCCTTGCGATCAAGGATAACGGGCTCGTCAACGGTCGCGAGTTTGGGGATGCGCACGACGGACGGAGCAGGAAGGCCCGCGGCGTTCATGTCCTCTATTGGAACGTCGTCCGCCCACCCGTGATTCTTGGCGCTTGTTATTTGCAATAGCCAGTAAAGACCGTATCGCTCGGTAAGCGCAGGCGGTGAGATGACAAGCGCTGGCCGTCGCTTCGAACGATTCTGATCCGCAAACGGGAATGGGACAACCACGATATCCCATTCTCTATAGATCACGGTACGCCTCTTCGTCCGCCTCAGATAACCATTCGCTGAACGCGTGTTCCTGGAATCGGAGAAAGTCCATGTCGATAGGACGCGCTTTTCTGATCACGACCTGATCATCGATAATCTCATAAACGACGCTGTCTCCGGGCCGTACATCAAGATGCTCCCGCACCTCGCGAGGAATTGTCGCCTGTCCCTTTGTCGATACCTTGGACAACGTCGAGCCTTTCCGCTCCATAATCGACCACCTCTACCGTAGGTCCGTAGGACTGCCTTACGGTAAGATATAAGTGCGTGCGGCAAGTGCGCAAGCGCGCTCAAGTTCCCACCAACTCCAGCAACTCGTCCGCCAGCGCGCCGATTTCCGCCGCCGCGCGGCCCTTTGGCTGCATTTCGCCGACGGCGCGACCCTGGGCCAGGGCGGAGGCGAAGACGACGCGGTTACCGATGCGGGCCTGCGTCACGGTGACATCGAAATCCTCGATCTCGGCCAGCATGTCGTCGGTGAGGCGGGCACGCGGCGGGACGCGGTTGAGGACGATGGCGATCGCGCGGCGCTCTTCTTTCGCGAGGTCGAGGGTTGGCCGCGTCGCCCAGACGTCCATCGGCGAGGGCTGCACCGGCACCACGACGAGGTTCGCGGCGCGCACGGCGGCGCGGGCCTCCGTTTCCATGTGCGGCGGGCTGTCGATCACCACGATATCGTGCTGCTGGGCCAGCCGCTCCGCCTCGTTGCGCACGCGCCAGCCCCTGATCTGGGTCACAAGCAGCCCGGCCCCGGCGTTGCCGCTGCGCCGCTCACGCAGCCTGTACCAGTAGGTCAGCGACATCTGCGGGTCGATATCCACCACGGCGACCGACTTCCCCGCCGCCGTCCACGCCACGGCGAGGTGCGCGGCCAGGGTCGTTTTCCCCGCCCCACCCTTCTGCTGGGCCACGGTGAATATCTTGGCCGTCATTGCTGCCCCCCGTACAATATACTGTGAATGAATGGTGCACGTGCGAAAGTCGAAGGGCAACACCCGCCGCCCTTTGCTGCACTGCACGTGAAGTGGCTTGCGAAACAGGCCGCTTGAGTCGCATGCTTGACTCCCGTGGGCGGAAAACCGGTCACGGTTTCGCCGCCGCAAAACCCGTGCGGCGACGCGGCGGGTTTCGCAACCTAGGGCGGAACCACGTCATGAACGAACGGCAAAGAGGCGCCGGTGGCTGAAACCGCCGGCGCCTGTCGTTTATGCCGTCGATGCCCCTTTTTGCCGTCTTACCCTCTTTGCAGGGCCGTGCGAGGCGTTATCCTGCGCGCCGCCATGTCCCACGCCGCCAACGTCCGCCCGGCCAGCGACCCGGCCACCATCGACGCCGCCGCCCGCATCCTGCGCGACGGCGGCCTTGTCGCGTTCCCGACCGAGACCGTCTATGGCCTGGGCGCGGACGCCACCAACGCCCAGGCCGTCGCCCGCATCTTCGAGGCCAAGGGCCGGCCCAGCTTCAACCCGCTGATCGTCCACCTCGCCGACGTGGCAGAGGCCGAGTCCCTGGTGCACCTCGACGCAAGGGCACGCGAAGTCGCCGCGCGCTTCTGGCCCGGTCCGCTTACACTCGTACTGCCGCGCCGCGCCGACTGCCCGGTCTCGCTGCTGGCCAGCGCCGGCCTCGACACCCTGGCATTGCGTGTGCCCGGCCATCCGGTCGCCCATGCCCTCCTGCAAGCGGCCGGCCGCCCCATCGCGGCGCCCAGCGCCAACGCTTCCGGTCGGATCAGCCCGACGACGGCGCGGCACGTGGCCACCTCCCTGGGCAGCCGGGTCGACATGATCGTGGACGGCGGCGCCTGCCCGGTCGGCATCGAAAGCACCGTGATCGACCTCAGCGCTGAACCACCAATCCTGCTGCGTCCAGGCGGCCTTCCGCGCGAGGAGTTGGAAGCCATTCTCGGCCCCCTGGCGGAGAAAGGCGACGCGGCCGGGCCTGCCGGTTCCCCGGGGCGCCTTGCCAGCCATTACGCACCGGGCTGCCCGTTGCGCCTCAACGCCACGCGGGCCGAACCCGACGAAGGCCTGCTCGCCTTCGGCCCGGATGTCCCGGCGGGCGCGGCCGTCACCTGCAACCTCAGCCCCTCCGGCGACCTGCGCGAGGCGGCCGCGCGCCTGTTCGCCTGCCTGCATGAACTGGACCGCCCCGAGTTGACCGCCATCGCGGCGATGCCCATTCCGGAAGAGGGCCTCGGCGCCGCCATAAACGACCGTCTGCGCCGGGCAGCGGCACCCCGCGACGCCTGAACGGTCATGGCCTCTTGGAGGGTCGCCCGCTGGCGCGCTAACCTTCGTCAATGAATGAGATTCTGGAAAAGTCAGACCCGCTGCTCGACCGCCTGAAACAGGTTGTCGGCGCCGGCCACGTCGTCACCGAGGCGGAGGCCCTGGCCCCGCGCCTGATCGATTGGCGCAAGCGCTACCAGGGCGCGGCGCGCTGCATGGTCGAGCCGGCAACGACGGCAGAGGTTGCCGCCGTCGTCCGCGCCTGCGCCGAGACAGGGACGGCTATCGTCCCACAGGGCGGCCACACTGGCCTTGTCGGCGGCAGCACGCCGTTCGAGGACGGCCGGGCGGTCATCCTCTCCACCCGGCGGCTCAATCGCATCCGCGACCTGGACGCAGCCAACAACACCATCACGGTGGAGGCCGGCTGCATCCTGCAGCATATCCAGCAGGCCGCGGACGAGGCCGACCGTCTGTTTCCCCTCAGCCTGGCGGCGGAGGGCACGTGCCAGATCGGCGGCAACCTCTCGACCAACGCGGGCGGGCTCAACGTCCTGCGCTATGGCAATGCACGCGAGCAGGTGCTGGGGCTGGAGGTCGTGCTGGCCGACGGCCAAGTCTGGGATGGCCTTCGGCGCCTGCGCAAGGACAACACGGGCTACGACCTGAAGCAGCTCTTCATCGGTGCCGAGGGCACGCTCGGCATCATCACGGCGGCGGTCCTGAAGCTCCATCCGAAGCCGCGCGAGGTCGCGACCGCCATGGTCGCGGTGCGTGATCCGGCGGCGGCGCTCGACCTGCTGAACGAACTGCAGGAGGCAACGGCACAGTCGGTGGTATCTTTCGAACTGATGCCGCGCCTTGGCATCGACCTTGCGGTGAAGCACGTCGCAGCGGCGCAGGACCCACTGGCGAACCGGCCCGAGTGGTATGCCCTTGTCGAGGTCTCCGGCGGCAGCGGTGACGGCGACCTGAAAGCGGCGCTGGAGCGGACGCTGATGGAAGCCTACGAAGCCGGCACGGTCGCGGACGCGGCGCCGGCGGAGAACGCTGCCCAGCGCGAGGCCTTCTGGCACCTGCGCGAAGCCATCGTCGAGGCGCAGCGTCACGAAGGCGCGTCCATCAAGCACGACATCGCGGTTCCCGTCTCCAGCGTCCCGGCCTTCCTGGACCGCGCCCTCGCCAAGGTCCGCGACATGATCCCGAGTGTACGCCCCGTGCCCTTCGGCCATCTCGGCGACGGCAACCTGCACTTCAACCTGACACAGCCGGAAGACGCTGACGCCGATGCCTTCCTGGCTCGGTGGGAGGAGGTGAACGCCGCCGTCCACGACATCGTCCACGCCTTCGGCGGCTCCATCAGCGCGGAGCACGGCGTCGGCCGCATGAAGGTCGGCGAAATCCAGCGCTTCAAGCCCCCGGTCGAGATCGAGATGATGCGCGCCATCAAGCACACCCTGGACCCGCAGAACATCATGAACCCGGGCAAGGTCGTGGAGGTGTAGGGCGGCGGGGGCTTCGTGCCCGGCACTACCCCCGCCCGGCGGCGATCAGGAACTCGACGTTGCCTTCCGGGCCGCGGATGGGGCTTTCCGTGATGCCGAGGACGTGCCAGCCGGGCAATTCCTCCAGCCATGCGCGAATTCGCTCGCACACCTCATGGTGGAGGTCCGGGTCGCGGACGACGCCGCCCTTGCCGACGCGCTCGCGGCCGACCTCGAACTGCGGCTTGATGAGGGCGATCAGGTGAGCGTTGGCCGCCGCGAGGGCGAGTGCGGCCGGCAGGATCGTTTGCAGGCCGATGAAGCTGGCGTCGCAGACGATGAGGTCCACCGGCTCCGGCACATGCTCCGTCGTCAGGTGACGGGCGTTGGTGCGTTCCAGCACGACGACGCGGCCGTCCTGGCGCAGTCTCCAGGCAAGCTGGCCGTGGCCGACATCGACGGCGTAAACCTTCGCCGCGCCACGGGCGAGCAGGACATCGGTAAAGCCACCCGTGGACGCGCCGACATCCAGGGCCACAAGGCCAGAAGGATCGATGCCGAAGTGATCCAGCCCGTGGACGAGCTTCAAGCCGCCACGGCTGACCCAGGGATGGTCCTGCCCCTTGAGCTCGATTGGCGTATCCGGGGCGACTGGCTGGCCGGGCTTCTCGATCCGCTTCGTTTCGGAATAGACCAGCCCCGCCATCACCAGCGCCTGCGCCCGGGCCCGGCTTTCGGCGAGGCCGCGATCGACCAGAAGCTGATCGACACGGATTTTGGGGGACTTGCTCTTCGCCATTCCTCGACACCGCCGGCGGCGTGGTTTGCAGAGCGCCCGCCCCTTGCGCCCCTACTTTTTCCGCGCCACCACGAAGCGCGCCGTCTGGGCCAGAAGGTCCGCCTCGTCGCCGAACCTCTCCAGGTGGCTGCTGGCGGACTCGACCAGCTCTTCCGCCCGCTTGCGCGCGGCGTCCAGGCCCAGGAGGCCGACGAAGGTCGCCTTGTGCAAGGCCTCGTCCTGGCCAGTGGGCTTGCCGAGCTCTTGCGCGCTGCTCTCCACGTCCAGGATGTCGTCGGCGATCTGGAAGGCCAGGCCCAGGTCCGTGGCGTAGGCGGCCAAGGCGTCGCGCGCGGCCTGGTCGGCGCGGCCCAGCACGGCACCCGCCTGACAGGCGAACCCGATCAGCGCGCCGGTCTTCAGACGCTGCAACTCCGTAACGCCGTCGAGGTCCAGGTCGGTGCGGTCGTCGGAGATGTCGATCATCTGGCCGCCCACCATGCCGCTGGCCCCCGCCGCCGCCGCGAGGCCGCGCACAAGTTCCGCCCGCACGTCGGAGTCATTATGGGTGGCGGAGTCCGCCAGGACCGCGAAGGCCTCGGTCAACAGGCCGTCGCCGGCCAGGATGGCGGTCGCCTGATCGTACTTCTTGTGTACTGTCGGCTTGCCCCGGCGCAGGTCGCTGTCGTCCATCGCCGGCAAGTCGTCGTGGACCAGCGAATAGCAATGCACCATCTCCACTGCCGCTGCGACACGGAGCGCGCGCGGGTCGCGCACATTGAACAGCCGGGCGCTGGCAACCACCAGGAACGGCCGCAGGCGCTTACCCCCGCCCAGCGTGGCATAGCGCATGGCGTCCACCACGCGGCCGCGCGGGCCGACCGCCTTGGGCAGAAGCTGGTCGAGCTGACGGGTGACGGCGGCCGCCGTCCCCTTCATCGCCTCTTCGAGTTCGGTCACCGCTGGCGGCCTATTCCACGTCCAGCGGCTCGGTCGTGGCCGAGCCGTTTTCCGAGAGACGGATCTTCTCGATCTTCGCCTCGGCTTCCTTGAGCTTGGCCTCGCAATGCTGCTTCAGCCGGGCGCCACGCTCGTAGGCGGCAATCGCCTCGTCCAGCTTGCCCTCGCCCTTCTCCAGGCGCTCCACGATCTGGCGCAACTCGGCAAGCGCGTCCTCGAAGCTCATCGCCTGCACATCCGGCGCCTGTCCGCCGCCGTTTTCTTCAGCCATTTGCCCGTTCTCCCTTGCCCCTGAACCAGCGGTGTCCCTGAACGACCGGCCGCGATTGCTGGGCGAATCGGCGGCACTGTAGGAGCCCTGGTACGCCGCAGCAAGACAGGGATGCTCAGGCCCCACGCAGCAGGGCCCGTACGTGGGCGGCGGCGCTGGATGCCATCGACTCCAGCTCGTACCCGCCTTCCAGCACCGAGACCACGCGCCCGCCGTTGGCGCTGCGCGCGACCTTGAGGATCTCCGAGGTCGCCCAGTCGTAGTCGTCCTCGTGAAAACGCAGCGAGGCCAGCGGATCCTTCTCGTGCGCGTCGAACCCGGCCGAGATCAGGATCAGATCCGGCTGAAACTTGGCAAGCTGCGGCAGCACCACGTCGCTGAACACCTGCCGGAAATCCAGCGACCCGGCCATCGGCGCCAGCGGCACGTTGACGATGTTGTTCGCGACACCGCGCTCATCCGGCCGCCCCGTGCCGGGATAAAGCGGCATCTGGTGGGTGGAGGCAAACCAGAGGTCGGGATCGCTCCAGAAGATATCCTGAGTCCCGTTGCCGTGGTGGACGTCGAAATCCACCACCGCCATGCGGTGCAGGCGATGCCTGTCGCGGGCGTGCAGCGCGCCGATGGCGACGTTGTTGAAAAGGCAGAAGCCCATCGCCCTGTCCCGTTCCGCATGATGGCCCGGCGGGCGCACGGCACAGAAGGCGTTGTCGCACTCGCCCGCAACAACGGCATCGACGGCGGCGCAGACGCCGCCCACCGCGCGCAGCACGGCCTCGCGCGAACCCGCGGAGACGGAGGTATCGGCATCGATCTGCGCCATGCCCTCGGCGGGAATGGCGGAAAAGATCCGGTCGATGTAGGCGCGCGGGTGGGCCAGCTCCAGCCGGTCCTCGCCGGCCAGCGGCGCCTCCCGCCTGACCAGCGCGGCGAATTCGGCACCTTCCAGCGCCGTCAGCACCGCCTTCAGGCGCGCCGGGTGCTCGGGATGCATGCGGCCGGGATCGTGGCCGAAACAGTCGATATGCGTGTAGAGTCGTGTGGTCATCCTGCCGTCCTTTGCGGTCGGGACCGCGCCCCGGTGCAAGCCTCTATCTCAGCGGCGTCAAGGGTAGCGGGCATAGCCCGGCGGCGGCTGTCAACGCTTAGATTGATAATTGCAGTAATTTTTGCATCTTGTTTCGATCGCGCTAGTATGACGCGCATTGACCGCGTCTTGCAGCGCAGCCATTTACCGTTCGCGCCGCCCTTGGAGGTTCCCCTGTTCGACGCCACGCCACGCCCGCCCGTTCCGGTTGTCTATATTATCGCCGCCGCACTGATGGCGGCGGCCGGCGCGCTGTTGCCGCCGCCAGCCGCCGCGCAGGGCAATGGCGCCGCTCGCGTGCTGGTCGACGAGGTGCGGGAGGTTCCCCTGGCCCAGACAGCGCCGGTGATCGGCCGGCTCGTGGCCACGCAAAGCGGCGTCGTCGCCGCGCGCGTCGGCGCCCCTGTCGAAGCCTTCCTGGTGGAGGTCGGCGACCGCGTCGAGCGGGACCAGACGCTGGCCCTGCTGGACGACGAGGTGCTTGCGGCCCGCCGCGCCCAGGCAGCCGCCGCCCTGGCCGAGGCGCGCGCGCGTCTGGCAACCCGGCGGGAGCAGCTTGGCCTCGCACGGCAGGAATTCCAACGGCTGGAACGCCTGAAATCCTCGGCCGCCTTCTCCCAGGCGCGCTATGAGGACCAACGCCAGGAAGTCGCCATCGCCGCCGCCGAGGTGGCCTCCGCCGAGGCATCCATCGACTCGGCCCAGGCGGACCTGCAACTCGCCGACATCAACCTGAAGCACGCCGAGGTGCGTGCACCCTATGCCGGGGCCGTCACCCAGCGCATGGTGGAGGCCGGCGCCTATGTCGGCATCGGCGAGCCGCTGGTGCGCATGCTGGCGGACCGCTCCCTGGAGGTCGAGGCGCAGGTGCCGTTCAACCGGCTGGCCGTGCTCAAGGCTGGCGATGTGGTCGACATCGAGCTTGAGGATGGCAGCCGGCATAGGGCACGCATACGCGCCGTGCTGCCGCAGGAAAACCCGCAGACCCGTACGCGTACGGTACGCGCGGTGCCGCGCTTCGACGCCCCGCATCGCCCGCTGGCCAGTGGACAGAGCGTGACCGTGCACGTGCCCCTGGGCGATGCCCGAAACGTGCTGAGCGTGCACAAGGACGCGATAATCCGCAGCGAGGACAAGGCCACCGTCTTTGTGTACATCGACGGCAAGGCCGAAATCCGGCCGGTGCAGCTTGGCGCCGAGGTCGGCAGCCGCTTCGAGGTGCTGGAAGGGCTGGAGCCGGGCGCGCAGGCCGTCGTGCGCGGCAACGAGCGCCTGCGCCCCGGCGACGACCTTAAAATCGAGGATGCGGGCGGCGGAAAGGATGGGAGCGCGGCGGGATGAACCTGATCCGCCTTGCCATCGAGCGTCCGATCGCGGTGATCGCCGCCGTTCTGATGGTGATCATGTTCGGGCTGGTCGCGCTCCAGACCATCCCGATCCAGCTTGCCCCGGACGTGCGCCAGCCAGTGATCACCGTGCGCACGATCTGGCCCGGCGCCGCGCCGGCGGAGGTCGAGCGCGAGATCCTGACCCGCCAGGAAGAGGCCATCAAGGGCGTCCAGGGCCTGGAGCAGATGACCGGCACCGCCGAGACGGGTCGCGCCGACCTGGAGCTGGAGTTCCAGATCGGCGCCGATATGAGCCAGGCGCTGCTTTTGGTTGCCAACCGCCTGGACCGCGTCAGCGGCTATCCCGACGAGGTGGACGAGCCGACGCTGGACACGAGCGGCGCCAACGACAGCCCCATCGCCTGGTTCGTCTTCACCCCGCTCGAGGGCAACGAGCGGCCGCTGCACGAATACGGCGACTTCATCGAGGACACCGTGCAGGAACGCCTGGAACGCGTTCAGGGCGTGGCGCGCGTCAATGTCTTCGGCGGCAGCGAGCGGCAGCTCGAGGTCATCATGAAGCCGGAGTTGCTGGCACGCTACGGCATGACGGTGAGCGACATCGTGGGCACGCTGCGCGAGGCCAATGTCGCCGTCTCGGCCGGCGACGTGGACGAGGGCAAGCGCCGATACGTGGTCCGCACGGAAGGGGAACTGAACACCGTCGAGGCCATTGAGACCGTCGTCCTGCGCACGGAAGCCGAACCTGTAACCGGGCGGCTGAGCCGCGTTACGGTAGGCGACGTCGCCGACGTGGTCTTCGGCTACAAGGAGCCGACGGCGCGGATCCGCTTCAACGGGCAGCCGGCCATCGCCATGAACGCGATCCGCGACACCGGCGCCAATGTCATCGAGACGATGAAGGGCATCGAGGCGGCGCTGGAGGAACTCAACAGCAGTTTCATCCCCCGCGCCGGACTGAAGCTGCAGCAGGTATATAACGAGACCGTCTACATCAACTCGGCCATCGATCTCGTCAACCAGAACATCTACGTCGGCGGTTCGTTCGCGGCCATCCTGCTTCTACTGTTCCTGCGCTCGGTCCGGGCGACGCTGATCGTATCCGTGGCGATCCCGGTATCCGTGATCGGTGCGTTCGTCGCGATGGCCGCGCTGGGCCGCTCCATCAACGTGATCTCCCTGGCCGGGCTCGCCTTCGCCATCGGCATGGTGGTTGACGCCGCCATCGTGGTCCTGGAGAACATCTATCGCCTTCGCGAGGAGGGGTATTCCGCACGCCACGCCGCCTATGAGGGGGCGCGGCAGGTGTGGGGCGCCATCCTGGTCTCGGTGCTCACGACAGTGATGGTGTTCATCCCGATCCTGACGATGGAGATGGAGGTCGGGCAGCTTTTCCGCGACATCGCGGTGGCGATATCGGTGGCCGTGACGCTGTCGCTGATCGTTGCGGTGACGGTGATTCCGGCGCTCTCCCGCCGGCTTCTGGGCTTCGGCTCGCAAGCTGAGGCCGAGAAGTCGGTGACGCGGCTGCCGATTCCCGGCGTGGATCATCTGGCGCGCGGCTTCGTCGCCATCGTGATGGGCCTGCAGCGGAGACTGGTGAAGAGCAAGGCCATGTCGGCGGCGGTGGTCGCCGTCGTCACGGTTATCGCGGCGACCGCGGCCTGGGCCTTCCTGCCGAAGCTGGAATACCTGCCGGAAGGCAACCGCAACCTGGTGCTGGGCGTGATCATCCCGCCGCCGGGCTACAATCTGGAAACCACCTTCGACATCGCCAGCCAGATCGAGGCGGACGTCAAGGACCTCTGGGCCACCGTCTCCGGCCCCGAGCCCGAGGAGGGCGGCCCGCCGAAGATCCAGCGGTTCTTCTTCGTGGCGACGCGCGCCCAGACGTTCGTCGGCGCCGCCGCCGTGCAGGAGCAGCGCGTGAGCGAGTTGATCCCCGTGCTGCGCGGGCCGGTGTTCAAGGAGCCGGGCACCTTCGGCTTCATCAGCCAGCCGTCGATATTCGGCCGTGGCGTGGGCGGCGGACGGAAGATCGAGCTGGATATCCTCGGCCCCGAACTGGGTGACGTTCTGGACGTCGCCAAGCGTGCCGCCCGCCTGATCGGCCAGGCCCTGCCCTTCGACGAAGGCAACCAGTTCCGGCCCAATCCGGGCCTGGAGCTTGGCTCGCCCGAACTGCGGGTGTTCCCCGACCGCACCCGCCTGTCGGACGCCGGGCTGAGCGCGCGGGAACTCTCCGACAGCGTCGACGCCTTCAACGACGGCCTGCGCGTGGACGAGGTGACCGTCGGCACGCAGCGCATGGACCTGATGCTGAAGGGGCCGACCGACAACGTGCGGATGACGCAGGGCATCGGAAACCTCCCCGTGGTGACGCGCATGGGCGAGATCCTGCCCGTCGATTCGCTGGCCAGCGTGCAGCACACCGCCGGCCCCACCGAAATCCGCCACCGCGAGCGTCAGCGCACGGTGACCCTGGAAATCCGCCCCGCCCCGCAGCTTCCGCTGGAAGCCGCCGTGGAGCGGTTGCAGTCCCAGGTTATCGCACCGATAGAACAGGAGGGGTTGCCGCCGGGCGTGCGCTTCGGCATCGCGGGCACGGCCGACAAGCTGACCCAGACGTGGGAGGCAATGGTCTGGGACCTCGCGCTCGCCATGGCCATCGTCTACCTGGTAATGGCGGTGTTGTTCGAAAGCTTCATCTACCCCTTCATCATGATGCTGGCGGTGCCGCTGGCCGCCGCGGGCGGCATCGGCGGGCTGGCGATACTGAATGCCTTCGTCTATCAGCCGCTCGACATGCTGACGCTGCTGGGCTTCGTCATCCTGATCGGCATCGTGGTGAACAACGCCATCCTGCTGGTTCACCAGACGCTCTATCTGATTCGCGAGGTCGGGGAAGACCCTGCGCGCGCCATCATCGACGCGACGCGCAACCGTATTCGTCCGATCTTCATGTCCACGCTGACGTCGGTGTTCGGCATGCTGCCGCTGGTGCTGTTCCCCGGCGCGGGATCGGAGCTTTATCGCGGCCTAGGCTCCGTCGTGGTGGGCGGGCTGTCCCTCTCGGCGCTACTGACGCTGCTCATCGTGCCGCCGATGATGACGCTGCTGGTGGAGCCGCTGGAGAGCCGGGCCCGGCGCCGGGACGAATTCGCCGTCGCGGCGCGTCACCGGGAGGAAGGTGGGCGCGGGGACGCCACCCTGCCGGAGCCGGCGGCCGGGGAATAGCCGTCAGCCGGCCTTGCGGATGGTGAAGCTGTAGACGCCGCCCTCCTCGGTGCTGTCGACCAGTTCGTGGCCCGTCGTTTCGCAGAACGCGCGGAAATCCTGAACCGCGCTTGGATCCGTGGCGTCCACTCGCAGAAGGCCGCCGGCCTCGACCGACTTCATGGCCTTGCGCGCGCGCAGGACCGGCAACGGGCATTTCATGCCCTTGGCATCGAGAAAATGGGATTGGCTCATCGCACCGCGTGAATATGATACTGTTTGACTGTGTTCGGACGTGATTTTACCAACGTGCGTCAAAGCGCGAAAGCGGCGCGGGACGCAAGCTATCATCGTGAAAGGCCTTGAGCGATACGATGAAATACGACGGCATGGAAGAGGCGGCCCGCCAAGCCAGTTTGCTTCTCAAGGCCATGAGCAACGAGCGGCGGCTGGTGATCCTGTGCCACCTCTCGCGCGGCGAGCGCTCGGTCACCGAATTGTGCGACCTTGTCGGCGTCAGCCAGTCGGCGCTGTCGCAGCATCTTGCGAAGCTGCGGCACGACGATCTGGTGGAAACGCGGCGCGAGGCGCAGACAATTTACTACTCCTTGAAAGGACGCGGTGTTCCGAAGATCCTCGATGCACTGTACCATCTGTACTGCGCGGACACTGATACGCCGCAAACGACGCGCGCCCAATAAGGCCCGGCGACGTTCAACTTCCCCCAGATGAACTCAAGGAGATTCAACATGCGGCATCTGCTTGCCGGCGTCCTCTCGCTGGTCATCGCCGTGGCCGTCGCGGTCCCGGCTGCCCAGGCGGGACCCGACGGCCTGATCATGAAGCGCAGCAAGTACTCGGTCACGGAAACCATCGATCGCCTGAAAGGCGCACTCGAGGCAAAGGGACTGACGATCTTCGCACGGGTCGACCATGCGAAGAATGCGGCCGGCGCGGGCCTGGAACTCGGGCCGACGCAGGTGCTGATCTTCGGCAACCCGAAGCTCGGCACGCCCCTGATGCAATCCAATCGCACGATCGCGATCGACTTGCCGCAAAAGGCGCTGGCGTTCGAGGATGCCGAGGGCCAAGTCTGGCTGGCCTATAACGTCCCGGAATACTTGGCGAAGCGCCACGACGTCGAAAACAGGGACGAGGTTGTCGCCAAAATCGCGGGCGCGCTGGACGCTTTCACGGACAAGGCCACCCAGTAAACCGCGCAAACGAGTAAACCGCCACGAACCGGCTCACGCCGATGGGCGGCGCAGCGCCATCCACAGCAGCGCCGCCCATCCGGCCAGGAAGCATGCCCCTCCGACCGGGACGACGGGAATCACCGCCCGCCAACCCGTCAGCCCGGCGACATAGAGGCCACCGCAGAATAGCAGCGTGCCGGCGGTGAAAGCGGCTCCGGCAACAGTAACAATCCGGCCCTTGTATCGATCCGCCAGCATAGCGCATACAAGCAGCGCAAGCGCGTGAACCAGTTGATAGCGCGCCGCCGTTTCAACCCACTCGAGCCTGTCGTCGGGCAAGACACCCTCAAGTCCATGCGCCGCAAAGGCACCTATTGCCACGCCAAGTAATCCATTAATTGCGCCAATAGCTAACCAGCTACGCATTTTTGCATAACGTCCCAAGAACGAGCTTTCCATGAGACCGCACGGTGTAGCCGCGTTGCATGTTACTTACCCAAACGGCCCATTTCCCCCATAGGTTGGTGTTATATACACTGGAATTTGCTTTGGACGTTGGTGAATTCTTCGATCCGGGTCGAGCTATTCGCTGTTCGAATGTGAGAAATTTCCATTTCTGCATTTACAACCCCTACCCAGATACACTAAATAAGCGAGGCATCATCGTGTTTGGTGATGTGGCCCATCGGCGTTGATGATGGGTGAACGACAAAAATAGGCGGGCCGGATAGCGGTGACAACAGAACAGAGTGATAGCGTCATGAAACCAAATCCTGTTGATGTGCATGTGGGCCAACGTTTAAGGCAGCGCAGGGTCCTCGTCGGGCTTAGCCAGGAAAAGCTCGCGCGGATGGTGGGAATCACCTTTCAGCAGGTCCAGAAGTACGAGCGCGGGGCGAACCGGATCGTAGCCAGCCGCTTGTACCAGCTTGCGAAGGTCCTGGACGTTCCCGTCAGCTACTTCTTCGACGAGATCTCGGCGATGGCCGCCAACGATTCCGGGGTGACGCACGAGACGCCGGAATCGGCCGACGGCTACGGTCATGACGTCATGGCCGAGCGCGAGACCCTGGAGTTGGTCCGGGCCTATTACGGCATCCACGACGACCGGGTGCGCCGACGCGCGTTCGAGCTGCTTCGCACGCTGGCGAACCAGCCGATGCTCGAGGAAGACCAGGCGCGCAAGCAGATCTGACGGGCGCGGGCGGCACTGCGTCCAACGTCGAACCGCGCGTGTTCAGCCGGCGTGGCTCCCGCGTTATGATGCGCGACGGGAGGCACGTCGGCATTGAACACCGATCGGCATGCGGCATCTAACCTTGATCCTGTCCCGTTGCTTGGCGATCGCGACGGAATGGCGAATTGCCTGGAACATGTACGCCGCGATGACGCGGCTTCCATCCAGTTACTCGACAGCCCCGTACGGGCCAAGCTGCGGACAGCCGTTGAAGCGTCGAGGTTTCGCCGTGCCCGCGCCGTTGTCGGGACGGGCGACAAGGCCGTCACCCAGGACTTCGAGATTTGCGACCGCGTCGACGGGGCCGGCCTTATCGGCCGGTACGTCGCGGCGAGCGAAGCCCTGGTCAACTCGGGCCTTGAACGACTTACCCCCACGCCCTGCCCGCCGGTCGAGTTCAACGATCTGGTGGCTCAGCGATACCCGCCCGTCGCCTGCGGCATATCGCCGCACCGCGACCACATCCGCTACGTCAATCTTGTCGCCATCCTGGTGATCGCCGGCGCCGGCCGGTTCTTTGTCTGCGACGACCGCGCCGGAACGAACGCGCGAGAGATCCCGGCTCCCGAAGGGAGCCTTCTACTAATGCGCGCGCCCGGCTTCGACGGCAGCCGCCACCGCCCCTTCCACATGCTGGGCAAGGTCACGCGCGAGCGGCTGATCCTCGGCCTGCGGCAGGATGCGCGAAAGCAGCCGGAAACACCCTGACGGCGCTTTGAGCGATGTGGCAATCGGTGCTATCCCTCTGCGCCCGTCAGCCGCACCAAGTGCCTGGAACTTCATGCGAACCGACGACTTCGATTTCGACCTGCCGCGCGAATTCGTGGCCCAGCATCCAGTACGCCCGCGCGACGCCGCGCGTCTGCTGGACGTTGGCGCGACGCTCAGCGACCGGCATGTGCACGACCTGCCGGATCTGCTGCGCCCGGGCGACGTCGCGGTATTCAACGATACCCGCGTCATTCCCGCCCGGCTGTTCGGCCACCGCGACACCGTCAAGGTCGAGGCCACGCTGCACAAGCCCGCCGATGGCAACGGCGACGGCGCCCGCTGGCGTGCCTTCGCCCGCCCCGGCAAGCGGCTGCGGCCCGGCGACACCATCGCCTTCGACGGAGGCCTGAACGCGGCGGTGGAGGAGAAGCTTGAAGGCGGGGAGGTCGTCCTGCGCTTCGACAGAAGTGGCGAAGAGCTTCTCGACGCGCTGGAAACCGCCGGCGCGATGCCGCTGCCGCCCTACATCCGACGGGAGTCCGGTCCCGACCCGCGCGACCGGGAGGACTACCAGACCGTCTTCGCGCAGGCGCCTGGCGCTGTCGCGGCGCCGACGGCGGGCCTGCACTTCACCGAGCGCCTGCTGGACGCGCTGGACCGGCGCGGCGTGAAGCGGGTGACGGTCACGCTGCATGTCGGGGCCGGAACCTTCCTGCCGGTGAAGGCGGACGATCCGCGCGACCACCCGATGCATGCCGAGGCCGGCGAGATCGGCGACGAGGCCGCCCGGACGATCAACGAAGCCAGGGCGGCGGGCGGCCGCGTGGTCGCCATCGGCACCACGGCTTTGCGCCTCTTGGAGACCGCAGCCGGGGAGGACGGCCGGTTGCCGGCGTTCGCCGGGGAAAGCGAGATCTTCATCCTGCCGGGCTATCGCTTCAAGGTCGTCGACCTGCTGTTCACCAACTTCCATCTGCCGCGCTCGACCCTGTTCATGCTGGTCTGCGCCTTCGCTGGCACGGAACGCATGAAGCAGGCCTACGAGCATGCGAAGGCGGCCGGCTACCGCTTCTACTCCTACGGCGACGCCTGCCTGCTGCACCCGGCGGAGACGGCATGACGGAAACCGGTTCGAGCGTGGAATTCGGCTATCGCCTGCTGGCCCGCGACGGCGCGGCGCGGCGCGGGCGCGTGACGACCGCGCACGGAGCGATCGAGACGCCGGCCTTCATGCCGGTCGGCACGGCGGCGACCGTGAAGGCGATGCGTCCTGCCGACGTGCGGGCGACGGGCGCAGAGATCGTGTTGTCCAACACCTACCACCTGATGTTGCGCCCCGGCGCGGAAACCATCGCCCGGCTGGGGGGCCTGCACGCGTTCATGGCGTGGTCCGGCCCGATCCTGACCGACAGCGGCGGCTATCAGGTCATGTCGCTGGCGCAGCTTCGCAAACTCGACGAGGACGGCGTCACCTTCAAGTCGCACATCGACGGCAGCCTCCACAAGCTGACGCCGGAGCGCGCGGTGGAAATCCAGGACCTGCTGGATGCCGACATCACCATGCAGCTCGACGAGTGTCCGCAGGCGGGGCTGGCGAAGGACAAGGTCGCGGAATCGATGCTGATGTCGCTGCGCTGGGCGGAGCGGTGCCGCAAAGCATTCCGGGAGCGGCCGGGCTATGCACTGTTCGGCATCGTGCAGGGCGGCGTCTTCGACGACCTGCGGCGGGAGTCGGCACGGGCGCTGGCGGATATGGATCTGCCTGGCTATGCGGTCGGCGGACTGGCCGTCGGCGAGGGACAGGACGAGATGTTCCGCGTACTCGACGTCACCACGCCGGAGATGCCGGATAACAAGCCCCGCTACCTGATGGGCGTGGGCCGGCCAAGCGACATTATCGGTGCCGTGATGCGGGGTATCGACATGTTCGACTGCGTGCTGCCCACGCGTTCCGGGCGCACCGCGCAGGCGTTCACGGCGGGCGGGACGGTCAACCTGCGCAATTCCCGCCACCGGGAGGACCCGCGTCCGTTGGACCCGGCCTGCGGCTGCCCGACCTGCGCGACCTTCACGCGCGCCTACCTGCACCACCTGTTCCGGGCGGAGGAGATGCTGGGGCCGATGCTGCTGACACAGCACAACCTGTGCCACTATCAGAACCTCATGGCCGGCCTGCGCACGGCCATCGAGGAAGGGCGGTTGGCGGCCTATGCCGCCGAGGTCGAAGCGCGGGAGCGGGCGGGCGACCTGGAACCCCTCGGCGCCATCGCGGGAGGGCGATAACGATGGGCGAGACGAACGAGGACCGGCACCTGACGCAGCTTGGCGGCGAATCCCGCCTGCCGGCATCGCCCGAGGATGCGGTGCTGGAGACGGTCGCCAATCCACATCCGGGCGAAACCTATCTGGTGCGCTTCACCTGCCCCGAGTTCACGTCCCTGTGCCCGGTGACGGGCCAGCCGGACTTCGCGCATCTCGTCATCGACTATGTCCCGGACAAGCTGCTGGTCGAGAGCAAGTCGCTGAAGCTGTTCATGCACAGCTTCCGCAATCACGGCGCGTTCCATGAGGACTGCACCGTCGCCATCGCGAAACGCCTGTGTGCCGCGATGACGCCCGTGTGGCTGCGCATCGGCGGCTACTGGTATCCGCGCGGCGGCATCCCCATCGACGTGTTCTATCAGACCGGCACGCCGCCCGAGGGGCTGTGGCTGCCGGACCAGGGCGTGGCGCCCTATCGCGGCCGAGGCTAGGCGTTTCGAAATGCCCACCTTTTCGGCCTCCCAGCGCCTTACCACCTATCGACCATGAACGCGCCGGACCCGAAGACAGCGATCCGCGACAAGGCCCTGGAGGCCGGCTTCGATGCCGTCGGCTTCACACGGGCGGAGCTTGGCGAGACGGCGCGCGAGGGCCTGGCCGACTATCTTGCGCAAGGCTATCACGGCGACATGGGCTGGATGGCGGAGACCGCCGAGCGGCGCGGCGACCCGCGCACGCTGTGGCCCGAGGCGCGCTCGGTGGTCGTGCTGGCGCAGAACTACGGCCCGGCGCACGACCCATTGACGCTGCTTGAGCATCCCACGCGCGGCGGGATCTCTGTCTACGCCCGCAACCGCGATTACCACGACATCGTCAAGAAACGGCTGAAGCAGCTTGCCCGCTGGATGCACGGCGAGCTTGGCTGCCAGGTCAAGGTCTTCGTCGACACGGCCCCCGTCATGGAGAAGCCGCTGGCCCAGCGTGCCGGCATCGGCTGGCAGGGCAAGCACACGAACCTGGTTTCCCGCGAATGGGGCTCCTGGCTGTTCCTGGGTGAGGTCTTCACCGACCTGGATCTGGCGCCGGACACTGGCGAGCGGGACTTCTGCGGACGCTGCCGGCGCTGCCTGGACGCCTGCCCAACGGACGCGTTTCCTGCGCCCTACACGCTGGACGCACGGCGCTGCATCTCCTACCTCACCATCGAGCACAAGGGGCACATCCCGCGCGAATTGCGCGCGAAGATGGGCAACCGCATCTACGGCTGCGACGACTGTCTCGCCGTCTGTCCCTGGAACAAGTTCGCGCGGCGAACGCGGGAGGAGCGGTTCTTCGACCGGGCCGAATTGACGGCGCCGTATCTCTCCGACCTCGTCCGCTTGGACGAAGCGGGATTCCGCCAGGTGTTCTCGGGCAGCCCGATCAAGCGGGCCGGCAGGGATCGTTTCGTGCGCAACGTCATGATCGCCATCGGCAATTCCGGCGAGGCGGGCCTGATACCCGATGTCCGCGACCGCCTGGGCGACGAATCTCCACTAGTGCGCGCGACGGCCGTCTGGGCGTTGGGCCGCCTGGCGAACGCGGAGACGGTGGAACGGGAGCGTGAGCGCTTTCTACCGGCCGAAACCGACGCGCAGGTGCGCGAGGAATGGAGCGCGGTGCCAGCGGCGCAGACAGCCTGAACCCGCAGCGGGTAAACGCGATCAGCCGCGCCCGCCGCCCTGGCCATCCGTGATGGCGGCGGTGCCGCCGTCGGACTCCTCGCTCTCTCCGTCTTCGGGCAGGCACTGGAAGGCGGCGCGGTTCGGCTGGAGCAAGGGGCACTGGTTCCAGAAGGCGTCGCCGCCAAGGAAGCGGGGTGTCGAGCCCGGCGGACATAGTTCGGCGGCGGCCTGCCGGACCTCTTCGGCGCTGTTGATCAGCCCGCCATAGCATAGTGTTACCACCACGCCGCGCTGCGGCGTCGCCCATGGATTCTCGCCGCCGCCCCTTGGCACGGATACGGACGCGTCTGTTGTTTCGGGGCGGTCCTGTTCGAACAGATTGAACCCCATCGATGGCGGCGCCCCCATGACGCCACCGCCAAAACTGGCACCCTCGTTCGCCCGCATCGGCACCCACGGGGCGGATGCGTCGAACGCCGGCTGCGAGCACGCGGCCAGGCCAAGCCCTATCAAGGTCGCCGTGATCGTCCAGACTGTTCGGCGCGGTCGTCGCATCATCGGCCCCTCCCCGGCCCATTGTGTAGCACGTTACCACCGCGGATGCGCGGCGCGAATCTCCGATTGCCCGGCCTGCCGCCTCACCGTGCCGCAGCCTCCCGAAACCAAGGGCGCGCCGCAAGCGTTGATCTGATAGCAGCCGGCGGGAACAAGGCATAAGCCCGGCCGCAATGAACCCGCCGGAATTCGGAGGAACGCTTAGCGAAGGGGAGTTGGCCATGGAAGCCGTAGCCCGCGTCACGACAATCACCGCAGCCTCCGAGAAAAGCTTTCAGGACGCCGTCGAAAAGGCCGTCGCCCGCGCCAGCAAGACCCTGCGCGGCGTAACCGGCGCCGAGATCGAAAGCCAGAAGGTCAAGGTCGAGGACGGCCGGATCACCGAATATCGCGCGACGGTGAACGTCACCTTCATCCTGGAAGGTTAGGCACAAAGCCTCTTTCCGAAGCAGTAGACGCACAGTGCCGCCGGGAGGGACTGCCTCTGGCGGCATTGACGGCAGGTTCGTGCGCGGCCTGGGCTCGCAAGTCGTTCGGCATCGCTCGAATTGAAGAACTCCAGACACCGCCAGTAAACCGATGCGGCGGAGTGGACTGGGTTTTCTCGATTGTACTCTAAATTGACATGTAAACTTTTGACATTTGTGGGATTGGCAGAACGGCAAAAAGGGTGATTAAATAGCGTTGGCTTCGCGTTGCCTTGGTTGCTTCACCTCACCCCACACCCGATGAAGTACGCCCTCGATAAAGGCGACGCGAAGCCGCTAGCCCCACATGGCGAGATGCGAATCCTCCGCACCGGTGAGGTGTGGCCACAGATTCGTCACGGCGCCGTTCGTCGTGTGCGACGGCAAGTGCCGTCGCGGCAGCCGTCGTCTCCCGAAACACGCGGAACCGCGGCCGTCGTAACGCCTCCTGGGAGCTCTCGTCTCCGTCCCTGCGCGCATCTGTTCCCGTCATAAAAATGTACCCTGCGCCCCGGTATTTGAACTTCTTAACGCGGGCTTAATCCAAATGGTTTAGCGGAATTGCGATCTGTCTGCTGAAACGTGTGTCGAGTTATGAGTAACCGCTCGGAGTCAAAAGGGCGATTGGCGTGGACGAAGGTTGAAACCGACAAGCTTCGGTTGATCCTGAAGAACCATGCGCAATTTCTCGCGCGAAAACCGGGCGGCAAGCGGGCAATGCTCGCCTTTCACGACCTCAGCGGACTGGACCTTCGCGGACTCGACCTTTCGGAAGCGGACATGACGGGCGCCCGCCTGCAGCGTACGCGCCTTGAGCGGACGCAACTGCGCGCCGTCAACCTTTTCGGGGCGGATCTGCGCATGGCGGCGCTCAATCACGCCGACCTCACGCGCGCGGACCTGCGCGGCACCTGCATGCGCGGCGCCGACCTGTCGGATGCAAGCCTGGTGGACGCCGATGTCCGCGAGGCCCAGCTTGCCCGTTACGATGATCGTGGAAACCCGCAGAACCTGGAATTCGAAACGCTGCCGGCGGAGCTTTCGGCCATCGTCGCCCAGCGCGCCGACCTGACGCGGGCACAGCTTTCGAAGGCGATCGCACTGAAGACCGACTTCTCCGGCGCGCGCTTGCAGCACACGAATTTCAGGCAGGCGGATCTCAGGAATTCGATCCTGGTTGGCGCGGCGATGGAAGGTGCCGACCTGCGCGAGGCCGACCTCTCCGGCTCGAAGATGGCCGGCGCCGTGTTGAGCGACGCGCAGATCACCGGGGCGCGGTTTCAGGACGCGGATATCCGCGGCGCCCTGCTCGACACCGGCATGCGCGACGCGCCCGAGTTCTTCGACGCTGTCCGCGCCCGCCTGCGCGAGGACTTGTCGGAGCAACTCGACAACATACTGCAGGAACACAAGCGCTGGGTGGACAGCGACGGCGGAAGCGGCGAACGCGCCAACCTCTGCGACGCCGATCTGAGCGATCTGGACCGCTCTGGCCTTCGGCTGGCCGCCGCGCTGATGGAGCGCTGCGTCCTGCGTGGTGCCCGGCTGGCTGGCTCGAACCTGGCGATGGCACAAGGCCTTTACGCGGACCTGCGCGAATCCGACCTCAGCAAATCCGACCTTCGCGGCGTGAACCTGCAGCAGGCGGCGCTCCACAACGCGGACCTCACGGAGGCCGATCTGGGACCGGTCGAGAATATCGGACGCCAGGGGCAAGTCTGGCGGACGAACCTGGAAAACGCGAAACTTGCCGGCGCCTCGCTGCGCGGTGCCCGCCTGCCGATGGCCCGTCTGGGCGGGGCGGATCTCCGCGGCTGCGACCTTAGGGGATGCGAGCTTCGCGACGCCGACCTCAGTGGGGCGGACCTACGCGACACCGTCCTCACGGACGCCAATCTCGACGGCGCCGCACTGGATAACGCCCGCCGCGAGGACTGATCCGCGCGATTTCAGGCTGTCCTTCCACGGCGTGAGCGCAGACTCGTCCAGCTAACCCTCTGTTCAACCAGACAGAATCAATCAAGACTCCAAAAACGTTTACATTACGTTAAATATGGGGGCATCGCTGCAGGTCGGGGTCGGGACCGGGGGCACCCTAGTTCCTGCATTTGTGCAGCGTTGCCGTGCGCGGGGTGTGCGCGGCACAGAGGGGAGGATTTGGCCAATGACGAGGAAAGGTATCCTCGCCGTTTGGCGAATTATTGCCTATCGGCCGCTCCGAACGACTGCCGGCCTTCTCGCATTTCTCGGGTGCGTGATGCTGTCGGCATCCCGGGACGCCGAAGCCGTCGTTCCGGTCAAAGAGCAGATCCGGTGCCTGGCGCTGACGATCTATTTCGAGGCGCGCGGCGAACCGGGCGACGGCAAGCTGGCCGTCGGACATGTCGTCATGAACCGTGTTGCCGACCCGCGTTTCCCCGACGACGTATGCGACGTGGTGCGTCAAGGCGGCGAAGAGGTCCTGCACCGCTGTCAGTTCTCGTGGTGGTGCGACGGCCTCAGCGACAAGCCGCAGCACCTGGCCGCATGGCGGGAGACGCAGGCGATCGCGCGGCGGGTTTTCTGGCAGTACTCCGACGACCCGACGAACGGCGCCATGTGGTACCACGCGGACTACGTCAGCCCCGAATGGCGGACCATGTTCGCCAAGGGTCCGCGCATCGGTCAGCACATCTTCTATCGCGACCGCGAACGCCACGACGACCGCCCGCAGATCGCCCAGTCGCGATAGGCGGCGGCACGGCATTGCATTGGCAAGGACAGCGACGGGCGCCCAAGGCTGGGGCCCGTCGCCGCGCCGACAATATTCACTTTTGTTCTCTGGGGAATATGCGATGATCGGTCCGTACAAATAAATCACGGGTACGCAACCATGGCGCAGACAATATTCGAGCGTTACGGTGGCTTCTCTTTTGTTCGAAAGATCGTCTCCGCGTTCTACGATAGAGTTATAGATTCACCCGATCTACAGGGGTATTTCGCGAACGTGGAGATGCCGCGGCTGATCGACCATCAGACGAAGTTCGTGGCCCAGATGATGCAGGGCCCCGCTTCGTTCACGGACGAACAGCTTCGCCGCGTGCATCAGCCGCTGGCCATCGGACCGGCCGAGTTCCAGGAGATCACCGAGCTTCTCTGCGAGACCCTGGAAGACTTCGACTTCGACCCGGCGGACATCGATTTCGTGCGCGCGCAGGTACTGCGCCGCGAGCCCTTCATCGTCTCGCGGCACGGCTGAGGTTCTGGCGGCCAGCATGTCTTCCCCCGGTCTTCTTCCGCAGGTGTTCCAGCAGCTCAACCACGCCGTCGCCGTGGCCGATGGCGAAAGCCTGGAAATCCTGGCCGAGAACGCCCGGTTCTTTCAGCTTTTCCCGCCGCCGGCCGAGGGCGGGGAGGACCGGCTCGATATTCGCATCGCCGACCTCAACGTCGAGCGGCTGCGGGACAGGCTGGGGCGCGGCCGCCCCTTCTCGGTGGACCGCGAGGTCAAGGCGGGCGCGCGCACGCTCAGCCTTGCCGTCGATTTCCGCGCCCAGACCATCGACGGCGGCGAGCGCATCGTGGTCGAGGCCCGCGACGTCAGCAAGCAGCGCGAGGCGGAATACATGCTGGATTCCTACTCCCGCCTTGCCGAGCGCCGCGCGCGGGAACTGGAGCGCGAGAAGGAGCGCGTCGAAAAGCTGCTGCTGAACCTGATGCCGCGCACCGTCTACAACGAGCTGCGCGACTTCGGCTCGGCCACGCCGCAGCGCTTCGAGGCCGCCTCGGTCCTGATGCTGGACTTCGTGGGCTTCACCGAGATGGCCGTCGCGCGGGATCCATCGTCCATCGTGGCCGAATTGAACGACATCTTCTCCGCCTTCGACCGCATCAGCGAGCTGTTCGGCTGCGAGCGGATCAAGACGATCGGCGATGCCTACATGGCCGTCTCGGGCGTGCCGGATCCGAACGTCGACCACGCCACCAACGTCGCGAAGTCCGCGCTGCGTTTCCGGCGCTACCTGGAAAAACGCAACGCCGCGCATCCCACGCAATGGCGCTGCCGCATCGGCATCCACACCGGGCCGCTCATCGGCTCGCTGATAGGCATCCAGAAGTATGTCTACGACGTCTTCGGCCCGGCCGTGAACCTCGCCTCTCGCCTTGAGCAGTTCGCCGAGCCGATGCAGATCTGCCTGACAGGCGACACGCAGGCGCTGCTGAACGAGCAGTTCCGAACCGAAGAGCTTGGCGAGTACGACATTCGCGGCTTCGGCTCACAGCAGGTCTTCGCCCTCGTCGGTGAGCGTTCGGTCTAAGCTTCATTCCATTTTTTCACGATACCGTGATTGGCGTGTGATCGCCGTCACTCCGGCCCCAGCGGTTTGCGGGTAATACCGCTTGCCGTCGCGCGGGCTATCCCGCGACGGGAAAAGGAAAGGAGGAGACGAGATCATGACACAGTTCGATATGGCCCGTTCGGCCACAATTCCCCAGGGCGCATCCCTGCCTGTCCGAATCGTCCAGGCGCTTGTCACGGCCATCAACGATTGGTGGGACGAGCGCCGCGCCATCTCCCAGCTTCGTGAGCTGGACGAGCGCATGCTGCACGACATGGGCATCAGCCGCTCGGAGATCGTCGCGGCGGTGCGTGGCGAGATCTACCGCCCCTGACTGGCCTTTTTAAACACCCTGAACGAACCCCGGAGAGAAACATGACGACTTCGACGACCCACGCGGAAACCTTGTGCCTGCACCACGGCCACCGCGCCGATCCGACCACCGGCGCGGTCGCGGTGCCGATCTATCAGACGACCTCGTTCGACCTCGGCACCACCGCACGCGCCGAGGACCTGTTCGCCCTGGCCGAGTTGGGCAACGTCTACACGCGGATCATGAACCCGACGTGCGACGTGCTGGAGCAGCGGGTGGCGGCACTGGAGGGCGGCGCGGCGGCGCTGGCGGTGGCCTCGGGCCAGGCGGCAACGACGA
>NZ_QPMH01000020.1 GCF_003344765.1 Ferruginivarius sediminum | reverse complement strand
CCACCACCGCCGGGAATGCAACGCCCTCGATCCCAGCCCGCGCTCAGACATCGCCGCCCGAAAATCCAACGGTTGAGCGCGCCTCGGCCGGGTTTTTCAGCGTCCTGCTAGCCGCTACGCGACGTAGAGCCGGTCGATACGATCCCTCGGCGGCCCTCGGCGACGCGGTCGACCTCCCGTCGAAGGGCGCACAGGATTGCCCGAAGACGACTATCCACCTCGCCAAGCCGCAACCCGCTACGATTGGCAACCTCAATCCGCGTGCAGCCCTGGCAGACAAGCCTTAGAAGCTGCCGATCCTCATGTTTGATATTCATGGTTCCGCCAGTTCGAAAATACCGTCCCACGGCGATGCCTTCGCCATCTTAAGGGTTAGCATTTTCGCCATTCGATTTGTATTCTACTAAAGTTGTATCCTTTATCTTGAAGATTTATTGTATCGAAACTGATTTGAACGAAAAATTTTGAGGCGCGCGCTCATAACGCGACTTCATGAACATCCAACAAAAAACTACCAAATTACACGAACGTTCAT
This sequence comes from Ferruginivarius sediminum, assembly GCF_003344765.1. Lineage (GTDB taxonomy): Bacteria > Pseudomonadota > Alphaproteobacteria > Kiloniellales > Rhodovibrionaceae > Ferruginivarius > Ferruginivarius sediminum. The sequence continues at coordinate 67,491 of NZ_QPMH01000020.1, read as the reverse complement.
GAATATTGTGATTTAGCGATTCGAAACGGAGGCGCTTTTACGATTCAACGGGAATCTTCGAATAGTCGTGGCGTCGATCCGTCTGCAAAGGGTGGTCGCGGCGACTTTCGTCGATAGCCGTCTTTGCAATGTCGAGACGCACCAAGCTCTCCCGGTCCCCGAACACAGTGGTGGAGGTCGCCTGATCCACCCAGGGCGGCACATAGATCGACCGGCCGAAATTGGCACCCGCCCTGTTCAGGCTGAGGACATGAACCTGCCACTCCAGCGCACGGGCGACCGCGAATGCATGCCAGCTCGCAAAGGTATCGTCCCGGGCGAACGCGACGGGGTGCAGCACCAGCTCCACTCCCAGCTCCCGGCAGAGCCGGTCGAACAGGCCGGAGAACCGGAAATCGTAGCAAATGACCGGGGCAACCCGCATGCCGGCAATCTCGAACACGGCCAGATGATTGCCAGGGGAGAAAAACCGCGTTTCGCGGATGTCGCCGAAACCGACGAGGTGCAGCTTGTCATAATGGCCGCGCGGCTCGCCGTCCGGGCCGACGAAGACCTGGCTGATGCGGAAGGTGTCGCCGTCGGCCCGCGGCATGCCGAAAGTGACCCAAGCGCCCGTTTCCCTTGCCAGAGCACCGAAGGCCTGCGTGGACGGACCGTCCAGCGTCTCGGCAAGTTCGGCAAGCTCGCCGAAGCTGGCAAGGCCGTAGTCGATGGTTGTCAACTCGGGAAGAACCACCAGATCCGCTGTGTTCGCATTCAAGGACGCGGAAAGGCGCCCGCACAACTCCGTGACCCAGGCATCCCGCTCACGCGCCGTGGTAACGGCCGGAACCTCGACCTGTGCAGCCAGGATATGCATGACGGCCCTACCCTTGCCCTTCCCCGTTCGCGTAGACGAGCGGAATGACGGCGTACATTGCCGCTGCTCGCATCAATTCGTCCTTCCAGGTGATCTCGTTCGGAGCGTGCGCCTGATCCTCGTGGCCGGGCCCGAAACCGATGCAAGGAATTCCGAGCCTGCCCATGATCGAGACACCATTTGTGGAGAAGTCCCATCGCCCCAGCTTCGGCTCGCCGCCAAAAAGCCCTCGGTAGGCCTTCACAAGGGTCCGGCAGGCCGGATGCTCCGACTCCAGGCGCCAAGCTGGGAAGAAGCATTCGGTCGGATAGACCAGCCCGGTCCAGGACGCCTCGTCGTAGCTGTACATCGAGACCTCGGCGCTCACGCGCTTCACCGATTCCAGTGCGCGAATCTCCTCTAGCGCCCCTTCCGCCGTTTCGCCCCATGTGAGACGCCGGTCGATGGATATCCAGCAGGAATCGGCCACGGCACAGCGCGAGGGGGAGGTCGAGAAGATCTCGGATACCGTCAGGCTACCCTTGCCGAGGAAATCGTCGTTGCCCAGGCGCCCAGCGAGATCCTCAAGCTCCGCCAGTATCGGCGCCATGCGGAAGATCGCGTTCCGGCCGCGCTCCGGCACCGCGCCGTGCGCGCTGCGCCCGGTGACCGAGACTTTGATTTCCATCCGTCCGCGCTGACCGAGTGCAATGTTGCACGCCGTCGGCTCGGTGCTGACGACGAACTCGGGCCGGATGCCGTCTTCCTGTGCGATATACTGCCAGCACAGGCCGTCGCAGTCCTCTTCCTGCACGGTGCCGGTGCACAGCAGCGTGTAGTCGCCGTCGAGACCCAGCTCCTTGATGATCTTGCCGGCGTAGACCATCGAGGCCATGCCGCCTTCCTGATCGCTGGTTCCACGGCCATAAACGATGTCCGGATCGTCATAGCCCTTATAAGGGTCGTGCTCCCACTGCGAGCGGTCGCCGATGCCGACGGTATCGAGGTGGGCGTCGAGTGCGATCAACCGGCTTCCGTTGCCGATGTAGCCCAGGACGTTGCCCATCGGGTCGATCTCGACACGGTCGAAGCCGACCTTCTCCATCTCCTGCTTGACGCGCTTCACCACCGCGCCTTCCTGGCAGCTTTCGCTGGGAATGGCGACCATGTCGCGCAGGAAACGGGCGATGTCCTCGCGATGGTTCCGGGCGGCGGCATAAACCGATGCAAAATCGATGGTCATGGAACTCTCTTGATCGACGCAATGAATGATTCTCTCGTCCCACGCAGGCTGCGTCAGTGTTCGATCACCCGGCGCAGGAAGTCCTTGAGACGCGCACTTTTCGGCTGCTTGAAGATTTGGCTGGGCTTGCCTTCTTCGACGATGACGCCCCCGTCCATGAAGATGACGCGATCCGCGACGTCGCGGGCGAAGCCCATCTCGTGCGACACCACGATCATCGTCATGCCCTCGCGGGCAAGGTCGCGCATCACCGCTAGCACTTCACCGACCAGTTCCGGATCAAGGGCCGATGTCGGCTCGTCGAACAGCATCGCCTTGGGCGACAGCGCGAGCGAGCGTGCGATGGCGACGCGCTGCTGCTGGCCGCCCGAAAGCTGGGAGGGATAGTTGTCGATCTTGTCGCCAAGCCCGACCTTCTCCAGCATCTTGCGGCCAATATCGTCGGCTTCGGCCTTACTGGCACCGCGCACCTTGCGCGGGCCGAGCGTGACGTTACCGAGCGCGGTGAGGTGCGGAAACAGGTTGAACTGTTGAAACACCATGCCGACTTCGGCGCGGATCATATTGATATCCGTGCGCGAATCCCTGACATCTTGTCCTTCGATCAGGATGCGCCCGGACGTCACCTCCTCCAGCCGGTTGATGCAACGCAGGAACGTCGACTTGCCGGAGCCCGACGGGCCGACGACGACCACCACTTCGCCCGCCGCGACGCTGGCGTCGATGCCGCGCAACACCTCGACATGCCCGAAATTCTTGTGAAGATCCTGAACCTCGATCATGTGCTGCTGGACCTCGCCCGTTCAGAAGCCGATACCCGGTACTCGACGTAACGCAACCCTCTGGAGAGGGTGTAGGTCATGACGAAGTAGATCACCGCAACCGCGAGCCAGACCTCGAAGGCCCGGAAGTTCTCGGCCACGATCTCCTGCCCCGTGCGCGTAAGCTCGCCAACGCCGATCACGACCAGCAGCGAGGTATCCTTCAACGAGATGATGAACTGGTTGCCAAGCGGCGGAATCATGCGGCGAAAGGCCTGTGGCCAGACGACGTAGAGCATTGCCTGGCGGTGCGACAGGCCGATGGAGCGCCCAGCCTCCATCTGTCCGCGGTCGATCGACTGTACCGCGCCGCGCACGATCTCGGCCACATAGGCGCCGGCATTCACCGCCACGGCGACGATGGCTGCCGTCAGCGGCGGGATGCGCGTGCCCAGCGCAAGCGGAACGCCGAAGTACAGGAACATGACCTGCACCATGAAAGGCGTGCCGCGGATCGCCTCGATATAGCAATTGGCAACGGGGCGGATGACGGGCTTGCCGGACAGCTTCATCAGCCCGGCCACGGTGCCGAGAATGAAACCGAACAATAGCCCGCCAATGGTAATGATCAGCGTCAGTTCCGCGCCGCCCAACAACGTGGGAACGGAGTTCAGGACGACGCTCCACTTGAATTCGAAACCGGACATCGGCGCCTCGCAACAAATACGGTGGGAAGCGTTACCGGCTTCCCACCGCACATGGTGTCATCGAATGTCGATTATTTCGGCTCGGAACCGAACCACTTCTTGTAGATCTTGTCGTATTCGCCGGATTCCTTGAGTTCCAGGATGGCGACGTTGACCGGGTCGCGCAGCTCGCTGCCTGCCGGGAAGCCGATGCCGTAGTGGTGCCCCATGTAGAGAGGGCCGACGAGCTTCACCGCGTCCTTGCCGACACCATTGGCGTAATCCGCCAGCGGCGGCAGGTCGAAGATGACGGCATCCGTGCCGCCGGCCCGCAGTTCAAGGAATGCATCGGTGATGTTCGGGTACTTCTTGATCTCGGTCGGATCGAGCACGCCGGCCTCGATGTTTTCCTTCAGGAACGGAATGGTCGAGGTGCCCTGCTTCGTCGCCACGACCTTGCCCGACAGGTCCTCGAGCTTGCCGATGTCGCTGTTGTCGGCGCGCACCATGATGACGAGACCGGCCTTGTAGTATGGATAGGAGAAGTCGATTACCTTCTCCCGCTTCGCCGTCACCGACATGCCGGCCACCGCCACGTCGACGTTGCCGGTCTGCAGGCCCGGGATGATGCCGTTGAAGTCCATCGGACGGAGCTCGTAATCGGCATCCATCTTCTCGGCGATGGCCTGCCACATATCGATGTCGAAGCCGACGTAATTGCCCTCGTCGTTCTTGAACGAGAACGGCTTGAAATTAGTGTCCGTCGCCACGGTGATCTTGTCCTGCGCGACGGCCGTTCCGGCCACCAGAAGGGCCGCGGCCGCAAGGACGGAGGTGAGCACGCGTTTCATGTAAAAGCCTCCCGCTTGGTTCGCTCCATCGCACGGCAAGCGACGGCAGCCGACGCTTGCCCGTCTTGCCGTCATCATTGCCTCGCCGTCATCCGGTAAGGTGAATGTAGGCTTGGCGTCGTCCGACGGTATCGTGCCGGCGCGGCGAGAAGGCTTCTGGTATGGACCATGGTCCGGCCCTACATGCATTCGCGGCCTGCCCACGAATATCTCTCCCCCAGAACATTCACGCGCTCCGCGATAACCTTCCCGAAGCTGGCGCACGCCGAACTTGAAACAGCGTTTCAGATAAGGCACGATCCGCCATTATATTGTTGTTGGCCTTCGCACACTCATGCTGCTCATTAGGCCCAAGGAATGTCAAGACCCTTATGAAACACTGTTTCATGAAATGATCGAAACAGCACTCACTGCGGATCCGGCCCGGATCGACGACAGAATCCTTGCTGTCTACGATGACCTGAGCCCGCGTCAACAGCGCTTGGCCGACGTTGTGCTTGAATGCGGTGGCGATCTCGTCGGCTATTCGGCCACTACTCTGGCGCGGAAGGCCGGAGTCTCGAAGGCGACGGCCGCAAGGCTGTTTCAGCGTCTGGGCTATCACCGCTTCGAGGATGCGCGCTATGCCGCCGCGCGCGTCCCCTGGGCCTCGCCGCTGCGGGGATTGGGTCAGGAAGTGCCGCAAGCCGAGCAGGACGCCCTTGGCGAGCACCTCAATCGGGAAGTGGAGAATCTTCAGCGGTCGAACCGCTCGATCGATCGTACGGCATTGCAGCGCGCTATCCAGCTATTGAGTGCCAAGCGGGTGGTCTGGGTCGGGGGGTTCCGCATGAGCTATGCGATCGCCCGCTATCTTCAGAGCGTGCTGCGCAATGTTCGCGCCGGCGTGCGGCCCATCTCGGATTCGGCGTGGGAACTGGCGGAAGTGTTCGCCGAGATCGGCACCGACGATGTCTTGGTCCTCGCCGCGTTCCGGCGGCGCCCACCGCAGGTGGAACGGATCCTCCAGGTCCTGGCCGAGCGATCCGTACCCGTCATCCTCTTAAGCGATATGACAGCCGCTCCGTCCTCGCGGGGCGACGTCGTGCATCTTCGCTGTCACAGCCGCGGCGCAACGATCTTCGACTCCCATACCGTGGCGTTCAGCCTGATAAACTTCCTCTGCTCCCAGGTCGGCACACGCTGCCTCGAGCGGACGGACGCGCACATCAACGACGTCGAGCGGCTCCACGACGCCTTCGGCGACATCATCCCGAGGTAGTCCCGCCCGGTACGGCCAGGGCTATCAGTCGGCCGGCGTCACGACCTCCATCGATTCGATGACGACCGGCTCCCTTGGCACATCCTTCGGGAACGGGCCTTGCGGCCCCGTCGGGAGGCTACGGATTGCGTCCACGGTATCCATGCCCTCGACGACACGGCCGAACACCGCATACCCCCACCCTCGCCGCGTCTTGGCGGCGTGGTTCAGGAAATCGTTGTTCGTCACGTTAATAAAGAACTGCGCGGTTGCGGAATGAGGATCCGCCGTCCGGGCCATCGCAATAGTGCCGCGATCGTTCTTCAGGCCGTTATCCGCTTCGTTACGGATCGGCTCATGCGTGGCTTTCTTCTGGAAGTCCTGAGTGTAACCGCCGCCCTGGATCATGAAATTCGAGATCACGCGATGGAAGATGGTGCCGTCATAGTGGCCTTCTTCCACATAGCGCAGGAAGTTGTCGACCGTCTCCGGCGCCTTCTCCCGGTCCAATTCGACGCGGATGTCGCCATGGCTCGTGGACATCAAAACGACCGGGTCGGCCTGCGCCGCCTGCGTGGACGCGGCTGCCAGAGCGAGGATGAATACCAGGGCGGAAAGCGCCTTCATCGTGCTGTCGCTCCTTGCGGGTTGAATCGCTGCCAAGTTGGCCCAGAAGTTGGCATAAACCCCGTTTCCACGCCAGCATGTTCCCGTTCACGGCAATGGCGACGCAGATTGTCATCGCAATCACCCTTGCCGATGCTCCCTGAGTGAGCGACCTTTCGAGGCCGATCGGTAATCCGGCAAACCGTATCCGGCAGGCATGAAACCGCTTTTGCACGCCCGATCGCTGAACGGCATGGACGGCGACCCGGTTGTCCATGTCCGCTTCATGTTCGAGCGGCGCGGCCTCCTCTTCGATCTCGGCGATATCTCGACGCTGTCGATGCGCGATATCCTCGGCTTGCAGGACATCTTCGTGTCGCACATGCACATGGACCATTTCGCCGACTTCGACCGGCTGCTGCGCGCGGTGCTGGGACGCGACATGACGTTGCGTGTGGTCGGCCCCGAGGGCTTCATCGACCGCCTTGGCCATCGGCTGGCCAGCTATAGCTGGAATCTGGTGGAGCGATTCACCACCGATGTCTGCTTCCAGGCAACCGAAGTGATCTCGTCCACCCAAGGAAGGCGGGCGCGGTTCCGATTGTCCAGGCGCTTTGCTCGCGAGGATGTGGGCGCCGTAGCGCTGAGCGATGGCATCGTGCTGGATGAACCGATGATTTGGGTGCGGGCGGCTGTCCTCGACCACGGCATTCCCTGCCTGGGCTTCGCGCTGGAGGAGCGCGGGCATATCAACGTCTGGCGCAACCGCGTGGAGGACATGGGGCTTGTCGTCGGTCCCTGGCTGCGCGACCTCAAACGGGCGGTGCTGGAAGGACAACCGGACAATACGCCAATTGCGGTGGCCTGGCGGGAGAAAACACAAGAAGCGCCGGTGGAATTGCCGCTCGGCACGCTGAAGGAGCGCGTTCTTTCCACTACCGAAGGCCAGAAGGTCGCCTACGTCGTCGATACCGCCTATACCGGCCGGAACAAGCACCGAATCGTCGATCTCGCGCGCGACGCCGACATTCTTTTCATCGAGACAGCGTTCTCGCACAACGACCGGGCCGCCGCCGCCGACCGCAAGCACCTGACGGCCGTCCAGGCCGGCCACATGGCGCGCCTTGCCGGCGTGCAGCGGGTGGAAGCGCTGCACATCTCGCCGCGCTACGCAGATGAGCCCGAGCGATTGGAACGCGAACTCGCCGACGCCTTCGAAGGCCGCCGCGACGCCGAGGACCCCACGGACTGACTCGGGCGCTACGTCAAAGGTGCCCCATCTCGAAATCCTCGCAAGACAGGTCGAACGCCGCCAGACCCTCCTCAAGATAGTCGGCGAGTAGCGGCATGCCGAGGAGATAGAGAGACGTATTGTCGGTATGTTCGTCCTGCGCGGCCTGCAGCGCCTCTGCCCAGTCCCCCTTCGCATAGGTGCCGCGCCCGACCCAGGCCAGCGCCACGACCGTGCACTGTTCGTCCCAGTTCAGGTCATCGATCGCCTGCTTCAACTCGTCGAAGACCGGATCGTCGGCGTAGGCCTCCAGCACCTGGCGGCACTGGTCGTCCGCCGCGTTGGAGGCATAGTCCGGCTCGACCACATCCTCGCGCGCATCAAGCTCGCGCGCCTTGACGACGATGTAGCAAACTTTCGTGACGTCGATGTCGAGTGCGGCCTCGTCCGTCTCGGCGAGCCCGCCGGTGCCGGGCTGTTCAGCCATCCTGTCTCTCCGCTTACGGTGTATCGTATTTCTGGACAGCAGTTTACGTACCGGGCTTGAGCGGGAATTGCGCCGGATCAATCGATGTGAGGCAATTTCCGGGGATGGCCATCATTTGGCCGGGCGTGCGGCGGCCTCGCCCTGTCCCGTCGAGGCGCCGCCGGACAGTTCGCGCTCGATATTCAGCACCTCCAGCGTCGTAGCCAGCACACGGTCCGGGTTAAGGCTCAGCGAGTCAATTCCCTGGGCCACCAGGAAGCGCGCCACCTCGGGATAGTCGGACGGCGCCTGACCGCAAATCCCCGAATGGCGGCCGTTGCGCTTCGCACCCTCCACCGCCATGCGCAGGAACGCCATCATACCGGGATCGCGCTCGTCGAAGTCGAAGGCGACGATCTCGGAATCCCGATCGACGCCGAGGGTAAGCTGCGTCAGGTCGTTGGAGCCGATGGAGAAGCCGTCGAACAGCTCGGCGAAGGCGTCCGCCTGGATGATGTTGTTCGGAATCTCGCACATGACGTAGACCTCGAGCCCGTTCTCGCCCCGGCGCAGCCCGTTCTCGGCCATCGCGTCCAGTACCTTGCGGCCTTCCTCCACCCGACGGCAGAAGGGAATCATCACACGGACGTTGGTCAGCCCCATTTCCTCGCGCACGCGCCGCAGCGCCCGGCATTCAAGGGCGAAGCCCTCGGCGTAGGCCGGATGGGCGTAGCGCGCCGCGCCGCGAAAGCCGAGCATGGGGTTCGCTTCCTCCGGCTCGAAGCCGCGTCCGCCCAGAAGCTGGGCATATTCGTTTGTCTTGAAATCCGACATGCGGACGATGACGGGTTTCGGATAGAAGGCGGCCGCAATGGTGCCGATGCCCTCCGACAGCGTGCGCACGAAGTAATCCGTCGGCTCGGCAAAGCCCTGGGTCAGCCGTTCGATCTCAGCGCGCTCACCGGCGTCCTGGATCCGCTCGGGATGGACCAGCGCCATCGGGTGGGCCTTGATCGACTCGCTGATGATGAACTCCATCCGGGCCAGACCAACACCGTCGTTGGGCAGCAGACTGGTGCTGAACGCCATGTCCGGGTTGCCCAGGTTCAGCATGATCTTCGTCTTCGGTTGGGACAGGCCGCTGAGGTCCACCTCCTTGGACTCGAACGCCACCTTGCCGTCGTAGACCTTCCCGGTATCGCCCTCCGCGCAGGAAACCGTTACCGTCTGCTGAGGCCGTATGTGCCCGGTGGCGTCCCCGGTGCCCACGACTGCGGGAATGCCCAGTTCGCGCGCGACGATGGCGGCGTGGCACGTGCGCCCCCCGCGATTGGTGACGATAGCGGCGGCGCGCTTCATTACCGGCTCCCAGTCCGGCGTGGTGGTATCGGCGACCAGAACCTGTCCAGGCTTGAAGTCGGTCAGGTCGTGCATGTCGTGAGCCACCCGCACCGGCCCGGAGGCGATCTTGCCCCCCACCGCCCGGCCCGTCACGAGGACGGGCGCCGTTGCGGTGACGGTGTAGGTGGTCAGCATGTTGGGCCGCCGCTGGGAAGCGACGGTTTCCGGCCGCGCCTGCACAATGTAGAGATGACCGTCCACACCATCCTTCGCCCACTCGATGTCCATGGGCATCGGATGCCCGGCACGCTTCGTGTAGTGGTCCTCGATGCGGATGGCGGCGTCGGCCAGGTCGAGAGCCTCGGCGTCGGTGATGCAGTATCGCTCCCGGTCCGCCTTCGGCGTCGGCACGTTGCGCGCGGCCTCGCGCGTGCGGCCGGAAGCGAGCACCATCTTCACCTGCTTGTCGCCAAGGCCGCGGCGCAGCACGGCACGATAGCCCGCCTTGAAGGTCGGCTTATGGACGTAGAACTCGTCCGGGTCGACGGTGCCCTGCACAACGTTCTCGCCCAGCCCGTAGGCCCCGGTAATGAAGACGACGTCCGGGTGGCCGGTTTCCGTATCGATGGAGAAGCTGACGCCGCTCGCCGCCATGTCGGCGCGGACCATCTTCATGATGCCGACCGACAGCGCCACCTGGAAATGGTCGAAGCCCTTGTCGATTCGGTACGAAACCGCCCGGTCCGTGAAGATGGACGCAAAGCAGCGCCGGCAGGCATCCAACAGCATCTCGGCGCCATGGACGTTCAGGAAGGTATCGTGCTGACCTGCAAAGCTGGCGGTCGGCAGATCCTCCGCCGTTGCGGAACTTCGCACGGCGACAGCGGTCTCGGGGCCGTACTCGTCGCACAGCGCTCGATAAGCGTCGCGAACCTCGTCGGCAAGCTCCGGCATCAGGCCAGCACCGTAGACCAGGTCGCGAGCACGGCCGGCGCGGCGGCTGAAATCGGCCGCGTCGTTCTTGTCGATATCGTCCAGCAACTCGTGCAGTTCGTCCGCGATGCCGGCCCGCTCCAGCATGGCACGGTAGGCCTCGGCCGTTATCGCGAATCCCTTGGGGATGCGCAGCCCCAGCGGCGCGAGCTCCCGCGTCATCTCGCCGAGGGAGGCGTTCTTGCCACCCACCAGCCCGACATCGTCCATGCCAAGTTCGGAGAACCACTTGATATACACGGGCCTGCCCTCCTGTGTGGAAGGCATGATCGCCGGGGCTGGGCGGCAAGGGAATGAACTGGATCAATCCGAATACCTGGCACGGCGGCTACAATCGCGGCCACGGAACAGGGAAAGTGATGGCGGAGGCGACATGAAGGCCGCGATGCTGTTGACCGGAAGCGGGCCGATCATCGTGCTGACCTCTTACGGCAGCCTGGATGACGAAACCCTCCTGAAGACCCTGGAAGCGAAGGGTATCCACAAGTTCATCGCCTACGAACTGCCGCCCGCCCTGCTCCGCCAGCGTTATGGCGCCCACTTCTTCGTGGTCGAGGACAAGCTGGACGAGAAGCAGGATCTCCGGTTCCTCGACACCAACGGCCAGCGCGTGTTCGAGAAGATCCGCTTCGCCGACCTGGGCACGCCGCGCTTCTTCGAGGGCGGAGAATTGCGGGGCGGATAGGTGCGGCGGCTGAGGGCGATGTCCGCCTCAACCAATGTCCGCCGCGGCTGCGACGATGGCGAAGCGATCGGCCAGGGCGGCCAGGGCGGCGCGGTGCACCGTTTCCGCCGGCACCGGCGCACCGCCAAGCGGGTCCGGGAGCGCACGGGTGGCCGTGGCATCGCCCACCACAGTGACCCGGTAGCCGAGGTCGAGGCCTGCACGCGCGGTGGCGCTGACGCACATATGCGTCATGAAGCCCGCCAGCACGAGCTGCGGACGCCCGATTGCCTTCAGCCGGTCCTGCAAATCCGTTCCCGCGAAAGCGTTCGGCAGTCCCTTCTTCACCACCGGCTCACCGTCCAAGGGGGCGGCTTCGGGCATGATCTGGCCGCCGGGCCCATCGGGATCGAAAAGTCCTCCAGGACGGCCTTGATGGGCAATATGTATCACGGGGGCGCCGGCCTGCCGGGCACGTGACATGAGGTCGTCGAGATTGTCGAGGGCCGGCCCGATACCCTCCAGCGGCAGCTTGCCTTCGCGGTATTCGCCCTGCGCGTCGATCACGACCAGCGCGGCCTCGGGCCATCGCGCGGGTTCCAGCGGTGCGCCCGCCATCTGAAGAAGTGTCTTGGGCTCTTCCATCCGGTTTCCTCCCACTCTTGCCAATGCCGCTTCTTAGCGTGACAGAGCGGTTGGGTCGACCGTTCCCGGACGCCGACAGGCCGCGATGTGACGGCCGTCACGTCATTCCGGCGCTTTTTCCCGCATATTCCGGACTATGGAACGGACCGCTGAGGTCCTTTTGAACCATTCACGCAGCCCAGGAAGAAAGACGGAATGATGGTGAAAGCCCGCAACCTCGGACGCTGGCTACCTCTGGCGGCCATCGCCACCGCGCTTGCGGGGACGTTCGCGCTCGATCTGCACAGCTACCTCACCATGGAGGCGCTGGCCCGTCACCAGGCGTGGCTGATGCGGCAGGTGGAGGCAAACGCGCTGCTCGCCGCCGCCACCTACGTCACTGCTTATGCCGCCGCGACGGCACTGTCGCTGCCGGGCGCAAGCCTCCTGACGATTTTGGGCGGTTTTCTGTTCGGCCTGTGGCTGGGCACCGCTCTCGTCGTGGTGTCGGCCACGCTTGGCGCGATCGGCATCTTCCTGGCAGCGCGGACGGCCCTGGGCGAGCAATTGCGCGCCCGTGCCGGCCCACGGCTGACACGAGTCGTTGCCGGCTTTCGCAATGACGCCTTCAGCTATCTGCTGGCGCTGCGGCTGATTCCGGTGTTCCCGTTCTGGCTGGTGAACCTTGCGCCCGCTCTCGTGGGCGTACGGCTCGGCACATACACCGCCGCGACAGCGATTGGCATCATCCCCGGCTCGTTCGTCTACGTCAGCATCGGCAACGGTCTCGACGCCATTGTCGCCGCCGGCGGTGCACCCGGCCTGGACCTGTTGACCGATCCGACAGTGATCGCTCCGATGGCCGGTCTTGCCCTGCTATCGCTGCTGCCCCTCGCCTATCGCCGCTTTTCCGGGAAACGAACGCAGGGTGCGTAGCCAAGCGGCGGAAACCTAGACCGCGACGAGCGGCACGTGCTCTCCGGGACGCAGATATCGCTCGTCCCAGGGCGGCCTTGCGAAAACCTCGCGCACCATCGGTTCGAAGGTTTCCAGCGGCAGCGTGTCGTAATCCGGATCGAACGATGACTGGTCCCAGCGCTCGCAGAAGGTGACGGTGCGCTCGTAGCACGGGTGATCGGCGTACTTCCGCCGGGCCTCCGCGTCGGCGCCGATGTGATGGCCATAGTAGGCAAGCTGGAAGATGCCGTGATGCTGAAGCACCCACGCGCACTCCTCCCTGACATAGGGCCGCAGGACCGCGGCGGCGACGCTGTCGTGATTGTGCGGCGCCAGATCGTCACCGATATCGTGCAGCAGCGCGGTCACGATCCAGTCGGTGTCGGCCCCGTCGCGATAGGCGCGCGTGGCGGACTGCAGCGAATGCTCCAGGCGCGTGACCTGATAGCCGGAGAAGCTGTCCTCCAGGCGCCGCAGAGCCGCCAGGATACGCTCCGGCAGCTGTTGGACGTAGCCGGCCTCCAGCCGCTCCAGCAGTGCATAGTCCTCCGCCGTGCCGTCCTTCATCTGCCGGAACGATACCGCTGTCGCCGTGTTCGCCATACCTTCCTCGCTATCCTGTTCGCTGGTCCTTGTCCGAAGCTGTTACGCTGCTTCGCGGCCGCTGCCCTCGCCGTCGCGCCATCTGCGGGAGAGGACGCGGTACATCGTGTCCGGGCCGTCGTGGTCGATGTAGCAGCCCTGCAGATGCCGGCGTGCGGCCGCGTGGTCGAAGCCGGTGCGGCCGTGCAGCAGACGGTGGTTATCCATCATCACCAGCATGCCCGGATCGAGCCGGAAACGGATCTCGAAGCGCGGGTCCGCCGCAAGTTCGAACATCCTGCTTCGGCCACGATAGAACATGTCCAGCGTTTCCGGGTCCAGGGGCGGAACGAAATCGACGCGGGAGCTGAAACGCACCCGGACCAGCCGGCCGTCGCCGTCGCGCTCGATCAGTGGACCCCGATTCTCCAGGATGGTGTCGTCGGATTCGTATCGGAAGCGAACCGTCGTGCGTTCCAGCACGCGGGCCAGTTCCGGCGCTTCGGCCAACAATGCCTCGGCCAGAGCGAAACCGTCCACCAGCGTCGATAAACCGCCCTCGACGCCGTTCTCCAGGCAATGCAGCATCTGGATTCCGGGAATCGGCTGGCGATAGGGATTGTCCGCGTGGGCCGACAGCGGCAGGCCGGTATAGGCCAGATCGATCGGCTGCGGCTTCGTGATGACGTCGAAAATCGGGCCGAAGTTCGTATCGCGCAGGTGGCCGAAAAACTTCGCGATGCTCTCCAGCGTGCCCGGCTGCGTGGGCGTGTTCCTGATGATGCAGAAGCCGCTTCGCGCAAAGCCCGCCAGCATGTCGCGCAAAACCTCCGGCGCTTCCAGCGCGGCCCAGTCGGCACCCGGCCATGCATCCAGGTCGGCCCCCCAGGGCTGCGGCGCCGGCGGCGTTTCCGGGTCGTCCAGCCAACCGGCCTCGCGCAGAATGGCTGTGAGGGAGAACCCGCACCGGGCGCCATCGCTGAACGTCAGCGCAAGCTCGTCCTCGCTTGACCGCTCCATCCCGACGACACGCAGGTCGGCCGGCAGCAGCGCGGGCTCGAACAGGCGCTGGCGCGTGACGGGATCGAAATCGGCCGCCTCGTGCGAGCGCTCGCGCAGCCAATGGGGATGCAGCACCATCTCGCCCCCGCCATCCCCGGTAACGCGAACCTGTCCGGTATCGTAAAGCAGTGAGACGTCTATCGGCGGCGTGTCCATGTGTCGGGCTCCCGGTGTGTCGTTTCTGCCCAACGTTGCAACGCCGGTGATACCGAAATAAAGGTGCCAAATTGCTATTTCGTTGATAACTTCAGGTTATGAAAAACCTTCGCCGTGACCTGCCATCGTTGAACGCACTGGCGGTGTTCGAAAGCGCCGCGCGACTGGCCAGCTTCACCCGCGCCGCGCAGGAGCTGGGTATGAGCCAACCGGCCGTGACCCGGCACATCAAGTCGCTGGAATTCGCCCTCGACTGCCCGCTCTTCAGACGCAATCACAATCGCCTGACACTGACGGCGGAGGGTTTGCGGCTATGGTCCGGTGTCGCCGAGGGGCTGGGCGGAATCGCCGCGACGATCTCCGCCATCAAGGCCGAGCGCGCCCGGCAAACGGTGGTCCTGGCAAGTCATGCCGGCTTCGCGCAGCAGTGGCTGATGCCGCGGTTTTCCGACCTCTATGCGCATCTCGGTGGCTATGACGTGCGGCTGCTGATCTCCGACTCCGACGCCGAAGCGGACAGGGCCGGCTTCGACGTCTCGATTCGCGTGGGGACCGGAAACTGGCCTGACCAGGACTGCCAGCGCCTTTGCGCCGAGGCTGTCCGGCCCGTCGCCAGCCCCCGCCTGCTGCAAGAGAGCCCGGAACTGGCGGAGGCTTTGCCCGTCGACCTGCTGCGGGCTCCGCTGTTGCACATGGACGACGGCGACAAACCGTGGATGACGTGGCGAGGCTGGTTTGCCGCAATGGGCGTCGAAGGCCGTCCGCCCAAGCCGCGCGTGTTCTATTACAACTATCCACTGGTGTTGCAGCAGGCGCTGACAGGCAAGGGCGTGGCGCTGGGGTGGCGCCATCTTGTCGATTCGCACATCGCCCAGGGCGCCCTGGTGTCGATTGGGCCAAGCGTGGAGAGCCCGACAGCCGGGTATTACCTGACGTGGCCGCGAGAGCGCGCGGACGAGCAGCCGGTGGCGCGGATTCGTGACTGGCTTGCCGGACAGTTTGCCGCGTAAGCCTTCCAGCGCTGGAGAAGAGCGAGGCGCGAAGGCTACTCCCGGCGATAGCCCTTTTCCTGCATGCACTGCGCAAAGAGGCGGTCACGGCGCTGCTCGTAGCCGTAGCCCTGCATCGACTGCATCAGGTCCTCGGTCCCCTGCGTCGTCCCGGCACCTTGGTCGTCGGTATCCTGGTCGATCCGGCGGTCGCGTTCGACCTGCGCCTGGGCCGTGCGCATACACTCGCGCATGTCCTGCTGACGCTGATCGGCGCTGCCCCCCTGCTTGACCCAGACACCCGTCCGGCGTGGGCCGCTTTCGTCCCAGCCGAAGTTGAACGGCTGCGACTCGCAGGCGGCAAGCAGCAGCAGACAGGCGACAATGGCAAGGCGCGGGATGGTCATGTGGGCTCCATCTCGTTCGTTTTGTATTGCTTCGTAGATCGTATCGTCTGGCCGGCGCCATGCTGCGACGCCGATACCGCCAGCGCAAGCCCAAGGGCTTCACAAGCGAGCGCCGCGTTGCAAGCGCGCGCGCGAATGAGTAAGACCGGGCGCCATGGAATTCCCGCACCCCCTTGTCGAAGGCCGCCTGCTGCGCCGCTACAAGCGCTTCCTCAGCGATGTCGAGCTTGCCGACGGCAGCGTCGTGACGGCGCACGTCGCCAATCCCGGCTCGATGCTGGGCCTGAGCGCGCCGGGCGCCAGGGTCTGGCTGTCAGTCAGCGACGACCCGAAACGCAAGCTGAAATACTCCTGGGAACTGGTCGAGGCGGACGGCGGCCTCGTCGGCATCAATGCGGGCCGGCCCAACGCGATCGCCGGCGAGGCAATCGCCGAGGGGCGGGTGCCGGAGTTGGCCGGCTATCAAACTATGCGGCGGGAAGTGCGCTATGGCCGGAACAGCCGAATCGACCTGCTGCTCGAAGACGCCGACCGCCCCTCCTGCTATGTCGAGGTCAAGAACGTGCACCTGAAGCGCGGGGCCGAGGCGGCCGAGTTCCCCGATTCGGTGACGGCACGCGGAGCCAAGCACCTCTACGAACTCGCCAATATGGTCGAGGCCGGCCACCGGGCGGTGATGCTCTACGTCGTGCAGCGCACCGATTGCACACGCTTCGAGATCGCCGGGGACATCGACCCGGCTTATGCCAAGGCTCTTGAGGACGCACGTGCGCGCGGGGTGGAGGCATACTGCTACGCGTGCGATATTACGCTCGAACGTATTCGGTTGGACGGCCGGCTTGCGCTTGCGCTATAGCTCGCCCGGCCCAGATACATAGCCTGGATAGTTACCCCGGATCGACAGCGAAGCAGCCAAAGACGCCGAGATGAGCAACAGCGACCCCGCAACCGTGGAAACCCAGGACCGACGCACGGTTCCCCTGCACGGCCCCGAAGACTTCGAGGGCATGCGTAAGGCCGGCCGGCTGGCCGCAGAGGTGCTTGATTTCATTACACCCTACGTCGAGCCGGGCGTTTCGACGGGCGAGTTGGATCTGCTGTGCCACGAGTACATCGGCGATCATGGCGCCACGCCCGCGCCACTCAATTACCGGGGCTTTCCGAAGGCGACATGCATCTCGGTGAACCGGGTCATCTGCCACGGCATTCCTTCCGAGCAGAAGCGGCTGCAGAACGGCGATATCCTGAACATCGACATCACCGTGATCCTGGACGGCTGGCACGGCGACACCAGCCGGATGTTCTGGGCCGGAACACCCAGCGTGAAGGCGCGCAAGCTGTGCGATGTCACCTACGACTGCCTGATGCGCGGGCTGGAGGTCGTCAAGCCCGGCGCCCGTCTGGGCGATATCGGCCACGCGATCCAGACCTACGCCGAGAAGAACCGCTTCTCCGTCGTCCGCGACTTCTGCGGCCATGGTCTGGGTCAGGTGTTCCACGATGCCCCAACCGTCCTGCACTACGGCCGCCCCGGCACCGGCCTGGAATTGCAGGAAGGGATGTTTTTCACGGTCGAGCCGATGATCAATGCCGGCCGTCCCGACGTGAAGATCCTGGAGGATGGCTGGACCGCCGTCACTCGCGACAAGTCGCTCTCCGCGCAGTTCGAGCACTCCATCGGCGTGACGGCCGATGGCTGTGAGGTGTTCACCTACTCGCCGAAGGGGTGGCACAAGCCGCCCTATCCCAGCGAAGGCTAGGCCGGTGGCGCCCGGCGAGAACAACCCGGGCAGCACCGACAACCGGCCGGCCAACCTCACTCGCAACCAAAGCAAGAGCGATGTGGCCACGAAGCCCCACTATCTGGGTCATCGGGCGCGGTTGCGCGAGCGCTTGGTCGAGAAGGGCGGCGAGGCGCTGAGCGATTACGAGGTGCTGGAGATACTATTGTTCGCCGGCAATCCGCGCGGCGACACCAAGCCGCTGGCGAAGGCTCTGTTGCGAGAGTTCGGTTCGTTCGCCGCGGTGCTGGCCGCCGACCCCGGCAAGCTGGGCGCGTCGAAGGGGATGGGCATCGGTGCAGTCGCCGCGCTGAAAGCCGCGCAAGAGGCGGCCAGGCGCATGACGCGGGAGCAGGCGATGGAGCGGCCTGTGATCGCCTCCTGGGAGAAGCTTCTCTCCTACTGCCGCGTTGCCATGGCGGAAGAGCCGGTGGAACAGTTCCGCCTGCTGTTTCTCGACCGCAAGAACAAGCTGATTGCGGACGAGGCCCAGGGACGGGGCACCGTCGACCACACCCCGGTTTATCCGCGCGAGGTGGTGAAGCGTGCGCTGGAACTTGGCGCCAGCGCGGTGATCCTGGTGCATAACCATCCCTCGGGCGATCCGACGCCGTCGAAGGCGGACGTGCAAATGACGAAAGCCATCGTCGAGGCGGCAAAACCACTCGGCATCCAGGTCCACGACCACGTCATCATCGCACGCGCCGGCCACACGAGCTTCAAGAGCCGGGGCCTGCTATAAAGATTCAGTCCGGTTCGTCTTCGGCCTGCTTCGGTGGACAGCGCTGGTCGCCGTAGGAGCAAAACACGCAGCAATCTCCAGGTCTCGGCGTCAACCGGGTGCCACAGGCAGGACAGTCAAAGACCCAAAGACAATACGTCTGGGGCATTGTCTCCGCCGTGACTGCATGACACTCGGGGCAAGTGATTCGCGCAGACGCCTTGCTCATGCCGACCACCGCCGCCACAACGCGATCGCAATCAGGACAATGAAACCCGAAAGGGCAGGTAACAACACGTAGTCGATCCAGCCTAACCATGCCGCCAACCCCAATGCCGGCAACCCCCATACCAGCAGCGGGGTGAAGCAGCACACCGCTGTCACCAAGCTTCCTATGACGCCGGTGCGCAACAATCGTGTGCTCTCCATATCCATGAATCTCCTCATAGAGTTCTATCGCTCAGCACCTTCTTCGAAGCGCGGAGACGGCGCCCAAGACGCACGTCACACATTTCCCGTTGCATCGAATGCATGCCGGACACAGCCTCATTCCTGTAGTCGCTACAGGTTCAAGGAATTTCGGGAGCACTAAATGGTTGAAGAGGATCCTGGGGTCAGTATCGGTACACTGGCGCGCCAAAGTGGCTGCAAGATCGAAACAATCCGCTACTACGAGCGCATCGGGCTGATCTGCTCTCCACCCCGTACTGCTGGCGGGCATCGTGTCTTCGCGACAGCCGACCGGAAGAGGCTTACATTCATACGACGTGCAAGGGCGCTCGGCTTCACGCTTGGCGGCGTAAAGGAGCTTCTGCGTCTGGTCGATTCCGGCGCCTATGGATGCGCCGAAATCCATGACCTTGCCGCTGGCCATCTCAAGGAAGTACGCGGGAAGATTGCGGAATTGCAGCGCCTTGAAGCAACTCTAAGCGATATGACGTCCCACTGTGAGAGAGGGGAGCGCCCGGATTGCCCCATCATCGATGCGCTTTCCGATAGCTTGGTGGGGAAGCCCCGCGCTTGAGACCCGGCTGGTTGATCCACCCCCCATTCCGCCTTGCCCGTTGACACCCGTGCCCTCCCCCGCTTACTTCGCGGCGCCAAGGCAGCCCACATCCTCCAGAGAGGTCCAGCAAGATGATCCCGCGTTACAGCCGGCCCGAGATGACACGCATCTGGGAGCCGGAGAATCGCTTTCGTATCTGGTTCGAGATCGAGGCGCACGCCTGCGATGCGCAGGCGGAGCTGGGCGTGATTCCAAAGGCCGCCGCCAAGGCCGTCTGGGAAAAGGGCGCTTTCGAGGTCGAGCGGATCGACGAGATCGAGCGGGAAACCCGGCACGATGTCATCGCCTTCCTCACCAACCTCGCCGAACACGTCGGCGAGCCGGCGCGCTTCGTGCACCAGGGGATGACCTCGTCGGATGTCCTGGACACCTGCCTTGCCGTGCAGTTGACGCAGGCCGCCGACCTGCTCCTGGCGGATCTGGACCGTCTGCTGGCCGCCTTGAAGACCCGCGCGCACGAGCACAAGGACACCGTCTGCATCGGGCGCAGCCACGGCATCCACGCCGAGCCGACAACCTTCGGCCTGAAGCTCGCGGGGCACTACGCCGCCTTCAAGCGCGGGCGCCGTCGCCTGGAAGCGGCGCGGGAGGAGATTGCCACCTGCGCCATCTCGGGCGCGGTCGGCACCTTCGCGAACATCGATCCCTACGTGGAAGAATACGTCGCCCAGCAACTTGGCCTGAAGCCAGAGCCGATCTCCACCCAGGTCATCCCCCGCGACCGGCACGCCGCCTTCTTTGCGGCGATGGGCGTCGTCGCGAGTTCCATCGAGAACCTGGCCACCGAGATCCGCCACCTGCAACGTACCGAGGTGCGGGAGGCCGAGGAATACTTCGCCAAGGGCCAGAAGGGCTCATCGGCGATGCCGCACAAGCGCAACCCGATCCTGACCGAGAACCTGACGGGTCTGGCCCGCACCGTCCGCGCCGCCGTCACGCCGGCGCTGGAGAACGTGACGCTGTGGCACGAGCGGGACATCTCGCACTCGTCGGTGGAGCGTGTCTTCGCGCCCGATGCCACGATCACACTGGACTTCGCCCTTACCCGTCTTGCCGGCGTCGTGGAAAAACTGCTCGTCTATCCGGATGCCATGCAAGCCAACCTCGACCGCCTTGGCGGGCTGGTGTTCTCGCAGCGTGTGCTGCTTGCCCTGACGCAGGCCGGTGTCAGCCGGGAGGACGCCTATGTGCTCGTTCAGCGCAACGCCATGCGCGTCTGGCAGGAGGGCGCGGATTTCCTGACGCTCCTCAAGGCTGACGACGATGTGACCGCCAAGCTGGACCCGGCGACGCTGGAAGCTTGCTTCGACCCCGGCTATCACACCAAGCACGTCGGGGCGATTTTCGAGCGGGTTTTCGAAACGGATTAGCAGCACCAGGCCGCTTGCCCCAGGCGGGAAGCTGGCCCGGGCCGGATGGGCGGCCCCCCTACCCCAGAACCGCGCGCAGGAAGGCCTGCGTGCGTTCGTTGCGGGGTTCGCTCAGCACCTGCGCGCCCGGCCCCTGCTCGACGATTCGCCCTCCCTCGATGAAAATAACGCGGTCGGCGAACTCCTTGGCGAAGCCCATTTCATGGGTCACGAGGATCATCGTGATGTCCTGCTCGCGGCCGATCTTGCGGATGGCGTTCAACACCTCCCCCACCAGTTCGGGGTCGAGGGCGGAGGTCACTTCGTCGAACAGCATCACGTCCGGCTGCATCGCCAGGGCGCGGGCGATGGCGACGCGCTGCTGCTGCCCGCCGGAGAGCTGCGAGGGGTGGCTGCCCTTCTTGTCGGCGAGGCCCACCATATCGAGCAGCTCTTCCGCCCGCGCCACGGCCTCGGCCCGTTTCATGCCGAGCACATGGATCGGCCCCTCGATCACGTTGCCGATGGCGGTCATGTGCGGGAACAGGTGGAAGTGCTGGAACACCATCGAGATATGGCTGCGCACCTTGCGCAGATGCTTCTGATCGGCAGACACCAGCCGGCCGTTCTTCCACATGTGATGCAGCGGCTCACCTTTCACATAGATCACGCCACCATCCGGCTGCTCCAGCGTCATCAACAGCCGCAGAAGCGTGGATTTCCCCGAACCGGAGGGGCCGATCACCGCAAGCTTCTCGTTCGGCGCGATGTCGAGGTCGAAGTCCCGCATCACCACGGTCTCGCCGAAGCGTTTGCTGACGTTCTCGAAACGGACGATCGGTTCGCTCATTCTTGGATTATCCCATGATCTTGCGGCGCAGCCACGCCTCGACGCGCCGGATGCCCACCATCGATACCAGGCTCAACACCAGGAAGATCGCGCCCACCAGCGTCATCGGCTCGACATAGCGGAAGGTCTCCGAGCCGACGATCTTGGCCTCCTGCATCATCTCGACGACGGCGATGGCGGAGAGCAGCGGGGTCTCCTTGAACATGGCAACGAGGTAGTTGCCGAGCGCCGGCACGACGGGCGGAATCGCCTGCGGCACGATGATGTCGCGGTATGTGCGGTAGGTGGAAAGGTTCAGCGCGACCGAAGCCTCCCACTGTCCGCGCGGAATGCTGTCCAGCCCAGCGCGATACACTTCCGAGCAATAGGTGGAGAAGTGCAGTCCCAGCCCCAGGATTCCGGCTACCAGAGCCGGCAGGACGACACCGAACTCGGGCAGCACGAAGTACAGGAAGTAGATCTGTACCAGAAGCGGCGTGGAGCGGATGAACTCCACCACGCCCGCAATCGGGTAAGACAGCAGCGGGTTCCGGCTGCGCCGCCCCAGCGCAAGCAGAAGGCCCAGCACGGCCGCGAAGACAAAGCCGATCAGCGTCGCCTCGATCGTGATGATCGCCGCGTCCAGGATGCGCGGCAGTATCTTCCAGGCGAACGCCCAGTCCCAGACGTTGTCGCTCATTTGATGCCTCCGCGCGCCAGGCCACGGCCGGTCCAGCGCTCGACAATGCGCATGACGCCGGTGATGACGAGGGCGATGGCCAGATAGAGGAACAGCACCAGAGTGAAGATCTCGACCGTCTGGAAGGTCTGGTCGTTAAGCTGCTTGGCGCGGAACGTCAGGTCGGAAATGGTGATCAGCGACACCAGCGCCGTTGCCTTCAACAGCTCGATGAAGAGGTTGCCCCAGGGCGGCACCATTGCCGGCAGCGCCTGCGGCACGATGATTCGCCGCATCGCCAGCCACTTCGACATGTTGAGCGCGATCGACGCCTCGTACTGGCCGCGCGGCACGGCCTGGATGGCGCCGCGAACCACCTCGCCGCCGTAAGCCCCGACATTGAGGCCGAGGGCGATCCAACCGACGGTGAAGGGGTCCAGGCTGATGCCGAAGAACGGCAGGACGAAGAACATCCAGAAAAGCTGCACCAGCGCCGAGGTGCCCCGAAAAATCTCGATATAAACCGACGCAACCGCCCTCACCGCCCACACGCCGGAAAGGCGCATCAGCCCCGAGACGAAGCCCATGAAAAGGGCGAGCAAAATCGCCAGAACGGTGATCTGCACCGTGATCCAGGCGCCATCCAGCAACGTTGGAAGGAAGCGCATGATGTCCATCGGCCGTGTCCCCCTTCTCGGCCGCCGACTCTATGATCAGGCACGTTCAAGGATCGCATCGGCGGGGAATAGCACCCCCGCCGCTGCGACGGCCTTCTGAACGCTCACCTGTCGACGCGAAAAGTCCCGGCTTAACCGCCCTGGCAAAGCTCTTTGGCAGTCGCATCACCCGGCAGGTTCGCCTCGGTGAAGCCGAACGGCTTGACGAGCGCCAAATGCTCTTCCGTACCGATGAACTCGGCGAGCTTCGTATTGAACTCCTCAAGCAGCGCGCTGTCGCCCTTGCGGAAGGCGAATCCGCCATAGCCCACGGCCTCCGGCGGCGTGTCGAAGTCCTTCACGCGCTCGACCGCGTCGCCGCCGCGCTGGGCCATCCGCTCGATCGACACCGAGGTCAGGGCCGCGGCGTCCACGCGCCCCGCGCGCACCGCCGCCAGCATGCTGGCCTGGTCGGGAAGCTGTTTGATCCGCTCGTCGGGGATGCCGGCGTCCCGGGCATAGCCCGCCTCGACCGCGCCGGCCATGACGCCCAGGGTCACGTCGTCCTTGTCGGCGACGTCCTGATAGCTGTGCAGGCCCTTCGGATTACCGGCGGACACCAGGAACGACTGCCCGATCTTATAGCTGGGATTGGAGAAATCGGCCTGCTTGCAGCGTTCGGGCGTGATGAACATACCAGCCGCGACGACGTCCCAACGCCCGGCGTTCAGGCCTGGCAGCAGCGAGGCCCATTCGGTCAGCACGCCGTCGAGTTGGTCGATACCGATGCTCTTGAAGACAGCGCGCGCGACCTCGGGCGACTCGCCGGTGAGACGCCCTTCCTCGTTGACATAGCCGTAGGGCACCTCGTTCGCAAAGGCCGCCTGGACGAAACCCTGGTCCTTGAGCTTCGCCAGCGTGCTCTCCGCTTGAGCGCCCGTCGCGAGCGCCGAAGTCGTCAGCGCTGCCACGGCCGCGACCGCAAATTTCGCGATGGTGTTCCGTTTCATTGCCATAACCTCCCCATCAGTTTCTCTCTGTCGGCCGCACTGATGCGCGGCACGGATGCCCGCCGCGCTAACCCGGTTTTCGGCGTCCCGATCGATCGCACGCGCGGCGCGCCGCCATGCGTGCGAAAATTCTTTCGTCTCACGACACTGGCTGGATAACCTGATGCATCAAGTTCGGATTTGCCCAATCAACTTTGCGTGGATACTACGCCGTTGATGTACAAACTGCCAGAGTTTCTACCAAAAGAAGAAGAGCGCCCTGCCATGTCCGACGACCCGCCATTCCCACCCGAGGAGTTCGAGAAGCGGCTGGCGCAGGTGCGCTGGCAGATGAGTGCCCGCAACCTGCAGGCACTGCTGATCACGAAGCCGGAGAACATCGACTATCTCTGCGGCCTCGATCATCAGGGCTTCTTCGCCTACCACGGCCTGGTCGTCGGCCCCGACGGACCGCTGACGCTCGTCACCCGGCGGATGGAACAGGTGACCATCGCCGACCAGATCCCGCAGGTGGAGTTCGTTGGCCACACGGACAGCGAGGATCCCGCCGCCGTTACCGCCGAAGTCCTGCGCAATCGCGGCCACAACCGGGATCGCATCGGCATCGAAACGGACAGCCACGCCTGCACGCCGGCGCGCTACGAAGCGATCCTACGCAACCTGCCCAATGCCGAGTGGGTGGACACGACATGGTTGGTCGATGAACTGCGTCTGGTGAAGTCGCCCTTGGAGGTTGCCCATCTGCGCGAGGCGGCCAAAGTGAGCGACGCGATGATGGAGGCCGCGCTGGAAACCGCGCGGCCCGGCGTGAACGAGAGGGAGGTCGCCGCCGAGGTGCACCGCGCCATGATTCTGGCCGGCGGCGAGAACCCGGGCTTTACGCCCTTCATCCGGCCGACCCCGCGCCTGAACCAGGAGCATACCACCTGGCGGAACCGCGAGCTGCGCGAGGGCGAGGCCTTGTTCGTGGAAATGGCTGGTTGTGTCAGGCGGTATCACGCGCCGCTGGGGCGGTTGATCCACTTCGGCACGCCACCGGCGGGAACCGAGCGGATCCGGGGTGTGTGCGTCGATGCCTTCAACGCCGTGGTGGATGCGATCAAGCCCGGCACCACGGCGGCCAAGGTTTACAAGGCCTGGCAGGACATCGTCGATGCAGCCGGTCTGCCGCACTACAGGCGCCATCACTGCGGCTATCTGGTGGGCCTTGCCTTCCCGCCAAGCTGGACCGGCGGCAGCACCGTGGTGGGCCTGCGCCACGACAGCGATCTGGTGCTGCAACCCGGCATGGCGTTCCACATCCTCTCCTGGCTTATGGGAACCGGCGAGGGCGACTACTTCGTCTCCAACACCGTCTTTCTGGGTGACGAGGGGGCGGAGGTCCTCACCCGCACACCGGCGCCGTAGGCGTTACGCACGCGCCTCGTCGGAAGGCACGCTGCGCGGGCGGCCGACATCGTCGATGGCGACATAGACGAGCGTGCCCTCGGTCACCTTGACGTTCGTGACGTCGTGCCGCCGGGTCGCCCAGGTTTCGACCTTGACCGTGATCGAGGTGTTTCCGACCTTCACGATACGGGCGTAACAGCTTACAAGGTCGCCGACATAGACCGGGCGGTGAAAGCGCACCGCGTCCATCGCCACGGTGGCGATCCGGCCCCTGGCACGCTCGCTCGCAGGAACGGACCCGGCAAGGTCCATCTGGGAAAGCACCCAGCCGCCGAAGATGTCCCCGTTGGGATTGGCATCGCCCGGCATGGCCAGCGTACGCAGGGCCGGCTCGATCGTCGGCGGTGTCTCGGTGTCGGTCATCCCTAGCCTCCGGTGCCGGCCGGACCGCGTGCGCGGCACGGCGCGCGTGGGTTCACAAAATATGGTGGAAGCCTGTAAGGCTCCTACTGCATCTGCTTGCCACGGGGCAAGGTCACGACCATAATGCAGCGGCCATGAGCGATCTATTCCAGACTGTCTCCGAAAGCAACGACGCCTACACCGCCAAGGACATCGAGGTCCTGGAGGGGCTTGAGCCGGTGCGCCGGCGTCCCGGCATGTATGTCGGCGGCACCGACGAGAAGGCGCTGCACCATCTGGTGGCCGAGCTGCTCGACAACGCGATGGACGAGGCCGTCGCGGGCCACGCCACGCGAATCGAGATCGAGTTGGAGCCCGGCAACCGTCTGACGGTGCGCGACAACGGGCGCGGCATCCCGGTGGACCCGCACCCCAAGTTCAAGGACAAGTCGGCGCTGGAGGTGATCTTCACCACCCTGCATTCCGGCGCCAAGTTCGCGAACAAGGCCTACGCCACCGCCGGCGGCCTGCATGGCGTGGGCGTTTCCGTCGTGAACGCCCTGGCCGAGACCTTGGCCGTGGAGGTCGCCCGCGACCGCCACCTGTGGCGCCAGCAGTTCGCCAAGGGCACGCCGCAGGGGCCGTTGGAAGACCTGGGCGCGGTTCAGAACCGTCGCGGCACCACCGTCACCTTCGTGCCGGACGCGACGATCTTCGGCCACGCCGGGTTCCGCCCGGCGATTCTGTACCGGATGGCGCGGTCGAAGGCCTATCTGTTCAAGGGCGTTGAGATTCGCTGGCGCTGCGCGCCGGAACTGATCGGCGAGAGCGAGCGCGAGGTCTGCCCGCCGCAGGCCACGCTGCACTACCCCGGCGGCCTGCGCGACGCGCTGCAGGCGCAACTGGCCGAACGCAAGACCATCACGCCGGAGCCCTTTGCCGGTCAGGCAGAGTTCCCCGACGGCGCCGGGCGCGTCGAATGGGCGGTGACGTGGCCCGCCGACGAGGAAGGCTTCGCCAGCAGCTACTGCAACACCGTGCCCACGCCGCAGGGTGGCACCCACGAGGCCGGCCTGCGCAACGCCCTATTGCGCGGCATCAAGACCTACGGCGAGATCGTTTCCAACAAGAAGGCGCAGCAGGTGACCGGCGAGGACCTGCTGGGCGGTGCCTGCGCCCTGCTCTCCGTCTTCATTCGCGAGCCGCAGTTCCAGGGTCAGACGAAGGAACGGCTGGCGACGGCGGAGGCACAGCGGCTGGTCGAAACTGCGGTCAAGGACTACTTCGACCACTGGCTGGCCGCCCATCCCGAACGCAGCCGCGCACTCCTGGAACGCGTCGTCGAGCGCGCCGAGGAGCGTCAGCGCAAGCGCAAGGAAAAGGAGCTGAAGCGCCAGTCGGCTACGCGAAGGCTGCGCCTGCCGGGCAAGCTGGCCGACTGTTCGCGCAACCGCTCCGACGGCACCGAGGTGTTCCTGGTCGAGGGCGATTCCGCCGGCGGGTCGGCCAAGCAGGCGCGCAACCGCGAGACCCAGGCCGTGCTGCCCCTGCGCGGCAAGATCCTGAACGTCGCCAGCGCGTCGGTCGACAAGCTGCGCGCCAACCAGGAGCTGAACGACATCATCCAGGCCCTGGGCACGGACACGCGCGGCAAGTTCGACGTCGACAAGCTGCGCTACGAGCGCATCATCATCATGTGCGACGCCGACGTCGACGGCGCGCACATCGCCTCGCTGCTTATGACGTTCTTCTACCGGGAGATGCCGGGGCTGATCGAGTCGGGCCGGCTCTATCTGGCGCAGCCGCCGCTCTATCGCCTCAGCCAGGGCGGTCAGGTGGTCTATGCCCGCGACGACGCCCATAAGGAAGAACTGCTCGACAGTCACTTCAAGGGCCGCGGCAAGGTGGAAGTCAGCCGGTTCAAGGGCCTGGGCGAGATGCCGCCGGCGCAGCTCAAGGCGACGACGATGAATCCGGAGAAGCGCACACTGCTGCGCGTGACAATCGCGGATCACGAATCGCCGGACCCACAGGTGGACCAGCGCGAAGCCGCTCAGATCGTCGAACGCCTGATGGGTCGCAAACCCGAAATGCGCTTCGCATTCATTCAGGAACGGGCGAAGTTCCTGGATGAGGATGCGCTGGACGTATAGGCGTTGCACGAACTGCCATAGGCCGCTCTTCCCAAATCCACACTTCAGCCCCTCCCCGTCATAGCGGCGCTCCCTTGGCCATGGGATACCTGAACAAGCCGATGCTTGAACTTGACATGGTTGAGCGCGCTGGCCATACGCGAGGCTTCTCAGGCTCGCCTCGCGCAGCAATTCGGCTCCCTTGATTCTGGCGGTTTGAAGACCGGATGCGGCGTAGCGATGGGACAACGGACGCATGCTGGTAGATTTCAATGACGTGCAGGACGAGGCCATATTCGATGCCGATGTCTGCGTTGTAGGCGGTGGCGTTGCCGGGATCACGCTTGCGCGCGCTCTGAAGGAGACCGGATGCGAGGTGTGTCTCCTGGAGAGCGGCGGTTTCGATTTCGATCACAGGACCCAGTCGCTGTACGACGGCGACGTGGTGGGGCGCACCTACCATCCGCTCTCTGAATCCCGGCTGCGCTTCTTCGGCGGCACCACCGCCATATGGGGCGGACGCTGCGCGCCTCTCGATCCGATCGACTTCGTCCAACGGCCCGGCATTCCGGACACCGGATGGCCGCTCACGCACGCCGACCTCGCCCACTACTACCGCCGGGCCGCCGAGGCGTTCGAACTTCCTTACAGAACGTTCGATGAAAGCCTGTGGACTGAGCTCAACACCGACCCGCCAAAATTCGACCAAAACCGCGTGCGCACCGGATTCTGGCAGTTCGACGACGCCTATTGGCGCTTCGGTATCGCCAATTCCAGCGACCTGACGGGTGCCGCACGGGTCCGGGTTGTCGTCCACGCCAACGTTGTCGAAATCGAAACCGACGAAACCGCCGGTCATGTCACAGGTCTTCGGCTTGCCTCCCTGAACGGACGGCGCGGCCGGGCACGGGCCCGCGCTTACGTGCTGGCATGCGGGGGAATCGAAAACGCCCGCCTGCTGCTTGCTTCAAACCGTGTCGCCAAGAACGGGCTCGGCAACGATCACGACATCGTCGGCCGGTACTTCATGGAGCATCCCCGGGCACGCATTGCGAAACTGGAGTTGGACGATCCAGCCACCTTCTGGGCGACTTTCCGTAAACAATTCGCCCGCGGCGGCCGCAAGCTGATACCCGTGCTGCGACTGTCGGAGCACGTCCAACGCCAAGCTGGTGTCCTGAACACGGCGGCAACGGTGAAATTCCAGCGCGCGCCGATGAGAGGCGTCCCGATATCCCAGGCAGTCTACACGACGCTTCGCAAGCACGGCACACCGAACCGGGCGATGCGCCGGCTTTGGCGCCTCTACCGTCAGGGCAACGACGCGCTGCAGGCCTGGGGAGAACGTCCGTTACGCCGTACGCAACTCAATCGTGGGATCGGATCCCTTTACCTGATTGCCCGCGCCGAGCAAGCGCCGAACCCGGAAAGCCGGGTCCTCTTGACGCGCGAGAGGGACACGCTCGACCTGCCGAAAGTCGCGCTTGATTGGCAACTTTCCGAAGTTGACGGTCGCACGCTCCGGATGCTGGTCGAGACAATGGATGACGAACTGCGCCGGCTCCGACTCGGCCGGGCGCACCCCATGGACTGGCTCGCCGAAAGCGACGTGGACTGGCCCGTCGATCCCACGATCGGCCGCCACCCGATCGGCGGTTATCATCATATGGGCACGACACGCATGGCTACGGACCCGCGACGCGGGGTCGTCGACGTCGATGCAAGGGTTCATTTGGTCGACAATTTGTACGTTGCAGGCAGCTCGGTTTTCCCGACCAGCGGATGGGCCAATCCAACCATGACCATCGTGGCGTTAACCCTTCGCCTGGCGGATTCCATCACAGCGGCTTTGAAGCCCTGAAGGCCGCCCTCTGATTGACCTGTCTATCGAGACCCGGGCAGGCTGACGCATCGCTTCCGTGGCCTCGATTGCCGGATTCGGCTGTTCAAGAAATCGGCTCCCCTTCTCATTTCTTTTGTTGCTTATGAGTATTTCTGCGGCTTTGTCGGAAACCTTTTTTATCGATTTTTTTACTATACCAGGGCAATCGCGCATCAGTTATAATATTCCAGGGGATGGGCTCTTGCCGCTTGGGCGCGCTTACCTGCCGATTCGACTGAGGAAAGCGAATTCGCCATGCCAGAGAAGTTCTGGAACATAGATATGGTCAAGGGACGGCAGGCGCTGTCCCTTTTACCGAGGCGATCCGACGGTTCCGGGCAGGTCGATTGGGGCGAAACCGAAGTCGCGCTGATCGATACCGGCTATACCGAGCATCCGGTGATGGGGCCGTGGCAGGAGGGGAAGAGCCCGATTGTCCGTGTCGATGACGGGCTGAACCTCATGGAGCGCGGCGCGCGGGCGCAGGACTCGCTGGACTACGAGGGCACGCCGGGCCATGGAACGCGTGTCGCCAGCGTGCTTTGCGGCAATCTGCCCGGCAGCTTCGTCGGACTTGCGCCGGGTCTTTCGATGATCCCGTATCGCGCCTTCAACCACGTCGTCATTTCCTCCAAGCATGCGCGCAAGCGTATTGCCGAATCAATTCGCCACGCCGTCGACATCAGCGCGGCCGAGGTCATCTCCATGAGCTTCGGCTTTCCGCAGATGAGCCTGTTCGCGCAGCGTCACCTGGGCGAAGCGGTGGATCATGCCTATGACCGGGGCATCATCATGGTCTGCGCCGGCGGCCAGATCGTCGACCGCGTCACCTATCCCGGCAAGTTCTCCCGCACCATCGGCGTCGGCGGCGTGACGCCGAAGCGGCGGGTCTGGTTCCGCTACGACAAGTCGATGGCAAAGCGCTCCATCGACATCTGGGCGCCGGCCGACGATGTCCTGCGCGCGAACAGTATGCTGCGCGACGGAGAAGTCGTTCCGGATGCGAACGGACCCGGAGACGGTACCTCATACGCGACCGTCCACGTGGCGGCGGCCGCAGCGATGTGGCTGCGCCGCCGCGAGGACGAACTGGATGAGGCGTACCCCGAACCCTGGCAGCGCGTGGAAGCGTTCCGAAACATTCTCACCGAAACCAGCCAGGACGTCGCCGGCGATTATTGGCCGGAGCGAAGCCGGGGCATCCTCGATATCGAAGCGCTCCTGAAAGCCAATCTACCCGATCCCGGCAAACTGAAACGCGAAGACCGCAAGGCCGCCGACGAGATATTTTGACACTGGACTGCGGGGTCAGGCGTGACCCGTTCGACTGCATGGCCGCTAGCGGCGGGTAGTATCGACGCGATACACCACCGCTTTCGCCAAAGCTATCGCGCGAAATACTCCGGCGCCGTCTCCGAGATGGTAGCGTAGGCACCAAGGCAGAATTCCAGCCAGCCCCGGATGTAGTCGCAGGCAAGACGTCCGCGCTTGTCGACTTCGTGATAGCAGCCGCCGCCGCAGAGGTAGCGCGCCCAGCAGCTTCGGCACGGCTCCTGCCTGTCCACATGGCGC
Organism: Ferruginivarius sediminum; assembly: GCF_003344765.1. Classification (GTDB taxonomy): domain Bacteria; phylum Pseudomonadota; class Alphaproteobacteria; order Kiloniellales; family Rhodovibrionaceae; genus Ferruginivarius; species Ferruginivarius sediminum. The sequence goes on along the minus strand of NZ_QPMH01000020.1, from coordinate 36,326 downwards.
GCCGCCAGGTGCGCGCGGCGCGCGTCGATATTGCTACCGGCCGTATCGCCCATCGCATAGGCATCGTCGTCCACCAGCCGGTGGCAGGCGTAAAGCTCACCCTCAGCGTTCGCGCTCAGATAGCCAGCGCCCGCGCCGCAGGGATACGGACGGTGCGTGCCACGATGGATCTCTGTCAAAGCGGTCTCGAAGTTGCTGAAAGGATAGCGCTCGCCCCGCAGCGCCGCGTCCCGCGCCTTCTCTCCACAGGCGATCATCTCCGCCAGGAAACGGTCGAAGTCGGCCTTGTCGAACGCAAGGCTCGGGTCCGGGGACTGCGTCACAGCGGAGAAGCCGGCGTCGTCGAAGCCCAGGTCCAGTAGATGGTCCAGGCTTGGCAACAACTCGCCGCTTTTCGGCGTCACCGTCGCGCGGGCGGAGAGATGGCGCGGGCGGCCGACGCGCGCCACCGTCTCCAGCCCCTGGCGGACCCGGCCATAGCTGTCGCCGCTTCGCCCGCGCATCGGACGCAGCTTGTTGTTCACCTCGCGCGGGCCATCGATGCTGACTTGCACGGTGAAGCCGTGATCGCGGAACAGCGCCGCATCCTCCTCCCGCAGCAGCGTCAGGTTGGTAGTGATCGAAAAGCCCACCTGACGGCCGGCCTTCGCGCCCTGCTCCGCCGCGTAAGCGGTGGCACCATGTACAAGGTCGCGGCGCAGCAGCGGCTCGCCCCCCATGAACCCGACGACGATGCGCCCGCCCGGTTCGGACTCCGCGATCAGGCGGTCGATCACCTCCTTCGCGGTGTCCAGCGTCATCCCGCGCGGCTTGCCGCCGAAGCGACCCTCGTCAGCGTAGCAATAGCCGCAGCCCAGGTTGCACGCCTGCGCGACGTTGAGCGAGATCGCCCGCAGCGGCGGCGGCTCCGCACCCTCGGGTCCGATGTAGCGCGCCTGGCCGGGCGAAACCTGGTCCAACAGCGCCTCGATGCCGCTCCTATCGCCGGCGGTCAGGTCACGCTCCAGGCGCGTCGCGAGATCGTCGGGAATGTCGTAGAGCCGGCTGCCGTCCACGACGAAAAGGTGGTTGCCGACCGCGCTGCGCACGACACGCGCGTCCGGGTGCCAGGGACCGGCATGGGCGGCAGGCGCCGCGGCCTCGCTCAGCGGGTCTTCGATCACGCTCATGCCTGCCGTTCCCCGGTCATGATGGCGGCGCTGCGCTCGGCCAGCGCGGCGATGGTCAGCGCCGGATTGCGGCCGATCGGGCGCGGAATGACGGCCCCGTCGGCGACGTAGAGGTTCGGGTGGCCGAACACCTCGCCGCAATGATCCACCACACCGCCGGTCGCGCTGTCGGCCATGGCGCAGCCGCCCAGCGGGTGGACGCTGGTCAGCCACTTGAACCACCGCCAGAACGGCGGGACCTTTGCGCGCCCGCCTTCGACCTCCGACAATCGTTTGTGGGTCTCGACGATGGCATCAAAGACCGCGCGGGACTCCTTTACGTTCCAGTCGAGTTTCACCGACTTGCGCCACGGGGCCAGCATGGGCCGGCCCAGCCGCAGGCGTCCGTCGCCGGCATCGACGCCCTCGCCGAGCCACAGCATGACACGATCGGCCGGGTTCATCTCGTCCAGGCCGCGCCGCAAGCGGTCCCGGAAGAAGCGCGCGAACCAGGTACCGCCAAGCCGCGCTGACAGGGCGTTCAGCAGCACGTTGGGAAAGCCGTCGTCCTCGACGTAGAAACGCTGCCCGCCAATCTCGCCGTCCATGAAATTGAGGCCGGAGGCGATCAGCGGCCCGATGCCCTGGTTGACCTTGACGCTTTCCGGATAGAAGGCCGGCGTCATGAAGTTGGCGTTCGGACTCCAGGACTCACCCAGGCGTTCGCTGACGTTCGGCAAGGTGCCGTGCTGGTCGCGGCAGCGTAGCAAAAGCTCCGTCGTGCCGAGCGAACCGGCCGCCAGAACGACCTTGTCCGCCGTTGCCGATCCGGACGTCAGGCCGCCGTCCTCGACGCACTGCCAGTGCACCTTGTAGCCGCTGCCCGCCGGTTCGACGAGACGGACCGTGTGCAGCGGCCGCACCTCCGCGCCCTTCGCCTCGGCGGCCGCCAGATAGTTGAAGTCCAGGGTGTTCTTGGCCTTGACGTCGCAGCCGATGTGGCAGTTGCCAAGGTGGACGCAGGTCGCCTGGGTCACGCCCTGCGCGTTGGTGAAATGGCGGGCGTGCCTGGGATCGATCGGATCGGGCTGGTCATAGGTATAGTGGGGGTCGAAGGCCACCGCGAGCGGCACCCGCTCATAGCGCTCGGCGTAGCCCAGACGCTCCGCCGCGCGCCGCAGAATGGCGGCGCGATCGGTCTCCTGCCCCTGGGGCAGCGTCTGCGCGTCCAGCATCCGGCGGGCGCGGTCGTAATAGGGTGCAAGCGCGCCGGCAGTGACCTCCTCCGGCCAACCGGATTCGAAGCGCTCGTCGTCGGCCGCCATGACGACACTGGCATAGCTCAGCGAGCCGCCGCCAACGCCAGCGCCTTGCGCCACCATCATGCCCTTGAAGAACCGCATGTCCAGCCAGCCGTTGCAGCGGTCCGGCCTGCGGTCGTCGAAGAACCAGGGGTCGGTCACGGTGCGCGGATAGGTTTCCGGCGTCCAGCGCCGGCCGCGCTCCAGCACCAGCACCCGCGCGCCCGATTCGGCCAGGCGGCAGGCCGTGACGGCGCCGCCGAAGCCCGAGCCGACGACGATGGCATCGTAGTCCGCCATAAGTGGTGCCCATCCCCCCGGATGTACGCAGGCTGCGTCGCCGCGACTGTGATAACTCTACCACCGGCTGCGGGCGCTGCACAGCGCACCAACGCTACCCGCAAAGTACGAGGCCCAACGAGCCCAAAGTGGCCACGGATGCGATGACCAGCGTCGCAAGCGACAGCAACGTCACCCACCATGGGGTTGCCCGCTTGTCCACCCGTTCGTCCTCGCGCGGGGGACCCAGCTCCACCGCCAGCATCGGCCCCGACAGCAGCCCGCGCAGCCGCCGACGCCAGTGGTCCGCCGACGCCGGGTCGGCAATCACCCAGACGGTGCGGCTCTCTGCCAGCTTCCGAGGCAGGCTTTCATCGGGAAGCGCGGCGCCCACGTCATCGACGATGATCACATTCGCCAGCAGCGGTGGTAGCGGCTCAGTCTTCGCCCGCTCCTCCCCGCTCTGCTCCATGGCGAGGGCATCCACCAGAGCGGCCTGGGAGAGATAGCGCACCGTCGTATCGCGCACCGTCAAGCCGGACCCGATGGCCGAGGCCAGCGTGGTCTTGCGGCTGCGCCCCGGGCCCGAGACAATTACGTGCCGTGCGGCGTCCTCGCGATCGTAGGTAAAAGCCTCGACCCCCTGGATCGCCGCCTTCCGGCCGCCATCGTCGCCGTCGCCGGACTCGGTGACCTGGAACGCGCCGACGAGATTGCCGGCAAAATTCGGCAGACGGAAGAAGTATGGCAGCGCGGCGGTGTCGAAGCGCAGCTTCTGCGTGTTGAAATGTCCGCCCAGCCAGAAGATACCCACTACGGCATAGGCGATGGCAATGGCGAACAGCACATAAAGCGGCCAGTCCTTTGCCGCCGTGCTGACTGCCAGGAACAGGGCAAGCAGCGTCCCGACGTTCCAGAAGTAGTTGTCGGTAAAACCGTCGGCGCGCGTCTCCCGCTCGTGCGCTTCGGTGATTTCGAAAATGTGCCCGGCGCGGGTCAGGTCAACCGCATAGTCGGTTGCGTCCTTGAGCGCCGGAATGACCGCGAACAGCAGCGCCCACCACGGGCTCATGCCAAGCTCCATCGCGCCGTGCCCCAGCAGCGTCGTGCCCGCGAAGCCCATCATGGCGTGCGCCATCTGGTTGGAGTTCCAGGTATAGATTGCCGTATAGTCCTCATAGACGTCGGAGCCGAAGAGTGTCGTCGGCTTCATCGCGTGTCCTCCCGGATCGGCCGCGCGTGCAAAAAATATTCGATATTCACCATACATCAGGTGGGGCGCAAACCCGAACCGCCCTCCGCAACCGAGGCCGGCGGGCCGGGCACATTCCCGCGAATCGGGTAGCGAGCAGAGCATTTTTGCATCATAGTGGTTGCGCTTCGGACGGTCCGGTACCGCCGCCGTCCAGGGGGTCTTCACAATGCAGCGCCGGTTCGTCTCGACACACGGGCTGGCAAGGCAACGTCCTCATACGGATGCAGGGGGTCCGATGGGCGATAAGGCTATGCGCCCGGAGGTGCGGTCCGTGGGCCGCGACTCGTACGGTCCGTGCTCCCTGCCCAAGCGCTTCGGGGAGCGGCAGGCATGCTGAAACGGATCTGGCTGGTCCAGCCCATGGCCTTCGCCCGCGTCGGCGGATCGTCCACACCGCTGCGCAATTATTACTGGAGTACGCCAGACCTGTCGCCCCACGGCTCAGGCCGCACGCGCGTCGTCGCCGCGGAGAGCCTGGAGGTCGCCGAGGACGGGACCGTCAGCGCCGTGCCGCCACCGGAAAACGGCGAGATCGTCTTCAAGGACGACGAGGGTATCCGCCCCGCCTGCCCTTTCTTCGAACTGCACGGTGAGTGGGACGGCGGCTCGGGCCCGATCACGCACGACGTACTGGCACGGAACGGCTTGTCGCTCGCGGACGTCACCTGGGACGTTCATCAGGCCAACCACAAGGCCTTTCACCTGACGGGCGCGGAAGGCGACAAGATCGAGTCCCGGATCCAGGTTGCCGGCAACGATCACGCCATCAAGCGGCTGGAGGGCACACCCCCGGCGGGGGCCGATAACCCGATCCTTCTGGACGGCAAGCACATCCTCCAGGGGCGCGTGCAGGTGACGAGGCCCACCGAGGACTTTCCGGGCCTGCGCCTGCGCTTCTATGCCCCGCCGGGCCACGCCTTCGCGCCAAGCAACTTCTGGGACCGCCTGGACGAGGATCCGAGCATCCTGCGCGATCCCGGCGAGTGGGTGCTGGCCAAGGCGCTGGGCCACTTTTTCGGCCGTGACTGGAGCGACTTCGACATTCCCGACGAACGACTGATCGTCAATCCGGATTCACCTTGGCCGAAGTTCGGCCTGCTGCAATTCGACGACCTGCCGGAGAAACTGGTCGACCTGCTGCCGCACCTGGGCGAGGCCAAGGCCGTCAGCAGCGCGGCGGACCAGAGCGAGCTGCTGCGCACTGTCGCCGGGCCGACGGCGGACGTCGGCAACCTGCCGCCGGGCCTTTTCGCCTACACCGTCGGACCGAACGCCGTGCAGGACGGCTTGGGCATGGTCGACGACATGAGCGATGGCATCATCACCTGCCATATCAGGGGCGTGGGCAAGGCCTATGCCCGCGTTGCCGTGTCGCCGCCGCACTTTGCCCCGGACCGCCGGCAGCCGGTGTCGCTGGCCGACGGTCTGGCTGACCGCGTGATGCGCGGCGACGTGCGCAGCCCGGACTGGACGGCCGACCCAGAAAGATGGGAAGCCACCCGCGCGTCCGTCAACGACCTGCTGGAGCGCGCCTACGAAACCGCCGGACTGGCCAACATCGACGTCTGGAACAACTGGTTCATCGAGGAGAACTCGACCGATGCCAAGGATCCGGACAGCACGGTCACGCCGGAGCAGGCGGCGGCCATGCTGTGGAACACGGATAACGTACCCTCGGTCGAGGACCTGCCGCTGACCGCTATCGGCCGTCGCCGGCACCGCCGCAACACGGCGACCGAGTTCTTCGACGACCTTGCCCGCGAGAACCCGGACCTGATCGAGCAGTGGATCCGCACGCCGGGCGAGCCGAAGCATCTCTACGACAAGCGCATGCCGGCGGTGATGCGCGGCGCCGACCGCTATCCTTTCCACATCACACGCCGACAGTACGACGAGATGAAGGCCTGGGCCGCCAAGCTGAACGCCGATGCCAAGGCCGCTCAGTCGGACGGCGCCAATTCAGACGAGAACGATTAAGGGGTTGGGGACATCCGATGAGCGATCAGAGCCAAGACAATCCCTACAGGATCTTTCCGCGCAACCTGACAGCCCACGCCGCCGAGATCGTCCGCGGGAACCCGGTCAACACGCGCCCCGAAAGCGGCGTCGACAACTCGCACCCGGGTCTTGAATTCGACCAGCGCATGATGAGCCGTGCCTTCTTCCCGGGTCTCGTATTCGATTTCCAGTACGGCATCGGCGCAAAGCTGGTCGAGATCCGGCCCGAGGTGTTCACGCACCCCTACGACCTCGAGGCGAAGGACGTGCCCGCCGACAGCGAGGACGCCAAGAAGGCGCTGTGGCTGTGGTACATCGGCGGCCGTTTCGGCGGGAACCCGGACAAGCACGTCCTGAAAGACCTCTATGGCCGCGACGGCTACAATGTCGTGCGCGCCGTCACCGACCTGGAGGACGACACCATCGTCGTGGTGTTCGGCAAGCAGCCCGACGAACTGGACATGCCGAGCGCCAAGGTATGGCTGCGCCGCTTCCTCGATCCCAAGCGCCTGATCGACGGCTTCAAGGACTCGCTCTTCGGCGCGGATGACGGGCTGGAGCTTGGCGGCATCCTGCGGGACGACGACGGCGAGGTGCAGATCGGCGTGCTGGTCGGCCCGCGCGCCAAGTACCTGAATGAAGAGGGCGTGATCGACCCCGACCTGGTCGCGGCCGGCGAACTGACGCAGAGCCTGTGCTCGCCCTGGCAGTGGGATTTCGCCGATTGCGGCTGCTACTACTGGGCCGGCAGCAAGCCGGACATCGTGAAGCCGCCGCAGGAGGAGAGCGGGCCGGATATCCCGGAGACGCTCTGCCCCTCCGACGACCAGATGAACCAGCAATCGCTGAATTTCCAGCGCGACCGCTCCAAGCCGGTGCCCGACAAGCCCGCCACCACGCCCGAGGCATGGCACGAGAACGAGATGAGCCAGCCGGACATGGTGCAGCACTGGGAGACGCTGCCCTTCGTCCTGGACGAGCGGGAGACCTCGGTTTACCGCCCCACCGTGCTACCCGATATCGATGACGCGTGGGACCGCGAAAAGGTGCGCGAGGAACTGGCGGTGGTTGCCACGGCCGAGCACGCGCTCTGCGTCGAATACCTCTACGCCATGTACTCCCTGAAGGCGCCGCCAATCCCGGCGCAGCGGCGCTATGGGCAGTCGCCGCTGGAACTGCCGCGCGACCTGGCCGAGGCCGACGAGGAATCGCGGATATTCGCTGCCTCGCACGAGATTTTCATGATCGCGGTCGAGGAGATGCGCCATCTTCGCTGGGCCAATGAGGCGCTGATGCTGTTGGGCGGCGAGCCGACCATGGACCGCGCCGAGGTGATCGGACGGCAGCCGACGCAGCAGCAGCTCCCCTTCAAGCTGGCGCCGCTGACCCGCAAGCAGCTCGACGACTTCATCTCGGTGGAGAAGTCCAGCCCGTTCTTCGCCGAACCGGAGCCGACCAGCCTGGACGGCATCTATACGCACATGCAGGTCAGCATCCAGAAACGGCCGCAGGACTATCCCGAGCCCGGCCTGCAAGAAAAGCTGCTGCAACTCATCAAGCTCATCATCGACGAGGGCGTCAGCCACTACGAGCGCTTTTGCCGCGTGCGCCGCGCGCTGGACGACATCGACGAGGCCGACTACCTCGCCGTCACGACCGAGCCACGCCGGGCAACCGAGGAGCACTATGCCGTCCTGCAGGACCTCGCCGACGCCTACTACGACACCCTGTTGCGGGGTGTCGGTCTGACCCTGCTACAGGGCAACGCCTCGCGGGGCGTGCTGCTGGAGCAGGCGCGGCGGTCGATGTACAACCTGCACGACACAGCCTACAGGCTGGCGCGCGGCGGCTATGGCGTGCTGTTCACCCTGCCGCAGTGGCTCATTGTCGGCCGCACGCCCGACGGCGCCCCCCTGCCCTTCGACCCGGAGGGCACGAAGGATGCGTTGCGTCAGACGGAGGCGCTGGCGAAGCCGGCCGAGGCGCCGCTTGCCAAGCTGGAACAGAGCACCGACCCGGAAACCCGCAAGGCGATGGAGCAGCACCGCAGCACGCTTGACGAGATGGTGGCCGGCATCCGGCGCATCCTGAGCTGAGCCGGCCGCACACGCCTGCGGCAGGAGGCGCATGGTCGCAAGAACCTTGGCGGCGCCCGTCACGATCCACGGCCGCGGTCCGGCCGGCCTGACGGCGGCGCGGCTGCTGTCGCGCAGCGGCTTTACCTGCCGGCTGGCGGGACCCGCGTCGGCTGGTGGGCCGACGACGCTGCTGAACCCCGGAACTTGCCGCCTTCTGGGCGAGTTGTGGGGCATTGCGCTAGATGCCCTGCCATCCCGCTACCGCCTTCGGTATCGCGCGGTTCATCCCCCCGCCCCCGAATCGCCGGCAGTGGTTGAGCAGCATAGCCTTGTCGTGGAGGGCGCGGCGCTCGGCGGCTTCCTGGAACAACGCCTATTCACGGAATACCCAAACATCGAGGCCGTCGAAGAGGACGCGGATGCGGACGGCTGGCACCTGCTGGCAACCGGCCGTGCGCTGCGCGATGGCGCCCTTGGCACCGATATCGCGGTGGAGCGGGTCGGCCGTGCCCGCTGCGCCGCCGTCGAGGTTCAGCCCAGCGCCGGGTTTTCAGCGGACCGCGCCACCTTCGAGGCGGTGCCGGGCGGCTGGCTGTTTTTGATGCCGACAGGCCCGAAGAGCGCCATCTTGCAGGCACAACAGGATAAGCCGGAACCGGACACTGATCTTGTTATCGCGAACCTGGCGCAAAGCAAGGCGGTGCGGCCGCTCGTCGGCAACCTTACCACCACGCCCCGAACGTTCGAGGCGATGCCCAGGCTCAGCCGTCCCCGCGCGGGAAGCGGCTGGCTTGCCGTCGGTGACGCGGCGATGGCGCTGCCTCCCGTGACGGGCGATGGAGTCGGCAACGGCCTGCGTACCGCCATCCTGGCAACGGCCGTCCTCCGCGCCCTTCGCCGGGGCGAGCCCGAGAGCGCCGTGCTGGCGCACTACGAAAGGCGTTTGGAGCAGGCCTTCGACAAGATGGCGCAGCGCACGGGCCATCGTTCGAGCGGGACGGATAGTCAGCCGAACGAAGTCCCTTATCGCCTGCACGGCCTTGACCTTGTGCGCACCGGAGCATAGCCGCGCTCGTACCACCGACCAGGAAGGATGCGGCGTCAGGCAAGCAACGCGCCTGCTTCCATGCGAATCCCCTCGGCGACGCGGTCCGCGAGCGCCATGACGGTGAGGTAGGGATTCACTTCCGAGGACTTCGGGAACAGGCTGGAATCCGCGCAGAACAGCCACGGAATACCGTGTACGCGTCCCCAGGCGTCGGTCACGGAATCCTCGGGCGATGTCCCCATGCGGCAGCCGCCCATCATGTGCGCGGCGGAGATGGGAATCCGGCCCAGTTCGAAGTGCTGATCCCCCACGAGCGTATCGAGATCGCCGGCCATCGAGGCGTCGATCATGGGCTCGGCGGCGGCGGGTAAATGGATGCGCCGCGCCCCGGCGGCGAAGAAGATATCGCCCGCCACCTTCTGGGCCTTCACCAGTCCGGCGCGCACACTGTCCGCGAAGTTGTAGTGGACCTTTGGCTCGCCATCGCCGTCCACCTCGATCCGGTTCTCGCGTAGGGCCGGATCGCCCGCCAGGACCAGGATCATCTGCAACTTGCGGAAGTCCTCAAGGAAGGCCGAGTGCGCCTCGCCAAAGGTCGCGATATTTTTCGCCGTCGTGAACGGGAAGTACATGCAGGTTTCAAGGATAAAGTGGTCCGAGCGTTCGAAATCGTCGCAGTAGTAGGTTTTAGGGAAGCCGTAATAGTTCGTGATTGGTTGGTCGTGCTGGGCAATCAGTGTCAGTGCCGGATGGCAGGTAAAATAACGTCCCAGCGCGGGAAAGCGCCCCGGCAGGCTGGAGCGCAGCAGCAACGCCGAGGTATTGACGGCACCGCCACAGACAACGATGACCTTGGCGTGGATGCGGTAGGGACCAGGCTCCCACTCGGGCGGCAGGCCGAAGGGAAACGGCTCGATGCGGGCGTCGACGTAGCGCTCGCCGATGCGCTCGACGCGGCAGTGCGTGACGATCTCGACGCCCTGCGCCTCCGCCTCCGGTAACTGCACCCGGTTGGTGCCCTGCTTTGCCTGGTTCGGGCAGCCCATATTGCACATGCCCGAGCCCTGGCATCCCTTGATGTTGACCGGAAATTTCCTGACGTTGAGCCCCAGCGCCCGACAGCCCTGTGCGAACAGGCCATTGTTCTCGTTGATGAGGCCGTCGTCCAGTTCGTGGACGTTGTTCTCCGCCTTGTACTTCGCGGTGCGCGCGGCGATGTCGCCATGGCTCAGCCCCGGCACCGCCCAGGCATCGGCGACGTGCGCGGGCAGATCGATAGACGTGCCCGTGTAAACCATGGTGGAGCCGCCGTAACCGCGCCCGAAGGCCAGGGTCATGTCGCGACTCTCCGTCAGGAAGCCACCGGAGGCAAAGTAGACCTTGCCGGCCATCCGCAGTTCGTCGCCATTGAACTCGGAATCCCGAAACCGCGGCCCCCACTCCAGCACCGCGATCCGCTTGCCTTCCCGGCAAAGCGGTGCCAGCTCGCGCGCAACCGTGCCTCCGCCCGCCCCGGCACCGATGATGAGAACGTCGTAGTGCCGCTCGTTCATCCCAGATACTCGTTGCCGTGGTGCAAGGACGGAGTGTAGTGAATTTCTTTCGCGATATCCGCCTGTCCATAATACCCCATGAAAACCAAGGTCTTCAGGCCCCAGAAACCGGCGCGAATCACTTTCAGCGGCGCGGCTTCCAGGAAAGCGAGAAAGCGGTCCTGCGCACTTTCGGGCATGCGCTCGAACGGCCGCAGGTAGCGTAGCGCGGGCAACCAACGAATGACGAAAAGGAACAGCCGGACCTGCAACCGCTCCATCCCGCTTCGCCGACGGAGCATCAACCGGATGGTCATGCGCAGTCGGCGGCGCTGCGCCGCGTTCAGGTCCCGGGCTTCGGGCACCATGCGCGTGGCCAGATGCTGGAGGAAAGCGGCCTGCCTGTCGCTGAAGACCTTCTTATTGTCCGCCATCGCCACCTCACCGGATTGGCGCATCCGTCTCAGCGTGTCGAGGCTCGCCCGCTGAGTGCCGTCAGCGTGTTGTGGTCGAGGCCGCCGGGCACCACCTCGATCATGCGCGAGGGATCGGTCCGGTCGCGCACGCGTCCACGCAGGACATCGCGGACCTCCGCCGTCCGGAACAGCTTGTCGATCTCGACAGCACCAGTCGCGACACCCTCTTCGTCGCCGCTGTCCGGCCCCATCTCCAGGCGGGCGATATCTTCCGGATGCGCTTCAAGCCATTCCGCCAGGATGGGCCAGCGCATCGACAGGATTGTCCACAGCGCCAGTTTGTCCAGGTCGGTGAACTGCTCAAGCAGCAGGTCGGTGGCCTGGTTCATGCCATAGGCCATGACGAGACGCTTCATCGCCCGCGGATTCGGTTCCAAGAGCGGGCCGAACTTCGCCAGGCGGTGGCGCGTCACCTGCAACTCAACGTCCGGCGCGGCCAGCCGCACCACGGCCGCGCGGGCGAACGCCGAGCGGACATCCGCGCTTTGCTCGCCGACGCTGCGGACGATATCGCCCTCTGTGGCGAACTGACCGACGCTCTCGCGGGCGTCCTCCTGCTTCTCTTTCTCCCTGGCCTGCTCCCCTGCCGGCGCAAGGCCGAGCATGACCCGCAGATACTGCTCCTGGTCCTCGCGCCGCAACGGTGGAACGGCCACGGACATCTGGAAGGTCTTTTCCAGGAACAGGAAGCCCAGTGGCTTGCCCGGCTCCGCAACGCTCGGCGTGAAATCCTCGTAAACCCGCTCGAAACTCCGGTGCACCCACTTGCGATCCGCCGCCACGACAAAAACGATAGGGGCCGCGCGGAACAGGGTCTGGACGCCTTCCAGGAAACGGACGACGAACTCGCTATCGCACCGGTCGAGATCGTCGACCAGGATTACCACCGGCACGGATAAGCGTTTGACAAAGCGTTCGATGTGACGTTGCAGGCGCAGCAACGGATCGTTGCGTCCGCCGACATAGCGCGCCGCCGCCTCTTCCGGCTTCGGGAATAGAACCCCGAAAAATGTCACGCAAGCGGCGAAGAGACCGCCGACAATGCCGATCGCCCCGGCAAGTGACTTCAGATCCTTCAGGAACTCCGTGCCCGGGCTTTCCTTCAGCGCCCATCCGACGAGAATCGCACCAATAAGGATCGCGACCGGCCCGGCAAGAAGCTTCAGGGAATTCACCGTCCAGATCTTGAACAGGAAACGTCGCAAAACGAGACCGAACGCGCGCAGCACATCGCCCTGCGCGATCAGGGAGCGGAAGACCTGCGACGACACCGCGCCCAGCAACGGCCACCAGGGCGGATTGACGTGCTGATACTGCCAGGCGTTGAAATCGACAGTCAGGAACGGCTCTTCCGCAACGGCATCACCGCCCTCGCCGGGAAACGGTTTGTGACGCTCGGCCAGCACGTCGCGCATGAAGTTCAGGATCGACGTCTTGCCGGACCCCCAGGGGCCGTGCAAATGGATAAGCAGCGGTGCATCGGGTTCGCCCGCGCGCATTGCCCGGATCCGCCGCGCCAGAGCCTCGGCGAAGGCGGCCCGCCCGAGTTCGTCCTGTTGCGCCGGCGTATCGCTGACCGTGGGCGTTGAATCGAACTGCTGAGAGCGTCTGCGCCAGAGCCGAAATCCGTCCTCGCTCAGGATACGCTCAAGCGCGCGGTCGCGGTCATCCAATCCCGTACCCGGTTCGCTGGGTTCCATTGCCGCCGCCCTAGCCGTTGGAATTCACTTGGCGCGCCGCTTCGTCTTCGCGCTCTTCCCAGCTGGAGCGGCACTTTCCGACGAGCCTGTCCCGGTCTGCCCGTCCGAAGACGGCTTCGCATGAACGAGCGTCTCGACAAGCGGGTCGATTAAACTGGCATTGTGCAGGACACGGAACACGCCGCCATCGAGCAAGGCCAGGCCGAACACCAGCATGGGCGTGTCGATCACCTGCGCCGCCCTGGGCTCGACAAGGCGGTCGACCTCGGCGATCCAGGCGTCCGCCCCCTTAGGCTCGCCCTTTTCCAGGTCGCGCAATGTCGGCACGACCTCTCCGAGCCGGTTGTCCATATACTCGGGATGAACCTCGCAAACCGCCGCCGCCATTCGAGGCGCGTCCAGCTTTTTGCTCCCGATCCCGCTGAGCGCACTTTCCACCGAATAGCTGGCGCCACGATGGGGCGGAGACGGCCCGTCATCCGTCGCTTGGCTCATCTCCTCCGTTGTCAGCGCGTCCATCTGGCCCCCGTTCACACTGCCGGTCCAACGTCCACTGGTATCAAATTGTACCGCTTTAGGTCCGACTTCACCACCCGGCCGCTTCTCCGGAATCACGTTGGAGCGATGCTTTCACATTTTGCAATTTTGCTTGCAGGAGCATGTGCTCTCGCCTATATGTGACGGGGTCTGGATTGGTTACTTCGAGCATGTGAATGGACGCCGCGGCCTGACGGTTCCGGTTTCCCAGTCTCCTCGGAAGCAACGATGTCTGGATACGCGCGGCGGGTGGTCCGCCGTGCATTGTGCCGCTTTTGAATGGAGGCCGATATGGCAACCGGTACTGTCAAGTTCTTCAACACCACCAAGGGTTATGGCTTCATCCAGCCGGAGGACGGCAGCAAGGACGTGTTCGTGCACATCACGGCCGTTCAGCAGGCTGGTCTGGATAGCCTCAGCGAGGGCCAGAAGGTGAGCTTCGAGCTCGTTACCGACCGCGGCAAGACTGCCGCCGGCAACCTGCGCCCCCTTTAAGGCTTTTGCCTGACCCTGCCGCCGCGTTCCATACGTGACGCGCGGCAGGCGCAAAAGAAACGGCGGCATCCTTTACGGATGCCGCCGTTTTCTATTGCCGTACGGCTAATAGAGAAATCCGGCCGTGCCCCGGACAGCCGGGATTCCTGGTTACTCCCCCCAGGCGCTGCCGTCGTCGCTGCACAGAACGCGGATTGCAACCTTCACCTTGGTTTCCTTCCCACCCAGGTTGCGCCAGCGCACGCGCCAATGGTTTGCCGAAACCGGCAGGTTCATGGTCATCGCCACCCGGTGATCTGCTGGGTCGGCCATCGGCATCCCACCACCACCATTGACCGCATACGGCGCGTTGTCCGGACACTTCACATCCGCTCCGCATGTGTCGCCGCGCTCCAGCGTGCAAGCCTCGATGTGCGGCTTGATCCACGTCTGATCGGCCCGCGCCGGCACAGCATGCAGCATGAATGCGGTGGCCAGCGACAGTGAGACCGAAAGGACCGTTGAGCGCATACCGCCTCCCTCCCGTTCGTCTACTCTTTGGTTAGGCATCCTCGTCCGCAAGAGCGTCCAGCGCGATCGTCGAATGTGCGACGGCTGCCCCGGCCCGCATTTCGGCCGCGACCCAAATCGCTTCCATCACCTCGGCCTCGCTGGCGCCATGACGTTTGGCGGCCTTTACATGGCCGCGAATACAGTAAGGACACTGGGTAACGTGCGCCGTTGCCACGGCGATCAGTTGCTTCGTCTTTTCGTCCAGCGCACCGGCCTTGAACGCCGCCCGGCTGAAAGCCTGGAACGCGTCGGCCACATCCCGCGCCGCCGCCCGTCGTTTTTCCGCCGTTTCGCGCGTCGGCTTCGGAAAAAGATCGTCGCCCATCTCTCGCTCCGCCACCAATTTCAGCGAGAGGCTCATCGCCTCGGGAATTAAACGTTGCTGGGATCGATCGGGCCTTCCGGCTCGCCGCAGCAGTGTCACTAATGCCGCAAACATCGCGGCACACGCGCTGACAAATGGCGCAGGCGGCCGGGGTCTCGGTAAAACTTCGCCGTTCGTGAAGCGAAACGGCCTCTATACTGGGCCGCGTAACGACTCGAACCAGCGATAATACCGATTGCCGGCTGCCTGCTGCGGCTTACCTCACCCCTCAAGCCTGATCTGATTGTTCTGAATCTCGGCTCGCCAGGCAAACGAAACTTTTCGGGGTCAGGCATCGGCGAAATCGATAATCAAACTCGCCGTGGCGGTGAAGCGAAGCGTGACGAGCGCGTCTGTTTTCTGCATAATTTTATTTTAATCAATATGTTATAGGATATTGTTAAACTTTGACATGCGCCGGCGATTACCCTCGACCGTGCCACCCGATCGGTTATATGATCATATACAAACAGACGTACCCTTGAGCCGACATACTAGGCGAAGTCATGGACCTCGTCCTTGTGCGAACCTTCCTGGAGGTTGCCGCCTGCGGCAGCTTCAGCGCCGCCAGCGAGCGTCTCAACGTGACGCAATCGACGGTTAGCGCGCGCGTCAAAGCCCTTGAGGACAGGCTGGGCCGCCCCGTGTTCATGCGGAATAAGGGCGGGACCGCACTAACCATGACCGGTCAGCAGTTCCAGCGCCATGCCACCCAGATCCTGCGAAGCTGGGAGCATGCCTGTCAGGATATCGCCATTCCGGAGGGCTTCACCTCGGTCCTGCGGGTGGGCAGCGAGGCCGGCCTGTGGATGCGGCTCTTGCACCAATGGATCCCCTGGATGCAGCATCACGTGCCCCAGGTCGCCCTGCGGATCGAGGCCGGAACGCCCGACGTGCTCATGCTTCATCTGATCGAGGGAACGCATGACATGGGCGTCACCTACGCGCCGCAAAGCCGGCCGGGCCTGAAAGTGGACCTCCTGGTCGAGGAAGACCTGCTGCTGGTCAAGACGCCGGAAATCAATGGCGCGCCGGCCGGCGGGGCGCCTGCGCCGGGCTACGTCTACGTCGACTGGGGACGGGAGTTCCGTATCCACCACCAGGCAAGCTACCCCGACTTCCAGATGCCGGGCCTGCTGATCGGTATCGGCACGCTCGCGTTCAAGCATGTCATCAACATCGGCGGCTCGGGCTATTTCCCGCGTTCGCTTGTCAACAACTATATTGCGCGCGGCGACCTTGACCTCGTAGACGGCGCGCCGCTTTTCTCGCTGCCGATTTACGTCGTCTATCCAGTAATGCGGGACGAGGAACTTTTCGATACCGCCATCACGGGCTTGCGCGAGACTATCCTGCCCGCCTGCATGAATAGCGGGGATTGAACCCGATCTCACCGCCTAGGGCGCGGCACCGATTTCAGAGGGCTTGTCCGGCGTCCAGGAGCGTTGCAGCCATCCACGCAGCGCCCGCGTAACGGCATAGGGGCGCTCCATCGGTGCCAAGTGTCCCGCACCGGCGACAACCAGCAGATCGGCGCCAGGTATGGCCGCCGCCATTTCCTCCGCGCGCGAAGGCGGGGTCAGCCGGTCGTCGCGCCCGCAGATCACGATGGTCGGCACCTTGATCTTCGGCAGCATCGGACGGCTGTCCGGCCGCTCCATCACCGCCAGTTCCTGCCGGATGAAGCCGTCGCGCCCTATACGCTCGGCCATGGCGTAGATGCGGCCGGTCAACGCCTCGTTCCGGAGGTGGCGATGCGCGATAAGCGTCGGCAGCATGCGCGGGGTCACACCCCGGAACTGCCCCTTCTCGGCAAGCTCGATCAGGCCCTGGCGCCGGCGCTTGCGTTCTTTCGTGTCGGCGCGCGCCGAGGTATCGACGAGCGCCAGGCGCAAAACCCGTTCTGGCGCCTGGCGCAGGATCTCGAAGGCGACATAGCCGCCCATCGATAGGCCGCCCAGAGCGAATCGGGCCGGTGCCTGGGCCAGAATGGCGGCGGCAAGGTCCGGCAGGTTGTCGTGGCTGCTGGTATCCGCCACCCATGACGTGGCGACACCGCCCAGGTGCTTCGTTTGATGCGCCCACAGGTCGCCGTCGTTCAGCACGCCGGGCAGCAGTACGAGCGGAATGCGCTCGCGCGGCGTTTCGGCCTCTTCGTGAAGCTCCGTATCCGTCATCGCTCCCCCTGCCCCTCGACCCCGGTACCGGGATGCCGCACGCGCCGCTGCGCACACCCGATGCAAGGGCAACAATATACAACTCGATATTAAAAGGGCCAATGCCTTCAATTTAATCGAATCGCCGATACCCGGAGGTGACGGTAGATACATTTTACTGTGGTCGCTGCCGCACTATACTTTTAAATTAGAAGTTCATTCGAATAGGTGTCGACACACTTGTCTTGGAACCCGAGCCGGCGGGGCAACCGGACGTGGCGAAGTATCGTTAATCAACCGATACGTCGCAGACAGTTCACGGGACACGGAGTGGCGGGACCCATGACGTTGCATTTGAACCTGATCGAACGATTTCCGGAATACCGCGAACGCATCAAGGACCTGCTCGAAACCAATGCCACCTTCACAAACCTGGCAAAGCGCTATGGCGAGGTTGCCGAGCAAGTCCGCGAAGGTCGTGACGAGAGCGATCCGGACGCAGAGCGCCTCAAGCGGCGCAAGCTGGACCTTGAGACGGAAATGCTGTCGATCTTGCAGGAGAAATCCCGTCCATGAGCCTGAGACTGGGCCGCGTGGCAA
Organism: Ferruginivarius sediminum; assembly: GCF_003344765.1. Classification (GTDB taxonomy): domain Bacteria; phylum Pseudomonadota; class Alphaproteobacteria; order Kiloniellales; family Rhodovibrionaceae; genus Ferruginivarius; species Ferruginivarius sediminum. The sequence goes on along the minus strand of NZ_QPMH01000020.1, from coordinate 18,807 downwards.
TGATTTGCGCCATGGGTGTCGTCGCTTGCGCGACCGGGCAAAACGCCGTCATCACGCACGAGTATTTCGCGCCGACCTACGGCCCCAAACTGCTGAACTCCGCCGGCAAATACCAAGCGGTCCCAGTGGAGATCGTCGGAAACCCCTTCGCCGCGCCCAAAGCCACGGTCGACGCGGCCATGATGAATGCCGTACGGCGCACCGCATACGGCGGCAGGATCGCGTTTACCGCCAATCCCGAGGGCGAAGTCCGCTCCCCCTTCCGCCTGGTCGCCATATTCACGCCTAGCCCGCGCATCGGACACGCCGATGTCTGCACGGGCAGCCGCGAACAGGAGCGCCAGCCCCTTGGCGGGCTTGAACTGATGATGACGTATTGCTTCGGCGAACGCGCCCTGAGTTCCGTGCGGGCGCGTCGGGCGGACCTCGGCGGGCCGGACGATCCGGCGTTCGACCGCTTCGTGCGGAATACGACCGCCGCCCTCTTCCAGCCGCGCAAGGAAGACGGCAACGGACCCGACGGCGACGATTTCTTCGAGTGAATCCAGTTGGTTCGATGCGCGGCTTATCTGATCAGCTTGATCACGTCCCGGAAGGCATCGGTTCCCGCGCGGTGCAGCCATTCGAAGGCGACCATCTCGCTCGTCACCGCCTCGATGCCATGGCGTGCAAGCCGCTCCAGGCCCGCCCGCTTGTCGCTGTCGCGCCGGGAGCCGCAAGCGTCGGCAACCACGAAGGTGTCGAAGCCGGTGGTCGCCGTCTCCGCCGCTGTCTGCATCACGCAGACATGCGTCTCGGCGCCGCAGATGACCGCCTGACGCCGCCGCAGGGCGGACAGGCGCCGGGCGAAATCCGGCTCGCGCATCGCGGAGAAGTTCATCTTCTCGACAACGGGTGAATCCGGGGCCTGCGTGCGGACCGCTTCGACCGTGCCGCCCAGGCCGTCGGGGTACTGCTCCGTCAGGATCACGGGCACGTCGAGGCGGCGGGCCACCTGGAGCATGAAAGCGACCCGTCCGGTCACCTCTTCCGAATGCGCCACGGCCGGAACCAGCCGTGCCTGCATGTCCACCACGATAAGGATGCTGTCATTGGCACGGAGGAGCATTGGGAGGCGATCCTGTGCAAGTAATGGGAATGAAAAACCTGAAATGTTTTAGCGAAAGCAACCACCGCCGCCAAGCCGTAAACCCGCCGCGCTGCTGCCATGGAGTTGTGATTGACAGGGCGGCTTGACTCTCTATGATCCCGGCCCATCTACGTAGACAACGTAATCCAGTCCTTCCCAAGAATAGACGGCCGAAAAAGACGTCCTGTATGACATTCCAAGACCTGGGCTTAAGCGACAAGCTCCTTAACGCGCTGAGCGATGCCGGCTACAGCGACCCGACACCCATTCAGGAAAAGGCAATTCCATATGTCCTGATGGGCCGCGACGTCCTTGGCTGTGCCCAGACAGGTACGGGCAAGACGGCGTCCTTCACCCTGCCGATGATCGATATCCTGGCAGAAGGGCGCGCCAAGGCGCGCATGCCGCGCTCGCTGATCCTGGCGCCAACGCGCGAGCTCGCCGCACAGGTGGGCGAAAGCTTCGAGAAGTACGGCAAGCACCACAAGCTGTCGAAGGCGCTGCTGATCGGCGGCTCGTCCTTCGCGGACCAGGAACAGGTGCTGAACCGCGGCGTCGATGTGCTGATCGCCACGCCAGGCCGCCTTATCGACCTTTACGAGCGCGGCAAGATCCTGCTGGCCGATGTCCGCATCCTCGTCATCGACGAGGCCGACCGTATGCTCGACATGGGCTTCATTCCAGATGTCGAGCGTATCGTGTCGATGCTGCCGACGATCCGCCAGACACTGTTCTTCTCGGCCACGATGCCGAAGGAAATCCGCCGGCTGGCCGACAAGTTCCTGATGAACCCGAAGGAAGTCTCGGTTTCCCCGCCGGCTTCGCCCGCGGAGACGGTGCAGCAGGGCGTTGTGCGCTGCCCGGGTAAGGACAAGCGCAAGGCGCTGCAGACATTGATGCAGCGGGAGAACGTCACGCGCGGGCTGATCTTCTGCAACCGGAAGCGGGATGTCAGCGCCCTGGCGAAGGCGCTGGCCAAGCAGGACTACTCTGTAGGGGAACTGCACGGCGACATGTCGCAGCCGATGCGCATGCAGACGCTGGAGCAATTCCGCGCAGGCGAGATTCGGCTGCTGGTATGCTCCGACGTGGCAGCACGCGGCCTCGACATTCCCGAGGTCAGCCATGTCTTCAACTACGACGTTCCCACGCATCCGGAAGACTACGTCCATCGTATCGGCCGTACGGGTCGCGCCGGTCGTTCGGGACTGGCGTTCATGCTGGCCACGCCAGCCGATGGCAAGTATCTGGCCGACATCGAATCGATGATGTCGGGCCGCATTCCCGCCGTGGATATCGACTCCGTCAACGTCCTGCCGCCGGAAGAGGTGGAAGGCGCTGTCGCCGAGAAGCCCGAGTCCGGCAAGCGTCGCCGGCGTGGATCGGGGCAGCGCAAGCCGAAAGCGGAAGGACGCAAGCAAGCCTCTCGCGGGACGGAGGCAAAGGCGGAAAGCCAGCCGGCAACCGAGGAGGCCCGGCCGGACGACGCACCGCGGGACGACTCCAAGCCCGCCGCCGTGGCAGAGGAACAAGAAAAGAAGAATGCGAAAGGCAAACAGGTGAAAGCCAAGGATAAGTCGAAGTCGAAGCAGTCCCCCGAAAGCCGCCAGGCCTCAAACGGCCGGCAGTCCAAGCCGTTCGGCGATCATACACCGGCCTTTCTCCTGCGCCCGGTGCCGATTTCCTCGGCCACGGCCTGAATACGGAGGACAGCGGATCCATGGGCGCCCAGCCAAGCGAGCGTCCGTTTTCGTTCCGCCCCTCAATGGATTGTAGCCTTGGTTTGCCGGTGCGGCGCGCTATCATGCCGCGCACCGGATCCACCGTCGCGGGCAGGAGCGCCATGCAGACGATCTTCATCAGCATTAAGTGCGAACGCGGCAAGGCCTACGAGGTCGCCGACGAACTGGTCGATCTGCCAGAGGTGTCCGAAGTTCACTCCACCTCGGGCCAGTACGACCTCCTGGTGAAGTGCTACCTTCCCGATGGCCAGGATATTGGCCATTTCGTGACTGAGCGGGTCCAAACCCAGCCGGACATCGCCGATACCTTCACGACCATCGCCTTCAAGGCCTTCGGCTAGCCTGCTAACCTGCGCGTCTAATCGGCGCCGAAAGCCGTCTCCACGGCTTCGCGCAGCACGACGGCATGGTTGTGCGTCCGATCCCTTGCGGCGAACAGCAGCGTCAGGCGGCCGGCGCGGGCAGCGTCGAGCAGCGGCCTCAGGGCCTCCGGCGCGGCATCCAGCTCGGCCCGATAACGCTGTGCGAACTCGGCGAACTTGTCGGGGTCGTGCCCGAACCACTTGCGCAGTTCCGGCGTCGGCGCCGCATCACGCCACCAGAGGTCGAGCCGCGCGTCAGTCTTGCTGATGCCGCGCGGCCAGACGCGGTCAACCAGGATACGCGCGCCGTCATCGGGCTCCGCCGGGTCGTAGATCCGCTTCAAACGGATATCCGGAGTGGCCGGGCGCGCCCACATGTAGTCGGGGTCCGCCTCTTCGGCGTAGCATACCGGCGAGCTGGAGTCGCCCCGTGTGCCGTCGTGCTGTCCGGAACCGCCGTTCATGTCTTACCTCTCCATCTCCACACCTGCCCCGAACATCGGACCTTCAGGCCGGCTTGAAAAGATGTTTCCACGCCGATTTCGTCAGGCCGGCGTCAACGGTATCGTCCGGGCATGAAAACCGCCTCTGACACCACCGCCCGCGCACGCCAACTTATCGGCCTGCTTGACCTCACCAGCCTGGACAATCGAACGAACCGCGCAACGGTCGAACAACTCTGCGCCCGCGCGATGACGCCGTATGGCCCGGTTGCGGCCGTCTGCATTCCACCGGCCCATTTGGAGGCAGCCAGACGCACGCTCGGCGCGGCGGTCGTGCGCATCTGTACCGTGGCGAATTTTCCGCACGGACAGGCCGACAGGAAACGCGCGGCTTTCGAAATCCGCGAGTCCGTGGCCGCCGGGGCACAGGAGGTGGACGTCGTCTATCCCTTCAGCAAGGCCGCCGACGAAAGCTGGGCCAGGGGCGAAGCCTTTGTGCGCGCTTGCAAGACGGCGGCCGGGAACGCCACGCTGAAGGTCATCCTCGAGACGGGCGCCCTACCGGACCCCTCGTCCATCGCCCGAGCCTCGCGCGCCGCGATTGCCGGCGGGGCGGACTTCCTGAAGACCTCGACCGGCACGCGAGAGCCGGCGGCGACACCGGAAGCAGCGGAAACCATGCTGCGCGTCATCGCCGAACAGGAACGACCCGTCGGTTTCAAGGCCGCCGGCGGCATCCGGCAATACGAGCAGGCAGCCGTCTACATGGATCTGGCGCGCGATATCCTGGGAGAAGCCGCCATCATGCCCGAGCGTTTCCGTATCGGCGCCTCAAGCCTGCTGGACGATCTGATCGACAAGGCAAAGGGGACCGGAGCATGACGGATACCCCATTCCCGCAGGAGATCATCCGCCGCAAGCGCGACGGCGAAGCTGTGAATGAGACGGAGATCGGCACTATCGTCGCGGGGCTGGCCGACGGCAGCCTGAGCGAGGCACAGGCCGCCGCGTTCGCCATGGCGGTCTGCCTCAACGGGATGGACCAGCGTGAAACCGCGGCATTGACCAGGGCGATGGCGGACAGTGGCGAAACCCTGGACTGGCCGGACGTTGACCGGCCGGTCGTGGACAAGCACTCGACCGGTGGGGTCGGCGACACCGTCAGCCTGATCCTCGCGCCCATCGTCGCGGCCTGCGGCGGGGCAGTGCCGATGATATCGGGCCGGGGCCTGGGCCACACCGGCGGCACCCTGGACAAGCTGGACGCCATTCCCGGGTACAATGCGATGCCCGACCTCAAGACCTTCCGAAAGGTCGTGCGCGAGGTCGGCTGCGCCATTGTCGGCGCCACGTCGGAGCTGGCCCCGGCGGACCGGCGGCTCTATGCCATCCGCGACGTGACGGCAACGGTGGAATCGATCCCCCTGATCGTGGCTTCCATCCTCTCCAAGAAACTCGCCGCCGGCCTTGGCGGCCTGGTGATGGACGTAAAGTTCGGCTCCGGCGCCTTCATGCGGGAATTGCCGGACGCCCGCACCCTGGCGGAAGCCCTGGTTGCCACCGGAAAGGCAGCCGGCCTGCCAACGGTCGCCTTGCTGAGCGACATGGATCAGCCGCTGGCGCGCAGCGCCGGTAACGCCGTCGAGGTGCGCGAGGCTATCGCTCAGCTTACCGCTCGGACAGGCAATGCCCGCTTGCGTGTTTTGACCCTGCGCCTGGCGGCCGAGATGCTTCAGCTTGCTGGACTGGCGGACAATCGGGAGGACGCCCGGCGGCAGGCCGACCGGGCTCTGGCCGACGGCCGCGCGGCCGAGCGCTTCCAGGCCATGGTCGGCGCGCTCGGCGGCCCCGCCGACCTGATCGAGCGACCTGACAAACATCTGCCGCGCGCGCCGGTGCAGCGCGAGGCCCCGGCCCCGCACCCGGGTTATGTTGCCAAGATGGACGCTCGCGCTCTGGGCGTTGCCATCATGCACCTGGGCGGCGCACGCCACCGCGCGGAGGATACGGTCGATCCGGCCGTCGGTTTGAGTGGGCTGGCCCAGGTCGGCGACCGGGTGGAGGCAGGAACGCCGCTTGCCATCGTGCATGCGCGCGACGAACAAGCAGCGGATGCGGCTAAGGCACGGGTTCTGGATGCCTATACGATCAGCGAGTCTCCAGCGCATCCGCTGCCGCTGGTCGCGGCACGCGTGCCCAGTGGCGGCGAGCTGTGACCTCGGCACTTCGCACCGCCCTTCCCTTCGCCAGCTTCTACGGCGCGTTCTTCCTGGCGCTGGGTATCTATCTGCCATTCTGGCCGATGTTCCTGGAAGATCGGGGCCTAGCCGGTGCCGAGATCGGCCTTGTCCTGGCGCTGGGCACCTGGGTGAAGACGGCCGTGAATCCGGTTATCGGGCAAATCGCCGACCGTACCGGGCGCCGCCGGTGGACAATGGGTGCGCTCGCACTGTTCGCCCTACTGGCCGCCGCTGCGTTCCAACTCGTCCATGGCTTCTGGGGCGTGCTGGCGATCCATCTGCTACTGTTCCCCAGCTTCCATTCCATCATCCCGCTTGGCGAGAGTCAGGCAATGGCGGCTGTCCGTGCACACAGCCTCGACTACGGGCGGCTGCGGCTGTGGGGTTCGATAACGTTTATCCTGGCCGTCCTCGGCATTGGCGAGGTTCTGAGCAGCCACTCCCCGGATTCCATCCTCTGGGGAATCATGGCCGCCCTGGCGCTGCTGTGGTTGACGACGCTGCTGCTGCCGAGGGCCGAACGGCGGACGGAACGTCACGCCCCGGCACCGCTAACCGCCCTGCTCGCTCATCGCCGCTTCGTGCTGTTCCTGGCGACCGGCGCCCTGCTGCAGGCCAGCCATGCCGTCTACTACGCCTTCTCGGCCGTGCATTGGAAGTCGGTCGGCATCTCGCCCGCCACCGTCGGCTGGCTGTGGTCGGAAGGCGTGGTCGCGGAGATCCTGCTGTTCGCCGCCGGCGGGGCCGTTCTGGCGCGGACCGGGCCGGTTGGCCTACTGCTCCTTGCGGCGGCGGGCGGATTGCTGCGGTGGAGCACCCTGGCCGTCACCACGGATATCGGGGTGCTGGCAGCGGCGCAGGTCCTGCATGGCCTGACCTTCGGCGCGGCCCACCTGGGCGCCATGCACTTCATCGCGCGGACCGCCCCGTCCGGTCTGCAAAGCACGGCACAGGGCCTCTATAGCGCAGTATCGGGCGGCATCGCTATGGGACTGGCCATGCTGGCGGCCGGGGCGCTTTACGACAGCGTCGGCGGCCTGGCCTTTTACGCGATGGCGGCAATGAGCGCCGTGGCCGGCGTGCTGGCCCTCGTCCTGTGGCGGGCGGAACGGCAGGCGGGGGGCTATGCTGTGCCGTAGATCCGGTCGCCGGCGTCGCCAAGGCCGGGAACGATATAGCCCTTCTCGTTCAGCTTCTCGTCAATCGCAGCGGTAAAGATCGGCACGTCCGGGTGCGCCTCGCGCAGCACCTTGGCGCCTTCCGGAGCCGCCAGCAAGCACAGGAATTTGACGTTGTCGGCCCCGCGTTCCTTCAGCTTCTGTACCGCGGCTGCGGCGGTATGGCCGGTCGCCAGCATCGGGTCGCAGACGATGGTCAGCCGCTCGTCCAGCGCGTCGGGAACCTTGAAGTAGTATTCGACCGGCCGCAGCGTCTTGGGATCGCGGTAGAGCCCGACATGGCCGACACGCGCGTGCGGGATCAGGTCGAGCATCCCGTCCAGGATACCGTTACCCGCACGCAGGATGGATACGAGGCACAGCTTCCGCCCCGCCACCACGGGCGCGCGCATCGGCGCGATGGGCGTCTCGATGTCCATGTAATCCAGCGGGATGTCGCGGGTCACTTCGTAAGCCAGCAGCAGCGACAGCTCGCGCGCCAGCCGACGGAACTCCGGCGTCGGCGTCTCCCGCCGGCGCATTTGCGTCAGCTTGTGCTGGACCAGTGGGTGATCGACGACGGTGACCCCGTCCTGTCTTGCTGTCATGGCGTCCTCCCTTCCGCGCGGGCGCAGTCATACGAAAGCGACGGACGCCTGTCGAGACGGCCCGCACCCATGCCGGCCAGTAGCATACGCTTTCGTGCCGCGCCCAGCCGTTCCACGACGCTTTCGCCCGCGAAAACCGGGGATAACTACCCGCTTGGCGCGTGTCACATCTATGCTAGGCTCCGGCGCATCTTCAGGGGACACACGGCCAATCCACAGCCTGCCGAGTCGCCGGCGGGCACGGTCGCGAGGGGGATTCGCGAATGTCGGAAATCAAATCGCACGAACCCGGCGCACAGCCGGGCCTGGATCTGCATGAGCGACCGGCGGGCCACCGCTGGCTGGTGCTGTCGGTACAGCATCTCTTCGCCATGTTCGGCGCCACCATCCTGGTGCCGCTGCTCACTGGCCTGAACCCGGCGGTCGCGCTGGTGACCAGCGGGCTCGGCACGCTGGCGTATATCGCCATAACGAAAGGCGGCATTCCCGCTTATCTGGGATCGTCCTTCGCCTTCATCGCGCCCATCGTGGCGGGCACGGAGCTGGCCGGTCCCGACGGTGCCCTTGTCGGCGCCTTCGCCGCGGGCTGCGTCTATCTGGTGGTGTCGCTGCTGATCGGCGCGCTGGGCGTGAACTGGCTGCTACGGCTGCTGCCGCCGGTCGTCGTCGGACCGGTCATCATGGTGATCGGCCTGTCGCTGGCCTCCGTCGCCATCGACATGGCGACCAACGACCCGGCGACGGAGAGCTACAGCGCGCTGCACTTCGGTGTCGCGCTGGCAACGCTGGCGGTGACGATCCTCGCGGCCGTCTTCCTTCGCGGGTTCTTCGCGATGGTGCCGGTGCTGATCGGCATCGTGGCCGGTTATATCATCGCGCTGGCCGCGGGGCTTGTCGACATGTCGGGAATCTGGGCGGCCGAGACCGTGCGCGCGCCGGACTTCATCGTGCCCTTCGTCACCCACGACACGCAGGTGCCGGCAGAGATCTTCCTGCTGCTGGTGCCGGTCGCCGTCGTCACCATCGCCGAGCATATCGGCGACCAGTTAGTGATCTCCAAGGTGATCGGCCGCAACGTCGTGAAATCGCCGGGCCTGCACCGCTCCCTGGCCGGTGACGGCGTCGCCACGATGATCGCCTCCTGCCTGGGCGGCCCGCCGAACACGACCTATGGCGAGAACATCGGCGTGTTGGCGATCACGCGGGTGTTCAGCGTATGGGTGATCGGCGGGGCGGCCGTGCTGGCCGTGCTGCTGGGCTTCCTGGGGAACTTCGCGGCGTTCCTGAATTCGATCCCGACGGCCGTCATGGGCGGCGTCTCGATTCTGCTGTTCGGGATCATTGCCTCCTCGGGCCTGCGCACGATGATCGAGGGGCGGGTGAACCTGGGCGAGAAGCGCAACCTCGCCATCGTCTCGGTCATCCTGGTGATCGGCGTCGGCGGAGCGGTGCTGCCGCTGGGAGAGTTGGTCGAGCTGTCGGGAATGGCACTCGCGGCGATCGTCGGGATACTCTTGAACCTGATCCTGCCGGGCAAGCACCTGACCGGCGATATCGAGGAAGTTCTGGGCCGCGGCTAATCGCCGCCCACAATATCGGGCGCGGTGCCGGACAGCCGGCGCCGCGCCGCCTCCAGCTCCGGCCGCGTCATACGCCGGGCGACCTCGTCCCGGCGGCGGGCCGCCCAGTCGAAGCCCTGCCGCGCGGCGCGGGTCAGCCACACCCAGGCCCGTACCCAGTCCCGCTTTACCCCGCGGCCGCGTGCGTAGAGATCGCCCAGGTTCATCTGCGCGACCGCCTCACCCTGCTCCGCCGCGCGGCGATACCAGCGGGCAGCGGCGCGCGCGTCGGGCGCTCCCGTGACCTCACCGCTTTCATAGAGCCCGGCGAGGGCGACCTGCGCCGCGGCGTGACCGCTCTCCGCCAGTTCCCGATACTCGGCGATGGCAGCCTCGACCTGGCCGCCGTCATAGAGCTGCGAGGCCGTGGCATAGCTCGCTGCCCCGGCGGGCGATAACGGGGCGACGGAAAACAAGGCGGCGGCCACCGCCGTTGCGGTGGCCGCCGCCATACTCACCCTTAAGCCGCCCGGGACGATGCGCATCGCACAGCCGGGCCCACCCGATGATCCCCGGCGCGCTAGCGCACCCGGAGGTTCTTCGGCACGAACATCATCGAATCGATATTCTTCGGCGTGCCGATCTTGTGGCACTGGATGCAGAATTCGACGTTCTCGGCACCCTTGCCCTTGGTCGCGCCGACGATCTGCCCGTTCGGCATGATCATCGAATAGCGCCAATCGTCGGACTTCGGATACCAGCCGTCCTCCATCTTCTCCATCAGGAACAATGGGCCCAGGCTGGCCTTGCCGGTCTTCGAGGAAACCGAGAAGCTGGGTTTGGCCAGGACGGAGCCCGCTGGCATCTCGCCAGCGTTCTCGTAAAGCGCGTAGGCCTTCGCCGTCTCGTTCGCGTAGTTCTGCACATAGCGGCCGCCGTGCGTGCCCGAGATGAAGGGCCGCGTCGAGTAGCGGCGCCAACTGGTATAGGCCTTGGCGTATTCGTTGCCCGACTTGGCGTACGACGTCTTGAGCTCGTCGAGCAGGCAGTCGTAGACCGCCACGGCCTCCTCCGGCGTCAATTCGGCCGGGCCCGCGGCCGCGCCGCACGGATTGCAGGGACTACACGGATTGGCCGCGCAGGGATTCGCGGCCGCACACGGATTACAGGGGTTCGCCGCGGCACAGGGGTTGCACGGGTTCGCGGCGGCACATGGATTGCAGGGATTGGCCGCGGCGCACGGGTTGCACGGGTTCGCTGCCGCCTTTTGCAGTCGCGGTACCGCGCAGGCCGTCTCACCCCCGCCGGCACCCGCGGCGCAGGGATTGCACGGGTTACACGGATTGGCTCCGGCGCAAGGATTGCAAGGGTTCGCCGCCGCACACGGATTACATGGATTAGCGGCACCACAGGGATTCGCAGCGCCGCACGGATTGCATGGATTGGCCGCCGCGCACGGGTTCGCCGCAGCACAGGGGTTGCATGGATTGGCCGCAGCGCAGGGATTGCAAGGGCTGCATGGGCTGCAGGATGCAGCCGCGGGCGTGGGAAGCGTGGCGACGGTCGCCGCCCCGCCGACCGCAACACCGGCCACCAGCATCAGCGGGATCATCGTGGTCGACAGCAGTGCGCGCTTACGCGATTTGGGCATTCGTTGCTCTCCGTGACTTAGGCCATCCCCATTCCGCGATTTTCCGCGGCTTTCGAACATAACGCCAAGCTAGACTCTTCGGTTGGGGCATTGAAATCAACCGGCATCACGTTGTCGTGACACCTGCATCGTACTGTATTCCGCCGCCATGACATTCGCATGATGCAATCATTTATCTCGACATTACTGTCGAAACCTTTCCTGTTCGCGGGCAAAGCTGTTGGCGGCGCGCTATTGTTTCGACACTTCTTTGAGAAATGCGATTACATCAGCCCGGTCCTTGGGATCGAACAGTCCGGGAAACGGCATCCTATTGCCGGGCACCACGCTTGCACCATCGGCCAGATAGGCGTCCAGCTTCTCCGGCGTCCATTCGAACCCGGCCTCGCGCATCGCCTCGGAGTAGCGGAATCCCTCGGCACTGCCGGCCCGACGGCCGACCACGCCTTTCAGGTTCGGGCCGATCCGGTGTTTTCCCTCGCTCAGGGTGTGACACATCGCGCAGGTATTGAAGACCTGACTCCCGCGCGCCGGGTCGCCGTCCTCGGCCGCCGCACCATTCGCTATACCCGCCAGTGCAATCATGAAGGTTCCCGCCAGAACAGGAATCGTGCCCCTCATCCGCCTTCCCTTTTTCGCTGTTTGTGTTATTTCGTCGCAGATTCCGACACCGTCCCAACGCCAGAGCCGGATATAATAGTCTTGCGCAGGCCCGGTGGACGCAAAACACGCCGGCACACATTGCGGTGAAGGGCTGTTCCCGGGGCAGCGTCAGGAATGGCCCGCAAGATGCGCGTCTGACCCCACTGAATACCCATCCGGGGCTTGATTTTCCCACGCCATCATATATCTGTTGGATACCAGACCAGATCGGTCCGGATTTGGAGGTCCCATGTTCAGGCTCAACCGGCTCACGGACTATGCCGTCGTCGTGATGGCCCAGTTGAGCGCGGGCAGCAAGCCGCTGTCCAGCGCACAGCAGATCGCCCACGAAACGGGCGTACCCCTGCCCACGGTGGCGAAGGTCCTGAACGTACTGACCCGCGAAGGGCTTGTCACCTCGCATCGCGGCGCCGCGGGCGGCTACACGCTGACCCGCCCGGCGACGGAGATTCCAGTGTCCGACATCATCGAGGCGCTGGAGGGGCCCATCGCGCTTACCGCCTGTGTCGACACGGCAGGCGGCTGCGAGGTTGGATCGATCTGCCCGATGCGCGGCACCTGGGACAAGGTGAACAAGGCGATCGAGACCGCGCTCAAGGGCGTGACTCTGCATGACATGATAACCAGCGGCCCGCTTCCCGCGGCCTTCGCGGACGGGCCGTTCGGGGCGAACGCGACCCCGGCCAGCGGTGCGCGGTAAGGGCCGGCTGACGTAAGGCAATACGGACTGACGAACGCACGACAAGAATAAAAAAAACAAGATATCTGCTGACGTAAAACGCCGATCGAACGCGGCAAGCAGGAGAGAGACGACATGGCAGGTGCCAGCGCCGAGACGGTCGAACAGGTCCAGGAAGTTACAAGCCAGAAGTACAAGTATGGCTTCGTGACCGATATCGACATGGAGCGGCCGCCAAAAGGGCTCAATGAGGACATCATCCGCTTCATCTCGATGAAGAAGAACGAGCCCGAATGGATGCTGGAGTGGCGCCTAAAGGCCTACCGCCACTGGCTGACCATGACGCATCCTTCCTGGCAGAAGGTGAAGGTCCCCGAGATCGACTTCCAGGACGCCTACTACTACGCGGCGCCGAAGTCGGATGAGGATCGACCCAAGAGCCTGGACGAGGTCGACCCCAAGCTCCTGGAAACTTACGAAAAGCTCGGTATTCCGCTGAAGGAACAGGAAGCGCTCGCCGGCGTCGCCGTCGACGCCGTGTTCGACAGCGTTTCGGTGGCCACGACCTACAAGAAGAAGCTGGAGGAGAAGGGCATCATCTTCTGCTCCATCTCCGAAGCGGTGCAGAACCATCCGGAGCTCGTGCGGGAGTATCTGGGTTCGGTCGTTCCCTACTCCGACAACTTTTTCGCCACGCTCAACAGCGCGGTCTTCACCGACGGCTCGTTCGTCTACGTGCCGAAGGGCGTGCGCTGCCCGATGGAACTGTCCACCTACTTCCGCATCAACGCGGAGAATACGGGCCAGTTCGAGCGCACCCTGATCATCGCCGAGGAAGGCAGCTACGTCAGCTATCTGGAGGGCTGCACCGCGCCACAGCGTGACGAGAACCAGCTTCACGCCGCGGTGGTCGAGTTGGTTGCCCTCGACGATGCCGAGATCAAGTACTCGACCGTGCAGAACTGGTACCCAGGTGACGAGGAAGGTGTCGGCGGCATCTACAACTTCGTCACCAAGCGCGGGGCCTGCCGGGGCGACAACTCGAAGATCTCGTGGACGCAGGTGGAAACCGGCTCGGCCATTACCTGGAAGTACCCCAGCTGCATCCTGCAGGGCGACAACTCGGTGGGCGAGTTCTACTCCATCGCCATCACCAACAACTACCAGCAGGCCGACACCGGCACGAAGATGATCCACCTGGGCAAGAATACCCGCAGCCGGATCATCTCCAAGGGCATCTCCGCCGGCCACGCCGACCAGACCTACCGTGGCCTGGTCCGCGTCTCGCCGAAGGCGGAGAACGCGCGCAACTTCACGCAGTGCGACTCGCTGCTGATCGGCGAGACCTGCGGCGCGCACACGGTGCCCTACATCGAGAGCCGCAACCGCAGCGCCAAGGTGGAGCACGAGGCGACCACCTCGAAGATCAGCGAGGACCAGCTTTTCTATTGCCGCCAGCGCGGCCTGTCGGAAGAGGATGCCGTGGCCCTGGTGGTCAACGGCTTCTGCCGCGAGGTATTGCAGCAGCTTCCAATGGAGTTCGCGGTCGAGGCACAGAAGCTGGTCGGCATCAGCCTGGAAGGCAGCGTCGGCTGACGCAGGGCGCAGGGCCGGCAAGACAGAGATTCATCAGGAGAGCAAGCAGCGATGAGCATGCTGGAGATCAAGAACCTGCGCGCCGAAATCGAGGGCCAGGAGATCCTGAAGGGGCTGAACCTTTCCATCGGTCCGGGCGAGGTCCACGCGATCATGGGGCCGAACGGCTCGGGCAAGTCCACCCTCGCCCACGTCCTCACCGGCCGTGAGGGCTATGAGGTTACAGGCGGCGAGGTGCTGTTCCAGGGCCGGAACGTTCTGGAGATGGAACCGGAGGAGCGCGCCGCGCTGGGCATGTTCCTGGCGTTCCAGTACCCGGTGGAGATTCCGGGCGTCACCATGACCACCTTCCTGAAGGAGGCGGTCAACTCGATCCGCAAGGCGCGCGGCGAGAAAGAGATCGACGCCCTGCAGTTCACCAAGGAACTGCGCGAACGCTGCAAGCTGCTGAACATCTCCCAGGATATGCTCCGCCGCTCGGTCAACACCGGCTTCTCGGGCGGCGAGAAGAAGCGCGCCGAGGTACTGCAGATGGCCGCGCTGGAGCCGAAGCTGGCCATTCTGGACGAGACGGACAGCGGCCTCGACATCGACGCCCTGAAGACGGTCTCCGACGGCGTGAACCGCCTGCGCAGCCCCGAGCGCTCGATGCTGGTCATCACGCACTATCAGCGGCTGCTGAACTACATCGTGCCGGACCGCGTGCACGTGATGGTGCGCGGACAGATCGTGAAGTCCGGCGACAAGAACCTGGCGCTTCAGCTTGAGGAACAGGGCTACGCCGAGTTCGCCGAGGAGGCTGCGGCGTAACTCCGGCCGCGAATGCAGTAACGCAAGGCACGATACGAGGACGATTGCAATGGCGAGCGAAAGCGCGCTGGAGCCTTTCACCGAACAGTACGAGGCGCTGACTGGCGCCGGCACGCTGCCGGGCGATGCCCTGCCCTGGCTGAAGCGGCTGCGCGAAGAGGGTATCCAGCGCTTCGGCGAGCTTGGCATTCCCACACCCAAGGTCGAGGTCTGGAAGTACACCAACCTCCGCGCGCTGGAGCGGACCGCCTTCCAGCCGGCCGCCGGCGGCACGGCGACGCCCAGCCTGGACACTGTGCCATCGCTGATCGGCGAGCAGGCGGGCCATCGCATCGTCTTCGTCAACGGTCGGCTGCACGCTGACCTGTCGCGACTGGACCGGCTGCCCGACGGCGCCCGGCTGACCAGCTTCGCCAAGGCGCTGGACGAGGATCCGGGCCTATTGTCGGACCATGTCGGCCGGATCGCCGAGGGTCACGACGACCAGGCGATGTATCACCTGAACAGTGCCCTGATGCAGGACGGCCTCGTGCTTCACGTGCGCGGGGGCGTGAAGGTTGAGGAGCCGATCGAGGTGGTCTCGGTCGCCGCAGCCGACGGCGAGCCGCTGTCCTGGCATCCCCGGCACCTGATCGTGCTGGACCCCGACAGCGAGGCCACGCTGGTGGAGAATCACGTCAGCCTGGGCGGCGGCGCGACCTTCGCTAACGCAGTGACGGAAATCACCGTCGGCGCGGGCGCGCGCCTGCATCACTACAAGCTGCAGGACGAGGCGACGACGGCTTTCCATATCCACACGCTCCATGGCCGCGTGGGCGAGAACGCGTTCTACGACGGCTTCGGTCTGACGGTCGGCGGCAAGCTGACGCGGAACGACCTGCATTTGCGTCTGGAGGGCTCGTTCTCGGACGCGCGCCTGAACGGGGCCTACCTGCAGCGCGGAAAGCAGCACTGCGACAACACCACGCTGATCGAGCATTGCGTGCCGGACACGACCTGCCGCGAGGTCTACAAGGGCGCGCTGGAAGGCAAGGGCCGCGCGGTGTTCCAGGGCAAGCTGCACGTCCATCCCGATGCGCAGCGCACTGACGGCCATCAGCTCAGCCAGGCGCTGCTGCTCTCCGAGGAAGCGGAGATCGATGCGAAGCCGGAGCTGGAGATCTATGCGGACGACGTGAAGTGCAGCCACGGTTCGACCGCCGGCGAGTTGGAGAAGACCGCGCTGTTCTACCTGCGCTCGCGCGGCATCCCCTACCCGGTCGCACGGCGCATCATGGTCGAGTCCTTCCTTGGCGGGGTGGTTGAGGAGATCACGACGGAGTCGCTGCGCACCGCCTTCATGGAGCGGATCACCAACTGGCTGTCCCAGGCTTCGGATTGAGGACGAGGAGATACGGTCAACAATGAACGACGCCGGCAACGCCCTCGCCGACAAGCAGACGCCGCTGAGCGCGGGCGACAACGTCCGCGGCGCCTTCGACGTCGAGGCGGTGCGCGCTGACTTTCCGGTGCTGCACCAGGAAGTCTACGGCAAGCCGCTGGCCTATCTCGACAGCGCCGCCAGCAGCCAGAAGCCGCGCCAGGTCATCCGCGCCATGGATGAGGCGTACGAGACCTATTACTCCAACGTCCACCGCGGCCTGCATTACCTCAGCCAGACCTGCACCGATCATTTCGAGGCGGCGCGGGAGAAGGTGCGGCGCTTCCTGAACGCCGAGAAGGCGGAGGAAATCGTCTTCACGCGCGGCGCGACAGAGGCCATCAACCTCGTCGCCGCCAGCTATGGCCGGAAGTTCCTCAAGGCCGGCGACGAGATCGTGCTCACCACGATGGAGCACCACGCCAACATTGTGCCGTGGCAACTGCTGCGCGAGCAGACCGGTGTCGAGCTGAAGGTCGCGCCGATCGACGACAACGGCGACATCCGCGCCGAGGATGTCATCGACCTGATCGGCCCGAAGACCGGCATGGTGGCGATCACTCATATCTCGAACGCGTTGGGTACGGTCGTGCCGGTGAAACAGATCGTGGCCGCCGCGCACGAGGCGGGCGTGCCCGTGCTTGTCGATGGCTGCCAGGCCGCGCCGCACATTCCCGTCGACGTGCGGGACCTGGGTGCCGATTTCTACGCCTTCGCCCCGCACAAGCTCTATGGCCCCACAGGCGTGGGCGTGCTCTACGGCCGCTACGACCGCCTGGAGAGCATGCCGCCCTATCAGGGCGGCGGCGAGATGATCAGCCGGGTGACGTTCGAGAAGTCGAACTTCAAGAAGCCGCCCCACCGGTTCGAAGCAGGGACGCCCTCCATCGTCGAGGCGATTGGATTGGGTGCCGCGATAGATTACGTGGAGACCGTGGGCCGTGAGGCCATCGCCGCGCACGACGCAAGGCTCCTGGCCTATGCGACCCGGCGGCTGTCCGAGATCGAGGGACTGCATATCGTTGGCCAGGCGACGGACAAGGCCGCCATCGTGTCGTTCGTCACCGACTGGGCGCACGCCCACGACGTCGGTACTATCCTCGACCGGGCAGGCGTCGCCGTGCGGGCGGGCCATCACTGCGCCCAGCCGACGATGGACCGCTTCGGGCTGAGCTCGACTGCGCGGGCGTCGTTCGGTATCTACAACACCGAGGCGGAGGTGGACCAACTGGTCGACGCGCTGCACATGGTCCGGGAGATTTTCGGCTGATGATGGATGAACTGCGCGAGCTCTATCAGGAGGTGATCCTCGACCACGGGAAGCACCCGCGCAACTTCGGGTCGTGCGAGGGCTGCAATCACACCGCGCACGGCTTCAATCCGATGTGCGGTGACACCCTTATCATTTACCTGAACGTTGGCGAGGACGGCATCATCAAGGATGCCACTTTCAAGGGGAAAGGCTGCGCGATTTCAGTGGCTTCCGCCTCGATGATGACGGAAATCCTGAAAGGCAAGACCGTCAAGGAGGCCGAACGCCTGTTCGCGGCGTTCCACGAGATGTGCACCAAGGACGACGCGGAGATGCCCGAGGGCGTCGACGAGGACGCGATCGAGCGCCTGCAGGTCCTCTCCGGCGTGCGCGACTTCCCGGTGCGCGTGAAGTGCGCCACCCTGGCGTGGCACACGATGGACGCTGCCGTGCACGGCAAGGACGAGATTTCCACCGAGTGAACGATTGACCGCTCCCGGAAAGGGGCGGCGGGAGGCCAGGCGAATGGATCCGATGGACATGATGTTCGGCGAACCGCTGGATCCGTCCGAGACGGAAGGCCTGACGGCCACGGCGGGCCAACCGTTGGATACCTCCAAGCAGCAGCCGGCCGGCGAGGATGCAGTCGTCGCCGCCATGCGGGAGGTCTATGACCCGGAAATTCCGGTCAACATCTACGACCTGGGGCTGATCTATAACATGGATATCAGCGACACTGGCGACGTCCGTGTCGAGATGACGCTCACGGCGCCCGGCTGCCCGGTTGCCGGGGAGATGCCGCAGATGGTGGCCGATTCGGTTTCCAGGGCCGAGGGTGTCGGTCAGGTAACGGTGACGCTCACCTGGGAGCCACCCTGGACGATGGACCACATGAGCGAAGACGCCAAGCTGGCCCTCGGCGTGGGTTGACGACCCTGGCAGAACGAATTCAAGCTCTTATATAATCAGGTTGCAAGGTAACGAGAGGTTGTCCATGCCCGGCCCCGCGATGATCTCGCTGACTGATGCCGCCGCCGACCGGGTCAAGGCGCTGATCGCCAAGAGCGACAGACCGGTTCAGGGATTGCGCATCGGCGTGCGGACGAAAGGCTGCTCGGGCCTCAGCTACCATTTCGAGTATGCCGAGGACCAGAAGCCGACTGAGGACGTGATCAACGACAAGGGCGTGAAGATCTTCATCGACCCGGCCTCGGTGATCTTCTTGTTCGGCTCGGAGATCGACTACAAGGAAGGCAAGCTGGAAAGCGGCTTCGTTTTCAACAACCCGAACGAAAAGGGCCGCTGCGGCTGCGGCGAGAGCTTCACCGTCTAGAACCGCGCGACGGTCTCCTCGGGCTGCCTTGCGGCAGCCCGTCTCCCCCTGAGGGGGACCTTTGCGATACGGTCATTTGCGGCGAGGAGTTTGACGAGGGCCGGTTTGGCCGGTCCGCGTGGCGGTTTTTTTGTCGGATTGACGGGATAGGGGGCTTTTTTAT
>NZ_QPMH01000002.1 GCF_003344765.1 Ferruginivarius sediminum | reverse complement strand
CGTCGCCGAACACAACCAAGCCTCCAAGCCCTTCATTCGGACCGCCGATCCCGACCGGATCATCGAAGCCGTGAAACGCGGGCACCAAAAGTTAGGTTCGCTCCACTAGCGGCTTCGCCGCGGTTCGCCACGTCGGCGGTGATGACTGTAGTTCTCACCAATGCCATGACGCTCGTACCACTGAACCTGCTCGCGGATCATCGGCTCGAAGTCGATGGCCGGGTGCCAGCCAAAATTTTCCGTCGTCTTGGAGATGTCGAGAACCAGATTGGCGATGTCGTCGGCTGCCGGATCCACAACCTCGATCTCGGGTGGCGACTCGAAGTCCATAGCCTTTGCGACTTGGCGATAAACCGACTCGATCGATGCCCCCTGACCACTGCCAACATTGAAGATGCCGGTCGGAGCATCGGTGGCAAGAGCTTTATCCATGAAGTCAAGAAAGTCGGCCATCGACAGAAAATCCCGCTTCGCGCGCGTGGCGAAGCAACTCTTGCCATCCTTGAGTCGCCGGTAGAATGTCGGAATCGCGCCGCTGAAGTGAAATGGTCCACAAACGATGCCGAGACGAAGCGACAGTGCCGGAAGCCCCGACATCATCAGGTACTGCTCACCTGCTGCCTTGGATATCCCGTAGCTGGTGAAGGGCCGCAATGGATGGTGGGCAGGTATCGGGCAGGTCTCAGGTTCGCCGTAGGCGACCACCGTCTGGAAGTTCACGAAGCGTTTCACCTCATGGCGGCGCGCGTTCTCGATGAGATCCAACACCCCCAAGACATTAGTTGACGCGTCCCGGTACCAAGCATCGGGATCCGCGTATGAAGCGGCCGCATGAAGCACGTAATCAGGGGCAAACTGGTCAAAGACGGAACGAACGGCCTCGCCATTGGTAATGTCCCCTTCCACAAGGTGCGCCCGATCCAGCCCCGCCAAATAGTCCGCGTTGCCCGTGCTCAAGTTGTCGAACGCAAGAACCTCGTCACCGCGAGCGGAGTAATGAGCGGTCAGGTTGGCGCCCAGTGCCCCAGCACCGCCGGTGATCAGGACCCGGCGTGTCATGATTTGCCAACGGCCTTGCGCGGCGCCTCGTGTCGGAGATGCGTATGCGCCTGGGTAACGCCGCACTCCCGGTAATACGCAATCGCGCGTTCCACCGTGGCCTTCAGAGGCGTGAACTGAAGGCCACCGAAATCCTCGAAGGTACGGCTCGGGTCAAGCAGGATGGTGTACGCGTCATCCGCACCGAGAGGCCGCACCTCGGGTTCCGGGTAATGGTTGAACCCCATGGCATCGACCACCGCGTCATAGAGCTCCTTGATCGCAACATCCGAGCCGGACGAAAAATGGTAGGTGCCTTGGCCCTCCCCATCGGCCGCGCGCATAACCGTGTGGACGAGATCGCCAACATAGACAAAATCGCGGCGCGCCTCGGTCACAAAGCACTGCTTCCCTTCTGACAGACGTTTGAAGAAAATCGGTAGCGGCCCAGAGAAGTTGCGCGGCCCAACGACGTTGGCAAGGCGAAAAGTCACGTAATCAATCCCACTCATGTGGATATAATTTTCGCCGGCAGTTTTGGAGATCGCGTAACTGCTGTTAGCGGGATTGATCGGATGAGTCAGTGTAACGGGCTGTTCCTGCGGGTGCGTTCCATAGCAGAGCGCCGTCTGAAAGTATATGAAACGCCGGACGTTGGTTTCACAAGCAAGCTTGACGAGGTTCGCGGTCCCCCTTGTGTTCGTCTCGACATCAGCTTCCCAGGCTTCCGGATCCTTGTACGAGGCCGCCGTATGGATTATGAGATCCGGGCGGAACACCTCACCATGGCGCATGATGGAAGCACCGTCAGCGATATCCTCTTCTATCAGGTCAAAACTGGGCGAATCGGCAATGCGGTCAAGATTATCGCGCCGGCCGGTCTGATAGTTGTCGATGCCGAGCACCGTATCCCCTCTATCCACAAGCAGTTCGGCCGTATGAGAGCCAACCAGGCCGGCAGCCCCTGAAATCAAAACCCGCATTGCGGCGCCCCCTCAAGCCTCTAAGGCATTCCGATGATCACGATATAGCATACCGCGGACGCGCTTCGGGCTGCCCTTCGTCTTAGCCGCACACCTCGTGCAGAACGCGCCACGCAGTTGGCAACGTTGTATAGGTATCCCGGTGAGGAAATGTCAACGATAGCGCCTGCCCCGCTCCAATGAAGCCCGCCAAGGGCCCGCAACAATATGCCGACCAGAGTTCTGTGACTGGCTCATGGCCGAGGCAGCACGCAGGTCCGGAGTGGTTGAACGCCTTTAGCTACCTCTTGATCCTGGCGGTCCAGCTCTTGCGGCTAGGCTTGCAATATGCGTGTCTCACACCTGCTTGCACGAAAGGAATCGGACAAGCAGGACCTTGAAAAAGGCTAGACGCTGAGGACTCCCGCCCGACACCATGATGCCCGCATCCTATCCACATTCTGCCGCGCGGCTACCCGCAATGGGCTCGCTAATCCCGAGTAAATTCCTGCACGCAGCCTCCAAGACACGTTCCAAAATGGCCTGCTTAGAATTCGCAACATTGCCGTGCCCACGATTGACACCCCCTAGCCAATTGGCTACCAGAAACTATCTTGACGGCGGGGGCGGATTCATCCATCGGCAGTTGGTCGGTCCTCAGAAGAAGGGGGCGTTCTTACGGAGAATGGGCGCCACAACTAACACCATGGTTGCCGAACGACGGCCCTGCGCAGCACATTTAAGCACTAAGCACTGCCAGAGATGGAGAGCACAAATTTGATGAAGTTAGCGAGCAAGGATCAAAACAAGACAAATTTTAAAAAGAATGAACGGCTGAATGTTTTGGTCGTATATTATTGCTTTGCATCACCCACAAGGGACGCAATTCTATCTCATCTCTATTGTTTCGAAAAATACTCAAACTATAATGTTCAGTTTGTGAATTTGTTTTGGGAAATACTTCCAAAACACCTAGAAATTCAACAATGGGATGTTGTTATTTTCCACAACACATTCCTGATTTGTAGACCTGCCCCCGAGTTATTTGATAGAGTTGTCAAAGCTGTTTGGCCTCTAAAATTTAACAGCCACTTAAATATTGCGATTGCCCAAGACGAAGCTAACACAACAGATGCGCTATGCAATTTTATCAAAGATTTTGACTGTAAGATTGTTTTTTCGCTTATGCCAACTGATGAGGCAAAACAAACGGTTTACGGTGGGCGCGTACACCCCGACACGCAAATCATTACAGTGTTGGCCGGATATGTTGATGAGAGGCTCAAACAAAGTTTCGAAGGTGAGCGAAAACGAATAAAAAGGAGAGATATAGACATAGGTTATCGCTCTTTTACCGCCCGTGCTCGGAACGGGTCGCTTGGCGCGCTCAAATGGCGGTTAGCGGAAGCTGCGAAAATAGCCGCGAACCGCATGGGTCTTTCATCCGATATCTCAGTCGATACGAAAGATACATTGAATGGGGCGGCGTGGGTCAATTTCCTGTGCAGATCTCGCTACCAGCTTGGATGCGAAGGTGGATCAAACGTTCTGGATCGAACCGGGCATATCATGGCCAAATGCAAGTCCTATGAAGCGCAGCATCCGTATGCCACTTTCGAGGAAATAGCAGCGGCCTGCTTTCCTGGAATGGATGGCTCTCTCGACGGGGCCGTCATTACACCACGGAATTTTGAATACGCGATGGCTGGCACATGTCAGGTTCTTGTGGAGGGTCGCTACAATAAGATTCTGCAGCCTAACGTACACTACATCCCCATTGCGCAAGATCTATCTAATATTACTGATGTCTTCGCGTCGCTTGATGACGAGAGTAGAAGAAAGCGGATACGCGATAGAGCCTTCCGAGATCTCGTTGAGTCTGGCAAGTATCACTACAGAAGTTTTGTCGAGGACGTATTTCGTGCCGTTGATCGAAAGCTGCCTGATAAACAAAAGAGGCATTCGCCGTTCGAAAAAGACGCGACCGTGTTGTCCCGTCGAGTTCTGTCCTTCTACAATCGATGCTTTGACCGTGGCAACTGGTTGGCATTGCGTGTATTTGTTCTTAGCCGTAGGCATGCCCAGACGGCCCGAATCGTCAATTTTTTGTGGAAATGGCGGAAGAGCCGGGCGCGAGCCCGTCTTTGGAAGGCGGCTTTGCGGTTATTTCGGTCCGGCGGTTCTCAGAAGACACTGAGAGAGCCGCAGTCGTTGCTATACCTGAGCGGATGCGACCCTCTAGCGACCTATCGTATGCGTTGTGAACAAGAGCTGTTGGTTAAGCACTTCGACGTTTCGCTGGTTGGCGTCGATTTGATACCGGGAAGCAGTATAAGTTGCACGTATGCGGACCGACTCAAATCCATTAGTCGGGCGCCTTTAGCAGATGCGTCTGCGATGAGAGCTTGGTGGGGCCTTTTTTGGTTCGCAACCACGAACGCCGAAAGACAAAATGTCCGACGCGTTGCCACTGCTTTTGTTGCCTACGGGAAGGCTTTATTCAACGCTTACAGAATTCAGCGTTCTCTGGCCCATAGTGGCCAAGTCCCTTCCGACTCCGACTGGCACCTTTTGTCTCCGTATTCGCGATTCAACTTCGATAGGCACTCTTTTTACGTTTATACTACTAGGTTACCACGTTTCGTGGTTTCAGCGGCATTGTCATTGTGTCGAATTGCACGCGGACACCCTCCTCGAAAGAACCCGTCGCGCGCGTCTAGTAACAATTCCTTTCCCTGGCTGCCAAAGAAGCTGCAGGCCGACTGGCAAGAAACTCGCAAAATAACTAGCAACCGCTCTGGCTTACATACTTTTGTTTTAGCCATCGCTTTTGTATTATATTGGATATTTGCAGAATTAATTCAAAAAATTACCATTATAGTAAGATATCTTTTCAATAAAATCTTACCTATACTTTACAAAGTCATTTTTTCGATGCGCTGGATTCTGATAAAAATTTGGAGAACCTCTGGTTTAATACGCCTTGATGAAAAATACAAAAATATTATACGATTTTTCATCAGAACTTCTAGCAAAATCTTTGGGATAAAGCTTTTGCTCGACTCACGTGGCAAGAACTTGCTTCCAAAATATTTATTCGGGTCGCCTTTAAGTTTCTCAAGTTGGATAACTCGGATACTGGGAAAGGAAACCAACCCCACCGCCACGCAGGAGACTGCCGAGGGCGGGGTCGTATCGTCTTCCATTCCACGCCCAACAGCCGAATATGCCACGTCATCCAGAGCCCGTGGCTATCGCGAGATTGGCACAAATAGCGCCGTGTATTCTCGACGGCACCAACATTTACACGGCACCCCAGGCAGCGAAACCCGCCAAGAGAAGGACTCGACTTACGGGAAAGAACTTCTGACCCAACCCAATGGCAAATTCGAAAACTGGGTAAATCCCTGCTCCAGCTACATTTCATTCAAACCATGGGTGGCCGAAAGCTTGGCGTGCTGGGCTCGTCAGCCGGTGGTACTCAACCGGTCAAGATGGCTCCTTGACAATCCAAGCGGGGCAAAAACTCATCATTACCGGGCGCCCAATATTTACAGCTACCTGCGGACGCATTTGATTCGTTCTTATTCTCTCCTGAAAGCGTGGAAGTCCAATCCTGAAATATTTGATATAATACACTCCAAGGATTTCGACAGCATGCCCTTCGCTGTTTGCCTTAAGTTGGCAACGAGGGCGCGTCTAGTCCACAACTGCCACGAGAGCTTCAGCACCCAGCTCTTTGGAGTGGGGCCAAATGTGCGAGAAGGCCTAGCCACTTTGGAAAGGGGATTCGTCACTTTCGCCGACCAAGTTGTGACTGTAACGCCAGAAATGGCTAAGCAGATTGAGCGGGATTCTGGAGTCGAAGATGTCGTAGCAATCCCTAATGTGGACCCAATCGTTCGTCCCGAAGACTCCTCAAGGCACGTCCCATCGGGGCAACGGAGCAAACATACCTTTAGCAGTCCCCGCCAGCAGGCTGGTAGGCCGCTACGGTTCGTCTTCCAAGGCGCTATTGCGCCGGACCGCGGGGCAGAATTCTTGATTCGCGCTTGGCAATACATAGATCCCGAAAAAGCCGTGATACACTTCCGTTGTGACAATGGCCCCCATGCAAAACTCTGTCGCAGACTGTCCGCCCAGCTACGGTTGATGGGTCGTGGTGTCATTTTCGAGCCGCCAATTCCAATGCGTTCCGAAGGTTTGGAATCGTCTCTCGAGTTCCTTGAGCAATTTGACGTCGGGGTTCTCCCGTACATGCATACTGTCGAACAGTATAAATATTCGTCCCCTCGGAAACTTTCACACTATCTTCAAGCGGGCCTGCCTGTGATAGCAAATGATCTTCCCTCGATCACACATCTGATTGATAAGGGAAAATTCGGCCTAACGTTTGAGCAAGAGGACATCATGTCGCTCGTTGTCGCGATTGAAAAAATATGCAATGTCCCAGAACTTCTTAAGAGTTTAACGATAAACGCAAGAGAGTTTTTTTTGAACCATTATAATTGGAGTATCTACAGTGGTGTTCTCGAGGATGTGCACGGCGTGCGTAGTGATGAGCGACTCGCCGAATCCGAGAAATGCTCGACACTGTAATCCGGCGACATGATTGCCCCCATCCATACCTTGTCATACGCTCCATGATCACCGGTGTAAAAAGTCGAACTCTTAGTGAGCGAGATAGGAAGAGTTCAAGTTGAAACGTGTCTTCTTTCTCGGCCAGAAACCCATCGGCCAGCATGCGTTCTTTCGGTTGCTCGAGCGTAGAGTCGATGGCCTGGAGATCGTCGGCGTTGTCTCGAATGTCGACTGTGACAATTGGTGGGGCGATAATCTGATTTATCGCGAAGCTCGGCGATTGGGGCTCCCGTTTGCGGATAACGGCCGGCGTAACACGGAGAAGATCGACGAGCTGATCAAGCGTCAGCGGGCTGATGTCCTGCTATCAGTTCAGCATCCCTGGATCTTGCCGGAAGCCACGATTGCGCGCGTTGGAGGCCGTGCCTTCAACGTCCACCTCGCCCCTCTTCCGGATTACAAGGGCTGGCATGGAGTCAATCATGCCATTCTGTCAGGCCGGGAGAATTACTCGATAAGCTTGCACTGGATGTCAGCGGCGGTGGACAGTGGCGATATGGCTTACGCGCCGGAAATGGCGATCCGTCCATGGGATACGGCGGCGTCGCTCTATCAGCGCGCCAGTGACGCTGGCTTGCTTGCGATAGAACGGTTGCTCGACGATCTGGCGGCAGGACGCACACCCCCGCAGACCCCGATCGTCGGCGATGGGGCGTTCATCCGACCAGACCTGCTCGATAGCTATCGGGAGGTTCGGGACCTTTCAGACAAAGCCCAGGTTGATCGCGTGGCGCGATCACTCTACTTTCCGCCGTTCGAACCGGCTTTCTTTCGTGTGGGCGAGCAGAAAATCTATCTGCTTCCATTCCACAGTCTTTCGCACAGGACACCGTTTAGCAAATGACACCGAACGTACTTCGCCGAATTACCAGCGATTGGGTTGAGGCCTACTTGCAGGAAGATGACTTGGCAGGCCTGCTGGATGAAGTCTCGTCCGAACAGGACGAACGCTTGGTCTGTCAAACCTGGCTGCGCAAGACGGCGCCCAAGCGCTTGATCTTTCGGGAACTGTATGGCGACCTCCTAAACCAGGGCGGGCGCGGCGTCCTTGATGTTGGCGGCGGACTAACCGCGCTCACGCGTCTTATGGCGGAACGCAATACTTTCGAATTGGTTGACCTGCTTGCACACGACGATCAGGCGACCGTTGACTCCTTCTTGGCTCGCACACCAGATCTCGCGATTTCCAGGACCGATTGGCTCGACTATGAGATAAAGCATGACCTCGACATTGTCGTTGCGAACGATTTGTTCCCAAATGTCGACCAGCGTCTTGAAATGTTCCTCGAGAAGTTTCTGCCGCGCTGCCAGGAAGTCCGCCTATCGCTCACATATTACAACGAGCCGCGCTCCTACCTCACGCGACGCCTAAATGGCGATGAAATCCTTTGCATGCTGGCGTGGGATGGCGCACTGACTGCACGATGTCTAGCCAAATTTGGCGCAGCCCAAAGCCAGGCGGAGGTGGATTTGCTCCAAAGAAATGATGATTCTGCGTACCAGAACGGCCGTCAGGTGAGCCTAATTGCGATCGAGGGGTATCGGCGGGACTGAGAGTTTGGGGGACGAGATGTGGGATAATCGGGAAAAAGTTATTTTCTTTGGTGATTCGATCTGTTTCGGGCAAGGGGTGTCACCCCATCGCACGTGGGTAACGCGTGTCTCCGCCGATGTGGAAGCCCTGGGGGCGCGTCATGGCGTAGCTCTGGCGACGGTAAACACCAGCATCAACGGAAATACCACGCGTATGGCTCTTGAGCGCATGCCATTCGACGTCCAATCGCACCGCCCGGACTTCCTGGTTGTGCAGTTCGGTATGAACGACTGCAATTTCTGGCGCACCGACGGTGGGGTCCCCCGGGTCAGCCAGGAGGGATTCCGTGCTAATCTCAAGGAAATCGTGAAGCGGGGACAGGTCTTCGGAGCGCGCAATGTGTTCCTGCTGACCAATCATCCCACCACACTCGATGCTGAACCTATGGCGTGGTGCGACATAACGTATCAAGCCAGCAACATCATTTATAATCGGATCATCCGCGAGCTGGCCGCAGAGCTTGAGCTATTGGGCGTCACATTAATCGATGTCGAGAAGCACTTTGACGCGGCCTTGCATCGAGATAGCAAACCACTAGGAGATTATCTGCTTTCGGACGGATTGCATCTTGGTTCCCGCGGCCATGACCTCTATTACGAAGCTGTTGCACCCCGATTGCTGACCGGCTTGGAGCAATGGTACCTGAGAACCCCATCCAGTGTCAGTGCTGAAAACACGACAACGGGGTGCTAGACATCGGACTGACCGTCGAATCCATCGTATCCTGAAACAAAGGTCACAGGCATACACGTTTATGAGCGCCAGCAACCGAATTGATTCGCTACCCAACCCTGGCGACGCGATCGCGGATGATCTGATCGCGCAAATCGAACGCCGCTCCAGCCGCGTTGGCATTATCGGCATGGGATATGTGGGGCTTCCTCTTGCCCAAAGCTTCGCAGCCCAGGAATTCGACGTCGTTGGTTTCGATGTGGATTCCGAAAAGGTGGCCCAGCTTAACCGCGGCGAAAGCTATATCCGTCATATTCCGTCGGACACCCTTGACGCAATGTGCCGTGACGGTCGCTTTCACGCCAGCAGTGAGCCAGACGCGCTTCGGTACATGGACATCATCATAATGTGTGTGCCCACGCCTCTCACCCGTTACAGGGAACCGGATATACGGGCGGTAGAAGCCAGCACACGGATGATTGCCGAGCGCCTACGCCCAGGGCAGTTGGTGATTTTAGAGTCAACAACCTATCCAGGCACAACCGATGAGGTCGTGAAGCCTATCCTCGAGGCAACTGGCCTGTTGGCGGGGAGAGAATTTTTCCTCGCTTATTCACCCGAACGAGAAGATCCTGGTAACGCCAAGTACCGAACCGTCGCTATCCCCAAGGTTGTCGGAGCAGACGACGATAACTCGCGACGTGTTGCCGAATGCTTATATAATCAGGTCGTGGTTCAGACCGTTCCCGTATCCAATTCCCGGACGGCCGAGGCGATTAAGCTGACCGAGAACATCTTCCGCTCCGTCAATATCGCCCTCGCGAACGAACTCAAAGTGATTTTCACGGAGATGGGCATCGACGTCTGGGAGGTAGTCGACGCAGCGAAGACCAAACCTTTCGGTTTCATGCCGTTCTACCCCGGCCCAGGTCTTGGCGGCCACTGTATCCCGATAGACCCCTTCTATCTCACCTGGAAGGCGCGCGAGTACGAAATCGCGACCCGCTTCGTGGAGTTGGCGGGGCAAATCAATACCTCGATGCCGCGGTATGTCATCGATCGCTTGGCCAAGGCGTTGGACGAACGGTTCAGCCGTGGACTTAACGGAGCCCGGATCCTGATATGCGGCATCGCCTATAAGAAGAATGTCGACGACATCCGCGAGAGTCCCGCCTTGCGTCTTATCGAGCTGCTCGAAGAGCGGGGCGCCCATGTCAGCTACCATGATCCCTATGTGCCCACGATTCCGCAGACACGGGAACACGGGCCCCTCGCTGGACGCACGTCGGAAGCACTGGCGCCAGATACGATCGGGGCCTATGACGGGATCCTGATTTGCACTGACCACGACGACGTAGACTATAGAGCCCTCGTCGATCACGGTGCACTGGTTGTCGATAGCCGCAACATCCTCGCCAAGTGCGGACTGCACGCCGGGAACGTCGTCAAGGCATGAGCACGAATTTGTTTGGCGGCAACTCACGCCTGTAAGAGTCCCGTCGCGGCTAATCGAAATTGTGTCCCGGAAAAGGACTAGACGCTGGAGCATGACAGCTAACCCGAACACCCCCCATATTGCGGTCGTCGGCTGCGGTTATTGGGGCAAGAATCTTGTTCGCAACTTCCACGAACTGAATGCCCTAGCAGCGGTTAGCGACGGAAACCCAGGAGTCGCCGCCGAGTTCGGTGCACGCTACGGGGTCCCGGCGCTTAGCTGGGAGAACCTGCTTGCTGATGACAAAGTCGACGCTGTTGCCATCGCAGCACCGGCGGCAAAGCACGCTTCTCTTGCCCGGGAAGCGCTAACCGCGGGCAAGGACGTGTACGTCGAGAAACCGCTTGCTCTCAAAGTCGGCGACGGTGAGGAACTATGCCGGTTGGCGGATGAACACGGCCGTGTGCTGATGGTGGGACACCTGCTGCAATACCACCCGGCCTTTCTCAAGCTTCGCGAGATGATCCGGCTAGGAGACATCGGGCGGCTCCAGTATGTCTATTCGAACCGGCTGAACCTCGGAAAATTCCGGCGCGAGGAGAACATTCTGTGGAGCTTCGCCCCGCACGACATCTCTATGATCCTGTCGCTGTGCGGAAGTGAACCTGAGACAGTCAGCGCTGTCGGCGCTTACTACCTGCATCGCCGCGTCGCCGACGTGACGACCACCCATCTCGACTTCCCGACCGGCGAGCAGGCCCACATCTTCGTTTCCTGGCTGCACCCCTTCAAGGAGCAAAAACTCGTCGTCGTGGCTGATGACGGCATGCTCACCTTTGACGATAGCCAGCCATGGGAAAGCAAGCTGACCCTTTATCCGCACAAGGTCGAGTGGCGCGACAATATGCCGGTGCCGACAAAGGCCGACGCCGAACCTGTGTCGGTCGAGCCGGCGGAACCGCTACGCAATGAATGCCAGCATTTCATTGACTGCGTCACTGACCGCTCCCGTCCGCGGACCGATGGCCGCGAAGGGCTGCGGGTGCTCAAGGTTCTGCACCGGGCGGAGACCTCCCTCGCGCAAGGTATTGACGGCAACGGCCCTTTGACATCGAGTGCCAAGGCCCCCGATGAGGCTTCATCGCGCTTTCCTGGTGTAAACGTCCACGAATCGGCCTACGTCGACGATGACGTTCAGATTGGCGAGGGAAGCAGGATCTGGCACTTCACCCACGTTCTGCCACGCACGCGTATCGGCCGTAACTGCGTCCTGGGCCAGAACGTTGCCGCCGGGCCGGAGGTCGTGATCGGCGACAACTGCAAGGTCCAGAACAACGTCAGCCTGTACAAGGGGGTCGTTCTGGAAGACGGCGTCTTCTGCGGTCCCTCCTGCGTTTTCACCAATGTGATGACGCCTCGCGCAAAAGTGGAGCGCAAGAACGAGTTCCTGGAAACCCGCGTCAAGCGCGGTGCGACCATCGGGGCCAATGCCACCATCGTCTGCGGAAACACCATCGGTGCATATTCGCTCATCGCTGCCGGCGCCGTAGTAACCAGCGACGTCCCGGCACATGCCTTGATGGCAGGCGTTCCCGCCCGGCGAATTGGCTGGGTCAGCCATGCCGGTGAACGCTTGGGTCCCGACTTGATCTGCCCGCGCGAAGGCAGGCGCTATCGCGAAATCGATGACAACACGCTTGAGGAAATCGCCGAATGAGTACCGCTAACGCCAGCACAGCCGAGCGTCCCGATGCGGCAGGACCAATCCAGTTCATCGACCTGGGCGCCCAGCGCCGTCGCCTGGGTGAGCGCATCGACGTCGCGATCAAGCGGGTGCTCGATCACGGCAAGTACATTCTCGGGCCGGAGGTCAAGGAGCTGGAGGCGAAGCTGGCGGAGTGGGCTGGCGTCAAGCACGCGATCGGTGTTTCCAACGGGACCGACGCCCTCGCGCTGGCCCTGATGGCCTGGGGCGTGCGGCCGGGAGACGCCGTCTTCGTTCCCGATTTCACCTTCGCGGCAACGGCGGAAGTGGTCGCGTGGCTGGGCGCCACGCCGGTGTTCTGCGACGTGCTGGAGGATACCTTCAACCTCGATCCGGCCAGCCTTGAAGCCGCCATTTCGAAGGCCAGGGACGATGGCCTGACACCGCGCGCCGTCATCGCCGTCGATCTATTCGGCCAGCCCGCCGACTATCGCCGGATCGAGCCGATCGCCCGGGATCATGGCCTGAAGCTACTGGCCGATGCAGCCCAGAGTTTCGGCGCTTCCCTGGACGGCCGGCCAGCTGGCGGCATCGGAGATATCGCCGCCACAAGCTTCTTTCCGGCCAAGCCCCTCGGCTGCTACGGCGACGGCGGTGCCGTGTTCACCAACGACGACGATGCCGCGCAAACCATGCGGAGCCTCCGTGTCCACGGCCAGGGCAGCAACAAGTACGACAACGTCGCGATCGGGATGAACGGACGTCTCGACACGGTCCAGGCTGCGATCCTGCTGGAAAAACTCAGTATCTTTCCCGAGGAACTCGAGGCTCGCCAAGCCGTGGCCGACCGCTACGCCGAAGCGTTGGGTGAGGTCGTGACCGTAC
Organism: Ferruginivarius sediminum; assembly: GCF_003344765.1. Classification (GTDB taxonomy): domain Bacteria; phylum Pseudomonadota; class Alphaproteobacteria; order Kiloniellales; family Rhodovibrionaceae; genus Ferruginivarius; species Ferruginivarius sediminum. The sequence continues at coordinate 384,551 of NZ_QPMH01000002.1, read as the reverse complement.
CGAGTTTGATGGCTGGCAGCACGTCGGCCTGGGCGCAATACACGATCCGCACGCGCAACCGCGATGCCCTGGCGGCGCGCCTGAAGGACAAAGGCATTCCCACGGCGATCTACTATCCGAAGCCGCTCAGCACACAGACCGCGTATCGCAATTACCCGACGGCGCCCGGCGGAACTCCCGTCTCGGCGGAGCTGGCGGAAGAGGTCATCAGCTTGCCGATGCATCCCTATCTGGAAGCGGACGTACAGGCGCGAATCGTGACAGAGGTAAAACAAGCCATCTCTGCTGATTGACCCGCTGGCCCCCGCGTCCACGCGGAGGCCGAAGCCGGCTATCGCCCCTAAATAACCCCCCGCTGCGCCAGCATATCGACCACATCCTTCGCAAGCTGCTCAGCCTCGCGCTCGCCGGCCTCCAGGCGCAGTTCAGGGTTCTCCGGCGGTTCGTAGGGGCTGCCGATGCCGGTGAAGTTGGGGATTTCGCCGGCGCGGGCGCGCTTGTAGAGGCCCTTGGGGTCCCGCGCCTCGCAGACCTCCAGCGGCGTATCCACGAAGATCTCGAGGAATTCGCCGTCGTCCAGCATGTCGCGGGCCATCTGGCGCTCGCTGCGGAACGGTGAGATGAAGCTGACCAGCACGATCAGTCCGGCATCCACCATCAGCTTGCTGACCTCGGACACACGGCGGATATTTTCCACGCGGTCCTCGTCGGTGAATCCCAGATCACGGTTCAGGCCATGGCGGACGTTGTCGCCGTCAAGCAGCATCGTGTGCTTGCCCATGGCGTTCAGCCGCTGCTCCACCAGGTCGGAAACCACGGACTTGCCAGCGCCCGACAGCCCTGTGAACCAGAGCACGCATGGCGCCTGCCCCTTGGCCGCCGCGCGGACCCGTTTGTCCACCTTGGTGGCGTGCCAGTGCACGTTGGTGGACCGGCGCAGGGCGAAATCGATCATCCCGGCGCCGACGGTCGCGTTGGTCATGCGGTCGACCAGGATGAAGCTTCCCATCTGCGGGTTCTCCGCATAGGGATCGAAGGGCACCGGCCTGTCCAGATGCAGGTCGCCGATGGCGACGTCGTTCAACTCCAGGTGGGACGCGGCCAGCGCCTCCAGCGTGTTGACGTTGACGGTGTGCTTGATCCGCGTGACGCGCCCGCCGACGAAGGAGCTGCCGGTGTGCACCAGGTAGGAACGTTCCGGCAGCAACGCCTGCTCGCTCATCCACACGACGTGCACGGAGAACTGATCCGCCACGCCCGGCCGATGCTCGGCGGCGGCGATCACGTCGCCGCGGGAGATGTCGATCTCCTCGTCCAGCACCAGTGTCACGGCCTGTCCGGCGAACGCACGATCCAGTTCGCCGTCCATCGTCACGATCCGCTTCACCGTGGTGGTTTTGGCCGACGGCAGAACAACGATCTCATCGCCGCGCTTCACCGTGCCGCTGGCAATCGTGCCGGAGAAACCCCGGAAGTCGAGGTTCGGGCGGTTGACCCACTGCACCGCCATCCGGAACGGCCGGTCGGTGACATCCTGCCCGACCTTCACCTGTTCCAGATACTCGAGCAACGTCGGCCCGTCGTACCACGGCATATGCGTGGAGCTTTGCGAGATATTGTCGCCCTTGAGCGCGGACACCGGAATGCAGGTGACGTGCTCGATGCCGAGCCGGCCGGCGAAGGTGCGGTATTCGGCGGCGATGCTCTCGAAGGTCGACTGGTCCCAGTCCACGAGATCCATCTTGTTCACGGCCAGCACGACCTGCCGGATACCGAGCAGCGAGACCAGATAGCTGTGTCGCCGCGTCTGGGTCAGGACGCCCTTGCGCGCATCGACCAGCAACACGGCCAGATCCGTCGTCGAGGCGCCGGTGACCATGTTCCGGGTATACTGCTCATGTCCCGGCGTGTCGGCGACGACGAACTTGCGTTTGTCCGTCGTGAAAAAGCGATAGGCAACGTCGATGGTGATGCCCTGCTCACGCTCGGCGGCCAAGCCATCCACCAGCAGCGCCAGATCCAATTCGTCCGGCCCCTGCGTGCCGTAGCGGCCCGAATCGTTGTTCAGCGCGGCAAGTTGATCCTCGAACAGAAGCTGGCAGTCGTAGAGCAGGCGGCCAATCAGGGTCGACTTGCCATCGTCCACCGAACCGCACGTCAGGAACCGCAGAAGGTCCTTGTCCTCCTGGCTCTTCAGATAGGCCGCGATCTGCGCGGCCGAGTCGTTCTCCTGGTGTGGGGCCGGGCTGGTGTCGGGTGCCATGACGTCGCTCGCGCTGCTGCCGGTATCCGTGGTGTCTTCTCGCTCGGAGGCCATCAGAAATAGCCCTCCTGCTTCTTGGCTTCCATCGACGCGGCCTGATCTTGGTCGATCACGCGGCCCTGACGCTCGCTCGTCTTTGCCAGCAGCATCTCCAGGATCACCTCTGGCAGGGTGGTCGCGTCGCTCTCAATGGCGCCGGTCAGCGGGTAACAACCCAACGTGCGAAAACGAACCTGCCGGTATTCCGGCGTCTCGCCGGGCTCCAGCGGCATCCGCTCGTCGTCCACCATGATGAGCGTGCCGTCGCGCTCCACGACCGGACGCTTCTTGGCAAAGTAGAGCGGCACCACCGGGATGTCGTTCAGGTAGATGTACTGCCAGATGTCGAGTTCCGTCCAGTTCGAGAGGGGGAAGACACGAATGCTCTCCCCCTTGCCGATACGGCCGTTATAGAGGTTCCAGAGCTCCGGGCGCTGGTTCTTCGGATCCCAGCGGTGCGTGGCGGTGCGGAAGGAGAACACGCGCTCTTTCGCCCGGCTTTTCTCCTCGTCCCGCCGGGCACCGCCGAAGGCTGCATCGAAGCCGTACTTGTCCAGCGCCTGCTTCAGGCTCTGCGTCTTCATCACGTCCGTATGTACGGCCGAGCCGTGCGTGAACGGGCCGACACCCTGACGCACGCCCTCCTCGTTGATATGGACGATGAGGTCCAGGCCGAGCTCCCTCGCCCGCCGGTCGCGGAACTCCACCATTTCCCGGAACTTCCAGGTCGTATCGACATGCAGCAGGGGGAATGGCGGCTTCGAGGGATAGAACGCCTTGAGCGCCAGATGCAGCATGACGCTGGAGTCCTTGCCGATTGAATACATCATCACGGGATTGCGGAACTGCGCCGCCACCTCCCGCATGATATGGATGCTCTCGGCTTCGAGACGCTCAAGGTGCGTCAGACGCTCGGCGGTCAAGGCGGTCATAGGCTACGGCTACCTCGTTCGGTCTTCCAACGATGGAGAAAGCTGAAAGTAGGGATTACGATCTGTCCTCACAAGCTGCCTGAACGGCATCGGAAGCGAGCGATTCCGTGCTAACTCCAACTCACCGGAAAACCGCCCCCCGGCCTCATGCCACGCGTGATTATCGCGGCGCTGGCCGACAATGAAATCCAGCATTTTGAATATTAGATACTTCATATCTAGTCGCAACGCGAATACGCAGGCTTGTTAGATGACCCGCTTCATGTATGCAACACTTCGATGGGGTTCATGACAGCGGCCCTTCGAGGCCAGAGAGGCAGCACTTCAGAGGCAGCACTTCAGATGCCTGATATCCTGGTGACCGGAGCGGGCGGGTTCGTCGGCCGCCATGTGCTGGCCGCGGCAGAGGCCGCCGGTGCGCGGGCGGCCGGAACAGGCTCGGCGGGCCTGCCAAGCCTGGGCAATCGGCAAGCGCGGGACGACCTCGTCAGCGGCGAGGCGGCCTCGCATTGGCGGGAACTCATGCACGGGATCGACGCCGTCGTTCATCTGGCCGGACGCGCACACGTGCGCGATGGCGGGCAGGCCGATACCGAAAGCGCTTTCGAACGCGACAACACGGAGTTGACTTTCGCTCTGGCCAGGGTGGCCGCCGATGCCGGCGTCCGTCGATTCGTCTTCCTGTCCACCATCGGCGTCAACGGGACATCGACCGACGTGACGCCGTTCGCACCCGACGACCGGCCGAATCCGGCCAGCCCCTACGCCAGGTCCAAATGGCATGCCGAGCAGCGTCTGTGGGAGATCGCCAGCAATGCCGGGTTGGAGGTCGCGATCGTGCGACCGCCGCTGGTCTACGGCGCCGGCGCGCCTGGAAACATCCGCCGCCTTGCCCGCGTGGTGGAAAGAGGATGGCCGATGCCATTCGGCGCCGTGCGCAACCGCCGACACTTCATGAACGTGGAGGATCTCGCGGACCTGCTCGTACGCTGCGCGCTCCGCCCGGAAGCGGCCGGCCGTCTTTTCCTGGCCGCGGATGCGGTCGCGATATCGACGCCGGAACTGATCCGCTGCCTGGGTGATGCCCTGGGGCGGCCGGCGCGGCTTTTCCCGGTCCCGCCGTCCTTACTGGCGCTCGGCACGCGCTTGGTTGGGCAGCCTCAACTTGTTGACCAGCTTCTACGGTCGCTGGAAATCCGGATCGAGGAAACGAAACAGACTCTCGATTGGGTGCCGCGGCGCGGGCTGCATGAAGGGCTCCGTGCGATGGCGGCCGATATGCGTGGCAGTCAGGGCAATTCTGACACCTCACAGTAAGGACCGAAGGCTTCGGCCTTGCGCGAACGCGGCTGGCAGCGCACTCTCCCGGCTGCCCTGCACGGACCTTACAATCTGTCGCCGAAGCCCACTGTGAGACCTTTCCACGCCGCCTCCAGTCATCCGACAATCGACCACACCCGAACCTTGGCGCTTCCGGGTTCGTTGCGCTTCGCGATGCGGCTCCTTTTGCTGGCGCTGCCGGCCATGGCTCTGCTTGCCGACAAGGCCGTGGTGCCATGGCTGTTGATTGCGGCCACGCTTGCCGCGATCCCCGCGGTTCGGAAAAGGCGGCTCCCGTTGCGCGATGTCGCCACGGCAGTCTTTCTGGCGGTGCTCCTGGCCTACGCCGGAATCTCCGCCGCGTGGGGTCCGGACCCGATGGATTCCCTCGGCCTGGCCGTTCGGATTGCCGGAACCGTGGGAATCGGCATGATCCTGATCGGCGCCCTTATGGGACTGGCGGCGGATCAGCGCGCGGCACTGCTACCCTGGCTGCAGGCCGGCGTCGCGCTCGCGCTCGGCCTGTTGATCGAGGAGCAAATCAGCGACTTCGCAATCTGGCGTCTTCTGCACGATCCCGAGCCAAGCCGCTACCACATGATTTCCAGCTTCAACCGTGGCGTCACCCTGCTTGCGTTGCTGGTTTGGCCGGCCGCACTTTTTGCGCTACGGCGTTGGGGGCACCTTGTGGCAGCTGCATGTCCGCTCCTCGTGCTCGCACTCATCTCCGGTTACGAAAGCGCGGCGGCGATAGCGGCGCTGGGCATCGGCGGCGGCGTCGCCGTGCTGGCCTGGCTGAGCCCGATCATCGCCTTCGCCGTGCTGGTTGCGGCCCTGGGTTTTGCGTTCCTCGGCGCACCGCTCGTGCTCTGGGCGGCACCTGCGGACGTCCTTGCGAAACTGGACATTTCGGCACTGCCCGCGACGATTGATGTCCGTATCGACATTTGGCGCTTCGTGACAGCGCGCTTCCTGGAGAAACCCCTTTTCGGATGGGGCCTCGACGCCGCCCGCTTCATGAACGGTGCGGGGGAGTGGCCGGGCGAATCCCCGATCCGCCTCCACCCGCACAACAATGTGCTGCAACTCCTTATGGAGCTGGGGTTCGCGGCCGCGCTCCCGACCGTCATCTGGCTTGGCGTCCTGGCGCGTCGCGTCAGTCGCGCTGGCCGATCAGAACGTGCCTGCTTCGCCGGCTTTTTCGCGACCGCCCTGGTCATTGCATGCACCGCCTACGGCCTGTGGCAGACCCAGTGGCTTTCCAGCCTGCTCGTGGCCGTGGCGGTGCTTATGCTGGCCGCCCGCCCTTCTTCGGGCAGCAATGCCGAGCTGGAAAGCGCTAGCTCAGTTCATCGCCGACCGTCAGGAAATAGGTGATGTCCTGAACGTTGCCCGGCGTGCAGCCCGTTGCGCGCCAGTGAATGACGTGGTCGCCGGGCGATAGAGGAAATACGTACAGGTAAACCCCTTCTTCGGCCGAAGGACTGAGGACCAGTTCCGGGATCTTGCCCTCGTCACCGGGTCCCGCCTCGGCTCCAAAGATGTTGTCGGGGGGAAGCTGTACATTGAACAGAGGCGAAAGGCTGCCATCCGGACCGGTGCTGAAACGTTCCGGTCTCGGAATTCGGAAGCCGTCAATTTCGACAATCGCCTGAACAGGCTCCTGGCAAGCGGCAATGCTGCGAAGAAACTCCTCTGTCCGCTCCTCGGGCGGATCGTCCAATAGAGCGGAGAAAAACTGGTTGGCCAAGGGGAAGAACAACGCCTTGCCGGCCGGTATCGTGCACTCTCGCGTTACCGGGTGCGGTTCGTCGCCCGGAAAGAAAATCATGCCGGACAAGAACCACGTATCGTCGACCTGCCGCCTGTCGCAGTTCTCGCCCGTTTCGTCGAAAAGCGGGTTGGAGCCCGCTGGCACGCCTAGTGCCCACTGCCACCACTCCACCGCCCAGCGACCATAGCTTTGACCCCCCGGCCTCGTGCGAAGCTGCGCGATCCGCGCCCGTCCGCGAGACCCGCGAATATCGGTCACACGGTCGAGTATACCATCATCAAAAAACGCAGCCTGCGCATTATCCTCGGCGCGGGCAGTGGACTCCAAGGCAGCCGTTGCGGCCGCCACAGCCAGGATTGCGGCAATCGCTGACGCGAAGCTGCACTTGGCCACACTGGTCATGTAAGGAGCGCCCATCTGCTTTCTCCTTCAGGATAAGTTTTCGGAAGGAAAAATAATTTTACTCTTATTTGCGGATTTTATGGAATGAAATTGCGTATGCATTTCAGTCCTAAATTGTGCGTTCTAGTGTGTGAATACAGTCGTTCTCAAAAATTTATTTCTTATAACGTTTTATATGAGAGAAAAGTTAGACGGCGGGTCCGAAAGAACATGACGGAAAAAGCGGCCGAATCCCGGTCAAACGACGAGGTCGCCGTTAATTCGGTCGGATTGGAACGGCCTCGGCCTCACTCGAACCGCTCCCGGCCGTCGGCACCCAATCGGGCACGAGTTTACCAAGAAGACGCTTGAGCTCGCGGTCCTCGCCGTCGCGCGCGACGGCCGCAAGCCCATCGATCCCGCGCCTCAGCAGGGCAAGATTGGCGGTCCGCGCCTCCGCCAGCTTCAAGCTGGGGTGGCTGGTCGCGACCATGGGCTCGTTGGTATGGAACAGCTTCTCGTGCAGCTTTTCGCCGGGGCGCATGCCGGTAAAGACGATCTCGACATCCTTGTCCGGGCGCAAGCCGGCCAGCCGGATCATCTGACGGGCCAGGTCGACGATGCGGATGGGTTCGCCCATGTCCAGGACATAGATCTTGCCGATCTCGGCGGATTCGCCACCCGCCGTGCCTAGCGCCGAAGCCTGGAGCACCAGTTGCACGGCCTCGCGCACGGTCATGAAATAGCGCGTCATCTCCGGATGGGTGACCGTAATCGGCCCGCCACGGCCAAGCTGGCGCTGGAACAGTGGGACCACGGACCCGGTAGAGCCCAGGACATTACCGAAACGCACCGTGACGAAGCGTGTCGCCTGCCCATCGCCGTCGCCGCCCCGCTCGGCCAGGTCCAGCGCCTGGCAATAGCTTTCCGCCAAACGCTTGGTCGCGCCCATGACGCTCGTCGGGTCGATCGCCTTGTCCGTGGAAACCTGGATCATGGCGCGGGCGCCATGCGCGCGGCTGAGTTCCGCAACATTGCAGGTGCCCATGACGTTGGTCAGCACGGCTTCGCCCGGGTTGCTCTCGGCAAGCGGGACGTGCTTGAGCGCTGCGGCATGCAGGACAAGTTCGGGCGCCTCGTCCGCGAACAGCCGCTCAAGGCTGGACCGATCGCGAACATCGGCCAGAACCGGGCGGCGCGGCAGATCCGGGCAACGCTCCGACAACTCGAGGTCGATGTTGTAGAGCAGGTGTTCGGCGTGATCGACGAGGATCAGGCGGTCGGGGCCGAAGTCGGCCGCTTGGCGCACCAATTCCGAGCCAATGGAACCGCCGGCCCCGGTGACCAGAACACGCCGGCCGGCAATCAGACGTGCCATCGCCTCCCGATCCAGCGATGCCTGCGGGCGGCCCAGAAGATCCTCGATGGCGATCGGACGAAGCTCCGGCTTCTGCTCGCCGCCGGTCTCACCCGAGCCCGAGCCCGACTTGAACTCGGTCAGGCGTGGCAAGCGCGCGAGCGTCATGCCGTACTCATCCGCCAGATCCAGCAGCCGCGCCATCTGCTCCCGGCCGAGCGGGCGTGTCACGATAAGCCGCTGCGGCGACCGTCCACGCCTGCGCAGCGATTCGACGACTGTGGGCAGTCCGTCGAGCCCGTCCATGACCGGCACCCCCCGGATCTGCCGGCCGACCCGCGTGCCCTTCTCGTCAAGGATTCCGACGGGCTCGTAAGTGGCCTCGCGGTCACGGCGTAGATCGCGGATGAACATCTCCGCGGCGTCGCCGGCGCCGACCAGCAGCACCGGCACGCGATAGCCCGTCTGGCGCTCCAGTAGATGATCGAATCCCCGATCCTTGAAGACGCGGTAGATCATCCGCGACGCGCCAAGCAGGAAGATCAGGACGAACCAGTCGATGACGAGGAACGAGCGGGGAACCGCATCCAGGCGCGTGATCAGGAACGTCACCGGCAGGAAGATCAGAAGCGAGAGTGTCACCGCCTTTGCAATAGATACGAGATCCTGCAGAGACGCGTATCGCCAGATACCGCGATAAAGTCCGGTGAACCAGAAGACGACCGCGCAGACCGCCGTAAAGGCCACCCATGCGCGCAGCATGTCCGGATCGCCGATATCGCTCCAGACGTCGTCGCCCAGGCGCAGACCGAGGGCGAGGAAGAAAGACACCGCCGCCATGATCACGTCATGCACGAACGCGATCACGGCGCGCACGCTGACGTTACGCGGTAAGGGCAACGATACTTCCCCCATTCATCCAGGCGGCTGCGCAGGCTACCACGCCCACGAAACGCCACATAGCCGGGCCGACCATGGCCTGCGCAAACCTATCGGGCCGCCAACTGACTCATGATATCCCTAGCGATTTGCTGGGCGATGTCGTTCGCCCCGCGCTCCCGCGCGTCACGCTCGGCAACCGTGGTCGCATAGGGCTGGTCCAGCGTGTTGGCACTGTTGATCGACCGGGCGCGCCCCCGGCTGACGACCTGCCGCGTCGCCGCATCGACCAGCATGTAGAGGGCTTCGACTTCCAGATTCGCACGGGTCGAAGTTTCGTCCTTACGGAATCCGGTTTCCCGAACGTCCTCCTCGATTTGCAGGCTTAGCAAGTACGCCGGATCGCGGGGCTGCCCGCCGGGGTTAAGCCTTGCGACAAGCGCGTTGTGGACAAGCTGGCCGATACGATCGCGAGCCGGCTGAACGCGCACGCTGGCTGCTTTCGCATGCGTCGTGTCGCCGGTTTGCCCACCAGAATACACCGGCTGGAAACCGCAGCCGGCAAGGATCAGCAAGCAGAAGAGAACGAGATTGCGCAACATCGCATCGCGCTCCAAGACGTTATCGACCTAGCCAACGGTTCCACGAACAGTGGCGCGTGACCGCTCAGAATACGTCAATATCTCAAGAACGCCTGGAACACCACCGCTACCACCGGGACACGCAGGGAATCTTGCTTTGGTCGCATCGCTCGGCATAGCGGCGCGCGACGTCGCTGACCTCGTGCATCAGGCCCTGTTCCAGGGTGATTGGCTGCAGTCCCAGGCTCTTCAGCGCCTCGTTCCTGACGAAGAGGTCGTTCGCATCCGCCTCTTTGCGTGGATTATCCAGATGCTCGATAGGCACGCCCGTGGCGTCCGAGACCATCCGGGCGAGTTCCATCACGCGGTGCGTTTCCGTCATCTGATTCATGATGCGCACACGTTCGCCCGTCTGTGGCGGGTTCTCGACCGCCAGTGCGATGCAGCGAACCGTGTCTCGGATATGAATGAACGCCCGCGTCTGCTGTCCGGTGCCGTGCACGGTCAATGGATAGTCGATGGCGGCCTGCATCAGAAAGCGGTTCAGGACGGTGCCGTAGTCGCCATCGTAGTCGAACCGATTGATGAGACGCTCGTCCAGCCCGGTCTCCTGCGTTTCGGTCCCCCAGACGATGCCCTGGTGCAGATCGGTGACCTTCACGCCGTCGTTCTTGTTGTAGAAGGCGAAGAGGAGTTGATCCTGCGTCTTGGTCAGGTGGTAGATGCTTCCCGGGCTGGCGGGGTAGAGGATCTCCTGTTTCACCTCCCGCCCGTCCCGGCTTTCCACCTTCACCTGAAGGTAGCCTTCCGGAATCTCGATGCCGGCATTGCCATAGCCGTAAACGCCCATCGTGCCCAGGTGGACGAGATGCGCATCCACGCCCGATTCAACGATAGCCGCCAGGACGTTGCTGGTCGCGTTGATGTTGTTGTTGACGGTGTAGCGCTTGTGCCACGACGACTTCATCGAGTAGGGGGCCGCGCGCTGCTCGGCGAAATGCACGATGGCATCAGGCCGCCAGTCCCGCAGTAGCGTCAGCAGCCGATGGTACTGCTCCGCCACGTTGAAGTTGTGGAAGCCGATCCGATGCCCCGTCAGCTCTTGCCACGCGCGCAGCCGTTCCCCCATCGGACGGATCGGTGTGAGCGATTCGGCCTCCAACTCATTGTCGATATTACGGCGGGAAAGATTGTCGACGATGACGACGTCGTGGCCTGTCCGCGACAAATAAAGCGAGGTCGGCCAGCCGCAAAAGCCGTCCCCGCCGAGGACCAGCACCTTCATATTCCCTGGACGCCCCCTTCGTGTCCCCTGGAAAGGCACGATAGTCGCGGACGCGCCATCCTGGCAATGCGGCACCGGCCCGTCAGGTCTTGTCGGGCAGCGTATCCGGCCGGTCCCCCAGCCGCGCCGGCTGATTCAGCCGCTCCAGCTCCAACAGCACGGCGCTGTGATCGTAACCGCCGCCGCCATGCGCGACCAAATCCTCGAACAGCTTGGCGACTGCCTCCGACAGGGGCAGATGGAGATGATTCTGTTTCGCCGCCTCCAGGATGGTCCGAAGGTCCTTCAGGTGAACCTTCGCCGGACCGCCGGGGATGAAGGTCCGCTCTAACATCCGCTGCCCGTGGATCTGCAGGATCTTGCTGTCGGCAAAGCCGCCGGTCATCGCCTCGCGCACCTTAGCCGGGTCGGCGCCCCCGGCCTGCGCCAGCAGCAGCCCCTCGCCCACCGCGCCGATGGCAAGCGCGACGATCACCTGGTTGGCAAGCTTGGCCATCTGCCCGGCCCCGGCCGGCCCGACCCGCGTGGGACGGCCAAGCACCTCAAGAAGTGCCCGGACACCGTCGAAGGCATCCGCCTCGCCACCCGCCATGATGGCGAGGGTTCCGTCCTCCGCCCCGCTCGGGCCGCCGGAAACCGGCGCGTCCAGGTGCGAAACGCCGCGATCGCCGAGGTAGCGCGCATGCTCGCGCGCCGTGTCGGGCGGAATGGAGGAGCAGTCGATCACCACCGTCCCGCGAGCCAGCACGTCGGCAACCCCGTGCTCGAACAGCAGTTCCGTGACCGCAGGGCCATCGGTCAGCATCAGGAAGACCGCCTCGGCGCCGCGCGCGGCCGCGGAGGCGTTCTCCGCCGCCCGGCCGCCGGCGTCGACGACAGGCTGCGCCTTGGCGGGCGTGCGATTCCATGCGGTGACTTCATGACCGGCCTTGACGAGGTTCACCGCCATGGGTGCGCCCATCAGCCCGGTTCCAAGGAACGCTATTTTCGCCATGCCGTGCCTCCAGAATGTGCTCCTCGTTCCGTGTAGCTATGCAGCCCTACCAAGGCAACACTCCACCGAGTGAAGACTTCGCACGCAGGGGCGGATTGCGCTACAAGGCGCGCATGACCGGCGAACCCCAGCTCTCGGCCCTCGTCGTCGCGCACAACGAGGCGGCGAACCTTCCAGATTGCCTGGACTCACTGCGGTTCTGCGACGAGATCGTGGTCGTCCTGGATCGCTGCACCGACGATTCGAAGGCGATCGCCGAAGCGGCTGGCGCGCGAACACTCGAAGGCGCCTGGCCGGTGGAAGGCGACCGCCGGAACGCCGGCAACGACGCCTGCCGGGGCGCCTGGATCTTCGAGGTCGATGCCGACGAGCGTGTGCCGGAAGCATTGGCACAGGAAATCCGCGCCACGGTCCGGGCATCCGACGCGGATTATCACCTCGTTCCCTTCGACAACTATATCGGCGGCCGTCTCGTGCGCCACGGCTGGGGCGCGTCCTTCGGGGTCAGTTCGGCGCCGCGCCTGTGCCGCAAGGGAGTCAAGACCTGGGGCCGACAGCGGGTGCATCCGGCACTCACCTGGAAGGACGGCGCGCGGCAGGGCGAGCGTCTGCGGGCGCGGATGGTGCACTACGCGGACGCCAGCATCTCCGACATGCTGGCGCGGCTCGACCGCTACACGACGGCGCGGGCGCGGGACCTGCGCGAATCCGGGAACCTCGGCTCGGCCGCGCGCAACTACCGGCGCATCGTCACGCGCTTCTGGAAGTGCTTCGTCTCTCGCAAGGGCTACCGGGAAGGGGGGCTCGGCTTCCTGGTTGCGGTATGCGCGGGACTATACCCGATTTTGTCGTACCTGAAGGCGCGCTACGACGAGACGGATTGAGCAGCCCCGGCAAGCCGCCACAGCAGCGCTGCGATAACCCCGGCCCCGACAGCGAGACCGGCGACAGGGGCAAACAGCGCGGCAAGGGCGCAAGCCACGAGCGCCAGATTCGCCACGGCGATGTTGAGCGCCACGCGGGCATGGCTCCATCCTGCGTCGACGGCTTTCTGATAGGCGTGCTCCCGGTGCGCCCGCCAGATCTTCTCGCCGCGGAACAGGCGCTTGAGCAGCGTGATCGTCGCATCCGCCAGATAGTAGCCCGGCAGGATCAGCGCCGGCGCCCACAGGCCCCTCGCGGCCGCGTCGAGGAGCAGCCACCCAAGCAGGAAACCCAGGCCGATGGACCCGGCATCTCCCAGGAAGATACGCGAGGGCTGCCAGTTCAGGACGAGAAACCCTGCAGCGGCGGCGGCCAGGAAAAGTGGCGGCAGCACTTGGTAGCCTGGCAAGCCGACGCTCCACGCCACCACGGACAGCCCACCGCCGATCGCAATGGCCTCCACCCCGCTGATGCCGTCAATCCCGTCCATGAAGTTGAACAGATTCACGAACCACAACCACGCGAGACCGGCCAGTAGCCTGTCCAGCCAGACCGGCAGCAACCCCTGAAACACCGGCCCGCCGTCGAACACGGCAAGGCCAAGGGCAACCGCCGCGACCTGCGCCGCGAATCGCGGCAGTGGGGGAAGACTCTGAACGTCGTCGATAAAGGAGACGCCCGCGAGCGCGACCGCGACTGCTAGAATCGCCCACGGGGAGTCTGGCAAGCCGATGACGGCCCATGTGGCAATCCACGCTACAGCCGTCGTCGAAATAACCGCGACTCCACCTCCGCGCGGCTTCGGCACGGTATGGGACGAGCGATCGTTCGGCGCATCAAAGACTTGCAGTTGAAGCAACGCTTTTCGAACGAATATGGTCGTTACCCACCCCAGCAGGCCGACAACAAGGCTGGCAGTGGCAACGAGGGCGATATCCGTAAACACCAACATGGCGCTATCCCTGCCACGGCAAAGCCGGAAGTGCCAGCCTCGTCCACGAATTCGCCGAATGCAGAAGTCGGGACTATAAGGAAACGCCTTCCGACCACCTCCCTGGAACCGCGCCATGCGGCAACGAGGTTCGTGCAGCCGTTCCTTACCGCATGCCAGGGACCGAAAGCATGCGGCGCGCGCCTTCGAGTGCAATTTCGGGGTCTTCGCCAAAGGGCCGTGCGAGAACAGCAATAACTTCCTCTGCCGCGAAAACCCTGTTGCGCCCGTATCCGGTTCGCTCCCGCGCGATGTGGTGGCGTTCCAGCATGTTCAGCGCGCTCGAGGCTGCTTGAAACGAAACGCCCAGTTCCCTTGCGAGCGTACGGGCGGTCAAGATCGGCATTCGCATCAGCACCGTCAGCGCACGCAGCGCCGAAGACCCTTTGCGAAAACGCCCGCGCGCTTCCCAAACGGCTGGAAGGCCGCCGATCAGGGCCTTGCTGGTTTGCTCTTCCGTGTGCGAAGCAACGATGGCGTCCGCCATGTACTCTGCGATGGCTCCGTAAGACAGCCGTTTCTGGGCAGCCTCCAAGGCGTGTCGGTATGCTGTACGGTTCCTTTCGATATAGCCGGAGACGTACAGGGGAAGGTGCCCCGAAGCGGCGATTTGCAGGGGCCAGAGAATGCGGCCGACGCGGCCGTTGCCGTCGCTGAATGGATGGATCGCCTCGAAGTGAGCATGACCGACGGCCATTCGCACGGGCAGAGTCATTCCCATGCCCGCGTCGCCCATTTCGATCAGGGTCTTGTCGCGCATCCAAGCCATGACGGCATCGAGACAACCGCTCACGTACTCTGGTGGGGCGGGGTTGTAGATCGACTCTTCCTTGCGGCCGAGGCTGCCAATCTGCACCACGTCGCCCGGCAGGCCCGGGGTTCGCATTCGCCCCGCTACGCCCTGAAAGCCCGGGTCCCGGTTCATCACCAACTCATGGAGCTTGCAGACAAGCTCAGTCGTCAGGGCCTCGATGCCGGCTCGCTGCACACGCGCGAAGCCGTATTCGAGCGCCGCAGCGTACCCCCGCACCGAAAGGTGCCCGGACTTGCCTTCCTGCTCGTCATGGACTTCACCCGGCGTCAGAACATTATCGATGGTGGACCAGGTCCCTTCCATACGTGAGGAGGAGACCGCCTCACGCCGGGCAAAGAGATAGGCCGTCAACTTGTCGAGGTCCGACGCTTCGGCCACGCACGGGCGGCCGTGGAGGATCGAGTTGGCCTTCCCAATCGCACCAGCTGGCAGCCCCGGCGGAAGGTCCAGAGGCGGCGCCGGCGGCACCACGAACCAGATGTTTTTGTAGTCGGGCTTGTCAACGTGCGTAATGCCGAATCCACGCTCCGGCGTGTACGGCTGCCTCAACTTCCCTGTCAATTCTGCCCGTCGCATGCGCTCTACAACCTTGAACATGCCACTCCATATTCAAGATTATAGAAAAAGGCTTGAATTTAAAGGGCTATGTTGAAGGTTCCACCCCCGTCCATCTACCAAGGATCAGCGAAACAGAGTTGAGCATGCAGGTCGACGGCGCTGCGTTACAATGGCAAACGGTTGCGGTTGCACGACCTTCGATCATCAAGACACGGGAGCCCCGGTTCCGCCATGGTACAAATTGAAACCACCTCGCGAACATACAAAATCGCCGCCATCCCCGGCGACGGCATCGGCGCCGAGGTGATCGGTGCCGGCCTGGAGGTCCTGCAGGCGCTTCAGGCGCGCCACGGCGGTTTCGCGCTCGATGTGGAGGAGTTCGAGTGGGGCTCCGACTACTATCGCAGGCACGGGCGGATGATGCCGGCGGACGGGCTGGCGCGGCTGGCGGACAAGGACGCGATCTATTTCGGCGCCGTGGGCGATCCGGAGATTCCCGATCACGTCACGCTGTGGGGTTTGCGGCTCGCGATCTGCCAGGGCTTCGATCAGTACGCCAACGTCCGGCCGGCCCGCCTTCTGCCCGGCATCGAAAGCCCGCTGCGCGGCGTCGCACGGGGCGACCTCGACTGGGTCATCGTGCGCGAGAACAGCGAAGGCGAGTATGCTGGCGCCGGCGGCCGCGTCCACCAGGGCCTGCCCGAGGAGGTCGGCACCGACGTCGCCGTCTTCACCCGCAAAGGGGTCGAACGGGTCATGCGCTTCGCCTTCGAACTGGCACGCAGCCGCCCGCGCAAGCACTTGACCTGCGTCACCAAGTCGAACGCGCAGCGCCACGGCATGGTGCTCTGGGACGAGGTCTTCGCCGAGATGGCGGGAAACTACCCCGACATCGCGACCGACAAGGTCCTGGTAGATGCCATGACCACCCGCATGGTGGGCCGGCCGCGCGATATCGACACCGTCGTCGCCACCAACCTGCACGCCGACATCCTGAGCGATCTGGCCGCCGCCCTCTCCGGCTCCCTCGGCATCGCGCCGACGGCGAACCTGAACCCGGAAAAGCGCTTGCCCTCGATGTTCGAGCCGATCCACGGCAGCGGCTTCGACATCGCCGGCAAGGGAATCGCCAACCCGGTGGGCGCCTTCTGGACCGCGGCGATGATGCTGGACCACCTGGGCGAGGGCGAGGCGGCGGGCGCGCTGATGAACGCCGTCGAGCTGGCACTCGCCGACGGAGAAGCCTTCACGCCCGACCTTGGCGGCAACGCCACCACGCGGCAAGTTACCGACAAGGTGCTAGCCGCGCTGAACGGGACCAACGCCTGAACCGCGCAAAGCCGCGCCCGCACGCGGCCTTCAACGCGATTTGATTGGGCCGTGTCCGGGCTTCGGGCGCATGCTCAAGGCATGAAACGAGGCATCCGTTCGACACTGACGCTTGGTGCGGCCCTTACGGCCTGGCTGGCACTGGCGACGGCCGCATGGGCGCAGGCCCCTGGCTCGTGGACCCGAGCCTTTCCAGAGACCGACTTCACGCAGCATTCGATCGAACTCGATTCGATCATGTCCGGCGGCGTGCCGAAGGACGGCATCCCTTCCATAGACGAACCGGCGTTCGAGGCCGCGCAGGCACGGCGCGACTGGCTGGCCCCGACGGAGCCGGTGATCGGCCTGGAGATCGGCGGCGACGCGCGCGCCTATCCGCTTCGCGTCCTGACTTGGCACGAGATCGTCAACGACAGCGTCGGCGGGCAACCCGTCGCCGTCACCTTCTGCCCGCTCTGCAACGCGGCCATCGTGTTCGATGCCAGGGTCAAGGGCCAACACCTCACCTTCGGCACCACCGGAAAGCTGCGCCACTCCGACCTCGTGATGTACGACCGCCAGACCGGAACCTGGTGGCAGCAGTTCACCGGTACCGGCATCGTCGGCGAACTGACCGGCACGAAGCTGGAGATGCTGCCGGCGCGTCTGGAGTCCTGGGAAAGTTTCCTGGAACGCCACCCGGATGGAAGAGTGCTGGTCCCGAACGACCCGAACGCCCGCCCCTATGGCCGCAATCCCTACGCCGGCTACGACAGCGCAAGCTCCCCGTTCCTCTACCGCGGACCGATGCCGGAGAAAATGCCGGCCATGTCGCGCGTCGTCGTCGTGGGCGACGAGGCTTGGGACCTGCGCCTGCTGCAAGACAAGGGCCGGGTGGAGACCGCAACGCACGTCATCGAATGGCGGGCCGGCCAGAACTCGGCCCTGGACACCGCCGACATCGGCCAGGGCCAGGACGTGGGCAACGTCATCGTCCGCGAGAAGACGGATGACGGCCTGAAGGATGCCGTCTACGACGTAACCTTCGCCTTCGTCTTCAAGGCCTTCCACCCCGAAGGCACGTGGCACGTCAAGGGCGACGGCGGCGAAGGGTGAGCGGCTCAGCCCCGGCGGATTCCGCTGCGCTGCCCATCCCTCCAAGCGGACGGATCAACACCGTATCGGGCCTTGAACGCACGCGTGAAGTAGCTACGGCTGCGATAGCCGGCCCGAGCGGCTACTGATTTCACCGGAAGAGCCGTTGCGGCCAGGAGTCTCGCCGCCTGCTGCAAACGGATCTCAGTGAGAAAGGCATGCGGCGGCTGTCCGAAAACCTGCCGAAAGCGCGCAGCGAAGCTGGAACGGCTCATACCGGACAACGCGGCGAGATCATCCAGGCTGGCATCCTCCGCGGGTTGCGCAAGCATCCTGGCAACGGCAGGTGCAAGCTGCCGGTCGGCCATCGCTTTCAGCCATGGCAAGCGGTCGTCGCCACGCTCGGCCAATCGGCGGAGCAGCAGGATCAGCCACTGCTTCATCAGGCTCTCCGCCATCGCGCGGCTGCCCAACCGCGGCGTGGCAATCTCGTTTAACAACACCTGAAAGGTCATAGCCAGCGCGCTTTCAGGACCGGCAGCCTCCACAAGCGGCGCCGGCAGGCCATCAAAGGGCGTCGCCAGCGCGCCGCCCGCGGCTGCGATGCGCCCGCAAGCCAGAAGCACCTGCGGCCCGTCCTCGCCAGCGGCCAGCCATTCCAGCCCGAGCTTGGGATCGACGCAGCGCGTAGCGCCTCTCTCTCCCGCCGTGGCCTTGATGCTCTGAGACAGGCCGCGTGGACAGACCACAAGCGTGTCCGGCCCTACATCCACTATGCTCCCGTCAGAGAACCTCAAACGGCCCCGCCCGCGCAGCGCATAGTGGACGGTTGCCTCTTTCTGGCCGGACACCTCCAGCGTCTGCCCCTCGCGGACATCGCAGAGTGCAAACGGCTCGACGTTGAGGTCGAGACCGGAAAGCAGGTCGTCTATCGCGGCCACACCGCCTCCATTACGGACGCTATTTGGACGCAAGCGCACACTATGAGCACCATAAGGCACGCGCGCCCGAATAGTATCAAAGGCTGTCAAATACAGGCATATCAAGAGGCAAGGACACTTTCCATGTGCGATAGCCACGACAATGTGAACAGCCGAACGGATGCGATCGTAACGGCCACGGAGAACGAACACGCGCAGTCCGTCAACCGGCGGACCTTCCTGCGCTCCGGGGCGGCCGTCGTCGCCGGCGCCGCGGTGGCGGGCACCGTAATTCAGCAGGCGGATGCCCACGAGGCGACCTATGACGCGCCGGAGAAAGGCGCGTTGCCCGACACGGGTTTCCAGCTTGATGCCACCCGAGCCGCGCTGGTCGTCACCGACCCGCAGATCGATTTCCTCAGCCCGGAAGGCGTTACCTGGAAGGTGGTCGGCGAGAGCGTCGAGCAGAATGGGACGGTTCCGAACATCGAGCGGCTGTTCAAGGCGGCGAAGGAGAGCGGCATGACCGTCGCGATCTCGCCCCACTACTATTACCCGCAAGATCATGAATGGGATTTCGGCGGGCCGCTGGAAAAGCTGATGCACAATATCGGCATGTTCGACCGCAGCAGCCCGACGGATACCGCCGGTCTCGATGGCTCCGGCGCAGATTTCATGCCGCAGTACAAGCCTTACATCGAGGACGGCCAGACCATCGTATGCTCGCCGCACAAGATTTACGGTCCGGAGCAGAACGATCTGATCCTGCAGCTTCGCAAGAAGCGCATCGACCAGGTAATCCTGGCCGGCATGTCAGCGAATCTCTGCGTCGAGGCCCATCTGCGTGAATTACTGGAACAGGGCTTCGAGGTCGCGGTCGTCAAGGATGCCACCGCCGCGGCAAAGTTGCCTGAGGGCGACGGGTATCTCGCCGCGCTGATCAATTTCCGCTACATCGCCAACGCGTTGTGGAGCACGGAGGAAGCCGTGCGGCACATAAACGACGGCGCGTAAGGCTGCTCCTCAGCAGGTCAGCGGGAAGCCCACGGGCGCGGCCCCTACGACGCCGCGCCCAGGCGCTCTCGCAGGCCGTCCAGATAGGCCCTGACACGCGCGGCGTTGGCGCCGACGTCGCTGATGCCCTTGCGCGAGGCGGAGCGAACGTCGATGCGAGTGCGGCCGTCCTCGGTTTCGCGGATGCGGACGACGACATCGTCCTTGAAGCCGTACCACAGGCTGGTTTCCGTTGCCTCGATCCGTCCGGCCTGTGCGTCTTGGGCGGCAATCGCCCATCCGGCCTCGCGCACCTGCGCCAGCGCCGCGTCGAATGCCCGCTCCGGCGTGGCGTCGACGACGAGAGGCTGGATATCCGGATAGGCCTCTTTCTGCTGCCTCGTCGTCTCCCCGCCCGGATACGCGACCTCGTTCGGCGCCGCCTCGCGGGCGTCGCGTACGGCCATGAACTCCGGCGGGTTCTCCAAATCGGTGGTGATGTCGTGTATGCGCGGCACCGTCTCGGCATACTGCAGGTAACTGAGCGGCACCGCCACCACCAGCAGGCCCAGCGCCAGGGCCGGCAGCGCCGCCAGCATCAATGCCTTCCGCCGCAGCAACGCGGCCGCCAGGAAGCCGACGACGGAAAGTCCGGCCCCGGCAAGGGCGGCATAGACCGCCCAGCGCAGCACGGTGAATCCGGTGCGGAAATGCCACCAGTCCCATCGGTGCCCGAGGCCCGAGAGCGCCGCCGCCAGCGCGGCCCCGCCCGCCAGCGCAAAGCCCAGCCAGAGAAGCAGGCGGATGAAGGCGAGGCGGCGTGGCGCGGCTTCGCTTCCGGTCGGCTGCTGTTCCGTCATTGCGCGGCGATCTCCCGTTCATCCACTTCTTCGGCGCCGAGCGGGCGCTCAACATGCGCGAAGGCCTCGGCGATGACCTCCGGCCCGGCATCCTTGTCCCGCCCGACCTCGCTGAGGTGGCGGCGCCACGCCCGGGCACCGGGCAGACCGGCGCAAAGCCCCATGATGTGGCGCGTCAGAACTTTGACTGGCAAGCCTTCGCTTTGCAACCGCTGAGCGTATCCCATCAGGGCCGCAATGACATCGGCGCGCGTCGGGAGCGCTGAAGCGGCGCCGAAGAACCGCCGGTCGGCCTCGGCCAGGATCCAGGGCGTGTGATACGCCGCGCGCCCCAGCATGACGCCATCCATGCCGGCGTCCAGATGCGTTTTCGCGGTGTCCAGGTCCGGCACGCCGCCGTTGATGATGATCTCAAGGTCCGGCCGCGCCTGCTTCAGGCGATAGACCCGACCGTAATCGAGCGGCGGAACGTTCCGGTTCTCCTTGGGACTGAGCCCCTGCAGCCAGGCCTTGCGCGCATGAACGATGAAGGTCCGGCAGCCCGTCGCCGCCACGGTATCGACGAAATCGCGCAGCGCCGCCTCGCTATCCCGATCGTCGATGCCGATGCGGGTCTTCACCGTCACGGGGATCGACACCGCATCGCGCATTGCGGCCACACAGTCCGCCACCAGCCGGGGCTCAGCCATCAGGCAGGCGCCGAAGCGCGCGTTCTGCACCCGGTCCGAGGGGCAACCGACGTTCAGGTTGACCTCGTCATAGCCCCAATCCTGGGCAATTGCCGCACAGTCCGCGAGCGGGCGCGGCTCCGCCCCGCCCAACTGGAGCGCCACGGGATGCTCGACGGGATCGAAGCCCAAAAGCTTCTCCCGGTCGCCGTTCAGCACCGCGCCCGTCGTCACCATCTCGGTATAGAGCAGCGTGCGCCGGGTGATCTGGCGCAGGAAGAAGCGGTCGTGCCGGTCGGTGCAGTCCATCATCGGCGCGACCGACAGGCGGCGATCCGGGTATGTCCCTGTGTGGCTCATGCGGACCTATATAGGCGCAAGAACCCCGTGATGACCATGATCGATCGGAAGCGACTCGGCGCGGGAAGCGATCCCGGTTAGACTGAACGGCGGGCGCGCGCAGCCAACGGAGGGCCGTGATGCTGCGATGGATCGTGCTGGCCGCTGCGGTGCTCTGGGCCGCACCGCAAGCGTCGGCGGACGAGTTCGCCGAGGCACGGCAACAGATGCTGTTGGGCATCGCCGCGCAGACCGAGGCGGCGGCACCCTTGACCGGCGTGGAGGAGATCGACGAGCGCGTGCTCGACGCGATGGCAAGCGTGCCGCGCCACCTGTTCGTACCGGGGCCGCTGCAACCCTTCGCCTACCTGCCGACACCGCTGCCGCTCGGTTACGGACAGAATCTCGCCTCGCCCTATCTGGTCGCGCTGATGACCCATCTGGCCGACATCCAGCCAAGCGACCGCGTCTTCGAAACCGGCACCGGAGCGGGCTACCACGCCGCGGTGATCGCAAGGCTGGCCGAAAAGGTCGTCAGCGTGGAGGTCGTGCCGGAGATCGCCGACGAGGCCCGCATCCACCTTGCCCGCGCACGTGCCGGCAACGTCGAGACACATATCGGCGACGGCTATTATGGCTGGCCCGAGGGCGCGCCCTATGACGTGATCCTGGTCAAGGAGGCGCTGGACCATGTGCCCGACCCATTGATGAAACAGCTCGCGCCCGGCGGGCGCCTGGTCCTGCCGCTGGGCCCGCTCGACGATGCGCAGGAACTCACCGTGATCCGCAAGGGACCGGACGGAGAGGTCAGGCGCCGGCAGGTGCTCTCGGTGCGCTTCTCACCCCTGCAGGGCGGCCAGCGGCTCTAAGACGGATACTCGGCCGTCCTCAGGGCTCGACGGCATAGACGAGGCCGGCGGAGGCATCTTTGATCCTGTCCACGCGCCCGCCGTTCCAGTGATAGGCCAGATGCCGGCCCTGCGTGGGGACGGTGACGACATCCGGCCAGAACGCGGCGATGCAGTCGCCATCGGGATAGCGCACGCTGGGATAGACGACCCCGTCGGCCCCCTCCTGACGCAGCCGGCGGGCGAGCGACTGCGAACGGCTGTAATCGTCCGGATCCAGGCAAGGTGTGAAGATGCTGTCGCCACGAAGGTCATGCAACTCCGCGTCGATGGACCCGATCAGTTCCCGGAACTCCGATGTCCAGCCCGGCGGCTCCGCCGTGCGGGCCATGAAGCGGCCGTGGTGATAGACCGTCTCAAACAGGGCGACCTCGAAGCGATCGCCGGCGGAATAAACGCCCCACGTGCCGTCCGTGAAGCGCCCTGGCCGGTCGGTCGAGACGTGCACGAAGGGCGCCATCACCCAAGACGCGCCGGCCCCGCCGACACGCCGCTCCGGCGGCACGAGGTCCAAGTTGCCGACGCTCTCCGACAGGCGCGGGTTGGTCCTTGCCTCCCCGGCGGCGATCAAGGGCCAGTCGGCCGGGTCGGCTATATCCTCGAACAGATCGATGGGCGGGAAGCGCGAGCGGATGATGCGGTGAGTTTTCGGCCAGGCGACCCGGCGCAGCGGCGGGTCCGGCAGGCTCACCAGCCACCCCGTTCGGCGTCCAGATAATGCCTGACGCGCATCAGATCGGTGATCTCGCCGCCCAGCATGACTTGGAGCGCCGAGCGGCCGCCGAACGCCGCGTTCGGGCGCTTGACCCAGGCATAGGCGCGCTCCTTGTCGGCAAAGACGATGCGCAGCGCCTTGTGGATGCCCATCAGATTGGATAGCCGCGTGCGCAGGTCACGGCCGATACGGCCGAACCGCCCCGCCTTCCAGCGGGCATAGGTTCTGAGCGAGATACCGCCCAGGAGCACGGTGGCTTCGTGGTCGCTGACGCCCCACCGATCGAACAGCTTCACGGCGGCGCGGGCCATCGCGGCCGCCTCGGCGTCGCTCGGCTCGGCGACGGGCGGAACATCCTCCGCCGTGTGGATCAGTCGCAATTCCGGCATTGCGCGCCTCCTGTCATACGGCAAATATATGCTGTCTTATGCCAAATGGCAATTTCAACAACGCAAGCCGGATCATCCCTGCTGTCCACGATGCAGGCGCGTAACTCCCCGCGGCGGATTGCTCAGGGGCCGCACACCGGGCTAGAGTGCCGCTTCTGTCCTCAGCGGCGAAAGACCGGAGAACCGTGCGTTACGTTTCCACACGCGGCCAGGCGCCCCGCCTGTCCTTCGACGACGTCCTGCTTGCCGGGCTGGCCCGCGACGGGGGCCTCTACCTGCCCGAGGAATGGCCAACGCTGTCACCGGAAGAGCTGGCGGGCTTCGCGGGACGGCCCTACGCCGAGGTGGCGGCGGCGGTCATGCGCCCGTTCCTGGCGGAGTCCTGCGCGGCGGAAGCGCTGGACGACCTGACGGCGCGTGCCTATTCAAGCTTCGCGCGCACCGGGACCTGCCCGCTGGTCCAGCTCGACGAGGGGCGGTGGCTGCTGGAGCTTTTCCACGGGCCGACGCTTGCCTTCAAGGACGTGGCGCTGCAGCTTCTGGGCGAGCTGTTCGATCACGTCCTGGCCAGGCGCGGCGAGCGCATCACCATCGTCGGCGCGACCTCCGGCGACACCGGATCTGCGGCGATCGAGGCGTGCCGGGACCGCGAGCGCGTGGACATCTTCATCCTGCACCCGAAGGGCCGCGTTTCAGAGGTGCAGCGCCGGCAGATGACGACGGTGGAGGCCGCGAACGTCCACAACATCGCGGTCGAGGGCACCTTCGACGACTGCCAGGCGCTGGTGAAGGCGATGTTCAACGACCCCGCCTTTCGCGACCAGCAGAGGCTGGCGGCGGTGAACTCCATCAACTTCGCACGCATCCTGGCGCAGATCGTCTATTACGTGACCGCCGCCGTCGCGCTGGGCGCGCCGCACCGGCGCGTCGCGTTCTCGGTACCGACCGGCAACTTCGGCAACGTCTTCGCCGGCTATGCGGCCAAGCGCATGGGCCTGCCGGTGGAACGGCTGATCGTCGGCTCGAACAGCAACGACATCCTGACCCGCTTCTTCGAAACCGGGGCGATGGAAGCGCAGGGCGTCATCCCAACGTTGTCGCCGTCGATGGACATCCAGGTTTCCAGCAATTTCGAGCGGCTGCTCTTCGACCTGCTGGACGGCGACGGCGCGGCGGTGGCGCGGGAGATGGAGCGCTTCAAGCAGAGCGGACGCTTCGCCGTGGAGCGGTCCCGACTGGAGAGAGCGCTTGAGACCTTCTCGGGCGCGCGATATGACGACGCGCGGACCAGGGCGGAAATCGCGCGCGTGCGCCGGGAGACGGGCCTGCTGGTAGATCCGCACAGCGCCATCGGCATCGCCGCCGGGCGCGAGCTTCACGGCAAGAGCGACGTGCCACTGATATCGCTGGCGACCGCGCATCCGGCCAAGTTTCCCGATGCCGTCGAAGCCGCGACGGGCGAGCGGCCGGCCCTGCCGGAACGGCTGGCCGACCTGTACGAGCGCCCCGAACGTTGCACCGCGCTGCCGAACGACCTTGCCGAAGTCGAGGCGTACGTGCGCGCGCACAGCCGGGCGGGCGAGCGCGCGCCGAGCGCTTGAGCGGGGGCGATGACGTGCGGCGGGGGACGCACCATTTGATAGGATCGCATTCAAGGAAAGAGGATACGCCAGCATGACCGTGCAGGTGACACGCCTGGACAATGGGCTGACCGTCGCGACGGATACCATGCCGCACGTCGAGACCGTGGCGCTCGGCGCCTTCGTTGGCGTCGGCACGCGCCAGGAGCCTTCGGAGATGAACGGCGTCGCCCACCTGCTGGAGCACATGGCGTTCAAGGGCACCGCAAAGCGCAGCGCCCGCGACATTGCCGAGGAGATCGAGGCCGTGGGCGGCTACCTGAATGCCTATACCGGCCGCGAGACCACGGCCTACTACGCCAAGGTCCTGAAGGAGCACGCGCCGCTCGCGCTCGACATCATCTCCGATATCCTGCTCCATCCTCGCTTCAGCGAAGAGGAACTGCGCCGGGAGCGACAGGTGATCCTTCAGGAGATCGGCCAGGCGCACGACACGCCGGACGACATCATTTTCGACCACTTCCAGGAGACGGCCTATCCCGAGCAGGGCATCGGCCGTCCGGTCCTCGGCCGCTCCGAGATCGTGCAGACCCTGGGACGCGACGATATGATTTCCTACATGCGCCGGCATTACGGCGCCCAGCGGATGGTCGTGGCCGCCTCGGGCAATATCGAGCACGAGCGCTTCGTCGATATGGTGGCGGATGCCTTCGCGGAGCTGCCGCAGGCCACCGCCGCGCCGGTGGAGACGGCCCGCTACTCGGGCGGCGATTTCCGTGAGCGCCGCGACCTGGAGCAGGTGCACGTCATTTTAGGCATGCCGGGTGTGGGCTATCTGGACGACGACTATTATGCCTGCGCCGTGCTGTCGACGCTGCTTGGAGGGGGCCTGTCCTCGCGTCTGTTCCAGAAGGTGCGCGAGGAGCGCGGCCTCGTCTACAATATCTTCGCCTTCCATGCCGCCGCCAGTGACAGCGGCCTGTTCGGCGTTTATGCCGGCACGGGCGAGAGCGAGGTGGCGGAACTGCTGCCGGCCGTGTGTGACGAGATCGCCGCCGTCGCCCGCGAGGTCGGGGACGCGGAGATGGAGCGCGCGCGGGCCCAGCTCAAGGCCAGCATCCTGATGGGCCGGGAAAGCACTGGCGGGCGCTGCGAGCAGCTTGCCAGTCACCTGCTGATCCATGGCCGGCCGCTGTCGCCGGAAGAGATCGTCGCCGCCATCGAAGCGGTCGACATGCCGCAGGTCCAGGCACTGGCCGAACGTCTGGCCGGCAGCCGGCCGACGCTTACCAGCATCGGCCCGATTGACCGGGTCGAATCCTTCGATACCGTCGTTCGACGCTTCGCGGCATGATTTCGTTGTTCACCGGCCCATGCTTTCCTGGTTGCGCCTGCCTCCCGACCGCGGCCCGACGCTAAGTTACGGGCGCGTGCGCCTGCGCCCGGCCCGGCCGGGCGACTGGCGCGAGTGGGCCCGCCTGCGCGAGCACAGCCGGCAGTTCCTGACCCCGTGGGAGCCGACATGGCCGGCGGATGCCCTGTCGCGCGGCGCGTTCCGCAGGCGCCTGAACCAGTACCTGACGGAGATGCGGGACGGCCACGGCTACAACTTCCTGATCTTCCGGAAGAGCGACCGGGCGCTGGTGGGCGGCATCTCGATGAGCAACGTGCGCCGGGGCGTGGCGCAATCGGCCAGCCTCGGCTACTGGATCGGCGCGCCCTATGCGCGCCACGGCTATATGTCCGAAGCCCTGACGGCGGTCCTGAACTTCGGCTTCACCACGATTGGCCTGCACCGGATCGAGGCCGCC
Source organism: Ferruginivarius sediminum (assembly GCF_003344765.1). Taxonomy (GTDB): domain Bacteria; phylum Pseudomonadota; class Alphaproteobacteria; order Kiloniellales; family Rhodovibrionaceae; genus Ferruginivarius; species Ferruginivarius sediminum. Next base: position 357,873 of record NZ_QPMH01000002.1, on the reverse strand, counting down.
TGCCTGCCCAGCAACGAGGCCTCGCAAGGCTTATTGCGCAAGGTCGGCTTCACTGAAGAGGGATATGCGCGGGAATACCTGCGCATCAACGGCGTCTGGCGCGATCACGTGCTGTTCGCCGTCCTGCGCACGGACCAATGGGGCATCGACGCGGGCGCGATCGCGGCGGACGGCGACAGTCGCCGCCGCGAGGTCGGCTGACGAAGGGCGCCCGCGGACGGCGCGCGCTTCAGGCGTGGCCAGCTTCGCCGGACAGGCTGCTGGGATCGAAGCCGAGCTTGCCGATGGCCTGCTCCCACTTCGCATCCAGGTTCTCGTCGAATACCAGGCCTTCGTCGGCATCGACGTTCAGCCAGCCGTTTGCCTGGATCTCCGAATCGAGCTGCCCCGGTCCCCAGCCAGCATAGCCAAGGGCCAGCAGGCTGCGCCGCGGCCCACGGCCGTCGGCGATGTCGCGCAGGATGTCGATGGTCGCCGTGAGAGCGACCGTTTCGTCCACCTGCATCGAGCCCGACTTCACGTAGTCCGACGAGTGCAGGACGAACCCGCGCCCACGCTCCACCGGCCCGCCGAAGTGGACCCGTATCTCCTCCGCCGTCTGGCCGGTCTCGATGCCAACCTGCTCCAACAGCTCATGGAACGTCAAAGACCCCATCAGCTTGTTGACGACTAACCCGATTGCGCCCTCCTCATCGTGGGCGCATACATAAATCACGGAACGCGAGAAGCGCGGATCGCTCATGTTGGGCATGGCGACCAGAAGCTGTCCCGCCAGAGAGGTGTGTTGCTCATCCGTCATATCGAGACACCCACTTTACACCTGTCGCGATAAGTCGCAACCTAACAGGACCAGCCACGGGAATGTGACTGCGGACATGTCACCTTGAATTGCTATATAGGGTGCATGGCCGATGATATTAACGCCCCTGGCGGATCGAATGTACGAGATGTCGGAATGATGCTGCGTCGCTACGCCATAGCTGCCCTGTCAGCGATCTTTCTATCACTGGTTGTATTAGCGCAGCCCCAGGCAGCGGGGGGCGATGGCGCCACGGCCAGCGACTGGGCGGCGCACGAGAACGGGCGCATGCGTCTGATCTCGGCTTCCAGCGGCGTCGGAGAGCGGGAAACCCTGCGCCTGGGCCTGCACTTCCAGCTTGAGCCCGGGTGGAAGATCTACTGGCGCTCGCCGGGCGAGGCGGGTTACCCACCGAAGGTGGATTGGAGCGGTTCGAAGAATCTGGCGGAAGCAAATCTGCGCTGGCCGGTGCCGCATCGGTTCGAGCTGTTCGGCCTGCAGACCTTCGGTTATGGCGGCGAGGTGGTGCTTCCGATTGTCGCACGCGTCGAACGCGCCGGCGAAGGCGTCACACTGAACGCCAGCGTCGATTACCTGACGTGCGAGGAGATCTGCATCCCCCGGAAGGCGCAGCTCTCGGTGACGCTGCCGCCCGATTCGGCGCAGCCCTCGGAGCACGCCTACCTCATCGACCGGTTCCGCGCCCGCGTGCCCGGTGACGGTGCCGGAAGCGGCCTGTCTCTGGACGAAGCCGCCCTGTCCGACGGGGACGAAACCCCAGTCCTCTCATTGGCCGTGACCAGCACAGCCGAGCCGTTCGACGCACCCGACGCCGTGGTCGAGGGCGCGGACGGCTATGCCTTCGGCAAGCCCATCGTCGCACTGAAGGACGGCGGCAAGCGCGCCGTGCTGGACCTGCCGATCCAGGCGGATCCCACCGCCGAAGGCAAGCTGGAAGGCCGGCAGGTGACCGTCACCGTTTTCGACGGGGAGCGCGGGCTGGAAAGGGACATCGCGCTGCGGACCGGCGACATCGGCGCCGGCGGCGCACTGCTGCCGGGCCTCGGCGAGGACAGCGGCGATGGCCTGCTTCGCCTGGCGGGCATGCTCGGCCTTGCCGTGCTGGGGGGGCTGATCCTCAACCTGATGCCCTGCGTCCTGCCGGTCCTCTCGCTCAAGCTGTTGAAGGTGGTCGGGCACGGCGGCCGGGAACTGGGTCACGTCCGGGCAAGCTTCCTCGCTTCGGCGGCGGGCATCCTTGTCTCGTTCCTGGTCCTCGCCGGCGGGGCCATCGCGCTGAAATCGGCAGGCGCGGCCGTCGGCTGGGGCATGCAGTTCCAACATCCGGCGTTCCTGGTCGGCCTGACGCTAGTGGTGACGCTGTTCGCCTGCAACCTGTTCGGCTTCTTCGAGATTCCGCTGCCGCGCTTCATCGCCGATTCGCTCGGCGGCCAACATCAGGGGCACGAGGGGATGGCCGGTCACTTCCTGACCGGCGCGCTGGCGACACTGCTGGCAACGCCGTGCTCCGCGCCGTTCCTGGGCACCGCCATCGCCTTCGCCCTGTCGCGCGGGGCCATCGAGATCCTGGCGATCTTCATCGCACTGGGAATCGGCCTTGCCCTGCCCTATCTGGCCGTAGCCGCCGTCCCGTCGGTGGCCGCGCGCATGCCAAGGCCGGGACGCTGGATGCTGACCGTCAAGAAGGTCCTGGGGCTTGCGCTGGCGGGCACGGCGGTATGGCTGCTGACCGTGCTGGCGGCGCAGGACGGCACGCTCGCCGCCGGCGCCGTCGGTGGCCTGATGGCGGCGCTCATCGCGGTGCTCGGCCTCAAGGGCCTGGCCCCCGGACAGTTGCGGCGGGCGGTGCCGATCCTCGTCGCGGTTATCGGGGCCGCGGCCTTTGCCGCGCCGCCGGGTCTCGGCTCGGCGCCGCAGCCGGCGAAGCAGACGGCCGCGTCCGATTGGCAGACGCTCGACCGCACGAGAATCCAAGACATGGTCGACGCCGGCAAGGTGGTCTTCGTGGATGTGACGGCGGATTGGTGCATCACCTGCAAGGTCAACAAGGCCGCCGTCATCAATACGGAGACTGTGCAGGCAAGACTGGACGGCAAGGACGTGGTACGCATGCGCGGCGACTGGACCCGGCCAAGCGACGAGATCGCGGAATACCTGGCCAGCTTCGGGCGCTATGGCATTCCCTTCAACGTCGTGTACGGCCCGAACGCGCCCAAGGGAATCGCGCTGCCGGAAATACTGACGAAGTCGGCCGTGCTGGATGCGATTGACACGGCGCGGGCCGGCTAGGGATTCTCTGCGCCACGCGGGCCCATGGCCCCGCAAAAGTTCTCACGGCAACGAAAAACGGGAAAGACCGCAATGATCAAGGTGGGTGACAAGATTCCGAGCGCCACGCTCCGCCGCATGAACGACAGCGGCATCGAGGAGGTGCAGACAAGCGACTACTTCGCCGGGCGCAAGATCGCCATGATCGGCGTTCCGGGCGCCTTCACGCCGACCTGCTCGCAGCAGCACCTGCCCGGCTACATCCAGAAGGCCGCCGACTTCAAGGGCAAGGGCGTGGACGAGATCGCCTGTCTGTCGGTGAACGACCCCTTCGTGATGCAGGAATGGGGCAAGGCGTCCGGCGCCGAGGGCAAGGTGACCCTGCTGGCCGACGGCAACGGTGAATTCACCAAGGCGATGGGCCTTGAATTCGACGGCAGCGGTGCCGGCCTCGGCACCCGCAGCAAGCGCTTTGCCATGATCGTCGAGGACGGCGTCGTGAAGAGCCTGCACGTGGAGGACAGCCCCGGCGCGCTGCAGGTCACCGGTGCGGAAAAGCTGATCGAGGAAGTCTGATCGGGTGGCTCGCGATCCTGTCGCGAGCCTGATCCGGATTGGTCGGCCGGGCGGCATGAATGTCGCCCGGCCGATTTTCGTTGCTACTTGAACTGCTTCAGCGCCTCGCGCGCCAGGACGTCGGCGCGCTCGTTCTCCGGATGGCCGGAATGGCCGCGCGTCCATTCCCACTCGACCCGGTGCGTCGCAAGCGCCTGTTCCAGCCGCTGCCAGAGGTCGCGGTTCTTCACCGGCTTGTTGTCCGCCGTCTTCCAGCCCTTGCGCCGCCAGTTGTGGATCCACTGCGTGATCCCCTGGCGCAGGTAGTTGCTGTCGGTGACGATGCGCACGGTCGCCGGACGCTTCAGCGCCTCAAGCGCGCGAATCGCCGCCATCAGCTCCATACGGTTGTTCGTGGTCTCCGCCTCCCCGCCGGACAGTTCCTTCTCGTGCCCGCGCCAGCGCAGGATCGCACCCCATCCGCCCGGCCCCGGATTGCCGGAGCAGGCGCCATCGGTGAAGATCTCGATGAGTTCGCTGCCGCTCATCAACCCAGCCCGTAGGCGGCCGGGCCGCGAACATCGCGGTGGAAACGCAGCTTCTTCAGGTACTCGACCGGGTCTTTCGGTTCGACATAGGCGCCCGGCGGGTGGTTCAGCCAGTCGAACAGTCGCGTCAGCAGGAACCGCAGCGCACTGCCTCGTGCGAGCAACGGCAAGGCCGCCATCTCTTCATCCGAGAAGGGGCGAACACTGCAATAGGACTGCAGAAGCGCCCGAGCCTTCGTCGCATTGAACGAATCGTCGGGCTCGAAGCACCAGGCGTTCAGGCAGATCGCCAGGTCATAGGCAAAGAAGTCGTTGCACGCGAAATAGAAGTCGATGAAGCCCGACAGCCGGTCACCCTGGAAGAACACGTTGTCGGGGAACAGGTCGGCGTGGATGACTCCCTGCGGCAGGTCACCGGGCCAGGCCTGCTCCAGCACGCCGACTTCGCGTTCCAGTTCTTCCGTCAGGCCCGGCATCACCTCGTCGCCGCGTCCGTCGCACGACTCCAGAAGCTTGCGCCAGCCTTCCACTGAAAGGTTGTTCGGCCGATACATCGGGAAATCCCGGCCTGCCACGTGCATTCTTGCCAGCGCCCCGCCCAGCAGGCGGCAGTGTTCCGCCGTCACACGCTTCGGCCAGAGGCCCTGCAGGAACGTCACGATAGCCGCCGGACGACCGCACAGTTCGCGCAGCGCCTCGCCGTCGCGGCCGTGCACGGGCGTAGGACAGGGAATGCCCCGGTCGCTGAGGTGATCCATCAGCGCCAGGAAGTACGGCAGATCCTCCCGCCGGACGCGCTTTTCATAGAGCGTCAGGATGTAGTTGCCGGTGGTCGTGGAGAGCAGGTAGTTCGAGTTCTCGACCCCCTCGGCGATGCCCTTGAGGGACACCACCTCGCCCAGGTCGTACTCCGCGACAAACGCCGCCACGTCGCTGTCGGTGACTTCGGTATAGACCGCCATGCCCGCGCCCGGTCGCCGAACCGTCAGGCCGGAACGTTCTCGAAGAGGACGCGCGGCAGCTTGAACTGCACATCCTCCTCGGTGACGCGGACCTCTTCAAGCGTTACCTCGAAGCGCTCGCGCAAGGCGGCGATCACCTCCTCGACCAGCAGTTCCGGCGCCGAGGCGCCGGCAGTGATGCCAAGGCTGCGCACGCCCTCCAGCCGGGTCCAGTCGATGTCGTGCGCGCGCTGCACCATGAACGATTCGCTGCCCGCCCTTTGCGCGACATCCACCAGGCGCTGGGAATTCGACGAGTTCGGCGCACCGACGACGATCATGGTCTCCGCCCTGCTGGCCAGGGCCTTCACCGCCTGCTGCCGGTTGGTGGTCGCGTAGCAGATATCCTCCTGCTTCGGCGCCCGCATCGCCGGGAAACGGCGCTGCAGCACCTCGACGATGCCGGCCGTATCGTCCACCGACAACGTCGTCTGCGTCACGAAAGCCAGCCGCTCCGGATCCGCCACGTCCACGATCTCGGCATCTTCGCGCGTCTGGATCAGCTTGATCGCGCCCGCCGGCAACTGGCCGAGCGTGCCCTCGACCTCGGGGTGACCGGCGTGGCCGATCATCAGGATGGTGTTGCCTTGGGCATACTGGCGCTCGGCCTCGCGGTGCACCTTGGAGACCAGCGGACAGGTCGCGTCGATATAGAACATCTTCCGCCGCTCCGCCTCGGCGGGAACGGCCTTCGGGACGCCGTGGGCGGAGAAGACCACCGGCTTGTCGGCGGGCACGTCCGCCAGATCCTCGACGAACACCGCACCCTTGGCCTCGAGCTGCTGGACTACGAAACGGTTATGGACGATCTCGTGGCGCACGTAGACCGGCGCGCCATACTTGCGGAGCGCATGTTCGACGATGTCGATGGCACGTTCGACACCGGCACAGAATCCGCGCGGACCTGCGAGATAAACCTTCAGCGGCGGCTTGCCCATGATGATCCTCTATGAGCCGGCATGGCGAGGTGACGGCCGGGTCTTGTCCTGGCCCAGGCGCTTGCCTAGAGTCCCCTCGCGCACGAAAATGGCCGCGCCGGTGGCTTCCACCGCCGGCGGGCCCTGCGGTGCGCCGCGGACAGTAATACAAACGGGGTGAGGGAAGGAAGGGGTCATGAGCGAACCCATCGTCGCACAGAAAGCGCCTTACAAGGTTTCGGTCGAAGCCGGCCGCACCTACGCTTGGTGCGCTTGCGGGCGCAGCAAGAAACAACCGTTCTGCGACGGCTCGCACAAGGAGGTCGGCCTCTCCCCGATCACCTTCAAGGCCGACAAGGACAAGGACGTCTACCTCTGCGGCTGCAAGCAGACGGGCAAGCAGCCCTTCTGCGACGGCACCCACAGCAAGATATAACGGCAGCTCCCCCAATGGCTTCATCGTATCGGACGTCTCGCCGGGGCGGCATTCTCGCCGCGACGCTCACGCTCGCGCTGGCTGCATGCTCCAGCGACGACGGCCCGGCCCCACCCTGTCCCGAGGTCGTATCGCTGCGCGACGCGGCGCGGATCGTCGCGTTCAGCGGAAGCGGACGCGACCTGACGGACGTCCGCTTCGAGACGCGGATCGACGGGGCTGCGCTGGCCTGCGAATACGATGAAGACGACGGCAATCAGGTCGTGGAGGCCGAGCTGCAAATCGCCTTCACGGCCGAGAAAGGCCCCGCCAGCAAGGAAGGGACGGCGGAGTTCACCTACTTCGTCGCCATTGCCGACAATCAGCGCAATATCGTGGCGCGAGAGGAGTTCCCCGTCACCTTTTCGCTGGAGGGCAACCAGACCCGCGGCCGCTTCGTTCAAACGGTGTCGCCGACCATCCCGTTGAAGGAAGGCGAGACAGGCGCAAGCTACCGCGTCTACGTCGGCTTTGCATTGAACAAGGAACAGTTGAAATATAACCGCCGAAACCCTGTTTGACTTGGACATAGGGCGTGGCGATCCTGTGTTCATCCAAGACCTCTCGAACCACAGCACTTGTCAGATCGTTCAATTCATGGCGCGATAACTGCCGTCGGCCATCATTGCTGTGGCATGTCGCGCGCATGCCGTAGAGAAACGAGAGGGGATGGAATGAAAGTGACCAACAGTTTCAAGAAGTTCGGTGTGATCGCCCTGCCCGCCCTGCTGATCGCGGGCTGCTCGCAGCTCAGCGCGGAGGACAGGGCGACCCTCGCAGAGATTCGTGCAACGTCTCAGGAGGCGAAGGACGAAGCCATGCAGGCCGCCGCCGACGCCAGGGCCGCGCGCGAAGCGGCCGAGGCCGCGCAGGACAGCGCGGCGGCGTCCGAGCGCGCGGCTGAGCAGGCCGCGGCCGATGCCCGCGCGGCGGAGGAGCGGTCCTCGCGCATGTTCGAGAAGTCGATGCAGAAGTAAGCCTGCGTCGGCGGCATTCGGGGCGGAGCGCCGGCTACTCGCTGACTTTCACGGGTACACCGCGGCGCTCCGCCGCCGTTTTCTCGATCAGTTGCCAGTCGAGCGGTACCAGACGGCCGCCAAGCGCGCGCCCCACGAGGCGCGCCAGCTGCAGGTCCTCGTCGGGCTCGAAACTGCCCGATTCCTCCAGTTGTTCCGCCTGAGCCTGGGTCGTGTGCGCTTCCATATAGAGCGCCCCGTCCATCCAGGCAAACTTGATCGGCTGGTCGACAACGTTGGTTGGCGTGCCGGGCTTCACCTGGGCGAACAATCTCTCGATATCCTCTGGATACATCCGGATGCAGCCACGGCTGACTCGACGGCCGATGCCCCAGACATTGTTCGTCCCGTGGATCAGGTAAGCGGGCCAGCCCAGATCGAGCGCATGGGCGCCAAGCGGGTTCTCCGGTCCGGCCGGCACGACTTTCGGCAGCTCGGGGTTGTCCTTCCGCGTCGCCTCGGTCGGGTACCAGATCGGATCCTTGCGCTTGGACGCCACCTTGGTGAGACCAAGCGGTGTCGATTTCCCGGAACGCCCGATGCCGACGGGATAGGTTTGCACCGCAGCGCCGTCCGGCGGATAATAGTAGATGCGCATCTCCGCCAGATTGACGACGATGCCCTCCTGTGGTGCGTCGGGCAGGATATGCTGCTTGGGCAACACCACGCGCGTCCCCTCGCCAGGCAGCCAGGGGTCCACGCCGGGGTTCGCGGCGACCAGTTCCACGAAACCCACGCCATGACGGTAAGCGACATCCAGCAGCGTGTCTTCGTACGCGGTCGTCGTGCTGGCCATCCCGCCGACGATTCCGAGCGCCTCCGCCGATGACTCCTCCGCCGGCGGATCCTTCGGCGGCTCGGCCGAGGCACAGGCGGCAAGCTGGAGCATACCGATGAATGCGGCCGCAAGGATGCGAAAACCCTTAAAGGCAATTGGCATGTCAACGTTGTCCGCTATGTTCGTTCCAGTTTCCGCAGCGTTCGGCTTGTGGCCCCGGAAATTGATGGAGCCTCGGTAAATGTGGGCATGGCGCCGCCAACTTGGCAATGTTCTTCGCGTGACGTTCGCGGGCATCCTTCTAGCGATTGCCTCGCCCCAGGCTTTCGCGAGCGAGCTTCGCGACCTGATCGAAAGCCGCATCGAAGCCGGCCTTGCCGGCAACGGGGATATGGTGTGGTCCCAGGACGACGGTGAGCGCGGCGCCGCCCTCTCCCGCTTCTACGCCGAGCGCGATCATGCACCGTTATGGGTCGGGGAAGACGGCGCCCTGCCCAAAAGCGGCGTCCTGCTGAGCGTCCTGCGCAACGCGGAAGCCGAAGGGCTTCGCTCCCAAGCCTATGCGCCCGGCCGGATCGCCCGGTTGATCGACACACGCACGCCACGGGAACTCGCGCGGCTGGAACTGCTGCTCAGTCACACGCTGCTCATCTATGCCAGCGATCTTCGCCATGGCCGTCTGCGGCCGGAAATGGTGGCCCCCGACCTCGCCGCGCAGCCGCCGAGCCAGGACATCTCGCGCATCCTGCGTGGCGCGGCGAACGCGGACGATCCGGCAGGTTATCTGAAGGACCTGGCGCCGGCCAATCCAGGGTACCATCGCCTGCGCCGCGCGCTGACGACCTATCGCCGCATTGCCGCTGCCGACGGCTGGCCACGGGTGAGCGACGGCCGCTGGCTTGAGTCGGGGATGAGGGGGCGGGAGGTCGCCACGCTGCGCCGACACCTCCAGGCCACCGGCGATCTGACGGTCACGAGCAGCGACCCGGAATTCTTCGGCCTCGCGCTGAAGCAGGCCGTGGAGCGCTATCAGGCGAGGCACGGACTGAAGTCCGACGGTGTGGTCGGCCCACGCACACGCGCACAGCTTGAAATCCCGGTCGAGACGCGCATCCGCCAAATCGAGATCAACATGGAGCGCTGGCGATGGATGCCGGACGACCTGGGCGAACGCTACGTCCTGGTGAACCTTGCCGGCTTCGAGGTCGAGCTGGTGGAAAGCGGCGCCACCAGCCTGTACATGCGCGCCGTCGTCGGCCGCCCCTACCGAAAGACGCCGGTCTTTTCCGACCGGATCACCTATGTCGAGCTGAACCCCACCTGGACGGTTCCGCCGACGATCATGAGGAAGGACGTACTGCCCAAGGTCCGACAGGACGTCGGCTACCTCGCCGAGCACAACATGCAGGTCTATGCCGGCTGGTCGGCCGAGGCTCCCCGTGTCGATCCCACGAAGGTCGATTGGGCGGCGCTCGACCCAAGGCGCATTCCCTACCGCTTCGTGCAGGCGCCCGGCCCGAAAAATCCGTTGGGCCGGGTCAAGTTCATGTTCCCGAACCGCTTTCACGTTTACCTGCACGACACGCCGCAGCGTGACTTGTTCCTGCAGGCCCAGCGCACCTTCTCCTCCGGCTGCATCCGGGTGGACAAGCCGATGGAGCTTTTGGACCACCTGCTTGCCGGACAGGCGGAATGGGACCGGGCGCGCGTGCAGGCCGTCCTAAAATCCGGCAAGACGACCCGTGTGCCGCTGAAGCATTCGCTGCCGATTCACCTGATCTACGCGACCGCCTGGATCGGCGAGGGCGGTACGATCCACTTCCGCGACGACGTCTATGGCCGCGACGAACTGGTGGACCAGGCATTATCTGCCCTGGAGTTGTCACAGACTTCGGTGAGGGAAACAGCCTCGCAATCGGCCAAGTGATATGTCAATATCACATGACTGAAGGTGGAAATTCGTCTTCGCCTTTCAGGGGACATAGCCTTTTCCGACTGGGGTAAACAGACTTGGGAGAATGTCGCGTGGCCGATCGCGAGACCGACCATCGTCACCCGACTCGTCGCAACGTGCTCACTTTCGCCGGCGCCGCCGGCCTCAGCCTTCTAAGCGCGCCGGCCCTCGCGCACTTCCCCGCGCCGCGCCCGGCCGAGCGCAAGCTCAGCTTCCACAACCTGCATACCGGGGAACGCCTGGAGACGACGTTCTGGAAGAGAGGCAGCTATCGCCGCTCGGCCTGCCTGGATATCGACCACATCCTGCGCGACTGGCGCACGGGCGACGTGAAGCGCATCGACCGTGAGTTGTTCGACCTGCTGCACGATCTGGCACAACGGGTCGGCAGCGACGCGCCGTTCCAGGTGATCTCCGGCTACCGCTCGCCGGAGACGAACGCCATGCTGGTCAAGGCCAGCAACGGCGGCGTGGCCCGCAAGAGCTATCACCTTCGCGGCATGGCCATCGACATCGCCTTGCCGGACTGCGGCTTGAAGCGGCTTCACACCAACGCCGCACGTTTGAAGCGCGGCGGCGTCGGGTACTACCCGAATTCGGGCTTCGTCCACGTCGACACGGGGCCGGTGCGCTACTGGTAGACGGCCACCCCCGCCACGTCACTTGGACACGAAATCCAGCGACCGCGGAGGGGTGGGCGGCGCCCACCCTTCCGGGTTGCTGTTGACAATCCGCGACTGGGGTTTAACCTGTCCGCGACATAACACGACGCCGAATATGCCCATCAGGCTATTGCGGGAGAGACTGACCCACCCTTGCGGGCGGGTTGGCGCCGAAGGAGCAACCGCCCCGGAAACTCTCAGGCAAAAGGACCGCAATGGCCGGGCTCTCTGGAGAGCGGGCGCCGCCGGAACCCGGCCCGCCCCGCCGAAGGAGTAAGCCCCGCGCAACAGCGACGCGCAGGGTGAATCTCTCAGGTCCGTCGACAGAGGGGGCGGTGATGGCTCGCAATCCTGCGGGCCACGCTCGTCGACGGGAGAATCTGGGAGCATGGCCGATCCATCCGACGTCAACCTGAAGCATACGCCGCTCCACGCGCTGCATGTGGAGCTGGGGGCCAAAATGGTGCCCTTCGCCGGCTACGAGATGCCGGTGCAGTATCCCTCCGGCATCGTCACGGAACACAACCACACCCGCGCCCATGCCGGGCTGTTCGACGTTTCGCACATGGGGCAGGCGTTCCTGCGCGCCGGCACGCAGGCGGCGGACAAGGCAATCGAATGCCTCGTGCCCGGCGATATCCAGGCGCTGAAGCCCGGCCGCCTGCGCTACACACTGCTGCTGAACGCCGAGGGCGGCATCATCGACGACTTCATGGTCACCCGTCCGGCCGACGGCGGCGATGACCTGTTTCTGGTCGTCAACGCGGCCCGGAAGGACGTCGATTTCGCCACCATCGCCGACAAGCTGGGCGGCACCGCCGGGCTGGAGCCGCTGACGGACCGGGCGCTATTCGCGCTGCAGGGGCCCGAGGCCGTGCAAGTGCTGCGCCGCCTTGCCCCGGATTGCGCCGGGATGGCCTTCATGTCGGGTGCCGCGATGCGAATCGACGGCGTGGACGCGCTCGTCAGCCGCTCCGGCTACACCGGCGAGGACGGCTTCGAGATCTCCGTCCCCGCGACAGAGGCGGAGGGCCTGTGCCGCAAGCTGCTGTCGCAGCCGGAGGTGAAGCCGATCGGCCTGGGCGCGCGGGACACGCTGCGCCTGGAGGCCGGCCTGTGCCTCTACGGCCACGACCTGGACGAGACCACGACGCCGGTCGAGGCCGGCCTTGCCTGGACCATCGGCAAGCGCCGGCGGGAAACCGGCGACTTCCCCGGCGCCGAACGCATCCTCCGCGAGCTGAAGGACGGCCCGGCGCGCAAGCGCGTCGGCCTGCGCCCGGAGGGCAAGGCACCGGTACGCGAGGACGCCGGGCTCGTCGACCCGGCAGACGGCCGCGCCATCGGGAACGTTACCAGCGGCGGCTATGGCCCGACGGTCGGTGCGCCGATTGCGATGGGCTACGTCGAGACCGCCTATGCCGCGCCGGATACCGAAGTTCACGCGATGGTCCGGGGCAAAGCCCGGCCATGCCGCGTCGTCAAACCGCCATTCGTCGAACACGGCAGCAAGTCCACAAGCTGAGGAACAGGGGACAGCGATCATGAGCGATATCCGCTACACCGAAGACCATGAATGGATCCGCGTCGAAGGCGACACCGGCACCGTCGGCATCACCGACCACGCACAGGAGCAGCTGGGCGACATCGTCTTCGTCGAGACGCCCGAGGTCGGCAAGACGCTGAACCAGGGCGACGAGGCCGGCACTGTCGAGTCGGTCAAGGCCGCGAGCGAGATCTACGCGCCGGTTTCCGGCGAGGTCGTCGAGGCCAACGAGGCCCTGGGCGACGAGCCGGGGCAGGTGAACAGCGATCCCTTCGGCGGCGGCTGGATCTACAAGATCAAGATCCAGGACAAGGGCCAGCTCGAAAAACTCATGGACGAGGCCGCCTACAAGAAACACGTCGAAGCCGAGGGCTGAAGCACGCGCGTCCCTTCGCCCACGCCACGCGGCGTGGCGAGGGGACGGCCGCGACCGCGCCACGGCGCGCCGGATCGGAGGACTATCCGCAATGAGCGAGAAACGACCGTCGTTGAGCGACCTGGAATCCAGGTCGGACTTCGTCCGCCGTCACATCGGGCCGGGCCAGGAAGACATCGACGCCATGCTGAAGGAGTTGGGCCTCACATCGCTGGACGCGCTGATCGAGCGCGCCGTGCCCGAATCCATCCGCGACACCAGCGGTCTTGAGCTTGGCGCGGACTTTACCGAGCACGAGGCGCTGGACTACCTGCGCGGCGTCGCGCGCAAGAACGAGGTGAAGACGTCGCTGATCGGCCTGGGCTACCACAACACCATCGTGCCGCCGGTTATCCAGCGCAACGTGCTGGAGAACCCCGGCTGGTACACCGCCTACACGCCGTACCAGCCGGAGATCAGCCAGGGCCGCATGGAAACGCTGCTGGCGTTCCAGCAGATGACGATGGATCTGACCGGCATGGAGTTGGCCAACGCCTCCCTGCTCGACGAGGGCACGGCGGCGGCCGAGGCGATGACCATGCTGCACCGGGTCGGCAAATCGAAGAGCGAGCGCTTCCTGGTCTCCGACGAGGTGCATCCGCAGACTATCGCGATCATGCGGACCCGCGCGGAGCCCCTGGGTATCGAGATCGAGGTGGGCGACGCCGGCGGCTTCGGCGATGCCGAGTGCTTCGGCGTCATGCTGCAATATCCCGGCACCACGGGCGAAATCGCGGACTACCGCAAGCTGACCGAAAAGGTGCACGCCAACGGCGGCATGGCGGCGGTGGCCAGCGACCTGCTCGCGCTGACGCTGCTCACGCCGCCGGGCGAATGGGGCGCGGACGTTGTCGTCGGCAATTCGCAGCGCTTCGGCGTGCCGCTTGGCTATGGCGGTCCCCACGCGGCGTTCTTCGCCACACACGAGCGGTTCAAGCGCTCCGTGCCGGGGCGGATCATCGGCGTCTCCATCGACAGGAACGAGCAGCCGGCCCTGCGCATGGCGCTGCAAACCCGCGAGCAGCATATCAGGCGCGAGAAGGCGACCTCGAACATCTGCACGGCGCAGGTGCTGCTGGCGAACATGGCCGCGCTCTATGCCTGCTGGCACGGGCCCGACGGCCTGACGACCATCGCGCGGCGGGTCCACCGCCTGACGGCAATCCTGGCGGCGGGGCTGGAAAAGCTGGGCTTCAAGCGCGTCAACAAGCACTTCTTCGACACCCTGACCGTCGAGGCGGGCGACGTCGCCGAGGAGGTACACCAGCGCGCGCTCAACAAGGACCTGAACCTGCGCCGGATGGACGGCGGACGCATCGGCATTGCACTGGACGAAACGGTGGGCGCCGAGGAAATCCGTGCCGTCTGGCAGGCCTTCGCCGGCACCGACAATATCGACCTCAGTGTCAACGCGCTGGATTCCGCAGCCGGCGACGGGCTGCCGCAGGCTCTGCGGCGGAAGAGCCGCTTCCTCACCCACGAGGTGTTCAACTCGTATCACTCCGAGACGGAGATGATGCGCTACCTGCGGCGGCTGCAGGCGAAGGACATCGCGCTCGACCGCTCGATGATCGCGCTCGGCTCGTGCACCATGAAGCTGAACGCGGCAAGCGAGATGATGCCGGTCTCCTGGCCGGAGTTCGCCAATATGCACCCGTTCTGCCCGCGCGAGCAGGCGCGGGGTTACGCCCAGCTCACCCGCGAACTTGAGCGGATGCTGGCGCGGTTGACGGGATTCCATGCCGTCTCGCTACAGCCGAACTCCGGCGCGCAGGGCGAGTACACCGGCCTGCTGATGATCCGGGCCTATCACCGCAAGAACGGCGAGACGCATCGCAACATCGTCCTGATCCCGACCTCGGCGCACGGCACCAATCCCGCCAGCGCCAAGCTTGCCGGCTGCGATGTCGTGCTGGTGGAGTGCGACGAGAACGGCAACGTCGATGTCGAGGACCTGAAGGACAAGACCGAGCGCCACCGCGAGGAACTGGCGGGGCTGATGATCACCTACCCGTCCACGCACGGCGTCTTCGAGCAGGAGATCCGGCGGATCTGCGAGATCGTCCACGACGCCGGCGGGCAGGTCTACATGGACGGCGCCAATCTGAACGCGCTGCTGGACGTTGCCTTCCCCGGCCGCTTCGGGGCGGACGTGTGCCACATGAATCTGCACAAGACGTTCTGCATCCCCCACGGCGGCGGCGGTCCGGGCGTCGGCCCGGTGGGCGCGGCGGAGCATCTTGCGCCCTTCCTGCCCGGCCATCCGTTGAGCCCGGATGTCGGCGGCGAGCACGCCATCGGCCCGGTCTCCTCCGCCCCGTGGGGTTCGGCCGGCATCCTGCCGATCTCCTGGATGTACATCACCATGATGGGGGTCGAAGGCCTGCAGAAGGCGACGCAGGTCGCGGTGCTAAGCGCCAACTACCTGGCAAAGCGGCTGAACCGCGACTACGACATCCTCTACACCGGCAAGAACGGCATGGTGGCGCACGAGTGCATCGTCGACACCCGGCCGCTGAAGGACGATGCGGGCATCAGCGTCGACGATATCGCCAAGCGTCTGATCGACTTCGGCTTCCACGCGCCGACGATGTCGTTCCCGGTTCCAGGCACCCTGATGATCGAGCCGACCGAATCGGAATCGAAGGCGGAGATCGACCGCTTCTGCGAGGCCATGCTGCAAATCCGCGCCGAGGCCCGCAAGGTCACCGAAGGCGAATGGCCGCAGGACGACAACCCCCTTACCAACGCCCCGCACACGCTGGCGGCGGTGACGGCGGATACGTGGTCGCACGCCTACAGCCGCCAGGAGGCCGCCTATCCCAGTGCCTACCTGATGCAGGACAAGTACTGGGCGCCGGTCGCCCGTGTCGACAACGTCTACGGGGACCGGCATCTGGTCTGCAGCTGTCCGCCGATCGAAGCTTACCGCGAAGCGGCGGAGTAGCCCTCCGCTATCCGATGCGTGTCCCCGTGGCTGCATACAGCCCCGGGGACACGCAGGGGTCTTTTTCCCAATATTGAAGCAAAAGGCACCGGGCGACGGCCACGGCCGAGCGCCGCCGCCGCGCATGTGTGTCTTCATACAACGCACACCCTCTTTCGCCTTCAATTATTTCTTCGAATCTTATCTCCTCACTATCAAATCAAATCTGAGTTTTAATGCATAAGTTCTATGCTCAAATATATAAAACTTGTCCATTTTTAACTTTCCTTTATATCATTTCATGCGAAACGCGAGGGCAGAGAAAAGAAATACACGAAACTGCCCATTTGATGATCGGTGGAAATGCCAGGTAGCAGGTCGATTACAACGGCAATAAATGACCGTCACCAACCGATCCAAGTGGGCCCGACACCGAAGCGGGGTCGTCCATGAAGGTGATTTCGCTCGCATCTCGGCAATGCGGGTCGGGCAAAACTGTCCTTGCAATCCATCTGGCCCACGCGGCCGCGCAGCTTGGAAGCCATCGCATCGCGCTGATCGATACCGATCAGCACGGCAGCCTGGATTACTGGCGGCGAAAGGGGGGCAGCGCAGGCTTCACGGCGGACTCCTCGGTCGAGGTCTTTCGTACGGCCCCCGAAAAGCTGCCCGAAATGCTGCACGACCTGTCTTGCCAGGGCTTCCACATCGCGCTGATCGATACGGTCTGGCGGCCCAGAAGCGCGACGGAAGCCGCCGTTGAACTATCGGACCTGGTCGTCGTCCCGGCCGCGCCGACTGAGGACGAGCTGATCGCCGCCACGGCCACCGCGACGACGGTTCGTGCCGCCTCGCGCCAGATCCTGTTCGTACTCAACCGCGACATGGGCGAGGCCGAGGTGACGGCCCAGGCGCACGACAGGCTGGCGCGCCTCGGCCCGATCGCGTCGGTGACCATCCCCTATGTCCGCACCCTGCCCCGCAGCGTCGTCGCGGGCCGCACGGTCATCGACGACGACCCGCATTCGGATGTCAGCCGCAACCTGCTCTGGCTTTGGCGCGACGTCGTGAACGTCCTAGAGGCGCAGCGCAGGCCCGTGCATCGCCCACCCACCGACGCCGAGATCGCGCGAGGTCCCGTTGTGGTGAAAGCGCCGCCGAAGGATGAGGATCCAGAGGCGCAACCCGCCGAGGCAGCGGACGCGGCGCCCGCGGCGGCCGAGTCCCCGGCACCTTCGCCCGGCGGGTATGGCGGGCGCGTGGTCGTCGTCGGTAACCAGAAGGGCGGCTCCGGAAAGTCGACCATGGCGATGCACTTCGCCATCGGCTTCCTGTATCAGGGCCTGCGCGTGGCGACGGTCGACCTCGACGCAGGGCAGCGCACCCTGACGCACTATCTGGAGAACCGCCGGGCCCATGCGCGAGCAACCGGCGCGGAACTCGCACTGCCGGGCGGCCACATACTGGGCGGCGACACCCACACGGACCTCAGCTTCGGCGATCTGATGTCGCGCCTTCGCGACACGCACGACATCGTCATCGTCGACACGCCGTCGGGCCTGACGAAGTTGTCGCGAAAGGCCCACAGCGAGCTGGACATCCTGGTCACGCCGATCAACGACAGCTTCCTCGACCTCGACGTTCTGGGCGGCATCGATGCCGAGACGCTGGACCACCGCGAAGACGGCGCCTACGGCCGCATCGCGCGCCACGCGGTCACGCGCGGCGTCACCAGGGACGGGAAGACGCCCTCCTGGATCGTCTGCCGCAATCGGCTCAGCAACCTGGATGCCCACAACAAGCGGAACGTCTGCGACGCGCTGGAGCGGCTGGCGCAGCGCCTCGGCTTCACCGTGGCGCCGGGTTTCAGCGAGCGCGTGATCTATCGCGGACTGTTCCTGCGCGGACTGACGCTTCTCGATCTGCGCCGCGCCAGCGTGGACACGCCGATGTCGATGTCCCACGTCGCCGCGCGTCAGGAACTGCGGGCATTGCTCGAACTTGTGGGCGGGCGCCTCTGGCCCGGATGGCAGCCCGACCTGGACCGGACGACTGGCGGCGCTGGCGCAAGGGGTCAAGCTTCAATGGGGTAACTTGGCCATGACCAAGGGGCTGATCATGGTCGTCGAGGACGACGCCAGGATCCGTAAGCTGCATTGCGATCTGCTGCGTCACGACGGTCATACCGTGTTCAGCGCGCGTAACGGGGGCGAGGCATTGAGCTACCTGTACTCCGTTGTGCCGACGGTCGTGCTTCTGGACATAAGGATGCCCGGCCTCGACGGGCTGGAGGTCTGCCGGCGCATCCGCAAGGCCAACCTGCACCACGTCCCCGTGGTGTTCCTTACCAACTTCGACGGTGCGGAAATCGTCAGGTCGGCTTTCGAGGCGGGCGGCGACGATTACGTGCTCAAGTGCAACGGCACGAAGGGCGTCGTCGAGCGGGTACGCTACTGGTGCCGGCGGGGCCGCGACTCAGAAATGCTGCGCCGGCGGGAGTCGATCCTTGCCGCCCTGCGCAGCGGCGAGTCGCCGCAGCTCGTGGAGGAAGTCAGGGAGCCGGAAACCGCCAGCCCCTCAGGCACCGACGGTTGAACCCGACAGCCGTCAGTTGGGTAGGTATCGCTGACGCAGATGCGCCTTGAAGACCTCCGGGTCCAGCGGCTTGCCCGTGGCGTGTTCCAGCACCTCGTCGGTCGAGAAGCGCGAGCCGTGGCCGTGCACGTTCTCCCGTAGCCAGCCGAGCAGCGGCTTGAAGTCGCCGCGTGCCAGCGCCTCCGGTATCCCGGGGACCGCGCGCCGTGCGGCGTCGAACAACTGCGCGGCGGCCATCGCGCCAAGCGTATAGGTCGGGAAATAGCCCCATCCGCCATCGTACCAGTGGATATCTTGCAGGCAGCCCAGCCGGTCGTCCGGCGGCTGAATGCCGAGAAGATTCCGCATGCCCTCGTTCCAGGCCGCCGGCAGGTCGTCCAATTCCATGTCCCCGGCCACCAGCGCCTTCTCCAGCCGGTAACGCAGGATGACGTGGGCGGGATAGGTGACTTCGTCGGCGTCGACGCGGATGTGGCCCGGTTCCACGTGCGTGTAGAGGCGTCGCAGGTTCCCCGGGCTCCAGGCCGCGCCCTCGCCGCCGAAGGCATCCCGCGCGATGGGCGCCAAGTGGCCGATGAACTCTGGACTGCGGCACGCCTGCATCTCGATCAGCAGCGACTGGCTCTCGTGCAGGCCCATGCCCCGCGCCTCGCCCACGGGCTGGCGCCGCCACGCGGCTGGCAGGCCCCGCTCGTAGAGCGCATGGCCGGTCTCGTGCAGCACGCCCATGATGGCCGAAGTGAAGTCGCTCTCGTCGTAGCGCGTGGTGATGCGCACGTCGTCGGCGACGCCGCCGCAGAAGGGATGCAGCGAGACATCGAGGCGGCCGTAGTTGAAATCGAAGCCCACCCCCTGCATCAGCCGTTCGGCCAGCGCGATCTGGCTCGCCTGCGGGAACGGCCCAGCCGGCACGGCCGGTGCCGGCTCTTGCGCCTGCCGGTCCAGCACCTCTTGCAGGAAGCCGGGCAGGAAAGCGGCGATATCCTCAAAAATGACGTCGATGCGGGCGGACTGGCCGTCAGGCTCGTACTGGTCCAGCAAGGCGTCGTAGGGCGCGACGCCAAGCGCGTCCCCCTTCGCCTGCCCCTCTTCGCGCACCAGCGCCAGCACGTCCGCCAGATAAGGCTTCACGCGTGCGAAATCCGAGGCTGGCCGCGCCTCGCGCCAAACCATCTCGCAGCTTCGCGTGGCCCGGCTCATGGCCTCGACAAGACGCGACGGTACGGCGGTCGCGTGCAGCCATTCGCGGCGCATCTCGCGCAGGTTCGCCTGCTGCCAGTCGTCAAGCTCCGCCGCATCGTCCGCGGCCGTCGCGAACAGCTCCGCCAGCCGCGGGTCGGTCAGCATCTCGTGGCAGGTCACTTCCAGCGCAGCCAGATGCTCGCTGCGCGCCTCGGCCCCGCCACTTGGCATCAGCACCGCCGAGTCCCAGTGGAGCATTCCCGCCGCTTCGCGCAGGGCGTAGAGGCGGGCGAAGCGTTGTTCGAGGGTCTTGTAGGCTTCACTCATCCGCTGTCTCGTGTTGTGTCGCGGTCATCGACCGGCCGCCAGTGGAATAGCACGTAAATCGCCACAAGCCCCAGCGCCAGGGCGAACCAGGTCAGCGCGTAGTTCAGATGGTCGTTGCGCAGGTTGACGCGGGTCTGTCCGCCGACGGGATAGGCGCCGGGCGTCTGCTCCGCCGCCAGATCGACATAGACATTCGTGACGGGGTTTTCGAGTCCGGCCTCGCGCGCCATACGGTCGAGATCCATCCACAACCATTCATTGGCTTGCGGGTCGTTGGCCGGGCGAAGCCATTCCATGCCCTGCCAGCCGCCCAGGCGGATCACGCCTTCGACCGTGACCGTGCCGGATGTCAGGCTATCGGGGCGTGCGGCGGGCTCGCGCTTGTCCAGCGGCACCCAGCCGCGATTCACCAAGACTTCGCGGCCATCCTCAAGGCGCATCGGCGTGATCACGTACAGCCCACGGGTATTCCGCAGCGGCTGTGCCACGCGGTAAAGCTCCCCGTCGTTGAGGAAGCGCCCGGTAAGCTCGACACGATAGAACTGCAGCGCCTCGGGCTCTTCTATAGGCTGCGGCAGTTCGATCGGCGCCGCCTCCATCCGGCCGCGCATTTCCTCGATCAGGTCGTTCTTCCACTCCAGGCGCTGAAGCTGCCAAACGCCCAGCCCGATCAACACGGCCAGCATCGGCACTACGGCCAGGGTTGCCCACAGGGTCGGGCGGAAACGCCGCTTATTGCGGCTCGTCATGATCCAGGGAACCGGTGTCTTCGGCCTTGTTCTTGAACTGCAAGGCGATCAGGAGGGCTTTGGCCGGGCGCAGCATCGCGACCGCACCCGCGATGATCACAACCGGCCAGATCGCGAGGTGCACCCAGATCGGCGGTTCGACCCACGATTCCAGCAGCAGCGCGAACAGAACGACAACCGCGCCGAGGATCAGGATGATGAAGACGGCCGGACCGTCGCCGCTGTCGGCCTTTTGAAGGTCGAGGTCGCAAACCTTGCAGCGCTCTGCCACCTGCAGAAGGCCGTCGTATAGAGGGCCCTCGCCGCAACGCGGGCATCTGCAGTGCAGGCCCGCGTAGAGCGGCGAGACGTGAGGGTGCGTATCCTCCCAGGACATGCCTGCCGTTTAGGCGCTCCCCCACCAATAGACACAGGAGAACAGGAACAGCCAGACCACGTCCACGAAGTGCCAGTACCAGGCTGCCGCCTCAAAACCGAAGTGGTGGTCCGGCGTGAAGTGGCCGGCATAGGCTCGGAACCAGCAGACGGCCAGGAAGAGTGTGCCGATGATGACGTGCGCGCCGTGGAAACCGGTCGCCATATAGAACACCGAGGTGTAGATATTCTCGCCGAAGCCGAAGGCGGCGTGCGAGTACTCGTAGGCCTGCAGCGAACTGAAGATGACGCCCAGCAGAACCGTCAGCGCCAGCCCTTGCAGCATGCCCTTCCGCTCGCCCTCGCGCAGAGCATGGTGCGCCCAGGTCACGGTACAGCCGGAGAGCAGCAGGATCAGCGTGTTGAGGAATGGAATGTCGAAGGGATCGAAGGTCTCGATCGACGGCGGCGGCCACACGCCGCCAATTTCGTCCGTCGGGAACAGCGCGCCGTTGAAATAGGCCCAGAAGAAGGCGGCAAAGAACATCACCTCCGAGGCGATGAACAGGATCATGCCGTAGCGCAGGCCGAGCTGCACCACCGGCGTATGATGCCCCTGGAAGGTGGCCTCACGTACCACCTCGCGCCACCAGCCGGCCATCGTCCCCAGCACCATGGCGATGCCGAGGAACATCACCAACGCCGTGACTTCGTGCATGAACAGCACGATACCCGTCGCCAGCACGCCGCCGGACAAGGACCCGATCAGCGGCCAGGGGCTGGGATCCACCAGATGATAAGGATGTTTCTTCTCATGCGCTTGGGCCATCGTCGTCCCCTTGCCCGTTCCGTCTAGCCTCTCGTACGCCCCGCCTTGGGCGGCGCTCAATCTAGCGAAGCCGGGCGGGCCGTGGAAACCGGCTCCGCCGCGGCGGTCTGATCCATCCCGGCCGCCGGCGCCTTGGCATCGGGGTCGGGAAAGAATGTGTAAGACAGCGTGATGGTGTCGACGTCATCCAGCGACGGGTCGTCCTCGATCGCCGGATCGACGAAAAAACTCACCGGCATGTCGGCGCTTTCGCCGGCCGCCAGCGCCTGTTCGGTGAAGCAGAAGCACGCGACCTTGTTGAAATACACGCCCGCCTTCAGCGGCGTCACGTTGAATGCCGCGGTTCCCGCCGTAAAGCCCTGGGAGTTGTTCTCCGCCTCGTAGTACGCAACCGTCGGCTCGCCCACCCGCACCTCGATGCTGCGCTGCTTCGGCTGGAAGCGCCAGGGCAGGTCCGGCGAAATGTCCGCGTTGAAGCGGATCGTCATCATCCGTTCGCTCGCCGCCTCGGGCTCGACGTCCGCCACCTGCGTCGTGCCGCCATAGCCGGTCACCTGACAGAACAGGCGATAGA
Organism: Ferruginivarius sediminum; assembly: GCF_003344765.1. Classification (GTDB taxonomy): domain Bacteria; phylum Pseudomonadota; class Alphaproteobacteria; order Kiloniellales; family Rhodovibrionaceae; genus Ferruginivarius; species Ferruginivarius sediminum. The sequence continues at coordinate 335,382 of NZ_QPMH01000002.1, read as the reverse complement.
GCGGCACGGCGGCAAAGCTGAGACCGATCATGCCGACCAGCACGACGCTCAGCAGCATCGCGACGCGCGCATTCTTCCGGTTGGCTCCGCCCGCCATGGCTTAACCGCCCCCCATGCGGACGATCGCCACGATGTAGACCAGCACGACGAAGGCGAACAGCAGCGCCATCAGCGCGAGATTCTTGCCGCGGCGCTTACGGCGGAACGCCTCGCGCTTCTCCTTGGTCCACTCGACGTCAGGGAATTCGTCGTTGTTCGACATCGCGCTCACACCAGTGCCCCCGCCGCGCCGTCCACGATCAGCATGGCAAAGACCAGGAACAGGTACAGGATCGAATAGCCGAACATCTGTCGCGCGGCGCGCTGGCGTTCATCCTCGTCGCGCAGCACGCGCACCGCCGCCACCACGAACAGCAGGCCGAGCACGGCGGCCACCGCCGCATAGAGCGGACCCGCAAACCCAAGGAGAAACGGCGCCGGCGCGATCGGCAGAAGCACCAACGTGTAGAGCAGCATCTGCCGCTTTGTCGCGCGCCGGCCGGCGACGACAGGCAGCATCGGGATGCCTGCGCGACCGTAATCCCCGTCGGTATAGAGCGAAAGCGCCCAGAAATGCGGCGGCGTCCAGAAGAAGATCAGCGCGAACAGGACAAGCGACTCGACACTGACGCCGCCGGTCACGGCCGCCCAGCCGATCATCGGCGGGAACGCGCCCGCCGCGCCGCCGATCACGATGTTCTGCGGCGTCCGCCGCTTCAGCCAGGCCGTGTAGACGAAAACGTAGAATCCGTTCGCCAGTGCCAGAAGCGCCGCCGCGGTCCAGTTCACCGCCAGCCCCATCAGCATGACGGAGAACAGACTTAGTACCACGCCAAAGCCCAGCGCCTCTTCCGGCGCGACGCGGCCCGAGGGAATCGGCCGTCCCGCCGTACGGCGCATCACCGCGTCAATGTCGCGGTCGTACCACATGTTGATGGCGCCCGCCGCCCCGGCCCCGACGGCGATGCACAGCACCGCCACGGCCGCCAGGAAGGGATGCAGATGCCCCGGCGCCGCCAGCATCCCGGCAAAACCCGTGAACACGACAAGCGTCATGACCCGCGGCTTCAGCAACTGGACGAAATCGCAGACCTGTGCGCCAGCCAGCATCGTGGCGCCCGCCACATCCGCCGCGGCGTCCGTCCGCTGTCCATTGCTCAGGTCGACCGTCGTATCCGTCACGTCACTCTCACTTTTCCGGGTAACGCGCCCGGACCGTCGGTGCGGTCCGGGCGTTCGCCATGATTCAGCTTTGCCAGGGCCGCCGTGCTACTTGATGCGCGGCAGCTCCTCGAAGGTGTGGAACGGCGGCGGCGACGACACCGTCCACTCCAGCGTCGTGGCACCCTCGCCCCACGGGTTGGCTTCCGCCTTCCGTCCGGCCAGCAGCGTGTAGAGCGCGACGCCGAGGAAGAAGACGGTCGCGGCCATGGTGATGTAGGCACCGATCGACGACACGTAGTTCCAGCCCGCGAAGGCATCCGGATAGTCGATGTAGCGCCGCGGCATGCCGGCCAGGCCGAGGAAGTGCTGCGGGAAAAAGATCAAGTTCACGCCGACGAAGGTGACCCAGAAGTGCAGCTTGCCCGCCCACTCCGGATACTGCCGGCCGCTCATCTTGCCGATCCAGTAGTAGAAGGCGGCGAAGAGGCCGAACACCGCCCCCAGCGACAGCACGTAGTGGAAGTGCGCGACAACGTAGTAGGTATCGTGCAGCACGGTGTCCATGCCGGCGTTCGCCAGCACCACGCCGGTGACGCCGCCCACGGTGAACAAGAAGATGAAGCCCAGCGCCCACAGCATCGGCGTGGTGAAGCGGATGGAGCCGCCCCACATCGTCGCGATCCAGGAGAAGATCTTCACGCCCGTGGGCACGGCGATCACCATTGTCGCGGCCGTGAAGTACGCCTTCGTATCCACGTCCATGCCGACGGTGAACATGTGGTGCGCCCACACGATGAAGCCGATGAAGCCGATCGCCACCATCGCGTAGGCCATACCCAGGTAGCCGAACACCGGCTTGCGGGAGAAGGTGGAGACAATATGGCTGATGATCCCGAAGGCCGGCAGGATCATGATGTAGACCTCGGGGTGGCCGAAGAACCAGAACAGATGCTGGAACAGCACCGGGTCGCCGCCGCCAGCGGCCTCGAAGAAGGTCGTGCCGAAGTTGCGGTCGGTCAGCAGCATGGTGATGCCACCGCCCAGCACCGGCAGCGCCAGCAGCAACAGGAACGCCGTCACAAGCACCGACCACACGAACAGCGGCATCTTGTGCAACGTCATGCCGGGCGCGCGCATGTTGAAGATCGTGGTGATGAAGTTGATGGCGCCCAGGATCGACGACGCGCCCGCCAGGTGAAGCGAGAAGATCACCATGTCGACCGACGGTCCCGCATGCCCCAGCGAGCTTGAGAGCGGCGGGTAGATGGTCCAGCCGGTGCCGGCACCCGTCCCGACGAAGGCCGAGCTCAGCAGCAGCAGGAACGACGGCACCAGCAGCCAGAACGAGATGTTGTTCATCCGCGGGAAGGCCATGTCCGGCGCGCCGATCATCAGCGGCACGAACCAGTTGCCGAAGCCGCCGATCAGCGCCGGCATCACCATGAAGAAGATCATGATCAGGCCGTGCGCGGTGATGATGACGTTCCACGTCTGCCCGTCCGGCTGACCGGCCTGCAGCAGGTACTGCACACCCGGTTCCGCCAGTTCCAGGCGCATAATGAGCGAGAAGGCGCCGCCGATGATGCCCGCGATGATCGCGAAAATCAGATAAAGCGTGCCGATGTCCTTGTGGTTGGTCGAGCAGAACCAGCGGGTGAAGAAGCCCGGCTTATGGTCGTGATGCTCGTGACCCGCGGCTGCGTGCTTGGCTTCGGCCATCGTGTGAACCCTCTCTCCCGCTTACTCGGCCTTGTCGGCCTTGTCGGCCTTGTCGGCCTTGGCGAGCCTGCGCTCGTCCGGCTGATCGATCCCGAACTCTGCCTGCTTGGTCTCGATCCAGTCGCTGAACTCGTCCTTCGGAACGGCCTTGACCATGATCGGCATGTCGGCGTGCCCCACGCCGCAAAGCTCGGAGCACTGACCGTAGTAGGTACCCGGCTCGTTGATGCGCACCCAGGTCTCGTTCAACTGGCCGGGAATGGCGTCGGTCTTGATGCCGAAGGCCGGCAGGGCGAAGGAGTGCAGGACGTCGCTGGCGGTTACCAGGATGCGCACGTTGGTATCCACCGGCAGCACCACCTGGGTATCGGTGGAAAGCTGCCGGATCTGGCCCTTCGACGGGTCAATCTGGTCGTCCGGGATCAGGAAGGAGTCGAACTGGAACCCGCCGTGGTCGGGGTATTCATAGCTCCAGTACCACTGCCGGCCGATGGCCTTGATGGTCATCTCGGAATCGACCACCACGTCCTCGTAGTACAGCAGCTTGAAGGACGGGATGGCGATCACGACAAGGATGATCACCGGCACCGCCGTCCAGACGATTTCGATCAGCGTGTTGTGCGTCGTCTTCGACGGGTTGGGGTTCGCCTTCTCGTTGAAACGGAAGCAGACGAACAGCAGCAGCCCCAGGACGAAAATCACGATTGCCGTGATGATCACCAGAAGCAGGTTATGGAAGGCCTGAACCTGCTCCATCACCGGCGAGGCAGGTGCCTGCAGACCCATCTGCCACGGTTCCGGCTTGCCGGTGTCCGCGGCCAGGGCCGGGTCGGTAAGAAGCGTCAGGCCCACCGCGAGCATGCCGGCAAGTGCGGCAAATCGTCCAAGGCCGAGTTGACCGGCGATCCCCTTCAGCATCGTCATTCCTCGATCCGTCGTTCGTCGCTGTCGTGACGTTGTGCCCGAATGACGTCGCGGCGCGCTGCACCGGGTCCGGCTGGCGGATTGTCCCGGCTCGTCGCCAGGCCGCTTCAACCCCGCGTCTCGAGCGTGCGGCAGAACCTAGACGAAGCGCCGGGAGCGCACAAGTCCGAGCCATCGCGTTCCTCCGGCCTCGCCACGGTTCCGCACCGTCATCCAGCGCTCGCTAATCTAACAGACGGCTTATAACCTGACGGCCCCTTGCGACCTTATGTCGCAAAGCCGATTGACGTGGGTCATTTCGCGCAAGGGGCGCGTTTCCAGGCCCACAGACGCCGCCCCTATTCCGCCGCGGCGTGCTTCTCGATCATGCGGCGGACGCGGCGGATGGCGTACCAGACCGTGCCGGCGACGACGGGAATGGCGGCGCCCGTCACGATGTCGACGGGCAGATCGACGCCGACGTCCTTCAGCGCCTTCGCGGCGTAGCCGACCAAGCCAACGGCATAGTAGGTGATCGCCGCCACCGACAGCCCCTCGACCGTTTCCTGCAAGCGAAGCTGGAGCCGTGCGCGGCGGTCCATCGAGGCCAGCAGGTCGCGGTTCTGGCCCTCGACCTGGATGTCCACCCGCGTGCGCAAAAGCTGGCCAGCGCGGGTGACGCGGCGGGAAAGCGTGTCCAGGCGATCGCGCACAGCCTCGCAGGTGCGCATCGCCGGGGTCAGGCGGCGATCCACGAACTCGGTGAAGGTCTGGTAGCCTTCGACGCGTTCCTCACGCAGTTCCTCGATTCGCCGCTGCACCAGGGCGTGGTACGCGCGGGCGGCGGAGAAGCGGTACTGCGTCTGGGCGGCGATCTTCTCGGTCTCGGCGGAAAGCGTCGTGATCTCTTCCAAGAGACGCCGCTCGTCCTCCAGCGCACCGATTTCCGTCATCGTCTGGGTGATCTCGCTCAGGCGCTCGCCAAGTCGGGTCAGCGACGCCCCCTCGCTCCGCGCCACCGGGAAGGCCAGCAACGCCAGCATGCGATAGGTCTCGATTTCCAACAGCCGCTGCACCAGCCGGCCAGCCTGCCGGGGTTTCAACCAGCGGTCGCGCACGAAGATGCGGCAGAAGCCGGCCTCGTCGATGGCAAAGTCCATGAAGGCGACCGCCGCGCCGCCGGAAACCTGCGCGGCGGCGAAGTTGCCGGATCCCAGTATCTCCGGCACCATGTCGAGCGCGCGGTGCGGCGCGTCGCGCGGCTCCAGCACCAGGTTGGCCGCTGCCAGAAGCTCGCCCGGCATTTCGCCGAGCCAGTCGCGCGGCACGAGGTCCAGCGCCGATTCGCCGAAGGGGTCTCCCTCGGGCAGCGGTCCACCACGGAAGAAGGTGTAGGTGCAGAACTCGGTGTGCCGCTCCCACTTCAGGCGGAACTCGCCGAAGTCCAGCAGCACGTGGTTCGCGTGCGGTTCCGGCGCCTCAACCCCATAGCGGGTACACAGCGCTTCCAGATGCCGGCGGTCGGCGTCGGTGCCCTCGCCGGTCAGAAGCGCAAGATGGCTTGCCCGCTCCGGCGCGCTTAGCAGGGCGAAGGGGCGTGCATGCACCTCGTCGCTGAGCCGGCGGCGCAGAGGATGCTCGCCGGGGAGCGCCGCCGTCTCCGCCCCGTCGCTTTTCGCTTGCCTGGCCTCGTTCATCCCTGCCACTCCTTACGGCGCTGACGTGCGGTGCATCCGGCCCCATATCATGGGGCAGCGCAATGACACGCACGTTGTAGCGGGCGCGCCGAAGCTGGCCAAGCGCTCGCGACGCATCGCCACAGGAGGCCGTATGTCGAGCATTTCCGCAACCGACAGCTTGTTCTTCGAACGTGCCGGCCTGGACCGGGACCGCGTCCAGCGCTTGGTGGACGGCACGCTGCAGGGCGCCGACGACGGCGAGCTGTTCCTGGAGTACCGGCAGTCGGAGGCTGTCGCCTTCGACGACGGGCGGGTGAAGAGCGCCAGCTACGACACCAGCCAGGGCTTCGGCCTGCGCTCGGTTTCGGGCGAGGCCGCCGGCTATGCCCATTCCACCGAGTTGTCGGAGGACGCGATCAAGCGCGCCGGAGAGACCGTGCGCGCCGTCCACGCCGGGCGCAGCGGGACCATGGCAGAGGCGCCGATCGGCACCAACCGCCTGCTCTACAGCGACGACAATCCGCTCTCGGCCGTACCGTTCGAGCGCAAGGTGAAGCTGCTGTCCGACATCGACGCCTATGCCCGCGCCAAGGACCCGCGCGTCAAGCAGGTCAGCGCCTCGCTGTCGGGATCGTGGCAGGCGGTGCGCATCCTGCGCCCGGACGGCCATACCGTCGCCGACATCCGCCCGCTGGTCCGGCTCAACGTCCACGTCGTCTGCGGCGAGGGCGACCGGATGGAAAGCGGCAATCACGGCTGCGGCGGGCGCACCGGCTATGACCTGTACCTGCAGCCGGAGACCTGGCAGGCGGCGGTGGACGACGCGCTGCGCCAGGCGCTGGTGAACCTGGAATCTATCGACGCGCCGGCCGGCGGCATGCCGGTGGTGCTTGGCCCCGGCTGGCCCGGCATCCTGCTGCACGAGGCCATCGGTCATGGCCTGGAGGGCGATTTCAACCGCAAGAAGACCTCTGCCTTCGCGGGGCTGCTGGGCGAGCGGGTGGCCGCGCCCGGCGTCACCGTGGTGGACGACGGCACTATCCAGGACCGCCGCGGATCGCTCACCGTGGACGACGAGGGCACGCCCAGCCAGCGCACCGTGCTGATCGAGGACGGCAAGCTGGTCGGCTATATGCAGGACAGGCAGAACGCGCGGCTGATGGGGGTACAGCCCACCGGAAACGGGCGGCGGGAGAGCTATGCCCACATACCGATGCCGCGCATGACCAACACCGTCATGATGAACGGCGACAAGGATCCGGGCGAGATCGTCTCATCGGTGAAGCGCGGGCTCTATGCCGTCAGCTTCGGCGGCGGACAGGTGGACATCACCTCGGGCAAGTTCGTGTTCTCCTGCACCGAGGCCTACATGATCGAGGACGGCAAGGTGGGCGCGCCGGTCAAGGGCGCAACGCTGATCGGCAACGGCCCCGACGTGCTGACGAAAGTCTCGATGGTCGGCAACGACATGGAACTCGATACCGGCATCGGCACCTGCGGCAAGGAAGGCCAGGGCGTGCCCGTCGGCGTCGGCCAGCCGACGCTGAAGGTGGACGAGATCACGGTGGGCGGCACGGCGGCCTGAGCGCCGCTGCCATCCACCACGCCCGACGGCGCTCAGGTGAATACACCTAAAAGTTGAAATAACTATTGCGTTATACTCCTAGTAGTGATTCACTTGTCATTAAGCCAGACGCTTAAAGGGACCTTAAGCCCCTAAGCGTAGAGTCCGGTCTTCAGAAGGCTGGACAGGCCTCCCTCCTCTCCGTGAGTTCCCTTGTCACCTTGACCGCGGCGCCAGCGCCGCGGTCCTTCTTTGCGCGACAGGCCCACCGTCTTGGCTCCGGCGCCTCAACGAAGAAGCCCGGCAACGCGGTGGCGCCGCCGGGCCGGAATCGCATCGCCGCGATGGGAACGGCTAGTAAATGTAATGCTTGTAGAGCGGCGCCGTCTTCTCGCCCCACTCCTCGTGGAACCGGCGCAGTTTCTCGTCGGCCGGAGTTTCGCCGGTCTCGACGATCTGACGCAGCGCCGTCAGGAACTGCCGCTCGTCCTGGCCATAGCTGCCATCCATCGTGTCGCGCCGGCGCAGGCCGTGGTCGGCGATCTCCAGCACGCGCTTGGCAAGGTCGCGGACGGTACCGTCCCGGAACGGCGCGCGCAGCCCCTGGCGCGGCACCACGTCGCGCAGCGCCTGCCGGTCGGCATGGGTCCAGTCCTTGACGAGGTCCCAGGCGGCGTCCAGCGCCTCGCTCGAATACAGCAGCCCGACCCACAGCGCCGGCAGCGCGCACAGGATGTTCCACGGCCCGCCGTCGGCGCCGCGCATCTCCAGGAACTTCTTGAGACGCACTTCCGGGAACAGCGTCGTCAGGTGGTCCGACCAGTCGCTCATGTACGGCCGCTCACCGGGCAGGGCCGGCAGCTTTCCGTCGAGGAAATCCCGGAACGACTGGCCGCTTGCGTCGATGTACTTGCCGTCGCGGTAGACGAAGTACATCGGCACGTCCAGCACATGCTCGACGTAGCGCTCGAACCCGAAGCCCTCGTCGAACACGAAGGGCATCATGCCGGTGCGGTCGGGGTCGGTGTCCGTCCAGATGTGGCTGCGGTAGGATACGAAGCCGTTCGGCCGCCCCTCGGTGAAGGGCGAGTTCGCGAACAGCGCCGTCGCCACGGGCTGGAGCGCCAGGCCGACACGGAACTTCTTCACCATGTCGGCTTCGCTCTTGAAATCGAGGTTCACCTGCACCGTGCAGGTTCGCACCATCATGTCGATACCCAGCGAGCCGACGCGCGGCATGTAGCGGCGCATCACGTCATAGCGGCCCTTCGGCATCCACGGGACATCCTCGCGCCGCCAGTCCGGCGCGAAGCCCATGCCCAGCATGCCCACGCCCAGCGGCTCGGCCACCTGCTTTGCCTGGGCCAGATGCTGGTTCACCTCGTTGCAGGTCTCGTGCAGGTTGCGCACCGGCGCGCCCGACAGCTCAAGCTGCCCGCCCGGCTCCAGCGTGATATTGCAGCCGTCGTGCTTCAGCGCGATCGGGTTGCCGTTCTCCAGAACCGGTTCCCAGCCCAGGGCCGCCAGGCCTTCCAGGATGTCCCGAATGCCGGGACGCTCGCCTTCCCCCTCGTACGGCAGGGGCTTCAGGTCGTCGGTGGTGAAGACGAACTTCTCGTGCTCGGTTCCGATGCGCCATTCGTCCGGCGGACGGCACCCGGATTCGAGGTACTCGATCAGTTCGTTCTTTCCGGCGATGGGAGCGCCCTTCTCGGTCGGCGGTGCAGACATACGACTCGGTCCCGTCAGAATGGTTTCGATGACCGGTGGGAAAGCGGGTGACGCGATGCTCCAGAGCGGGGGGCCGGGGCGTCCCGGCGTCAATCGGCACGAAACGGCGGTCGCGCGCGACCGTCGCCAAGCCAGGCCTGCCAGCAGGCGAGAGCCGCCAGCGCGGCGGTGTCGGCGCGAAGCACGCGCGGCCCCAAACCGACGGGCGTAACAAAGGGAAGTTTCGCTAGGGCGTCAAGTTCGGAAGCGTGGAACCCGCCCTCCGGCCCCGTCATAACAGCCCAAGGCCCTGAGACCGCTTGGTCTTTTTCCTGCCCGACAAACCCCGCCGAGATGTCCGCCAGGGCCCCGGCGATGGGCCGCGCCTCGCCGGACTCGGCGCACAGCAGCAGACGGCGCTCCGCCGGCCACCCGTCCAGTAGGTCGCGGAACTGCTTCGGCTCGTGCACCTCGGGCACGCTCAGCCGTTCGCACTGCTCAGCCGCCTCGCGCGCATTCGCGGCAAGCCGGTCGGTGTTCACGCGGCTAACGTCGGTGTGCTGGGTGAAGATCGGCTGCAGCACCGACACGCCCAACTCCGTCGCTTTCTCGATCATGAAATCGAGGCGGGCGCGCTTGATCGGCGCGAACACCAGCCAGAGGTCCGGTTCGCCCTGCTGCGGCCTGGATTGCGAGAGCACCTCCAGCGAGGCCCAGCCCTTGCCCAGCCCCTCGACCCTGGCCAGCCACTCCCCGTCGCGGCCGTTGAAGAGCGCCAGTTGCGCCCCGCGTCCGAGGCGCAGGACAGAGCGCAGGAAATGGGCGCGGGCATGGTCCAGCCCCAGGACACGGCCGGCGGCCAGATCCTCCTCCACGAAAAGGCGCGTGGCGGTACCCGTCCGGCTCAACTGCCCCTCCCTGGCGTCAGCGATGCCCGGCCCGACGCATCGGCCCGGCGTGCCCTAGACCCGGCACGGCATCAGCACGGTGTAGTCGAGGTCGAGCACGACCGCCGGATCCACCTTGCCGTCCGGCCCTTCCAGCGGGAAGTCGGCGCACGCCCGGTCCTTCGTCGCGACGGTGCGCAGGCGCAGCGCGCCGACGTCGCGCCGCCCCGGAATCTCGTGCTTGCCGAGGACTTCCGACCAGGCATAGATCGTGTCACCGGCAAAGCTCGGATTGATGTGGCGCCCGCCGTTGATCGCCGCCACGGCGATGGCGTTGCCCAAACCGTTGAAAGACAGCGCGCGCGCGATGGAGATGATGTGCCCGCCGTAGACGATGCGCCGGCCGAAGCGGCCCTCCTTTTCCACATGCTGGTTGAAATGGACCCGCGCCGTGTTCTGGTAGAGGCGCGTCGCCATCTGGTGCTCGGCCTCTTCGATGGTGAATCCGTCGACGTGGTCGATACGCTCGCCCACCTCGTAGTCCTGGAACAGATGCGGCTGGCCGGAAAGCTGCGTGTCGTAGGCGGAGAAATCCACGCCCGGCGGCAGGCCCAGGTCCGCCGGCGCGACCGCTTCCGGCAGGTCGGGCACATGCGGTTCGGGCGCCGGGCTCTCGGGATCGCGCTTGCGCACCATGGCCCAGCGCACGTAGTCCAGCACCGTCTTGCCGTCCTGGTTCGTGCCGACGGAGCGGACGTAGACCGTCCCGGTCTTGCGGTTGGAGTTCTCGCGCAGGCCGATCACCGTCGAGACCGTGGACAGCGTGTCGCCCGGATAGACCGGCCGCGCGAAGACGCCGCCGGCATAACCCAGGTTGGCGATGGCGTTCAGCGAGATATCCGGCACGGTCTTGCCGAAGACAACGTGAAAGGCCAGCATGTCGTCCATTGGCGCACGGGCATAGCCAAGATGCCGCGCGGCCTCGTCCGAGGACTGCATGGCGAAGCGCGAGCCATAGAGCGCCATGTACAGCGCCGCGTCACCCGCGGTCACTGTCCGGGGCGTGGCATGCCGGATCTCCTGACCCAGCGCGAAATCCTCGAAGTAGTTTCCGGCGATCTGTTTCGTCATACGTCCCGCTCGCTCGTTTCGACCCAACCCAGGCGCCATGCCGCCCGCGATATTGCCGCCTGGTATCCAGGCGACAGGTTCGCGCCGCACGCGAATGCGTATGCCCGCGGACGCGCCGATGCTTGCGCGTCCGCTGTTATTATGCTTCCAGACGGCAGAGGCCAGGAACCATTAGCAGTCCGGCAAGCCGCTGGGGAGCCCCCAAAGGCTATCGGGGGGTATGAGATGCAAGCAAACGTCCACGCCGGTCGGCCGCCACGCCGGACACCGGGCCGTTTCCGCCGGTCAGTCCGCTCCGCTGTCGGATTCGCGCGCCTGGATGGCCTCGTGCAGCGCGACGATTCGCCTGGCGTTCAGCACGTGCAGGTTCTCGATAAGCTGGCCGTCCAGCACGACAACACCCTCGCCGCGGCGTTCCGCCTCCGCGTGCGCCTCGATAATGCGGCGGGCGCGGCCCACCTCGTCCTCGCTGGGCGCGAAGATGCGGTTCGCCGGCTCGACGGTCTTGGGATGGATCAGCGTCTTGCCGTCCATGCCGAGTTCCAGCCCCTGCCGGCACGCCGCCTCGAAGCCCTCCATGTCCTGCAGATCGAGGTGGACGCCGTCGACGACCGCCCGGCCATGGGCCCGCGCGGCCAGCACGCAAAGGCTGAGCGAGGTCAGCACCGGCAGTCGCTCCGGCGTGTGCTGGGCCTGAAGGTCCTTCACCAGATCGCTGGTGCCCATCACCAGGACCGCAAGGCGGTCGCTGGAAGCGGCGATCCCCTCCGCATGCAGGATACCGAGCGGGGTTTCCATCATCACCCAGATCGCCATGCCGTCCGGGGCGCCGTGCCGCGCCATCCGCGCTTCCAGGTCGCGCACCATCGCCGCGCTCTCCACCTTGGGCAGCAGGATCGCATCCGCCCCGCAGGTTGCGGCGGCCTCGACGTCGGCCTGCCCCCATTCGCTGTCCAGCGGATTGACACGCACCGCAAGCTCGCGTTTGCCGTAACCGCCGGCCTTGACCGCCTCCACGACGTTCTTGCGCGCCTCCGCCTTCGCGTCTGGAGCGACCGCGTCCTCCAGGTCGAGGATCAGCGCGTCGGCGGGGATCGTCTTCCCCTTTTCGAGCGCACGGGTGTTCGATCCCGGCATGTAAAGCACGCTGCGGCGCGGCCGCGCGTTCAACGGATCCGTCATGTCGTTCCCCATCCTAAATTGCGATTGTATGCCTTTCGCGGATCGGCCATGACGATAGAAGCGTTCTGCACAGTGACAAACCCTCTAGCATCATGCCCGTGATCTGTCTCAATTCGCATGTTGCGTTCGGCTACGTCGGCAATGACGCGGCCGCATTCTGCCTGCGCCGCCTGGGTATCGAGGCTTGGCAGGTGGATACCGTCATATATTCGAACCATCCGGGCTATGGCGGGTGCACCGGGCGCGTGGTGCCGCCATGCGAACTGCGCGCGCTGATGGCCGGCTTGCAGACGCGCGGCTCTTTCAATGGCTGCCGGGGTATTTTGACTGGCTACATCGGCGCGGCGCAACAGGGAGACGAAATGCTGGCCGCGATCGCGGCGGTGCGGCGGGCCAACCCCGAGGCCGTCGCCGTCGTCGACCCCATTATCGGCGACAGCGGACCGGGCCTCTACGTCGCACCCGAAGTGGCGGCCTTCTTTGCCGAAGAGGCTGTGCCGCGCGCCGACGTCGTCACGCCCAACGCCTTCGAGCTTGGCCACCTGACGGGCCGCGACGTGGCAGGTATCGAGGATGCGGTGAGTGCCGCGCGCAGCATCATCGCCAGGGGACCGCGCATCGTGCTGGTAACATCGCTGCCGCTGGGCACGGATACCCTGCTGACCCTGGCCGTCACCGACGAGGACGCCTGGTCGCTGCAGGTGCCCCGCCTGGACTTCCCGGTTCCGCCCAACGGTGCCGGGGACGCGATGGCGGGGCTGTTCACGGCCCACTTGCTGCGCGGCAGCCCCCTGCCCGACGCGCTGGCCGACAGCGCCAACGCGATCCATGCCGTGCTGGAGGCCACGCAGGCATCGGGCCGCCGCGAACTCGATCTCGTGTGCGCGCAGGATGCGCTGGCCGCGCCGCCGCGACGCTTTCGGGCACAGGCGCTTTAGAACCGCCGCCTTCACGCGGCCCGCTTCGGAGCTTATTGCTGGCGCGACGATGTCAGTCACGAGAGCCGCTGGATGAACGTCAGGGACTTCGTCGGATACGCGCTGGGAACCGCCTTCGTGCTGGCCGTGACGGCGGGCGCGGTCGGCGCAATCGTGGTTCTGGTGACCGCCCTGCCGATGATCCTGCTGGTCTTCCCTTTGACGGCCGGCGCCATCGCGCTCGTGCTCTCGATCGGCTACCTGCGTCACCGCCGCCAGCGCGCACGCGGGCGCCGGCGCCGCTGAACCACCGGATGCGCGCCGGGGAGACGCGCCCCGGCGACTATGCGTTTTCGCCCGGCATGCTATAGTCTGCGGATACCACCATTTCGGCGCCAAACAACAGGGAGGGCTCCGGCCATGATCGAAGTCTCGATGAGCACCGCACTGCCGGCGTCGCCGGACGAGGTCTGGAAGAAGGTGGGCGCCTTCGACGCGCTGCACACCTGGCACCCCGCGGTGCAATCGAGCGAGGTCGAGGGCAAGACGCGCCGCCTGCATCTGGCGGGCGGGACCGAGTTGGTCGAGGAACTGGTCGACAGCGACGAGGCCGGCCATTCCTATACCTACCGGATCATCGACGCCGGCCCGCTGCCGGTCGAGGGATACGAAAGCACGATCCGCGTCGAGGGTGGCAAGAACGGGGGCAGCACGGTGACCTGGAGCAGCCGCTTCGAGCCCGTGGGCGACCCCATGGCGGCGCGAAGTGCCATCGAAGGCATCTATCAGGCCGGGTTCGATAATCTTGGCAAGCTCTTGAGCTAAAATCGCCAGCCGGGAGCGAACGTCGGCGCCGGGCGTTGAGAGTCCCGGCACCGGCCGATTCCCGCTCGTCGATCAGGCCGGCTGCTTGGCGAGATAGCCTTCCACCAGCCGCTCGGCGATCTGCACGGTGTTCAGCGCCGCCCCCTTGCGCAGGTTGTCGGAAACGACCCAGAACGACAGGCCGTGTTCGACCGTCGGATCATTGCGCAGACGGCTGACGAAGACATCGTCGTCCCCGGCGCTCTCCACCGGCGTGACATAGCCGCCGTCCTCGCGGTGGTCCACGACGGTGATGCCGGGGAAGCTGCGCAACGCCTCGCGCGCCTGCTCTTCCTCGATGGCGCTTTCGAATTCGACGTTAACGGCCTCGCCGTGGCCGATGAATATGGGCACGCGCACGCAGGTGGCGGACACCCGGATATCCGGATCGAGGATCTTCCGGGTCTCGTTCACCATCTTCCATTCCTCCTTGGTCGACCCGTCCTCCATGAACTTGTCGATGTGGGGAATGGCATTGAAAGCGATCTGCTTCGTAAACTGCTGCGGGCGCGCCGGCTCGTTCATGAAGATGCCGCGGGTCTGGTTAAACAGCTCGTCCATCGCCTCCTTGCCCGAGCCGGAGACGGACTGGTAGGTGGCGACGACGACGCGCTTGATCGGCGCGATCTCGTGAAGCGGCTTCAGCGCCATCACCATCTGGATGGTCGAGCAGTTCGGGTTCGCGATGATGTTGCGCTTGGTATAGCCGCCGATTGCCTGCGGGTTCACCTCCGGCACGATCAGCGGAACATCCGGCTCCATCCGGAAGTGGGAGGTGTTGTCGATCACCACCGCGCCCGCTTCGGCGGCCTTCGGCGCGAAGGCCTTCGCCACCGACGCGCCCGGCGACGACAGCACGATATCGACGCCCTTGAAGTCGTAGGTGGAGAGATCCTGGACCTGGAGTTCCCGATCCTCGCCAAAGGAGACCCGCTTGCCGGCGGAGCGCTCCGAGGCCAGCGCCACCACCTCGTCGGCGGGGAATTCGCGCTCGGCCAGCGTGTTCAGCAGCTCACGCCCGACATTGCCGGTGGCACCGACGACTGCAACCTTGTAACCCATCGGAAATTCTTTCGGTTTCGATTGACGTAAATTGGCGTTCTGAATCAGGGAATTTAGAGGTCGCCCCCCTTCTTTGCAAGGCTCGATGCTGCGCCGCACAATCGGATAACGGGCATTGAAAGCCCCTTCAGACGGCGAAAAACCGCGGCACGGAGCCCCGGCAAAAGCCGGGACTCCACCGTTGCGATATCACTCCGGGATAAGCACCTGATTGCCCTCGAACCGGATCTCGTCCGTCACCGCCGGGTTCTGCTGGATCGCCGGAAGGTTGACGGCCTCGACGATATCGGGCGCGCCGCCGTCCGGACCGCCACGGGGGACGGTTCGGACCACCTGGCTGGGCGGCAGCGGAAGGCCGTCCTTCAGGTGCGCGAACATGATATCCAGCGCCTGAATGAAATAGTGGTGCAGCGGGATGAAACGGTTGTCAAAACCGGGGAACTGGTTGAAGGCGTCCAGGTGTTGCGCGTTCAGCACCTCGATATAGCGCAATTCGCTGTCCGTCCCCTCTTGCAGTCTGTTCAAGCCGAAATAGGCCCGCGAGGTATGGTTCGGCGGCAGGATCGCGTCGCTGCGGCCGGTGACGAAGATCGCCGGCTTGCCGTTCAGGTCGCCGCTGGCCCGGATCTCGCGGATACCGTTCAGGATTTGCTTGTGGCGTGCCTGTTGCCGGCCGCGCAGCTTCTCTCCGGTCACGGTGTCCACGCCGGTCGCAAGGTCACGCAGGCAGAGGTTGCCGTCGATATTATGGTCCTGGCGTCCCGTCGACGGCGAGGTCGAGTGGCGGGTCTCCCGCGAGCCCTCGACCGCCCGGTCGTTGATCAGATTCACGCCGCTCGTGGGCGGAATGCCGTTGGAGGTCGCGAACAACGCATTCTCGGCCGCCAGGGCCAGCGGAACGGGAACGCCGTCGTCGGGATTGCCCAGGTCCGGGATCAGGCTGTTGCCCGTCGTCGCGCCGAAGCTGTAGCCGCACAGCCTCTCCAGCACCGAAAACTGCCCATAAGCGTTGGCGTAGGTAACCGCGATGGCCTGCGGCACGAACACCCAGTAATGCGAGGGCTGGACGATATTCTGCTCTTCGAGGATGCCGAAGTCGTTGATGATTTCCTGCGCCTCGGCGGCCTGTCCGGCCAGCGTCCCGCTGGTCAGCAGCCCCAATTCCGCCAGCGACGCACAACGGTTCTGCTGGATGGCCGTCAGACCCAGGAAATTGAACGGGGCAGCGGGGTTATCCAGGTTGGCGCATGCCTGATAGAGGTTCAGCAACGTCGTGTAGTCGTAAAGGCTCTTGCTGTGATCGAAGAACGGCGGGCCCTCGCCCTGCTTGATGGCGAAATCGCCACCGGGTTCCGGGTTCACGTTCGGCTCCGACACCGCGACGCCGTCGATCAGGCCCTGCTTGTCCTGTTCCGCCGCCAGAACGGAGCTGCCGCCGCCGTTTGAGACGCTGGAGGCGATAACGACGGTGTTGCCGGGCCGGATGTCCGCGTCCGGGTGGGCCTCGTTCAGCGCCCAGAAGGCGAAGCGGATCGACTGCAACACGTTCTTGCCCCAGTCCGCCTCGGGATTGTTCTCGGAGTGGGCGTGCTTGAAGGCGAAGCGATGCGGGGTTTCGTCGTCGTAGTCGGCCTGCTTGCGGTCATTGATCCCGGCGGTGAAGATTGAGTCCTTCCCGGCCTCATCCGCCGTTACCCGCTCGCCGGTAATGAGGTCGACGGTGTCGTCGCCCAGGTTATGGGCGCCCGTTCCGGTCCCCTTGTCGGTGTAAGCGACCGCGCAGCCGTTCTTCAGGCCCCACTCCCCGCTGGTCCCGATGGCGCCGTAGACACCGCGCGAGCCGGACGACGGGCCGGTTACGATGCAGGGCGCGTCCGGGTCGAAGATATCTGGAACCTGGACCAGCAGGCTGACGTTGACGTGACCTGATGCCGGACCGGCGAAAGCCAGGTATTCGCGTCCAGCGATCATTCCCGGCCCCTCGCCGGGAACGCCGGCCGCGCTGACGTCCGGCCCATAAAGCGTGCCGTAGCCGCCCCCGGTGGTGACGTCGACCAGGGCGCGATAGTTGTTGTAAATCGCCAGCCGGCGCAGTTCCGCCGCCGTCGGCGGGTCCGACAGCGCCGGCGGCGTACCACTCTGCAAACCGGCGGCGCCCAGACCGGCCGTCAGCAGGTCGTCGGTGACGCCGTCGAACTCGGTAATCCGGACATCGCCCTTGATGAAGGCGGGCGGATCGGCGGCAAGCACCGGGCTCGCGGCCAGCATGACAGGCGCCGCCAGGGCGGCGCCGATGACCTTTGCCGTCACTCGCATGAAATGAAGCCTCCCACTCGCTAGTTGGGTGGCGCCCCGTCCCCCGGCACTCGAAGTACAACGACTGCTCGAAAACCGTAGTTCGAATCCTTTCGAAAAACCATGACGGCATGGAAATGTCATGACGCCGGCCGCCGTCACGATTAGGCTTCGCGCGGCGCTGGGGGGAATCCGAAACCACCGACCGGATGAGGGCATGTTCGCGCGTCTTCACCTGCGCCGCCGCCTGTCGAACTGGGCCGTCCTGCTGGTTGCGCTGCCGCTGTGCGGGGGCGTGGCGGTCTGGGGCCTGGGCGATCCGGCCGGCTTGGCCGACTGGGCCGGCAACATCACCGGCGTCGCGTTCCGCGCGCTGGATTGGCTTTACATGCTGCTCGTCACGGGGTTGCTGGTGCTGGCCGCCTGGCTGGCGATCAGCCGCTATGGCCGGGTGAAGCTGGGCCGAGAGGACGACATGCCCGAGTTCTCGCTGCCCTCGTGGCTGTCCATGCTGTTCGCCGCCGGCATGGGTGTGGGCCTGCTGTTCTGGGGCGTCGCGGAGCCCGTGCTGCACTTCGACGGCGCCCCCGGCGCGGTGCCCGGCACGCGCGAAGCGGCGCGCCATGCGCTCACCGTCACGTTGTTCCACTGGGGCTTTCATGCCTGGGCGATCTACGGGATGGTCGCGCTTGCGCTGGCCTACTTCGCCTTCCGCCGGGGCAGCGGCTATCAGCCGGGCGCCGGGCTGCGCGCGGAATTGCACGGACGCTGGGTGGAGGGGCTGGCCTACATCGCTAACGTCACCGCCGTCGTGGCCATCGCACTGGGTGTCGCCGGCTCCATCGCCATGGGCGTATTCCAGCTTCAGCGCGGCCTCTTCGTCTTCGCCGAGGTCGACCCGAACTCGCTGACCGTCTCCGGCTATATCCTCGCGGCCCTGGTGGTGGCGTACTGCCTGCCGCTGGTCATGCCGCTGGACAAGGGCGTGAAGTGGCTGTCGAACGCGAACATGCTGCTGGCCGTCGCGATCATGCTGTTCCTGCTGCTGGCCGGGCCGACGGCGTTCCTGATGCGCGGTTTCGTCACCGCCTTCGGCGACTACCTGACCGAGCTGGCGCGGATGTCCTTCCAGCTTTTCACCTTTCAGGACCGCGACGTGGCCGGCTGGTTCCAGGGCTGGACGCTGACCTATTTCTTCTGGTGGATCGCCTGGGCGCCCTTCGTCGGCGTCTTCATCGCCCGGATCAGCCGCGGGCGCACGATCCGGGAGTTCATCGTCGGTGTCATCCTGGTGCCGACGCTGTTCTCCATCCTATGGTTCGCCGTGTTCGGCGGCTTCGGCCTGTACGAAGAAATGTACGGCCTGGGCGGCGTCGTCGCGATGGTGCGCCATGATGTCTCCATCGCGCTTTTCACCCTGCTGGAACGCCTGCCCTTCGCCGGCCTCCTGAACGTAGCCGCGATGGTGCTGGCCTTCGTCTTCCTGGTCACCAGCGTGGTCAGCGCCGCCTATGTCCTGGGGCTGCTGAGCGGACCCGGCAGCAATCCCTCATGGCGCAGCAAACTGGCCTGGGGGATGGTATTGGGTGTCCTGGGCGCGGCCATGATCGTCGCCGGCAACATCCAGGCGGTGCGCGCCCTGTCGGTTCTCGGCGCCCTGCCCTTCGCGGCCATCATGGTCCTGCAGGTCGTGGCACTGCTGCGTGCCTTGCGCGCGGACGCGGCGACCGAGCGGATCTGGGAGGGCCTGCAGTGATGCGCCGCGCCGCCCTCCTCGCCCTCGCAGCGACGCTCATCGTCCTGGCCGGCTGCGCCCAGCGGCCCAGCCTGCGCATCGGCCACCTGGCGGAACAGCCGGACAGTGCCCTGATGGCGGAGATCGTCGCCGAGACGCTGCGTCAGGCGGGCGCCCGCGCCATCGCCGTCGCCTGCCCCGACCTTGTGAACTGCGGGCGCAGGCTGCAGGCAGGCGATATCGATCTGCTGCCGGGATATTCGGGTTCCGCGCGCGTGTTCTTCCGCTCCCGCGCCATTCAGGACGGCGGGCTGGAAGCAGTGCGGCAGGTGCTGGCATCGACCGGCATATCGGTGACGCCGGGCCTCGGCTTCAGCGCGCCCTACGTCCTGCTGATGGACAGCAACAAGGCCCTGGCGAAGGACATGACCTCCGTCGAAGACCTGTCGCGCCTGGAGGATGCGCGATTCGCCGTACCGCCGGGCTACACGCGCCAGCCGGGCGACGGCTTGCTGGCGCTGGCGCGCCGCTATGGCCTCGATATCCAACCCTCGGCGGTTGAAGAGGTCGCCTCGCCCGGAGAGCGCATGGCCGCGCTGCTGGCCGGGCGCACCGACGTCGCCGTAATCCGCGCGCCCTACGTGCGACCCGACCTCGGGTTGAGCGAGTTGGCAGACACGCTGGACTTCTATCCCCGCTACGAGGCGACGGTGGTGATCGGCCCCCGCGCCGAAGAGCATCGAGGCTTCGTCGAATCCGCCTTGAAGCCACTCTACGGCGCGCTGATGGCGACGGAGGTCGAGCCGGCCATCCGTGAGATCATCGTCCAGGGCCGTGACACCGAAACCGTAGCTCGGCGAATCCTTGTCGCCGAGGGGGTGATCGACGCCGAGTCGCCGACCGTCCGCCGGCCCGAGATGGTCGTCGCCTACACCGGGGCCGAGTCGCTCAGCCCACTTGGCGGGCAGGCGATCCTGGCGCTGCGCCGCGCCTACCCGGAGCGGCCGGTGAACATGCTCTCCGTCGCCGCACCGCTGGCCGCACTGGAGCAGGGCAAGGCGGACCTGGCGCTGGTCCACACCTCGGATTTCTTCGAGTTGACCTGGGACGGCCTGTTCCGCGGACGCGACAGGCGGGGCGAGGCCATCGCCGCCATTGGCCGGCGCCACTTCCTGCTGCTGGTGCGCGAGGGCATGCCACCGGAGGCCAATCCGCTTTCCGGGCGGATCGGCACACCGCCGGGCTGGACCGCCGGCGGCAAGGTGGCGGCGCGCATGCTGGTCCTGGCCGGGCGCGGCCCCGACTTGCGCGCGACGGGCCCCAGCCTGATCCGCGCCGTTCGCGCGGGCGAGCTGGACGCCGCCATCGTGATGCTGGACGCCGATACCCAGGCGGCGTTGCAGGAGCTGCCGGCGGAAGCGCCAAAACTCCGTGCCGCCAGCCTCACCGACTGGCTTATCGGCGCACCATTCTTCCTGAACGAGGTGCGCCTGCCCACCTCTCCGGTGCCGGGACAGAAGGCGCCGGTGGACACCTTCTCGATGCAGGTTCTCCTCGCCGGGCCCGCGCCGCAAGGCCGCACCGGACCCGTTCACGGCGGCCCGGCCTCCGCCATCGCAACGCGCAACCTGCCGCTGCCGCTGCGCGAGGCGGAGTCCATCGCCAACGCCGCCGAGTCGACGGAGGTGCCGGACCCCGTCCTGCCGAGCTTCCGCGACCGGCAGGCCGTCACGGCCAACGGCATCACCGAATCGCCCTGGCTGGAGACGATACTGATCATCGTCGGCATCGCCTTCATGGCCTGGGCCGGCTGGCTCCTGGCCCAGCCGGTAACGCGCCGGGGCTCATGAAGGCGGCGCGCGGAAGGTTTATGATCTCATTCCTTGCGGTTGCTGATTTTTGACCGTTTCATGGGCATATCTTGCCGGTTTGACTGATATGACGGTCAAAGGGCTGCTGCATGAAGGCAAAGAGTCATCACGCTATTTGCCGTAAAGCCCAGTCCTGCACTTTGGTTCGATGGAAGTCGACAATTATACGCATGGCCATGCAACTTAGCCGCTTGCATAATTTGCCGGGCAGTATACGGACAGTGGTAATCTAACGAAAAGAGGGGCCGCTCCAGGGAAGGAGCGGCCCAACGGAAGGTTCCCAGTTCAGGGTGTCGCGTGCGGTCGTGGCGATCACTCGACCGGCTAGGCCGGAGAGCAATCGAATGTATGATGCCCAAAGTTTTCGCTACGCGCAAGCCTCACGTGTCATGAAATTTGTTCATGCAACTGCTGAGCTAAGCTGTTCCAGCAGTGCATCGCCCATTTCGCGCGTCGAAACGGTGGTCGTGCCCTCCTGGACGATGTCGGCGGTGCGCAGACCGCGCGCCAGAACGGCCTCCACCGCCTGCTCCACCAGCCGCGCCTCGCTGTCCAGATCGAAGGAATAGCGCAGCATCATCGCGAAAGAGAGCAGCGTGGCCAGCGGGTTGGCGATGCCCTGACCGGCGATGTCGGGTGCGCTGCCGTGCACCGGCTCGTAGAGCGCGCGACGGCGGCCGGTGGCGTCGGCGGCGCCCAGCGAGGCCGAGGGCAGCATGCCAAGAGAGCCGGTCAGCATCGCCGCCTCGTCCGAAAGCATGTCGCCGAACAGGTTGTCGGTGACGATGACGTCGAACTGCTTGGGCCGGCGGACGAGCTGCATCGCGCAGTTGTCGGCATACATGTGGGTCAGTTCGACGTTGGGATAGCTTTCGTCGTGCAGGCGCTGCACCTCTTCGCGCCACAGCACGCCGGCTTCCATGACGTTCGCCTTCTCGACCGAGCAGACCCTGTTGCCGCGCTTGCGCGCCAGCTCGAAGGCGACGGCGGCAACGCGGCGGATTTCCTCGGTCGTGTAGACCTGCGTGTTGACGCCGCGACGCTGGCCGTCGGGCAGGGTCTCGATGCCGCGCGGCTCGCCGAAATAGACGCCGCCGGTCAACTCGCGCACGATCATGATATCGAGGCCGCGCACCAGATCCGGCTTCAGCGAGGAGGAGTCGACCAGCGCGTCGAACACCATCGCCGGGCGCAGGTTGGCGAACAGCTCCATGTCCTTGCGCAGGCGCAGCAACGCGCGCTCCGGCTTCTGCTCGAACGGCAGGCCGTCCCACTTTGGGCCGCCGACCGCGCCCAGCAGCACCGCGTCGGCGTCCATCGCCTTTTGCATCGTGGCCTCGGAGATCGGCGCGCCCTCGGCGTCGATGGCCGCGCCGCCGACCAGGCCTTCCGCGATGTCGAATCCGACCGCGCGCTCCGCGGCCAGCCAGTCGGCGACGCGCCTGACCTCGGCCACGACTTCCGGGCCGACACCGTCGCCCGGCAGCATCAGGATATTCTTGTTCGCCGCCATGAGACCCCCAGAAACGGACAGGAAAGAGCGCGCATGGTATACGCGCGACGGCGCCCGATATACCGGGTCCGGTGGGCGCACTCAAGGCACGCGCGCCAGTCTCCGCTTCAAGGGGCCAGCCAGCGCCCCAACGGGTCCCCCGTCTTGAAGTCGAACAGGGCACGACGATGGCCCCGCGCGCCAAGATACAGCCACTCCATCTGCCTGATGGCGATGCGCACCGCGGCGAAGTTCTCGAAGCCATCGCGGGGATCCCGCGCGCTGGCGATTGTCGTTTCATCGGGACGGGACAGCGGCGTCCCGGGTCTTGGCTGTATGCGGTACATGGCAAGGGAATCCGGATGACTCCCCGTCCAGGCGTCAAGCGCCACGGCGTCCCCGATATGCGCCACGGCCTTGCCGCCAACGCGGAGCTGCACCTTCGCACGCGGGTCATAAAAGTGGAGCGACACTCGTGGCTCCCGGCGGATTTCGCCGATCTTCTCCGAGCGGATATCCGTATGGAGTTGCAGCACGGCATCCGCACGGCTCGTGACTCGAAGCACCACGGTCCTGGCAACGGGCGCCCCGTCTCGGCCGATGCTGGCCAGCGTCGGCGTGCGAAACGGCGCATCCCGGTCGTCCACACTGCGTTCGAGCAGACGCCACGCCTCGTCGAGGCTTGCGTCGAGGTCGTTGTAGAAGGCCGGAAGCTCGCTCACGTTCGCTCTGGATTCCTGGGGTGTGCCGGATTTCCGGGGTGTGACGGCCGTCACACGCGGGAAACCAAACCGGCCTCATCTCACATGGTGAACGGTTAACACCGCAACCCGAATAACCAAGGAGACCGATATGCTTCGCACCACCGCAATCGCCTTGAGCCTGACCGCCCTTGTCTCCGGTGCCGCGCTGGCCGATGCGCCAGGTGACCGCGGCAAGCTCGCAAAGCCCGGCGTTTCCGTCGCCGCAGTCCAGATGGACACACCCGCGAAGGCCGCCGAGAAGTCCGAGCAGGTCCGCGTCACCATCGGCGAGGCCCGCGGCCAAGGTGGCGGCCAGTAAGACGCTTCAGCTCAAACCTCTCCGCAAGAAACGGGCGCCTGGAAACGGGCGCCCGTTTCTCGTTCCGCAATTGGTTGTCGCCAAACCCCCAAATACGGACGCGGGAAAAATCCTCACCGAGATCGTCGCGCGGTGTGACGGCCATCACCGCAAGATCGGCGGCTTCGGCTTAAGTTCTTAACCAACAGCGGTTGGAACCGCACTGGACAATCTGAACATCGCAGGAGAAACCCAATGTTCCGCAAGACTCTTCTGGCTCTGACGATTGCAACCCTGTCTGGCGGCGCCGCGATGGCTGCGGGTCAGCCCCAGACCGTGGGTACCGAGAACGACGGCAAGCCGGTTGCCACGCTGGCCGGGCACGCCGACGCCCGCGGCGAGCACAACACCCGCATCAGCCAGTATGGCGAGACCTCGGAAGGCTTCCGGCAGATCGCTGTCGTACCGAATGGCGCCAGCGGCGTGAACGACGGCCGGTAAGCCGTCAAAGAAGCCTCCCTCTCCATTCAAGTCCCCCTTGAAAGCCTTGGCGGGTGTCCGAAAAAGGGCACCCGCTTCTTTCTTGCCGGCCATGGCTGGCTGGTTTATCGCTGGCGCTTTCCGTTGCGATGGAGCGAAATCGGAATGAAACGGAGTATTCTTTTGACGGCGACGTTTCTCGCGCTCAGTGCCGGCGCGGCATCCGCCGACAATCGGCCCAGTTCGAGCGACGAACCGGCGAACAGCACGCCCGCCGTCCAGGTCACGGATGAAACGGCCAAGGCACGCGGCAAATACCACAGCCGCGTCGGCAGTCAGGGCAGCACTTCAGCATCCGAGCACTCCGAGACGGAACCCCGAACAACGGCACCCTATGGCGGCGAGATCAAGAAAGGCATGAGCGGCGGCAGGCAATAGGCGTGCCGCCGCGCACGATCCGTCGTCAGCTATACAGCCACGGCATGGCCTGACGCTGCTTGCCCTCGAAGGCCGAAATGGCGTCGGCGTCCTCAAGCGTCAGCGCGATGTCGTCCAGGCCGTTGAGCAGGCAATGCTTGCGGAACGGCTCGACCTCGAAGGGGAAGCTGTCGCCGTCCGGCGTGGCAACCGTCTGGCTTTCCAGATCGACCGTCATCATCGCCGCCTCACCCCCGCGCTTGGCGATTGCCATGCAGGCGGCCAGCTGCTCGGCCGGCAGCTTCACCGGCAGGATACCGTTCTTGAAGCAGTTGTTGTAGAAGATGTCGGCGAAGCTCTCGGCGATGACGCAGCGGATGCCGTGGTCCAACAGCGCCCAGGGCGCGTGCTCGCGCGAGGAGCCGCAACCGAAGTTCTCCCCGGCAACGAGAATCTGCGCGCCCTTGTATTCGGGCTTGTCCAGCACGAATTCGGTCGGCTTGCCGTTCTCGTCGTACCGCAGTTCGTAGAACAGCCCCCTCGACAGCCCTGTTCGCTTGATCGTCGTCAGGAACTGCTTGGGGATGATCATGTCGGTATCGACGTTGTCCCGCTCCAGCGGAACGGCGATGGCGGTCAGCTTGGTGAATTTGTCCATGTGTCCCGATCTCGTCACTTGTTCTGGTCTTCGCTGAGGGTCCCGCTCCAGGCTGGAACGTGGCCAACTCGGCGGACGCTCAAGACGATGCCAGTTCCCGCACGTCGGTGATGTGCCCGGTCAGCGCGGCCGCCGCGGCCATCGCGGGGCTCATCAGGTGGGTGCGGCCGCCGCGGCCCTGCCGGCCCTCGAAGTTGCGGTTCGAGGTGGAGGCGCAACGCTCGCCCGGCTGCAAGCGGTCGGCGTTCATCGCCAGACACATGGAACAGCCCGCGTCGCGCCAGTCGAAGCCGGCCTCGACGAAGACCTTGTCCAGGCCCTCTTCCTCCGCCTGCTCCTTCACCAGGCCGGAGCCGGGAACGATCATGGCGTGCACACCGTCGGCGACGTGCCGGCCGCCGACGACCTTGGCGACCTCGCGCAGATCCTCGATCCGGCCATTGGTGCAGGAGCCGATGAACACCTTGTCCAGCTTCACGTCGGTCAGCTTCGCGCCCGGCGTCAGCCCCATGTACTCCAGCGCGCGCTCTATCGCCCGACGCTGCCCGTCGTCCCGCGCGTCGGCCGGGTTCGGAATCGCGCCCGAGACCGGCAGCACGTCCTGCGGGCTGGTGCCCCAGGTCACCTGCGGCTCGATCTCGCTGGCGTGCAGCGTGACCTCCTTGTCGTAATGCGCGCCCGGATCGGACGGCAGCCCGCGCCAGACTTCCAGCGCCTGCTCCCAGTTGCCGGCCTTTGGCGCCATCGGGCGGCCCTTCAGGTACTCGAACGTCGTCTCGTCGGGCGCGATCATGCCGGCCCGGGCCCCCGCCTCGATTGACATGTTGCAGACCGTCATTCGTCCGGCCATGGACAGTTCCCGGATAGCCTCGCCGGCGTATTCGATCACGTGGCCGGTGCCGCCGGCGGTACCGATCTTGCCGATGATGGCCAGGATCAGGTCCTTCGCCGTCGTGCCGATGGGACGCTTGCCGTCGACGGTGACGCGCATGTTCTTCGCGGGCCGCTGGATCAGCGTCTGCGTGGCCAGGACGTGTTCCACCTCGCTGGTACCGATGCCGAAAGCCAGCGCCCCGAAGGCGCCGTGCGTCGAAGTGTGACTGTCGCCGCAGACGATGGTCATGCCCGGCTGGGTCATGCCCTGCTCCGGGCCGATGATATGGACAATGCCCTGGCGCGGATCGTCCATGCCGTACATCTCGACGCCGAACTCGCGGCAGTTCTTCTCCAGCGTCTCGACCTGGATGCGGCTGTCCTCTTCCGCGATGCCCTTCTCGCGGTGAGCGGTGGGCACGTTATGGTCAGCCACGGCCAGCGTCGCGTCGGGCCGGCGCACCTTGCGGCCGGCCATGCGCAGCCCTTCGAACGCCTGTGGGCTGGTGACCTCGTGCACGAGGTGCCGGTCGATGTAGAGCAGGCAGGTCCCATCGTCCCGGCGCTCGACCACGTGATTGTCCCAGATCTTGTCGAACAGCGTTCGCGGCTGGCTCATCGTCTCTGTCATCCTCTTCCTTCGAACGCATGCCGCTTGGAATACGGCATGCCGGGCGCGCAGCTAGTAACATAGTCAGCACAAACTCCGCCACAACGGGGCGAAGACAGGCCGCGCGCGGCTTACTCCTCTGGGTCCAGTCCCACCAGGGCGCGGGCGAAGGCGCGGGCGGAGAAGGGGCGCATGTCCTCCGCCGACTCGCCGACGCCGATGGCGTGCACCGGCAGGCCGAACCTGTCGGCCAGGGCCACAAGTACGCCGCCGCGCGCCGAGCCGTCCAGCTTGGTGACCACAAGGCCGGTGACGTTCACCAGTTCCTTGAAGGTCTGCACCTGCTGCACCGCGTTCTGGCCGATGGTGGCGTCCAGCACCAGCAGCACGTCGTGCGGCGCGCTGTCGTCCAGCTTTTTCAGCACGCGCACGATCTTCTGCAACTCGGCCATCAGGTTGGCCTTGTTGTGCAGCCGTCCCGCCGTATCGACCAGCAGGACGTCCGCGCCCTCGCGCTGTGCCTGTTGCAGGGCGTCGTAGGCAAGCCCGGCGGCATCGGCGCCAGTATCCCGCGCGGTCACGGGGGCGCCGGTGCGCTGTCCCCAGATCTGGAGTTGTTCCACCGCGGCGGCGCGGAAGGTATCGCCGGCGGCCAGATGCACCTTGTGCCCCGCGTCGGCCCATTGCTTCGCCAGCTTGCCGATGGTGGTCGTCTTGCCGCTGCCGTTGACGCCGACGACGAGGACGACGTGCGGCTTGCGGCTGCCGTCGAGGTCCAGCGGCTTCGCCACCGGTTCCAGCCGCTCCGCCACCTGCTCGGCCAGGGCGGCGCGTACCTCCTGCGGATCGACCTCCTTGTCGAAGCGCTCCTTCGCCAGGCCCGCCGTCATCTTGGCCGCCGTGGAGACGCCCAGGTCGGCGGAGATCAAAAGTTCCTCAAGCTCCTCCAGCGCCGCGTCATCCAGCTTGCGCTTGGTGAAGATGGCGCCGATGCCGTCGCCCAGCTTGCCGGACGAGCGCGACAGGCCCTTGCGCATGCGGCTGAGCCAGCCCTCGCGCTTGCCGTTCCCGACGTCGCCGGCGGCCGGCGCGGCATCCCGCTGTTCCGGGGGCGGGTCCGACGGCGCGTCTTCCGCGATCTCGGCCGCCTCGGCGGATCGCGGCTCCGCCGCCGCCTCGCCGGGTTGCTCCTGCCCGGATTTCTTACGCCAGCGCTTCGGCCACAAGATGGTTCTCCTCGATCCCCGTGATGCGGACCCGCACGGCCTCGCCAACCTGTCCGCCGGCCACCCGGACCGGGGCGAAATGCTCGGTGCGGCCCTTCATGCGCCCCGCCTCGTCCGCTTCTTCCAGCAACACGCTTGCCGTCGATCCGACGCTGGCATCCAGGAAGCGGCGCACCGCCTCGGCTCCCTTCTCGCGCAGTTTGGCGGCGCGGGCCTTGCGCACGGCCTTCTCCACCGCCGGCATGCGCGCGGCGGGCGTGCCGGGGCGCTCCGAATACGGGAAGACGTGCAGGAACGTCAGGTCCAGTTCCGCCACCGCCGCCAGAGTGTTCTCGAATGCCGCGTCGCTCTCCGTCGGAAAGCCGGCGATCAGATCGGCGCCGAAGACGACATCGGGGCGCATCCGCCGTGCCCGCGTCACCATCGACCGCGCGTCCGCCATCAGGTGCCGGCGCTTCATCCGCTTCAGGATCAGGTCGTCGCCCGCCTGCAACGACAGGTGCAGGTGCGGCATCAAGCGCGGCTCGTCCGCCAGCAGCCGGTAAACGTCGTCATCCAGCTCCACCGGATCGACCGACGACAGCCGCAGGCGCGGCAGGTCCGGCACCAGCGACAGCAATCGGCGGCTGAGCTGCCCCAGCGTCGGCTGGCCCGGCAAGTCCTTGCCGTAGTCGGTGATATCGACGCCGGTCAACACCACCTCGCGCACCCCGTTCTCGACCAGGAGGCGCACCTGCCGCACCAGCTCGCCCACCGGCACGGAGCGGTTGTTGCCGCGCGCGTAAGGGATGATGCAGAAGGTGCAGCGGTGGTCGCAGCCCTGCTGAATCTGCACGAAGGCGCGGGTCCGGGTCTCGAAACCGCCAAGTAGGTGGGAGGCGGTCTCCCGCGCCTCCATGATGTCGTCGACGACGATCTTGCCCGCGTGGTCCGGCGCATAGCTGTCCGGGCGCAGCTTCGCCTCGTTGCCCAGCACGCGCCCGACCTCCGGCATGGCGGCGAAGCCGTCGGGATCGAGCTGCGCGGCGCAGCCGGCGACGACGATCTCGGCCTCGGGGTTCTCGCGCTTGGCCTTGCGGATCGCCTGCCGGGCCTGGCGCTCGGCCTCGGCGGTGACGGCGCAGGTGTTGACGATGACCGCCTCGCCCAGCCCGGCGGCGCGCGCCTGGCGCAGCATGACCTCGGACTCGTAGGCATTCAGCCGGCAGCCGAAGGTGATGACCCTCGGCTCGGCCGCGCCCGTCTGGTCCGCGCCGTCGTTGTGTTGTGCTTCGCGGTTGCGGGTTGCGACGGTCATGCCGCCAGAAGGCTCCCGTTCAATGTGCCGGTGAAACTCTCGGCGACCGGGCCGGTCATGATGACGTGGCCGTCCCCGGCCCGCCATTCGAGGCCAAGCTCGCCGCCGTCAAGGGCAATGGTGACCTTGCGTTCCGTCAGTTCCCGCCGGACCGCCGCCACCGCCGTGGCGCAGGCGGCGGTGCCGCAGGCGCGGGTGATGCCGGCGCCGCGCTCCCACACCCGCAACCGGATGTGCGTGCTGTCCAGCACCTGCGCGGCCGAGATGTTGGCACGCTCGGGGAACAGCGCGTCGTACTCCAGTTCCGGGCCCACTCGCTCAAGCTCCACCGCCTCGGCATCGTCGACGAAGAACACCGCGTGCGGATTGCCGACCGACACGGCCACGGGATCGCGCAGCCCATCGGCCTCCAGGCCCAGGTGAAGCGTGTCCATCTCCCGCGCCAGCGGGATCTCGTTCCAGTCGAGGCGCGCCGCGCCCATGTCGACGGCGACCTTGCCCTCGGCCGCGTGCTTCGCGTGCAACAGGCCGGCCAGCGTCTCCACCGTCACCTCGCGCGTCTCACGCTCGGTCATGACGCGGGCGGCGACGCAGCGGGTGGCGTTGCCGCAGGCCGCGACCTCGCTGCCGTCGGCGTTACGAATACGCATGAATACATTTGCGCACGGATCTCGCGGCGGCTCCATCACGATCACCTGATCGCAGCCGACCCCCTCGCGCCGGTCGGCAATCCGCCGCGCCGCCCCGGCATCGAGGTCGAACGGCTCCCGTCGGGCATCGACGACCACAAAGTCGTTGCCCAGCCCGTGCATCTTGATAAATGGCCGCCCGCGCGCGTTCTGCATGGTGCGGGTTATATGGGGAGGTGGGGCAGGGTGTCTACACGTCCGCGGGCATGACAGATGGGCACGGAGTGCAGTGGGCGGGGGCGCCCGGCATGATTGACTGTTCTTGGCAATATCCCACCCACTTGACGCCCCACCCCTGGCGCCGTAAGTTCCGCGCGACCAAATTCCCGACAGGGAGAGATCCCGGCTTCCGAGTAACCGCATGCGGCGGGGAAGCTCCGTCAGTCCGCGAGGGTTCGCGCACTGGCGGCAATGGTGTTTGGTTCGGCGCCCCGGGCCATGAAATCGTCCGGCGGCACAGGGATACGAAAGCGGGCTGATGTTCGACAGCTTACAGGAACGTCTCGGCAAGGTCTTCGAGGGGCTGAGCAAGGTCGGCACCCTCAACGAGAAGGATGTCGACAACGCGCTGCGCGAGGTGCGCGTGGCGCTGTTGGAGGCGGACGTCGCCCTGCCGGTCGTCAAGCAGTTCGTCGCCGACCTGCGCGAGCGCGCGGTCGGGCAGGAGGTGCTGCGCTCGGTCACGCCCGGTCAGCAGGTCGTCAAGATCGTGCACGACCGCCTGGCGGAGATGCTGGGCGGCGAGCAGTCGGAGATCCAGCTTCGCAAGGAACCGCCGACGGCGATCATGCTGGTGGGCCTGCAGGGCTCCGGCAAGACGACGACGACCGGCAAGATCGCCAAGCGCCTGAAGGAAAAGCAGAAGCAGAAGGTCCTGATGGCCTCGCTGGACGTCCGTCGTCCGGCCGCGCAGGACCAGTTGCGCCAGCTTGGCTGGCAGGTGGGCGTCGACACGCTGGACAACGTTCCGGGCGAGCCGCCGAAGGCCATCGCCAAGCGCGCCCTGCAGAAGGCGGCGCTGGAAGGCTACGACGTCGTGCTGCTGGACACCGCCGGCCGCCTGTCCATCGACCAGGAACTGATGGACGAGGTCAAGGAGGTCGAGGCCGCGGCGAAGCCCTCGGAAACGCTGCTGGTCGCCGACTCCATGACCGGCCAGGACGCGGTGACGACGGCGCAGAACTTCCAGGAGGCGGTCGAGCTGACCGGCATCGTCCTTACCCGCGTGGACGGCGACGCGCGCGGCGGCGCGGCGCTGTCGATGCGGCAGGTGACGGGCCGGCCGATCAAGCTGATCGGCGTGGGCGAGAAACTGGACGCGCTGGAGGCTTTCCACCCGGACCGGATCGCCAATCGCATCCTGGGCATGGGCGACGTCGTCTCGCTGGTCGAGAAGGCGCAGGAGTCGTTCGAGGAAGAGCAGGCGCAGAAGCTCCAGAAGAAGCTGGAGAAGGGCAAGTTCGACCTGGACGACCTGGCCCAGCAATTCCGCCAGCTTCAAAAGATGGGCGGCATGCAGGAGCTGATGGGCATGATCCCGGGGCTCGGCAAGATGGGCAAGCAGGTCAAGAACGCCCAGTTCGACGAGAAGGCCATCGGCCGCCAGCTCGCGATCATCTCCTCGATGACGAAGAACGAGCGGCGCCGGCCGGAGATTATCAAGGCGTCGCGCAAACAGCGCATCGCGCGCGGCTCCGGTACCACGGTGCAGGACGTGAACAAGCTTTTGAAGCAGTTCACCGAGGCGCAGCGCATGATGAAGCGCGTCAAGAAGATGGGAAAGAAGGGCCTGATGCGCCACGGCCTGCCCGGCATGGGCGGCGGCGGTGGCGGCATGCCGGGCGGCGGGATGCCCGGCGGCGGCTTTCCTGGCGGTTTCCCGGGCGGCCGGGGCTGAGCGAGGCCCGCCGCCAATACGACTGGAATACAGGCAATAACAGCATACGCCGACGAAGGAAGAGAGAAGGACGACGATGGCTCTTGCGATTCGACTGGCCCGCGGCGGCGCCAAGAAGCGGCCGTTCTACCGTATCGTGGTGGCGGATACGCGCTCCCCGCGCGACGGCCGCTTCATCGAGCGGCTGGGCTTCTTCAACCCGATCGTGGCGCCCGACAACCCGGAGCGCTACCGGATCAATGCCGAGCGGGCCAAGTACTGGCTGGAGCAGGGCGCGAAGCCGACGGACCGGGTGCATCGCCTGCTGACCCAGGCTGAGCTGATGCCGGCGCGCGACGTTCCGAAACAGACGAAGAAGAACCAGCCGAAAGCGAAGGCGCAGGAGCGCGCCGCCGAGGAAGCCAAGCGCAAGGCCGAGGCCGAGGCCGCCGCGAAGGAAGCCGAGGAAACCGCCGGGGCGGCTGACGAGAGCGCCGAGGCGGCCGAGGGCGGCGGCGAAGAGACGGCCCAGAGCGAGTAAGCGCCCGCTCAAGCCAGCGGCGGCGAGGACGGTATGGCCCCACCGGCGAAACAGGATGTCGGCCAGCGGGTCTGCCTGGGCGTCGTCGTCGGCGCCCACGGCGTGCGCGGCATGCTGCGCATCAAGCCGTTCACGGAGCAGGCGGAGGATGTCGGCGCCTATGGCCCCGTCGAGGACGAGGCCGGGCGCCGCCGCTTCGAGCTGACCATCCACGGCGTCCACAAGGGCGTCGTGCTGGCCTCCGTGAAGGACGTGGCCGACCGCGACGCGGCGATGGCGCTGAAGGGCACGCGCCTCTACGTGGACCGCTCGGTGCTGCCGGCGCTGGAAGAAGAGGACACCTTCTACCACGCCGACCTGATCGGCCTGCCGGTGGAGGACCGCCAGGGCCGGCCGCTGGGCCGGGTGGTAGCGGTCGCCGACCATGGCGCCGGGGACCTGCTGGAGCTGGCGGACGACAAGGGGCGCGAGCGGGTACTGCCGTTCACCAGGGAAGCGGTTCCCGTTGTGGACCTCGCCGCCGGGCGAATCGTTGCCGAGCCGCCGGAAGAGGTGGGCGAGCCCGAACCCGCCGACAACGCTGCGGATAACGACGGGTCGGAAGGCGATTGAACGGTCCCGGCAGCCTTCCCGGGGTGGACAAATTGGCTGCGAATGGGCATAAAGCGCAGCCTTGGAGCGGACGATGAGCGATGGCGCGACCGGCGCCGGGGCCGCAACGGAGGGTGCCGAGGCCTGGACGGCAACGGTCCTGACGCTGTTCCCGGAGGTGTTTCCGGGGCCGCTTGGGATCAGCTTGGCTGGCAAAGGGCTTGAGCGCGGTCTGTGGCGTTTGGAAGCCCTGGACATCCGGGACTTCGCGCGCGATAAACACCGCTCCGTCGACGATACGCCGCTCGGGGGCGGCGCAGGTATGGTGATGCGCCCCGACGTGGTTGACCGGGCGCTGGAATCGGTGGCCGGCCGGCCCGGCCCCGTGGTTTACCTGTCGCCCCGAGGCCGTGTCCTGACCCAGGACGTGGTGCGCGAACTGGCGGCGGAGCCGGGGCTGACGCTGCTGTGCGGACGCTACGAAGGCGTTGACGAGCGCGTGCTGGAGGCCCGCGGCGTTCAGGAATTGAGCGTCGGCGATTTCGTGCTTTCGGGCGGCGAGGTCGCGGCGATGCTGGCGCTGGACGCGATCGTTCGCCTGCTGCCCGGCGTGATGGGCAACGAGGCGAGCGAGACGGACGAGAGTTTCGAGCGGGGGCTTCTGGAGTACCCGCAGTACACACGCCCGGCCGACTGGCAGGGCCGCCCGGTGCCGGAGGTGCTTCTCTCCGGCCATCACGAGCGGATCCGGCAGTGGCGCCGGGAACAGGCGGAGCGGATCACCGAGGCGCGGCGCCCGGACCTCTGGGCGCGCTACGTCGCGGAGAAAACGCCGAAACAGAACGACCAGGCGACGAAGGACGACGAGTGATGAACGCGATTATCCAAGAGCTCGAAAAGGCGGAGATGGACCGCCTCAGCGAAGGCAAGACCATTCCGAACTTCTCCGCCGGCGACACGGTGCGCGTCAACGTCAAGGTGGTCGAGGGCAACCGTGAGCGTGTTCAGGCGTTCGACGGCGTCGTCATCGCCAAGAAGAACCGCGGCGTGAACTCCTCGTTCACCGTGCGGAAGATCTCTTACGGCGAGGGCGTCGAGCGTATCTTCCCGCTCTATTCGCCGCGCATCGATTCGATCCAGCTTCTGCGCCGCGGCGACGTCCGCCGGGCGAAGCTGTACTACCTGCGCGGCCTGCGCGGCAAGGCGGCCCGCATCGCCGAGAAGACGACCGGCGCCGCGGCCAAGGAAGCCGCCGCCGAGCGCGCCGCCGCGAAGGCTGGCAAGAACCCGGCCGCCAAACGCTGATCGCCGGCCACCGGCCCGGCTGTCACGACCTTTGCACGCCCGCTGCCCGGCCCGTCCGGTGCGGCGGGCTCGTTGTGCCAGCGCTTGGCGCCAAGGCGTTCCAAGGCGCTGAGCCGGTCGTCGCGCTGGCTGTCACACGCTTGAGCTGACCTGACGGCTTCGGCCACGACGAAAAGAAAGGCCCTGTCCGGCGCTCGGACAGGGCCTTTTCGTATCGGCCTTCGCTGGTTGCGCGGGCTCAGTGGAGCAGCGTCGCCAGATGGGAGGGCCGCTTTTTCAGGAACGTCAGCAGCCGCTCGGGGAAGTCGGCGACGACGGCATCCCGGACGGACGGATGACCGGCCAGTGTGCGGCGCCAGGCCTGCACCTTCGGCGTATCCTGGAAGAAGCCCAGATCGCCCGCCGTCTCGAAGGCGTCGAAATAGCGGAAGACGGGGCCGAAGACGGCGTCGACCATCGAGAAGCGCTCCCCGTCGAAGAACGGGCCGTCACCCAGCACCGTTTCCAGGCGGGCGAACCGCCGGGCGATCTCCGCCCGCCGCTCCTCGAAAGTCTCGGCGTCCGGCGCGGAATAGAACTTGGCAATCTCGTTCAACAGACTGGAGCCGAACTCGATCCACGCGCGCTGCTTGGCCTTGGCGATCGGCTCCACCGGCAGCAGCGAATCCGGCGTCACCTCGTCGAGGTATTCGCAGATCACCGCCGATTCGAACAGCACCTCGTCGTCCACGCGCAGAACCGGCACCTTGCCCAGCGGCGAGATCTCCAGGAACCAATGCGGCTTGTTGGACAGGTCGATGTAGGTGCGCTTGTGCGCAATGTCCTTTTCCAGCAGCACGATGATGGACCGCTGCACATAAGGGCAGAGGTGGAAGCTCACGAGTTCGAGCTTGTCGTCGGACATTTCGATCCTCCGATTGGCCGGATGGGCAGCCGGCTTCGTCACGCCGGTGACCGTGAGCCCGCGCTCGAAAGCGTGGGCTTGAGCGCATGCGCGCCGCTGCCGATGAGCCACTGTACGAGCGATGCGACCGCCAGGAAGATCGGGTACTCCCAGCCGCCGCCCTCGTTCGAGAACACCCAGCCGTTGGGAAGATGGACCGTCGCCGCGGCCAGCAGGATCGGCACCAGACTCATCGCCACCCACGGCGCCAGCACGCCCAGGATCAGCATGAGCCCACCGACAACCTCGGCTGTCACGACCGGATAGACGCTCCAGCCGGGGAAGCCGTGCGCCTCGAAGAATGCGGCCGTTCCCGCCAACGAGAACGTGAAGATCTTGAGCCCGGCATGGGCAAGGTACATGACGCCCAACGCCACGCGAAGCGTCAGCGCGCCGTAATCGGCTGCGCGGTTGTTCATGGCGAATTCCTTTCTCTTCATCGCAAATCGTTCCGCCAACCTCCCGCGATGCATCCGCAGGGGCTTGCGTCATTGCCGGAAAAGGTATGACATGCCCTTACGCATTGCATTTTGCGATTTCACGGATGCGCTTTGCATGAATGCAAAGGGAAAACGGATGGACTGGGACGATCTGCGGTACGTGCTGGCGATCGCGCGTGGGGGTTCGCTTGCCGCGGCCGGCCGCGCCCTGGCCGTGAACGCCTCCACTGTTCATCGGCGGCTCGATGGGCTGGAGGCGCGCCTGGCGGTCCGCCTTTTCGACCGCACGCCAAGCGGTTTCCATCCAACCGGCGCCGGCGAGCGCATGATCGATGCCGCCGACCGGGTGGAGCACGAAATCATCGCCGTCGACCGCGACCTGACCGGCCGGGACACACGGTTGTCCGGACGGCTGCGCATCACCTCGTCCGAGACGCTGGCCTACCGGCTGCTGACCGACGAGCTGGCAAGTTTCCGCCGGCACCATCCCGGCATTCACCTGGAACTGCTGCTCGACAACAGGCAGTTCGACCTGTCCCGTCGCGAGGCCGACATAGCCCTGCGCGCGACCCGGCCCACGCAGGGCGACCTGTTCGGCCGCAAGATCGCCGATATCGTCTGGGCGCTCTACGGCAGCGCGGAGTATCTGGCCGGGCACGGCGGCGGCGACGGCGATGACGATCCGCTTCGCGGCCACGACCTGATCGGCTGGGAGCAGGCCGTCACCCAGGTGAAGGTGGCCGGCTGGCTGGCCGCCAACGCGGCGGATGATGCCGTCGTCTACCGCAGCAGCAGCATCATCAACCAGCTCGTGGCGGTGAAGGCCGGCATCGGGCTGGCTATCCTGCCATGCTATCTGGGCGATCCCGAGCCCGACCTGCGCCGGGCCGGCCCCATCATCGACGACGTCACCACCGAGCTGTGGGTCATCACCCACAAGGCCCTGAAGCAGACCGCGCGCGTGCGCGCCTTCCTCGACCTCGTCGGCGAAGGCCTGTCGCGCCGCCGCGCGCTGCTCGAAGGCCGGCAGGCGGCGGCGCAGGCGCCTTCAAGGGCCGTGGGCTGAGACCTCAGGCGCCGTCGCCGAGCACCTCCGCGCGCCAGCGGTAGCGGAAGGCGAAGGCCGAGGACTCGTTTTTCTCCGGCCAGCGCTCGACGTCGAGGCGGATCCGATCCCCGGCCTTGACCCTCAAGGGCCGTGCCAGCGGCATGTAGCAGTGCTTCCAGCTATCCGACGCCGTGCCCGAAACGGGATCGTCGCCTGAGATGTCGAGAACGTCCCGGTCGGTCAACTGGGCGATGAAATATCCCTTGATGCCGGTCACTTCGCCGTCAGCCGTGGCCGTGAAGGTCAGGCTGAACGAGTAGGCGGTTTCGCCCCCGTCACTAAAAAAGTCGAGGGTCCGACCCGCCAGCGGCTCGGCCAAATGCCGGCTGCGCGGGATCACGACATCGTAGTAGACCTCGCAAGGGTCCGCCACGCCAAGCCGGTCCAGCAGCACCTGCAGATCCTGTTCCGCACTGATCGACTTGCACACGCCGCGCTGGATCTGCGCGTTCGTCGCCGGCGAGGCCACCGGCACGAAATACGGCGTCAAGCGCTGGGGCAGCATGGTGCCCCCCGGCTTCAGGAAGCGGTCGCGCGCATCCGCCAGGATCGGCGCGCAGTCCTCGTTGTCGCCGATGTTGCCGATGATCTCGGAGACGATGATGTCCACCTTCTCCGGCAGCTCGACGTTGTAGGACAGGTCGTTGATGGGCGTGAAGCGATCCGCGACACCCGCCTGCGCCAGGTTGGCCTCGGCGATATCCAGGATCTTGCGGCTGACCTCGATGCCGTAGACACGTGCCGCACCCGCTTCCAGCGCCCAGCGCGCCAGGATGCCCGTGCCCGTGCCCAGGTCGAGGACCGCCATGCCCGGCTCGATCGCGTTCTTCACCGCCTTCTTGTAAACGGCCATCCGCAGCCGGTCGTTGAGCATCAGGTTGTGGAAATGCTCGTCCCATCCCATGATGTCCAGGGAACAGGGAAACCACAGTTCCTCCGGCTCGTACTTCGTCGATACCTTGGTTTCGACTGTCATGCGTCCCTCTGTGCCCAGCCGCCCAAGCCCGGCTGCGCGGCAATCGGGCGGACGATATCTAAGGTTGATATTTCCAGCGTGCATTAACCTAACAGATGCAATTGCGCCAATCCGCATAAACCTGTGCGCGCTGCTGCGAACGCAACTCGCACGCGTGCGAGTTGGCGGCCCGCTGGCTACACGGGTATCTCGGCATCGAACTCGATCATCCCGCTCCCGCCGCCAAGCAGGCGGACGGTCAGACACTGGAAACCGCCGACGCGCCTGGCCCGGAACATGCCCGCGATACCGCCGGTTTCCAGGCTCAACCGGGCCAATGCCGAGGCGCTGGAATCCACGGCCCCGTTCCCCACGGCCTCGATACGCAGCGGCGGCTCCAGGGGCCGGATCGCCGGCACCGAGCGCAGGGTCACGGGCGTGGGAATGAACACGCGCGCATCAGCCGTCTCGGCCGTCATGCCGGCATAGAGCGCGGTGTCTCCGGCCCGCAGGAAATAGTACCGCTGGCAAAGCGCCTCTTCCGTCGCGCGGAAGCGATGCTCGAACGGCGTGGCGACGCGGCCCGGTTCAAGCTGCACACGGCGGAAGGTTGCGGGCTCGCCCGCAACCGCCAACTCAACATGCACGGTTTCCGTCACGGTGCGGGGAAGCTCGAAGCTGGCGCCCCGGCGGCCGTAACCGGCGACGACGCGCCGCGTCATGCCGGCAACGGACACATCCAGATCGGCCGACGGCTCCTCGACCGAAACCGTGACTGTCTGCCCCGCAAGTTCCGGCGCCTCCATGGGCTGCACCACCGAGCCACCTCGCAAGGTGACGAGCCCTCCCGGTCCAGCCGTGACGTCCGCCCCGTCGGGGCCGGCCGCCCAGCGGTCGTAGCCGTAGGCGCCGGCGGCCAGCCAGCCGCCGCCAAAGCCGCGCTGATTGATGCGAAAGTCGCCGTTGATCAGGCGATTGCGCATCCCCGCCAGCGGCCCGCCGTTCAGCGCGTCCACACCGTCCAGCGCCCCGGCATCGGCACGGTCCAGCACCGGGTCGACGAAGCCATCGAAGGCGCGCGCGGCCGCGCGATCCAAGCCGTGCGTGCGAAGGATCTCCTCCCACTGCGTCCCGCTGCGCTTCAGCAGCAGCCACTTGCCCGGCGCGTCCAGCGTCAGATCCCTGCCGTCGGCCAGCCGCACCTCGCCCGCGCCGCCGGCTTGATGCCTCACCACGACGGTCCGCTCGGCGGAGGCCACCCGGATCAGCAGCAGGCGGCCGTCCGGGTGATTGGCCTGGACGATGTTCGCCACCTCGTCGACGCCGGCGCGGTCCTGCGTATCTATGGCATGCACCGCGGCGCTCGGCGTGACCCTGCCGCCCGCGATGACGAGCGGGCTTTCGGCCGCGCCGCCGGGCAGCCCCCGCGTGGCGGCGAGCGCGTCTTCCAGCCGGCTGCCGATGCCGGCAAGGCGCATGCCGGCTTCCTCAAGATGCATCGCGATGTCACCGCCCGCCGTCTCGAACAGGCCGCAGGGGGGAAGGTCTGTCATGCACGGTCTCCAATGGATCGAATGGAACTTGAAAGGGGGATGGGCTTGTGCGGCCGAACGGCCCGCCGCCGCGTCTCTGCACTCACAGAGAAGAGGGACGGACGGAAAATCCCGCTGCGGTCGTGACCTTCGGCACACGAATGCATATGCTGGCCGCAGCCGCGCGGAGAGATCGTCATGCCTGCATTTTCCTGGCCGAAAGAAACCGGAGCCGGTATCCGACGGGTATCAGCCGCAACGTTCGTGGCGCACTTTATACACGATAATGTTTATCTGTAAACATAATTATGGTTGCAGTCCAAGCGTCAGGAAGGCGCACCCGACCCTGCCCGGATAGGACATTGATATGTATCCGATTTTAGGAGAAGAAAGAGCCGTGTCCGTCGCCGGAGCCCATCGGGCGCCTTCGGATTGATCATGAATAACCACTATCGTGTCATGAATACCCTTGGTGAAAAACTCAAAGATGTGCGGGGCGCGACGGCGCGGGCGGCGTTTGCCGAAATGCTGGGCGTCCACCCGAACTCCCTGGCGATGTACGAGCGCGGCGAGCGGCTGCCGGATATCGACTTCCTGGCGCTTTTCGCCTCGCAGACCGGCACGCCGTTCAGCGAACTGCTGAGCCTTCGCCTGCAGAACGGCTCGAACGAGGCGGCTCGCACCGCCGGTCAATCGGGCGACTGGAGCGTCCCCGGCCTTGGCGAGCAAGCCATGGACTGGAGCCCCGTCGCGGAGGAGCCG
Organism: Ferruginivarius sediminum; assembly: GCF_003344765.1. GTDB lineage: Bacteria > Pseudomonadota > Alphaproteobacteria > Kiloniellales > Rhodovibrionaceae > Ferruginivarius > Ferruginivarius sediminum. Next base: position 295,824 of record NZ_QPMH01000002.1, on the reverse strand, counting down.
GGCGAGGGGCTGGTGTTCCTGCCGCTTTACGCCGCGCGGCCGTCGGCGGGCGGCGGCAGCCTGGCGCAGCCCGACGATGTCGTGGACCACCTCGCCTTCAAGGGAAGCTGGGTGCACGAGGAGCTTGGCCGTAACGCGCGCGACCTCGCGGTCCTGCGGGCCAGCGGCGATTCGATGTCGCCGCATATCCAGGACGGCGATCTCGTGGTCGTGGATACCGCCGACCAGGAGTTGCAGAACGGCCGGATATATGTGCTGAACATCGCCGGCGCCCTGGTGCTGAAGCGTCTGGACTTCCAGCCACCGGCCACGGTCCGCCTGTGTTCCGACAATCCGACATTCCCGGCGGCGGAACTCGACGCGGACGAATTGCAGCGCCTGACCATCATCGGGCGCGCCGTCTGGCGCGGCGGACGGACGTAGGCGTCATCCTTGTGCGCTGAACGCCAGGCGGTCTTCAGGCAATTTTGTCTGGACGGCCCCGGTTCCGCGCGCTAACCCCAATTGGCCGGGGGTCTCAATCCATAGGGAGTGAACACGTGCTGGAAGCCGGCGCCGCGGCGGCGGTCATCTTCGCAGGGGTCATACACGCGACCTGGAACACCATGGTCAAGACCGGCGACGACCGGACGGCGACGCTCGCCCTGGTCATGGCCGGCGCAGCCCTGCCGTGGATCCCGGTGGCCGTCGTCCTGCCCCTGCCCGCCGTCGCAAGCTGGCCGTTCATCGCGGCCTCCTTCTTTATCCACCTTTTCTATTACGCCTTCCTGCTGGCGGCCTATCGCACCGGAGACCTCAGCCAGGTCTACCCGATCGCCCGCGGCATGGCCCCGGCGCTGGTGGCCACCGGCGCATGGCTCTTTGCCGGCGAAGCGTTGAGCCTGCCGGAAGCCGGCGGCATCGCCCTGGTCTGCCTTGGCATCCTCAGCCTCGCGTGGCGGCGCGGCGGTCTTGGCGGCGACGCCCGTAGCGTCTTTTTCGCGGTGCTGACCGCCTTCGCCGTCGGCGGCTATATCGTCGCCGACGGCATGGGCGTCCGCCGTTCGGGCGAGGTGTTCGCCTACATCGCTTGGGTGTTCCTGACCGAGGGCTTCGCGATGGCGGCGATCTGCGCCTGGCTGCGCCGGCGGAGCCTCGCTTACACGGTGCGGCGGAACGCGTTGCGCGGCCTGCTGGGCGGCCTGCTGTCGAGCCTGTCCTACGGCATCACCATCTGGGCGATGAGTTTCGGCGGCATGGCGCACGTGGCGGCGTTGCGGGAAACCTCGGTCCTGGTCGCCGCCGTGATCGGCACGCGGCTGCTGGGCGAGCCGTTCGGCACCCGGCGAGTCGCGGCGGCGGCCGCCGTCGCCTGCGGCGCTGTCGTGCTGCAGGGAAGCGGCGCGTTGTGAGTGCCGGTCACACTTCCTGACGCATGCTCCCGGTTGCGCCTTCCGGGTTGCGGCGCGGGGGGAAGGTCGTCTGCGCCCGCGTTTCACGGAAGTGGCCGAGCGCCCAATTGACGGAAGGAAAGGCGATCTCCGCCCAGGGGATCTCCTCCCAGCGGAACAGTGCGACCTCCGCCGACTCGGGGCCTGCCTCAACGTGCGGGTTTCGCAGGCACGCCCGGTAAATCAACTGCACTTGGCTGATCCGCTCTATCGAATAAACGCCCAGGAGCTGCTCGATCTCGATATCGGCGCGCGCCTCTTCCCAAGCCTCCCGCCGCGCGCCCGCCTCGGGGCTCTCGCCAAGTTCCAGATAGCCGGCCGGCAGCGTCCAATAGCCCAGGCGGGGCGGGATGGCCCGGCGGCACAAGACGATGCGCTCGCCAAGATGCACCACCGCGCCGACGACGATCTTCGGGTTCTCGTAAACGACGAAACCGCAGTCGTCGCAGACGAGCCGGTCCCGGTCGTCGCCGGCCGGGACGCGTCGGGAAAAGTTGTTGGCGTGCTCGCTCATCGGCGCAAGTGTGGCGTCGCGACGGGGGCACGGCAAGACCCGGGGCGCTCAAGGCTGACGTCGCCGTCACGGCAGCCTGGAACAAGGCGCCCGCAATGGCGTTTTACCAGTCCGTTACCCGCTCGATGGGCAGGCACCGGTTACAGGTGCTTCCCCACCTCGGTAATGACGTCGCGGACCGCCGGCGAGAGCGTCTTGCCGGTTTCCTTCGCCACCTTGTCCGGGTCGCCGGAAAGAAAGACCGCCTTTTCGTCGTGGCTTAGCCGCGCTTCCGACATCGCCTGGTGCGGATCGTTCTTCACGAAATCCCTGTATTTCGGATCCTCTTCCAGGATGTCGAGATACTCGTTCAGATGCTCGCCCATCGCCGTGCTCCCGAGCTTGTCGAAAGCCGCATAATCACAGTTTTAAGCCGAGGGGACGTTGATTCGGCTCAAATCCGCTTGGAGGGAGACCGTACGGCCTTTCAATCGCCATATGCCGGTTCCCGCCGACTTTACGGTGACAATTTCGTCATCGCGGCATGTCGATTTTATTCAACGGCCATTTACGGCCGGCGTGAGATTGTAAACGCCGATCGTTCGGGTTAGTCCCCGAAGCGGATTCAAGTCGATGGCGGCAAGAGGAGTTATCGCGATGCGGTCAGGGGCTTTGAGCGTGGCGCTGGCACTCGCACTCGCCGTGGCGGGTTGCGCGCAGAACGGGGGGCCCGGCACCAAAGAGACCATTGGCGGCCTCTCCGGCGCGGCAATCGGCGGCTTCCTCGGGTCAAAGGTGGGCGACGGCAGAGGCCAGCTTGCGGCAACGGCAGCCGGCGCGGTGATCGGCGGGCTTGCCGGGCTTTCCATCGGCCGCTCACTGGACCGTGCCGACAGGGCCAAGGCCGCGGAAACCACCCATGACGCGCTTGAACACAACAAGACGGGCGAGGTTTCCAGGTGGGAGAATCCCGACAGCGGCCATAGCGGCAGCGTGCAGCCGACCGAGACCTATCAGCGCAACGACGGCACCTATTGCCGGGAGTTCCAGCAGACGGTGACCATTGGCGGCAAGACCGAGCAGGCCTACGGCACCGCCTGCCGCCAACCGGACGGTTCGTGGAAAATCGTCAACTCGTAGCCTCCACGCCCCGTCCCCCCCGGCGCGAGCGGCTGGCGTCACATCCTGACGACGGAAAGCACGCGGTCGTCGCGCAGCAGGCGGCGGCTATCGTCGCCGATGCGGCCGACGGGCAGCACGGCGGGGCCGGCAGGCTCCATCAGGACATAGGTGCGGCCGTCCAGCTTCATCGTCCGGTCGCCGGCACGCACCGGCAGCGCCGCGGCCAGGATCGCGTGACCTGGCAACAGCAAAATCGCATTCTCGACCGCAGGTGCCAGATGGTCCATCAGCATGGCCAGCATCGTGGCCTTGCTGTCGCAGTCACCACGATTGAGGTGCAGCATCTGGGCGGGCACGGCGAAGCCAATGCCGTTCGAGGCGTCCCGGTCGGTCAATCGGTCATAAGGGATGCCCTGCAGGAACGCCAGCGCCAACTCGATCCGCGCGCGGCGGTCGCCGCCAGCCTGTTGGGCGATCGCATCGGCCAGGGGCCGCATCAGCGCGGCGGACCGACTCGCGACCTTGCGGTAGTCAGGGCGCAATAGGTCGTTCCCCAATCCAGGGTCGCGGGTGAATGCAAGCTCCCGGTACATGTCCTCGCGAAGCCGCTCGGCATAGCTTCGCACCTCGCGCTGCTTGCTTGCCTCCAGTCGGCGGCTGGCCTGAGAGATCCGCTGGCTCATCTGCCGGCCCAACTCGTTCAGGCGGTCGCGGGTAACGCCCTTGCCGTTCAGGCTCCAGCTCAGCTTGCCGTCCTCGAAGCTGTGGGACAGCGTTACACCGTCGGGAAGCGTGTCCGCCAAGACCTCCAGCCTGGCGGTCAGCGCCGTTTGCCACTCCGTGCGGCTGCGCGCGACCCTTTCCGCCATCCGGTCGCGGAAGCGACGCTTCACCGCATCGTCGTCCGGCCGCTCCAGCCCGTGCCGCGCCGCGCGGTAGGCACCTGCCGGCAGCCTGAAGCTGAGCTGGTGGGTTTGCCCGGAAGCATCCTGAAAGCGGTAGCGGAACGCCACCGCGCCGCCGGCCTCACGAATATCCCGCTCGATCTGGCCGACCGGACCGGCGCCCGACGCGTCGTCGAGAAAACCGGTCGTAGCGAAAAGGCAGACTATAGCAATTGCCAGCGCGCGCATCGCGACCATGATCCGGCTCCTGGATTCGAACACAAATCCAGAATGCTCCGCCGACGTCAATTTCCAGTGAATGACTGCGGGGCCATCGCTCCCGGCGGCACGGAAACGGGCAAGCCTCAACCGGCCTGGCCGCCCACCGTTTCGCCCTGGCGCATCTTGCCCCACAGCCGGCGCTCCGGCACCACGACGACGGCCTCCACGTTGCCCAGCTTCAAAAGGCGATCAGCCCCGTCGTAGTCGCGCAGTTGCCGCTTGAAGCGTTCCAGGTCCTTGCGGCTGCGCACGACCTCGGCGCCCTTGCAGAGATAGACGCGCTTCGACTTCACGGACTCGACCTCGCCGGGGAAGTCCTCGTCCCAGATGCGGCGCACCCGCGTGATCCGATGCATGACGCGCAGCAGGATGGCCTGCTCCGGCCAGTTCACCTTGCTCGCGTCGAGGCCGTCGCTGGCCGGGAGCTGGCGCTGCTCCAGCTCGGCGTCGTAATGGCCGAAGAAAAAGCCGTGGTGGGTGATGATCCGGGCAACCTCGACGCCCGTTCCCTCGCCGATGATGACTTCATTCTCGGCCATGACGCGTTCTCCTTCCTGGCCGTGACGGTGGATTCAGGCGCCTGGAAGATCGCGGGCAACGACGGCCAGCGTGTCGCCGCGCGCCGTCCATCCCTGCACCCGGCGGCTGTACAGGACGCCGCCGATGGCGGCGTGAAATTCGACCGGCTCGCGCTCCGGCTCCTCCACAAAATGGACGCGGCCCAGAAGCTGCCCGGCCTCGACCTCCTCGCCAAGCTCGACCACCGGCTCGTAAAGGCCGTCGGCGGTGGACATCGTGAAGGCGCCGTCCGGCGTGTTCATCATTCGCGTCGGCTGCTCCGGCGGTGTCGGCTCTCCCTCCAGCATGCCGAAGTGCTTCAGCAGGTTGTCGAGGCCGCGGTCGGTGACGCCGACGGTCTCCGGCGTCACCATCGCCGCACCGCCAAGCTCGGTCGAGATGAACAGCTTGCCCATCTCCTCCGCCGCCGTGTCCAGCATGCCCACGGCGTCCAGCTCCTTCAACTGCAGCGAGATCGGCGCGCCGAAGGCCCGCAGCGCGGCCTCGGCGCGCGCCATCATGTCCTTGTCGTCCAATTCGTGCATCACCGCCGACGGCACGAAGTTCAGCGAATGGCCGCCGGAGTGCAGGTCGATCACGCAGTCGGCCAGCGGCATCAGCTCCGACCACACATAGTGGGCGATACGCTGCGTGATGGTGCCGCGCGGGTGGCCGGGGAAGCTGCGGTTCATGTTGCCGTTGTCGATGGGCGAGATGCGCGCGTCCGCCCGCATCGCCGGCAGGTTGAGCGCGGGCATGGCGATCAGGCGCCCGTTGAACCGGGCCGGATCGATCCGGCGCAGCAGCTTGAGGATCGCGAGCGGCCCCTCGTACTCGTCGCCGTGGTTGCCGCCGGTCAGCAGCATCGTCGGCCCGTCGCCGTTGCGGATGCAGACGATCGGCAGCATCAGCGTGCCCCACGCCGACTCGTTGCGCGAGTTCGGCACCATCAGGTGGCCGAACTGCTTGCCGTCGGCGTTATAGTCCACCGTCGTGCCGATCATCGACCGCTCGCTCGTCATATCGCCTCCTTTAATGCGTTGTGCTGGCTCGTTCGTGTCCCGTCGGATTCGCTTGAGGCCAGACTACTTCGAGATGACCTTGCGGTCGAAGCCGTCGAACAGGGTCTCGCAACCATCCTTCGTCACCAGCACCGTCTCGGAAATCCCGACACCGGCGATGCCCGGCACCTGCAGCCAGGGTATCAGGTGAAAGGTCATGTTCTCTTCCAGATAGCGGTGCTCGTCCGGTTGGATCGAGAGGATATGCCCCTCCCCCCAGTCCGGCGCGAAGGCGATGCCGACGGAGTAGCCGGAGCGCGTCGACTGGGTGCCGCCCTTGGAATAACGGGCCAGGTACTGCCGGCACATGTGGTCGATGTCGCCCGCGGTGATGCCCGGCCGCATCTCCGCGCGCGCCACGGCCACCGCCTCGTTGATGACCTCCTCGGCCTCGGCCACCTCGTCGCGGATTTCGCCGCAGACCACGGTGCGCATCATCGGCGCGTGATATCGGTTGCGGCAGCCGCCGACCTCCAGGAACACGCATTCGCCATCCTGGATGATCCGATCCTCCCAGGTGGCGTGCCCGACCGCGCAGCGCCAGCCCGAGGCCACGAACGGCGAGATCGCCGGATAGTGGCTGCCGGCCTTGATCATGGCGTAATGAATCTCGGCGGCAATATCGTTCTCGCTGATCCCGGCGCGGGTGGCATCAATGCCGGCCTGCATGCCGGCCATGGTGGTCTTGCCCGCCTCGCGCATCATGGCGATCTCGTCCGGCGACTTGATGAGGCGCAGGCTCTCGACGATGCCGGTGCAATCCTGAAGGTGGGCCTCCTCCATCGCGAAGATAAGCTGCTCCTGCTCGCCCGCCCGGAAGAAGTAGGAGCTTTTCTCATAGCCGATGCGGGCACGCGACAGCCCGAACTCGCTCATCGCCATGTGCAGCGAACCGATGGGCGAATCGGTATCGGCGTAGGGACGGCTGTACTCCACCCACGTGCGCGTCTGGACGTTGGAATCCTCCAGCAGCCGCGTCACCATGAAGGCCTCGCCCTCCAGCGGCACGACGAGGCACTGGAAATAATAATAGCCCGGCGTCTGGTAGCCGGTCAGGTAGAACAGGTTCTCCGGCGTGGTGATAATGACCGCGTCCAGGGCGCGCCGCTCCATCTCCGCGCGCAGGTTGCCGAGTCGGCGTTCATACTCCGCCATCGAGAATACCAGGTCGTCGCGCCGCCGCATGTCTCCCCCTTCGCTCAAGCCCGAGCGCATTTTTCTGGATACCGCGGCACGATGCCGTCGGCTTCCGCAGTGGCTTCCCGGCAGCGATAGGGGAGCAGGCGAAACAAATACCCCACAGGACGCGACCCGTCCGCGTCTAACCGCGACATTCCCGCTCAAGTCGCATCGCGATTTCGTCACCGGATCAAGCGCGCAGCCCGCGGGACAGGAGAAACCTCCCGCCCCGATTTCGTTTTCAGGAAGGTCCTTAGCCCCGCTCGGCCAGCGGCAGGTTCACCAGCAGGTTCTGCGGCTTGAGCTTGAGGCGCCCACCCTCGTCCGTCATCAGGCCCAGATAAACCGGGCGGCCGGCGATGGCTTGCGGCATCATGCCGGGGTCCTTGAATTCCATCCGGAACAGCGACAGCAGGCGGGCGAGGCGCGCCTCGTCCGGCTCCACCCCGTTCCACAGGTCGTCCAGCAGCCGGCTGGCCTCGCGGTCCAGGCCGATGTGCCAGACCCAGCGTTCGTCGCTGATCTGCTGGACTGGCTGGATGGAGACGTCGACGTCGAGGAAATGCCGTATCCAGGCTTCCAGCACACGGCACAGCGCATCCAGGCCAGCGCCGGCGAAGTTCAGGTTGAGGACGGTATCGAAGCGCTCCGCCCGCTCCCAGTAAATCGCCGCGTTGTCCTCGTTCAGCACGTCGAGGTCGAGTGTGCGCAGCGGCGTCTGCGCCTGGCTGACCAGGCGTCCCAGATCCCCGAACCCGCCGCTGGAGGCGTGCGTCTCCACGGTTTCCGCGTCGGCGGCCATGATGAAGCCGTCATTGATCGTCACCGCCTGCTCGCGGAAGAACAACTCACCCGCGCGGATGCGCAAGGGGTCCGTGCAACCATCGAGAACGTGGCGGATCAGGACATGGGCCAGTTGGTCGACGAACAGCGGAGGTACCGGCACGCGCCCGTTTTCCAGGAACAGGCCCAGATAAGCGTCCTCCAGGCACGCGGCCCGCACCAGCCGGTCGCGGAACGACAGCACGATCCGATAGTTCTCTTGCGCGTCCGGATCGGCCAGTTCTTCGAGCCGGGCGGCGGATACCGCCTCGCGCGGGTTGTCGAGCAGAGCACGGTGCAGGCGCCGCTCGGCGTCGCAGGATTCCTCGACCGGCTGCACCTCCGGGCGCAGGAAGTAGGCCCGAAGGAAGTCGTCGGTGACCTGCAGGCGGCCATCCGGACAAGCCGTCAGCAAGAGATACCCGCTGTCGCGCCAGAAATCGTGCATGCCCCCTCTTAAGGCCCGGCGACCGGCGCTGTCCAGAGGTACCGAGTTTTAAGTAAAATATTTGGCTTAAATTAACGGTACCTTAAGGGCGGTACACCTAGCAATTGCAGCGCTACCACACCCGTATTCCACACGGGTCAACGCAAAATACCAGTATCGGCAATCGCAGGATGGGGGCGGACCTCATGGCAAGCGCGCGCGACGACGACCGCTATCTCGAGTTTCTCCAGATCGACCAGCACACGCGGGAAGCACTGGCCGAGGTCAGGCCGCTGATCCAGCGCGAGCTGCCAGGCATCATGGACGAGTTCTATCGCCACCTGCGCGGCTGGTCGCACCTGATGGAGATGTTCAACGGCGAATCGGGGGTGAACTACGCCCGCGACAAGCAGATCGAGCATTGGAGCGAGATCCTCTCCGGCAATTTCGGGCCCGACTACGTCGAATCGGTGCGCAAGATCGGCGAGACCCATGCGCGCCTTGGTCTCTCGCCGCGCTGGTACATCGGCGGTTACAGCTTCATCCTGACCCGCATGCTGGACCGGGTCAGCCGGCATTACCGCGACCGCTTCGGCCGTTCGAACGAGGACAAGCGCAGCGCCGCGACCGCCGCCATCACCAAAGCGGCGATGTTCGACATGGAGCGGGCGATCTCCATCTACCTCGACGAGGGCGAGGCGACGAAACAGCGGCTGGTGGACGAGATCGCCGGCGCGTTCGACGAAAGCATCGGCGAGATTGCCGGCAAGATCGCCTCGGCCGCCGGACAGCTCGATCGGACAGCTTCCTCCCTGAACGGCATCGCGGAGAACGCGGGCTCGCAGGCGACCTCGCTGTCCGCGTCGTCGGAGCAGGCCTCGGCCAACGTCGAGACGGTCGCGGCGGCGGCGGAGCAGTTGACCGGCTCGATCGACGAGATCAGCCGGCGCGTGGGCGAATCGACGCGCATCGCCAACTCGGCGCGGGGAGAGGCAGACAACGCCACCTCCCAGGTGCGCGGCCTGAACGAGGCGGCGGACAAGATCGGCGACGTCGTCAAGCTGATCCAGGACATCGCCGAGCAGACCAATCTCCTCGCGCTCAACGCCACCATCGAGGCCGCGCGCGCAGGCGAGGCCGGCAAGGGCTTCGCCGTGGTCGCGAACGAGGTCAAGTCGCTGGCCGGGCAGACCTCCAAGGCGACGGAAGAGATCTCCGGGCATATCGAGCGCGTGCAGACCGCGACGCAGGATGCCGTCGGCGCCATCGAACGCATCTCTGACACCATCCGGCAGATGGACGAGATCTCCACCACCATCTCCTCCGCGGTGGAGGAGCAGGGCGCCGCGACGCGGGAGATCACCCGCAACGTGCGTGAGGCCGCGACCGGCACGCGGGACGTCAACAATGGCGTCGGCGAGGTCAAGGAAGCCGCCAGCAATACGACATCGGCCGCCGCACAGGTCGTCGATGCCGCCAAGGAACTCGGCGAGCATGCGGATCGCCTGCGCCGTGAAGCGCCCGAGTTCCTGCGACGCGTCAAGGCCGCCTAGATCGACCGAGCCGTCCGCGTTCAGGCGCCCCTTCAGCCCTTCGGGCAGCTTCCCCCGTCGGGGAAGCCACCGAGTGGCTGATCGCGCCACGATCAGTCGTCTCCCCGGCGGGGGAGACAGGTGGCCGAAAGGCGACCGGAGGGGGGCCGCCCACCCCGCCGGGGCAGCGACGACTGAAAGCCTAGATCGCCTTCCGGCCCATCTCCTCGGCGATGTAGTCGGCCTGGCGGATGGCCAGGGAGACGATGGTCAGCGTCGGGTTCTCGGCGCCGCCGGTGGTGAACTGGCTGCCGTCGGAGATGAACAGGTTGGCCACGTCGTGGCTCTGGCCGAACTTGTTGCACACGCCGTCGGCAGGTTTGGCGCTCTGCCGGCAGGTGCCGAGGTTGTGGGTCGAGGGGTAGGGCGGGGTCTCGATGGTCTTGGTGGCCCCGGCCGCCTCGTACACCGCCGAACCCTGCCTGTAGGCGTGGCTGCGCATGGCGATATCGTTCGGGTGGTCGTCGAAGTGGACGTTCGGGATCGGCATGCCGTACTGGTCCGTCTCGCTGTCGTGCAGCGTGATGCGGTTGCCCTCGCGCGGCATGTCCTCGCCGACCAGCCACATCCCGGCCATGTGGTCGTAGGCGTCCATGTCGCCGGCGAACTCCGCGCCCCAGGCGCCGGGATCCAGGAACGCCGCCATGAACGGCGTGCCCAGGAACAGCGTCTCCATCTCGTAGCCGCCGACGAAGCCGCGGGCCGGGTCGTTGTGCGCCTCGTCCTGGACGATGCCGGCCATTGTGGTGCCGCGGTAGGCGTTCACCGGCTTGTCGAAGACGCCGTAGACCGAGCCGGTCATGTGGCGCATGTAGTTGCGCCCGACCTGGCCGGAGGAATTCGCCAGGCCGTCCGGGAAGGCGCTGCTGGCGGAGTTCAGGAGCAGCCGCGGCGTCTCGATCGAGTTCCCGGCCACCGCCACCACGCGCGCGGCCTGGCGCTGCTGGTTGCCGTCCTTGTCGACGTAGACCACGCCGCTGGCCTTGCCGCTGTCGTCGTGCTCGATGCGCAGCACATGCGACTGCGGGCGCAGGTCCAGCTGGCCGGTCGCCTCCGCCTTCGGGATCTCGGTGTAGAGCGTCGACCACTTGGCGCCCGACTTGCAGCCCTGGAAGCAGAATCCGAGCTGCATGCAGGCGTTGCGGCCGTCGCGCGGCCGGCTGTTGATCGCCATGCGCCCGGTGTGCACCTCCTTGTAGCCCAGCCGCGTGGCGCCGGCGTACATCACCTTGAAGTTGTTGTTGCCGGGCAGGCCGGGGATGCCGTTGGTGCGGGTCACGCCCATCTTGTCCTCGGCCTTGGCGTAGTAGGGCTCCAGCTCCTCCAGCGTCAGCGGCCAGTCCAGCAGGTTGGCGCCGTCGATCTCGCCGTAGGTGCTCCGCGCCTGCAGTTCGTGCGCCTGCAGGCGCAGGCTGGCGCCGGCCCAGTGCACCGTGGTGCCGCCCACGGTCTTGCAGATCCACGCCGGCAGGTTCGGGAAGTCCTTCGCCACCCGCCAGTTGCCCGAGGTGGTGCGCTTGTCCAGCCAGGAAAGCTGGCCGAACGCCGCCCACTCGTCGTTGGTGAAGTCGTCGATAGTGTGGCGCTTGCCAGCCTCCAGTACCACCACCTTGATGCCCTTCTGGCACAGCTCGTTCGCCAGCGTGCCGCCGCCGGCCCCCGAGCCGATGATGACGACCGCGCTGTCGTCCTTGTATCCGATCTTGGCCATGACCGCGTCCCTCCCCTATTCAGCTCTGCTTCGGCGGACTTGCTTCCGCCGGCGGCTCGGGCAGCCAGGCCAGGTCGTCGAAGCCGCGATTTATGTAGCCGCCGTAGGGGTAGGACGCGCCCTCGTAGCCGAAGTGGCGCCAGACGAGCTCCTGGTTGTAGAGGGACACGATGGTGGTGGAGCGCACCTTCTCGAAGAAGGCACTGTCGCTCATGCCTTCCAGCACCTTGAGCTGGTAGCCATCGGACAGGTCCAGGAAGTCGATTTGCAAAGCCCGGTCCAGCTTCTTGACACCGTCCTTCAGAAGCTTGGCCACCTGCTCGTCGGACTTCGCGGCCCGATCCAGGTCCTCCACCACATAGCCGTAGTAGATGTCGCTCAGCGTCGAGTGCGGGTAGAGCCGCCGGACCATCTTTAGAAGCGTATCGGCCGTGTGCTGGTCCAACGCGCCGCTCAGCTCGATCGCCCAGGCGCGGTCGGCCGCCGTAAGCAGCGGCGCGGCAAATGCCGTCCCCGCCGCCGTCAGTCCGCTGGTCTGCAGGAACTGCCGGCGGTTCATGCCTTTGATTCGCCGTTCCATGATAAGCGTATGCCTCCCGTATGACTGCCGCGCCGCGTTTTCGTTCTGATCTGCGCGGTGCGAAGCCCGGCGGCTCGCAAGATGAGGCCGCGCCCAGGCTTCGAAAGGAAAGCTTACGCCGTCAAACGGGCGCGTGGTGTTAGCGGGCTACTACACCGCATCCGCCGCCGGCACCGCCTTGGCCAGAGTGTCCGCGACGGGCAGATTCTGCGGGCGGCGGAGGTATGTGACACAGGCATTGCGCAAAAGCGAGGCGAAGTTCGGCACCTCGCCGTGAATCTCCAGGGCCTCCTGATGCAGCGTGGAGAGAAAGCGCGGCGTGGTCATGCCTTGCAGCGCCGCGATCTCGTCCAGGATGTTCCAGAACTGCGCTTCCAGGCGAATGCTCGTCGCGTGACCGCCCAGCCGCACGGAGCGCGTCACGTAGGCGTAGGTCGCGGGGCTTTGGCCGGCGAAGAGGTTGCACATCTGCGCCTCCCATATCGCGCTTGCGAGAGAGGTTCCAGGGGTCTACCGCCGCTCTCGCCGTCACGGTCACTATATCTCGCATTCATATAAACGAAAATATTTCGGCCATGCTCCAAGCGCCGCGACAGGCCGTCGCCCTGGACCGCTTGGCATGTCGTCTCCACATGGAAGTTGTGGGTCGCGATTTATGGCTCGCGGCCCCGGGGATTGGGCGAGGCGGCCGCTTGACCGCAAAGCGAAAGGAGCGACGCAATGGCCCAGACGAAGGAACGCAAGGTCCCCGTCAACCTGCGGCAAAGCGGCGACAGCGACGTGAAGATGCTGATTGGCACGCGCGTGCGCAAATCGCCGTTCTGGCACAAATCGGTGGAGCACGGCGTGCGCGCCGTGACCGTCTACAACAAGGTCTACCATCCGCGCCTCTACTTTTCGCCCGAGGCCGACAGTCTGATGGGCGAGTACGAGTACCTGACCCGCCATGTGACGCTATGGAACGTTGCCTGCGAGCGGCAGATCATGGTCAAGGGCCCGGACGCGCTGAATTTCGTCAACCGCGTCGTCACCCGCGACATGAAGAAGAAGCTGCCCGTGAACAGGGCGCGTTACGTCATCCTCTGCGACAATGACGGCGGCGTGGTGAACGATCCCGTCCTTCTGCGCGTGGCCGAGGACGAGTTCTGGTTCTCGATCTCCGACAGCGACCTGCTGCTGTGGCTGAAGGGGCTGAACACCGGCTGGGGCTTCGACGTGGAGATTGCCGAGATCGACGTCTCCCCCGTCCAGGTGCAGGGGCCGAAAGCGCAGCCGCTGATGCACGACCTCTTCGGCGCACAGGTGGACGAGATTCCCTATTACGGCCTGTGGCAGACTACGCTGGATGGCCTGGAGGTCGTCATTTCGCGGACCGGCTTCTCGGGCGAGGTCGGCTACGAGGTCTATCTACGCAATGCCACGCGCGACGCCGACGGGCTCTGGGACGCCATCGTCGAGGCGGGACAGCCCTATAACCTGCGGGTCATCGCCCCCGGCCACATCCGCCGGATCGAGGCCGGCATCCTGTCATACGGCCAGGACATGGATATCGAAACCAACCTGTTCGAGCTGCCGCTGGAATGGCAGTTCGACCCCGACAAGCCTGACTGGTACGTCGGCCGGGACGCGCTGCACCGCATCCGCGAGCAGGGCGTCGGCCGCAAGTTGACCGGCGTCGTCATGGGCGGCCCGCGCGTCACTTGGTACAACGCCGACTTCTGGACCGTGCGCGACGGCGGCGACGGCCACGACATCGGCTATGTCACCAGCGCCTTCTACTCGCCGAAGCTGGAAACCAACATCGGTCTTGCCATGGTGCCCATCGACTACACGAAGGTGGGAACGCAGCTCGCCGTCGACCTGCCGGGCGAGGCCGAGGCGGTGTCGGCGGTCGTCCACGCCGTGCCGTTCTACGACCCGAAAAAGGAGATCCCGCGCGGCGGCAAGCCGGGCGCACAGGCCGCCGAGTAGGGTCTGGCGCGACGCTTACCTGAAGCTGTCGTCCACGGGGACCTGATAGCCGTTGGCCAGCCGGTTGGTCTGGTTCGCCAGGCCAACCACGGCCAGCAGTTCGGCAAGCTGCGCCTCGGTCATGCCCTTGGCACGCGCACCGGCGGTATGCGAGCGGATGCAGTACTCGCAGTTGTTCGTGGCCGAGACGGCGACGTAGATCATCTCCTTTGTCAGCGGGTCCAGCGCGCCGGGCGCCATCACGGCCTTCACTTGCTCCCATGTCCGTTTCAGCGTGGCGGGATCGTTTGCCAGGACCTTCCAGAAGTTGTTGATCCAGTCGGTACCGCGGGTGGCCATGATGTCATCGTAGACCACGCGCACCTCGTCGCTCGCCTGCTCATACTCGATCAGCGGAACCATTGGCGACACCTTGCACCTCCTGCGTTTCGTGACGATGGGCCAGAAATGAACGGCCCTCCCGCCAAGGGTGCGGAAGGGCCGCGCAAACGTCTACAGGAACGTCGGGAAAGGCGGAAACGCCTCAGTCCATGTACTGGCCGCCGTTGGCCGTCAGCGTCGAGCCGGTGATGAAACCGGCATCGTCGGCCGCCAGGAACACCACACAGCGGGCGATATCCTCGGGCTCGCCCAGCCGGCCGACGGGGATCTGCTTGACGATCTTGTCCAGCACGTCCTGCGGCACGGCGCGGACCATGTCGGTGCCGATGTAGCCCGGCGCAATGGCGTTGACCGTAATGCCCTTGCTGGCGTTCTCCTGCGCAACGGACTTGGTGAAACCGATCAGGCCCGCCTTCGCGGCGGCGTAGTTCGACTGGCCGTACTGCCCCTTCTGGCCGTTGATCGACGAGATGCAGATGACCCGGCCGAAGCCGCGCTCGCGCATGCCCTCGATCACGTTGCGGGTGCAGTTGTAGGCGGAATTCAGGTTGGTATGGATGACCGAGTTCCACTTGTCCGGGGTCATCTTGTGCAGCGTGGTGTCGCGGGTGATGCCCGCGTTGTTCACCAGCACGTCCACCGGACCCAGGTCCTTCTCGACCGCCTCGATGCCGGCCTTCGTGGCGTCGAAATCGCCGACGTCGAACTTGTAGACGGGGATGCCCGTCTCTTCCTTGAACGCGTTCGCCGCCTCGTCGTTACCGCCGTAGTTCGCCGCAACGCTATAGCCGGCGTCGCGCAGGGCAATCGAGATGGCATGTCCGATACCGCGAGTACCGCCGGTTACAAGTGCTACGCGAGCCATACTGGTCCTCCCTTTATTATCCGTCGCTCGAATGCTGGATCAGGCCCGACCGGATCCCATGGGCAGCGCCACCGCACGACTGGCTTTGCCATGAAACCATTGACCGGTCGGTGCCGGTCAACCGCTCGTAGGTGAATACTGGAGCGATTCGGCATAAAGGACGGGCCCAGCCCCGACGTCCTTGAGGCCGGGCCCGACTCGTGACGGTCTGACTTGACCGAATTGGTTGGGCTGGATATGCGCCCGGCTCAGCCGCGCTCGACGCACATGGCGATGCCCATGCCGCCGCCGATGCACAGCGTCGCCAGGCCCTTCTTCGCGTCGCGGCGCTGCATCTCGTACAGCAGGGTGACCAGCACGCGCGCACCCGACGCACCGATCGGGTGCCCGATGGCAATTGCGCCGCCGTTGACGTTCACCTTCTCCGGATCCAGGCCAAGGTCCTTCACGACCGCCAGCGACTGCGCGGCAAAGGCCTCGTTGGCCTCGATCAGGTCCAGGTCGTCGACGCGCCAGCCGGCCTTTTCAAGCGCCTTGCGGCTGGCCGGGATCGGGCCGACGCCCATGATGGAGGGATCGACGCCGCAGGTCGCCCAGGAGACGATGCGCGCCATCGGATCGACGCCGCGCTTCTCGGCTTCCTTGCCAGTCATCAGCACCACGGCGGCGGCGCCGTCGTTGATGCCCGAGGCGTTACCGGCCGTCACCGTACCTTCCTTGTCGAAGGCAGGCTTCAGGCTGGCCAGGCCTTCGGCCGTGACGCCCGCGCGCGGGAACTCGTCCTTGCTGACCGTCTGCTCGCCCTTGCGGGTCTTGATGGTGACCGGGACGATCTCGTCCTGGAAGCGGTCGGCCTTCATCGCCGCCTCGGCCCGGTTCTGAGAGCGCGCGGCGAACTCGTCCTGCTGCTCGCGCGTGATCTGCCACTGGCGGGCGATGTTCTCGGCGGTGTTGCCCATGTGATAGCCGTTGAAGGCATCCCACAGGCCGTCCTTGATCATCGTGTCGACGAACTTCAGGTCGCCCATCTTCTGGCCGTTACGCAGATGCTGGGCGTGCGGCGCCTGGCTCATGCTCTCCTGGCCGCCGGCGACGATGATGTCGGCATCGCCCAGCGCCAGCGCCTGATACCCCAACGCGACCGAGCGCAGGCCCGAACCGCAAAGCTGGTTGATGCCATAGGCCGTGCGCTCCACCGGGATACCAGCGTTGACCGCGGCCTGACGGGCCGGGTTCTGGCCCTGCGCTGCGGTGAGGATCTGGCCCATCACCACCTCGTCCACCTCCCCGGCCTCCACCTTGGAGCGCGACAGCACCTCCTTGATGGTCGCAGTGCCCAGATACGAGGCCGGCACCGAGGACAGACCGCCCCCGAAAGTGCCGACCGCGGTGCGAACGCCGCTGGCGATCACGATGTCCTTGCGGACAGCCTCGCCGGCTTCTCCCGCTACCGTCATAGCGTTTTCCTCCTTGCCGTGACGTATCGATGCGAATGGATTGCCAGCGTGCCGGCGCGTGGCACGCTGCACCGCACCAAAGGTAAACCACTCCGCATATCATTGGCCACCTCGAACCTTGCAAGGATCCCGAGACGGCCGACAGGCGCGGGTTTTATTTGCGCCGCAACATTCGCGCTTTGAGCCACGTCAATAAAGGCGACCAAACTTTGTCGCGCGCCCGCCCGCTCACGACCATGCCGATGTGACCCAGTGGCGGCGTCCTGACCTCGGCGCGCGGAAGCGCCCTTCCAAGCGCGGCGGCGGAGGCCGGCGGCACGATGCGGTCATGTTGCGGCACCAGGCAAAGCGCCGGCATGTCGGCGTGCGCGGGATCGACCGGTCGCCCGGCGATCTGCCAGCCGCCGCGCGGCGGCGTGTTCGCGCCGTACCAGTCGTAGAGGCATTCCCGCGCCACCGGCGCGGCCAGCGGGACGCCGTCGTTCAGCCAGTCCTCCAGCGCGACGAACACCTCGGCGCGGCGGCTGTCCTGATCCAGGCGGCCGAACGTCAGGAACTTCCGCACCGCCGTGTGCGGGTCGAGACCCGAGAACAGCATCTGGATCGCATCGACTGGAAGCTGACCCATCGCCTGCATCGCCGGCTCCATGAGCTGCCCGGCGCGCGCGGCAAGCCGTGCCTGCGCGCCCTGCTCGGCGTGGAAGTCCCAGGGGGTTGCCAGTAGCGCCAGCGCACCGACGTCGCGGCGCCGGCGCTGCGCCAGGGCGAGCGCCAACATCCCGCCCATGCAATAGCCCAGCACCGCGACCGGCCCGCGCGCGACCTCGCATGCCGCGTCCAGCGCGCCTTCCAGCCGGCCGGCGATATAGTCGGTGAGGGTGAAGGATTTCTCAGCCGGCCCCGGCCAGCCCCAGTCGACCAGCAGGGGACGTACACCATCCGCCGCCAGCGTGCGCAACAGGCTGTTATCCGCCTTCAGGTCCAGAACGTAGGCACGATTGATGAGCGAGGGCACGCAAAGCACGACGGGCCCGCCGGACCTCGCCCCCTCGACCGCGCCGTAATCGCGCAGGCAGGTGCTCCCGTCGCGCCAGATCGCGGGGGGGTCCGTCACGTCGCGGCGATAGGGATGATGACGATAGGCCTGGATGCCGGACAGAAGATCGTGGTGGCGCCGTGTCGCCACCTTGGCCAGGGCGGCGGAGAAGGCTTCAGGACTGACGTTTTCGAGATCGGCGCGCAGCCGATCCGCCGTTTCCGCCAGTTCCGGACTCGAGGGAAGCCACCCGCTCTTCCAGAGTGGCAAGGCGGCGTAGGAGCTCGTCCACGTCCACAGCGCCGTCGCCAGATGGCCCGGAAGCGGTCTGGGTCCCAGCCGTTTGCCCATCCTGCCCTCGTGCTTGCGGCGTCCCGGCCCCGCCCACTGCCTGTGACGTGGGCGCTTCGAACGCCTGGCCGGCCTGATTCGCCGCCGTCGCCATCGCGGCCATCGCGGCGGCGGGCCAGGCAGCCCATGCCATGGCGCCGCCCGGAACGGACGATTTAGGCGCGCTTGCGGCATCCATGGAATGACCCGGCGCGGGCATTCCCGTCAACTGAAGGAAACGCTCCACAGCCTCGGCGAATTCCGCATCGCCGGCAAGCGCGGTCATCTGGTCCTGCCAGAGGTCCAGATATCGTCGTGCCAAGTCTTCGAGATCCGCCCCATCCGACATGGCCGGGAGTATAACGGCGACACCTTCGAATGGCCAGACGGCGTGCTGCGACGCAGCACGCACTTGCGCGGCGCAAACATCCGGGTCATCCGTCGTTGACAGGCCATATTGCATCGCCGCAGTATCCACAAAGGCCAGTGTAAAACCGGCTTCGCTTGCACCGGGTGAGAGGGCAGTGAATGGCGCGAGATGAGCAGAATGAGCCGCGCGGCGGCCGCTCCGGCCGTACCCAGGGTCCGATCGTTATCAAGAAATACGCGAACCGGCGGCTCTACAACACGGCGACGAGCAGCTACGTCACGCTGGACCATCTGTGTCAGATGGTGAAGGACGATTTCGATTTCGTCGTGTACGACGCCAAAACGGGCGAGGACATCACCCGCTCGGTCCTGACCCAGATCATCGTGGAAGAGGAGTCGAAGGGTACCAACCTGTTGCCGATCACCTTCCTGCGGCAACTGATCAGCTTCTACGGACACAGCATGCAGGGCCTCGTGCCCCGCTATCTGGAACACATGATGGGCGCGTTCGCCGCGAACCAGGACCGCCTGCGCCAGCAGATGCAGGAGACGATGAGCGGCATGTTCCCCTTCGGCAGCAACCTGGAGGAGATGAGCCGTCAGAACGCCGCGCTGATGGAAAGCGCGATGAAGATGTTCAGCCCCTTCGGCGTTCCGCCCACCCAGGACGAAGAAGGCGGGGGTCACGCGCAAGGCGAAAGTGAGCCGGAATCTGCTGGCGGCGAGCAGGGTCAGGCAGGCGAAAACGGCGGCGAGGACGAATCGCTGGCGCAACTGAAGCGTCAGGTTGATCTGCTGCAACAGCAGCTGGACGACCTGGCCCATCGACAGCAAGATAGCGAGGACGGCGAGCCCAAGCCCGGCGGCAAGGCCGTGGCGCAGGGCAAGCGGCGCCAGGGTTCGGGTTCGTCCTGAGCCGGCGCCACGACCGCGCGTGAGAAAGCGGACTTTTTAACCAGAAAACGGATCGCGTCGCGGCTACGGGCCCAAGCGGATCGAACCCGCGGTCAGGCCTGCCCGCTGCCCCGGCGCACGCTGGTCGATATATCCACGACCTGGTCCGCGCCGGCCGGCCCGGCCCCCGCTTCCCGCTCGGCCTCCGACCACGGCTCGTCCAGCGCCGGTTTGCCGAAGAAATAGCCCTGCAGCAGGTCGGCGCCTTCGGCGGAGAGGATGTCCGACTCTTCCCGCGTCTCGACGCATTCGGCCACCGCGGAAAGATCCAGGGAGTTCGCGAGGCCCAGCAGGTTGCGCACGAAAAGGCGGTTCTGCGGTTCGGTCGCGATATCGCGGACGAACGAGCCATCGATCTTGACGATATCGACGGTGAGCGCCTTGAGATGCCGGAACGTCATGAAACCGGCCCCGAAGTCGTCGAGCGCCACCCGGCAGCCCAGGTCGCGAACCGCGCGCACGAAACGGGCGGATTCCTCCACGTCCCGCAAGGCAGCGGTTTCGGTGATCTCGACCACCAGACGACGGGCGACATCCGGCCGGTCACGAAGCTTGCCGGTCAGCGCCCGCAGCCAAGAGCGATCGCTGGCCGTCAGCCCCGAGATGTTGATGGCGAGACTCGCCCGCGGATCGTTGCGCAGCACCTCGACCGCGAGATCGAGGCCGTGCCTGTCCAGGGCGCGCATCAGGCCAAGCTGCTCCACAACCGGCACGAAACGACCGGCGGGAACGATCTCGCCGTCGCGGCGGCGCAGACGAAGCAGGCACTCGTAGAAATCCACGCGTCCGTCGGTGCTGCGCACGATCGGCTGATAGGCGAAGACGAGCCGCCCCTCCTTCAGCGCTTCCTGCACCTCCGCCCCGATGTCCAGCGAGGCGCGATCGGAGCGGCGCTGCTCTTCCGTCATCTCGTACAGGCCGACGCAGTTGCGCCCGCGGGCCTTCGCCTGCCGCAGCGCCCCCTCGCCCTTCACCATCAGGTCGTAGCTGGTGTTGGCCTGCTGGGGGAACATCACCACGCCGGCCGAGGCCGTGACGCGCACCGGTCCTGCTGGCGTTTCCACGACCTGCCGGCGGATCTCGTTGGCCGCCCGCTCGGCCGCGGCCATTGCCTCTCGCTGATCGCAGCGATGCAGCACCGCGCCGAAGCAGTCGCCGCCAATGCGGCCGACGACGTCGCTGGCGCGCAGGCAGGTGGTCAGCCGCTCTCCGACCGCGACCAGGACCGCGTCGCCCGCCTCGTAGCCGAAGGCGCTATTGATCATGGCGAGCTGGTCCAGGCCGATCGCCAGGAAAGCGCCCGACAGGCCGAAACGTCCGCTCTCCACCAGCGCCTGATCCAGCGCCTGGCGCAGGCGGAGCTTGTTCGCCTGCCCGGTCAGCTCGTCATAGTTCGCCAGATAGGCGAGCCGCTCCTCGTTCGCCTTGCGCGAGGTGACAAGCCGCATCGTGCCGACCAGCCGCAGGGCCGCGCCGCTGCGCACCGCATCCAGGGCGCCGCGGTCGTGCACCCAGTGGAAATCGCCGTCAGGCCCGCGCAGGCGGTATTCGCAATCGTAGGCAAGGCCGCTGGAGATATGCTCGCTCAACACCTTCTGGCGCTGGGGCAGATCCTCGGGGTGGATGCGCGTGCTCAGCCGCTCTCCCGTCGCGGGCACGTCGTCGTTGGTGCAGTCGAACAGCTTGGTGAGATCGCCGTGCCAGACGATGGTATCGCTGGCGACGTCCCACTCGTAAACGATATCGCCGGCGGCCATCAGCGCCGCGCGCAGCCGGGCGAGTTCGTCCACACGGTCCTGTTGGCCGTTCGGCCCAGCCAAAATGCCCTCCTAGCGGCGTACGCCTTCTGCCTGAATTCGGGTCGCCCGACTGCCGCGAGGGTAGCGGGACGATTCTTAATAAAGGGTGAGTCGTCTTATCGGTGATTCCATTTAAATTCCTAAATAAATATATTTAAAAATCGTGGTTAATTTTGCGGCATCTTGTTGTATTTTCTAGCGCGTCTGGACTTTTGAGGGTAATTTGGTAAACTTTCTGTTAACAGGGTCGCCCCCTTACACGCCGGAGTTGCATGCGCGATGGCTCACCTATCCAACCTGCCTCCCGACCCGGCGCCATCCAGGGAAATGCGGATCGCCCCGCACGCGCCCATGCGGGCCATCGCACCCAGCGCGCGCACGTCGTCCGGTCACGGCAAGCCCTTCACGGCGATTCCCTTCCACCTTCCCGCCGGGCAGAAGGCGGCTTTGGCGGCCGGCTTCGGAGCGCGGGTCGATTCCGGATTGCTGTCGCCGGCGCTGATGTCGGCGCTGGCCCAAACCGAACGGCCGGCTGCCGACGGGCGCATCCCGGCAAGGCTCGCCAACACAGCATATCGTCGCTATGG
The DNA here is from genome assembly GCF_003344765.1 of Ferruginivarius sediminum. GTDB lineage: Bacteria > Pseudomonadota > Alphaproteobacteria > Kiloniellales > Rhodovibrionaceae > Ferruginivarius > Ferruginivarius sediminum. The sequence continues at coordinate 273,934 of NZ_QPMH01000002.1, read as the reverse complement.
CGCCCAGCCGCCCCTCTGGCCATCGGCCTCGCGTGTGTTCCTGACCCGCATCTGATCGCGGCCGGGCACAGGGTCCGTACCCGCCTCTTCCTGGTTCTACGGGTCTGGCTTTTCTACCAATCAGCTATATTTATGACATAATTTACTACTAATAATAGTAAACGCCTAGGTTTCCAGTCGCATAAATCTCTTTACCTTTTGATCAATTCGCGGTAGTTACGGGGCAAAACTTTTGTCGCTGCGCTTTTACGGGTCGCCCCCGGCCCGGCAGCGGCTTGAGTGGGGCACGGTGGGACGGGATGGAGAGAGGTATCGGACGCCGCCTTGTTCCGGCCCTCGCGTGCCAGCCGGCGTAGCCGGCAACATGACAACCAAAAGAGGATAAACGCCTCATGTATAACATGGAATCGTCAGAAGCACTCCTCGAATCCGCCGAGGATGCCACCCCGCACCCCGCACCCCATCGCACCGGAACCACTGTGACCAAGCGTTCGCCCAAGACCACCAAGATCGAGTGTCATGTGGGTCGCCGGATTCGTGAGCGGCGGACCATGCTGGGTCTGACGCAGCAGCAGCTTGCCGACCTCATCGGCATCACCTACCAGCAGGCGCACAAGTACGAACGCGGCATCAACCGTGTCTCGGCGGGGCGGCTCTACGAGATGGCCAAGGTCCTGGGCGTCGACGTCGGATACTTCTTCGACGGCTTCGACGAGACCGACAGCGAATCCACCTCGGAACGCCAGCGCATGTGCCTGGATCTCGCCCGCAATTTCTCGCGCATCAACGACCAGCGCCAGCAGGAGGCGCTTGCGCAGCTTGCCCGCTCGCTGGCGGAGCGGGCCTGCGAGCAGTAAGCCGGTAATCTACTCACCTCTCCTATAGGAATCCCTGGAGCCGCGTCGCATCCCGCGCGGCGTAGCCGGCCTCGTCGTTGTCGAAGAAGCAATAGACGTCACGCCCCTCGCCGCTCCACTCCCGGATGCGCGCGGCCCAGTCCTGCAATGCACTGTCCGCATAGCTACCGGTATAAGCCTCCTCCTTCGGTCCGTGGAGGCGGATATAGGCCAGCTTGCCGGTCGCTCGAAGCGGCGACAGGCGGCCTTCCAGGTCATACATCACCAGGGCTGCATGGTGCGCGTCGAGCAGGTCGAAAATCGGCTCGTCGAACCAACTCCGGTCCCTGAACTCGAAAGCATAGCGGTGACCGGACGGCAGGACCTCCAGCAAGGCGCGCAGGCGCCCCAGGTTGATGTGGAAGTTCGGCGGCAGCTGGAAGAGGATCGGCCCCAGCTTGTCGCCCAGCGTCTCCACCGCCTCGAAGAACTTCACCACACTCTGGTCCGGATCCTTCAGCTTCTTCATGTGCGTGATGTAGCGGCTGGCCTTGCAGGCGAACTCGAAGCCGTCGGGCGTGGACCCGCGCCACTCCTCGAAGGTTTCCAGCTTCGGCAGGGAATAGAAGGTGTTGTTCACCTCCGTCACCGCGAACTGCTGGGCATAATACGAGAGATAGTCGCTCGAAGCCGTGCCCTCGGGATAGAACGGGCCGACCCAGTGGCGATAGCTCCAGCCGCTCGTGCCGATCCGGATGCGTCCCGGTGCTGGCATGATGATGCTCTCCCCTTCCCGTCTCGCGTTGCGGCGGCGCTGCCCGTCTCGACTCAGCCATACACAGAGCCGCGCCGCGCGCTTTGATGCCCATCAATGCCAACCGCAAGGCGTCATGTTGCATTGCGGCTCACCTTGATCCCGCCCCGCTGTGAGCCGTCACTTGATGAAAGATATCCCACCTCCCTGGCACGCGCGCGGCATCGGCGAAACGCTGCAAGCTCTGGAAGTTTCTGAAAGCGGGCTTTCGGCGCACGAGGCCGGCCAGCGGCTGGAACGCCACGGACCGAACACCCTGCCGACGCGCCGGCGGCGCGGGCCGCTGCGGCGCTTCCTGACACAGTTCGACAACCTGCTGATCTATGTGCTCCTCGCCGCGGCGGCGGTGACGGCCGGGCTGCAGCATTGGGTCGATACCGGTGTCATCCTGGGCGTCGTGGTCGTCAACGCCATCATCGGCTTTCTGCAGGAAGGCAAGGCCGAGCACGCACTCGATGCCATCGCACAGATGCTCTCGCCGCAGGCCCGCGTCCTCCGCGACGGCCACCGGCAGACGGTCGCGGCGGCCGATTTGGTGCCCGGCGACGTGGTCGAGCTTGCCTCGGGCGACAAGGTTCCAGCGGACCTGCGGCTGCTGCGCGTGCGCAGCCTGCAGACACAGGAGGCCGCGCTGACCGGCGAATCGCTGGCCGTCGACAAAACCACGGAGCCCGTGGCGCCCGACGCGGCGCTGGGCGACCGCGCCTGCATGGCCTACTCCGGCACGCTCGTCACTTATGGGCGGGGCACGGGTGTCGTCGTTGCCACCGGCAAGGACACCGAGATCGGCCGCATCTCGGAGATGCTGGCCGGCGTGCGGACGCTGACCACGCCGCTGCTACAGCAGATGGCGGTGTTCGGTCGCTGGCTGACCGGCGCGATCCTGGCCCTGGCGGCGGTCGCCTTCGCCTTCGGCGTCTGGCTGCGGGGCTATGAAGCAGCCGAAATGTTCCTGGCGGCGGTCGGCCTTGCGGTCGCGGCGATTCCCGAAGGACTGCCGGCCATCATGACCATCACGCTCGCCATCGGCGTTGCCGGCATGGCGCGGGAATGCGCCATAATCCGCCGCCTGCCGGCGGTGGAGACGCTGGGTGCGGTAACCGTCATCTGCTCCGACAAGACCGGAACGCTCACCCGCAACGAGTTGAGCGTGCAGCACGTGGCCACCCCCACCGCAGACTACACCGTCAGCGGCAGCGGTTATCGTCCCGACGGGCGGATTTCCCTGAACGGGCAGCCCATCGACCCGCACGAGGTGCCCGAGCTGCTGGCCGCCGTGCAGGCCGGCGTACTCTGTAACGATGGCGAACTGCGGGCCGAAGCCGACGGGGAGTGGGAGGTGGAGGGCACGCCCGTTGACGGCGCGCTGCTGACGCTCGGCCTGAAAGCCGGACTGGAAAAAGAGGGCCTGGACTCGGCCTTCGCCCGGCTGGACGCCATCCCTTTCGAATCCGCGCACAAGTACATGGCGACCCTGCATGCCGCCGAACACGGGCACGGCCATGGCATCGCCTACATCAAGGGTGCACCGGAGCGCATCCTGGACCTCTGCGAAGACTCGATCGACCGGGACGCCTGGGAACAGCGGATCGAGGCGCTGGCGGCGGCGGGATATCGCACCATCGCCGTCGCTTCACGCGAGTTCCCCAAGCACGCAAGCGCACTGAGCTTTCCCGAAGTGGAGGCCGGCGGGTTCGCGCTCTTGGGCGTTTTCGGTCTGCTGGACCCGTCACGCGAGGAGGCCATCGCCGCCGTGGAGGCGTGCCGGGAGGCGGGCATCGGCGTGAAGATGATCACCGGCGACCACGCATCGACCGCCCGCGCCGTGGCGCGGCAGCTTGGCGTTCCCGGCGAGGCGGAGGTGCTGACGGGGCGGCGGCTGGACGCGATGAGCGACGCGGAGCTGGCGGATGCCGTGCGCAAGGTCGATGTCTATGCCCGCACTACGCCGGAGCACAAGCTGCGCCTCGTCCAGGCGCTGCAAAGCCACGGCGAGGTGGTGGCGATGACGGGGGACGGCGTCAACGATGCACCGGCGTTGAAGCGCGCGGATGTCGGCATCGCCATGGGCCGGCGCGGGACCGAGGCTGCGAAGGAAGCGGCGGAGATGGTGCTGGCCGACGACAACTTCGCCTCCATCGCCAAGGCGGTGCGCGCCGGGCGCACGGTCTACGACAACCTGAAGAAGGCCATCCTGTTCATCCTGCCGACCAACGGCGGCGAGGCGCTGACCATCCTCATCGCCATCCTGCTTGGCACGACCCTGCCGATCACGCCGGTGCAGATCCTGTGGGTGAACATGATCACCGCCGTGACCCTGGCGCTGGCCCTTGCTTTCGAGGGCGCCGAGCCGGACGTCATGGCCCGGCCGCCGCGCCGCCGGGACGAACCGATCCTCTCGCGCTTCCTGGTCTGGCGCATCGTCATGGTCTCGCTGCTTCTGGTCGCGGCCACCTTCGGCCTGTTCCAGCTTGCCCGCGAGAACGGTGCCAGCCTGGAAGAGGCGCGGACCATTGCCGTCAACATGCTGGTGGCGGGCGAGATCGTCTATCTGTTCAACAGCCGCGTCATCCACGGTCCCGCCTGGACGCGCGAGGCCTTGAAGTCGAGCGGCCCGGCCCAGCTTTCGGTCGCGGTCGTCGTCGCGTTCCAGATGCTGCTGACCTACTGGTCAGGCATGCATATGCTGTTCGGCACCGCCGCCATCGGCGTGAACGACTGGCTGCGTATCGTGGGGGCCGCCTTGCTCCTGTTCTTTATTGTCGAGGCCGAGAAAGCCATCTTCCGCAGGGCCGCCCTTCGCCACCGACAACGCATGCGCCTCACCTCTGCCGGCGCGCGATGAATAGCGCCGCCATCAGCAGCGTCGCCCCCGCCACCGCCTGCGGCTGAACGGCTTCCTCCAGCGCCACCCAGCCGACGGCGAGCGAGGTCAGCAACTCCGCGCTGCCGCCGATGGCCGTTCGCTCCGGCCCGGCGTGGGGGGCGGCGACGCTGAAGGCGATCTGCGGCAACAGCGCGGCCACCGTCGCCAGCCCGACCAGCGCCGACCAGCCCTGAGGCCCTCTTGGCAGGAACGGTCCCTCGGCCATGAATATCATTGCCGGCACCAGCACCAGCATGTGGCCCCAGATGCCGGCACACATGCGCGACCACAAGGGCATCGGGGTCAGCCAAGTGGACAGCGCGTGGATGATCAGCGCGAACCCCAGCGGCGACAGGAAACACAGCGCGACCGCCCGAAGCTGCGCTGCATCGAGGCCGCGCGGGGATACGACCAGCGCGCACGCCGCCAGCACAAGGGCCGCGGCGACCGTCGATTCCCGCGTCATCGGCCGTCCAAGCGCCAACCAGCCGATCAGGATCGTGAACAGGGGGTAAGTGAAATATATAAGCGCCGCGAGCGAGACCGGCAGAACCGTCAGCGCGTGGAAGTAGGCCAGTGTTCCGACGGCCATCGCGGCGCCGGCTGCAAGGCCGACCAGCGCAAGCCGCCACTGCCGCAGCAGCGCGGGCAAAACCGGCAAAAGCACCACGGACATCGGCGCGAAACGGACGAACACCGCCAGTTCCGGCGACAGCCCCTCGGCATAGAGGGCGCGCGCAAACAACGGGTTCAAGCCGAACCCCGCACCCGCCAGCGTGACCAGTCCGAAAGCATAGTCCGCCGTCCGGACCTCATTCATGGCGCCTCCCGTGCGCACAGCGCTCCACCTTGCCGCGACCCGCAGGCCGCCAGGCATCGAGAAAACAATCCGGTCAGTCGGATGAACGGGCGGGCCTTAACCTCGCCGCCGCCCGGACGCAGGCTAGCGTCAAACTTGACATGTGGGAAATTCTATATTTTCCGATATTCAATGAGAGCGATTCATGAATTGGATGCCCTGCTGCGCCTGGAGCTGCGGCACTATCATTCCATCCTGGCACTGGCCGACACCGGCAGCCTGACGGCCGCCGCCGAGCGGCTGGGAACGACGCAATCCGCGCTCAGCCACCGCCTGCGCGAAGCGGAACGGCGGCTGGGCCTCAGCCTTTACACGAAGGTGGGCCGGCGCTTGCGCATCACGCCGGCGGGCGAATGCCTGCTGGCGGCGGCGCGGGAGGTATTGCCGGCGCTGGCCAGGGCCGAGGGGGACGCGCTCGCCGTCGGCGGCGGGGTCAGGCATGTGGTGCGGATCGGCTCCGGTGCCTACAACAGCTATTACTGGCTGCCGCCCCTGCTGAAGCACTTCCAGGACACCTACCCCGACGTCGACGTGCAGATCGCAAGCGAGCCGGGCCGCTCGCCGCTTGCCGCGCTGCTGGACGGCGCGCTGGACGTCGCCGTCGCCTCGGGCCCGGTCGAGACCGAGGACGTGCGCGCGATCCACCTGTTCCGGGACGAGCTTGTCTTGATCGTGCCGCCGGACCACCGCCTTGCCGGCAAGGCGCAGGTGGAGCCCGCCGATCTGGCGGAGGAAACCTACATGACCTACTCGCTTGTCGAGGAGCACGGCTATGAGAGCGAGCACTTCTTCCGCCCCGGCGGGGTGCGCCCGCGCCGGCTGGTGAAGGTCGAGCTGACCGAGGGCATCGTCGAACTGGTGCAGGCCGGCTTCGGCGTCAGTATCCTCTCGCGCTGGGCCGTGGCTCGGCGGATCGAGAGCGGCGCGCTCTGCGCCCTTCGCGTGGGGCGCGGCGGCCTCTACGTGGACTGGCACGCGTCGGTGCGGCGCGGGGAGCCAGAGGGCTCGCCCGCAATCAGATTGGCCGAGGAGCTCGCGCGCTCTTCATAGGCTGGAAATGAAAGGGGCGGCCCCGGCGGAGCCGCCCCGAATACGAGAAGCCTGCAAGGGCCTCGTCAGTTGGTCGCCTCGGGCAACGGCACGTCGATCGCGTTGTCGTGGACGTACTCGAGAACCTGCACCGAGTCGTCGGCCGCCTGGGTGAAGATATCAAGGCCGTCATCGTCCGCCTCGATGGACGGCACGGTGTTGAAGGTGACTTGGCCCTGCTCCAGCGTATCGATGACGCCGTCGTTGTCGGTATCCAGAGCAGTGTATTCCCCGTCGCCGTTCACGTCCGTATCGACCACATAAACTGTCGTCGGGATATAGGCCGTACCGTCCTCGTTCGGCAACAGGACCTGGATCGAGGTATTGGCGTAAACCGCATCGCGGCTGTAGCTGAAGAAGGCGTCGGACGGATCGTTCGGATCGTCCTCCACGAGGGCCGCCAGCTCGTCGTCGACGCCGAGGAAGCCGCTGATGTAGGCGATCTCGTCGACCGACAGATCGCCCGTCTTGTCGGAACTGGCGGCCAGCGCGGACGCCGCGAGGCTGGGCAGCACGTCGGCCGAAACCTTGATGTCCAGTTCGACGCTTTCGCCTTCGTGGTCGGAGGTGACGCTGACTGTGTAAAGGCCGTCGGCGTCAGGCGCGCTGGCACTCGCTTCCAGCAGAGCCTTGTAAAGTGCCAGATTCTCGAGCGGCGAATCGATGGTATTGTCGAAGTAATCGATCAGGCGGCCGGATTCGTCGGTCACCTCATCAAGATTGTCGACCGTGATCACCATGCCGTCCAGCTTCGTCAATGCTTCGGTAAGCGAGTGGTCCAGCACCCGCTCCGGAGAGCGCGCGATATTCATGCGGCCGAACTCGACCTCTTGCACCATGTCGGCATACTCTTCCGGCAGTTCGCCGTCATAGTCCGCCAGCGCGACAACGGTGCCGTCGCTCAAAACCACCTGCACCATGCCGTCGACAAGGTCCGGCGTGCCGTCATCGTTGCGCACGATCACCCAGAGATCGCCGTAGTCCTCACCCTTCTTGGTGTTACCGCCCTGGCTGCCTTGGCCGGGCTTGCCTTCCCGGCCCGGCGTGCCGGCCCAGTCCGGACGATCGGAGTCCTCCTCCTCGCCGTCCTCGGCGGCGGCGTCCATGCCGTGCTTGCCGCGCATGACATCTTCTTCCAGCCGCGAGCCGCTGCCGCCGCCGGCGCCTTCCTGGCCGCCCTTCTGCATGCCGCCCTGGCCGGCGCCTGCGCCGCCCTGACCGCCATGCTTCTGCTGCCCCTGGCCCTCGCCCTGGGCCGCCTGGGCCGAATTGATGCCGAAGCCGCCATCGATGCTATTGATCGCCGCCGGGGCGACCAGAAGTGCAACGGCCGCCGCACCGGCCATCAGCACGCTCTTCACCGGAGATTTCCGTCCAGTCGTCATTGAATCCGCTCCTTCCTGATATCCTGGGGCAAGTCCGCTTTGTCGTGACTTCCGATCACGTCGCGAAGCGTCTGCCAGCGTGTCTAGTTTAGCTGTGCCTAATTTACCTGCACTGCTTTGCATCAAGTTGAGATCCGGACAGCAGGACATTTCTCATGTTTCTTCTTCTTCGTGTCCGCCACCCGCGTGTTCGGGGCGGCGTGACTCGTGCTCGGTCTCGTCGCTGTCCTCATGAGATCCTGCGTCGTGCCCTTCGTCCTCATGGCCGCCACCGGCATGCGCCGGACGCTGCGATTCGTGCTCCTCGTGGGAGCTGTCGTCCTCGTGCGAGGCTTCGTCGTGATGCCCGCCGCCACGGAACACGCTTTCCTCGAGATGACTGCCGCTATGGCCACCGCTGTGAGAGCCGGGCTCCACGCCCGGTCCGCCGCCCATGCGGCCGCGTCCGTCCTGCGGCCCGCGGCGCGCGCCGTCGCCGCCCGCACTGTGCGAGCCGCCCTCGTCCGCATTCGCGGCTGGCATGCTCAACCCCATCGCGGTGCCGCCATCGGCCGGCCCGGGAACCTCCATTCCCAGCGCCAGGACGAACCCGGCACAACCAAGCGCCCAAAGGCGGACGCGTCCGTACTTGTCCATCATTCCAATCCCGAATCTTGCGCGTCATCGCCGGCTTCGCCGATCGATAGAGCCATGATGCATTGGACGCGGGGGTTCTACATTGCTCTGAATCAATCATGAGCAACAAAAAGCTAAAGAGCGCGGACTTTGTCCGCGCTCTCGGAAAATTCATGATGTCTGGAAGTTTTATGCCCTAGAAGCGATAGCCAACACCCACTCGAATCAGGCTTTCGTCGTTGTCGAAGCGGTCGCTACCAGGACCGTAGTCGATCGAATAGCTGTCGTAGTCAGTAAAAGTGTAATCCAGCCGCACGAACAGACGCTCGCTGGCCGGCACCTCAACGCCGCCGCCGAAGCGGATGCCGGGCTCGGTCCGCTCGTCGTCCTCGTCCACACCGGAGTCCGCCAGCTTGTAAGACGTGCTGAACCCGCCGAGGACGGCGCCGACGCGTCCGTAGATGAGCGCCGCGTCGGCCAGGACATAGCCTACTCGTACGCCGCCGCCGACCGCGTAATCCTTCTTGACGGAATACACCCGGCGTCCGGGGACTCGCTCCACATCCCAGTCGGCGCTTGCCACTTCCGCGTCCACCTCGACGCCTGCGTAGATCGGGCCGAAGGTCTGGCCGTAACCGCCGAAGATGCCGCCGGCCGGCCCGTCGCCGCCGCGCTCGACGCTAAGGAAGCTCGTGCCGATGGGACGCCCGCGCCCGCCCTCGTTCTCGGTTTCGAGCCAGGTCCAGCCAAGCTGGCCGCCGCCATAGGCGCCGTTGAAGTCGTGGGCGATCCGGGCCTCTTCCTCGCCGCCGTCGGCGCGGGTGTCGTACAGCCGGTAGCCGAGACCGATACGGAACAACGACTCGTCGTTGTCGAAGGTGTCGACGCCCCTGGTGTAGTCCACGTCGTAATCGTCGTAGGCGGTATAGGTCCAGTCGGCGCGCCAGAACACACGCTCGCTCAGCGACACCTCGACGCCGGCGCCGAAGCGGATGCCGGTCTGCGTCTCCTCGAAATCGACGACGTTACCGCGCCCGTCGTCATAGAACGTATCGAACTGGGTGCGCACCAGACCGACGCGCGTATAGACCAACCCCCGCGGATTGAGCAGATAGCCGAGCCGGACGGCCCCGCCGTAGCTGACATCGCGCTGGGCCGAGAAGTCCCGGTCGCCTGGCGCATTGTCGTGATCCCAGTCCGCGTCGCCCCTGTCGGCTTCCAGCTCGACGCCGTACTGCCAGCGGTCCAGCATCGCCGCATAGCCGACGAAGCCACCAGCGACATAGCCGTCGTCGGCCTGTTCGTTGCCGACGCTTCCGCTGCCGCCCGGACCGCGCGGCCCGTCGACCTCCGTGCCCAGGACCGAGTGGCCCGCCTGCAGGCCGCCGTAAAGGCCGTGCTTCGCGTAGACCGGTACCGGGTCGAAAGTGGTCTCGGAAAGCTGCGCGCCGAGCCGGGCGAAAATGATGTTGTTGTCGTAATCCTCGCTCGGGTCGCTGGATTCGCGCCGCTCAAAGTTGTAGCCGCCTTCGACGTAAAGGTTCGACGTCAGCAGGTAGCGAAGCTGCAAGCCCACGCCCGTGGTGTCGTCCGTCCGGTCGATACGCTCGAAATCGCTTCGCACGTGGTAGAGCGGCACCGACGCGGTCAGGCGGTCGCTCAAGCGATGGCTGACGGTCACCCCGCCGACCGTGTCGATGGATGCCGGGCTGCCGATCAGTGTCGTTTCCTCTATGGACCGGTCCAGATAGGCGTTGAAGCTGACCCGCGGCGTTGCGCGGACGTTCAAGCGCGCGCCGATGTCCAGCCCGTCCACCGTGCCGAAGCGGGAATCCTCGTAGTCCTGCTGCATGTAGCCCGCGAGGACCTCGCCGCGCGCGCCCTGGCCCAGGCGGACGTTCGTGCCGATGGCCGCGCTGTAGCCGTCGCTGTCGCGCTCGAAGCCGAAGTCGTCGCGGCCGTCGTCGTACTCGCGCACGTCCCAGGCCGCCTGCACGAACGGCTGCCAGACGGGATTCGACAGTAGCGTGGCGCGGCTGCCCACCTCGTACTGGTTGCGGTCGCGGTCGTCGTTGTTGATCTCGCCGCCGCCGACCTGATCCACATCACGGAAATCCAGGTTCTGCGCAGTGCCGCCGACGCGCAGGCGCACATCGCCCAGCCGGTGCTCGGTCCCCAGCACGCCCTGCAAATCGGTGTAGGTCGTCGGCTCGTCCGCGGCGAAGGGATCGTCCGGGGAATCGCGCTCCTCGTGCTCCCGGGCGAAATCCAGGCCGGCGAAGATATTGGACGTGCTCGAAAGGTCGTAACGGCCGTTCAGTCCGACGAAGGCGTCCTGATAATCTTCGTCCTGGTTCTCGCCATAGAATGCGATATCCGCGCCAGCGCGAAAGCCAACCGCGTGCCGCTCCCAGTCGGAGCGCACGTCGAGCGTGGGCGAGACGATCGTGATCAGGTCGTCTTCCTCGCCGGTTTTCTGGGCGAAGATGTTGTCGTCATACGTCTCGGTGACGGAGATCCCGGGATCGACCAGGAACGACCCGAGGCGCAATCCTTTGTAAGGCCCCTCGCCCTCCTCCGGCGCGCGCATCGGCGCCTCCGCCCCGCCCTGATCGCGATCGGGCGACTCGTCGACGGTTTGCGCCGCCGCCGGCAGGCCGGCGAGACAGCTTCCCGCCATCAGGAGCGCCGCGAAGCTCCAGGGTTTGCGGGCGCACTTGCACATCTTGTGGATCCCCCTTTCGCCGGGCGGGCCCGGCGGTATCGATCTTGATTGCGCCCGGCGGGACTGGCCGCGTCTGCCCGCGACCAATGAAAAACCCCCTGCAATCCATAACATGAGCAGGATGAGTTATTGCAAGCGCTTACCCAACCCATCCGATGCTCCGTGTAGCGTTTGCTGGCGCACTGAACATTGCGCTGGATCAGATTACACGCGCAATGGCTGGCCCTACCGTCCCCGGCCTGGACCCCAAGGGCGCTCGACGCTGGCTAATCCCCACCTTTCGCCGCTAATCTCCCGCCAAGTGGAGACAGCGGACATCACCGTGCACGACCAATGGAAAGACCATGACGGACACGCGCCACATCCTTGCCATCGATCAGGGCACCACCTCCAGCCGGGCCATCGTGTTCGACGGGCGCGGTCGCATCGTCGCCGACGCCCAGAAGGAGCTGCCGCAGCATTTTCCCCGCTCCGGCTGGGTGGAGCACGATCCCGAGGACATCTGGCGCGACACCCTGGAAACCGCGCGCGGAGCGATGGAGAAAGCGGGCCTTGCCGCCGGGGACATCGCCGGAATCGGCATCACCAACCAGCGCGAGACGGCGGTCATCTGGGACCGCGAGACCGGCAAGCCGGTGCATAACGCCATCGTCTGGCAGGACCGCCGAGGCGCGCCGCTGTGCGACAAGTTGCGCAAGGACGGGCACGAGGCGCTGATCCAGCGGCGCACCGGCCTTCTGGTCGATTCCTACTTCTCCGCCACCAAGATCGCCTGGATCCTGGAGAACGTCGATGGCGCGCGCCAGCGGGCGGAGGCCGGGAAGCTGGCTTTCGGCACCGTGGACAGCTTTCTGCTGTGGCGGCTGACGGGCGGCACGGTGCATGCCACCGACGCCACCAACGCCTCCCGCACCATGCTCTACGACATCCGCCGGCAGCGCTGGGACGACGAGCTGCTGGCCCTGCTCGACATCCCGGCCGCGATGCTGCCGGAGGTGCGGGCCTGCGACGCGGAATTCGGGCACACGCAGGCCGACCTCTTCGGCGCGTCGCTTCCCGTGACCGGCATCGCGGGCGACCAGCAGGCGGCCGTCGTGGGACAGGCGTGCTTCGACGAGAACATGCTGAAATCGACCTACGGCACCGGCTGCTTCGCGCTGATGAACACCGGGCGGACGGCGCCGACCTCGCGCAACCGGCTGCTCACCACCATCGCCTACCGCCTGGGCGAGGAAACCACCTATGCCCTGGAGGGCAGCATCTTCGTCGCCGGCGCGGCGGTGCAATGGCTGCGCGACGGCCTGAAGCTGCTCGGTTCCGCGCCGGAGACCGAGACACTGGCACAGCAGGCGGACCCGGAAAGTGGCGTCTACATGGTGCCAGCCTTCGTGGGGCTGGGCGCGCCATACTGGGATTCGGGCGCGCGCGGCGCCATCTTCGGCCTGAACCGCGCCACCGGCCCGGCGGAGATCGCGGCCGCGACGTTGGACGCGGTGTGCTACCAAACCCGCGACCTGCTGCAGGCGATGGAGGCCGACGGCGGCGAGGCCCCGGCCGCGCTGCGCGTGGACGGCGGCATGGTGGCGAACGACTGGTTCCTGCAACGCCTCGCCGACCTTCTGAACGTCCCGGTGGAGCGGCCGGAGGTTATCGAGACCACGGCCCTCGGCGCCGCGTGCCTCGCCGGCCTCAAGACAGGCGTATTCGACGGCACGGCGGGCATTTCAGAGGTCTGGCGCGCCGAGCGGCGCTTCGAACCACGCATGCACGCCGAGGAACGCGAGCGCCGCTACGCCGGCTGGGTCGATGCCGTCCGCCGCGTGCGCAGCGACGGGTGAGGATGCCTGGCTGTGCTCAGGACTCCGCCTCCGCCGTCAGGCGTTCGGGATAGATGAACCCCGTGACTGGATAGACGCTGCTGCCAAGCTGGTCGCCCGGCGTGTACCAGACGCGCACGCGCGACCAGTCGTTGGCCTTTGAAACGTCCACCATCGGCGTGTTGCGGTGGATCTGTCCGTGGTTCAGCCAGTTGGCGTGATCGACGATGACGCGGCGCGGGCTCACGATCTCCCGCACGACGGCCAGATGCCCGCGTTGTGGCCCGGTGCTGAGCTGGGCGACGGCGCCGAGCCGGGGCGTGCGTCCGCGCGTGTAGCGTCCCTTCGCGCTGCCCCACCACGTCCAGGCGTCGCCGTAGATCTCCACCCCGGACACCTGCCGGGCGTAGGGAACGCATTGCAGCGGACGGTCCGCGCGAAGGATCGCCGGCTGCGGCAGCTCGGGGTTCCCGGCGCGCGGCGGCTGGATCGGGTCCGGGCGGACGACACGCGGTGAGGGCGCATGTTGCTCTACCGGTGCCGGTGTCGGCGCGGCGCAAGCGGCCAGCCCGGCCAGCAGCAACGCGGAGACGACGATACGCTGCACGTGAGATCCCCCTTAAAGACCGAACCGTGCCGTGCGGTATCGCATTATAACCCGCAAGCGTTGAGCGAATGTCAACACCGTCCTGCCGGGCGGACCGTTCAGTCCTCGCTCAACCCAAGCCGTCGGCGGGCGTCCGCGTCCAGGCTGTCGACGAGCCGCGCCCGCTCTTTCCGGGCCAGGGCGTTGCCATTGCCCGCCGCCGCATCGTACCAGCGCAGGGCCTGTTCCAGGTCGCGCGCGATCCCGTCGCCGTCGCGGTATAGGCGGGCGAGTTGAAGCTGCGCGCCGGCGTGGCCGCTTTCCGCCGCGGCGCTGTACCAACGCACGGCTTTCGCCGCGTCCGCCTGAACGCCTTCACCGCCGTGGTAAATCTCGGCCAGCACCATCTGCGCGCGGGCGAAGCCGGCCTCCGCCGCCTTGCGGTACCATTCCCGCGCCGCGCCGCCGTCCTTCTCCACGCCAAGGCCGCGAGCGTACATCGCTCCCAGGCCCATCGCGGCCTCGGGATCGCCCTGCTCTGCGGCCGCCCGGAACCACTCCCGCGCCTTGGCGAAGTCCGGCGCCACGCCAAGCCCGGCGGCATACATGCCCGCCAGCGCGGTCTGCGCCCTGGCGTCGCCGTCCTCGGCCAGCGTTTTCCAGATCGACACCGCCTTGCCGTAATTGCCGCGACGGGCGGCGGAATCGCCCGCCTCGAAACTTCCCGGCTCCCCGGCTTGCGCGCCGACGGCCAGGAACGCCAGCAGGCATAGCGATGCAGCGGCGAAAAGGACGCGTTTCATGCCTGCAACCTGCCGAAGAGAGCGCCCGCGGGCAAGGGTGGGATGCGCGGTCTCTTGCCTTGGTCCCTTCGCCCCGCCAACCTGCGGGCCAGCGTATACGATAGGATCATGCGTACATGGCCGCACCTGTTTGCCGGGCCCGAAGCCACAACCGATAAGGGGAGCGCATGAGCGAGCAAGGACCGGATTTCCTGCGCGTCGGGCTGCGCCGGCGCGGAGTGAGCGTGCGGCTGAAACTGCGATGGGACCGCTCGCCGCGGACCTGCGCGGCCGTCTGCCGCCGCCTGCCGGTGGAGGATCAGATCTGGCACGCCAAATACGCCAGCAACGAGGTCTACGCGCTGCTGCCCGCGTGGGAGGCGGACCCGCCGCTGGAGTGGGCCTGCGCGTATCCGGGACCGGGCGACCTGATGTACATCCCGCACCCGCCGGGCCTGTTGGCCAAGGACGAGGGCGCGCGTCTGGTCGACCTCGCCTATTTCTACGAGCGCGGCAACAACCTCTATGGCCCCTTCGGCCCGGCAATCGGCAGCATCTTTGCCACCATGACCTCGGTCGAGGACGTGGAGGCGATGGCCGAGGCCTGCCACGATGTCTGGTTCAACGGGCTCAAGGACGAACGCCTGTTTATCGAGCCCGAGTAAGGCCCGGCAGGGTACCGTTGCCGTCCTGCGTCCCCATGTGCCGATAATGGGGCATTCAAGGGCAACGGCCCGCCGGCTTCACGGGAGGCAAGCGGCATGCGACAGGCGCTGGACGAGATCGAGGTGTCCACGAGGGGCCAGGGCTTTTACGAGATCACCGGCCGCGCGGCGGAATGGGTCGGCGGGCAAGGGATCGCCGAGGGCCTGTTGACCGTCTACCTGCGGCACACCTCGGCCTCGCTGGTGATCCAGGAGAACATCGATCCCGACGTGCAGCACGACATGCTGGACTTCTTCAAGAACCTGGTGCGGGAGGACACCTCGCTTTACCGCCATATCGCCGAGGGCTCCGACGACCAGCCGGCCCACATCCGGGCCGCGCTGACCCAGACGCATCTCGCCATTCCGGTGCGCGACGGACGGATGCTGCTGGGCCGCTACCAGGGGATCTTCCTGTTCGAGCACCGCAGCGCGCCGAAGTCCCGGCACCTCGCGCTGCACCTCCTGGGCGACTGACGGCAAGCCATCGTCAGACGAACGTCACCTTCTCTGCACATTCGCTCCCGACCTGAGCCTTCAACCGTCGGCAGCCCCGTTTCCGGGGCGCGCATCCGCCGACTGTCGAATCAAGGCAAGAGGAGCAAGGAGCATGCGAGCCAAGGGCTTGACGAACGCCATTGCCGGTGCGGCCTGTGCCGCCGCGCTGGCCGCCGCACCGCTGGCCGCGCAGGCACGACAGGTGCCCGACAGCTTCGCACCGGTCGCCAAGGACCTGATGCCGGCCGTGGTCAACATCTCTACCACCCAGACGGTCGAGGGAGAGACCGGACCGCTTGGCCAACTTCCGCCCGGCCATCCGCTGCGCGAGTTCTTCGAGCAGTTCCAGGGGCAGCAGGGGCAGCAGAAACGGGAATTGCACTCCCTGGGTTCCGGCTTCATCGTCGATGAGGACGGCTATGTCGTCACCAACCATCACGTCATCCGCAAGGCCGACAAGGTGACGGTGGTCCTGGACGACGACACCAAGCTGGACGCCGAGATCGTCGGCACCGATCCGAAAACCGATCTCGCGGTGCTGAAGGTCAAGACGGACCGGGAGCTTCCATCCGTGAACTGGGGCAACTCCCGCAAGGCGGAGATCGGCGACTGGGTGCTGGCGATCGGCAACCCCTTCGGCCTTGGCGGATCGGTTACCGCCGGTATCGTCTCCGCACGCGGCCGCGACATAAACGCCGGTCCCTACAGCCGCTTCATCCAGACCGATACGGCCATCAATCGGGGCAACTCCGGCGGGCCGCTGTTCAATCTCGACGGCAAGGTCATCGGCGTGAACACGGCCATCCTGTCGCCCAACGGCGGCAGCGTGGGCGTCGGCTTTGCCCTGCCGGCGCGCGTCGCCCAACCGATTGTGAGCGAACTTCGCGAGGATGGCGAAGTCACGCGCGGCTGGCTGGGTGTGACAGTGCAGCCGGTGACGGACGATCTGGCCGCCGGACTCGACCTTCCCGAGGACAAGGGCGCCCTTGTCGGCAACGCCGCGAAGGGCGGCCCCGCCGCCGAGGCCGGCCTGAAGCAGGGCGACGTCATTGTCTCGCTCGGCGGCAAGCCGGTCGAGGATGCCGGCCAGCTTGCCTGGCTCGTCTCCCAGCGCGACCCCGGCGACGAGGTCGAGCTCAAGCTGTGGCGCGACGGCAAGAAGATGGCGAAGACCGTCAAGCTCGGCGAGTTGTCGGATCAGAAGATGGCGCGCGCCGCGCCCGGTCAGCAGGACAAGGCCGGCAATATCGTCGCCAAGGCCCTCGGCCTGCAGCTTGCGCCGGCGAAGCCGCAGGTGCTGGAGCAGTTCGACCTGCCTTCCGGCATCGAGGGCGCCGTCGTCGCCCGCGTCGCGCGGGGCGGCCCGGCGGCCAGCCGCGGTATCCGGCCCGGCGACGTCATCACCCAGATCGGCCGCCGCGCCGTCGATAGTCCCAAGGACGTACGCCAGCTTATCGCCAAGGGCGCCGAGGAAGGCGCCGACGGCGTCGTGCTGCTGGTTCAGCGGGGCAACAAGTCGCAGTTCGTCTCCGTCCCGCTGGCGAAGCCGGAAACCGGGTAGCGCGGCAAGCGCAAGGTGAGCTGAGGGGCGGGGGCCCCCCGTAAGATGCAGGCGGTCACAGGGGTGCCCCCGCGCCACCTTCACACTTCGTCGCCGCGTCCGTGCAACCTGTCGAGTTGCCTGCGATCACGCTTGGTCGGGCGGCCGGCGCCCTTCTCGCGTTCGGCGCCCGGCGGTGGGGCATCCTTGGGTTTGGCGGGCTCGGTCGGCTGCAGATCCTCGTAGAGTTGCTGGGCTTCCGGTGCCGGGCCTCGGCGCTCGCCCAGCGCGACGACACGCACGACGCGGATTTGGCGGCCCTGCGGAAAGGTCAGGACGTCGCCGACCCGTAGCGGATGGTTGGCCTTCGCGACCTTGGTGCCGGAAACACGCAGGCGGCCCGCCTTGCACACCTCCGCCGCCAGCGTCCGGCTTTTGAAGAACCGCGCGAACCAAAGCCATTTGTCGGCGCGGCGGGTTTCGCCCTGCGGGTCTGGGGGCGGTGCGGTCATTTCACGAAGGTCAGGTGTTGCAGCTTGGCGAAGGGATGATCGGGGTCCGGCTTGACGCGCGGCCTGACCGGTTCCGTTTTCTTTGCACCAGATTTGTTGCCGCGCGGCTTCCGGCTCTCCTTCGCACGCGCCGCCTTGGCGTTCGCAGGCTTCTTGCCAGGGTGCGCGGCGGGACCGCGTCGGGGCCGGAAGGCCGAGACCTCGTTGTCGCCGAACGTGCCGTAGCCGAGGGCCGGCAGCGCCACGGCCAGGGCCTCGCGGTCGTTGTCCAGGATCCGCGCCAGCGCGGCGGTCGGCGTGAACGGGCCGGCGGGGTCCAGCTTGTGCATGGCCCCGGCAAGCCGTTCCAGCGCGTCCACGCGCACCGCGACCGCATTGGCCTGCTGGTGTTGCCGCCCGCGTCCGCGCCGTCCCGGCTCGATCCGGCGGTAGCCCAGAGTGCGGCAGGCGGCGTCGTCCCGCCCGGCCCCCGGCCAGAAGGCGGCGGCGTTCTCCGATGGAGCGTCGACTGTTTCGCTGCCGGAATGGATGGCCGCCAGCATGGCCTTGAAGCGCCGCGCCTGCGGCTTCAGTACGGCAGGCATCCAGATGCTCTCGCGCCCCAAACGGACACCCAGGTCGGCAAGCGCCTTGCGCTCGGGCTTGGTGAGGGTGCGCACATGTTCCGCCACGTCACCGCGATGCAGGACGCCCATCGCTTCCACAAGCTGGAAGGCCAGGCCGCGCGCCCGCGCCGGCAACTCCGCCTCGGCAAGCACGAACAGCGGGGCCAGCTTGTTGCGGATATGCCGCTCGAACCAGCCGTCCACACGCTTGCGGATACGCTCGCGCTGGGCGCTGTCGAGAAAGTCGCTGCCGTCGATGGCGACCTTCGGGTGCAGCGCATCGTTGCCGCGCACGAGACGCCCGATAACGTCGCCGCGCCAGGTCAGGCGACCCTGTTCGTCCAGCGCGAAGGCGCCGTCGTTGTCCGCTTCCAGCCGCAGCACGCGGGCCGGAATCTCGCCGGAAAGCGCCCGGCGGGCGGCCGCCAGCATGGGGCGCGCGGACTCGCTCGTGGCCGTCTTGTCGAGCGTGAAGCGGAAGGCCGTCAGCTTGCCGACGTGCTCACCCTCGACCAGCACCTCCCCGTCGCGCCGGACGGCGCCGATCAGGTCGGAGCCGTCCTTCAGCCGCTTGACCAGCGCCGCCGTGCGGCGGTCGACGAAGCGGTCGGTGAGACCCTCGTGAAGAGCATCGGACAGCCGGTCCTCGATCTGCCGCGCGCGCTCCTGCCAGTGCGCGTTGTCGGCCAGCCAGTCGCCGCGATGGGTGATGTAGGTCCAGGTGCGCACGTGCGCGATGCGGCCGATCAGGCTGTCGATGTCGCCCTCGGTCCGGTCCAGCCGCTCAAGCTGCTTGCCGACCCAGTCATCCGGCAGCCTGCCCTCGCCCTGCATCAGGTAGCGATAGATCTGACCCAGGAGGCGGGCATGGTGTTCCGAGAGGATCTTGCGGAAGTCCGGCACCTGGCAGACCTCCCACAACAGGCGCACCGCTTCCGGGTTCGTGGCAAGGCCGGCGATGTCTGGGTCGCGGGCGAGCGCGCGCAAGGCCTGATAGTCCTCGGCGTCGCGCGCCTTGGTAAGCTGCGGCACCGGCGGTGCCATCTCCAGGGTGCGCAACAGCCGCTCCGGCGAGCGGAAATCGAGATCGCGGTTGCGCCATGCCATCGCCTCGACAGGGTCGAAGCGATGGGCCTCGACGGCTTCCACCACCTCTTCGTCGATGCCGCCGGTATTGGCGGTGGTGCCAAAGCTGCCGTCCGACATGTGGCGGCCGGCGCGCCCGGCGATCTGCCCGACCTCCGCCGCCGTCAGCCGCCGCGAACTGCGGCCGTCGAACTTCGACAGCCGGGCGAAGGCGACGTGGTCGAGATTGAGGTTGAGGCCCATGCCAATGGCGTCGGTGGCGACGAGATAGTCCACCTCGCCCGCCTCGAACATCGCCACCTGGGCGTTACGGGTGCGCGGGCTGAGCGCGCCGAGGACCACCGCCGTGCCGCCCCGGTTCCGACGCATCAACTCGGCCGTGGCGTAGACATCGTTCGCCGAGAAGGCCACCACCGCCGAACGCGGCGGCAGGCGGGTCAGCTTCTTCGCCCCGGCGTAGCTCAACGTCGAGAAGCGCGGGCGGGAGACGATCTCCGCATCGGGAACCAGGGCCCGGACCATGCCGCGCATCGTGTCCGCGCCCAGGAACATGGTTTCGCAAAGGCCGCGGGCGTGCAGCAGGCGATCGGTGAAGACGTGCCCGCGCTCCGGGTCGGCGCAAAGCTGGACCTCGTCCACGGCCAGGAACTCGACCGGCCGGTCCACCGGCATCGATTCCACCGTGCACAGGAAGTAGCGCGGGTTCGGCGGCAGGATCTTCTCTTCGCCTGTGACCAGGGCAACCTGGTTGCGCCCCTTGATCTTGACCACGCGGTCATAGTTCTCGCGGGCAAGAAGGCGCAGCGGAAATCCGATCATGCCCGAGGTATGACCCAGCATCCGGTCGATGGCGAGATAGGTCTTGCCGGTGTTCGTCGGCCCCAGGACCGCGGTGACGCGTCCACGCCGGGTCGTCGGCTGGCTCGGCGCTGATCTCAACATGATCCCTAGAGAATCGGACATGCGCGCCCGGCGTTCAAGAGGCGGCTCCATGGTGCCGACGGGATAATTTCGGCTGCGCGCTCTCCGTCCCGGTTAAGGCCGGGTCCGGATGTCCCGGCACGCGGCGTGGTCTTGCAACATTGGCCGCCACACCACATATGCGGCGCGGTTGCCCGGCCATTCACGCGGGCGCGGCCACTTTCAGCCAGCCCGACGCCAACCACGAACCTTGGATCAAGGACGAGTCGCAAGATGTCGAAGGAGACGCTCAACTTCCAAGCCGAGGTCAGCCGGCTTCTGGATATCGTTGCCAACTCCCTCTACTCGAACAAGGAGGTCTTCCTCCGCGAGTTGATCTCGAATGCCTCGGATGCCTGCGACAAGCTGCGCTACGCGGCGATCACGCAGCCGGATCTGGCGGCCGAGGATCCCGATTACCGGGTGAACATTGTCGTCGAGAAGGACAATCGCACGGTCCTTGTCGAGGACAACGGCATCGGCATGAACCGGGACGACCTCGTCGAGAACCTTGGCACGATCGCGCGTTCGGGCACGCTGAAGTTCATGCAGCAGATGGAGCAGGCGCGCGACGCGCAGGGACAGGTGAACCTGATCGGCCAGTTCGGCGTCGGCTTCTACGCGGCCTTCGTCGTCGCCGACAAGGTGGAGGTGGAGACGCGCCGCGCCGGGGAAGAGCAGGGCTGGCGCTGGACTTCCGACGGGCGCGGCGAGTTCACCATCGAGGACTGCGCGGACGCGCCGGCGCGCGGCACCCGCGTGCGCCTGCACCTGAAGGAAGGCGAGGACGAGTTCCTGGAAGACCTCCGCCTGCGCCGCATCGTGCAGACCTATTCCGACCACATCGCGATCCCGATCTACCTGGGCCAGGGCGAGGAGGCGGAGCAGCTCAACACCGCCTCGGCGCTGTGGACACGGCCGAAGTCGGAGATCACCGATCAGCAGTACAAGGAATTCTATCACCACGTCGCCCACGCGATGGACGACCCCTGGCTGCGCCTGCACTTCAAGGCCGAGGGCAAGGTGGAATACACCTGCCTCTTGTACGTGCCCTCGCAGAAGCCGTACGACCTGTTCCATCCCGACCGCAAGCACGGGGTGAAGCTCTATGTGCGCCGGGTGTTCATCACCGACGACTGCGAGGAGCTGGTTCCCGCCTACATGCGCTTCCTGCGCGGCGTGGTGGACAGCGAGGATCTGCCGCTCAACATCAGCCGCGAACTGCTTCAGCACAATCCGCTGGTGACAAAGATCCGCCAGACGCTGACCAACCGCGTGCTGAACGAGTTGAAGAAGAAGGCGGAGAAGGAGCCGGAGGACTACGCGAAGTTCTGGGATTCCTTTGGCGCCGTCCTGAAGGAGGGGCTCTACGAGGACCCGGAGCAGCGCGACACCCTGCTTGAGCTGGCGCGCTTCCGCTCCAGCGAGCGCGACGATGTCGTCAGTCTCAAGGATTACGTCGCCAGCATGAAGGAGGGGCAGGAGTCGATCTACGTCATCACCGGCGAGAACGAGGATGCCCTGCGCAAGAGCCCGCAACTCGAAGGCTTCCGCGCCAAGGGGATCGAGGTTCTGCTGCTTTCCGACCCGATCGACGACTTCTGGGTGCCGGCTGTCGGCGAATACGAAGGCAAGGCAATCAAGTCGGTCACCCGCGGCGCGGCCGAGCTCGACAAGGTGAAGACGGACGACCAGTCCGAGGAGAAGGCCGAGGACAAGGGCGACGAGACCGCGATCGGGACGCTGGTCGCCTTCCTGAAGACGGCGCTGGAAGACGATGTGAAGGATGTCCGTTCCACCCAGCGCCTGACCGACAGCGCGTGCTGCCTGGTCGCGGACGACGGGGACATGGATATCCACCTTTCCCGCCTGCTGCGCCAGCACGGTCAGAGCGTGGGCGACGCCAAGCGCATCCTGGAAATCAACCCGAAGCACCCGCTGATCACGCGTCTGGCCGAATGCGCGAAGGGCGGCCTCAACGGCGCACAGGGCGACCTGAAGGATGCCGCCTTCCTGCTGCTCGACCAGGCGCGCATCATCGAGGGCGAAACCCCGCAGGACCCGGCCGCCTTCGCCCGCCGCCTTTCGCAACTCGTCGCGAAGGGGCTGGCAGCCTAGGGGCGACCGCGTTCTTTCGAGTCGACATCTCCTGGAGCGCCGGAAACGCAGTCGACAAGGCCGAGTTCGACAGGATCAGGGTGGCAAATGTTGCAGGAAGCAGCATGCCACCCGACGCGGCCTTGATTTTCAGGAACCGCGCTAAAGCAATTCGCTCAGTCCTCGACCCGCGTCCAGACCTTCGTCTCTCCGAACAGCGGCAGCATCACATAGATACGAACATGCAGCGTGTTGGGGTCCACCACTGTGACGCGGGCCCTATAGGTCTCGCCGTCATCGGGATTGTAGATCGTGCCGTCGGTCCACACACGCGGGCCGCTGCGAACGAGTCCGTGGATCACGGTCGTGCCTATGACTAGCTGATCGCGCTGGGCTTGATCGGGGTTCTCGGTATCCAGGCGCGGCTTGCCTTCTTCGTCCTCAGGGTTTTTGAGCCAGACGATCTTGCCGCACAGCGGTTCGTCACGCTGTTCGTCACATGGCGCGACCTTCACCCGGATACGTTCATTGTCGTGAAGCCAGACACCCACTGGCGTCAGCTCCTGCGCGCTCAGCGACACGGGCCCGTGCACCACGGACAGCAACATGACGATCAAGAAAGGAACAAGTTTCATCGTTGCAACGAATCCCTGATCCGACATTCGCCGGATCATTCGGACTCACAAGCCAAAGTGCTGGCCTCTGGCGTCGCTCGTTACAACTCGCCCCGTGCCTGACGGCCGCGCTCAGATGAGACGAGTGCGCGACGGCTGCTGCCACGGCCAGCTTGGGCCGCGATGCCGTTCGTCCATGTTGAGCATATAGCTCTTCTTCCGGCAAATGCCATGGCGCCACGTGCCCGAATTACGCCACCGCAGCTTCGGCTATCTGAAAGGTGATGTCGCGAGCGTGGCTGACAGCCTTGGCAACGATCTTGACCAGCTTCTCACACAGCGTCGTCGGCGAGCGCGTGGAACGGGAGCCGTATGGCGGGCGCGGCAAACCGGCTGCACGACAGCCGCATCCACTTGATCGCTGCGTTATCAGGCCCAGCCAGCCTCATGCTCTTCGTCTATCCGGAGAACGCGGGTTGGTCCGTTCGCTTAATTGGCAGGTGCTGGCCGTGACTTGGCGGCCGGCCCTCTCAACCCCCGCCGGGCCCGATCTCGACGTTGGCGGCGCCCAGGATGGGGCCGGTATCGCCAAGCTGGACCAGCAGGGCGCAGCCGTCGAAGCTGTTGGCGCCCATGGCTTGCGGGTCGAGATCGATCTCCATGCGCTTGCCATTCCAGGTGGCCAGCCGCCGCAGTTCTCGGACCACGTTGTAGTTGGCGAGCGTGTCGCCGGCATTCTCGCCGTGCTGGACGGTCGTGACGTGCTTGTCGTCGTAAAACGCCATCCAGACCGTTGCCGGGCCGGGCGGGTCGCCGGCGGGAATGATCACTTTCGCGCCATCCGGGCCCCAGCTCATATGCGGTGTGACCGGTTTGCCTCGCATGCGCGCGCGCTCGATCGCCTCGGTGACGCTCTCCGCGCGAGAGCCGACGGTCTGCCACAGTCCGTCCACGATGATCTGCGGGGTGTAGATGAAGCGGCCGTGCATGCGCCGCATGTAGGCCTGCTGGCGTTCGGTGAACTGCTTCTTCGCGAAAGGGTCGGTCCAGCCGATGTAGTTCCAGTAATCCACATGCAGCGAGAGGGCGACGACGTCCGCGCGCTTGGCAAGCTCCGCCAGCAACTCGTCCGCTGGCGGACACGACGCGCAGCCCTGCGAGGTGAACAGTTCGACGACCGCCGGGTCGTCGACGCCTTGCCCGGCCACGGCCGGCAGCGGCGGCGCGAGCGCCAGGACCAACCATGCCGCCGCAAGTGCTCGGATCGGAGTTCGCAACCGTAACCGCATATCGATAGGATACGTTGGCGCTGGGACGCTCGCCAATCAACTCCGGGTGAGAGGGTGTGAAGCGGCGGACGTCAACCGCGCGTCTCCCGTCCGCCTGCGTCCGGGCCCTGCCGCGAGACCTGGACGTCGACGCGCATGTCGAGGAAATCGTCGCCGTAGCCGGTGAAGGAGCCTTGCAACGGCACGGCCTGGGCCGGATCGCGGGCGACTGCCACGCGGATCAGGTTGCCGCCGCCGACGAGGCCGTTGGTCGGATCGTACTCCACCCAGCCCGCACCCGGCAGATAGACTTGGACCCAGGCATGCGTGTTGCCGCCGCCCTGCAGGGCTTTGGCATCGTCGTCGGCCTTGTCAAGCGCCGGATCGTAGAGATAGCCGGAGACGAAGCGCGCCGCGAAGCCCAGGCTTCGTACCGATTCCATCATGAACAGCGCCAGGTCGCGGCAGGTGCCGCCACCGTTATCCAGCGTTTCCACCGGCGTCCGGGTGCCGACCGCATATCGCTCCGTATACTCGAATTCCTGGTTCACCGCCCGCGTGATCTCGCCCAGCAGATAACCGGTGTCGACCAGGCCTTCGCCACCCTGCACGAAGCGTTTCGCCCAGTGATCGACCTTGTGTTCCGGGTCGGGATAGTGCCGCTCGACCAGGCGGTGCAGGTCAGGGCTTTCCTCCGCCGGATAGCTGAAGGGATAGGTGCTGGCGTAGGGCGCGATGGGGAAGTCGATATCGTTCAGGCCATAGTGCTCGATATCAATGACGCTCTCGAACGAAAGCTCGCTGGCGGCCTCCGAGAAGGACGCCACCGCGATGGAGTTGGAGAACACGTCATGCAGCCAGCGCACCTGCGCCGGCGGTGAGATGCGCAGCCGCGTCGAGACGAGCCGCAGGTCGTGGCTGTCCCGTGGCCGGAACATCAGCCGGTGCTCGCCAAAGCTCACGGGCCGCTTGTAGCGGTAGACCGTGGTATGCCGCACCCGCATGCGTTTCATGGCGTCATCCCCCGCCCGCCGACGAAGCGTGGGCGAGGAACGCACCCGCCATCAGGCGGATGCGCCCTCCTCGGTGGCCATGCGGCGAAGGACGTAGTGCAGGATGCCGCCGTGCCGGTAGTATTCCACCTCGTCGGCCGTATCGACGCGGCACAGCAGGTTGACGTCCTGGCTGCTGCCGTCCGCCTTGTGCACGGTCGCCTTCACCTGCATGCGCGGCTCTACGCCCTTCTCGATGCCGGTGATGTCCCAGGTCTCCTCGCCGGTTAGGCCAAGCGACTTGCGGTCGGTGCCGTCCGGGAACTGCAACGGGAGTACGCCCATGCCAACCAGATTTGAGCGGTGGATACGCTCGTAGCTCTCGGCGATCACGGCCTTGACGCCCAGGAGCCGGGTGCCCTTGGCGGCCCAGTCGCGCGAGGAGCCGGTGCCGTATTCCTTGCCGGCGACGACCACCAGCGGTGTGCCCTCGTCCTGGTACTTCATGGCGGCGTCGTAGATCGGCATCTGTTCGCCGTCGGGCAGGTGCTTCGTCACGCCGCCCTCGACGCCCGGCACCATCTCGTTGCGGATGCGGATATTGGCGAAGGTGCCGCGCATCATGACCTCGTGGTTGCCCCGGCGCGAGCCGTAGGAGTTGAACTCCTTGGGCTCCACGTCATGGTCCAGGAGGTACTTGCCGGCCGGGCTGTCCTTCTTGATGGCGCCCGCCGGGGAGATATGGTCGGTGGTGACGCTGTCGCCCAGCATCGCCAGCATGCGCGCGCCCTTGACGTCGCGGATCGCCGGCGGCTCCTTGCCCATGCCCTCGAAGAACGGCGGGTGCTGGACATAGGTGCTGGCGGCGTTCCAGTCGTAGGTGCGGCCGCCGCTGGCCTGGATCTTGCGCCACTCCTCCGGGCCCTCGAAGACGTTGCCATAGCGCTCGCGGAACATCGCCGGCGTCAGCGAGGACTTGACGCTCTTCTGGATCTCGCTGCTGGAGGGCCAGATGTCCTTCATGTAGACCGGGTTGCCCTGCCGGTCCTCGCCCAGCGGATCGTTCAGCAGGTCGACCCGCATGCTGCCCGCCAGCGCGTAGGCCACCACGAGCGGCGGCGAGGCGAGATAGTTCGCCCGGCAATGCGGGTTGATGCGGCCCTCGAAGTTGCGGTTGCCGGACAGCACCGAGCAGACGATCAGGTCGCCCTGCTCGACCGCCCTGGCGATATTGTCGTTCAGCGGGCCGGAGTTACCGATGCAGGTGGTGCAGCCATAGCCCACGAGGTTGAAGCCCAGCGCATCCAGGTCGTCCTGCAGGCCGGCGGCGTCCAGATAGTCGGTCACCACCTGCGAGCCCGGCGCCAGCGAGGTCTTCACCCACGGCTTCACCGTCAGCCCCTTCTCCAGCGCGTTGCGCGCCAGCAGCCCGGCGCCCAGCATGACGCTGGGGTTCGAGGTGTTGGTGCACGAGGTGATAGCGGCGATCACGACGTCGCCGTGGTTCAGGCGGTAGTTCTCGCCCTCCACCTGTACGCCGTCGTCGTCGTGAGCCTGCATGTCCTGCCCCACCGAGGCCGGGCCCTCCTCGCACATGTCCGAGGCGGCGCCGTTCGCATCCAGGCCCAGCTCCTTGTACATGTGGGCGGTGAACTCCTTCGCGGCGTAGGTCAGTTCCACCCGGTCCTGCGGCCGCTTCGGCCCGGCCAGGCTGGGCACCACCTCGGCGAGGTCCAGTTCCAGCGCGTCGGAGAACACCGGGTCGGGCGTATCGTCCTCGCGCCACAGGCCCTGCTCCTTGCAGTAGGCCTCGACCAGCTTCACGGTTTGCGGGTCGCGGCCGGTGAACTCAAGGTAGCGGGTGGTCTCCCGGTCGATCGGGAAGAAGCCGCAGGTGGCGCCATATTCCGGCGCCATGTTGCCGATGGTGGCGCGGTCGGCCAGCGACAGGCTGGACAGGCCGGGGCCGTAGAATTCGATGAACTTCCCGACGACGCCCTTCTGGCGCAGCATCTGCGTGACGGTGAGCACCAGGTCGGTGGCGGTGGCGCCCTCGGGCAGCTCGCCCTTCAGCTTGAAGCCGACGACCTCGGGGATGACCATCGACACCGGCTGGCCCAGCATCGCGGCCTCGGCCTCGATGCCGCCCACGCCCCAGCCCAGGACGCCCAGGCCGTTGATCATCGTGGTGTGGCTGTCGGTGCCGACCAGGGTGTCGGGCATGGCGACCTTGCGGCCCTCTTCCTCGTTCACCCAGACCGACTGACCCAGGTATTCCAGGTTCACCTGATGGCAGATGCCGGTGCCCGGCGGAACGACGCGGAAGTTATTGAACGCGGTCTGGCCCCAGCGCAGGAAGGCGTAGCGCTCGTGGTTGCGCTCGAACTCGCGCTCGACGTTCTTCTTGAACGCCGTGGGGTTGCCGTAGACGTCCACCATGACCGAGTGGTCGATGACGAGATCGACCTGATTGGCCGGGTTGATGCGGTCGGGATCGCCGCCCAGCTTGGCGATGGCGTCGCGCATCGCCGCCAGGTCGACGACGGCGGGAACGCCGGTGAAGTCCTGCATCAGCACGCGCGCGGGACGATAGGCGATCTCGTGGTCGGACTTGCGGTCCTTGATCCACTGGGCCATCGCCTTGGCGTCGTCGGTCGTGACGGTGCCGCCGTCCTCATAGCGCAAGAGGTTCTCCAGCAGGACCTTCAACGAGAACGGCAGGCGGGAAACGTCGCCCAGACCGTTCTCGCCGGCGGCCTCGATGGAGAAGTAGTCGTAATCCTGACCCTCGACGGTCAGGGTGCGGCGCGTTTTCAGGGTGTCCTTGCCTGCCACGGTTCTCTCTCCCGATTACTGAGCGCGCTTCGCCCCGCGAAACATGGTGTGCGGCGCGCTTTTCGCGGCATCGGCGCGCCGTATGAAGGGCCGCCGCGCCGCTTGCGAAACTGAGCGGCGCCTACCTTAGTCATATGGCTTTGCGTGTCCAGTGTTGCACCGCAGCGGGAGGGCTTTCCGCCGCTTCGCCGCGTTGGAGGGCCGTGATTTTCGGAATAATGCGCGCCAAAGACCGCAAATTCGAAACTTTGCGTGCCAGAGAAACGTCTGGACAGGTCCGGCGTGGGCGATAGAAATGGCGCTCTGGTCCAGCGTTGAGGGGGCGCGGATGACATCCAGCGAGGACGAGCGGCCCGATCTGGCCGATGCCGGCATCTACCCGCACTGGACGCGCGACGTCCTGCGCTATGCCGACACCGACCGGCAGGGCCATGTGAACAATGCCGTCTTCTCGGTGTTCCTGGAATCCGGGCGCGTTTCCGTCCTCTACGACCCGGACGCGCCACTGGCTCCGGAAGGAGCGTCCTTCGTGATCGCGCGGCTGGAGATGGATTTCCGCGCCGAGATGCGCTGGCCCGGCGAGGTGGCGATCGGCACCGCCGTGACGCGTCTGGGCCGCAGCTCCATGACCCTCGGCCAGGGCATCTTCGTCGATGGGGCCTGCGTGGCGACGGCGCATACGGTCATCGTGCTCATGGACGAGGAAACGCGGAAATCGCGCGCTTTCCCCGATGAAACGCGCGAGGCGCTGATGCGGTTGGCACCGGCGGGGGCGTCTGGCGCCGCCTAGAGGCGAAAGCGCGCGATTTCGCGGCTTCCACCAGACTCGAAGCGGAAATTACCGCCGGGCCGGCAGCCAGGGCCCTGCCATCCGCTCTAAAACGCCCCGTTTGAGGCCTCCGGCGCGCTTCACCGTCACACCCGCTTGACGGCCCATGCCGTTTGATCGAAGCTGTCATGCGATAACCGAGGGTCGGAACACGAAAGAAGACCCCGAAAACGAACAGGGCAGGTCGAGGCTTTGTGCGCCATGTCAAAAATTGGGCGCGCTTGGCGTGCGGTCGCGAAGCGCGACTGCTACCATGGACGGCGGCGGCACAATGAATGCCGGCCCGAAGCCTCGCGTTGACAGGAGATCGGCTTAGGTGACTCAAGCCGCAAACGAAGGAAGCCGGCAAGGCGATGAGGGCGCGGCCGGGGATACGCTGGATACATTTCCCAAGCTCTTGCTGCATCAGGCGAGGACGCGTCCAACCCGCCCGGCGGTGCGCGAAAAGGACTATGGCATCTGGCAGGCCTGGACCTGGGCCGAGCAGGCGGACGAGATCCGTGCGCTGGCCTGCGGTCTGGCGGCGCTGGGGATGAAGCGCGGGGACCGTATCGCCATCGTCGGCGACAACCGGCCACGGCTTTACTGGACGATGACGGCGGCGCAGGCCATCGGCGGCGTGCCCGTTCCGGTCTATCAGGACTCGGTGACGGACGAGATGGCCTTCGTGCTGGAGCACGCCGAGGTCCGCTTCGCCGTCTGCGAGGACCAGGAGCAGGTGGACAAGCTGCTGGAAATCCGCGAGCGGCACCCGGGCATCGAGGCGGTGATCTTCGACGATGCGCGCGGCTTGCGGCACTACAAGATGGACTGGCTGCACGACTTCGAGTCGGTGCAGGAAAATGGCCGCGCGTTCGACCGCGAGAACCCGGACTTCTACGAGGCCGAGATCGCCAAGGCGCATGGCGACGACACGGCGATCATGCTCTACACCTCGGGCACCACGGGCAATCCCAAGGGCGTGGTGCTGACCTTCGACAACCTGATCAAGAGCGCGGAGGCCGGCATCGAGTTCGAGGGCCTGCGCGAGGACGAGGAGGTGCTGGCCTACCTGCCGATGGCGTGGGTGGGCGACCACCTGTTCTCCTTCGCGCAGAGCTATGTCGCCGGATTCTGCGTGTCCTGCCCGGAATCGGCCTCGACGGTGCTGCAGGACCTGCGCGAACTGGGGCCGACGTACTTCTTCGCGCCGCCGCGCATCTTCGAGAACATCCTGACGACGGTCATGGTGCGGATGGAGGATGCCGGGGCCTTGAAGCGCAGGATGTTCCACTTTTTCATGAACGTTGCGCGGCGCAGCGGGACGCGCATCCTGGACGGCAAGCCGGTCTCGACGATGGACCGGATCCTCTATGCCATCGGCAAGGTGCTGGTCTATGGCCCACTCAAGAACACGCTGGGCTTCTCCAACGTGCGGGTGGGCTATACCGCCGGCGAGGCCATCGGCCCCGATATCTTCGAGTTCTACCGCGCGCTCGGCATCAACCTGAAGCAGCTTTACGGCTCCACCGAGGCGTCGGTGTTCATCACCATCCAGCCCAACGGCGACATCCGCTCCGACAGCGTCGGGCGGGCGGCGCCGGGCGTGGAGTTGAAGATCGACGAGGACACCGGCGAGGTGCTGTTCCGCGGCCCCGGCGTTTTCCGCGAGTACTACAAGAGCCCGAAGGATACGCAGGATACCAAGACGGAAGGAGGCTGGGTGCGCACCGGCGATGCCGGTGTCATCACCGAGGACGGGCATCTGAAGATCATCGACCGCGCCAAGGACGTCGGCCATCTCGACGACGGCAGCCTGTTCGCGCCGAAGTTCCTGGAGAACAAGCTGAAGTTCTTCCCCTTCATCAAGGAGGCGGTCGCCTTCGGGCACAAGCGCCCGCATGTGTCGGCATTCGTCAACATCGACCTGGAGGCCGTGGGCTCCTGGGCGGAGCGTAACGGCATCCCCTATGGCAGCTATCGCGAGCTTGCGGCGCGTCCGGAGGTCTATGAGGTCATCAAGGGCAACGTCGAGCAGGTGAACCGCGACCTCGCGGCGGACCCGAGGCTCTGCAAGTCGCAGATCCACCGCTTCCTGATCCTGCACAAGGAACTGGACGCCGACGACGGCGAGCTGACGCGCACCCGCAAGGTGCGGCGGCCGGTCGTCGCGGAGCGCTATGGCGAACTCATCGATGCGCTCTACGGCGACGGCGAGACCGGCCACATCGAGACCGAGTTCACCTACGAGGATGGCAGCAAGGGCCATATCCAGGCGGACCTGCGGATCGAGCGCGCCGAGACCTTCGCGGCCGAGGCCGCCCCCGATCTGAAGATGGCCAGCTAGGACAGGCGATGAGTGAAGCCTACGCCGACGCCGCAGTTTCCGCCGGGGCGCCGCAAGCGCCGGCACGCGTGTTCACCGAAACACTGCTTTCGGTCGATGACATCTCGCTCTCCTTCGGCGGCGTGAAGGCGATCTCGAACGTCAGCTTCGATATCAAGCAGGGCGAGATCCGCGCCATCATCGGGCCGAACGGCGCGGGCAAGACGTCGATGCTGAACGTCATCAACGGCTTCTATCACCCACAGCAGGGCCGGATCACCTATCGCGGCAAGGTGCGCAAGAAGATGCGCCCGAACGAGGCCGCGAAGACCGGCATCGCCCGCACCTTCCAGAACGTCGCCCTGTTCAAGGGGATGAGCACGCTCGACAACATCATGACCGGGCGTCTTTTGAAAATGAAGCGCAACTTCTTCTGGCAGGCCCTGTACTGGGGCCCGGCCAAGGCGGAGGAGTTGCAGCACCGCGAGTACGTCGAGCACATCATCGACTTTTTGGAGATCCAGTCGATCCGCCGCACGCCCGTCGGGCGCCTGCCCTACGGCCTGCAAAAGCGGGTGGAACTGGCCCGCGCGCTGGCGATGGAGCCGCACCTGCTGCTGCTGGACGAACCGATGGCCGGCATGAACGTCGAGGAGAAGGAGGACATGAGCCGCTTCATCCTCGACGTGAACGACGAGTTCGGCACCACCATCGCGCTGATCGAGCATGACATCGGCGTCGTCATGGACCTGTCCGACCGGGTGGTGGTCCTCGACTATGGGCGCAAGCTGGCCGACGGCACGCCCGACGAGGTCAGCCGTGACCAGAAAGTCATCGACGCCTATCTTGGAGTGCCGCACGAATGATCGCTTGCACGACGCCTCATCTTCGTTCCGATCCTTGCGGCACAGGGGAGTAGCCCGGCGATGGACGCGCTTTACCATGTGCTGATTTCGCCTTTCGTCGACATGGCCACACAGCCGGTGTTTTTCGCCGAGGTGGTGATCGGCGGCCTGATGGCCGGTGTCATGTACGCCCTGGTGGCCCTGGGTTTCGCCGTGATCTTCAAGGCGTCGGGGGTGGTGAACTTCGCGCAGGGGGCAATGGTCCTGTTCGCCGCGTTGACGCTGGTCGGCTTCATGGAGCACGGTCTGCCGTCGTGGGCGGCGATCCCGATGACCATCGTCGTGATGATCGCGCTCGCCTACGCCATCGAGCGGGTGATCCTGCGCCATCTGGTGAACCAGCCGCACATCGTGCTGTTCATGACCACCATCGGCCTTGCCTTCGTGTTCGAAGGGCTGGGCGAGCTGATTTGGGGCTCGAACGTCAAGGCGCTCGACATCGGTATTCCGGACCAGCCGTTCTTCGTCGGCGGCATGCTGCTGAACCAGTTCGAGATCTTCGCGGCCGTGACGGCGGCGATCCTGGTGACGCTGCTGGTGATCTTCCTGCAGAAGACCGCCATCGGCCGGGCGCTGCGCGCGGTCGCCGACGACCACCAGGCAGCGCAGTCGGTGGGCATCCCGCTGCAGACCATCTGGGTCGTGGTGTGGTCGGTCGCCGGCTTCATCGCGCTGGTCGCCGGCGTGATGTGGGGCGCGCAGAGCGGCGTGCAGTTCTCGCTGTCGCTGATCGCGTTCAAGGCGCTTCCGGTGCTGATCCTGGGCGGCTTCAACTCGATCCCGGGCGCCATCGTGGGCGGTCTCATCATCGGCGTTGGCGAGAAGGTGGCGGAGATTTACTGGGGTCCGATCATCGGCGGCGCCATCGAGAACTGGTTCGCCTACGTCCTGGCAATGGTGTTCCTGATGTTCCGGCCGCAGGGCCTGTTCGGCGAGAAGATTATCGAGAGGGTTTAGGCGCGTGCTTTACCGCGAAGCCGGTCAGTTCAAGACCACCTACGGCGCCGATCAGGCGATCTTCCCGATCCCGCAGGACCGCTGGGTGGTCTATGCGGTCATCGCGCTGGCGTTCGTCGCGGTGCCGTCGGTGGCGAACGAATACTGGCTGCAGGCCATCCTGATCCCGGCGCTGGTGTTCACGCTGGCGGCCATCGGCCTGAACCTGCTGACCGGCTATTGCGGCCAGCTCAGCCTCGGCACCGGCGGCTTCATGGCCTGCGGGGCCTATGCGACCTACAAGCTGTCGACCGCCTTCCCGGAAATGAACATCCTGATCGTGTTCCTGCTCTCGGGAATACCCGCGGCGGCGGTGGGCTGCCTCTTCGGCATTCCCAGCCTGCGCATCAAGGGCTTCTATCTGGCGGTTGCCACGCTGGCGGCGCAGTTCTTCCTGGTCTGGCTGTTCAACCGCGTGGAGTGGTTCTACAACTACAACCCCTCCGGCACGATCACCGCGCCGCCGCGCACGATGGGCGGCTTCATGGTGACGGGTCCCGAGGCCACGGCGGAGGCGCGCTATCTGGTCGCGCTGGGCTTCGTCGCGCTGTTCGCGCTGTTGGCCAAGAACCTGATGCGCGGGCGCGTGGGGCGCGCCTGGATGGCGATCCGCGACATGGACATCGCCGCCGAGATCATCGGCATCCGGCCGCTCACCACCAAGCTGGCCGCGTTCGCCGTCAGCAGCTATGTCTGCGGTGTCGCCGGCGCGCTTTACTTCGCGATCTACCTGGGCAGCGTTGAGACGGCGGCCTTCGACATCAGCGTCTCGTTCCTGGTGCTGTTCATGGTCATCATCGGCGGACTTGGCAGCATCCTGGGCTCGATCCTGGGCGCCTTCTTCATAACGGTGGTGCCGATCCTGCTCACCAACGTGCCCGAGGCGCTGGGCCTGCCCATCGGTGTGGCGCTCGCCAAGCAGCTTGAGAACATCGTCTTCGGCGCGATGATCGTGTTCTTCCTGATCGTCGAGCCGCACGGGCTTGCGCGCCTGTGGCAGATTGCCAAGGAGAAACTGCGCCGCTGGCCCTTCCCGTACTGATACGGTTCAATAGGAGACGGATCGCGCAAGCCCGCGCGGTTTCGAACAAGAACGATAACAATGGTGTGCGAACCTGGGAGGTAACGAAGATGAAACGAACCGGGAAACTCGCTCTGGGGGTCCTGACCGCGGCGGCGATTGCCGTCGGGGGCGTGGCCGCCGAGAAGGCCGCCGCGGCGGACGAGGAGATATTCATTCCGCTGACGGTTTACCGCACGGGGCCCTACGCGCCCAACGGCATTCCGATCGCCAACGGCTGGCGCGACTATCTGAAGCTGCTGAACGCCCGCGACGGCGGAATCAACGGCGTCAAGATCGCCTACGAGGAGTGCGAGACGCGCTATGACACCAAGCTGGGCGTCGAGTGCTACGAGAAGCTGAAGAACAAGGGGGCCAAGGGCGCGGTCGTTTTCAACCCACTGTCCACGGGCATCTCCTACCAGCTTATCCCCAAGGCGCGGGTCGACGAGATCCCGCTGCACACGATGGGCTATGGCCGCACCGCCGCCGCCGACGGCAGTGTCTTCAAGTGGACCTTCAACTTCCCCGCCACCTACTGGAGCCAGGCCGCGGCCTTCATCCGGCATATCGGCAATGTCGAAGGCGGGCTGGAGAACCTCGACGGCAAGCACATCGGCCTGATCTACCACAACAGCCCCTACGGCAAGGAGCCGATCCCGACGCTGGAGACACTGTCGGAGCAGCACGGCTATGAACTGACGACCTACCCGGTGGACCATCCGGGTCAGGAGCAGAGCGCAACCTGGCTTCAGATCCGCCGGGACCGTCCCGACTGGCTGATCATGTGGGGCTGGGGTGTGATGAACCAGGTCGCAATCAAGGAGGCGATCAACATTCGCTACCCGATGGACCACTTCATCGGCGTGTGG
Source organism: Ferruginivarius sediminum (assembly GCF_003344765.1). Taxonomy (GTDB): domain Bacteria; phylum Pseudomonadota; class Alphaproteobacteria; order Kiloniellales; family Rhodovibrionaceae; genus Ferruginivarius; species Ferruginivarius sediminum. The sequence continues at coordinate 238,882 of NZ_QPMH01000002.1, read as the reverse complement.
TGGGCCGGCAGCGAGCAGGACGTGGAGCCCGCCGGCGCGGCCGCCAAGGGGTACAAGGCCGGCAACTTCAACGGCGTCGGCACCGACTTCGCGGTCCTCGACGACATCGTCGAGCATGTCTACGGCGGCGACATGGAAGCGGCGAAGGAAGAGGGGCTGGGCACCGTTCTCTACAACCGCGGCGTCGCCAACATGCTCTACGACACCGAGGCGATCCGCACGGCGATGGGCAAGTACGGCGACAAGGCCCTCTCCGGCAAGGAAGTGCGATGGGGTCTTGAGAATCTGGAGCTGACCGAGGCGCGCCTCGAAGAACTCGGCGCCACGGGCCTCGTCCTGCCGACCAGGATAAGCTGCGCCAACCATGAGGGCGAGGGCCAGATCTTCGTCCAGCAGTGGGACGGCGAGCAGTGGAGCAAGGTCACCGACTGGCTGGAGCCGTTCCACGATGTGGTCCGGCCGAAGGTCGAGGCCGCGGCCAAGACCTATGCCGAGGAGAACGGACTGCCGGTCCGCGACTGCAGCCAGGAAGGCTGATCCGGCAATGACCGACGGGCGGGTCCCGCTTGGCGCGGTGCGCCGGCGGGGCCGCCTTTCGGCCCTCTTCGGCCGGCCGTGACCATCGAACGAGCAAGCAGGGCACGCTGAACCGCCATGTCCGTCCAGGAAGCCACCGCCGCCCAAGCCGGCCCGGCGCCCGCAGAGGCCGAGCCGCTGTTGTCGGTCAACAACATCGAGGTCATCTACGACCACGTCATCCTGGTGCTGAAGGGCGTGTCGCTGTCGGTGCCGGAAGGTGGCGTCGTCGCGCTCCTGGGCGCGAACGGGGCCGGCAAGACCACGACGCTGAAGGCGATATCCAACCTGCTGCGCGCCGAGCGCGGCGAGGTCACCAAGGGCAGCATCCACCTGCGGGGCGAAGAGGTGCAGGGACTGACCCCCAACGACCTGGTCAAGCGCGGCGTCATCCAGGTGATGGAAGGCCGCCACTGCTTCGAACACCTGACCATCGAGGAGAACCTGTTGACGGGTGCGTATACGCGCTCCGCCAATCGCGGGCAGATCGCGCAGGATCTAGAGATGGTCTACACCTATTTCCCGCGCTTGAAGGAGCGGCGCAGCTCCCAGGCCGGCTATACCAGCGGCGGCGAGCAGCAGATGTGCGCCATCGGCCGCGCGTTGATGAGCCGCCCGCAGATGATCCTGCTGGACGAGCCGTCGATGGGTCTGGCCCCGCAGCTTGTCGAGGAGATCTTCGAGATCGTCAAATCGCTCAACCGGGACGAGGGGGTGTCCTTCCTTCTGGCCGAGCAGAACACCAACGTCGCGCTGCGCTACGCCACCTACGGCTATATCCTGGAAAACGGCCGCGTCGTGCTGGACGGCGAGGCGCAGGCGCTGCGCGAGAACGAGGACGTGAAGGAGTTCTACCTCGGCATTTCCGGCGCCGGGCGTAAGAGCTACCGCGAAGTGAAGCACTACAAGCGCCGCAAACGCTGGCTCTCCTGAGCCGCCGCGGCAACAGGACCGGAGGGCGAATGTCCGCCGACGACGTATTCTACGACTCCCTGGAAGCGAGAGACCCGGCCGAGCGCGAGCGCGAGCAGATGTCGGCCCTTGCCGGCCACATCGCCCGCGCGAAGGAGCGCGCGCCCTATTACGGCCGCATCCTGCGCGACGTCGACCCGGCGGAGATGGTCTCGCGCGACGCGCTGGCGCGGCTGCCGGTCACGCGCAAGAAGGACTTGGTGGCCGAACAGGGCAAGCTGCCGCCCTTCGGCGGGCTGAACGCGACCTCGCCGGGCCATATGGCGCGCGCTTTCGCCTCGCCGGGGCCGATCTACGAGCCGCAGGGCGCGTGCGACGACTACTGGCGCATGGCCCGTGGCCTGTTCGCGGCCGGCTTCCGGGCGGGTGAGCTGGTTCACAACACCTTCGCCTATCACCTGACGCCGGGCGGCTGGATGATGGACAGCGGGGCGCGGGCGCTGGGCTGTCCCGTCGTCCCGGCGGGCGTCGGCAATACCGAGCTTCAGGTTCAGGCGATCGCGCAACTGCGGCCCACCTGCTTCGCGGGTACGCCGGACTATCTGAAGGTGCTTCTGGACAAGGCGGACGAAGAGGGGCTGGACGCCTCCTCGATCCGGCGGGCGCTGGTGTCCGGCGGGGCACTGTTCCCGTCGCTGCGCCAGGGCTACCAGAACCGGGGCATCGAGACGCTGCAGTGCTATGCCACAGCCGAGTGCGGGCTGATCGCGTATGAGACGGCGGCGGCCGGCGGCGGGCCGAACGAGGGCATGGTGGTGGACGAGCATGTGCTGCTGGAAATTGTCCGCCCCGGCACCGATACGCCAGTGCCCGAAGGCGAGGTCGGCGAGGTCGTGGTGACCGTCCTGAACCCGGACTATCCGCTGATCCGCTTCTCCACCGGCGATCTCTCCGCCGTGCTGCCGGGCCAGAGCCCCTGCGGGCGGACCAACATCCGCATCAAGGGCTGGATGGGCCGGGCCGACCAGACCGCGAAGGTGAAGGGCATGTTCGTCCGGCCCGAGCAGGTGGATCAGGTCGTCCAGCACCACCCCGAGATCGCCAAGGCCCGCCTCGTGGTGGAGCGGCGCGGCGAATCCGACATCATGACCCTGGTGTGCGAGGTTCCCGGCGGCGACGAGGCGCTGGGCCGCAAGATCGCCGAGAGCGTCCAGGCCTTCTGCAAGGTCAAGGGCGACGTCGCCCTGGTCGAGCCGGGCGAACTGCCGAACGACGGCAAGGTGATCGACGACCAGCGCTCGTATGAGTAGGTGGCGTAGCTTGATGCGCCGTTCGCGGCTGGCCGAGGGTATACGCTTATCCGTTTTGGGCATGCAGCGTATCCGTTCAGTTATATTTGCCGCGGCTTATAGTTTTGTAACGACGGCGTCATCCCGGATGAGCTAAGGTCTAGCCGGGTTCTCGCAGCCGGGAGGACGTAGCCGAGATGCGGGCTGGACGGGTGAGAACGTTTTCGGGTTTGCTATCGGTCGTCCTGTTCCTCCTCATCACCGCCCTGCCGGACATGTCCTTCGCCTCCGACGAGGATCGGGAGGCTTGGCACAGCCCGGCGCGTCTCTCCGGCATCCATGGTGACAAGCAGTTCCTGGCCGGCTCCGAGGTCTATGTGCAGGCGGAGGTGGAGGACGACATCTTCGCCGCCGGGGGCGAGGTGCGGGTGCGCGATACCAAGGCGGCGGATCTGTTCCTGGCCGGTGGGTTCGTCAACCTGCGCGGCGTCGAGGCGCAGGACGGCATTATGGCGGGCGGGGAAGTCGATATGTCTGGCCGCTTCTCCGGCGACGTCATCGCCGCCGGCGGCAGCCTGGAAATGGAGCCGGACACCGAGGTCGCGGGGGACGTCCTGATGGCCGGCGGGCGCCTGGGGGTTTCCGGGCGTATCGCCGGTACGCTGCGCGCCGCGGGCGGGCAGGTCCGCATCGACGGGCCCGTGGACGGCGACGTCTATCTTGCAGGTGGGCGGCTTGTCCTGGGCCCCAACGCACGCATCGGCGGCAACCTGAGCTATTCCAGCGGCGAGGAGATCGAGATCGCCGGCGGCGCCCGGGTGGCCGGAGAGGTCACGCGCCGGCCGGGCGTTGACTTCGCCGCCCGCATGCCGGGCGTGGCGCAGCTTATTGTCGCCGGTGTCCTGACCTGGATCGGCGTTATCGTCAGCCTGATCGTCCTCGGGGCCGTGCTGCTGGCCGCTTTTCCGCGTCTGGTGGCGGGGGCGAGCGACACCATCACCCTGCGGCCGTTGCCCAGCCTTGCGCTGGGCGTCGTGCTGATGGTCGCCGTTCCGATTGCCGCCGCAATTGCCATGGCGACGGCAATCGGCCTGCCGTTGGGTCTTTTCGCGTTGCTGCTCTACGCCCTGGCCCTGGCGACGGGCCTCATCGCGGCGGCGCTGTGGATCGGCCAATATCTACCAAAGCTGCGTGGCCGCCATGCCCAGCATACAGAGTATCGCTGGTGCCTCGCCCGCGTGGCCGCCGGTCTTGTGGTGCTGGGGCTGGTGGTGCTGGTGCCGTTTCTGGGCGGATTGGCGCTTGCCATTGCCGGGGTGCTGGGGCTGGGCGGCGTGGCCGTGCAAGGCTGGACGCTGATCGGCAAGGGAGCCGGGTCGTCGTCCGCATAGCGCTCCAGCGCAGCCTCCGATCAGCGCGCGGAGGCGGCGTCCAGCACTGGGTTCAGGTTCGCCTCGATCAGCAAAGCGGTCTCCAACGCGCGCCGGCCGTCCTCGCCCGTGACCATGGGCGAGCCACCCTCGATCACGGAGTCGAGGAAGGCAGCCAATTCCTGGCCCAGGTTGTCGTTGATCAGGACGTGCCGGCCGTTCAGCCCGCCCTTGCGCTCCGGCATCCGCGGCTCGATCGTGCCCAGGCTGGAGTGGGTACAGGTGCGCGCCAGGAAGTCGATCTCGATCTCACCCTCGGCGTGCACGATCCGGGCGGTGCGGCGCCTGCCCTCGCTGGCGCGGCTGGCCACCAGCCGGACGTTGCAGCCGTTGGCGTAATAGAGCGTGACGTCGGCCTCGTCCGGGTGGTTAGTGACGCTGGGCGTGCCCAGGCCGATGACACCGGTGACCGGCCCGCGCACCAGCGACTGCGCCAGGTCGATGTCGTGGATCATCAGGTCGGTGACGACGGAGCAATCCACGCTGCGCCCGGTGAAGGGGCCCAGCCGCTGGCAGTAAATCTCGCTCGGTGTCTTGGCCAGATGTTCCAGACCAAGCTGGGCGACGAAGAACCGCTCCTGGTGGCCGACCTGAAGCACAAGGCCGTTGCGGGCCGCCAGTTCGATAAGATCGTCCGCCTGCTCCACCGTCGAGGTCATCGGCTTTTCCACCAGCACGTGGATGCCGCGCTCCATGCAGGCGCGCGCAACGTCGTAGTGCGTGCTGGTCGGTGTCGCCACGCTGACCGCATCGACCCGATCCAGCAGGGCGCCCAGGTCGGTGAAAGGCTGGCCGCCGTACGCATCGGCCGCGGCGGCGGCGCGCTCGGCATCTATATCCGCGACGCCGATCAGTTCACAGCCTTCGAGTGCGGCATACTTCGCGGCATGGAATCGGCCGAAATAGCCAACGCCGACAACGCCAACGCGAAGCGGCGCATGGCCTTGAGATTCACCTGGAATGGCCCCCTCCGTAACTCGGCTGTCTTGCCCGGGTGCTTACCCGCGCCCAAAACGGCAACATAAAGGGTAATGGCTCCTGTCTCAATCTATACAGCCGTCAGCCCCCGCATGCGGACGGAGGCTTTGAACGGACGATTTGCCGCACCCCGGTTGCGGACTCGCCTCTAACTATACGACAACGCCGCGTAAAGGGTTTGGAGGCACGCAAAAATGACACGGACGGTGGATAACCGGCGGAACATACGGCGCACCGTGATTCCGCTTCTGTGCATCCTCGCGGCGATGGGGGTGCTGATGTACTACGCCGTGCCGCTTTACAACATGTTCTGCCAGGTGACCGGCATCGGCGGCACGACCCAGCGCGCCGCGGCGGAAAGCCCGGTGGAGACGGTGGACCGGAACGTTACCGTGCAATTCGCGACCCAGGTGAACCCCGAGCTGCCGTGGAGCTTCCGGCCCGAGCAGACCAAGGTGACGATGAAGCTGGGCGAGCGGAAGACGGTCTATTTCCGCGCCGCCAACAACGCCGATCGCACCATCGTCGGCCATGCCGCCTACAACGTCACGCCGCTCAAGGTCGGGCGCTACGTCAACAAGATCGAGTGCTTCTGCTTCACCGAAGAGCGGCTGCATCCCGGCGAAAGCGTGCGCATGCCCGTCCAGCTCTTCGTCGATCCGCAGCTTGCCCGCGACGACGACGTCAGCGAGGTGAAGACGATCACGCTGTCCTATACTTTCTTCGAATCGAAGTCGCCGGAGGGCGCGAAAGACCTGAAGCGCCTGGATACGCCGGAAGACGGCAAGAAGGGCCGCAAGACCGGTGACAAGGACGGCGGCGATCAGGTATAGGCCGCCGCCACCGGCCGGCGCGAGACCACGGTGAAGCGGGCGGCCAGTAGCAGCATGGAAACCGCCATCCCCGCGAAGATGCCGGCCAGGATGCCCTGCACGCCGAAGCCGATCTGGAACGCCAGGATATAGGCGACCGGCACCCCGACGCCCCAGAAGGCGAAGCCCTGCATCGCGGTGGGCACCATGACATCGGCGGCCCCGCGGTGCGCGCCCATCAGTACGGCCTGTCCGCCGTCGAACATCAACACCGCGGCAACCCAGAAATATCCGGCGCGCGCAATCGCGCGCACCTCGTCGACATCGGAATAGAGGCTGGCCAGGAAATCGCGCTGCCAGACCACGAGCACGCTCAACAGCAGCATGAGCGCGACCAATAGGGCGAAGCCAAGCCAGCCGGCCAGCGCCAGGCCCCTGCGGTCGCCGCGACCCACGGCGTTCGCCGCGCGCACCGACGTGGCGGTCGACAGTCCGATGGCAAGCATGAAGGCGAAGCTGACCACGTTCATGCATGCCTGATAGGCCGCCATCTGGGTCTCGCCCAGCCGGCCGGCGAAGGAGGCCATGGTCATGAAGGACGCGGACTCCAGACCCGTCGCGACCGCCAGCGGCGTGCCCAGGCGCGCCAGCCGGCGCACCATTTGCCAGCCTGCGGCATGTGCCGCGCGAACCCCGTAGCGCTCGCCGTCGGCCATGCGGAAAACATAGGCGACAAGCGCCGCCAGGATGATCCACCGCGTCACCGTCGTAGCCAGCGTGGCGCCGGCCGCGCCCATCGCCGGCGCGCCCATGTGCCCCTCGATCAACAGCCAGTTCAACGCCGCGTTCGGCAGGTTGCCGAGAAGCGAGACCACCATACCCGCGTGCGGCCGGCCGATGCCTTCCAGAAAGAACGAGGTGGCGAGGTACATCATCGCCGCCGGCATGCCCGGCGCGAACCACAACAGCGCCCGGCCGCCGCCCGCCGCCATCGATTCGCTCTGCCCCAGAAGCAGCAGGATCGTCTCGCCGAACAGCAGGAACGCGCCGAACACCACGCCAAGCCCGGCGGCGATCATCATCGAGCGATGCCAGATCGCGCCGCATTCCCGGCTGCGCCCGGCGCCATCGGCCTGCCCCACCAACACGATGGTGCCGACGAGGAAGCCGATGCCCACGACCAGCACGAAGACGTGCGGGGCAAGCGAAATGCCGTAATGCGCCAGCGCTGTCTTGCCCGCCTGACCGGCCATGATCGAATCGACGGTAATCATCAGGATCATGCCGATACGCGCGCCCATCACCGGCCATGCCAGCGAGAGCGTGCGCCCGACATGCCATTTCAGGCTGGCGTCGGCGGCTGCGGAGGGGGGTGCGGAAGTCATCACGGCACAGCCTATAGCGGGCCACGCGGGCCGCAAAGCGTGCGATGAGCATGGCCCGGCTGCGCGTTTTGCGTATTAAGTTCGGACATATGCCGGCCCAATCCTCCGAGTGACAAGGTTTAACCAAAGGTTTACCGCCGCTCGCCCACTTTGCAGTGGCATGTGCGTCGGGATGCGAGCGTCGCACGGACGGGCACACGACGGGGATTCAGCGATGGCGGCGCAGAAGGGACCAACGGTGCGCTTGAGCCGGCGGGACGTGGAGGCTGGCCGCATCCCGCTGCAAGCGCGGCTGAAGGCCTGGTGGGACGGCTACGACATCCGTCTGCCGCGAACGGGCAAGGCCGGCAAGACCAAGGCACGGCACGAGATCACCGCGCCCGAGCAGAAACTGCCATGGGACGACCCGCGCATCTCGCTGGTACAAGCTGTCTGGGGCGACGGCTTCGACCGGCCGGGCAGCGAGGAATTCGTACTGGAACTCATTAATCCGGTTGGCCTCGACCCGTCGATGAGCGTGGCGATCCTCGATGCCGGACTTGGCGGCGCGGCGCGGTCGATCTGCAGGGCGTTCGACGTCTGGGTGACCGGCTTCGAGGGCGACGCGAAGCTGGCGGAGGTCGGCAACAAGCTCTCGAATATGGCCGGACTTGCCAAGAAGGCGCCCATCCACCAGACCGACCCCAGCGAGCCGGACCTGAAGAAGCGCGGCTACGATTGCGTGTTCGGGCACGAGTCGTTCTTTCTCGTGCCGGAAAAAGCGCTGATGCTGGAGACGATCGAAAAGGGCATGAAGCCGGGCGGGCAGCTTCTGTTCACGGACTATGTCCTGGCCGACAGCCGCGCGACGTCGCCGGCGCTTCAGGAAATGAAAGAGAACGAGCCCAAGCCGCTCAAGCTGTGGAGCGTCTTCGATTACCATCAGGCGATGAGCGATCTGGAACTGGATATCCGGATCAGCGAGGACATTACCGAGCGGATCGCCGCCATGATCACCCGCGCCTGGGGCGAATTCATGAACAAGCCCGATGCGCGCAAGAACCTCGGCGCATCGCCGGAACTGCTGCTTGAGGAGGCGGAACTGTGGACGCGCCGCCTGCGGGCGTTGCAGGAAGGCGCGCTCAAGGTCTATCGCTTCCACGCCTTGAAGAAGAGCAGCGGCACGCTCCTCTCGAACTGGTAGGCGGCTTGACGGCGGCACGGGCCATGGCTATGGTCCGCCGCCATATCCCGCCGGCGGGGCCGTGGGGTGCGAATACGCGCCTCTTCCGGGCTTGCCAGCATCAGGACACGTAAATCACGCTGCACGGCACCGGGCAGCAAACGCCGGGACGAAGAACGATGCGAGTGCGCAACTCTCTCAAGACCGCGAAAAAGCGGGACAAGAACTGCCGCGTGGTCCGGCGTCGGGGCCGGGTCTACGTGATCAACAAGACCAACCCGCGCTTCAAGGCGCGCCAGGGCTGAGTCGCGCACGCCCTCTCGGGCGTGACGCCGATTCGCAGGGTCTGACGAAAGCCGTGCCGGGGTACCGGTGCGGCTTTTGTCGTTTGCGTCACCAGGGCCGCGGCCGCGCTTCGCACGGATCGCCGCGGCGCGTTTCAAGGCCGCTTGACCGCACCGCTGGTTGGGCCACATATTACGGCGCTGGTATTACCACTTGGAGCGTGCGCGGCCGGACCGGCCAATAAACCGGCTGGACCGTGGCGAAGCGCTTGAGGGAGGACTGCCGTGGTCGCCATGCCCGAGCCGAAGCGGGACATCCTGGCCCGCAAGGACGAGATCGTGGCCCGCCTGCGCGACATCGTTCCGGGCGAGGGCGTGATCGTCCGGGAAGAGGAGTTGCGCGCCTACGAGACCGACGGCCTGACCGCCTATCGGCAGTCCCCGATGGTCGTGGTGCTGCCCTCCACCGTGGAGCAGGTCAGCAAGGTGATGGCCTATTGCCACGAGCAAGGCATCCGCGTCGTGCCGCGCGGGGCCGGCACCTCGTTGTCGGGCGGCGCCTTGCCGCTTGAGGACGGCATTCTGCTGGGCCTCGGCAAGTTCAACCGGATCCTGGAAATCGACTACGAGAACCGCTGCGTCGTGGCGCAGCCGGGCGTCACCAACCTGGGCATCACCAAGGCGGTGGAGCACGAGGGCTTCTATTACGCGCCCGATCCCTCCAGCCAGATCGCCTGCTCCATCGGCGGCAACGTGGCCGAGAACTCGGGCGGGGTGCACTGCCTGAAGTACGGGCTCACCACCAACAACGTGCTGGGCGTGGAGATGGTGCTGATCGACGGCACCGTGGTGCGCCTGGGCGGCAAGCACCTGGACAGCGACGGCTACGACATGCTGGGCCTGATCAACGGCTCGGAGGGCCTGCTTGGCGTCGTCACCGAGGTCACGGTGCGTATCCTGAAGTCGCCGGAGACGGCGCGCGCCGTGCTGGTCGGCTTCCCCTCCAACGAACAGGCGGGCGACACCGTGGCGGCCATCATCTCGTCGGGCATCGTGCCCGCCGGCGTGGAGATGATGGACAAGCCGGCGATCCACGCGGCCGAGGATTTCGTGCAGGCTGGCTACCCCCTCGATGTCGAGGCGCTGCTGATCTGCGAACTGGACGGGCCCGAGGCGGAGGTGGACGAGCTGCTGGCCCGCGTCTCCAGGCTGGCCGAGGAGAATGGCGCCACCTACGAGCGCGTCAGCAAGGACGAGGAGGAGCGTGCCCGCTTCTGGGCCGGTCGCAAGGCCGCCTTCCCGGCGGTGGGGCGCGTCACGCCGGACTACTACTGTATGGACGGCACCATTCCGCGCCACCGGCTGGCCCACGTACTGGGCCGTATGCGCGAGATGAGCGAGCACTACGGCCTGCGCGTGGCCAACGTGTTCCACGCCGGCGACGGCAACCTGCATCCGCTGATCATGTACGACGCCAACGAAGGCGATCAGCTTGAGCGCGCGGAGAACTTCGGCGCCGATATCCTGAAGCTCTGTGTCGAGGTTGGCGGCGTGCTGACCGGCGAGCACGGCGTCGGCGTCGAGAAGCGCGATCTCATGGGGACGATGTTCAACGAGGTCGACTTGAACACGCAGCAACGCGTCAAGTGCGCATTCGATCCGAACGGCCTGCTCAATCCCGGGAAGGTGTTCCCGACGCTGCACCGCTGTGCCGAGCTGGGCCGCATGCACATCAGTCGCGGCAAGATGCCGTTTCCGGACCTGCCGCGGTTCTAGCGCGATGGCCGATACCTACCGTCCCGACAGCGCTGAGCAACTGCGCGAGCTTGTCGCCTGGGCCTCCGCCGAGGAAGCGCCGCTCGAAGTCCTCGGGCGCGGCTCCAAGCGTGGGCTTGGCCGGCCGATGCAGGCGCAGGCCGGCGTCGACATGACCGGCTTTACGGGCATCATCGAGTACGAGCCCGATGAGCTGATCCTGGCCGCGCACACGGGAACGCCGCTGGCGGAGATCCAGGCGGAACTGGCGGCGAAGGCGCAGGACTTCGCCTTCGAGCCGCCGGACCTGGGGCCGCTGTTGGGCGGCGAGGCCGGGCAGGCCACCATCGGCGGCACGGTAAGCTGCAATCTGGCGGGGCCACGCCGGGTGAAGTCGGGCGCGGTGCGGGACCACTTCCTGGGCTTCCATGCCGTTTCCGGGCGTGGCGAGGCGTTCAAGTCCGGCGGCCGCGTGGTGAAGAACGTCACCGGCTATGACCTGTGCAAGCTGATGTGCGGCGCGTACGGCACGCTTGCGGTGATGACCGACGTCACGCTGAAGGTGCTGCCGGTGGCGGAGGAGACGCGGACCGTCCTGCTGGTCGGCCTGGACGAGGACGCGGCCGTGAAGGCGCTGACAGCGGGCTTGCAGTCCGCCTACGAGGTGTCCGCCGCCGCCCATATGCCGGCGGATATCGCCCGCGCGAGCGGCGTGTCCACCGTCAGGAAATCCGGCGGCGCGGTTACCGCGCTGCGCATCGAGGGGCCGCCGGTCTCCGTCAAGCACCGGGCGAAGAAGCTGGCCGAAGAAGTGCTGCACGGGCACGGCGAAACGCACGAATTGCAGGACCGCACAAGCCGGGATTTCTGGGCGGAGGTGCGCGACGTGCGGCCGTTCGTCGGCCTGGACGGCACGGCCGTGTGGCGCATCTCGGTGCCGCCGGCCGAGGGTGCCGGGGTCGCGAAGCGGCTTGGCGAGGCGGTGTCCGGGGCGCGGTATTACCTGGACTGGGGCGGCGGCCTGATCTGGCTGGCGGTGCCGCAGGGCGAGGACGCACAGCACGCTAGTGTTCGCGCGGCGCTGGGCGATTCGACCGGCCACGCGACACTGATCAAGGCCGATCCCGAGGTCCGCGCGGCCGTGCCGGTGTTCCAGCCGCAGGCCGACGGCGTCGCGGTGCTGACGAAGAACCTGAAGGACGCCTTCGACCCGCGCCGGGTGCTGAACCCGGGGCGGATGTACGCGGGGGTGTGATGAGCTTGGCGGCTTCCCCCTCACCCTGTCCCTCTCCCCCGCGTCGGGGGAGAGGGACAGGGTGAGGGGGCACTCGCCCAGACGGAGACGAGGCAAGAGACGGCCCATGCAGACCGAATTCAGCCTGGCACAACTGGCCGATCCCGAGGTCGCGAACTCGAACGAGATCCTGCGGCGCTGCACGCACTGCGGCTTCTGCACCGCGACCTGCCCGACCTTTGTGCTGCTGGGCGACGAGCTGGATAGCCCGCGCGGGCGAATCTACCTGATGAAGAAGATGCTGGAGGGCGGCGCGGCGCCGGATGACCGTACCGTCCTCCACATCGACCGCTGCCTGTCCTGCCTGTCCTGCATGACGACCTGTCCGGCCACGGTGCACTACATGCACCTCGTCGACCACGGCCGGAAGTATATCGAGGAGAACTACACGCGCCCCTGGCCGGACCGGGCGCTGCGCTGGCTTCTGAAGGAGGTCCTGCCCTACCCCTCGCGCTTCCGCGCCGCGCTGGCCGGGGCCACCCTGGCGCGGCCGTTCACGCGGCTGTTTCCGGGGCGGCTGAAGACGCTTGTTGGCATGGCGCCGCGCGCGCTGCCCTCGCCCTCGTGGGTGGACAGGCCGCAGGTCATTCCGGCGGAAGGGCCGCGCAAGGCGCGCGTCGCGATGCTGAATGGCTGCGCGCAGCAGGTCATCGACCCGGACATCAACGAGGCGACCGTCCGACTCCTGACCCGCCACGGTGTCGAGGTCGTGGTGGCGAAGGGCGCCGGGTGCTGCGGTGCGCTGGTCCACCACATGGGCAAGGAGCCCGAGGCGCACGTGCAGGCGAAGGCGAACATCGCCGCCTGGGTGCGCGAGATGGACGGCGAGGGGCTGGACGCCGTCATCATCAACACCTCGGGCTGCGGGACGACGGTGAAGGACTACGGCTACATGCTGCGCCTGGACGACGAATGGAAGGACGCCGCCCAGCGCGTCTCCGCCCTCGCGAAGGACGTCAGCGAGTTCATGGCCGACTTCGGGCTGATGCCGCCCGTGCGCGGCAGCGACATGCGCGTCACCTATCACTCCGCCTGCTCGATGCAGCACGGCCAGGGCATCACGCGCCAGCCGAAGCAGCTTCTGGCCGACGCCGGGTTCACCGTCGCGGACGTGCCGGAAGGGCATATCTGCTGCGGCTCGGCCGGGACCTATAACCTCTTGCAGCCGGAAATCGCCAACCAGCTTCGCGAGCGCAAGGTGGAGAACATCGCGCGCACCCGGCCCGACGTGATCGCCACCGGCAATGTCGGGTGCATCACCCAGATTGCGGCGGGGACGGACGTTCCCATCCTGCATACCGCGGAATTGCTGGACTGGGCGACCGGCGGCCCGCTGCCGAAGGCGCTGGAGGGCGCGGACATCAAGGAACGGCCGCCCCGGCCCGCGACGGCCGAGGCGGCCGAGTAAACTTCAGTGTTTCCTAGCTGACGAGCTGCACGGCGGTGATGTTGATCCGGTTGCCGTTGAGCGGGTCGCAGTTGATCTCGAAGTCCGGGGTTCCGGCGAATTCCACGCTGTTGGTGACGATCTGCAGGCAGCCGACGGACCCGCTCGTGCCGCGGAAATCCAAGTCGGTATCCGGCATATAGATTGCGCCGTCGAAGACGAGGTCGGTGTTGCCTGCGAGATCGCTGCTGCTGCTTGAGCCTTGCCGGGCGAGGACGATGCCGCTGGTCGGGCCGGAGCTTGGGGCGGTTAGGTCGACGTTGGGCCCGCCGCTGACGTTGATGTCGGAATCGTCCATGATGATAGTGACATCGTCGCCCGTGACATTGGCGCCGGAACCGATCGATACGTCCCCACTCATAACGTAAACACCGGGGTCCAGGTGGACGGCGCCCTTGAAGTCATATCCGCTGGGGTAGCGGCCAGGCTTCAGGTTGACGCTGTTGCTCGGTTTCGACTTCTTGTTGTGAGTGGGGCTGATTGAAGCATTGGCGATTTCGTTGGCGATCTCATCGTCGCGCTCTGCATAGGGATTCCGAAGCGGGCGCCCGGTTCCGGCAATTATGGGTTCCGTGGTGCTGATTACGCCATGCGGATCGTCGACGCCGCCAGCAGAATAGAGCGTCAGAATCTGCGCTGAGGCACTGCTACCGTCGGTGACAACACTGGCGTTGGGCGATGTCGAGTTCGCGGCAAAGCCACACTGCGTCGCCTGGATACTGACGCTGCCGCTGATGGTGATGCCGGTTCCGGTCGGCGACAGGGCCAGGACGCAGGCCTGGTTGTTCGCAAGCAGCGCGGCCACCGCCTCGGTCGAGACATTACCGACGTTCTCGCCGAAGACGGGAGCGAAGATAAGTACGACGCCGTTGTTGTTGGTCGCGGCGCGGCGTGTCACCACGCGAATGGCATTCGGCGCCATGTTGGTTTGCGTGAACGTTCGCGTCGCCGGGTCCCAATCGCCAAAGGTCACATCGGCGTTTTGCAGCACGTTGCCGTGAATATTCGCGGACATGTTCATGCCGGCATAGGTGATCGCCCGCTGCTCGGCTGTATCCACGTCGGGGAGCTGCCAGGCGCCGGCGCGGGCAGCCACGTCGGCGGTTGCCTGCAACTCGCCTCGGATCGAGGAGAGGTGGGCAAGGTCCACGGCAACGGCGCCGGCACCCAGAATGACGGGCAGGCTGACGGCGATGAAGGGCATGGCGGCGCCGCGCTCGCCGCGGATCAGGCGGCGCAGGCCGCGCATCAGTGCATTCTTTCGCGACATCACGATTGCTCCTGACGCATGACGATCTGCTGGGTGATGTTCTCGTCCGTGAAGAGGCCGAGGACATCAACCAGCACGGCTTCCTTGGCGGGCACCTGGATGGTGACGGATACGTTCGGATTGCCGTTGGACGGGTCGGCGTCCACGGCAGTCACCGTAAAGCCCATGTCGCCATAGGCCGACAGGTGCGCGTTCGCGAGATTCACGCCCTCGGTCTCCGTCGCGCCTTCGACGGCCATGGCGCGGGCGGCCTCGCGGGCGGCGTTGATCATCTGGTTCTGGACGGAGAATAGGATGCCGAACTGCACGATGCCGAAAAGCACCAGCAACAGGACCGGCAGGATCATCGCGAATTCGACGGCCGCCGCGCCGCGCTCTCCAATTCCCGGCAACCGCCGGAGGCGAATCAAGGGTTGGATCTGCTGCTTCAGCATGGCCGACGTCTCCAAAGGCCACTTGGCCCTTCTACCAATCAGGATGATGCTGAAGGTCTACGCTCCAACCGTTAGGAAAGCGTTAAATATTTCGAGCAAAGCCCTACAAATACTTTATGGATTGGTGTTCGACCGGCATCGCCTAAGTATTAAATCACAAGTTTTACCTATTCTGATTATTCAATATTAAAACAATTTGGCCTAATTTCATGACGGGGCGACATCAGTCGCCGTCCTTCAGCCAACCCAACGCCGCGTCCAGCGTCTGCATGGACCGCGCGACGACCATCTCCCGCCAGTCGTCGCGGTCGGGATAGAAGACGCGCCGCAGCTCCGCCTTGATGGCACGGCCCTTGGCCGAGTCCAGCGTGCCCTCCGGGGCGTGGGCGTGCAGCCAATTGTCGCCGCGCAGCGCCCGGCGCACCTCCGGCGACGGCGAGGTGCCGTATTCCAGCGCGCAAGCCGTCAATTCGGCGTGCGAGAGCGCCGCCTCTATGCCGTCCAGGTTCACGCCATGCAACTCCGTCGCTGCCGAGGTGCCGAGGAACGGGGAGGCGATGTCGTCGTCCCACACCTGCCGCGCCCGCTCGTAGGCGGCGGTATCGGGCCGGTGCACGACGATCCGCTCGCCGTGGCCATAGGGCCCCAGACCGGTGTGATAGTCGACCAGCGCCACGCGCCTTGCCTTGGAGAGATAGCGCGACAGGATACTCTCCAGCGTTCGCCGCGACCACGTCGGCGCGTGCCCGCCGAAGAAGATGCCGTCGGGATGCGCGTATTGCCCGCCCGAGATTGCTTTCTGCAACGCGCGAGTGCCGTGCTTCTCGGCATAGGCGTCCAGGACCGCGTCGCATTCCGCGACCGTGTCCGCGTCCCACGTCGCGGGGCAGAGATAGGGGAACAGCTCCTCGAAGCCGTGGTTCACGGGGTAGGGCCGGCCGTGGTCGATGAAGTTCCGGTTCAGGTCGACGTTGCCTTCCGTCACCCGCCGCAGCCAGGCGAAGCCGTGCGGGTTGATGGCATGGATGTGAAGCTGTGCAAGACTATCCGGCGTCCGCGCGCCATCGCGAAGCCAGGCGACCTGACTGCCGGAGCCGCAGAACCCCTCCGCCCCATGCGTGCCGGAGATGGTGACGAGCACGCGCTCCGCATTCCTTGGGCCCAGCCATGCGACGTCGGTATCGACGGGCCCTCCGTCCGGTCCCGGCGCCGGGTTCGACCAGGCCTCGACCGCCGCGCCGGCATCGCGCGCGGCATCCCGGAAACGTGCCCTGGAGTCGCTGTAATCCTCACCGAAATGCACGTGAACCGGCATGACTGCCCTTTCCCTCCGTTCATTGTGAAGCAATCGGGACTATGCTGTTTCGTCACTCTAGGCCATACTTCGATCCATGACACCAACGGCGCGAGCTTTCGTGGCCGCCGCCCTGCTAACGTTGAGCGCAAGCGGCGCGGCGGCCGACCAGAACGACCCCCGGCTCGACACGCTGTTCCGGCAGTTGGGCAAGGTGGATACGCTGTTCGAGGCGCAGCGGGCGGAGCAGCGCATCTGGCGGATCTGGCACAAGCACGACGACGACAAGGTGACGGCCGCCATGGCGACCGGGCAGGCCGCCCTGTCGGAACAAAACCGTAAGGCCGCCCTGTCCTCGTTCGACCGCGCCGTCAAGCTGGCCCCGAACTTCGCCGAGGCCTGGAACGCGCGCGCCACGGTGAACTACCTGCTCGGGAACTACGAGCGCTCGCTCGCCGACATCCGCCGCGTGCTGGCCCTCGAACCGCGCCACTTCGGCGCACTCAGTGGGCGCGGTCTCTGCCTGATTGCCCTCGAAAAACCCCGGCAGGCGCTGGATGCCTTCGAGCAATCGCTGAAGGTCCACCCCTTCCAGCCCGGTACACGCCAGCGCGCGGAGCAGCTTCGAAAGCTCTTGGACGAAAACGCGATCTGAGGCGAACCGGACGGGGTTGCCCCTCACCGTACGCGCCCGTGCCGCAACGGAAGCTCCCGTTCAGCCCGCCGGAAAGCGGCTATGTGGCTGATATCCCCGGAAAAATCGCCTCCCCTCCAGGGGGAGACAACTCGCCGCAAGGCGAGCAGAGGGGACTATCCCCTCTGCTCCGCCGAAATCCGGCGTGACGATTACCGCCCGGCGATGGCGTCCGCCTTCTGCACCAGGTTCTCGGCCTGGCGGATCGAGGCGAGGTCGATCAGCTTGCCGTCGAGCGTGACCGCGCCGCGGCCTTCCTTCTGGGCCTGCTCCATCGCCTCCAGGATGCGCCGCGCCTGGCTGACGTCCTTCTCGGACGGGCTGTTGATGTCGTTCGCCAGGTCGATCTGCGTGGGGTGGATGGCCCATTTGCCCTCGCAGCCCAGGACGGAGGCGCGGTTCGCCTGTGCCTTGTAGCCCTCGGCGTCCTGCACGTCGCCGAAGGGACCGTCGATCGGGCGCAGGCCGTTGGCGCGGGCGGCAACCACCATGCGGGCGATGGCGTAGTGCCACATGTCGCCCCAGTGGTAGTCCCGCTCGCCGCCGCCCTCGGGCGCGTCTGTCAGCACGCCGTAGGAGGGGTTGGGGCCGCCAATGGTGGTGACGCGCATCTTGGTCGACGCGGCGTAGTCGGCGACGCCGAAGTGCAGGCTTTCGTTGCGCGGGCTCGCGGCGGCGATCTCGTTGATGTTGGCCATGCCAAGTGCGGTCTCGATGATCAGCTCGAAGCCGATTTGCTTCTTGCGGCTCTTCGCGGCCTCGACCTGGCTGACCAGCATATCGACGGCATAGACGTCGGCGGCGGTGCCGACCTTCGGGATCATGATAAGGTCCAGCCGGTCGCCGGTGCGCTCCAGCACCTCGACCACGTCGCGGTACATGTAATGGGTGTCGAGGCCGTTGATGCGCACCGATATCGTCTTGTCGCCGAAATCGATGTCGTTCAGCGCCTGGATGATGTTCTCGCGGGCCTGCTCCTTGTCGTCCGGCGCGACGGCGTCTTCCAGGTCCAGAAAGATCACGTCGGCCGCCGACGTCGCCGCCTTTTCGAGCATCTTCGCGTTGCTGCCGGGAACGGCAAGCTCGCTGCGGTTCAGGCGGGCAGGCGCTTGCTGGACGATCTTGAAGCTCATCGGCTGTTTCCCCCTTGGGTGGAACGGATGGTTATCGTGAACCGGTATGCGGCGTTGCCGCAGTTGGCGACGACACTCGCCTTTCGCGGCGAGATTTTCAAGCCGCCCCCTCGGGCGGGTAGGCGCCTACCCGGACGGTAAGCCGCGCGCCAGCGGGTGTTTCTCCGTGACCAGCGCCTTCAGCCGCTCGTCGAGCACGTGCGTGTAAATCTGCGTGGTCGAGATGTCCGCATGGCCCAGCATCTCCTGCACCGAGCGCAGGTCGGCCCCGTGGCCCAGCAGGTGCGTCGCGAAGGCATGGCGCAGCACGTGCGGCGTCACCTTCGCCGGGTCGAGCTTGGCGTCGAACGCCAGCTTCTTCAGCATCTGCGCGAAACGCGCCCGCGTCAGGTGGCCCTCCCGAGACCGGCGCGAGGGGAACAGCCACGGGCTGTCCGCGCCGCCGGGCGCGAAGCCGCGCCGCACTGGCAGATATTCGGCCAGCGCTTCCCGCGCCGGTTCGCCCAGCGGAACCTGCCGTTCGCGCCCGCCCTTGCCGCGGACCAGCAGCAGGCGCGGGTCATTCCTGGCCGCCCGGGCCGGCAGCGTCACCAGCTCGCTGACGCGCAGGCCGGTAGCGTAGAGCACCTCCAGCAGCGCGACGAGGCGCAGCCCCTCCGCGCCCTCAACTGTGCGGGCCTGTTTCAGCAGGTCGCCCACCTCCGCCTCGCTCAGAACCTTCGGCAGCGGCCGGCCGCGCCGGGGCGAGTCGAGCGGATCGGCGGGATCGTCGCCGCGCATGCCCTCGGAATAGAGAAAGCGGTAGAACTGCCGCAGCGTGGACAGCCGGCGCGCCAGGGTGCGCGGGCTCAACCCCGCCTTGGCAAGTTGCCCCAGGAAGGCACGCAGGTCGTCGGCGCTTGCCGTCGCCACCGCGCCGCTGCGTCCCGCAAGGAAGTCGGAGAGATGCCGTAGATCGACGCGGTAGGCGTCGACGGTATTGATGGAGGCGCCGCGCTCGCCCGCCATCATCTCCAGGAACCGCTCAATGACGAGGCTGTCGCCGTCCACGCCCGAAAGCCCTCAGATACCGCCGGCCACGACGGCTTCGATGGCAAGTCGCCGCGCCTCCTCTTCCAGCCCTACCTGGTTCAGAGCCTTCAGCGCCATGCCAAGAGCCACCGGATGGCAGTCCGAAATGCCGGTTCCACCGAGGGCCATCACCGACAGCAGGACCGCTTCGCCCAGCCGTCCGCCCTCCCCCGCTTCCTGCAAGGCGAACAGCAGGGCGGCCGGCGGCGCCGCGCGGGTGTCGCCCGGTCCCTCTGCGGCAATTTCCGCCCAGCTTCGCGATTCCCGCGTCCCGAAAGCCTGGAAGGCGGTCTGCAGCAGGCTTTCGCGCGCGGCCACACCGTCATCCCCGCCGACCTGGGTCGAGCGCCACGCGGCAAGGCCGCCGTTGACCGGCACCTCGCCGCCGCCCGAGAGCCGGGCGTAGGGCCACAGCATGGTGACGGCCGCCGCGGCCTCCGGATTTATGATGGCCTCCTGGCGCGCCATCATCAGCCAGCGGTTGGCGGCCTCGGCCCGGTTCGCGGCATACAGCGCCCGGCCCGCCGTGGCCGCGAACCACGCCAGTTCCGGCTTTACCTCGATATCGGCCAGGATCGGCGCGAACAACCGGGCCAGCGGCAGGTAGAGGCCACCGTCGGCGGAATTCAGGGCTTCGCGCACCAGCTCGGCCCGCACGGCGGCGGCCGGGTCGCTGCGCGCGGCCTGATACAGCAACGCGCGCCGGCGGACCGGCGTCATGTTTTCGTCCGCCGCCGGGCCGTTCAGACTGGCGGCGTTGCGCAGGCGGGCTTCCTGGAACTCGAAGCGCATGTAGATCGGCCGCAAGCGCTCCGCCGCCAGGGCCCCGCGCGCGGCGGCAAGCTCGGCCGCGACGGCGCGCACCTCGGCGGAGGTGCCCTCGTGCGCGGCCACCGACATCAGGCCGGCAACCTCCATGCCGGCCAGCGACTCCTTCGCGACCGGCAGTCCGCCCGCGAACATCAGCGCAAGCTGCATGGGCCCCGGCGCCTCGACCACAGGGGCCGATCCGGCGCCCTGCTCTACCGCGGAGAAAACTGCGAAGAAAGGCACGTCCGTGTCGCGGCCGACCTCCCGCAGCAGGGACACCGTGAGGCTGGCCTGACCGATATGCCCGGCATGGATCTGGCAGACCGCCATCGCCTTTTGCCAGAACACCGCGTCGTATTCGCCGACAGCGTCGCGGACCTTGTTACAGGCTCGGTCCCGCTGGTGGGCAAGCAGCAGGGCCTCGACGTGCAGGCGCGTCAGTTCGGCGTCGCTGAAGCGCTGCGGCGCGACGCGCAGCAGGTCGATCAGCCCGCCGGTCTCGCCAAGCGCGGCGAGACGCTCGGCGCGCAGCTTCAGCAGGTTGTCCTCGCCCGCCTGCGCGGCCTGCTGGCGATGCGGCGGGGCGGCGCTGGACAGCAACAGCCGACGGGCCAGCGCGCGTAGGCTGTGCGAGCCGATGTCGGCGGGAATGCGGGGAATCAGCGCCTCGACCACGCCGCGCGGCGTGCCGGCCCACATGTCGGCGCGAAAACCGCCCGCGCCTTGATCGAGCACGCCGACGGAACCGGTGGTCAACTCGTCCAGGCGGTCGACCTCGATCCCCTCGATGTCGCGGCTGCTCGACGGCTTTTCCTTGGCGGACCGCCGTTCGGGCGCGCTCTCTTCGGGATCGGCCGTGTCAGGCTCGCCGCTGGACACCGCTTCGCTGTCTGCGGCACCGCCCGACGACGCCTCGCCCGCCGGTTCCGGGTCGAGGGGCGCAAGGCGCAAGGGCTCGCCGACGTCGTCCTGCGCCGCCGCCATCCCGGGCACGAGGCACAGGACGAGCGCGGCAGCGGCGATGGATGCGCGCACCCTAGCGGTCGAAACGATCATTCGGTATGACCTTCTCCACGGTCCGGGTCGGAGCCGGGATCTCCCAGGTCATGAGGAACACGCCGCCGGCGACGATCGCCGCGACGACCAGGACTAAAAGGGCAACACTCAAGCTCTTCATCGCTCGCCCATGCTGGGTCGCTTCTGGATCATCGGGCCCGGACAGCGACCCGGCGCCCGGCTCTATTCCGCTGCGCGGACTTGCATCCGACCAGCGCGGTCGTGATAGGGTCCGAGTATGGCGAATTTGCGGCAACGCCCCGCCGCGCGCACGCCCCGGCGGGGGTTGAACGGCGGGTGCGGCACCCCTTCTCTAGTAGCGTGATGCCCGAGAGCACATCCGAAATCAAGGTTCCGCGGACCATCGTCCTGGTCGGCCTCATGGGGGCCGGCAAGACCTGCATCGGCAAGCGCCTGGCCGCCTGTCTGGGAACCGAGTTCGTGGACGCGGACGCCGAGATCGAATCGGCCGCCGGCATGTCGATCTCCGAGATCTTCGAGGTCCATGGCGAGAGCGGATTCCGCCAGGGCGAGCGCCGCGTGATCGCGCGACTGCTGCGCCGGCCGCCACACGTAATGGCGACCGGCGGCGGCGCGTTCATGAACGAGAAGACGCGCGAACTGATCAAGCGGCGCGCCATCTCGGTCTGGCTGCGCGCCGATCTCGACCTGCTGGTCCGGCGCACCTCGCGGCGCAGCCATCGCCCGCTGCTGCGCGGGCGCGACCACCGGGAGGTGCTGGGCAAGCTGATGGAGGAACGTCACCCGGTCTACGCCAAGGCGGACGTCGTGGTGGACAGCGCGGACGGCCCGCCGGAGGCGATGGCGGAACAGGTTGCCCGGGCGGTCATGGATTATGTCCGCCGCAGCGGCATCGATGGACCGGAGGAGGTGGCCGACGATGGCTGCATCCTGCCGGAGAGCGACAAGGAAATGACCTGGTGAGCGAGATCGAACGGCTGCGCGTCGAGCTTGGGGCGCGCGGCTACGACATTCTGGTGGGCCCCGGCCTGCTGGCCACGGCCGGCAAGCATATCGCCCCGGTGCTGCGCCACGAGCGCGTCTTCATCATCACCGACGAGACCGTGGCTCGGCTGCACCTGGAAGCCTTGGAGCGGGCGCTGCGCGAGGCGGGAATCGCCTACGAGGCCCTCGTCCTGCCGGCGGGCGAGCAGGCCAAGAGCTTCGAACACCTGGAGCGACTGACCGACAAGCTGCTGGCCTTCCGGATCGAGCGGCGCGACGCCCTGATCGCGCTGGGCGGTGGCGTCATCGGCGACCTGGCCGGCTTTGCCGCGGCGATCACGCTACGCGGCGTGGACTTCGTGCAGATCCCGACGACGCTGCTGGCGCAGGTGGACAGCTCTGTGGGCGGAAAAACCGGCATCAACAGCGCGCATGGCAAGAACCTGATCGGCGCCTTCCACCAGCCGCGGCTGGTGCTGGCGGATACGGAGGTGCTGGACACGCTGCCCCGGCGGGAGCTGCTGGCCGGCTATGCCGAGGTGGTCAAGTACGGCTGCATCGACGACGCGGAGTTCTTCTCCTGGCTGGAGACGCGCGGCCTCGACGCCATCGAGGGCGATCCGGCTGCCCGGCGCCATGCCATCGTAACCTCCTGCCGGCGCAAGGCCGCCGTGGTCGCGCGCGACGAAACCGAGTCCAGCGGCGCGCGAGCACTGTTGAACCTGGGCCATACCTTCGGCCACGCGCTGGAGGCGGAGTGCAAGTACGGCGGTGAATTGCTGCACGGCGAGGCGGTCGCCATCGGCATGGTGATGGCCGCCGACCTGTCGGTCGAGCTGGGCCTCTGCCCGTCCGAGGACGCGGCGCGGATTCGCAACCATCTTGCCGCCGTCGGCCTGCCCACCGGGTTCGAGCACATGCCGGGCCGCGTGTGGTCGCCGGCCCGCCTGCTGGACCATATGAGCCGCGACAAGAAGGTACAGGACGGGCGCGTAACCTTCGTCCTGCTGCGCGGTATCGGCCAGGCCTTCGTCAGTCACGAGGTGGACCCCGCGGCGGTCGAGGCGCTGCTTACAAACGCGATCGCGGCATGACCCACGCTTGCGCGCGAAGCGCGGGAGAGATGACGATGCGTGACGGGAACGTGGGGCGCCTGAGAGGTCAACGGACGGTTCACTTCGAATAGATGGACACACATATCCTATTTTTGCTTGGCGCCATTGTGCTGTTGCTGGTGGCGTCCGGCTTCTTCTCCGGCTCGGAAACCGCGCTGACGGGGGCTTCGCGACCGCGCATGCACTCCCTGGAACAGCAGGGAGATACAGCGGCGGCGACGGTCAACGCCCTCTGGCAGCGCAAGGAGCGCCTGATCGGCGCCATCCTGCTGGGCAACAACCTCGTCAACATCATGGCCTCGGTGATCGCCACGGGCGTCTTCATCACCCTCTTCGGCGAGGCCGGCATGGTCTACGCCACCATCATGATGACGGTGCTGGTGCTGATCTTCTCCGAGGTGCTGCCGAAGACCTACGCCATCCATCACGCCGACCGGATGGCACTGGCGGTTGCTCCGATCATGCGGGTCATCGTCATTGTCTTCGGCCCGGTGAACCACGCCGTCTTCCTGATCACACGCTCGACCCTGCGCATTTTCGGGGTGGACATAGGCTCACCCCTGGGCTCGGCCCAGAGCGAGGAGGAGCTGCGCGGGGCCATCGACCTGCACGCCGGCGGCAGCGAGGAAGTGCGCCAGGAGCGGCAGATGCTGCGCTCCATCCTCGACCTGGGCGACGTCGAGGTGAGCGAGATCGTCACCCATCGCAAGAACGTCGTCACCCTGAACGCCGACATGCCGATCGAGGACCTGATCGGCGAGATGTTCTCGATCCCCTATACGCGGGTCCCGGTCTGGCGCGGCACGCCGGACAACATCGTCGGCGTCCTGCACGCGAAGGAGCTGTTCCGCGCCTACAAAACTGCCCACGGCGAGGTCGGCGGCCTGAACGTGGCCGAGATCGCCAATCCGCCGTGGTTCATCCCGGATTCCACAGACCTGCTAAGCCAGCTTCAGTCGTTCCGCCGCCGGCACGAGCATTTCGCCATCGTCGTGGACGAGTATGGTGAGATGGTCGGCATCGTCACGCTGGAGGATATCCTGGAGGAAATCGTCGGCGAGATCGCCGACGAGCACGACATCCATATCGAGGGCGTCAAGCCGTTGAAGGACGGGGCCGTCATCGTGGAGGGCACGGTGACGATCCGCGACCTGAACCGGCAGTTCGAGTGGCGCCTGCCGGACGAGGAAGCCTCGACCATCGCCGGCCTCGTGCTGCACGAGGCCCGGCGCATCCCCGAGGTGGGCCAGGTGTACGTCTTCCACGGCTTCCGCTTCGAAATACTGGGCCGTCAGCGCAACCAGATCACTTCAGTCAAGATGACGCCGCTGAGCGACGGCGAGGACGACGCCGGGCCGGTGCCGGAAGAGGACGCCGGGACGCCAGGCTGAGCGCCGCACGCTTGACCGCCCACGGCCAGCCTCTATGCTGCGACGCAGCATGTTTCGGGAGGGCACAATCGCCATGCCGCTGTCGCAGCCAGCAGAGCGCGAAGAGCTACACCACCGCCGCTACGATTTCCGTGGCTTTCGCCGCGCCGACGGGTTGTGGGACATCGAGGGACGGCTTTGCGACATCAAGGCCTATCCGTTCGAGAACGAGGACCGTGGCACGATCCAGCCGGGCGAGGCACTGCACGACATGGAGATTCGCCTGACCATCGGCGAAGACTTCGTGGTCCGTGATGTCGAGGCCACGACGAATTCCGGGCCGTTCCATGTCTGCCCGGCCATTGCGCCCAACTACCGGAAATTGATCGGAAAACGCCTTGGGGCCGGCTGGCGGCGCACCCTGCGGGACGAGGTGGGCGGCACCGAGGGGTGCACGCACTTGACCGAGATGCTGGGCGCCATGGCGACCGTGGCGTTCCAGACGCTCTATCCCGTCCTGGCAAGCGAGGGAAAGCTGAAGGCCGCATCCGGAAGGCGTCCGCCGCTGATCGATAGCTGCCACGCCTTCCGTAGCGATGGGCCGGTGGTCAAGCGCGAATGGCCGAAGCATTACACCGGCGAGGACGAGCCCGCCGAAGAGCCCGTTCACGAGACCGCCAAAGCCGGCAAGCCCTAGAGCATTTCCGCGATTGGCGGAAACGCGAAAATGCCCTGGCTTCTTGATTCGGCGTGTTTCAGGACGACGAACCGGTCCCTGCTTCAGCCAGGATTGCTCTAGCCTGCACTCGGCTGCACCGAATAATCGCCGTTCCAGCCATTGCCGTTTGCGCTGTTTGCGGGCGCGCCGTTCTTGTCGTTGCCGAACAGCACACCGTGGCCGGCCAGGAAATGGCCGCGCTCCGTGGCGGCACTGCGGAAATAGCTCAACACGAACACCCGAACGCTGGATGTCAGGCCGGAGCCCCGGCGATAGCGGTCGACATAGGCGACGATATCGCTCGTCCGGCTTCTCTCGCGCTGGCAGATTTCTTCCAGACCTTCCCACATCTCCGGTTCCAGACGCAGGCTTGTCCGGCGGCCGTTGATCGTCACGTTCCTGCTGACGAGCCCGCTGGCCTCGCTGTCATCTTGTTTGTTCATGATTGCAACCTGCTTTTGAAGCATCCCCCAAACGTCTGTAGTTTGTATCACGCCAGGGTATGCAAGTTATGCGATTTTGCAACCATAAATTACCGAATTCGAGAAAAAAACACGTGTTACGTGTATCGCGGCTTCCATACACCGGTTGTTCGAGTCGCTAACCATCTGATTTCATAGCGCTTCCGTCTGCCGGTCCTGGTCCGGCGTCATCGCCTTGATCTGCAGTGCATGGACACGTTCCGCCAGCTCCTCCGACAAAAGCGCATAGACCATGCGTTGCCGCTCCACCCGGCTCCGGTCCTCGAAGGCCGCGGACACGATTTCCACGTGGAAGTGCGTTTCCCCGCCGGGTCGCCAGCCCGCATGGCCTTCGTGCTTGTGTGAATCGTCCCGGACCTCAAGACGGACCGGGTCAAGCCCCTCGCGAAGCTTGCGCTCGATGCGTTCGGCAATCTGCATGGCTGGGTCTTGCTAACCGTGATTGTGGACAGGGGGGAACCTGATACCGTCCGCAGCGACCTGTCAAGCAAGCCCATGAGCACTCCAGCATGACCCGGACAGATCAAGCCCCAGCCACGGCCGCCCGGCAGCCGGTGACGGCGCGCGGCGCCTATCTGCTACTGGGCGCTATCGTGCTGCTGTGGGGCGCCAACTGGCCGGTCATGAAGGTGGCCCTGGACTACGTTCCGCCGCTATGGTTCGTCGCCGCCCGCCTCCTCATGGGCCTGGTCACGCTGGCAGCGATCCTTGTAGCCTCAGGGCGGTTCATTCTGCCGCGGCGCGGCGATATCCCGGTGGTGATATCGGTAGGGTTGCTGCAGATGGCGGGGTTCCTCGGCTTCGTGAACATCGGCCTGCAGGAGGTCGACGCCGGCCGGTCCGCCATCCTGGCCTACACGACCCCGCTGTGGGTCACGCCGGCCGCCATCCTGCTTTTGGGAGAGCGCCTGAACTGGCGCAAGGGACTGGGGCTGCTGCTGGGACTGGCGGGCGTTGCGGTCCTGTTCAATCCGCTGAACTTCGACTGGTCCGATACGGAAAAGGTGACGCACAATGCTGTGCTGATGCTGGCGGCGCTGTGCTGGGCCGGTGCCATCTTGCATATTCGCGGGCACCGCTGGATATCCTCGCCCCTCCAACTCGCGCCCTGGCAGATGGCCGTGGGCAGCGTGCCCCTGCTGATCGCGGCGTGGGCATTCGAGGGGCCGCCGACGGTGGAGTGGTCGCCGGGCATTGTCGCCGCCATCGCCTACAACGGTCCGCTCGCGACTGCCTTCTGTTTCTGGGCCTCGGTCACGGTAAGCCGGAGCCTGCCGGCGATCTCGACATCGCTCAGCCTGCTGGGTGTGCCTGCCGCCGGGATGCTGTTGGCCGCCGTTACCCTGGGCGAGATGCTGTCGCTCACGCGGCTGGGCGGCTTCGCCCTGATTTTGGGCGGGCTTGCGATGGTCCAGCTTACCGACCTTGCCAGGTCCGGGGGCGCGCGCTGAGCCCGGCTTGTCAGGCCGGGGGGCTGTCCCCATACTTGGCAGTGCCATGAGTCGCACGCAGCCAGATGCCCTGTCGCGCCCCTTCCGACGTACCGGCCCCGGTGCGGAGCGGCATGTGCGCGCCTGCGACCATCCCGATTGCCCGGAAGAGGGCGTGCACCGCGCGCCGCGCTCGCGCGACCGGCTGAACGAGTACTATTGGTTCTGCCTGCAGCACGTGCGGGAGTATAACCGCGCCTGGAACTACTTCGCCGGGATGAACGAGGACGAGATCGAGTACGAGCGCCAGCGCGACACCACCTGGCACCGACCCTCCTGGCCTTTTGGCAGCATCGGCGCCGGCCCGTACCGCCCCGGCACCGGCGGCTTCCGTGACGACTTCGGCTTCTTCTCGGAAGAGCGGGATGACGAGGCAAACGAGCGCCGCCAGTGGAACAGCGGCCGCCGCGAGCGCGCGCGCTGCGGCCAGGCGAGCGAGGAGGACCAGGCCCTGGACGAGCTTGGCCTGGATCCGCCGGCCACCTTCGCCGAGGTCAAGGTGCGCTACAAGGAGCTGGTAAAGCGCCTGCACCCCGACGCCAACGGCGGCGACAGGTCGCAGGAGGACAAGTTGAAGGCGGTAAACAGGGCGTACGCTACGCTGCGAACCCTTTATGTGAAGTGAGGGCGCACACGCCTCGGGGGTACCCAAGGCGCCGGCCAGCACTTACATTACCGATGGGCGTAACCTCCCGAATTTCAGGACGGCGCCTGCCCGTCGTGGCAGGCGGATGATGGAAAGGATGACTATGGCTGCTGACACGACAAATGCCGCACCGGCGGACGGGCCCGACATCAAGATCTCGGTGCGCCAGACGTTCGGCATCGATTCCGACATGCAGGTGCCCGCGTTCAGCCAGCCGACGGAACATGTGCCCGAGCAGGACGAGACCTATCGCTTCGATCGGGACACCACGCTGGCGATCCTGGCGGGCTTCGCCTATAACCGCCGCGTCCTGATCCAGGGCTATCACGGCACCGGCAAGTCGACGCATATCGAGCAGGTGGCCTCGCGCCTCAACTGGCCTTGCGTGCGCGTCAACCTGGACAGCCATATCAGCCGCATCGACCTGATCGGCAAGGACGCCATCGTGCTGCGCGACGGCCAGCAGGTGACCGAGTTCCGGGAGGGGCTGCTGCCCTGGGCGCTGCAGCATCCGACCGCTCTTGTCTTCGACGAGTACGACGCCGGCCGCCCCGACGTCATGTTCGTGATCCAGCGAATCCTGGAGGTCGAGGGCAAGCTGACCCTGCTGGACCAGAACCGGGTCATACACCCGCATAAGGCGTTCCGCCTGTTCGCCACGGCGAACACCGTGGGCCTGGGCGACACGACCGGCCTTTATCACGGCACGCAGCAGATCAACCAGGGCCAGATGGACCGCTGGAACATCGTGGCCACGCTGAACTACCTGCCGCACGACGAGGAAACCCAGATCGCCCTGCAGAAGCTGCCCGGCTACGATACGGAACAGGGGCGCCAGACCATATCGGCGATGGTGAACTGCGCGGACTTGACCCGCAGCGGCTTCATCAACGGCGATATCTCCACGGTGATGAGCCCGCGCACGGTGCTGACCTGGGCCGAGAATGCGCAGATCTTCAACGATGTCGGCTTCGCATTCCGGCTCAGCTTCCTCAACAAGTGCGACGAACTGGAGCGACCCGTGGTGGCGGAATACTACCAGCGCTGCTTCGGCACGGACTTGCCGGAAACGGGCGTCGAGGCCACGCTGGTCTAGAGCATTTTCGGGCGACGAGCCGGTTCCCACTTCGTCTGAAAACGCTCTAGCGGGCGTTCAAGCGGCACCGCGGCGGTAGTGAGGCGATGAGCGACCAAGAGAACCCCATCGAGCGTTTCAAGCGGGCGACGGCCGCCACCATGCGGGCCATCGCCGAGCGCGACGACCTGACCGTGAATTTCTCCGGCAAGGGCCAGGGGATGCGCGGCAGCGAGGCGCGCCTGCCCCTGCCTGGCCGCGAGTTGAGCGCGCAGGACGCCGCGATGGTGCGCGGCGAGGCGGATTCCCAGGCGCTTCGGCTCAAATATCACGACGACTCCGTGCATTCTTCGAACCGGCCGACGAACGAGGCCGCGCGCGAGATTTTCGACGCCATCGAGCAGGCCCGCTGCGAGGCGCTGGGCAGCCGCCGCATGGCCGGCGTCGCCGCCAACCTGGATGCCGCAATGGACGAGCACTATCGCGCGCGCGGCTATTCCCACATCCAGCACCGCGAGGACGTGCCGCTGTCGGAGGTGCTGCGCGTCATGGCGCGCGAGTCCCTGACGGGCATGAGCCCGCCGCCCTCGGCCAAGGCGATGCTGGACGCCTGGCGTCCCACACTGGATACGCAGGTCCTGCGCGATATCGACGAGCTGAGCCAGGTCGCGGACGACCAGGGAAACTATGCCAAGGCGGTCCGGCGCATGCTGCGCCATCTCGACCTCGACGCCTCCTCGGAGGAGGAAGAAGCGGCCAGCGAGGAGGACGAGCAGGCCGAGGCGGAGGAGAGCGAGGACCAGCAGGGCGAGGGCGAAAGCCAGGGCGGCGAATCGGACTCGTCCGAATCGACCACTTCGATGGAAGGGGATTCAAGCGACGAGGGTGATAGCGCCGGCGCCGAGGAGGAGGACAGCGACAGCGAGGGCCAACTTATCTCGGGCTCAAGCTCGGAGCAGCCGGGCCGGCCGGGCTCGCAGCCGCGCCATCAGGACCGCCGCAACGCCCGCGACGAAGAGGCCTATGGCGCCTATACGACCGAATTCGACGAGACCATAGACGCCGCCGAGCTCTGCGATCCGGACGAGCTGACGCGCCTGCGCCAGATGCTGGACCAGCAGCTTGCGCACCTACAGTCCGTCGTTTCCCGCCTTGCCAACCGGCTGCAGCGCCGGCTTCTGGCCAAGCAGACGCGGGCGTGGGAGTTCAACCTGGAGGAAGGCGCGCTCGACACCGCCAGGCTGGCGCGCGTGGTGGTCAATCCCGAGTTCCCGCTGTCCTACAAGCAGGAAACCGAAAGCGACTTCCGCGATACGGTGGTCACGCTGCTGATCGACAACTCAGGCTCGATGCGCGGACGGCCGATCACCGTGGCGGCGATGAGTGCGGACATCCTCGCCCGCACGCTGGAACGCTGCGGCGTCAAGGTCGAGATTCTGGGCTTCACCACGCGGATGTGGAAGGGCGGCCAGTCGCGCGAACGCTGGATCGCCAACGGCAAGCCGGCGAATCCGGGCCGTCTCAACGACCTGCGCCATATCGTCTACAAGGCCGCCGACACGCCCTGGCGGCGGGCGCGGCGCAAGCTGGGCCTGATGCTGCGCGAGGGCGTCTTGAAGGAGAACATCGACGGCGAGGCGCTGTTGTGGGCGCACAACCGTCTGATTGCCCGCTCGGAGCAGCGGCGCATCCTGATGGTGATCTCCGACGGCGCGCCGGTCGACGACTCCACCCTATCGGTCAATCCGGGCAACTACCTGGAACGTCACCTGCGCGAGGTGATCGACGAGATCGAGCGCCGCTCCCCCGTGGAGTTGACCGCCATCGGCATCGGCCACGACGTCACCCGCTACTACCGGCGGGCCGTCACAATCTTCGACGCGGAGCAGCTTGGCGGCACGATGCTGGAACGCCTCGCCGATCTGTTCGACGAAGAGCCGCTGACCCCCACAGGCCGGCGGGGCGGGGCACGGGCGGCCGGCGGTCGGCGGTAGCGATACATCCCGGTCCGCCTCTACCTGTTGACGTAGCCACCGCGCACCATCATGTGCGGAGCAGGCATCCGGCAACCGAAGAGAGGCCGAGATGACGGACAAGCTCAACAAGATCAGCTTCGATCTCCAGGGCGCCATGCGACAGCTGGGCCGCATGACCCGCAAGGGCGTCGACACGGTAAAGGGAAAGGCCGAGGCGCTGTCGGAGGACGACGACCGCGAGGAGCGGAATACCCGTCGCGACCGTGCAGCCCGAGGCGACAGCGGCGAATAGGGCGAATAGTCCGCGCTACGCCACACCTGTATCTCCATCACTTTCGGGACGGCGTGCTCCCCCTCATCCCCCTGCCTGCCTTTTGGCGGGCGGAGCGGCTGCCTTGTGTGTCATGCAGTTTGCCATGGTGTAGCGGTCCTGATGATGGTGTTCAGGATACGGAGCAGGCGAGGAAGGCAACCTTCTTGGGTCGGCCTTGGGCTTGGTCGTTTCGGGGCCGTGACACCCCGTCGGCCCCTCCGCATATGCCGGCAAACGCGTCAGGATTCAGGGTGTTGGATTGATTTGCCCGTTTTACGGGTGGTTTGAGCGGGCGCCTATAACCCGGCCAGCCGCAGGGATGGCCGGCGGGTGATAAATGTCTGCGAGAAACTTGTGACTTGCAACTTTTTCGCCACCCTCCTTTCTTGCCGTGCCGCAAAGCCGCGGCACGGCAAGAAAGGAGGGACTGTATGGAGCATCCTGAAGCCCCTCTAATTTCGGTTCTCCAGCCGCATTCGTCGAGAAATTTTACACGCAACCTCAGTGCCCCGGCGTCGACTCCACGATCACGTCGATGGCGACCTCCCCCGCATCCTTGAAACGCAGGGTCAGCAGGAAGCGGTCGTCGACCTTGAGCGGGCGCTTCAGGCCCTCCATCCAGACATGCACGCGCCAGGCGGCCAGGGCCAGCGGCTGTCCGGGCTGCAACACCAGGTCGCCGATCCGCTCCGCGTTCGCGCCCTTGCCGGTGCGCAGATAGACCTTCTCGGCGACTGGCGACGACAACTCCACGAGATGCACCTCGCTGTCGCCGTCGTTCAGCAGCGGCATGTAGACAGGCCCGGCATCCGCCTCCGTCGGCGGCGCCCAGGCGTGGCCGATAGCGATCTTCTCCAGCTTCGCCGAATGCGCCAGCGCCGAGCCCGGCAGCAGCAGCAACAGAACGGCGAGCGTCAGGGCAATGCGACGCATGGATACCTCCTTGTCCCGGATGATGTGGGGTTTCGCTCGCGCGGCGCCACCCGTGCCGCGCTTCACAACAAGTCGTGCACCCGCTTTCGCAGGACCGGCAGCAGCTCGGCCTCGAACCAGGGATTGCGCTTCAGCCACGCGGTGTTCCGCCAGCTTGGGTGCGGCAGCGGAATGCAGGCGGGCAGATACTCGGCGAATGCACGCACCGTCTCGCTCATGGTGCGCTTGCGCTGGCGCCCCAGGTAATAGGCCTGCGCGTAGCTGCCGACCAGCAGGGTCAGCTCCACGCGGGGCAACACCGCCAGCAGGCGTGCATGCCACAGCGGTGCGCACTCCGGCCGGGGCGGCAGGTCGCCGCCGCGCGGGTCGCGGCCCGGATAGCAGAACCCCATCGGCGCGATGGCGATGCGCGTCTCGTCGTAGAAGGTATGCCGGTCGATGTCGAGCCAGTGGCGCAGGCGGTCCCCCGACGGATCGTTCCAGGGAATCCCGGTGTTGTGTACCTTGGTGCCCGGCGCCTGTCCCACGATCAGCACGCGCGCGCCCGAGGCGGCGCGGACCACCGGACGCGGCCCCAGCGGAAGCTCCGCCGCGCACACCTCGCAGGCGCGGATTTCGTGCAGCAGCTTTTCCAGGCTTTCCCCGCTCACTGGGACTCCGGAATGCCCTCGCGCAGCAGCCGCTCGACATAGGCCGGCACGATCTCGCTTGCAGCGCCATGCAGGTGCTCGTGGAACTGCACGCTGCCGTCGGAAGGCTCCAGGTTCAGCTCCACCGTATGCGCATCGCCATAGAAGCCGGCCTCCTGCACGAAGCCCGCGGCGGGGTAGACCGAGCCGGACGTGCCAATCGAGATGAACAGGCCGCAGGTGCCCAGCGCGGCATAGATACGCTCCATTTCGAACGGCATCTCGCCGAACCAGACCACGTGCGGTCGCAGCCGGCCCACGGCGCCACAGGACGGGCAGGCCGTCTCCACCGTGATGTCGTCCTTCCAGGAATGCGCCTCGCCACAGGCTTCGCAACGTGCTTTCAGCAGTTCGCCGTGCATGTGGATCAGGTTTCGCTGCCCGGCGCGGTCGTGCAGGTCGTCGATGTTCTGCGTGACCACCAGGACCTCGCCGGGCCACGCCTGCTCCAGGCGGACCAGCGCCTCGTGCGCCGCGTTCGGCTTCACATCGGACTCGACAAGCTGCCGGCGCCGGTCGTTGTAGAACGCCTGCACCCGCGCCGGGTTGCGGTGGAACGCCTCCGGCGTGGCGACATCCTCCAGCGACACCCTGGACCAGATGCCGTCCTTGTCGCGAAAGGTGTCGAGGCCGGATTCCTTGGAGATTCCGGCGCCGGTCAGGACGACGATGGACGGACTTGCTTTCGACATGGCGGCGGGGATGGTAAACGATGGCGCGCCAGGAGCAACCCGCTGTCCAGGCGCGTACCGCACACAATCGCGAGGGCCAGACCCATGACCGGCGCCAGCGGCGAGCCGACCCGCGTCCTTTTCGTCTGCACAGGCAACATCTGCCGTTCGCCAAGCGCGGAGGCAGTGGCCGCGCGCATTGCCGAGAAAGCCGGGCTGGGCGCGCGCTTTGCCTTCGATTCCGCAGGCACCGGCCGCTGGCACATCGGCGAGCCGCCGGACCCCCGCGCGATAGAGGCGGCGGCGCGGCGCGGCTATGAACTCCACCATCTGCGTGCGCGCCAGGTGGAAGCCGGCGACTTCGACCGTTTCGACCTGATCCTGGCGATGGACCGGGGTCACCACCGCCAGCTTCTGGCAATGTGCCCGGACGGCAAGGCGAACAAGCTGCGCCTCTTCATGGAGTTCGCACCGCCCGGCAGCGGCGGGATCGATGTTCCCGACCCATACTACGGCGACGACTCCGGCTTCGAGACCATGCTGGACATGATCGAGAACGGCGGCCGCGGCCTGATCGAGCAACTTGCCGGGGACGGAGCCAGCGCGCGATGACCCTCGCGGCCGATACCGCCGCACGCATCGAAGCGACGCTCGGCCGCAAGCCGCTCTCGGCACGGCCGCTGCCCGGCGGCTGCATTGCCGAAGTCCTGCGCGTCGAGTTGTCAGACGGCGGAACCGTCGTCGCCAAGCTGGCCCCGAAGGGCGGCCTCGCCATCGAGGCCTACATGCTGGACTACCTGGCACGGCACTCGTCCCTGCCCGTGCCGGCGGTCCTGCGCGACGACGACGACCTCCTGCTTCTGGAGTTCCTGGACGGCGGCGACCGGATCGACGCGGCGGCCCAGGAAGACGCGGCGCATCACGTCGCCGCGCTGCACGCGGTGACGGGCGAGAACTTCGGGCTGGAGCGGGATACGCTGATCGGCCCGCTGCACCAGCCGAACCCGCCGACGGCGCGCTGGGTGGACTTCCTGCGCGAGCAGCGCCTGCTCTACATGGGCCGCACGGCGCTGGACAGCGGCCATCTGCCCCGGAAGGTCTTCGCGCAGCTTGAGGCGTTCTGCGGCAAACTTGAAAGGTATGTCGAGGAGCCGGCCGCCCCGGCGCTGATCCACGGCGACATGTGGGGCGGCAACGTCCTGGCCCGCAACGGCCGCATCGCCGGTTTCATCGATCCGGCGATCTACTACGCCGACCCGGAGATCGAGCTGGCCTTCACGACCCTGTTCGCCACCTTCGGCGAGCCGTTCTTCAAGCGCTATGCCGAGCTGATCGGCCTGCGCGACGGCTTCTTCGAGGTTCGCCGCGATATCTACAACCTCTATCCGCTTCTCGTTCACACGGCGCTGTTCGGCGGTGGCTATGCCGGGTCCGTCGCCCGCATTCTGGAGAGGCTCGCATGACCGCGCATGTAGCGGCGGGCGAGAGCCGGACGGGCCTGGGCATCGCGGCGATGATCGCCGGCATCTTCTGCATGGCCTCGATGGACGCCATGGCGAAGTGGCTGGGCGAGGGTTATCCGGTGGCGCAGGTGGTATTCTTCCGGGGCCTGTTCGGCCTGCTGCCCGTCCTGCTGCTGGCGCAGTGGTCGGGCGGCCTGCGGTTGCTACTTCCTGGCCGACCCTGGGTTCACGTCATGCGGGGCGGACTTGCGGCCGCGGCGATCTTCAGCTTCTTCACGGCGTTGCAGTACATGCCGCTGGCCGAGGCATGGGCTATCGGCTTCTGCGCGCCGCTGGTGGTGACGGCGCTGTCGCGGCCGCTGTTGGGAGAGCCGGTGGGCTGGCGGCGGTGGCTGGCCGTCGGTGTCGGCTTCCTGGGCGTCCTCATCGTGGTGCGGCCGGGTCTGGCGGCGTTCCAGCCGGCCTCGCTGCTGGTGCTGGTCACGGCCGTCTGCTACGGCCTTATCATGATCACCGCGCGCAAGTACGCGGCGACGGAGAGCACGCCAGCGCTGGTGTTCTACACCACGCTGACGCCGATGCTTCTCGGCGCGGCGATGCTGCCGGTGGAGTGGACGACACCGGCGGGCCTGGACTGGGTCCGCTTCGTCGTGCTGGGCCTGCTGGGCGGCTCGGCGATGCTGCTGCTGACGCAGGCATTCCGGCTGGCCCCGGCGGCCGTGGTCGTGCCCTTCGACTACACGGCGCTTATCTGGTCGACCGGCTGGGGCTGGCTGATCTGGAACGACTGGCCCGATACCTACGACTGGCTGGGCGCGGCAGTGGTGGTCGGCGCCGGCCTCTACGTCATGCATCGGGAGGCGCGGTTGCGCCGGCGCGCGGCTCAGGCGGACGCGCTGCGCGCTTCGGAAGAGACTTCCACCTCAAGCGGGTAGACCGCTTCCTCGCGATAGATCGGCCCCTTCGGCGTCAGCTTGCTGGAGTACAGCACGAAGCGGTCGACGTGAATTGGACCGCTGCGGAACAGCGCATGCTCGTGCAGGAAGTTGCCCAGCTTCGGCCCCGGCGGGCCCTTGAAGCGGGCGATGGTGACGTGCGGCCGGAACTTGCGGCGCTCCGGCTCCACCCCGGCCCGCTGCACGGCCTGTTCCACCTTCGTCTGCAGGCGAGTCAGCGGCTCCGGCGCCTCGACACCGACCCAGAGCGCATTCACCTTCTTGCCGTTGCCGAAGCTGCCGATATCGGCAAGCTCCATGTCGAAGGCAGGCACCCGGATCTCGCCGAGCGCGGCATCCACGTCGGCGGCTTCCCGGCCGTCAAGCTCGCCCAGGAAGCGCAAGGTCAGGTGCATGTTGTCCGGATCGACCCAGCGGGCGTTGTCCAGGCCGCCAGCCATAAGCGCGAGGCGGTCGGTCAATTGTTCCGGCAGCGGAATGGCGACGAACAGGCGCATCATGGCGACCCCCGTCTTTCGCGCTTACCAGCCTTCGCCCGGATAGGTCAAGCGGACTTGCTGTTCGCCCCTTGGGTTTGAGTGCCCCACCTCAAGGGCAGGGGTAGGTGTAGACCTTGTGGATCGCCTCGATCTCGTCCAGCACCTCGTTTGACAGCTTCACCTCCTCGGCGGCGATGTCGGTCTTCAGGTGCCACATCTTGGTGGCGCCGATGATGGCCGAGGTGGTGAAGGGCCGCGAGACGACGTAGGCAATCGCCATCTGCGCCGGGTCCAGACCGTGCCGCTTGGCCAGATCGACATAGGCGGCGACGGCCTTTTCCCCCTGCGGCGTGCGGTAGCGGCTGTTCTGCGGTTGCAGGGTCAGGCGCGCGCCTTCCGGGTTCGCCCCGCCCAGGTACTTGCCGGTCAGCGTCCCCGCCGCCAGCGGCGCATAGGCCAGAAGGCCGCAATCCTCACGGATCGCGATCTCGCCCAACCCCGCCTCGAAGCTGCGGTTTAGCAGGCTGTAGGGGTTCTGGATCGAGGCGATGCGCGGCCCCTTGCCCCTGTCGGCCTCCTGCAGGTAGCGCATCGTGCCCCAGGGCGTCTCGTTGGAGATGCCGACGTGGCGGATCTTGCCGGCGCGGACCAGACCGTCCAGCGCCGCCATCGTCTCCTCGTAGGAGGCCCAGTCGCCCGGATCCTCGGCCACGTCGTAGCCCAGCTTGCCGAAGAAGTTCGCCGGCCGCTCCGGCCAGTGAAGCTGGTAGAGGTCGATGTAATCGGTTCGAAGGCGCCGCAGGCTGTCATTCACCGCCTCTTCAAGCTGCGCCTTGTCGAAGCGCGGGCCGCCGCGCACCTTCGTGAACCGCTTGCCGGGGCCCAGCGCCTTCGTCGCCAGGACCACCTTGTCGCGCGTGCCGCGCGCGGCGAACCAGCTCCCGACAATCTCCTCGGTCCGCCCCAGCGTCTCGTCGGCATAGGGCGTGGGGTACATCTCGGCCGTGTCGAAGAAGTTGACGCCCCGGTCGAGGGCATAATCCATCTGCTCGTGGCCGTCGGCCTCGGTGTTCTGCGTGCCCCAGGTCATCGTGCCCAGGCAGATCGCGCTGACGCGCAGGCCGGTTCGGCCCAGCGGCCGGTATTCCATGTTGCTGCTCCCCCTTGTCCGCGGCGGCTTGGTCAGCCTTGTGTCTCGCGACTTTTGCGCGCTTTCTGAATCAGATCTTCGACTTTTGGAAGTATATTCTCGACGATGACGGCCACGCCCTCGGCGTTGGGATGAATGCCGTCCGCTTGATTGAGGTCGCGGTTGGTGGCGACCCCCTTCAGGAAGAAGGGATAGTAGACGACGTCGTGGTTCCGCGCCAAGCTCGGGTACAGGCCGTCGAAGCTGTCGACATAATCCGCGCCCATGTTGCGCGGCGCCTTCATGCCGGCCAGCAGCACCGGAACGCCCTTCTCTTCCAGCTTGCCGAGAATGGCGTCCAGGTTCCGGCGCGTCACGGCCGGGTCGATGCCGCGCAGCGCGTCGTTGGCCCCCAGGACGACGATGGCCGCGTCCACGCTGTCCCGCATCGCCCAGTCCAGCCGCGCCCTGCCCGCCTCCGTCGTGTCGCCGGAGTTGCCGCCATTGACGACATCGACAGCATGGCCCCGCGCGCGAAGCGCGGCTTCAAGCTGCGCGGGAAAGGTATCGCCCTCCGTCAGGCCATAGCCGTGCACCAGGCTGTCGCCGAACGCCAGCAGTTCCAGCGTGGCCGGCCGGTACGGTCCGTTCGGCGTCGCCATGACGGCGAGCGGCAGGGCGGCGAGCATGACCGCAACCACGGCCGCGAAGCCGGCCCCGCGTGTAGTCCGGACGAATTGCATAGTCTCGTCTCGCAGTCATCCAATTGAATCCTGCTACCATATCGGCGGGAGGTGCGATAGCAGCAACCCAGCCGGGCCTCTTTGCAGGATTGGTGTTGCCTTTAGAGACTTAAGAATACGAACGCATCTCGGTGGTTCAGGCACGCAGCCGGCACGAAAGCCGCTGGTTGAATCTTACCGATTGGGATGATTTGGGCTTGCGCAATGGCGGGGTGTGATTCATCTTACCGATCAGTAAGAATACGGGAGCGAGGTGTGCGTTGGCTGGTGAATCTGACCGATCGGTAAGCCTGGAGACAGCTGCGGACTTCGGCCGTATGGTCCGGATGCGCCGGCGCGAGCTTGGGTTGTCGCAGCAGGATCTGGCCCTGACGATCGACAGCGGGGAGCGGTTCATCGTCGACCTGGAAAAGGGGAAGGCGACTTGTCAACTGGATAAGGCCCTACGTGCGGCAGCGGCACTCGGCATTCGCCTGGGGGACATCTCGCGCCGTGAACGTAGCACAGGAGGCGGCGGCTACCAGGGATTGTTCGACGATTGATGACCATCCCGTTGTACTACGAAACTTTTCAAGTCGGCGTCGTCGAGCAGCAAGGCCATGGCCCGGTGTTACTCTACGATCCCCGGTGGCGCGCCACCCCTGAAGCGTTTCCCGTCTCCCTCAGCATGCCGATGGAGCAGGCCGAGCATCCGACGGAGACACTGCTTCCATGGTTGATGAATCTCCTCCCCGAGGGAGATCCGTTGCGCACGGTCGGCAGCGTACTCGGCAAAGCACCGGAAGACGTACTCGCGCTGCTGGAGCGCATCGGTGCGGATACGGCCGGCGCTCTCTCGGTGGGCGCGCCGCGGGATCGCGAGCGGGCGGGCTATCGCCAAGTTAAGAACCAGGTTGATCTCGCCAAGATCATCGACGGGCTGCCCGCCAAGCCTTTCCTGGTCGACGAGCAGGGGGTGTCGATGTCCCTCGCCGGGGCGCAGTACAAGCTGCCGATTCACCTGGCGGACGACGGGACGATCGGGGTCCCGGTGTATGGCGCGCCCTCCACGCATATTCTCAAGCCCGACAATTCGCGCTTGCACGGCAGCGTCGCCAACGAAGCCCTGTGTCTGATGCTGGCGCAAAGGGTCGGACTTTCGACCTGTGAGGTGACGACGGGTCGCGCGGGCGACCGCACATACCTGATCGTCACGCGCTACGACCGTGAGCGACGGCGCGACGGCCGAATCCGGCGCCGACACCAGGAAGACTTCTGTCAGGCCCTGGGCCGGCCGCCAGGCGCGAAGTACGAGCACAACCAGACGGGCTGGCGCGGGCCCGGCCTTGCGACGATGGTGGACCTTGTCCGCAACAGCCTCGTTCCGGGACAGGTTCCGAAGTTTCTCGATGCCGTGATATTCAACATCGCCGTCGGCAACGTCGATAGCCACGCGAAGAACTACAGCCTGCTCTACCCGTTCGACGGCGGGCCGCCGTCTCTTGCGCCTCTGTATGACTTGATGAGCGGCTTGGCTTGGGAGGGGGTGACGGAGAATCACGCGCAAGACATCGGCGGCCAGAACCGTGGCCGACACATCTACGGGCGTCACTGGGAGCGTATGGCCCGCTCCTGCGGACTCAACGCAACACGAACGCGCCAGCGCGTGATCGACACCTGCGATCGTGTGCTCGATCAGCTGCAATCCGCCGCCGACGATGTCACCCGGATGCCGGCCGGCGATCACGGCATGCTGGCGGTCTTCGTCGATCGTATCGCCGAGCGGGCTTCCACGGTGCGGACCAATGCGCGGGGCTGAGCAAGCCATCGTTCCAGCAAAACGGGAATTACCGTCCGCTTAGAGCTCTCCCCGCGCTTCCAAGTGCAGCACTTGCGTTCGCATTCGGCAGACCGCGCCCGACATTGATTGCCCCACTGCGCGCGCCATATGGCGTAGGGCGCCACAAACGGGAGGGGAGCCGCCTTGACCTCCGTGCCGATGATCGAACTCGACAACCTGGACCTGACGCTCTCCAGCCAGGCGGGACCGGTGCACATTCTGCGCGGCCTGAGCCTCACCATCGATGCGGGCGAAACGGTCAGCGTGGTCGGCCCTTCCGGCTCCGGCAAGTCCTCCATGATGATGGTGGTGGGCGGCCTGGAACGGCCCAGCGGCGGACGGGTCACGGTCGCCGGTCACAATCTCGGCGGCATGAGCGAGGACGCGCTGGCCACCTTCCGCCGGGACAACGTCGGCATCGTGTTCCAGGATTTCCACCTTATTCCGACCATGACGGCGCTGGAAAACGTCGCCATTCCGCTGGAGTTCGCCGGGCGACGCGACGCCTTCGAGCGGGCGGCGGAGTGTCTGCGCCAGGTCGGCCTGGGCGAGCGCCTCAGCCACTATCCAGGTCAGCTTTCAGGCGGAGAGCAGCAGCGCACCGCTCTGGCCCGCGCCTTCGCCGCCGAACCGAAGCTGCTGCTGGCCGACGAGCCGACCGGCAACCTGGACGGCGCCACAGGCCAGCACGTCATGCAGCTTCTTTTCGACCTCTGCCGGCAGGACGGCACGACGCTGGTGCTGATCACCCACGACGAGGACATCGCCGCCCGCTGCGCGCGGCGGGTCCAACTTGTGGACGGACGCATCCTGGACGACGGCCACGCGACACGGGCGGCGGCCGAGCACGCGGCGGGGGCAAGATAGGTGACGATGGCGCGGATGCCGTTCACGTTGCCGCTGGCCTTCCGCCTGGCGCGACGGGAGCTTCGCGGCGGGCTGAAGGGCTTCAAGATCTTCCTGGCCTGCCTGCTGCTGGGCGTGGCGGCGATTGCGGGCGTCGGCTCGCTCTCGCAAGCCATGCTCCAAGGCGTCAAGGATGACGGCCGGGCACTGCTGGGCGGCGAGATCGACGTCCGCCTGATCCATCGCCAGGCCAGCGAAGCGCAACTCGCCTGGCTGCGCGACAACTCGGCCCGGCTTTCGCGGACGGCGGACCTGCGCGCGATGGCCCGCAGCCGGCCAGGGCAGGACAGCGGCGAGCGGACGCTGGTCGAGCTGAAGGCCGTGGACGACGCCTATCCGCTGTACGGCGAGGTCGGGATAAAGCCGGAACAGCCCCTGCAAGAAGTGCTGGACAATCGCGGCGGCCGGTGGGGCGCGCTTGTCGATCCCTTCCTGATGACGCGGCTGGAGCTTGCCATCGGCGACCCGCTGAAGATCGGCGAAGCGGTGTTCGAGGTGCGCGGCAGCATCGAGCGCGAGCCCGACCGAGCAGCGCGCGCCTTCACCCTGGGCCCGCGCGTCCTGGTGTCGCACGACAGCCTGCCGGCGACCGCGCTGGTGCAGCCGGGCAGCCTGATCTACCACCACTACCGCGTCGATCTGCCGGAGGGCGCCGATACCAAGGCCTGGACACGCGACCTCAACGCGGCCTTCCCCGAAGCGGGCTGGCGGGTGCGGGGGCTGGAGAACGCGGCGCCGGGCATCACCCGCTTCATCGACCGCGTGACGCTGTTCATGACGCTGGTGGGGCTGACCGCGCTTCTTGTGGGCGGCGTCGGCGTGGCCAATGCGGTGACCGCCTACATGGACGGCAAGCGCGCGACCGTGGCCACCTTCAAGTGCCTGGGCGCGCCGGCGCGGCTGGTCTTTCTGACGTATCTGGCGCAGATCCTGGCGCTTGCCCTGCTTGGCATCGCGCTGGGCCTGCTGCTCGGCGCGGCAATACCGCTGGCCGCCGGGCCGGTCCTGGCGGGCTACCTCAACTTCGTTATTCCGGTGGGTGTCTACCCGTGGCCGCTAACCGTCGCGGCGGTGTTCGGCGTGCTGACGGCGCTGGCCTTCGCCCTGTGGCCCCTGGCGCGTGCGCAAGGGATTCCGGCCGCCGCGCTGTTCCGCGATGTCGTCGCGCATCAGACGACGCGCCTGCCAGCCTGGGCCCTGAGTGCCATCGCGGCGACCGGCGGCACCTTGGGCGCGCTTGCCGTGCTGAACGCGGACGACAGGCTGTTCGCACTGGGCTTCGTTGGCGGGACGGTCGGCACCCTGGTTGCGTTCCGACT
The DNA here is from genome assembly GCF_003344765.1 of Ferruginivarius sediminum. GTDB lineage: Bacteria > Pseudomonadota > Alphaproteobacteria > Kiloniellales > Rhodovibrionaceae > Ferruginivarius > Ferruginivarius sediminum. The sequence goes on along the minus strand of NZ_QPMH01000002.1, from coordinate 196,538 downwards.
GGCAGCCACCGGTATCGTTGCGATAGCGAAACGGGTGCCACGGCCTCGCCGGCCCGGCTTGCGGCTCGCGCTTGCCAACCTGTACCGGCCCGGCGCGCCGACGGGCAGTGTCGTGATGTCGCTGGGCCTGGGTCTGACAGTGCTTATCGCGGTGGCGCTGATCGAGGGCAACCTGTCCAGGCAGGTCGGCGAGGAGATGCCCGAAGAGGCGCCCGGCTTCTACTTCATCGACATCCAGCCGCAACAGCTTGAGGCCTTTACTGACTTGGCGCGCAATTTCGAAGGCGTGTCGGAGGTCCACGACGTCCCGATGCTGCGCGGACGCATCACGGGGGTGAACGGCACGCCCGTGGCGGACCTCGCCATTCCGGACGACGTCAAGTGGATATTCCAGGGGGACCGGGGCATCACCTGGGCGCGGACGCCGCCGGACAACGGCGAGATCGTGCGCGGCTCATGGTGGGCGCCCGACGACAGCGGTCCGACCAAGGTCTCCATCTCCGCCGAGTTGGGCGAAAAGATGGGGTTGGAGATCGGCGACACCATTACCGTGAACGTCCTTGGCCGCTCCGTGGATGCGGAGATCGCGAACTGGCGGCGCATCGACTGGTCGGAACTTCGCATCAACTTCGTCATGGTGTTCTCGCCCGGCCTGCTGTCGAACGCGCCGCAAAGCTACATCGCGACCGTCCACATCGCCCCGGACCGCGAAGCCGCGCTGCAGCAGGCGGTGAACGACCAGTTCCCGAACATCTCGGCGATCCGCGTCAAGGATGTGCTGAGCCGCGTTTCCGAATTGCTGGGAAACATCGCCACCGCCGTGAGGGCAACGGCGGCCATCACCGTTCTCGCCGGAACGTTGGTGCTGGCGGGTGCGGTGGCCGCCGGCCAGCGGCGGCGGATCTACGATGCCGTCGTCCTCAAGGTCCTGGGCGCGACGCGGCGGAACGTCACCATGGCCTTCCTGTTGGAATACGGGCTGATGGGGCTGGCCACGGCGCTGATCGCGGCCGTGATCGGCTCCGTCGCGGCCTGGGTGGTGATGACGCGGGTGATGGACGGCGACTTCGTCCTGCTGCCCTGGTCGATCGCCGTGACCGCCATCGCCGCGACGGCCGTCACCCTCGTCTTCGGTTACGCCGGAACCTGGCGCGCGCTACGGCAGAAAGCCGCCCCGCTGTTGCGCAACGAGTGAGCGTTCGCCGGTCGGGGCTGTGCCTACCGTGACACCGACATGCGGATCGTCGTGCCTGGACCGGCAGTGGTGGCCGAGCGGCTGATGCTGTTGCCCCGGTCGTTGCGCAGCGTCACGACAAGCCGCCCCCGAGAGCGCGGCTCGATCTCGCAGTTGACGGTGCGTGCCGCGAAACCCCGGCGATAAGGGACGCGCTCGTCCAGCGTCACGGTTTCGCGCCCGCCATCACCTTCCACCCGGCACCGCGCGGTGAAGGGAAGGTCGGCGCTGCCGCCGATCTCCAGCCAGAGGGTGAGCGCCTCCGCCGCCACGGGCGACGCGGATAGGAGCGCCGCCAGCATTGCCGAAGAGAGAAACGACAGTTGCTTTCGCATGCAGGGACCTTCCCCTGGTCGGGCACGGGCCGATCCACACCTCGAAGGTTCACATTCGGAACTTGAAATGTCCCGAACCGCAACCAGATCAGAATTGGTATCGCCAGGAATTTTCGGGGGAGAACCAGGAATGATCGGCCGCCTGATCGCGCTTGTCGTCCTCGTGGCCGCCGTGCTCGTATTCCTGTGGGGATACCAATCCGACTACGAAGGCACATTCGACCGCACACGCGAGGCTATTGGCTTCGATGCCGGACCGGGCGAAGGCGACCCGACCACGCCCGTTCCCGACTACGAAGCGCGCGGGGAACGCATCGGCGGCCCCAACCGCCACTAGCCGGTCAACTCGTCGACCCTAGGAAGCCACGTTCGCCCGTAGCGTCTGCTCGCCTTCCGTTTCGTCGGCCTGTTCCTCGGCTATCTCGGGAAGGATCGTGCGCTTGGGCGGGAAATGAAGGGTGACTGTCGTGCCCTGCCCCGGGCAGGTATCCACACCCACCTCCGCGCCGTGCATGCGCGAGAGGGAAGCCACGAGCGACAGCCCCAGGCCCGTCCCCTCGAAGCGGCGCTGGAAGTTGACGTCCACCTGGGCGAACGGCTGGAAAGCGCGCGAGACCAGCTTCGGGTCCATACCGATTCCGGTATCCGCGACGGCCAGGTCGATACCGCCGTCCGCGCGTTGTGAAGCCCGCACCGCGACGCTGCCCTCCTCCGGCGTGAACTTCACGGCGTTGGAAAGCAGGTTGATCAGCACCTGCTTGACCGCCCTGTCGTCGGCGAAAAGCTGTGGCAGGTCCGGCGCGATCTCGGCGGACAGCTTGAGCGATTGCGCCTCCCGCCGTCCGCGCACGAGGCGCAGGGCCGAATCGACGAGCGCGCCGGTATCGACCGCGATTTCCTGCAGCTCGAAATGCCCGGCCTCGATCTTCGACAGGTCCAGGATATCGTTGATAAGGCTCAACAGGTGCCGGCCGCTCATCTGGATGTCGTCGGCATATTCGCGGTAGCGCGCGTCGGCTTCGTGCGGGAAGGCCTGATTGCGCAGGAGTTCCGAGAAACCGATGATGGCATTGAGCGGCGTGCGTAGCTCGTGGCTGACGTTGGCCAGGAACTCGCTTTTCGCGCGGTTCGCAGCCTCCAGTTCCATGTTCTGCTGCATCAGCCGTTCCTGGGCGTCGCGAAGCTGCGAGATGTCGGTCAGGTGCCCGTAGCAGTGGATCTGCCCGCCCGCCGCGCTGTCGAGGAACGCGGCCTGCATCAGGCACGGCACCTCGCGCCCGCTGCAGCCTTCGACGATTACCTGCACGCCGTTCACGCGGTCATGGATCGCCTCCGGCAGCGGCCGTCCAACCTCCTCGCCCGGCATGCGCACGCGCGGGCGTCCCGCCGCCTGCATCTGCTCAAGGTTGTCGCAGCCGGCCAATTCCCGGCAGGCTGCGTTGGCGTAAACGATATTGCCGGCCTGGTCATAGGCAATGATGGCATCCGAGGCCTGGTCGGCCATCGTCGTCATCAGCATCAGGTCTTCGCGGTAGGTCCGCGCCACGCGCCCGAACAGCCGGTCCACGGCCTCGCCAAGGTCGTTCCATTCGTCCCCGCCGCCCCGGAACTTGCGCTGATCGGCGTGGGCGGGATCGTCGTGCGCCGCGGCCAGGTGGTCCCGCAGTGCCAGCATCGGCGCCATCGCCTTGCGCCCGACGATGATCATCGTCGCCGCGCACACCACGGTCGATATCATCAGGACAAGGGTGAGGATGCGCCAGACAAAGCCATTCAACTCCGCAGCGATCCACGTTGCGTCGAGGCGCGCGGCCACGCCGTAACGCGTGCCCAGCTCGTCGGCGCTGTAGAACACCTCGTAGCGGTCGCCGCCGGCGGTGCGGCGCGGCGCCTTTACCAGCGCGGCGCGGCCGTATTCGGGCGCCTCGGAAAAGGCGCCGAGAATCTTGCCGTCGGCATCGTAAAGCCGGCCGCCGAGAACCGAGCCGTCCTGGCTGATCAACCGCCCGGCGATGAGAAGGTCGCTGGTGCGGGCATGCGTCTGCGGGCGGAAGGTCGCCGACAGCGCGGCCCGCCCGGCGTGCGCCAGGCGATCGTGCAGATCGGCACGGTAACTGAAGTACGACGGGACGAGGATGGCGCCCTCGACCACCAGGATCGACAGGAACACCACGCCGGCGATCCTTCGGCACAGCCGGCATCGCAACGGCTCCACAAGCCGTGCAAAAGCATTTCGCGTCAGCTTCGGCATTCCGGTCACCACACCCCCTTGGCACCCCAATATACCGTCAGGTTGAAACATAGAGTCTTAATGCCGCGTCAAAGGTTCATCACACGCCTTCAATTCATCGTGAACATATGCCGTCGCCGTGGCCCGCGCGAAGCGCTTGCATGCCCGTGGAACCGGCCCGGTCGCGCTCCGGTCTCTCGACGGCCCCGCCCCTTCTTTATTGCCGTTCCGGACCGGCGGGGGCCGGCGATATACTATGAAATAACGGGCCGTAGAGTTGGGCTGGAGGCTTATCATGCACCGCAGACACCTGCTTGCCGGCGGCCTAGGCGTCGCCGCCGCCGTGACGCTGCACCGCGCCGCGCTGGCCGCGCTTGTGCGGACGCCGGCGCAAACGGCGGGCCCATTCTATCCCAACCGCCTGCCACTCGACCGTGACGCCGACCTGCTGCGCGCCGGCCCGGACGGAGGGATGGCGCAGGGGGAACCGGCGGAGGTGTTCGGCCGTGTGCTGGACCTAGACGGCCGCCCGCTGACGGATATGGAGGTGGAAATCTGGCAGTGCGACGCCCAGGGCTACTACCACCACATCAAGGAGTACACGGGCGGCGACCCGAACTTCCAGGGCTTCGGCCGCACGGCCACGGGAGCGGATGGCGCCTATCGCTTCCGCACCATCAAGCCGGTGCCCTATGGCAGCCGCACGCCGCATATCCACTTCAGGATCCGCGGCCGTGGAACCGAGGGCCTGACGACGCAGCTTTACATCCGCGACCATCCGATGAACGGGCAGGACTTCGTCCTGGCCCGCGTGCCGGAGCGGCTGCGCCCCTCGGTGATGGCCGATTTCAAGCCGGAAGAGACGGGCGGCCCCGCGCTGGCCCGGTTCGATATTGTCCTTGGCCCCGCATTCGTCGGCGACTGAGCGCACAAAGAAAACGGCCCGGGAGAAGCCTTCCCGGGCCGCTTAATGCGATATCCAGTGCCTCGCGCGGCTACTCGCGCATGATGCCCAGGATGTTGAGGACGTGGATGAACAGCACGACGAAGGTGCCGTAGAGCATGTAGGCGCCGAAGATGGCCTTCTTCGCCACGACGTCGCCCATGTCGCCTGCGCTGTACATCGTCTTGATCTGCTGCGTCTCGTAGGCGGTGATGCCCGAGAACAGCAGGACGACGCCGATCGAGGTGATCAGGCTCATCAGCGTGCTCTGCACGAAGAAGACGTTGATCAGGATCGCCACCAGGATGCCGATGGACGCCATCATGAAGAAGGTGCCGAGGCCCGAAAGATCCTTCTTCGTCGTGTAGCCGACGAGGCTCATCCCGGCGAAGGTGGCGGCCGTAATGAAGAACGCGCGCACGATGATCATCGGATCCATCTGCGCATAGACGTAGAAGATCGGTCCGAGCAGGATGCCCCACAAGGCGGCGTAGACCCAGAAACACGCCTGCGCGGCGGCCACGGACTTCGTCGTCATGATCCGCGGCGCGAAGAAGCCGAGACCGAGAATGGCGATGAAAAACACCCAGATCAGGCTGGAGACGGTCTGCACCAGCGCCTGGTTCGTCGCGACGATCATGGCAAGCGCGCCGGTGAAGGCAACGCCAAGCGCCATGTAGTTGTAGACACGCAGCATGTAGCTGCGAAGGCCGACATCGACTCCCGCAGCCTCGGCCTGCGTGTGCGTCATGTAACGGCGGTCGGGACCTTGAGCCATCGAATGTTGTTCCTCTATCCCATGCGGTTGCCAGGATTGTGCCGGATATATTGGCGCGCGGCAAACCGCAATCAAGAAATTTGCGCAGCGCCGGCGCGAAAATTCGGGTTCCACCGTACGGATGACTGTGGGAACTTGGGCACCCCAACCCAATGGATACATTCTATCGGCGTTCTCCGCCAGAGTATTCCAGTTGCCGTGCCTCCCACCGCACGGCGTCCTTCGCGGCACTCAACAACCTGGACGTCAGATGGCAGCCTTGCCGCTCCGCCTGTTGCTGAAGGTGCGTGATGGCTTCGGCCAATCCCTCGGGTGTGCCGTCCTGGCTCTCCCCCATCTTCATTCGTTCTCCCGCCTCATGTCGAAAACCGCAGACACTTTAGAAAAATCGAATGGGTTGGCACACCTACCGATATTCGTAGGTTATTATGCGTCCAAAAATTCAGCCCCGCCGCATGATGCGGCGGGGCTGGGATCACGCCTAAGGGGACTGCGGCATGAGAGACGTCCACGACGTCTTCATAAGATAGACATTGCAAGGCGCCTTCTTATTCCGTCACCCGATATCCGCTGTGCATCCTGCCTGGCCGATCTTTATGGAAAGGCCTTCTGCCTGGGCGTTGTTCGGGCCATCTCGTTTTATCGCACAACGCACCTTTTGCTACGCTGTCAGCTTGCTTGAATGTCGAGAAAGGGCGGACCGATGCGGCTCGAAGGCTCCTGTCACTGTGGTGCCGTGCGATTTACGGTCGAAGCCTACGCGCCGGTGCCTTACCAGCGCTGCTATTGCTCGATCTGCCGCAAGACGGCAGGCGGCGGCGGGTACGCGATCAACCTGGGCGCCGACGCCCGAACGTTGGAGGTTCAGGGACGCGAGGCCATTTCCATGTTCCACGCCAGGGTCGATGGCCATGAGAGCAGCGGCGAGCGGCGGTTCTGCTCGCACTGCGGCAGCGCGCTGTGGGTCTGCGATCCAGCCTGGCCGGACCTGGTGCACCCTTTCGCCAGCGCCATCGACACGCCGCTGCCGGAACCGCCGGAGACCGTGCATATGCTGCTGGCTTCCAAAGCGAACTGGGTACAAGTCGATGCTCGTCCGGGAGACGCCGAATACGACGGCTATCCGCCGGACTCCCTGGAGGAATGGCACCGGACGAGGGGATTGCTTGATGACGGCGGGTAAAGGCGTCTGCCGCCGCCAAAGACATTAAGCTGAAGACACAGACGGGCGCCACTGACGAGCCTGCCTCGAACCACGGCATATGCGGTCACTGATGGGCAGATTGCGCAAGCCGCTGTCCGCGCCGCCAGTCCCAGGGCTGCACGAATCGCCCGCGCCAGATGCCGGCGCGGGCAGCCTTTGCCCAGCGTTCTTCCGGCACGTAGTCGCGGCTGTAACGACGATAGGCGAGCGCCCACCCCTGGCGCACCATCCAGGCATTAAGGTCCGTGCCGTCCGCATAGCAGACCGCAAGCACCCGCTCATATCGATCGCGGCCGTCGCCTTTGCAGCGAACCGTGGCGGCACCGATCCTGTTTTCCAAGGCACGCGTGCTGTCGCGGCCACACGGCCAGCGGCGGCCGTCGTGCCGGCACGATTGACGGCTTTCCGGCGCGTCGATCCCGCGCAGGCGAAAGCGCTCGCCGTCAATTTCCAAGGTATCGCCATCAATGACGGAAGCGTGGGCTTGCCGCATGCCCTGCGCCGCTTGGGTGACGGGCGGCGGGTTCTGCGTGAAAGCAAACCGGTTCGGCTGTGCGAGGAATGCGCCGCAAGCAACGACCGCGGCGAGCGCAGCAAAGCCTGCATATCCTGCCGGGCCCGTGGAGGTGCGTCGCCAGCGACGAGAACGAGACGGATGCTGTATATCCTTCCCGACATTGTCGCGAGCGCGCGCCGGAAACGGCCGTCCGGCACTATGCACGAGTCTCGGCCTTCGTCGGGCTTTGAACCACATGGCCTCGTGGCCCCTCCAGTGTTCCCGCCAAGGAGAACACCCGGAATGGTAGATACGCCGATTGCCTTATTTTACCTGTGAGGAGTTACGAGAGAGTCAACGGGCCGCGAGCGGCGGCTTCGCTACGGCTCCCGAATCAATAGCGATGCCTGGACCACGACCGAAAGAAAGCCCTGCCAACGTCGGCTGGCAGGGCAAGGTGCGGGAAACGCGGACGGTCGGATAGCATTTGCCGCGTTCTGAGGAGGCAGAATAGATGCGGCCGGCGGACCATATCCACTCCCAAGGTTGGGAGGGATGCCCGCTATCTCCACCGCTGCGTTAACGGGCTGGCCGCGTCATGCTGCACCCCAGACCAAGACCTGCGGCGCTTCAGGCTTGTCATTTCAACCTAAGAAGCTTCGCGGCTGCTTCGACCGACATCGCACTTACGAGTGTAAACACCGAGGGACGGGCAGTTTAAAGCAGCATGAAAAATGGTGCCGCAGGACGGATTTGAACCGCCGACCCACGCATTACGAATGCGTTGCTCTGCCAGCTGAGCTACTGCGGCATACCATGAACGACGCTACGCGCGCCAAGTGGCGCGGGCTTGGGCGGAACGTAATGGAGGGCGGCGGGCGCGTCAACGCTGTGTGCAGCGGATTCGTGCGTTTTTGCTGCGTCCGACGACGCCCTGCACCGCCGGAAGTACCCCCCGGAAGATCACCGCGCCGAATCAGGACGGCTGGCGTTCGGCCTGGGCGCTGTCGGCCTCGGGGCGGACCTCGCTTGTCGCGGCCTCACCGGCGGGCGCCTCGGTCGTTTCCGCGTCCTCCACCGCCGTCGCCTGTCCCGAAGCTGCCGCCGCGGCGGCAGCAGCGGCCGGTTTCGCGGCTTCACCCTCCAGCCGGGCATGCTGGGCGGGACCGGCGAGATACTCGGCCTCAGCCTCGGTGATCTGCGGCGGCGTGCGCCAGGCGAAGCTGTCGAAACTGCCGCAATGCCCGCAGGCCGCATGCCAGTCCGCCGCGACGACACCGCAGTGGCCGCAGACCCAGGCCGGGTCCCCCGGCGCGTCGGTGGCGCGGATCAGCCACTGGCGCGCGGCATCCTGATCGCCGTTCTCGCGCTCCTCCAGCTCCGCCATCATGCGGCAGACGGTTTCGCCCGGCGAATCGCCGTCGGCCTTGTCCAGGTGCCGGCGCGCCTCGCCCCACAACCCGGCGTCCAGGGCCGCGCGGGCCAGCGCGATCTCGCTCTCCCGGTGGCCGGGGTTGCGTTCGGCAAGGCGGTTCAGCTTGGTGACGCGGTCGATGGCGTCCTTGGCGGGCCGCGCCTGCCGGTAAAGCTCGATCAGGTCTGGATGCGGATGGCGCGACCAGGTTTCCTCGATGGTCTTCGCCGCGGCGCGCTTGCGATCCTCGGCCAGCAGCACACGTGCGCGCACCTGCGCGGCGGCCGGCAGTTCCGGCACTAGCTTGTGCGCCTGCTTGGAGGTATCCCGCGCCGTGACCTCGTCACCGTCGGCAAGCGCCCGCCGCGCCTTCTCGGTCAACAGCAGACCGCGCCGGCGGTCCGCCTCCTCCCGCGTCAGGACGCCCTGCCGGCGCGAATCGGCGGTGGCCTCCAGCGCCCGGTCCGGGTCGCCGGCGCGCAGCGACAGCTCGAACAGCGAGGACAGCACCCACGGCGTGCGCGGGCGCAGGTCGTAGGCCTGCTTGGCGTAATCCAGCGCCGCCTGCCAGTTGCCGTCGCGCTCCGCCTGCCGCAGAAGGCCGCGCAGGCCCAGGAACCGCGTCTCAGGATTCTCCAGCATGGCATTGAAATAGCGCGTCGCCGCCTGCTCGTCCCCGTTGAGCTGCGCCGCCTGCGCCGACAGCAGCATGGTCAGGGGCGGCTCTTCCAGCAGGTGGTCGGCCTTGCGCGCGAAGCGCCGCGCCTCGTCCGGCTCGCCGGCGGCGACCGAGACCATGCCCTGCGTCAGCGCCTCATATCCGCGACGCCGCCGCCGCCCCTTCGCCCAGCCCGCCACGGAGCCCGGAAGCCGGATGAATCGGCCCCAGAAGCGGTACAGAACCGCCGCCACGCCGGCGACGAGCAGGACGGCGAGAATCAGGATGCCGACGGATGTCTCGATGCGGTAGCCCTGCCACTCGATCAGCACCTGGCCCGGCTGTTCGGCAATCCAGACGGCGGCGGTTACCAGAACCGCCAGCTTCAGGAAGAAGATCAGACCGCGCACCATGGCTTACGCTCCGCCGCCGGCTTCGGCCAGCGTCTCCATTAACCGGGCGCCGATGGCGCTCAGCGCCTGCTCCGCGCCGAGCCTGGCCCGCGCCTGTTCCAGCCAGGGCTGCATCGCCTTTGCCGGCTGTCCGCCAAGCCCCTCGACCGTCTCGACGGCGGCCCGCAGATCACCAGTGTCGAGCCGCGTCTCGGCGCGCGCCAACACGGCGCCGGGGCTGCCCCCCTCGACGTCCTCGCCGACGGGACGCACGGTGACCACGTCGTTCAGCCGCCGCAGCACGCCGCCAACCCAGCCATCCTGCGACTCGCCGGCCGCCGCGGCCACGGCCTGCGCCGCCGCCGGCTCGAAGCGCTGACGCAGCTCGTCGCGGGTGGGGATGCCGCGCTCGGCATAGCCGGCCAGCGCATCCAGCGCCGAGACGACCTCCGAGTCCGCCGGCAGCACCTTGCGTGCGGCCTTCAGTTCCTGCGCGAAGGGCGCGGAGAAGCGCAGCGCGTCGCGCAGCTCGGCGACGGCCAGCGCCTCCATCACCTTCTGGGCGGCGACGGCTCGGGCGACGTCTTTGATGTCCCGCTGGCTCTCCACACGATCCTTCAACGCCGCGAGATCCGCCATGCCCGCTTCAAGCTCGTCGATACGCTGGCGAAGCTGCCCCACCGTCTCGGTCGTGGCCGCCGTCTTCGCCACCTCGTCCAGCCGGCTTCCCAGCCCCTCGACGCGCGCGGCAAGCTGATCGATCCGTCCCGCCGCCGTCTCCATGCGCGCGGAGGCCTGCTCCAGGCGCTCGCCCTGTGTTTCCATGCGCTGCGCCGCCTGCGACAGGCGGCTGTTCAGCCCGGCGACACGCTCGTCCAATTCCTCGATGGGCTGCTGGCCGACAGCGCCGTCCTGTGCCTCGACGGCGCCCAGCCGTTCCTCCAGGTTGGCGACCTGCGCGCTCAGGTCCTCGATGCCCTGCAGGCGCGCGGTATCAGGCTGCACCACGGCGGGCTGCTCGCCCAGGTAAGGCAGCCAGTGGTCGCGCGTGGCCACGGCCGCCGCCGCGCCGGCCACCACGATGGCCGCGCCCAGCAGCATCCCCGGCACCCAACCCAGCGGACGCGGCGCGGGTGGCGGCGGCGGTGGCGGTGCGGCCGCCGTTTCGGAAGCTTTCCCCGCCCCGCCACCTGTCGTGCCGGCGGTCGTTTCGCCGCCGGCGGCCGTGGCCTCGGCGCCGACCGCGTGTTCCGCCGCGGCCGCTTCGCGAGAGGCTTGCTCCGCCGTATCGGCCGCCGACGCGGCGCTCGCCTCGGCGCCGACGGCGTGCTCGCCGGGCGTGGTCTCGACGATCTCGGCGTCCTCGATCGCCTCTTCCTCGCTGCTGGCCCTCAATTCGGCGCGGTCCAGCTCGACACCCTGCTCGCGCGCGGCCGCCAGGATCTCGTCGTGGCGCTGGGCCGGGATCACGCCGCGGTTCTTCCAGCCCTGCACGGTGGACACGGCAACGCCCAGCTTATGCGCCATCGGGCGGATGCCGCCAAAGCGGGCGATGACCGCGTGGGCCGGATTGGCGGGGTCGCCATGCGTGTCGCGCGAATCGTCGTGCGAGGCCGTCCCGTCCGTGGGCTTGTTCGTGTTGTCCTGGTTCATGGCGTCCTTCGTTGCGGCGGATCCCGTCTCTGCGTCGACCGCGATCGCCTCAAGCGCGTCCAGCAGTGCCCCGCGCTCGGGCCGGGCAGCGACACGTACGCTGCGCCACGGTACGGCCGCGGCCTCGTCCGCCACCGCTTGCGACAGGCACACGGCGTGCACGTTCGCGCAGGCGGCGGCAAGGCCTACTTGGTTAACGAGCGTAACAAAGGTGCGTGCCGTTCGGGGAGAGAAAAAAAGTGCGGCATCCAGTCCGCCGGCTTCCAGGGCCGTACGTATTTCCTCCGGCAGGGCCGATGCCGGCTCGGCTTGGTAGAGCGGGGTGCGGCGCACCGTGAAGCCGGCTTCCTCCAGGTTTTCCTTCAATCCGCCCTTGGTAACAGTGCCGGCGGCGTGGAACAGGACTCCATCCGCCGGGTCCAGGCGCTCGCGCACCAGGCGCGCAAGGTCGCGCGCGTCGCCGCCGGCGGCCTCCACCGCAGGGAATCCGGCCTGCCTCGCGGCCCGCGCGCTTGCCTCGCCGACGGCAAGCACCGGCAGGTCGCGCCATTCGCAAAGCCCGGCGAAGGCGCGCACGCCGTTCGCCGAGGTGAACAGCACCGCCTGTACGTCCGATAGATCGACACTGGCGTCCGAACGTACACTTATACCGAGCATCGGCGCCAGCGACGGCACGTGGCCGTGCGTGCGCAGTTCGCCGGCCAGCGGCTCGGAATCTTCAACAGGACGGGTGATCAGAACGCGCATGTGCCTGTTTCGGACCTCAAGCATGAAAACGTACGGCCAGGATGCAGCGCCGTTGATGCGGCGTCGAGGGCGCAGGCGCCGATGGCCCTTGGCGCCCCATCGCGAAAGTGCTCTCCGGAATGTTCAGAAGATATCAGCCAGCGCCTCGAAGAAAGCCTCGCCCGCGGCCTTGCGAAGCTCCGCCCCGGCATCGCGGGCCAGCGACTCGGCCTGTTCCGCCGCGCCGGCGCGTTCGGCGCGCCAGACGCGGCTGCCGTCCGGGGCGGCCACCAGGGCGCGCAGACGCACCTTCGCCGCGTTCTTGCCATCCTCCCCGAACTCCGCCAGGACCCCGATCGGCGTACGGCAGGAACCGTCGAGAACGTCCAGGCACGCGCGCTCTGCATTCACGCGAAGGGCGGAGGGCGCATGGGTCACGGCAGCCACCAGGTCGTGCGCCCTGGCATCGTCCGCCCGCACTTCCAGGCCGATGGCGCCCTGTCCCACCGCCGGCAGTAGCTCGTCCGTCGACAGCACGGCCGTCGCCTTGTCGGCCATGCCCATGCGGCGCAGACCGGCCAGCGCCAGCATCGTCGCGTCGACCTCGCCGTCGCCAAGCTTGCGCAGGCGCGTTTGCAGGTTACCCCGGAAATTTACCACCTTCAGGTCTGGCCGTTGCGCCAGCACCTGGGCCTGGCGGCGCATGCTGGCGGTGCCGACCACGGCACCTTCGGGCAGCGCGGCGACGCTGTCGCCCTTCGAGGAGAACCAGGCGTCGCGCGGGTCTTCCCGTTCCAGGATGGCGGGGATCGAAAGCCCCTCCGGCAGCCACGTCGGCACATCCTTCATCGAATGCACCGCAACGTCGATGCGGCCGTCGAAAAGCGCGTCCTCCAGTTCCTTCGTGAACAGGCCCTTGCCGCCGATTTCCGCCAGACGGCGCTTCTGTTGCTTGTCGCCGGTGGTCTTGACGACGACGATCTCCACCGCCCCCTCGGCGGCAAGCTCGGGGTGGGTTTCGCCGAGGCGGGCCTTTGCGGCCTCGGCCTGGGCAAGGGCCAGCGGGCTGCCCCGGCTGCCGAGGCGCAGGATGGGTCGGGTTTCGCTCATGACGCCCCGTGTCTAGGACGGGCGGCGCGCGGGCGCAAGCCGCTGGCATCATCGCGGCCTTATCCCTATTGTCCGAGCCATGATTGTGCTGGGCATCGAAACCTCCTGTGACGAGACGGCGGCGGCCGTCGTGGACGACACGCGGCGTATCCGGTCGAACCCGGTGCTCTCGCAGCTTGACGAGCATCGCCCGTTCGGCGGCGTGGTGCCTGAAATCGCCGCGCGCAGTCACCTGGACCATCTGGATTCGCTGATCCTGCGCGCGCTGGACGAGGCGGATGTCGGCTTCGGCGATCTGGATGGCGTTGCGGCGACCGGCGGGCCGGGCCTGATCGGCGGCGTCTTCGTCGGCGTGATGATGGCGAAGGCCATCGCAGCGGCGCGCGACCTGCCCTTCGTCGCGGTGAACCATCTGGAGGCGCACGCCCTGACCGCGCGTCTGACCGACGGGATCGAGTTTCCCTACCTGCTGCTGCTGGTTTCCGGCGGGCACTGCCAGCTTGTCGCGGTGAACGGCGTCGGCGACTACACGCGCTACGGCGGCACCGTGGACGACGCGGTGGGCGAGGCCTTCGACAAGACGGCCAAGCTGCTCGACCTCGGCTATCCCGGCGGACCGGCGGTGGAGCGCGTCGCCAGGGACGGCGACCCGCTACGCTTCGCCTTGCCGCGCCCGATGCTGGGGCGGCCCGGCTGCGACTTCTCGTTCTCGGGCCTGAAGACCGCCGTGCGGCAGGCCCGGCAGGGACTGGACAGCTTTGCCGCGCAGGATGCCGCCGACCTTGCCGCCTCGTTCCAGCAGGCGGTGGCCGAGGTGCTGGCCGATCGCTGCCGCCACGCCCTCGATCGCTTCCAGCAGGAACATGGGAAGGCCGGACCATTAGTGGTTGCCGGTGGCGTGGCGGCCAACAGAACGCTGCGCGCGACGCTGTCCGAGGTCGTGGGCGGGCATGATGCCGCTCTGCTGGCGCCGCCGCTGCCGCTTTGCACCGACAACGCGGCGATGATTGCCTGGACCGGGGTTGAACGCCTGCGCCTGGGTTTGAGCGACCCGCTGGACTTCGCGCCGCGCCCGCGCTGGCCGCTGGAGGATCTGCGTGTGCCCTCGCCCGTTTCGCCCGCATAATCGACCGATGCGTTAAGGAAGCCGAAGCCATGCAGACCATCGCCGTCATCGGCGCCGGCGCCTGGGGAACGGCGCTGGCCACTACTGTCCGCCGGGCCGGTCGCGACACCGTGCTGTGGGCACGCGAGCCCGAGGTGGCAAGGCAGATTGCCGAGGAGCACGAGAACACGGCGTTCCTCCCCGGCATCGCGCTGGACCCGGCGATCCGGGCCACCGACGATCTGGAAGCCGCCGCGCGCGAGGGCGAGGCGTTGCTGCTGGCCGTGCCGGCGCAGCACCTGCGCGAGACCGCCGCGCGGCTGGGCGAAACGCTTGAAGCGCCACGCCCCCTGGTAATCTGCGCCAAGGGGATCGAAGTCGGCAGCGGCAGGTTGATGTCCGAAGTGGTAACGGAGACGCTGCCGGGCTGGCCCGTTGCGGTGCTGTCGGGGCCGACCTTCGCGGCCGAGGTTGCAAGGGGACTGCCGACCGCCGCGGCGCTGGCGACCAAGGATGCCAATCTGGGCGAACGGCTGGTCGCGGCGCTGGGCAGCCGGTCATTCCGGCCCTATCTGGGCGACGACCCGATCGGCGCGCAGATCGGCGGCGCGGTGAAGAACGTCGTCGCTATCGCCTGCGGCATCGTTGCCGGGCGCAGATTGGGCGAAAACGCGCGTGCCGCGCTGATCACCCGCGGCCTGGCGGAGATTGCGCGGCTTGGCGCGGCCAAGGGCGCGCGGGCGGAGACTTTGCGGGGCCTCAGCGGCCTGGGCGACCTGACGCTGACCTGCACCGGCCCCGCCTCGCGGAACTACTCGCTCGGCATCGCACTCGGCGAGGGCCGCAGCAAGGACGAGATCCTGGGCGAGCGGCGCTCGGTGGCGGAAGGCGTCTACTCCGCCGAGGCGGTGGTGGCGCTGGCCCACAAGCTTGGCGTCGACATGCCGATCTCGCAGGCGGTGGACGACGTCCTGAACCGCGATGCCGACATCGACGCGGCCATCGAGGGGCTGCTGGCCCGCCCGTTCCGCGCCGAGCAGGCGTGAGCGTCTTTATCCCCGCCATGGCATCGGCTAGCCTCACCGCTCACGAGATTCGGCCAAACAAGCTGAGATGAGAGACCCGGTTTCATGCTTTTCGTCATTCATGCCGTCGACAAGCCCGGCCACGGGCAGGTCCGCGCCGACAACCGCCCCGATCACCTGGAGCATCTGAAAGCGCACAGCGAGCAGATCATCACCGCCGGCCCGACGACGAGCGATGACGGGAGCGAGATGACCGGCAGCCTGCTGATCGTGGACTTCTCCGACCGTGCGGCGGCCGAGCGCTTCGCCGCGGAAGACCCCTACAGCAAGGCCGGCCTGTTCGAGCACGTCGAGATCCAGCCCTGGAAGAAGACCTTTCCCTGAATCATGGCGTACTGGCTGATGAAGTCCGAACCGGGCACCTGGTCGTGGGACGATCAGGTCCGGGACGGCACCGCGGAATGGGACGGCGTGCGTAACTACCAGGCCTCCAACAACCTTAAAGCAATGAAGGTGGGCGACCGCGCGTTCTTCTATCACTCCGTCAACGAGAAGCGCGTCGTCGGCATCGTCGAGGTGGTGAAGGAATACTACCCCGACCCCACCGACAAGTCGGGCCGCTTCGGCATGGTCGACGTCAAGGCGGTGAAACCGTTCGAGCGGCCGGTGAGCCTGCAGGAGATCAAGGCGGACCCGCGCCTGCAGGAGCTGCCGCTGATCCGCCAGTCGCGCCTGTCGGTGATGCCGATCGACGCGGAGTCCTGGCGGATCATCTGCGAGATGGGCCAGACGCAGCCATGACCTTCTTTGCCCGGCCGCCGCGCCGCGAGGACAGGCCGGGGACGCGGTTGTGCCCCCTGGCGGAGATTCCGGAGGGCACGGGCAAGGGCTTCGAGCTGACGGACCGGGATGGCCGCGTCCGGGCCATCTTCGTCGTCCGCCGGAACGGGTGCGTCGTCGCCTACCGCAATGTCTGCCCGCACGCGGGCACGCCGCTGGATTTCAAGCCGGATACCTTTCTGGCGTCCGACGGCGAGACCATCCAGTGCGCCACGCACGGCGCCCGCTTCCGTATCGAGGACGGAGCCTGTATCGCCGGCCCTTGCAATGGAAAGGGACTGACAGGCGTTGCAGTGGAAATCGACGCCAACGGGGCGATCGTTTTGACCCATCGGAGCAACTTCAATTGACCTCGCCGGGTTGTGCGCGACACCCATAGCGCCGATAATGCATCTCGGAAACGCGGGGTCACCGGCGTACGTTATTCCCCGCTCGTCGCGACGACATTGACACCGAGTCAAGAGCAACGATGTCGATACGCAGGCGCGACGAACGCAAAAAGGGGACGGACCCAAGCTACAGGGAGAGAGCGCTGAGCCATGACGGAGGTCGAAACCTATCAGGTTGACGATGAGATCGCGAAAAACGCGTGGGTCGATGAGCCAACCTATTTCAAGATGTATCAACAGTCCGTCGACGACCCGGAAGGCTTCTGGGCCGAGCACGGTAAGCGGATCCACTGGTTCAAGCCGTTCAGCAAGGTGAAAGACGTCAACTTCGGTGCGAACGACGTCCACATCCGCTGGTTCTACGATGGCACGACGAACGCCTGCTACAACTGCCTGGACCGGCATCTTCCCGAAAAGAAGGACGAGACCGCCATCATCTGGGAGGGCGACGACCCGCACGAGTCGCGCCACATCTCCTATGGCGAGGCGTACGAGGAGGTTTGCAGGCTGGCGAACGTCCTGAAGGCGCAGGGCGTGGGCAAGGGCGACCGAGTGACCATCTATATGCCGATGGTGCCCGAGGCCGCCTATGCGATGCTGGCCTGCGCGCGCATCGGCGCGATCCATTCGGTCGTCTTCGGCGGCTTCTCCCCCGACAGTCTTGCCAGCCGCATCCAGGACGCCGAGGCCAAGATGGTCATCACGGCGGACGAGGGCCTGCGCGGTGGACGCAAGGTGCCGCTGAAGAAGAACACGGACGAGGCGGTGACGAACTGCCCGACCATCGAGAAAGTGCTGGTGGTGCGGCGCACCGGCGGCTCCATAGAGTGGGAGGACGGCCGCGACCTTTGGTACCACGAGGAGCTGGCCAAGGTCTCCGACGACTGCCCGGCAGAGGAGATGGACGCGGAGGATCCGCTGTTCGTTCTCTATACCTCCGGTTCGACCGGCAAGCCGAAGGGCGTGCTGCACACGACGGCCGGCTACATGGTCTTCGTGGCGATGACCCAGCAGTACATCTTCGACTATCACGACGGCGAGGTATACTGGTGCACCGCCGACGTCGGCTGGGTGACGGGTCACAGCTACATCGTCTACGGGCCGCTTGCCAATGGTGCGACCACGCTGATCTTCGAGGGCGTGCCGAACTACCCCAGCCCGTCGCGGCACTGGGAGGTCATCGACAAGCACAAGGTCAATATCTACTACACCGCGCCGACCGCCATTCGTGCCCTGATGCGCGAGGGCGAGGGGCCGGTGAAGAAGACCAGCCGCAAGTCACTGCGCATCCTTGGCACCGTCGGCGAGCCGATCAATCCGGAAGCGTGGCGCTGGTACCACGACGTCGTGGGCGAGAAGCGCTGTCCGGTCGTGGACACCTGGTGGCAGACCGAGACCGGCGGCATCATGATCAGCCCGCTGCCCGGGGCCACGCCGCAGAAGCCGGGCTCGGCCACGCGGCCGTTCTTCGGCATCAAGCCGGTCATCGTCGATAGCGACGGCCACCATCTGGAGGGCGCGACACAGGGCAACCTCTGCATCGCCGATAGCTGGCCCGGCCAGATGCGCACAGTCTACGGCGACCACGAGCGCTTCGTGCAGACCTACTTCTCGTCGTATCCGGGCAAGTACTTCACCGGCGACGGCTGTCGCCGCGACGAGGACGGGTATTACTGGATCACCGGCCGCGTGGACGACGTGCTGAACGTCTCGGGCCACCGCATGGGCACGGCCGAGATCGAGAGCGCGCTGGTGCTGCACGACAAGGTGGCCGAGGCCGCCGTGGTCGGCTATCCGCACGACCTGAAGGGCCAGGGCATCTACGCCTACGTCACCCTGGTCGCCGGCGAGGAGCCGAGCGAGGCCTTGCGCAAGGAACTGAACGACCTTTGCCGCAAGGAGATCGGGCCGATCGCCAAGCCGGACCTGATCCAGTTCGCGCCCGGCCTGCCGAAGACGCGTTCCGGCAAGATCATGCGGCGTATCCTGCGCAAGATCGCCGAGGACGACTTCTCGAACCTGGGCGACACCACGACGCTGGCCGACCCGACCGTCGTGGACGACCTGATCGAGAACCGCATGAACCGCGGCGAGGCGGCGGAGTAAGCGTCACCGCTCCGGCTTCACGATAGTATCGCGGCGAAGGGCCGGAAGCCGGACGCGGTTTCCGGCCCTTCCTGTTCGACCGTCTCCACCTGGACGGACCGCCATGCCGATCCTTTACACCATCGGCCACTCCAACCATCCGCTCGAACGGTTTCTCGAACTGCTGCGCGGTCATAGCGTGAACCTGCTGGTGGATGTCCGGGCAGTGCCCTACTCGCGGCGGTTCCCGCAGTTCCGCAAGGATGCGCTACGCACGGCGCTGAGCGAGGCCAGGATCGACTATCGCTGGATGGGCGACCGGCTGGGCGGCATCAAGCGGCGCGGCGAGTTCGCTTCTTTCGACGAAGTGGCCGCAAGCGCCGGATTCCGTGATGGCCTGGACGAGCTGGAACGGCTCACCCGGCAGGCCACGCCCGCCATCATGTGCGCCGAGCGCGAGCCGATGGACTGCCACCGCACCATCCTGGTCGGCCGCCACCTGCGCCACCGCGACATCGGGATCCGCCATATCCTTGCCGACGGCGAAATCGAAACCAACGACGCCTTCGAGCGCAGGCTTGTGGAAACCACAAAAGTCGCCGATGCGCCGCTTTTCGAGACGCCGGACAGCACGATCGACGCCGCCTACAGCGCCCGCGCCGCCCGGATGACCGCCAAACGGTAAAGAAGCCGCGGCGAATGGTGCCTTGTCGAGTGCATGGCGGCGCGGATATACCAGATGCATGTCCAGGCGCGCGCCCGAGACCCAGATGTTGCGGATCGAAGACCGTGAGCTGCCGGTCGACGTGCGTACGCACCCGACCGCGCGGCGCATGACGCTGCGGGTGGACCGTGCCAGCGGGCGACTGCGACTCACGCTGCCGCCGGGGGTTGGCGTGGCCGAGGGGCTGCAATTCGCCGAACGCCATCGGGGCTGGGTGCGTGCGCGCCTTGCGGAACTGCCGGATCAAGTGCCTTTCGCCGACGGTGCGCGGCTGCCGATTCTGGGCGACGAGCATGAGGTGCGCCACCGCCCGGAGATGCGCGCCGGCGTGTGGCGGGAGGCCGGCGTTATCCACGTGTCGGGGGCCGGCGAGCACCTGCCCCGCCGGCTGCGGGACTTCCTCAGGAAGGAAGCGCGGACGGAAATCGCGCCGCGCGTTCGAGACTTGGCGACACGAGTCGGCCGCCCGGCGGGCCGTATCACGCTGCGCGACACCAGTAGCCGCTGGGGAAGCTGCACCGCGCGAGGCGACCTCAGTTTCTCCTGGCGGCTTATCTTCGCGCCGGAAGCCGTGCTGCATTACGTCGTCGCGCACGAAGTCGCGCACCTCGTCCACCTGAATCACGGCCCAAAATTCTGGGCGTTGGTCGACGAACTGATCGACGACGTCGCCGGCCCGCGCCGATGGCTGCGCCGTCACGGCGCGGAATTGATGCGCTACGGTTAGAGGCGTTGGCCGCATACGCGGCTATTCCTGACTTTCGGGAAACGGCGCGTTGGCAAGCCATGGCCTTGGCCGATCAGCCACATGGCGTTATATGCCATGTACATCCCCCGGCCCTCTCGCTTTAAAACGGAGGCTTCGCAAGATATTGCGCGCCCGTCCCGACAGCCTGATCGTTGTTTGCCTGCTGACCTGTCTGGTCGGGCTGGGGCCGGTTTCCACCGACCTTTACCTGCCTTCGCTGCCGGCCATTGCGGAAACCTTCGAGACGGACGCCGGCCAGGTCCAGTTGACGCTGTCCGTGTTCATGTTCGGCTTCGCGGTGAGCCAGCTTGCCTATGGCCCGCTGGCGGACCGCTTTGGCCGGCGGCCGGTATTGCTGTTGGGCCTGTCGATCTATCTCGTGGCCACGATCATGTGCTTTCTGGCGCCCAGCATCGAGGCGCTGATCGCCGCGAGGTTCCTGCAGGCACTGGGCGCATGCGCCGGGCCGGTCGTGGCGCGGGCGGTCGTGCGCGACGTGTTTCCGTTCTCCCGCGCGGCGCAGGTGCTGTCCTACATGGCGATGGCCATGGCGCTGGCCCCCGCCGTCGGACCGATCGTCGGCGGCCAGCTTCAGATCGTCTTCGGTTGGCGGGCCACCTTCGCCCTGCTGGCGATCTTCGCCGTCCTCGTGATCGCCAGCGTCCTGGTGATCCTGCCGGAGACGAACGCCAACAAGGACCCGAAGGCCACACGGCCCGGCCGGCTGCTGACGAACTACCGCACGATGCTGGCCGATCCCGTCTACCGCGGATATGTCGCCGTTCTCGGCCTCACCTTTTCGGGGCTGTTCGCGTTCATTTCCGGCTCTTCCTTCGTGCTGATCGAGGTCGTGGGCCTGCGCCCGGACGCCTTCGGCTTCAGCTTCGCCGGGGTTGTCGCCGGCTACATGGTGGGAACCTTCGCTTCGGCGCGGATGACGCGGAAACTCGGGCCCGAGCGGACCGTGTCCCTGGGCTTGGCGATTGCGTTGCTCGGCGCCGTGCCGATGGCGCTATTCGCCTTCGCGGGTTTCGCGAAGGTGGCGACGGTGGTGCCGCCCATGGCGGTCTTCATGGCGGGTGCGGGCATGGTGCTGCCGAACGCCACGGTCGGCGCCGTCGGGCGCTATCGCACGGTTGCCGGCACGGCCTCGGCGCTGTTGGGTTTTCTACAGATGGGAACCGGCGCGGTTGCCGGCGTGGCCGTCGGCCAGCTTGCCGACGGCACGGCCCGCCCGATGGCCGGCGTGATTGCCCTTGTCGCGGTGCTTGCGGCAGCGGCTCACTGGCGGGGTCACCCAGCCCGTCGGGCGGCGGAAGCGGCTGCGGAATAGGCCTGGAAGAAAGCGGGTTTCAGCGGCCATGCTGCCTGTATTCACCACTGTTCTCGCGAAAATCGCTCCGCACCTTCGCGGGTTCGCCGCTTCTATTGTCCTTGTCCCCCCCCAACGAGCGGATAATGCG
Organism: Ferruginivarius sediminum; assembly: GCF_003344765.1. Taxonomy (GTDB): domain Bacteria; phylum Pseudomonadota; class Alphaproteobacteria; order Kiloniellales; family Rhodovibrionaceae; genus Ferruginivarius; species Ferruginivarius sediminum. The sequence goes on along the minus strand of NZ_QPMH01000002.1, from coordinate 174,986 downwards.
GCTGATAAGGCCCCCATCCCCGCCGCCTTCGTCACTGGGCGTACTCTCGGCCACCCGGATCTCCATGCCCGGCAGCGGCTGCGGCGGCTGGCCTTCCAGGGCTGCGACGGTCGTCCGATGCCAGAGCTGGGCCGGCAGGCTGCCGCCGGTGACGCGGTCCATGGGCCGCCCATCGTCGTTACCGACCCAGACGCCTGTCACAAGTTCGGCCGTGAAGCCGACGAACCAAGCGTCGCGGAAGTCCTGGCTGGTTCCCGTCTTGCCCGCCGCCGGCCGGCCCGGCGCGGCGGCCTTGCCGGTGCCCCACGCGACGTTCGCGCGCAGCAGATCTGTCACGCGCTGCAGGTGGCGCGGCTGCACGACGCGGCCGGTACCGCTGCTCTGTCGGCGGTACAGCACGCGGCCCTCGCTGTCGCGGATCTCCTCGATCCCGTGCGGGAAGACGGCATTCCCGCGATTGGCGAATACCGCATAGGCCCCCGTCAGTTCCAATAGCGAGACTTCCGAGGTGCCGAGCGCCAAGCTGGGGTGCGCCTTGAGGTCGGCGGAAATGCCAAGCCTGTGCGCGGTTTCGGCGACCTTCTGCGCGCCGACCCGTTGCAGCACCCGCACGGCAACGGAATTGAGCGAGCGCGCGAACGCCTCCCGCAGCGTCACACGGCCATGATAGCGGCCGGCATAGTTGTCGGGCGACCAGCCATCGACGCGGATCGGCCGGTCCTCCATCTGGTGGTCGGGCGTCAGGCCGTCTTCCATGCCGGCCAGATAGACGAACGGCTTGAAGGCGGAGCCGGGCTGCCGCATCGCCTGGGTGGCGCGATTGAACTGCGACTCGCGGTAATCGCGCCCGCCCACCATGGCGCGGACGGAGCCGTTTGGCGTCATCATCACCAGCGCCGCCTGCCGGGCGTCGCGTTCCGCGCCCTTCTCCGCCAGAAGCTTGCGCAGATTGGCCTCCGCCAGGCGCTGCAACCGGCGGTCCAGCGTGGTGCGGACGACCAGGTCCCTGGAATGATAGCCGAGGTAGTCGCGAACCTCCCCAAGCACCCAGTCCGCGAAGTAGCGTCCGCGCCACGCCGCAACGGCCTGACCCTGGCCGCGACGGCTCGCGGCGCGCCTGGCATCGGCCTCGGTGATGTAGCCGGCCTCTACCATGTCCTGCAGGACGATCATGGCGCGCTCATGCGCGGCATCGGGGTCGCTTGCCGGGTTGTAGCGCGAGGGCGCCTTCAGGAGACCGGCCAGAAGCGCCGACTCGTAAAGGTTCACCTTGGACGCCGGCTTGCCGAAGTAACGCCGCGCCGCCGCGTCCACGCCGTAGGTGCCGGCGCCCAGATAGACCCGGTTCAGGTACAGCGCGAGAATCCGGTCCTTGTTGAACCTGTGCTCCAGCCAGAACGCGAGGATCAGTTCCTGCACCTTGCGCTTGATCGTGCGCTCGGGCGTCAGGAACAGGTTCTTCGCAAGCTGCTGCGTGATCGTGGAGCCGCCCTGCACGATGCCGCCGGCGCGCACGTTGGCGACCATCGCGCGGGCCAGACCGAAAGGATCGACACCGAAGTGGCTGTAGAACCGCCGGTCCTCCGCCGCCATCACCGCCCTGGGCAGCGCGGGCGGCACGTCCTCCAGGCTGACGCTCTCGCCATAGAGCTTGCCGTAGGAGGCAAGCACCGTCCCGTCCTGGGCCAGCAGCGTCACGCTGGGCTTGCGCGTGGCCTCGGCCACCTTGTCCACATCGGGGATGTCGTGGGCGTAATAGACGATGACACCGGCGGTGGCGACGCCAAGCCAGATCGCCAGCACCAGCGACCACACCACGAGACGGCGCAGCCAGCGGCGCCCCGACTTCCTCGGCTTACGCGGCGGCGCGGCACGGTCGTTCCGCTGCCGGCCGTTGCCGCGCGGCTGTTGTTTCGCTTTCTGTCGATTCGGACGGGCCATGACCTAGATGTAGCCGACGGAACAGCTCGTAACCATAGATATCCGGCTACGGCGCTTATGCATCATGCGCTTTCGAAACGCCCCACTTGCGAGGGATCGAAGCCCGGAAACATGGCCACGGCATGGCAGAAGCGCGGGTGCCGGGGCAGAAACCGCCCGCACCCGCGCATCCAAAGGCCGCATTAATCGCCGAACAACTTCTTCAGGGTCTCGCCGGGATCGGACGTCCCCTCGCCTTCCTGCGATTCGCCGCCGGCGCCGCCCAGCTTCTCCAGCACACCCTTCAAGTCGCCGCCTTCCTTGATGCTTTCGATTGTCTCTTCGGCCGATTCCTTGAGCTTCCCAGGGTCCTTGATGGCGTCCTTCACCAAGCTTTCCAGGTCCGGGCGATAGCTGAGGTCGTGCCATGGCCCCTGGATAACGACCGGCACCGCCAGCCCCTTCTTCTCCATCTCGCTGCCTTGGCCCTCAAGCGAGGCCACGGCCTTCGGCGTCAGGCGGTAATTGACGGTGCGCTTCGGGATGTTCGCCGTGCCCTCGCCCTGAACGCGCAACAGCGGATTAAGAAGCACCATGTCCTTGTTGGTGAGGACACCGTCGTCGATGGTGAAAGTGCCCGATAATTCGGCGAAATCGGTCTTCTGATTCCCGCCGGCCTCCGAGAAGGCCGAGGTGACATTGCGGACCATCGCGGCCAGATTGATGCCAACGACGGCGCCGTCCCGGAAATCGATGGCGCCCTTGCCATCCAGCGCCTCGACCATCGCCTTCTGCGAGCGGCCCTGGGTGCTGATGTCGATATTGAGCGTGCCCTGACCTTCCAGCCGCTCGAAGCCGGCGGCGTCGGTCAGCAGCGGCTTCGCCTGCACGCCGCTCAACGCCATGGTCTTCGTCAGCTTCGGCATATCGCCGCGGGCGTCGACGACGACCTGGCCCTTGCCCTGGCCTTCGTAGAGGTTCAACTCGTTCAGGTCCGCCTGCAACCGGCCGCCCTTCAGGTGCAGGGCGAGGGCACTTTTTCCGACTTTCACCTCGCGCGCCTGGATGCCCTCGACGCTGAGTTCGAAGTCGGCATCTGCGGCGTGCAGGGCGGAGACGTCGATCGGCTCATCGCTCCACTGCGTCTGCGCCGCCGCGCCGTCGCCGCCGCCCGAAGAGCCATCGCCTCCGGACGTTTCGCCGGAAGCCGCGCCGCCATCCGCCTTCTCGCCCGCGGGCTTGGTCGGCTCCGGCAGATAGGGCGTCAGGTTCAGTTTGGCGAGATCCAGGCGTCCGTTCAGGTACGGCTTCGCGCCGCTGAGGTCGAGGCCGAGCGAACCGTTGCCGGAAATATCGTCAAGACGCAGCGTTTCCGCGCTGAAGGCATAGCTCTGGCCTTGCGCCGAAACGTCGCCCGCCAGTTCGAATTCCTCCAGCGTGCCTTCCGCCGCGGCGATGGGATTGCCGGTCCACGCCGCCAGCCCCTTCACCGAGGGGATCGAAAGCTCGACGCCACCCTCCAGCTTGCGCGGCTCGGCATTCGTGATCTCGCCGTCGTAGGACAGCGTGATCGGCTTCGAGTCGACGTTGAGCGCCAGCTTCGTCGGCTTGCCGGCCATCAGTTCGCGCGGCGCGCCGGCGTCCAGCGATATCTCGACGGTCTCGCCATTCCATTGCATGGAGCCGTCGGCGGAGAACGGCTGGTCCAGCGCCTGCAGCGACACGCTCAGATTGACCTCGGAGAGCGTCTGGCTCTCACCCGTCTTCATGTCGGTGTATGTGACCGTGCCGTCGACGAGACGCACGTCCCGCAGGCCGACATCCTTCAGCGGCAACCCGCCAGCGCCTTCCGACGGCACGGTGGGCTCCGCCCCTGCCGCGCCGGTATCGGGCTTGGCCGCCGCGCCCGGCGTCCCGAAAGCCCAGTTCGGCGTGCCGTCCTTGTTGACCGCCAGATAGATGACCGGCTTTTCAAGCACGAAGCTCTCGATCTGCAACTCGCCCGACAACAGCGCGAAGGGGTCGATGCGCACCTGAAGCTGCTCAAGCTCCGCCATCTGCGGCTGCTCGGCCCACGACGGGTTGGAGAAGGAGACCTTCCCGACGGTGAGTTGCGTGCGCGGCAGGATGGACAGGTTGATATCGCCCGCGACCTGCAAGTCCCGGCCCGTGGCAGAGCGCACCTGATTGCGGATTTCGTCCTTGTAGGTTTCGACCGGGATCAGGAAGGGGGCCGCGACCACGACGACCACAAGCACGACAACGATGGCGGCAATCGCCCAAAGGATTTTCTTCATCGGCTCTCAGCTCCTCTACGCCTCCCGCCCGGCGATGCGCATGACACGGCTTTGGCGAATATACAAGCGCCGGAATATTTCAGTATAACCTATATGGGACGAAGGAACGTTTGTGGAAACCGACCGTGTGACCGGTATATGACACGTGTAACGAAATTCCGAGCCCTGTGTTTCACTTGAACGGCCATGGCCAGCATGCGACGGAAACCAAAGGTCACGAGAAGCCGCTCCGCCGAGTGGATAGCCTTGGCGGGCGTGGCTTTCCTGGTCCTCGTGGCGGCGCTGGTCTGGAACCTGGGCTATGAAGGCCCGCTGGGCCTGCACCCTTACGAAATCGACGGCGTCAGCTACGCGCCGCACGGCGCCACGGGGTACGACGAGGAAGGTACCGCTTCCTGGTACGGCGCGCCGTTCCATGGCCGGCCGGCCGCGAACGGGACGATCTACGACCAGGAGGCGTTCACGGCGGCCCACAAGACCCTGCCGCTCGGAACCGAGGTCCGGGTGACCAACCTTGAGAACGGCCGCTCGGCCCTGTTGCGGATTACCGATCGCGGCCCCTTCGTCGATGGCCGGATCATCGACGTCTCGCGCCGGGCCGCGCGTCGGTTGGGCTTCCTCGGCGATGGACTGGCGCGGGTTCGGGTCCGGGCGCTCGTCTCTCCGCTGCAAAGCGCCGCGCGCGAATAGCGGCGCCGAAACGACGTTCGCTCAGGCCGGGTCGACCAGCCCGGCGCCGGCGCCCAGCGCCTCGGCCATCTCGGGCTCGCAGGCACGCAGCGTCGTCGTGATCTCCGCCTCCATCACGCCACCATCGGCGAAAACCCAGTGCGGACGGGCGAAATGGCTGATCGGCTCGGTCGTCAAATCGTCCAGCGCGAACGTCAGGCCGCGCCCCGCCGAGGCCGCGACACGCAGCCCGCCGGCCGGATTGAGGCCGGGCACGACGGGGATCTGGCCGGTCTGCAGGCAGTGGGCGATGTCCCAGTGCCGTTCGCGCCCCGCCACGCGGGTTGTCACCCAGCAATGCATGCCGTCGGCCCGGGTTCCCGGCTCGGCGGTCTTGAAAAAGAAGCCGGCGCGATAGCACGCCTCGATCCCCGCGGCCTGAAACGCCGAAAGCAGGATCGTGTTGATGTCGATGCAGTTGCCGGTGGCGATGTCGCAGACAAGCTGCGGCGTCGTCAGGTCCGGATTGCGGGCGCCGTAGTCGAAGCGCTGCGCGACGAAATCCACGATGCGGCGCACCGCCTCGTCATCGCTGCCGGCGGTGGCGACCTCCGCCTCGACCGCCTCGCGTAGGGCCGGCGGCGCCTCGGTGTAGACATTGTCGAAGCGCCGGTACACCTCGTCGGGCGTGGGCTGGTTTCCCGGCCGGAAGACGAGGTTGAATGAATCGCCTTCGCGCGGCAGGGCCGAGGTGAACATGGCCCGCTGCCCGTTGTTGGCGCCCGGCACGCTGCCAAGACGCCAGCGTCCCGGCGCCTCGAAGCCGATGAAGGTCTGCTCCGCCGTGCGCGGTGGCTCGGGCAGCAGCAGGCCGAGCGGCTGTCCCGCCTCCGGCGGCAGCGGTTCGACGGCGATGCGGATTGTGACCATGACCGGCTTCCGAACCTCCCTGATGCTCTAGGCCGTTGCCCGCTCGTGGCGATGCACCCGCAAAAGCGGCGCATCCATGCCCTCGGCGCGCGGCAGGCCGAACAGCGCCAGGATCGTGGCGGCCACGTTCGACAGTCCGCCCTCCCGGCTTGTCCATTCAAGGCTCTGGTGTTCGGCCGGAATGACGGTGAATGGCACCGGATTGCCGGAATGCGAGCCGACGGGCCGGCCTTCGTCATCCAGCATGCGGTCCGCGTTGCCGTGATCCGCCGTCAGCACCAGGGTCCAGCCCTGCCGTCTGGCGGCGGCGACGATGCGCGCCAGGGCGTTCTCGACATGGCCGGCGGCCTCGCGGACGACCTCGACACGGCCACAGTGGCCGACCTGATCCAGGTTGGCGAGGTTGGCGACAATCCCGCGCGCGTCACGGTCCAGCATCGTCTCCACGATGGCGTCGGTGACGGCGGACAACGCCATCTCCGGCCGCTCCTCGGGCGTCTCGGACAGGCCCGGCAGGCGGATCTGCCGCTCGCCCAGGCTTTTCCGGAAGCCGTTGAAGAAGAAGGTGACGTGCGGGAACTTGCAATCCTCGGCGATGCGCACCGGCGCGATATCGTGCTGGCCCAATGCGGTCGCCAGCCCGTCCTCGATGGCCTGGGTCGGATAGAAAACGCGTTCCGCCGGCACCGCGTCGTCCAGCGTCACGAGCGCATGGACATTCGCCTGCCGCCCAAGCGCGAGCGCGGACTGCCGGGCCCTGTCGGCGCGGTGACTGGAGACGATGACGTTGTCCCCGGCGGCGATAGTCGTTCCGCCTTCCGCAAGATGGGCGGGAAATGTCGATTCGTTCTTCTCCGCCATATGTTCTTCCAGCACCGCGTCGCTGAACGCCGGCAGCGCCGCCTCGCCCTGCAACGCCGCGGCAAAGACGTCGGTCAGCTCGAACCCGCCGGAACGGTCGGCGAACCACTTGCGCCCCATCACGACGCCCAGCCGCACGCCCGCGCCCAGCGCGGACAGCTTCTCGCGCAGCACCTCCAGAAGCTCTTTGGCCGTACCGGCCTGCGAATCAACGCCATCGAGGATCGGGTGGACCACGACGTCGGGAATACCACGCTGGACCGCCAATTCGGCCGCCTGCCAGATGGTCCGCAGGTGCGCGTGGACGCCGGCGTCGGAAAGCATGCCGACAACGTGCAGCCGGGGCGCGTCGGCCAGCTTGTCCCACAGCGCATGCGCCCGCCACGAGCCGTCGCGGTATGCCGTGTTGATGCGCGACAGCGCGGAGGGTTGCACGCGGCCAAGCCCCAGTGTGAGGTGACCGACCTCGGAGTTGCCGATCTGTCCTTCCTCCAGCCCGACAGCCGGGCCGGAGGCCTGAAGCGCGGCGTGGCCATGCTCCTGCATCGCCTGGAACAGGGTGGGCAGCGTTCGCGGGGTCACGGCGTTGCCGGGACCTTCCGGGGCAAGCGCGGCGCCGTCGAGCACGACGAGCGCCACCTTCGAAACGGGATCCTGATGCATCACGCGGGCTTTCGGGCGATATAGACGAAGAACTCGACGCTCGCCGGGTCGAAGTCGGCCTGGAAGTCGCCGTGCACCTCAAGCCCCCTGAAGCCGGCACCGCTGATGGCCGCGCTCAGCTCCGCGCGACGCCAGGGATGGGTCTCGATCCGGTAAACGTCGCTACAGCCGATCTTGTAGGTGATGGTCACCCGTTCCGGCCCGGAAAGCTCGAGCGAGACGTCGGCATCGTTGCCCACGCAGCAATAGTTGCGATTGCCGCAACTGGCGGTGCCGTCGAGGACACGGTCGTAGTTCCGCGAATCCAGAACGAACAGGCCGCCCGGCGACAGCACCTCGTAAAAGCTGCGCAGGCTGGCGGCGAGGTCGGCCTCGGAGAACAGGTGCCCGAAGGAATTCCCCAGGCACACTACGGCGTCGAACGGACCGGGGGCCGTCGCCGCCAGGTCGCGCCAGTCGGCGACCTCGCAAGCCACGCCCGGATAGCCGCGCGCCGCCAGGTTCGCGCGCGCCCTGGCGACCATCTCCGGGGCGCCGTCGACGGCCGTCACGTCATAACCGGCGTCGGCAAAGGCGACGGCGTGGAAGCCCGTGCCGGTGGCGGCGTCCAGTATGCGCCGCGCGCCATGCTCGCGCAGGAGGTCGAGGAAGAACGCCCCTTCCGACTTCGAACGCGCCTCCCAGCCGACAAGGTCGTCCCAGCGGCCGACAAGGCCGGTTCCGTACTCGTCCAGGTATTGGTCCGAGGTAACCGCGTTAGACATGCTCAGCCTCGGCGCTGTGGTGAGCCCTGAAACGCTCGTATTCCTCCCAGAAGTTCGGAAAGGACTTGGCGACACAGCCGGGATCGGCGATCTCGATGCCCGGCCGCAGCAGCCCCGCCAGCGCGAACGACATCGCCACCCGGTGGTCGTTGTAGGTCTCGATACGCGCCGGCTTGATCGGGTCGCCGGGGTGGATCTCCAGGCTGTCGTCGTGCTGTATCGCCTTCACGCCCATGCGGCCCAGCTCGGTCGCCGCCGCATCGATGCGGTCGCACTCCTTGACCCGAAGATTGGCGATGTTGGTGATCCTCGTCGGCCCTTTCGCGAAGGCCGCCACCACCGCCAGGGTCAGCACCACGTCGGGCATCAGCTCCATATCGACGTCGACGCCGCGCAGACCGTCCTTCGGGCCCTCGATCTCGATGCGCTCGGCGTCCATGGTCAGGCGGCAACCCATCGCCTCCATGATGCGGGCAAAGCCGACGTCGCCCTGCTTGGAGCCGGAGCCGATGCCGGGCACGCTGACCTTCGAGCCGGTGATCGCGGCCGCACCCAGGACATACGACATGGCCGAGGCGTCGGGCTCAATCTCGATGCGTGACGGCTTCGGCTCCGCCGGCGTGATCCGCCAGGCCGCCGGGCCGGCCTCCTCCACCGGGATGCCGACCTGGTTCATGATCTGCGCGGTCATCTCGACGTAGGGCCGCGAGACCAGATGGCCCGGAACGCGCACGGTGATCGGCGCGCTGCCGGCGGGCCGGCGCCCGGCCAGCAGCATCAGCGAGCTGACGAACTGCGAGGAGACGCTGCCGTCGATCTCCCATTCGGTGCCGACGGGCTCGCCGCCGTGAATCCGGGCCGGTACGCAGCCCGGCGTCTGCAGGCACTCGGTCGCGATGCCCACACGCTCCAGCGCCTCCAGGATATGGCCCATCGGCCGCTCGCAAAGCCGCGGGATACCCGTCACGACGGTCGCGCCGTCGGCCTCCGCCGCAAAGCTCAGCAGAAAGCGCGCGGGCGTCCCGGCGCCGCCGATAAACAGCTCATGGTCCGGCGCGCCAAGCCGGCCCGCCCGGCGCGACAGACGGAAGCCGTCCGCCGTCTTCTCCGCCGTCAAGCCCTTGAAGCCGTCCAGGCACTTGGCCAGCAGCTCGGTATCCTCGGCGTGCAGCGCGTTGGTGACCTCGGTGGTGTCGGCCCGCTGCGCGGCCAGCAGCAGCGCCCGGTTGGTGAACGACTTGGAACCCGGCAACCGGGCGGAGAAGGCCGCGTCGCGCGTGGCTTTCAGCGGCGACAGCGAATAGACGTCTTCTGCGGGCATTATTCCGCCTTCTAACAATTCTGGTTTCATCGAATTGTAGCCGCCCGCTATTCCTTGGTCAAAGAATTTTCTACTATCACTTGTATACTGGAATGCGCTGAACCTGCCGGTAATCCACCGGATACCCTCGATATCAGGCGTTAAGCGGAAACGGGCGGGAACTGCGCCATGCCGCGCGGCCGCGGAAGCGAGAGCCGCCCTCAACCAGCGCGCTAATCAACCGTTACCGGAATACAAAACCCACGCACCCTCAGCTCGGGTGCGCCGAGAGGCTGTCGGCGTCGCGGTACTGCGCGAAGGTGCCGTGCCGCGCGCTTGCCATCAGCTTGGCGAAATCGGCGCCGGAAACCTCAAGCAGCGTCTCGTGGTCGCCGCCCTCGCAGTAGACGGTCGGCTCGCGCAACAGGCTGTCGTCGACCAGCACGTCCAGGCCGTAGGCCGCACCGAATGGCGGGACGGCGCCCAGATCGCAATCGGGGAACAGCCCCGCGATCTCGGCCTCCTCCGCCAGTCGCGCCGGCCGGTGCGTCTCGCGCCACAGACCGCCGAGGACGATGCTTCGCGAGGCCGGCAGCACGGCAAGGAAAAAGCCGTCATCGTCCTTGAGAACGACCGCCTTGGCGAAAGCGGTTTCCGGGACATGGGCGAAATGCGCCGCCTGGGCCGCGGTAGCACTGCGCGGGTGGCTGCGGGCAGCCGCCGAGACGCCGCTGTCGGAAAGGAAGCGCGCAATGGTTTGAGAGGCAGTCATGGCGGGCCTCACTGAACGCTCGGAGTGACGGCGTCATGGTATTCTTATAATACCACTTTCGCAACGGCGCGATAGCGGCTAACCGCTACTCCGCGCCGGCGATGCCGGGCTGAAGCCCCTTGCCTCGATGCAGGATCACGATGGCGAGCGCGATAGCCGGCAAACCGATGCCGGCGGCCACCAGGAAGAACTCCACATAGCCGTAAGAATCCACCACCACGCCGGAGAAGCCGCCCATGAACTTTCCGGGCAGGGTCATCAACGAGGAGAACAGCGCATACTGCGTAGCCGTGTAGGCGGTGGAGGTCAGCGACGAAAGGTAGGCCACGAACACCGCGCCGGCCAGCCCGCCCGAGAGGTTGTCCGCGCTGATGGTCACTGTCAGCAGCCGCAGGTCGGGTCCGGCATGCGCCATCCACGCGAACAGCAGGTTCGTCCCGGCCACAAGGACAGCGCCCAGGACCAGCGGCTTCAAAACGCCCATGCGCGCGACCAGCAGGCCGCCCAGGAAGGCGCCGGCAATCGACATGAAGAAACCGAAGACCTTGGTGACACTGGCAATCTCGGCCTTGGTGAAGCCGAGATCGATATAGAAGGGGTTCGCCATCACCCCCATGGTGATGTCCGACAGGCGATAGACGCCGACGAAAAGCAGGACCAGCAGCGCCGTACGGCCATAGCGGCGGAAGAAATCCAGGAACGGGCACACGACCGCGCTGTAGAGCCAACCCAGTGTCATCCTCGCCCTCGGAGAAAAGTTCCGGTTGCGTAATGACGCTGGAAGATCTTCCGCCGCAAGCCGCGCTCGATCCCGCGTCGTCTCCGGCTCGCGGATGAGCAGGACGGTCGCCATGCCCACGCCCATCAGCGCGGCCATGGTCGTATAGGCGCTCGACCAGGACACGAACTCGGCGATGTAGAGCGTGCCCGCGCCGCCGGTCAGCAGTGCGACGCGGTAACCCAGAATATAGGCCGCCGCCATCGCGCCCTGCACGCGCCGCTCCACCGCCTCGATGCGGTAGGCGTCGATGGCCACGTCCTGCGTGGCGGAGAAAAACGCGATGGCCACGGCCAGCACGGCGAGGTGGCCGACTTCCGCTGCCGGGTCGCTTGCCGCGATCCCCAGAAGGCCGGCGGCCACCCCGATTTGGCCCAGCAGCATCCACCCCCGCCGCCGGCCCAGCCAGCGGGTCAGGCCAGGAAGCGGCAGGCGGTCGATAACGGGCGCCCACACCACCTTGATGGAGAACATGATGCCGGCCCAGGAGAAGAAGCCAATGGTCGTGGCCGTGACCCCGGCCTCGCGCAGCCAGGCCGACAGTGTCGCAAAAATCAGCAGGAAAGGCAGGCCGGCCGAGAAGCCCAGGAACAGCATCCCGGCCACGCGCGGATGGGCATAAACGGCAAGCGCCTCGCGCCAGGAGCGGCGGGCGGAGATGCCGTTGTCATCCGGCATCGCGCAGCTTCTGCTCGCGCTTGCGGACGTGTGGGTCCAGGGTTTTCTTACGTAAGCGCAACGATTTCGGTGTCACCTCGACCAGCTCGTCGTCGCCGATGTAGCTCAGTGCCTCCTCCAGCGCGTAACGGCGTGGCGGGGTCAGGCGGATGGCGTCGTCCTTGCCGGCGGAACGCACGTTGGAAAGCTGTTTGGCCTTGAGGGCATTGACCTCCAGGTCGGCGGGGCGGTTGTGCTCGCCGATCACCATGCCCTCGTAGACCATGTCGCCCGGGTCGATGAAAAGAACCCCGCGATCCTCCAGGTTCCACAGGGCATAGGCCACCGCTTCGCCCTGGCCCTGGGCGATGATGGCGCCGTTGCGTCGCGCGGGAATCGGGCCCTTGTACGGCTCGTAGCTATCGAAGACGCGATGCATGACACCGGTGCCACGGGTATCCGTCAGGAACTCGCCATGATAGCCGATCAGGCCGCGCGCAGGGGCGCGGAACACGACGCGCTGCTTGTCGCCGCCGGACGGCTTCATGTCCACAAGCTCACCGCGGCGCTGGCTCACCTTCTCGACGACCACGCCGGCATAGTCCTCGTCGACGTCGATCTGCACAAGCTCCACCGGCTCCAGCGTCTGCCCCGTCGCCTCGTCCCGGCGGAACAGAACGCGCGGGCGGGAGATGGACAACTCGAAGCCCTCGCGGCGCATCGTCTCGATCAGGACGCCAAGCTGCAATTCGCCACGGCCGGCGACCTCGAAGGCGTCCTTGTCCTCGGTCTCGCGGATCTCCAGCGCCACGTTGCCCTCCGCCTCGCGCTCCAAGCGCGCGCGGATCAGGCGGCTCGTCACCTTGTCCCCCTCGCGCCCGGCAAGCGGCGAATCGTTGATGGAGAACGTCATGGCCAGGGTTGGCGGGTCGATCGGGCGCGCCGGGATCGGCTCGCTGACCTCGGGCGCGCAAATCGTGTCGGCGACCGTGGCGCCGTCCAGGCCGGCGATGGCGATGATGTCGCCGGCACGCGCCTCTTCCACCGGCACGCGCTGCAATCCGCGATAGGCCAGCAGCTTGGTAAGCCGCGCGGTGCCGCCCGCGCTGCTGCCATCGCGCTTCAACGCCTTCACCGGCATGTTGACCTTTGCGATACCGGAATGAATTCGTCCGGTCAGCACCCGGCCCAGATAGGGATCGGCGTCCAGCACCGTCGCCAGCATGGAGAAAGGCGCCTCCTCGTCCGCCTCGGCGGGCGGCACCTTGTTAAGGATCGCCTCGAATAGCGGCTCCATCGACGCCCGCGGACCGTCGGGGTCCGTATCCGCCCAGCCCTCCTTGGCCGAGGCGAACAGCGTCGGGAAGTCGAGCTGATCGTCGTCCGCATCCAGCGCGGCGAAAAGGTCGAACACCTCGGCCTGCACCTCCCACGGCCGGGCCTCGGGCTTGTCGGCCTTGTTCACGACGACGATGGGCCGCAGACCATGGGCCAGCGCCTTCATCAACACGAACTTGGTCTGGGGCATCGGCCCCTCGGCGGCGTCGACGAGAAGCAGGACGCCATCCACCATCGAGAGGATGCGCTCCACCTCGCCGCCGAAATCGGCGTGGCCGGGCGTGTCGACGATATTCACCCGGCTGTCGCCGCACATGATCGAAGTGCATTTCGCCAGGATGGTGATACCCCGCTCACGCTCGAGGTCGTTGCTGTCCATCGCCCGCTCGGCCACCTGCTGGTTGGCCCGGAACGTGCCGGACTGGCGCAGCAACTGGTCGACCAGCGTGGTCTTGCCATGGTCGACGTGAGCGATAATGGCGAGGTTGCGCGGGGTCACCCCCTGGCGTGCATAAGTCATCGAGCGGCTTCGGCTCCCAGTTTCTCGGCGATCAGTTCCTTCAGCTCCACCTCGGGCCGGGCGCCGACGTGGCTGATCACCTCGGCGGCGCAAAGGGCGCCGAGGCGGCCGCAGTCGTACAGCTTGTAACCCTGGGTGAACCCGAACAGGAAGCCGGCGGCGTAGGAATCGCCGGCCCCGGTCGTGTCCACGACCTTGCTGACGGGCGCGGCGTCGACGACGTGCACCTCGTCATTGGCAACGATGACGGACCCCTTCTCGCTACGGGTCAGCGCCGCGATCTCGCAATGGCCGCGAACTTGTTGCAGGGCCTTATCGAAGTCGTCCGTCTCGTAGAGCGAGGTGATCTCCGCCTCGTTGGCGAAGAGGATATCCACGTGGCCTTCCAGCAGATCCCGGAAGGATTCGCGGTGACGGTCGACGCAGAACGGGTCCGACAGCGACAGCGCCACGCGCTTGCCGGCTGCGTGCGCCGCGCGCGCAGCCTGGACGAACGCCTCCTTCGCCGGCGGTGCGTCCCAGAGGTAGCCTTCCAGATAGGTGACCTTGGCCTCGGCGATCAGACTTTCCTCGATGTCGGCCGGGCCGAATTCGGTCGAGGCGCCCAGGAAGGTCGCCATCGTGCGCTGCGCGTCCGGCGTCACGAAAATCAGGCAGCGCGCCGTCGGCAGTCCGCTTTCCGCCGACGGGCTGTCGAAGCGGGTGCCGACCGCGCGGATATCGTGGCGGAAGATGCCGCCGAGCTGGTCGTTGCGCACCTTGCCCAGGAAGGCGCCGCGGCCGCCCAGCGAGGCGATGCCGGCCATGGTGTTGGCGGCTGAACCGCCCGACATCTCGGTGCCCGGCCCCATCGCCTCGTAGAGGGCGTGTGCCTGCTCGGCGTCGATCAGGGTCATGGACCCCTTCGGAAGGCTGTGCTGATCCAGAAAGCCATCGTCAGCGTGGGCGATCACGTCGACAATGGCATTGCCGATACCCAGCACGTCGATATGCGACTCCGCCATGGCGGGTCTCCCCCTCGTCGTGGTTGGTGGTGATGGAGGTGCGGGCTGGCGCGAGTATACGCAGCTTGTGCGGCGCCGCAACCGGCGGAGCCGTCCGCGGGCTTGTGCGCCGGCGCTTTGGTCGCTAGACACTTGGAATGTTTTCCGCATTGTTCAAGGCATTCGCGCAACTTGGCGACCCGCGCCTGCGTGCCATCGTCTGGCGCGGCGCGGGCGTGGCGCTCGTCGCGTTGATCGCGCTCTGGGCGCTTTGCTGGTGGGGCATCGACCATGCCGGAACGGCGTTGGCCGGCCGGCTGGCCGAGGACGGCTTCTGGAACGACGCCATCGAGGTTCTGGTCGGCCTGGGCGGTTTCGCGGCCGTCATGGTTGCCAGCTTCCTGATGTTCCCGGCCGTGATGGGCCTTGCCCAGTCGTTGTTCCTGGAGGACGCCGCCGGGCGCGTCGAGGACCGCTATTACCGCGACCTGCCGCCGGCCGATGAGCAGCCGATCTGGGAAGGCGTGAAGGACGGGCTGAGCCTTGCGCTGGTGACGATCCTGGCCAACCTGGTCGTCCTGCCGATTTATTTGTTGTTACCGTTTTTTAACCTTGTCGTGTTCTATACTTTGAATGGATACCTTCTGGGGCGGGAGTACTTTGAGCTGGTGGCCGTGCGACGCATGACCCGTCCGGACGTGCAGCGCATTCGCCGCCGCTATGGCGGGCGGATCGCTGTGGCGGGTGTCCCGATCGCCATCTTGATGACAATTCCATTGGTCAATTTGTTCGCACCGGTGGTGGCGACGGCCTTCATGGTGCATGTTTTCGAGCGTGTGCGCCGGCAGGCGGGCGCACCGGCAACCCGGACGGCCTGAGGCGAACGTGGTCAGCGCTGTCCGGGCAAAGCAGAATTCGCAGCGAGGCAAGGGCGCATGACGATGTTTGGCAAACGCAAGCAGCAACAGGGCAAGCCGGAGTGGCAAGAGCCGACGGCCAGCACTCCGCCGCTGAAGGAAACCGCGGCGTCCGGCGATGACAAGCCGGCCAGCGACACGGCCAAAGCCCCATCCGCGCCAGCCAAGCCGACGCCAAGACCCGACCCTTCGGCCGTCCTGAACCGGCAGCCGGCGCCCCCGGTGCGCCCCGACCAGTTCCGCCGCAACGGCGGGCAACGCCAGCCGGGGCACGGCGTCCAGCCAGCCGAGAGCAAGCAACTCACCGTTGGCCGGGACATCGAGGTTTCGGGCGAGATCCGCTCCTGCGACCGCCTTGTCGTCGAGGGCAAGGTCGAAGCGGACCTGAGCGACAGCCGGGTTCTGGAAGTGGCGGCATCCGGTGCGTTCAAAGGCTCCGCCATCATCGACATCGCCGAGATCGCCGGTCGTTTCGACGGCGATCTGATCGTTCGCGAGCGCCTGTATCTCCGTTCCACCGGCCAGGTGAACGGCACGATCCGCTACCGCGGCCTGGAAATCGAGAGCGGCGGGCGCATCGGCGGGACGCTGGTCGAGCTTTCCGAGGAGGAAGCGCAGGGTGCCGGCGGCCGCGGCGAAGATGCACCCTCAACCGCCTCGCCCACCGTCAGCCAGCCAACCCCACTGCACCAGCCGCCAAAGGCCGGGGCCGGCACGTCGAGGGACTGAGTCCCGTTGACCGTCCGTCTTGCCGCCGCGCTCATGGTGTCTACGGTGATCGGGCTACAGGCGTGTTCGCCCAAGGGCCACGAGGGGGTCGAAGCACGCCTGAAAACGGGCAGCGAGCCACAGCGGCAAGCCTTGACCGCAGGTACGCCCGGTGTGGACAGTCAGGCTGGAGCGCCCGGTAAGAGCGATTCAACGGCCAAGCATCCGCGCGCCCCTGATACTCGCGAAGCGCGCCTGCCCAAGGCCCGCGATTCCAAGCCCGAACCCGCGGCACCCGATATCGACGCGGACCCCGACCAGTTCATCGGCGCCTCGCCGAGGGTGGTGGCGGCGCAGCTTGGCAGCCCCGCCCAGATCCGCCGGGAGCCGCCGGCCGAGATCTGGCAGTACCGGATGCCGGGGTGTGTCCTGGACCTGTTCGTCTACCCGGACCAAGACGGCAAGAGCGTAACCTATCTTGAAGCGCGCGACCTGACTGCACGGCCGGTTGCGGCGGAAGGCTGCCTGGAACGCCTGATGCGCGCCCGTCTGGCCAGCAAGACCGGCTGACGCGAAAGTCATCCATAGACAGCGCGAAGCGGCGCCCCGGTTTACTCCGCCGCCTTCCGGTTCGCTGCTCGCGGCGGGGCGGCGTTGGCCGTGGTCTTTTCGGTAAAACGGCAGATGTCCCGCACCACGCAGTTGGGGCAGTCCGGCTTGCGCGCCTTGCAGGTATAGCGTCCGTGCAGGATAAGCCAGTGGTGGGCGTGCAGCTTCCTGTTCTCCGGCACGACGGTTTCCAGCAGATCCTCGACGGCCCGCACGGTCTTCCCCGGGGCGAGCCCGGTGCGGTTGCAAACCCGGAAGATGTGCGTATCCACGGCAATCGTCGGCTCACCGTAAGCGACGTTAAGCACGACGTTGGCCGTCTTGCGGCCGACACCGGGCAGTTGCTCCAGCGCATGCCGGTCGCGCGGAACCTCACCGCCGTGATCGCGGACGAGAATCCGCGAAAGCTCCAGGACGTTCTTCGCCTTGGAATTGAACAAGCCGAGCGTCCGGATATGCTCCTTGATGCCCGCCTCGCCAAGTTCGAGCATCGCCCGGGGTGTGTCGGCGGTCTGGAACAGCGCCCGCGTCGCCTTGTTGACGCCGACATCGGTCGACTGCGCGGAGAGCACGACGGCGACGAGCAGCGTAAAGGGATTCGTGTACTGCAACTCGCTCTTCGGCTCCGGCAGGGCAGCCGCCAGACGGTCGAAGAAGGTTGCGATCTCGGCGGGTTTCAAAAGCGACTCGGCCATGATGCGGCGTAGTTTAGCGGCGCCGTTCGCCGAAGCAATGATTAGGCCGATCGCCTTTACCGGACGCACAACACTCCCATATCATAACGCGCCATGAACCACCCGCGCCATGAAGGCGTCGAGGCGCACGCGCACGACGGCGCCTATGCCATCGACGATCCGGTTCTCTTCGACGCGATCCTGACACCGCATCGCTCGCTGTCAGTGCGCGGCTTCGTCACGCTGATGTCGGCGGTGTGTGCGATCAGCTTCTTCGCGGGCTTCGGGTTTTTCCTGATGGGGGCTTGGCCAGTCGTCGGCTTCATGGGGCTGGACGTCCTGCTGATCTATGCCGCCTTCAAAATCAACTTCAGGGCCGCGCGGATGTACGAAACCGTGCGTCTGACACGCGACGATCTGCTGGTGGAGCGGATCAGCCCGCGCGGCGACAAGCAGCGATGGCAGTTTCAGCCGGCCTGGCTACAGGTGCTGATGGACGATCCGCCCAGGCACGAAAGCCAGATCACGCTGCGCTCGCACGGGCGGTCCATCACCATCGGCTCGTTTCTGACGGCGGAAGAGCGGCTGGATTTCGCGAAGGCCCTGGCACAGGCCCTGGATCGGGCGAAGAGCCCATCTCCCGCATAGCATGGGGGAAGCGTCGAGAGCCGGACTCTCTCAGGCGGCGCAGATGCGCGCGTCGCCGTAGTCGACGGCCGCAAGGTCGCGGATCGTCGGCGTCTCGCCGCACAGCGCGCAGGTGGGATCGCGCGGCGTCTTGATCTTCCGCACCTCGGCGGACAGCGCATCGTAAAGCACAAGCCGTCCGACCAGCCCATCGCCGATGCCAAGCAGCTCCTTGGCAACCTCGGTCGCCTGCAGCGTGCCCATCACCCCCGGCAGCATCGCCAAGACACCGACGTCCGCGCAGGACTGCTTAGGGTCCGCGGCGGGCTGCGGCCCGAAGACACAGCGATAGCACGGCCCCGCTTCATAGGCCTT
The DNA here is from genome assembly GCF_003344765.1 of Ferruginivarius sediminum. GTDB lineage: Bacteria > Pseudomonadota > Alphaproteobacteria > Kiloniellales > Rhodovibrionaceae > Ferruginivarius > Ferruginivarius sediminum. The sequence continues at coordinate 156,624 of NZ_QPMH01000002.1, read as the reverse complement.
GTAGGTCGATAGCTGCCCGTCGAAGCGCATGATCGCCGCCGATACCAGCGGCCGCCGGGCCAGATAGCAGGCGTCGTTCAACAGGTAACGCGTCGCGAAGTTGTCGGAACCGTCAGCCACGACATCATAGCGTTGGATCAACTCGATGAGGCCTGCGCGCGTTAACCGCCGGTCGTGCGTTTCGACCGTCACCTCGGGATTGATCGCGGCCATGCGGCGGCGCGCGCTTTCGACCTTGGGAAGTCCGACGGATTCGGTGTCGTGAATCACCTGCCGCTGTAGATTGGACAGGTCCACGCGGTCGTCGTCGATCACGCCGATCCGCCCGACGCCGGCAGCGGCGAGGTATGTCAGCAGCGGCGCGCCCAGCCCACCGGCGCCGACGACCAGCACGGCGGAACCAAGCAGTCGTTCCTGCCCTTCCTCGCCGATTTCCGGCAAGACCAGGTGGCGTGCGTAACGCTCGATCTGTTCGTCGGTAAGATCCATGATTCAGACGTAGGCCCGCTCGGGCCGCCTTTCCACCGCTACATGCCCTCGAACAGCGGCGTCGAGAGGTAGCGCTCCGCGCCGGAAGGCAGGATAGTGACGATCATCTTGCCGGCCATGTCGGCACGCTGGCCAAGCTCGATCGCGGCGGCAATCGCCGCGCCCGAGGAAATGCCGACGGTCAGGCCCTCCATGGCGGCCGCCTCGCGCGCCGTGGTGAAGGCGGTGTCGTTGCCAATGCGGATGACATCGTCGATCAGGGCGGAGTCCAGCGTCTCGGGTACGAAGCCGGCACCGATGCCCTGGATCTTGTGCGGGCCTGGCTGCCCGCCCGAAAGGATCGGGCTGTCCTCCGGCTCCACCGCGATCATCTGGAGCCCCGGCTTGCGCGGCTTCAGGACCGAGCCGACGCCGGTCAAGGTACCGCCGGTGCCAACGCCGGAGATGACGTAATCGACACCGCCGTCGGTGTCCTTCCAGATCTCCTCGGCCGTGGTGCGGCGGTGAATCTCCGGGTTTGCGGGGTTGCGGAACTGCTGCGGCATCACGGCCTTGGGCAGGTCGTTCAGCAACTGTTCGGCCTTGGACACCGCGCCGCGCATCCCGTGCGCGCCGTCGGTCAGCACCAGCTCGGCGCCCATCAAGCGCAGCATCTTGCGCCGTTCCACCGACATCGTTTCCGGCATCGTCAGGATCAGGCGATACCCCTTGGCCGCGCAGACGAAGGCAAGCGCGATGCCGGTGTTGCCCGAGGTCGGTTCCACGATGACGCTGTCCGGCCCCAGCTTGCCCTCGGCCTCCAGCGCCTCGATCATGGCGAGGCCAATGCGGTCCTTCACCGAGGACAGCGGGTTATAGAACTCGCACTTGCCAAGCAGATCCGCCTTGACGCCGTAGCGCTCGGCGAGGCGCGGCATCCGCACCAGCGGGGTCGCCCCAATCGTCTCCAGCACGGACTCGTATATCCGCCCCCGGAACTCGGACGGGCACTCACTGGGGCTCGACCCCTTTGCGCTGGCGGCTTGCGTCATCGCGGTTACTCCCAAGCACAGCTAATTCTACGGCGACGCTTTGGATTTAATCCGGCAAGCCCTTCCCGATCAAAGGAAATATGCCGGGAACGTCCAAAGGGGACTTGCCGCTTCCCTATATGGAGAAGTCCGGCACCTGTGCCGCCTCTGACTTGATCCCCTTGTTCCTTGCGCGCTCGCACAGTTCCTCGACCGTCATGCGGTCGAAGCGCTCCATCATCTCCTGCTGGATTTCCAGCCAGATCGGGCGGACAACCTGCTGGCCGATCTCGCTGCCCCCCGATTCGCTGGCCGGGTCGTTGGCGCCTTCCAGTTGCCGGACGATGCGGATGATCTCCCCGACGGTGATCCGCCGCCGTTCCCGCGCCAGACGATAGCCGCCGCGCGGCCCGCGCTGGCCGGCAAGGATGCCGTGGTGGACAAGCTGTTGCAGCACCTGCTCCAGATAACGGCGGGGGATGCCTTGCCGTCGCGAGATCTCGCTGGAACGCACCGGACCGGGCCCGGCGTTGTAGGCTATGTCGACCACCGCCTCGATGGCGAAGAGAAGCTTTTTTGACAATCGCAGCATCGGACTTCTTTCACTACTCCTTGCGGTTCGTTGCGACGGCCGCGTCCTGGACGCGGCCGTCTTGCGCGATCCCGGTGGAACCGAAGCCGCCGCTGCCGCGCGAACTCTCGTCAAGCCGAGCCGTGGGCCGCCAGTGCGCCCGCGTGTAAGGTGCAACGACAAGCTGTGCGATCCGGTCGCCGCGGCGCACGGTGAAGGTTTCCTCGCCCAGGTTGATGAGGATGACCCCGACTTCGCCGCGATAATCCGCGTCGATCGTGCCCGGCGCATTCAGGACACTGACGCCCGACTTCAGTGCCAGGCCCGAGCGCGGCCGGACCTGCGCCTCGTAGCCTTCGGGCAGTGCCAGGGCGATACCCGTGCCGACCAGCGCGCGGCGGCCCGGCGCCAGTTCAAGCGGCGCATCGACGGCGGCCAGGAGATCCACGCCGGCGCTGTGCGCGGTGGCATAGGCGGGCAGCGGCAAGTCCTCCGCATGGGGCAGCCGCGTTATCGGGACATCGACCTCGCCCGTGCTCATGCCGAGGAGGCCTCTGCCGCTGGCTGTATAAGATGGTCGGCGATCCGGCGGGCCAGGCGCTCGCCTACGTCCGCCTTGCTCATCCGGGGCCAGGTTTCCGGCTCGCTTGCGCCATCCACGATGAGGTGGACGGTATTCTCCGCGCCGCCGAAGGTGCCCGTGGCCGGCGAGACATCGTTCGCCACGATCCAGTCGCAGCCCTTGCGGGCGCGTTTCGCCCGGGCGTGGTCGATGACGTTCTCGGTCTCCGCCGCGAAGCCCACGACGAGTCGGGGGCGCAGGTTACCCACCTCGGACAATGTCGCCAGGATGTCGGGGTTCTGCGTGAACTCCAGCTTGAGGCCGTCGTGCCCCTCCCGCTTCATCTTCTGGTCGGCCGCACTGGCCACGCGCCAGTCGGCGACCGCGGCGGCGCACACCGCGGCATCCACCGGCAGCGCCGCCTGGCAGGCCGCCAGCATGTCGCGAGCGGACTCCACATGCCGGACGGTGACGCCCGGCGGGTCGGGCTGCTGTGTGGGACCGGTGACGAGCGTCGTCGCCGCGCCGAGCCGAGCCAGCGCGGCCGCGATGGCGTGCCCCTGCCGGCCGGACGAGCGGTTGGCGATGTAGCGCACCGGATCGATGGGCTCGTGCGTCGGACCGCTGGTGACAAGCGCCTTGCGTCCCGCCAGGGGCGCGTCGGCGCCGAAATAGCTTCCGATGGCAGCCAGGATTTCCGCCGGCTCCGCCATGCGGCCGAAGCCGTACTCGCCGCAGGCCATCGGCCCCTCGTTCGGCCCCACCACGTGCACGCCCCGGCGGCGCAGCGTGGCCAGGTTTTCCTGTGTCGCCGGATGTTCCCACATGCGCACGTTCATGGCCGGGGCGACCAGCACGTCCTTGTCGGTTGCCAGCAGCGCCGTGGTGGCGAGGTCGTCGGCCATGCCATGCGTTATCTTTGCCAGGATGTCCGCGCTGGCCGGCGCAACCACCAAAAGATCCGCGTCCCGCGAAAGCTGGATGTGCCCCATCTCGGACTCGTCGGTCAGCGAGAACAGCTCGCCGTAAACCTTGTCCTCGCTGAGGGCTTGCAGCGACAGCGGCGTGACGAACTCGGCCCCGGCACGTGTCAGGATGCAGCGTACGGCCGCGCCCTGTTCGCGCAGGCGGCGTATCAGCTCCAGGGCCTTATAGGCGGCAATGCCGCCCGACACGACCAGCAGTATGCGTTTGCCTGCCAGCATTAAACCCAGCGTCGCATTTCACGGTTAGGGACCGTAGATAACGTAAGGGCGCACGCGGAATGAGGCAAGTCTTGTGCACATTTTCACACGATTGCGACGGCAAGTGCCGCCGCGCCAAGCGCAAGCGCCGTGGCGGAGACGCCCAAGGCAAGCTTCAGCCAGCCGTTCGCGCGCCCGCCGCCTAAGGCCCGCGCCGCCCGGGCATCCAGGCGCAGGCCGCCGCTTTGCACATCCTCGACGATGGTCTCGATCCGCTCCAGCGTCTCCGGCAAGCGCCGGGCGATGTGCAGCAGGCTTTCGGCGCCCTCGCGCACCCGCGCCTCGGGGCCGCGATTCTCGCGCATCCACTCGGCGATCAGTGGCTGGGCCAGCGTCCAGGTGTTGAGTTCCGGGCGCAGCGAGCGGCTCACGCCCTCTGCCATCATCATGTTTTTCTGCAGCAGCAGAAGTTGCGGCTGCACCTCCATGTCGAACGATTCGCTGAGCTGGAAAAGCTGGCCCAGTAGCCGGGCGAAGGAGATCTCGTGCAGCGGCTTGCCGAAGATCGGCTCCGATACCGAACGCAAGGCCTGCGCGAACACCGGCAGCGGCGGCGTATCGGCGGTCGGCTTGGGCAGGTAGCCGGCCTCCACGTGAACCTCGGCAAGCTGCTGATAATCACGGTCCAGCAGCGCCAGCAGCATGTCCGCCAGGAAATAGCGCGTCTGCCGGTCCAGCCGCCCCATGATGCCGAAATCCACGGCGACGATGTTGCCCTGCGTGTCGACGAACATGTTGCCGGGGTGCTGGTCGCCGTGGAAGAAACCATCGCGGAACACCTGCTTGAAGAAGATGTTGGCCGCCTTTTCCAGCACCGCGTCGATATCGTGACCGGCCCGGATCAGCGCGTCGCGGTCGTCCATTGGGATGCCGCCGACGCGCCCGGCCGTCAGGACCCGGCGCGAGGTCCGCTGCCAGTCCACCGGCGGTACGTTGTAAGTGGTGTCGCCGGCGAAGTTCTCCGCCAGCTCGTCTGCCGCCGCGGCTTCCATCGAGAGGTTCATCTCGATCTTCACCTGTTCCTCGAACAGGCGGACGAGGGCGACCGGCTTCAAGCGGCGGAACCGCGCGCTGGCCCGTTCCGCCAGCTCGGCCAGCCAGTAGAACAGCGCAAGATCCCGCTCGAAAGCGGCCTCGACGCCGGGGCGCAGCACCTTGACCGCGACCTCCTCGCCCTCGGCGGTGACGGCCAGGTGCACCTGCGCGATGGACGCGGCGGACAGCGGAACTTCGTCGAAGCGGGCGAACAGGACCGCCATCGGCTGCCCCAGTTCGTCCTCCACGATACGCCGCGCTTCGGCGCTTTCGAACGGCGGCAGGTGGTCCTGCAACTCGGCCAGGTCATGCGCCACCTCCTCGCCGATCAGGTCGGCGCGGGTGGACATGAACTGGCCCAGCTTAATGAACGACGGCCCCAGGTCGGTCAGGGCGCGCGCCAGCTTCTGCCCGGGCCGGCCCTCTGCCCGGCGGCGCGACACCAGTCGAGCGAGCTGCACCACCGGCCTGGCGATGCCGGCAAGCTCCAGCGGGGCCAGCGCGTCGTGGCGGGCCAGGGCGCGGGCGATCGCCAGCAGGCGCAGGAAGGACCGGATCGTTCGCCACATCGCGCTAGAGGCGCCAGCCGGAATGCAGGGCGGCGATACCGCCCGAATAGTTGGTGTAGCCAACCTGCCCGAATCCGGCGTCGCGCATCAGCCCGGCCAGGTCCTCCTGCGGCGGGAAGCGGCGGATTGACTCCACGAGATACTGGTAGCTCTCGCGGTCGCGCGCGACCAGTTGACCCAGGCGCGGCAGGACAGCATACGAATAGACGTCGTAAAGCTCGGACAAGGCCGGCAGGACCACCTGGCTGAATTCCAGGCACAGGAAGCGGCCGCCGGGGCGCAGGACGCGGTATGCCTCACCCAGCGCCTTCTCGATATGGGTGACGTTGCGCAGACCGAAGGCGATGGTGAAGGCATCGACACTGCGGCTGGCGACCGGCAGGCTCTGCGCGTCGCCGCAGACCCAGGCCAGGCCGTCCACCAGGCCACGGTCGATGGACCGGTCGCGGCCGACGCGCAGCATGTCCTCGGTGATATCGCAGACGAAGACGTTCGCCCGGTGGTGTGTCCGGTCCAGGATGCGGAAGGCGATGTCCCCCGTGCCGCCGGCGACGTCGAGCACCGACATTCCCGGCCGCGGGCGAAGCGCGGCAATCATCCGATCCTTCCACAGACGATGCACGCCCGCCGACATCAGGTCGTTCATCAGATCATAGTTGCGCGCGACCGAGGTAAAGACCCCGCGCACCATGCCCGCCTTCTCGCCGGCGGGGATGTCGCGCTGCCCGAAGGAGGCGATGTCACCCGCGGAAAAGCGCCGTTGCTGACCGTCCTTGCTTCGCATGGCGGGGACAATAGCGCGGCCGCTTCCGGCAGGCCAGACGCGCGTCGGCCAATATCGCCATCCCCGTTCGACGGAAGAAGAAAATTCGATCCCCGGCCTTGGCAGAGAAGGACGGGACGAAGGGGGCGCACCGTGCGGCAGTCGGTGCGCATGCGGCACCCGAACGGCAGCAGGGTCGGCACGGAAGGCGGTCGTTATCGCACCGGCGTGTGCCGCGTCCGCCCCACCCCGGCGGCGTCGATCAGTTCCGCCTGGACATGCCAGCCTTCGTCGGCGTCGCTGTAGTCCCCGGGCACGGGGATGCGCGCCACGACGGCACGGATGTCGCGTTCCTCGGTCCGGAACCACGACCAGTTCGTCAGCGGCAGCGACAGCGAGATCGAGGGATCGACGCCACTTTCCGAGCCGCCGGTCGCGCCGACGCCGACGGCCGGGCGCTCGCTGGTTGCCGCGATGCCGCGGACGGTGCGGCGGCTCTCTGGCTCGAAGGTGCGTCCATCGGGGGCGACGAGGCGGATGTCGCCGACCTGGGTGCTAGGGGTGAGGTCGCTGACGCGAACCTCGATGGTGGCGTAGTCCACCCGCATCGCGCGCACGCTGGGGTAGGGCGGCGGCTCCGCCCGGCCGCCGCAGCCCGCGAGGGTGCCCGCGACGAGGGTGACGACAAGCATGAGAATGACTGCGCGCATGTGCATCAGATAAGCGTCGCCGCCGCGCCGTGACAGGGTGCGCCTAAATCGAATCGGCATTCGGCGAAGGCGGGCTGTTCAAGTTCCGCCCCGCCGCGTGCCATCATATGCGAAAATCCGGTTGGTAACGGGTTGCACGAAAGCGACAGGACCGCGATCTAACAGCGTCATGGATACAGGCCTCCTCGAACCGCCGACACAGCATCAGTTGCGCACCCCGCACGCGGTGCTCGACAGGGCGGCGCTGCAAGCCGAACTGGCCGGTCTCGACCTGGAGTCGCAGCCGGATCACGCGCGACGGACGGTCGTGCTCGACATCCTGAAACGCCACCTGAAGGCCGGGCGCGCGGAGATCCGCCGGCGCTTCTACGACGAAGGGGTCTCCGGCGCCTCCGTCATGCGCGCCACCTGCTATCTGGTGGACGAGCTGCTGCGCGTGCTGCACGACCATGCGTCGTTCCGGCTGTACCCGCTGGCCAACCCCTCGATGGGAGAGCGGCTGTCCCTTGTCGCCGTCGGCGGCTATGGCCGGGGCGAACTGGCGCCGCATTCCGACATCGACCTGCTGTTCCTGCTGCCCTACAAGATGACGCCCCGCAGCGAGCAGGTGGTGGAGGAGATGCTGTATTTCCTCTGGGACCTGGGCTTCAAGGTGGGCCACGCCACCCGTTCGGTCGACGACTGCCTGCGTCAGGCGAAGGCCGACATCACCATCCGCACCAACCTTCTCGAAGCCCGCTGGATCTGGGGCGACCACGCGCTCTATCAGGAACTGCGCGAACGCTACGAAAGCGAGGTGCAGGCCGACACGGCCGCGCAGTTCATCGAGGCGAAGCTGCACGAACGCGACGAGCGCCACAAGCGCCTGGGCGATTCCCGCTATCAGCTCGAACCGAACATCAAGGAGGGCAAGGGCGGCCTGCGCGACCTCTCCACGCTGTTCTGGATCGCCAAGTACGTCTACCGCGTGGACGACGCCGCGCGGCTGGTCGACCTGGGCGTCTTCGCGCAGGACGAGGCCAAGCGCTTTGAGAAGGCGCAGAACTTCCTGTGGACGCTGCGCTGCCACCTGCATTTCCAGACCGGGAGGTCGGAAGAGCGCCTGACCTTCGACATGCAAAAGCAGATCGCCGGGCTGATGGGCTATCACGACCACGCCGGCAGCTCGGCGGTCGAGCGGTTCATGAAGCACTACTACCTGGTCGCCAAGGACGTCGGCGAGCTGACCCGCATCGTCTGCGCCCAGCTTGAGGCGGAGCACCGGCGGCGCGCCCGCTTCCGCCTGCCGACGCTGAAGCGCCGCCGCTCGGTCGAGGGCTTCAAGGTGGAGGGCGACCGCCTCAGCGTTTCCGGGCCGGAGGTGTTCTGCGAGCAGCCGATCAAGCTGTTGAAGATCTTCGCCACCGCGCAGAAGCACGACCTCGACATCCACCCCCGCGCCCTGCGCTGGATCGCCCAGAGCCTGCGCTGCATCGACCGCAAGCTGCGCGCCGACCCGAAGGCGAACGCGCTTTTCATGGAAATGCTGACCTCGCCCAAGGATCCAGAGACGACGCTGCGCCGGATGAACGAGGCCGGCGTGCTGGGCCGCTTCCTGCCCGACTTCGGGCGGATCGTTGCGCAAATGCAATATAATATGTACCACCACTACACGGTGGACGAGCACACCATCTTCGCCATCGGCGTCCTACACCGGATCGAGCAGGGGCTGATGGCCGAGGAGACGCCGATCTCCTCGGAAGCGATCCATAAGGTCCACTCCCGCCGGGCGCTCTACCTCGCAGTGCTGCTGCACGACATCGGCAAGGGCCGGGCGGGCAACCACAGCGAGGTGGGCGAGCAGATCGCCCTCAAGCTCGGTCCGCGCCTCGGCCTCAGCGACGAGGAGGTGGAGACGACGGCCTGGCTGGTGCGCCACCATCTCGACATGTCCGCTGTTGCCTTCAAGCGCGACCTGGAAGAGCCCAAGACGATCCAGGACTTTGCCGCCAACATGCAGTCGATGGAGCGGCTGCGCCTGCTGTTGTGCCTGACGGTGGCGGACATCCGCGCCGTGGGCCCCGGCACCTGGAACGACTGGAAGGCGGCGCTGCTGCGCGACCTCTACTGGCACACCGAGGAGGAACTGGCCGGCGGCTTCCACGCCGAGGCGCGCGACCTGCGGGTGAAGCGGGCGAAACAGGCGCTGGCGGAACGCCTCGCCGACTGGACGCCGCAGGAGCTGGAAGCGCACATGGCGCGCGGTTACCCCTCCTACTGGCTGGGGTGGGATACCGACACGCACGAGCGCCACGCCCGCATCATCCGCCGGGCGGAATGCGAGGATCGGCCGCTGACGGTGGAAACGCGCGTGGATACCTATCGCGGCGTCGCCGAGATCATCGTCTACACGGCCGACCATGCCGGCCTGTTCAGCCGCATCGCCGGCGCGCTGGCGGTAGCGGGGGCGAGCATCAGCGCGGCGCGTATCTTCACGCTGAAGAACGGCATGGCGCTCGATACCTTCTGGGTCCGCGATGCCCAGGGCGGGCCATTCGACCGGCCCGACCGGCTGGCGCGCGTCAGCTCGGTGATCGAGCGCGTGCTGGCCGGCCGCCTGAACCCGATGCACGAGCTGGCCAAGCGGCGCAGCGGCCTACCCAGCCGCTATACGGTGTTCAAGGTGCCGCCGCGCGTCCTGATCGACAACAAGATCTCCGACCGCCACACGGTGATCGAGGTCAACGGCCGCGACCGCCCCGGCCTACTGTACGAGCTGACGCGCGCGCTGTCGCGGCTCAACGTCATGATCCACGGCGCCAAGATCTCGACCTTCGGGGAGCGTGTCGTCGACGTCTTCTATGTTCAGGCCGTTCTCGGCGGTAAGGTCGAGGGTGAAGCCAAGATCCGCCGCATCCGACAGCGTCTGGCCGAGGTGCTGACGGACCCCGAATGCCGCCCTGCGAAACCGCCCAAGGCAGTCACCGAACCCGTGGCCGAAACCAAGGCGGCGACCGGACGGAAGACCGTGGCAGCCAAGCATGCGAAGGCGGATTCGAAAAACGATACGATATCGGAATGATATAGGCCATGGACGTCACCCTGATCCAGGTTCCCTACGATTCCGGTCACCGCGAGGTGCGCATGGGGCGTGGGCCGGGGCATCTGGTTAGCCTTGGCGCCGCCCAGGCGGTGGAAGCAGCCACCGGCGGCAATGTCGCGATGGAGCGGGTGGAGGCGGATACCGCGTTCACGACCGAAATTGGCACTGCCTTCGAACTCGCCCACAAGCTGACGGGCGAGATCGCGCGGGCGCGGCGTAACGGGACGTTTCCGCTGGTTCTTGCCGGGAATTGCATGTCTTCGGTCGGCACGATCACAGGATTGACGGACGTGCCGCGCCTGGGAATCGTCTGGCTTGACGCGCACGGCGATCTGAACACGCCGGAGACCAGCCCGACCGGCTTCCTGGACGGCATGGCGCTGGCTGTCTGCACCGGGCGCTGCTGGGGCACCTTGGCGGGCAGCCTGCCGGGTTTCGAGGCTGTCCCGGATGAGCGTATCCTACACGTGGGCGCCCGCGCCCTGGACCCGGCCGAAGACACCCTGTTTCGGGAGGGCGACTTCCTGTCGGTTTCCGGCGACGCGCTTCGGAATGGCGGCGCGGGCGTGCTTGAAGATCCGCTGGAGGCATTGGCCGCGCGCGCCGATGCCGTCTATCTGCACCTCGACATGGACGTCCACGACGCCAGGACGGTCCGCGCCAATCCCTTTGCCGAACCGGGCGGGCCCTCACCGCAACAGGTGCGCCGCTTAATCGATGCGATAGCGCAACGAATTCCGGTCGCCGGAGCGGCCGTGACGGCCTATGCCCCTGACTACGACCGCGATGGCGCCGCCGGGCAGGCGGCGTTGGAGTTGCTTCAGACTGTCGCCTCGGCGGTCGCCGTCCGGCACTAGACCGGCTTGTGCCCTGTCTTTCTCACGCAGCGAACACAGGGCCACCGTTCACGAGCACCCGCATAGCCACCACTCTGAATAGCGGCAAACAGCGAAAGTGGTGGATATGCCAAGTTCGAACGGAGGTCCAACGATGACCGACGGTACCTGGATCCGGGCCTGCCTGGCAGGCGCGAGTGTCGGCACGCTTGCCCTTGCCATGGCGGTGACGCCTGTAACCTTCAACGCCGACGACCTGAACCTCACGGCGCAGACCGCCGCGGCCCGCGGCGCGGGCGGAGGCGGCGCTGGTGGGGGTGCTGGCGGCGGAGCCGGAGGTGCTGGCGGTGGCGCCGGGGGTGCTGGCGGTGGCGCCGGAGGTGCTGGCGGCGGCGCCGGGGCTGGAGGTGCTGGTGCCGGGGGCGGCTCCGGCGGAGCAGACGGAGGTCCGGGCGCCAGCGGCGGTCAGGGTCCCGGCGGTGGTCACGGCCCGGATGGAGCGCCAGGCGCTAGCGGAAGCGCAGGCAATGGCGCGGCACCCGGCGCCAGCGGCGATGCGCCGGGCGTGGCGGGAACGGCGTCCGCGCCGGGCCTGAGCGGCACGCCGGGCAACCCCGGCAGTGCACCCGGTGTCGGAGCCGCCGCTGCTCCCGGCAATGCCGCGGCGGCGGGTGTGGCGCTCGGACCGCCCGCGAAAGCCTCGCAGGGTGCCATCGCCTCCCACCTCGGCAGCTTGAATGCGGTAAACGCGGCCGAACCGGCGTTGGAGAATGCCGCGGACGAGTCGGTCGTCGGCCAGATCGCCGATTACCAGACAGCGATCGAGGAAGGCCGGATCGAGGACGCGGCCTTGGCGATCAACGCGGCAGCGAACAAGGACGTGGACCTGACGACCGTCCAAACCGTCAACGAGCGGCTTGGCATCGCCGTATCGCCCGAGGTTGAGGCCGCCGTCGCCGAAACCGCGGCTGCCCAAGCCACCGAAGGCTCCGAGACCGACAGCACGGACAGCGACACGGAGGCGGAGAACGAGGATAGCGAAGCCACGGATACTGACAGCTAAGCTGGTGAAGACCGCCGCCCTGCCAGCGCGGCTCGTCCTCGCGGGCTGGTTGGCGGCGGCCTTTATCGGCGTATGCAGCCCTACCCCGGCGGCGGCCACGGACATCGCCGGGTGGCGCGGCACTCACTGGGGGATGACGGCGGACGGCCTTCGCCGGATGTTCGGGGACGAGTTGACCGAGCTTCCGGCCCGACGGGTTTACAAGAACGCTTACGCCGAATTGGCGCTTTTGCGAACCGATTTCCTTGGCGTCACCTTCGATGTCTACTTCCAGATGAACGCGGAAACCGACCGGCTACAGCAGGTCCTCCTCGAAACGGGCCGCCGGAGGGCCGGACCCCAAGACTTCAGCGACTTGCTGCGGCGTCTCAGAAATAATTACGATAATGAAACAAAATTGTGCCTGGATCGCCTGAGCGATGGTTCGCCTGCCGGCGGCGAGGCTGTCTGGCGGCTGCCCTCGACAACCGTGCATGCGGTCTTCATGGAGTTCTACACGCGGGGCATGGCCTTCGATGACCCGAACCGCGACCGGGACCCGCTGGTGCCCCACTACAAGACCCGGCGCAACAATCCGCGGTTCCTGCCCCGCCGCATCGTCCTGCGCTACCACCCCACCGCGCGCACCGACCTGATGGGCGAACGCTGCCGGCCGGCCGATTAGTTTCTCGCGTACCAGCCGTTTTGCCGTCCGCGCCCACACAACTGAGCCTTTCCAAATCTCGCCGCATTGAGATACACACTGGCGGCCATGGCGCTTGTAAGGGGACTCGCGACGGTCGGCGGCTACACCGGGATCAGCCGGATCCTGGGGTTCCTGCGCGACATCCTGATCGCGGCGACGATCGGCACGGGGCCGATCGCCGACGCGTTCTTCATCGCGTTCCGGTTTCCGAACTTCTTCCGGCGCGTGTTCGGCGAAGGGGCGTTCAACGCCGCCTTCGTCCCGCTGTTCTCGCGGCGGCTGGAGGAAGATGGGGCCGAGGTCGCACGGCGGTTCGCGGAAGAGGTCATGGCCGTCCTGCTGACGGCGCTGCTGGCGCTGACCTTTGCCGCCGTCCTGGCGATGCCCTGGCTGATGCATGTCCTGGCACCCGGCTTCGCCGACGATCCGGAGAAGTTCGAGCTGACGATCCTGCTGACGCGCCTGACGTTCCCCTACCTGCTGTTCATGGCGCTGGTCGCGCTTTTGGGCGGCGTGCTGAACTCGCTGTACCGCTTTGCCGCGGCGGCGGCGGCGCCGATCCTGCTGAACATCTTCTTCATCGCCTCGCTGGCCCTCGTCATCCCGTTCACCAGCGCACCGGGAGAGGTGTTGGCCTGGACCGTGATGTTCGCGGGCATCGCGCAGTCGCTGATGCTGATCTGGGCCTGCCGTCGCAATGGCATCACGCTGCGCTTTCCCCTGCCCCGGCTGACGCCGGGCGTGCGCCGCACGATGCGCCTCATGGGGCCGGGCATCGCTTCCGCCGGCGCGCTCCAGCTCAATCTGGTGGTAGGCACCATCATCGCCTCGTTGCAGGACGGGGCGGTCAGCTACCTCTACTACGCCGACCGGATTTATCAGCTTCCGCTGGGCCTGATCGGTATCGCGCTGGGCGTCGTGCTGTTGCCCGAGCTTTCGCGCAAGCTGCGCGCTGGCCAGGACGCCGCCGCCATGAACAGCCTTAATCGCGGCATCGAGCTGGCCTTCCTGCTGACCCTTCCGGCGGCGGTGGCGCTCATGATCATTCCCTGGCCCATCATCAGCGTGCTGTTCCAGCGCGGCGCGTTCGATGCCGAGGCATCGCTGGCGACGGGCTGGGCGCTTGCGGCCTTCGCGACGGGCCTGCCCGCCTATGTCCTGGTCAAGCTGCTGCAGCCGGCCTTCTTCGCCCGCGAGGACACGGTGAGCCCGCTGAAGTCGGCCGTGGCGGGCGTCGCCGTGAATATCCCCCTGTCGATTGGCCTGTTCTTCGCCATCGGCCATGTCGGCATCGCGTTGGCAACGGCTATCGCGGCCTGGGTCAACGGCGGCCTGCTGGCGATCTGGCTGATCCGCGCCGGCCATCTGGAGTTCGACGCGCGCGCCCGGCAGCGCCTGCCGCGCATACTGGCGGCAAGTGTGCTGATGGGCGTCGCGCTGGCCTTTGGCTACTGGGGGCTTTCCGGATGGCTGGCCGACGGCCCCGTGCGCGCCGCCATTGCCTTGGCGGCCCTGGTCGGCGGCGGCGGCGCGGTATACGGCGCATTGGCCCTTCTCCTGGGCGCGGCGTCCACCGGAGAGGTTCTGGCCGTCCTGCGGCGCCGGAGGGCGGCAGAGACCGGATAGGTCGCCGCGGGTTGCGCAGCCAAAGCCTTGACCGCTTCCGCGCGAGCGGCCATAACCCGGCCCGTCCTGCCCGACGTCCATGCCGTTGCAACGCCCGCGGAGCGAGGGATGAAGCGTATTTTCTCCGGCGTCCAGCCGACCGGACATCTGCACCTTGGCAACTATCTCGGCGCGATCCGGAACTTCGTCGCGCTGCAGCACGATTACGACGCGATCTACTGCGTCGTCGATCTGCACGCCATCACGGTCTGGCAGGATCCCGCGCAGCTTGCCGATCACACGCGGCAGGTGACGGCCGCCTACTTGGCCGCGGGTATCGATCCGAAGAAGTGCATCATCTTCAACCAGTCCCGCGTCTCCGCCCACTCGGAACTGGCGTGGATCTTCAACTGCGTCGCGCGCCTGGGATGGCTGAACCGGATGACGCAGTTCAAGGAGAAGGCGGGCAAGCACCGCGAGCAGGCCTCGGCCGGGCTTTACGTCTATCCGACCCTGATGGCCGCCGACATCCTGGCCTACAAGGCCACGCACGTGCCGGTGGGCGAAGACCAGAAGCAGCACCTGGAGTTCGCCCGCAACGTCGCGCAGAAGTTCAACTTCGACTATCACCGCGAGGTGTTTCCGATCCCCGAGCCGCTGATCCTGGGCGCGGCGGCGCGCGTGATGAGCCTGCGCGACGGCTCAAAGAAGATGAGCAAGTCCGAGCCTTCGGACATGACGCGCATCAATATGACGGACGATGCGGACACGATCGCGAACAAGATCAAGCGCGCCACCACCGACCCGGACACCCTGCCCGGACCGGACGTGCTCGACGACGCGGGCGACCTGCCCGACGAGACGCGCAGGGAACGCCCGGCCTGCTACAACCTTCTGGGCATCTATGCCGCGCTTTCGGACATGTCCTGGCGGGAGGTGCTGCAGCAGTTCGAGGGGCAGGGTTTCGCCACCTTCAAGACGACCCTGACCGAGCTGGCGGTCGAGAAGCTCGCCCCCATCGGCAACGAGATGAACCGCCTGACGGCCGATCCGGCGGAGATCGACTCGATCCTGCGAGAAGGTGCGGACCGTGCGGCGGCGATTGCCGTGCCGGTTCTGGACGAGGCGCTGGACGCGGTCGGCTTTCTCCGCAACTAGGGCGTCCGCGTAATTCACGGCGGACGCCGGGTATTTCCTTTGCTTGCGGGACGACAAGGCATTACAGTCCGGATTTGAGCCGTCACGGACTTGGCGGTTCATGAATTAGCACGTCCGGGCGCGTCTGGCGCCCCGCAACCCAATCCGTCGCGGTCCGAACGACCCGTAATGCAGATTTACCTGCCGATCGCCGAGCTGTCGCTGGATGTTTTCCTGCTGCTCGGACTAGGTGGTCTGATCGGTTTTCTCTCCGGGGTCTTCGGTGTCGGCGGCGGGTTCCTGATGACGCCGCTGCTGATCTTCATCGGCGTACCGCCGCCCGTCGCCGTGGCGACGCAGGCCAACAACGTCGTCGCATCGTCGATCTCAGGCGTCCTGGGGCACTTCCGGCGCGGCAACGTCGACGTGAAAATGGGCATTGTACTGCTGGTTGGCGGCCTCATCGGCTCCACCGCTGGTGTCAGCCTGTTCAAGCTGCTGCGCGACCTGGGCCAGATCGACCTGGTCATCAACTTGTCCTACGTGCTGTTCCTGGGTGTCATCGGCCTTTTGATGACGTGGGAGGGCATTCGCGCCCTGGTGCGCCGACGCCGCCACACGCCGAGGCGGAAGCTGCATCAGCACACCTGGGTGCACGGCTGGCCGCTGAAGATGCGGTTCCGCAAGTCGCGGCTCTATATTTCCGCCCTGCTGCCGCTCGGCCTGGGATTCGCCATCGGCGTGCTCTCGGCGATCATGGGCGTGGGCGGCGGCTTCATCCTGGTGCCGGCGATGATATACCTGCTGGGGATGCCGACGGCCGTGGTGATCGGCACCTCCCTGTTCCAGATCATCTTCGTCGCCGCCAACGTGACGCTGCTGCAGGCGATCCAGAACCAGACGGTCGATATAGTCCTGGCGTTGCTGCTGCTGCTGGGCGGCGTGATCGGCGCGCAGTACGGCAGCCGCGTCGCCTCCCGCCTGCCGGGGGATACGCTGCGTATCCTGCTTGGCGTGATCGTCCTCGTCACCTGCGGACGGTTGCTGTTCGAACTCGTCAGCGTCCCGGTCGATCTCTATTCCATCGGGGTGACGAAATGACGCCGGGCCGCCGACTGTTGCATGCATTCCTGCTTGCCGCGGCTCTCTGCCTTGCGGGCGGGCAGGCGCGCGCCGCGGAGCTTGTCGCCGATCTGTCGAACCATCTGGTGGCGATCACGACGGGGTTCGCCGGCACCGACGTGCTGCTGTTCGGGGCAGTGGAACAACCGGGCGAGGTCGTGGTGATCGTGCGCGGCCCGAACGTGCCGATCCGGATGCACCGGAAGTCGCGGATCGCGGGCATCTGGATGAACACCGCGACGATGTCCTTCGATTCAGCACCCAGTTTCTATGCCGTCAACGCAAGCGCGCCGCTGGACAAAGTTGCCCGCCCGGCCGTGCGCGAGCGTCACGCGATGGGGCTGGAAAACCTCGATATCCCGCTGCCGCGCGCGAAGGCCTCGCCCAACATCGCTCAGGAATGGCGCGATGCTCTCGTTCGGGCGAAGGCTCGCAAGGGTCACTATGCCCGCGCGGTGGGCAGCGTCACCTTCCTCGGCGCCCGGCTTTTCCGCTCGAACGTGTTCTTCCCGGCGAACGTGCCGACCGGAAGCTACACCGTGGAGGTCTACCTGCTGCGCGAGGGGCAAGTCGTCAGTGCCCAAACCACACCGCTGATCGTCAGCAAGGTCGGCGTGGAGGCGGAACTGTTTGATTTCGCGTACGAATACTCTGCAACTTATGGCGCCGTTGCGATTCTCATCGCCCTGGTGGCAGGATGGTTGGCCCATACCCTGTTCCGGAAGGCGTGACCTCCCCTATATGAGCGAAGCCGAACGAGAACCCGCCGACAACGGCGAACC
This sequence comes from Ferruginivarius sediminum, assembly GCF_003344765.1. Lineage (GTDB taxonomy): Bacteria > Pseudomonadota > Alphaproteobacteria > Kiloniellales > Rhodovibrionaceae > Ferruginivarius > Ferruginivarius sediminum. Next base: position 139,359 of record NZ_QPMH01000002.1, on the reverse strand, counting down.
GCCACGAAAGACCAACCGCGTTTTCCTCGTCATCGTCGACGAAACCGAGGAAATGCTGGTCGCCCTGCGTTTCGCCTGCGGGCGGGCTAGGCATACCGGGGGCCGTGTCGCGCTGCTTTACGTGATGGAGCCGAACGACTTCCAGCACTGGATGGGCGTCGGCGACCTGATGCGGGAGGAAGCGCGCACCAACGCTGAGAAGCTGCTGCAGCGCCATGCCGCCCGCGTGCAGGAGTGGTCTGGCGCAATGCCGATCCTCTACCTGCGGGAGGGCTCGCAGCGCGACGCGTTGTTGGACCTGATCGAGGAGGAGCCCGAGATTTCCATCCTCGTCCTCGGTGCGCACCCGGGCCAGGGCGGTCCCGGCCCGCTGGTCTCGGCACTGACCGGCAAGCTGATGGACAAGCTGCGGATTCCGATTACCGTCGTTCCCGGCAATCTCTCGCAAGAGGACGTGGACGCGATTTCGTGAGGATTGCAGCCTAGCCATACGCGGAAATGTTTCGGATTTGAAACAAATTCCGCTGGCAGCCCGACCGCCACCTCTTAACCCGTTGAATAAAAGAAAAAATTTTTGCTGCTCCAGCTTGCCGGCCGTCTCCGCCCGCAGGCATCCTGCTTGCAATTTTGCTCCGGTTCACCCAACCTCAATTTAAACAATGGGCATCGGGGTGCGCGTCAGGCGCGTCGTCAGAAGGCCCGAACCAACGAATGGGCGTCCTTCAAGGGGCGCTACGGGGCAGTTTGTCCGCCCACGCAGACACTCCTCGAGGGGGAGCGTGGCAGATGCAGAACGTTATCGCCCTTGTGGCCGGCGAGCGCCACGAGAGGCCAAAGGTATTGGTATCCCTGCTCGCCGCCGGCGCACTTGCGGCCATGGTCCTTGCAGGCGGGCCGGGCTATTGGCCGGAGCCCAAGGAGGCGCCGAGCGTCGCCAAGCTGATCCGTGTGGAGAAGGTGGCGCTGCGCGAGCGGCTGCCTCGGCGGGACATCTATGGCCGCTATCGCCCGACGGCGGCGATGGTGCGCATCCCCGACAGCGCAGCGCGGGTGAACGCCTATTTCGCGGCGATGAACTACCACCTGCCGCACATCCGTGAAGGCGGCGACAAGGTTCCCCGCGTCTACCTCAGCGAACTTCCCTCCGGCATCAAGGCGCTGGCGCCGGCGAAGCACCGGAAGGCGCTTTTCATCCGCACCGTGCTGCCGCTGGTATTAAAGGCGAACGAAGACATCATGGCCACGCGCCGGCGCATCCTGGTGCTGGGGGAAACGCGTGAACGGCACGGCAAGCTGTCGGACAGCGACCGGGAGTGGTTGCTGGGTGTGGCGGCGCGCTATCAGGGTCATGTCGAGACGCTGGACGATATCGACATGGACGACCTCTTGCGCCGTGTCGACGTTGTGCCGCCCAGCCTTGCCGTCACCCAGTCCATTCTCGAAAGCGGCTGGGGCACGTCGCGGTTCGCGCGCAAGGGCAATGCCCTTTTCGGGCAGCGTACGTGGAACGACGATGCGCCGGGCCTGAAGCCGCAGGAGGCCGATGGCTTCAAGGTCCGCGCCTTCGAAACACTCGGCGCCTCGGTCCGGGCCTACGTGCATAACCTGAACACCTCAAAGGCATACAAGGCGTTACGTGCCAGACGGGCCAGGATGCGCGCGCGCGGCGAGGTCATCGACGGCTTCCACCTGGCGGGCACGCTGCAGCACTATTCCGAGGAAGGGTGGGACTACGTCGACAAGCTACGCGGCCTGATGGCGCACAACGGCTTGCGTGCCCTCGACCGTTCGGGGCTGCGTCCCTCCATCATCGCCCAACGAGTCGTGCCGGACCCGGCGGCGCGCAAGATCCGCGTCGCGCTGCAAGGCGTCGAATAGGCTACTCCCCGACGACGTAGAACTGCCGGCCGAACCAGCGCCAGCGCCCGTCCGGCCCTGGCATGGTGCAGTTGACGCGGGCTCGTCCATTCGGCAGCGGCTCTTTCAGGCGCACCTCGACCCGCTTGCCGATCGTCTTCGCCTCGACCCGGCCCTGGCCACTGGCGAAGCAGTTGAGGCCGTCGACGCTGTCCACGGCATCCAGCACCGTGAAGCCATAGAGCGGCGGATTCCCGTCGGGGCCCAGCACGTTCTCCCGCGGCGTGACGTCGGCCACGGGAAGCGGCAGGGCGTTGACCGCCAGACGGAAGCGCTCCATCCCGCCATAGTGCTCGTTCAGCGCGAAGCGCGGCAGGGTGAAGCGGTCGCCGGTGCCCGCAATGGCCCCGGAATGCTGGCCGAAAGCCGCCGCGAAGCCCGCCGCCTTCACGATGTCCCTGACCTCGGTCGAATACTCGCCGTAGGGATAGGCGAATAACGCGGGCGCGCGACCCAGCTCTTCACGGAAACGCTGCTGGCTTGCGCGCACTTCCTCCCGGTTGCTTTCCGCGGAGTTGTCGGCCATGTGCGCGTGGCTGTGGGTATGGTTGCCGATCGTGACCAGTTCCGAGCGCTGCAACTCGCGAAGCTGGTCCCAGCTCATGTAATCGCCGAGGCCACGGTCCAGCGGTTTCGTGGCGGCGAAGAGGGTGAAGGGAAGGCCCGCCTCCTTCAGGCGCGGCCATGCCTCGCGGTACACCGACATGTAGGCGTCGTCGATGGATATCCCGACCGCACGTTCCGGCAGCGGCTTGTCATGGCGCAGCTTCTCGACGATCTCGGCCAGCGGCAGGACCGTGTATTTTTCCTTCCGCAGTTCGCGGATGTGCGCCTCGAACTGCTCCAGCGCGATGTTCGTGCTGGGAAAGCGGTCGTCGCCGAAGCGATGATACATGATGACGACGGCGCCATTGTCCGCCGCGGGTGCCGCCAGCGCCGGCACGGGAACCGCCCAGCAGGCGAACGCCAGCATAAGCGCGGCCGCCCTAACCGCGACACGATTCATGGAGAGCAAACCCGACCCCTTTACTTTGGTTGCGCGAGCGGCGCGGCGACACGCCCCCTTTCCGCCTCGCCCTGCGACCGCGCAGCGGCATAGCGTAGCCGCTCGCCCGGCAATGCCTCAAGGGGACTTGCCGCGAACCGCCTTGCAGGCCACAGTCCCGCCAGCACGCAGGTGACGACAAGGACCGCAAGGGGGTAGCAAGGCGTCATGGAAAAGATGCTGTCGGATGAAGGCATGGACCTCATCTTCCGCGAAGCGCGGACCCACAGGTACTGGCAGGACAAGCCCGTCAGCGACGTTCTGCTGCAAGCCATCTGGGATCTGGCGAAGATGGGGCCGACAAGCGCCAACTGCAGCCCGATGCGCGTGGTCTTCGTAACCTCGCCGGAAGCGAAGGAGAAGCTGAAGCCGGCGCTGATGGAGGGTAACGTCGAGAAGACGATGACGGCGCCGGCCACTGCCATCGTCGCCTACGACCTGGAGTTCCACGAAAAGCTGCCGGAGCTTTACAGCCAGGCCGACGCGCGCTCCTGGTTCGCCGGCAAGCCGAAGTTCATCGAGACGACGGCCTTCCGCAACGGCAGCCTGCAGGGCGCCTACCTCATCATTGCCGCGCGGGCCTTGGGACTGGACTGCGGGCCGATGTCCGGCTTCGACAACGCCAAGGTCGACGAGGCGTTCTTTCCGAAAGGAAAGTGGAAATCCAACTTCCTGTGCAACATCGGCTACGGCGAGCCGGACAAGCTGCCGCCGCGCGACAAGCGGCTGTCGTTCGACGAGGCGTGCCGGATCGTCTAAACCGAGGTGACGGCGGCCCTTGCCATCATCGGTTCCGGCAGAGCCTTATCGGAGATCAGCGGCAGGCGCCGCGCATTGAAAAGCTGGTAATGCCACCACTCGTTCCTGAAGTTGTCCCAGCCGGCTGCGGTCATGATACCCAGCAGGACAGCGCGGTTGCGCTGCGCGACTTCGGGGATGTCGGTGCGGGCATGGTGCGCCTGCGGCGTGAAGGCATCGAAGCCGGTGCCCATCTCCAACTCGCGGCCGGCGGCATCGATCAGCGTCAGGTCCACCGCCGCGCCGCGCGAATGGGGCGAGCCGCGGCGCGGATCGGCCACGAACTCGTCCGAGGGATAGCAGTGCCACAGCCGCCACTGCGCTTCCGTCGGCCGGAAGGCGTCGAACAGCTTGAAGCGATAGCCCAGCGGCCGCGCCAGCTCTATCGCGCGGCGCAGCAACCCGGCCGCCTCCTCGTGCAGATAAGCGGCGGCGCGGCCGTAGATCGGCGCGCCGGTAACGTTGTCGGGCGTGGCATAACGCAGGTCGAGCACCACATCGTAGTCTGGCGGCGCAATCGGCACGAGCGGCATCGGACCTCCTTCAAGCGAATCGTATTCGAACGGGTACATACCTTGACCTACCACGTCACGAATCCCGGCCATAGGGCACGAAGGGCCTGACCATGGCCGAAGAGCGCACATTGCTTGCCTTCGATGCCGCCGGCGGCGGCTGCTCGGCGGCTGTCCGCGTCCGCGGCGCCACGGTGGCGAGCCGCAGCGAGGCGATGCGCCGGGGTCAGGCCGAACGGCTGGTGCCGATGCTGCAGGAGGTCATGGCCGAGGCCGGAATCTCATACGCTGGCCTCGACGCCGTTGCCGTCACGGTGGGGCCCGGCGGCTTCACGGGGGTGCGCATCGGTCTGGCGACGGCGCGCGGGCTGGCGCTCGCACGCAACCTGCCGATCATCGGCGTGACCGGCTTCGAGGCCTTCGCCGCCGCGGTTCCCCCTCACGGGAATGACGATCGCGCGCTTCTGGTCGCCATCGACGGCAAGCGCAGCGACATCTATGCCCAGGCCTTCGCACCCGATGGCGCGGCCCTGTCGGAACCGGCCGCGCTGCTGCCGGAAGCCCTCGATGGCTGGCTGCCGCCGGGACCGCTGCTGCTGGCGGGGGACGGCGCGGGCCAAGCCCAGCCGGCGCTGCGGGCGGCGGGCCGCGATACGGTTCTCGCCGATGCCCCCGCGCGAATCGATGCCGCCGTCGTGGCGCGGATTGCCGCTTCGCGCCCGCTTCCACAGGTGCAGACGCCGCCGCGTCCGCTCTACCTCAGACCGCCTGACGTGACGCCGCCTCGCGGTGCCGAGGCGGCACGCTGATGCGAAAGCCCAGCAGCGATGCGCGGATCCTGACGGCGGGAGCCCTCGACGCCCCGGTGATCGCCGCTCTCCAGAACGACGTCTTCAGGGACGAGCCCTGGCCGGCTTCCGACATCGCGAACCTTGTCCAGGGCCCCGGCGCCCTGGCCCTTCTGGCGGCCGGCAGGGCCTACGGAGAGGTCATGCCGGTCGGCTACCTCCTGGCACGCCTTGCCGCCGACGAGGCCGAGATCCTGTCGCTCGGCGTGCTTGCCGACGCCCGCCGCCAGGGGCTGGGCGCCCGGTTGCTGGCGGAATTCCTTGCCAAGGCGCAGACGCGCGGCGCCGGCCGCGCCTACCTGGAAGTGGCCGCCGACAACGCCGCCGCCATCGCACTGTACCGGGATGCCGGATTCGAAGAGGTGGGCCGGCGCGCGGGCTACTACACAAGCCGGGGGCCGGCGCCCGTGGACGCGCTCGTGCTTTCCCGCGACCTGTCATTCGCCTAGCGGGGCCCGCAACGGCGAAATTCCCGAGCAGCTCTCACCTGTCGCGAACGTTATAAGTTTTTATTGAGTGTTAACCTTGTTGTGACGCATATCGCGAACAAATTGCCAAGAAACGTATCTTTTTTGTTGCCCGGGTTTCCCGATATTTTTATATACGGCGCAGATAGCCACCAACATTGGGAAAGTCCATGTCGGAGCAAGCGAAGTCCAACGAAATTCTGAATCTCACGACCAACATCGTCTCTGCGCACGTGTCAAACAACTCCGTGGCCGTGAACGACCTGCCGAAGCTGATTCGCGATGTCTATCAGTCGCTGAGTCAGGTTGAACAGGGCGGTCAGGCGCAGCAGGAGCGTCCAACACCCGCGGTGCCGATCAAGAAATCTGTGACGCCCGACTACATTGTCTGTCTTGAGGATGGCAAGAAGCTCAAGATGCTTAAGCGCCATCTGAAGACGGCGTACGACATGACGCCCGACGAGTACCGCGAGAAGTGGGGCCTGCCCGCGGACTATCCCATGGTGGCGCCCAACTACGCCAAGCAGCGCAGCCGGCTGGCCAAGGAGATCGGTCTGGGCACCCGCGCGCGCAAGGGCGACTGACAGCACGTTCCCCGTGCCCGTTTTTTGCGGAAAAACCGCGCCGTCCGTCATAGGCGGACGGCGCGTTTTCCGTTACACTCCGCCCGACCGGCGACGCGGGGCGGCGAGGCCGGCGCTCGGTGTCAGATCCGCTAACTCTGTAAGCTCGCCCGCCGCACGACGGGAGACGGCACGTATGGAGGCAAGGCAGCACGGAAGCGAGACCCGTCCGATGGACGCCGTCTCGGGCAACCTGCACATCCGCCTGGCGGAGAGCGAGGCCGAGGTTTTCGCCTCCGAGCGTCTGCGCTACCAGGTCTTCGTCGAGGAGATGAAGGCCAAGCCGACGCCCGAACAGCAGGCGGCGGGGCGGGAATTCGACCTTTACGACGACTACGCCGACCACCTTCTGGTGTTCGACCGCAACCTGGGTGACGGCCCGGAGGCGGTGATCGGCACCTACCGCCTGATGCGCCGCGACCAGGCCGGTCGGGCCGGCCAGTTCTACACGGCCGACGAATACGACATCGGCGCCCTTCTCGCCTATGACGGCGAGATCATGGAGCTGGGGCGTTCATGCGTCGCGAGCGGCTATCGCACCGGCAGCACGATGCAGATCCTCTGGCGCGGCATTGCGGAGTACGTGCTGCACTTCGACGTCAAGGTCATGTTCGGTTGCGGGTCGATGCACGGCACCGACCCCGATTCGCTGGCCGAGCAGCTTGCCTACCTGCATCACTATCACCTGGCGCCGCCGGCCCTGCGCCCGGTCGCGCTGGAATCGCGGTACGTCGACATGAACCGCCTGCCGCCGGACGGCTTTCATCCGCGCCGGGCGCTGGCAAAGCTGCCGCCGCTCCTCAAGGGTTATCTGCGCCTTGGCGGTTTTGTGGGCGATGGCGCGGTCGTGGACCACGAATTCAACACCACCGACGTCTGCGTGGTGGTGAAGACCGAACTCGTGACCGAGCGATATGTCCGCCACCTGACCCGCGAGGACCAGCCGGGACGGCCGGAAGGCTAGCGCGATACCATGGCTCAGGTTTCCTTCGCCTCTCCAAGCCGTGCGTTCGCCCGGTTGTTGCAGTATGTCGCCTTCACGCTGTGCCTGATCCCGGTGCAGGCGGTCTGCCTGCTGATCCGCGCACCGCTGGCGAAGACGCTGCCGCAATGGTACCACCGGCAATGCGCCCGCCTGCTGGGACTATCGATTGAGACGCACGGCGCGCCGACGGGGAACAAGCCGGCGCTGTTCGCCTGCAACCACGTCTCCTATCTCGACATCACCGTCCTGGGCGCGCTTTTGCCGGCGTCCTTCGTCGCCAAGGCGGAAGTCGCGAGATGGCCTTTCTTCGGCCTGCTGGCAAAGTTGCAGCGGACCGTCTTTGTCGAGCGCAACGCACGGCGCGCGGTGGACCAGCGCGACGAGATGACCCGTCGCCTGGAGGCGGGCGACCGCCTGATCCTGTTTCCCGAGGGCACCAGCAGCGACGGCAACCGCGTGCTGCCGTTCAAGAGCGCGCTGTTCTCCGTTGCCGAGAAGCGGCCGCACGGAGAGCCGCTGACGGTGCAGCCCGTCTCCATCGCCTATACGAAGCTGGACGGTCTGGCGATGGGCCGTTACCTGCGCCCGTTCGTGGCTTGGTATGGCGATATGGATCTGGCCTCCCATATCTGGACGGCGACCGGACTGGGAACGATCGGCGTCGAGGTCACTTTCCACGAGCCGGTGACTATCGACCGCTTCAATTCCCGCAAGGCGCTGGGCGATCATTGCCAGTGCGAGGTGGCGCGCGGTGTGTCCGAGGCTTTGGCCGGGCGCAGCGTGCATCAGGAGGACGCGCACCGCCCGGCGGCGTGACGCGACGAATGCGATGAGCCCCCGCGCGTGCGATTCGCACGAGGAGCGGGACAATGATAGTTTGAAACCCGAAACGTGGTTTAATACGGCACAGCGAACGGACACGACGACGGCCTTGAAGAAGAAGCTCTACATCAAGACCTACGGCTGCCAGATGAACATGTACGATTCCGCCCGCATGGCGGACGTGCTGGCGCCGCTCGGCTACGCACCGTCGGATTCGCCCGAGGGTGCGGACATGATCATCCTGAACACCTGCCACATCCGCGAGAAGGCCGCCGAGAAGGTCTATTCCGAGCTGGGACGGCTGCGCGAGGTGCAGGCCGGCAAGGCCGAAACCGGCGGCCGGACTCTTATCGCCGTGGCGGGCTGCGTGGCGCAGGCGGAGGGCGAGGAGATGCTTCGCCGGGCGCCGCAGGTGGACCTGGTGGTCGGACCGCAGACCTATCACCGCCTGCCCGAACTGGTCGCACGCGCCGAGCGTGCCGGGCCGGGGCGCGGCATCCTGGATACCGATTTCCCGGAAGAGGACAAGTTCGACCGCCTGCCGGAGGAGTCCCGGCCGCAGGGCCCCGCCGCGTTCCTGTCGATCCAGGAGGGCTGCGACAAGTTCTGCACCTTCTGTGTCGTCCCTTACACGCGCGGCGCCGAGTACTCCCGCCCGGCGGCCGATGTCCTGGCCGAGGCGCGCCGGCTGGTGGCGCAGGGCACGCGCGAGATCACGCTGCTGGGCCAGAACGTCAACGCCTACCACGGCGAGGTGCCCGACGGGCGCGGCGACTGGGGACTGGGACGGCTGACGCGCGAGTTGGCTGAGATCGACGGGCTGGCGCGCATCCGCTACACGACGTCCCACCCGCGCGATGTCGACGACGAGCTGATCGCCGCGCACCGCGACGTCGATGCGTTGATGCCGTTCCTGCACCTGCCCGTGCAGTCGGGCTCGGACCGCATCCTGGAGGCAATGAACCGCCGCCATACCGCCGATACCTATCGCCGGATCGTGGATCGCCTGCGCGAGGCGCAGCCGAATCTCGCCATGGCCTCGGATTTCATCGTCGGCTTCCCCGGCGAGAGCGACGCGGACTTCGGCGAAACGTTGCGGCTGGTCGCCGACATCGGCTTTGCCCAGGCCTATTCCTTCAAGTACAGCCCGCGCCCGGGCACGCCGGCCTCGACGGTGGAGACGCAGGTGCCCGAGGAGGTGAAGAAAGAACGTCTGGCGGGCTTGCAGCAGCTTCTGGGCGAGCAGCAGCTTGCCTTCAATCATCGCACGGTCGGCCGCCGCCTGCCGGTTCTTCTGGACCGGCACGGCAAGAAGCCCGGCCAGCTTATCGGCCGCAGCCCCTATATGCAGTCGGTCCACGTCGATGCGCCGGCCCGTCTTCTCGGCCGGATCGTCGACGTCGACATCACCGAAGCCCTTCCGAACAGCTTGCACGGACGGGTCGCCACCGCCATCTGCGAGTCCGGAGCCGATTCGGCCATGGACAACCAGCACGTGGAGAGAGCCGCCATTTGAACCAGGTGTCGCATTACGGCGACCAGCAGCCGACGCTGTTGCAGTTCGACGACAACAGCCTGCTACCGCTGCTATTCGGTGAACACGATCAGCACCTCGCCAGGATCGAGCAGGATCTGTCGGTGTCCATCGCCACGCGCGGCAATCAGGTCGCGATTTCCGGTCCGCCGATGGCGGCCGAGGCCGCGCGCGATGCCCTGAACGCGCTTTACGAGCGATTGAAAAAGGGTATGCAGGTGGACAGCCACGAGGTCGATGCCGCGCTGCGCATGACCCGCGCGCCGGCGGAAACCGGCCACGAGGGCGCGCGCGCCGTGCACGCCGAGGACCTGGCGATCCGCACGCGCCGGCGCCACATATCCCCGCGGTCCCCGCGTCAGGCCGCCTACATCCAAGCGCTTCGCGATCACGAGCTGGTGTTCGGGCTGGGGCCGGCGGGCACCGGCAAGACCTATCTGGCCGTCGCCGTGGCGGTCGAGATGCTGATGAAGGGCCGGGTCGACCGCATCATTCTCTCGCGCCCGGCGGTGGAAGCCGGGGAGCGGCTGGGTTTCCTGCCCGGCGACCTGCGCGAGAAGGTGGACCCCTATCTGCGGCCGTTGCAGGATGCGCTATACGAAATGCTGCCGGGCGAGCAGATCATGAAGAACCTGTCCTCGGGCGAGATCGAGGTCGCGCCCCTGGCCTTCATGCGCGGGCGCACGCTGGCGAACTCGTTCGTCATCCTGGACGAGGCGCAGAACACGACGCCGGTGCAGATGAAGATGTTCCTGACCCGGCTGGGCGAGAACGGCCGCATGGCCGTCACCGGCGACCTGTCGCAAGTGGACCTGCCCAAGGGCGAGTTGTCCGGCCTGCGCGATGCCTGTGAGCTGCTGGCCGGGATGGAGGGCGTCTCCATGGTCCGTTTCACGGATAGTGACGTGGTGCGCCATCATCTGGTCACCAGGATCGTGCGGGCCTACGACGGCCGGGAAGCCAAGCGGCGCAAGGACGGCCACCATGACGGATAACTGGCAATTGCGACGAGGCCGCTGCCGGAAATGGCGGCATAACCGACGAAGCCGATGAGCGACGAACCACCAAGTACCCCCTTCCTTTGTGACCTGACGCACCTGGCCGGCGACTGGGAAACGAGCCTGCCGGGCGCATCCGACATCGCGGTGGCCGCCGTGGAAGCGGCCTATCCGTCGGTCCCGGCGGACCGGCGGCCGGCAGGACCGGCCGAGGTCAGTCTCGTGCTGGCCGACAACGCCACCGTGCGGGACCTCAACGCAACCTATCGCGGACAGGACAAGCCCACGAATGTGCTGTCCTTCGCGGCGCTGGAGGGCGAAACGGCGGAAGTGCCGGGCGCGCCCGCCGTGCTGGGCGACATCGTCCTGGCGCTGGAGACCGTTCTGGGCGAGGCCGAGGAGCAGGGCAAGCAGCCGGCCGACCACCTGCGCCACCTCTGCGTGCATGGGCTTCTGCACCTGCTGGGCTATGACCACCAGGACGACCGGGAAGCGGCCGAGATGGAGGGCCTGGAGGTCCGCGTCCTGGCCGGCATGGGCGTGGCCGACCCCTACGGCGGCGAGCGCGCCGCGGGAGACGCGGCATGAGCGAGGGATGGTCGACGCCGCGCACCGCCAACACGGCCGTGCGGGCCAACGGGAACGGCAAGGACAAGGCCACGAACGGTCGCCGTGGGGGTAACGGCCGGAACGGCGGCCTGGGCCACGCGCTGGCCAGCCTGATGAAGAGCCTGTGGAAACAAAAGGACTCCGACTCCTCGCTGCGCGAAACCATCGAGGAGATCATCGAGGAGAGCGAGCGCGAGGATCAGGAAGCCAGCCCCATCGGCACGCACGAGCGGGTGATGCTGGCGAACATCCTGCACCTGCGCCACCTGACCGCCTACGACGTCATGGTTCCCCGCGCCGATATCCGCGCCGTGCACGTGGACTCCAGCCTGGACGACCTGATCGCGGTGATGAGCCGCGGCGGCCATTCCCGCCTGCCCGTCTACCGCGAAAGCCTGGACGACGTGGTCGGGCTGGTGCACATCAAGGACGTGCTGGCGCACGCCAAGAGCAAGCGCGGCTTCACGTTGACGCGGATCACGCGCGAGGTGCTGTTCGTCGCGCCCTCCATGCCGGTGCTCGACCTCTTGCTGGAGATGCGGCTGTCGCGCGTGCACATGGCGCTGGTCGTGGACGAGTTCGGCGGCATCGACGGCCTGATCACCATCGAGGACCTTGTCGAGGAGATCGTCGGCGAGATCGAGGACGAGCACGACGTCGCGGAAAGCCCGAAGATCGTCGACCGGCCCGACGGCTCCCTCGTCGCCGACGCCCGGCTGCCGGTGGAAGAGTTCGAGGAGCGGGCCGGTGGCGTGCTGACCGACGAGGAGCGCGAGGAGGACATCGACACGCTGGGCGGCCTCGTCTTCTATCTGGCCGGGCGGGTCCCGGGCCGCGGCGAGCTGATCGTGCACGAGAGCGGCATCAGCTTCGAGGTGATGGAGGCCGACCCCCGGCGGGTGAAGCGCCTGCGCATCCGCAACCTGCCGCCCGCGCCGGCGGATTCCGACGCCGATGACTGAAGCCGCGGTTCCGCGCGGTTCCGACGCGCATCTGCAACGGATCGCCGAACGCCTCGCCGGGCTGGTCGGCTGGCGCCGGCTCGCGCTGGCGTGCGTGCTGGGCGCGCTCTCGGCCGCGGCCTTGCCGCCGGTTTACGCCGTACCGGTGCTGATACCCGCGTTCGCCGGACTGCTGTGGCAGCTTGAGGGCGTTCGTTCGCGTCGCGGCGCCTTCGTGCTCGGCTGGGCCTTTGGCCTGGGGCATTTTGCCGCCGGGCTGTACTGGGTCGGCATCGCCTTCTTCGTCGATGCGCCGACGTTCGGCTGGATGATGCCCTTCGCCGTGGCCGGGCTGGCCGGTGGCCTGGCGATTTTCACGGGGGTCGTGACGCTCGCGGCCTGGGCCGTGCCGTGGGGTGGCGTTTCACGTATCCTGGTCTTCGCCGCGGCGTGGAGTATCGCGGCGTGGGTGCGCGGACACATCCTTACCGGCTTTCCCTGGAACCTACTCGGCACGGCATGGAGCTTTTCCGATGCCGTCGTCCAGTCGACCGCCCTGTTCGGCATCTGGGCGCTTAGCCTGCTGACCGTTTTCGCCGCGACGGCACCTGCGGCGCTGGGGTTTTCCGGCAGCGTCTGGCGGCGCTGGGGGCCGGCGGCGGTGGCGGCCTTGCTTTTCGCAGGCCTGGCGACCGGCGGGATGCTCCGCCTCGCCAACGCGCCCGCCCCCGGCGACAACGACGTGCCGGGCGTGCGCCTGCGTCTGGTGCAAGCGAACGTGCCGCAGCAGATCAAATGGCAGCGCGACCAGCGCCTGGAAAACCTGAAGCGTCACCTGCGGATGAGCCGCAAGCCCGGCGATGGCATCACCCATATCATCTGGCCCGAGACGGCGGTGCCGTACTTCCTGTCGCGTCAGGGCGAGCTGGCGGAAATTCTGGGAAGCGTGGCCCCGCGTGGCGGCGCGCTGCTGACCGGCCTGCCGCGCATCGAGGAGGCGGGCGCGGCGGATGGCACCGGTGGGACCAACGGTAGGCGCGCTCTCTACAACTCGCTTTTCGCCATCGAACCGGAAGGCGGCGTGGCCGCCCTCTACGACAAGTTCCACCTCGTCCCGTTCGGCGAGTACGTACCATTCAGCGAATGGCTGCCGGTCGAGAAGCTGACGGCGGGGCGGACCGATTTCTCGGCAGGCCCCGGTCCGCGTACGCTGCGCGCGCCCGGCGTACCGCCGTTCTCCCCGCTGATCTGCTACGAGGCGATCTTTCCCGGCAACGTCCTGAATCCGAACGACCGTCCCTCATGGCTGCTCAACGTCACCAACGACGCCTGGTTCGGCAACAGCACCGGGCCATACCAGCACCTGGCCAGCGCGCGCCTGCGGGCCGTAGAGGAAGGCCTGCCGCTGGTCCGCGTCGCCAATACCGGTATCTCCGCCGTCATCGATGCTTACGGACGCATGCGCGGACGGCTCGATCTCCTGACGCAAGGCACGCTCGATACGCCCTTGCCTCGCGCGCTGGATCGCCTTACACCATACGCGCGCTATGGCGACGTTGTATTCGCCGGTCTGGTTTTCCTCACCCTGGCCGTCGCGGCCGCAGCAAGACGTCGCACGTAACACGCGTCGCAATGCACCAATGACGTGCGTCTATTTTCGTGTGTCCTGACCCATGTCAGTCAATCCGTTGATGTGCGCAAATTCCGTAAACGAAGAAAATCACTTCCGTTACGGGAATCGGGGCTTGACCACATATTGTCGTATGCCTACAAGGAAGGTGCTCAACGAATGCGCGCACAACGCGGAGTGGAGATTCGGCAATGAACGGCGAAGACCAGCCCACCTACGGACGCGGCTCCGGCCGCCCAAATCCCATTGACGTTCACGTGGGAAGCCGGGTGCGTCTGCGCCGGACGCTTCTCGGCCTCAGTCAGGAAAAGCTTGGCGAGGCGATCGGGCTGACCTTCCAGCAGGTGCAGAAGTACGAGCGCGGTGCCAACCGAATCGGCGCCAGCCGGCTGTACGATCTGGCCCGTGTGCTGGATGTGCCCGTTTCCTTCTTCTTCGAGGAGATGGCGCCGGAGACGAAGCAAAGCTCGCCCGCCCAGGTCCGCGGCCTTCGCGAAGAGCCCGACCCCTACGAGCCGGACCCCATGGCCAAGCGTGAAACGCTTGAGCTTGTGCGTGCCTACTACCGGATTACCGAGCCGCAGGTTCGCAAGCGCCTGTTCGAGTTGACGAAGGCGTTGGGCGCCGCGTCCGTCGAGGAGGACGAAGCCGCCTGAGGCTTGCGGCGCACTTCCCGCTTCGCGCCGGGAGCAGAGGCTTGACGCGGTGCGTGCCGCCGCGCAGAGTGCCGGCCGTTCGCCAACGGTCGGCACTTTTCATGCGCCTTCCGGCCGCGCGAAGGTTCGTCGTTCTATCCACACAGCGGAGGCAGGCGTGCGCCGCGGAAGCTATCTGTTCACGAGCGAGTCCGTTTCAGAAGGGCACCCGGACAAGGTCTGCGACCGGATTTCGGATGCCGTCGTCGATACCTTCCTTTCGCACGGACCCGATTCGCGCGTGGCGGTCGAGACGTTGTGCACCACCAACCGCATCGTCCTGGCGGGCGAGACGCGCGGGCCGGCCAAAGTGACGGCGGAACTGCTGGAGGATGTGGCGCGCCACTGCGTGCGCGACATCGGGTACGAGCAGAACGGCTTCCACTGGCGCGACGCGTTGGTGGAGAACTATATCCACGAGCAGTCGGCCGACATTGCCAAGGGCGTGGATCCGGCGGGCAACAAGGACGAAGGCGCGGGCGACCAGGGCATCATGTTCGGCTTCGCCTGCGACGAAACGCCGGAGTACATGCCGGCGCCGCTCTACTACGCGCACAACATTCTGAAGTCGCTGGCCGAAGCGCGGCATTCCGGCGCCGAGCCGGAGCTGATGCCGGATGCGAAAAGCCAGGTCACGCTCGAGTACGTCGAGGGCAAGCCGGTGCGCACGACGTCGATCGTCGTCTCCACCCAGCACACGGAAAAGGTGGACACGGACACCATCCGCGAGCTGGTGCGCCCGCACGTCGTCAACGTGCTGCCCGAGGGCTGGATGTGCCCGGAGGACGAGTTCTTCGTGAACCCGACCGGCCGCTTCGTGATCGGCGGGCCCGACGGCGACTGCGGGCTGACCGGGCGCAAGATCATCGTCGATACATATGGCGGTGCCGCCCCGCACGGCGGCGGTGCGTTCTCGGGCAAGGATCCAACCAAGGTCGACCGCTCCGCCGCCTACGCGGCGCGCTATCTGGCGAAGAACGTCGTGGCCGCCGGCCTCGCCGCCAAGTGCACGATCCAGCTTTCCTACGCCATCGGTATCTCACGGCCGCTTTCCGTCTATGTCGATACCCACGGCACCGGCCAAGTGGACGAGGACAAGCTGGGCCTGACGCTGCGGGAGCTGATGGACCTCTCCCCGCGCGGCATCCGCGAACACCTGCACTTGAGCCGGCCGATCTACGCCCGCACGGCGGCGTACGGTCACTTCGGCCGGACGCCGGACCCCGACGGCGGCTTCTCGTGGGAGCGGCTGGACCTGGTGGACGACCTGAAGCGCGCCTTCGGCGCCGCCTGATCCGGGACCTCTCCGCCATGCCCCGCGAAAGCAGGGACCGCAGCCATACGGACCGCGGCCACCGCCGGCTTCACGGCCGGCGCAAGGGGCACAAGCTGCGCCCCGCCCAGCAGCGCGCCGTCACGGAACTGCTTCCCCAGCTTCGGGTGACGCTGCCGGCGGAGGGCGAAACGCTGGACCCGCCCGGTCTGTTCGAGACGCCGCCGCGCGCCATCTGGCTGGAAATCGGCTTCGGCGGCGGCGAGCATCTGGCCTGGCAGGCTGCGCACAACCCCGATGTCGGCTTCATCGGCGTCGAGGTCTTCCAGGACGGCATCGCGAAGCTGCTGCGGCGGGTGGAGGACGACGGCCTGCGGAACGTGCGCATCTTCCATGGCGACGGCCGCGACTTTATCGAGGCCCTGCCAGAAGCCTCGGTGGACCGTGCGTTCATCCTGTTTCCGGACCCCTGGCCGAAGGCGCGCCATCACAAGCGCCGCTTCATCCAGCAAGACCAACTCGACGCCCTGGCGCGGGTGTTGGTCGATGGGGGCGAACTGCGCCTCGCGACCGACGACCCCGGCTACCAGCGCTGGATGACCATCGAATTGACCCGCCATCCCGCTTTCGAATGGACGGCGCGTCGCGCGGCGGATTGGCGCGAGCGGGGCGCGGACTGGCCCGCCACCCGGTACGAGATGAAGGCGCTGGGCCAGGCGCGCAGTCCGATTTACCTGAAATACCGCCGCCGCCCCCGCTGAGAAAATCATTGCGGAAGCCGGGGGTTGGCACTTGCGAGCGTGCCAACGGGTCGCTACATTACTGAGCGTCTATAGTTCGGTGCGGTTGGCCGGGTTAAGGCCGCACCGGGCCACCGGAAAGGTGGGCCAAACGGCCCACTTTTTTGTTATGGGCCGCCGTTACGCCAGAGGGAGCGCGATTTGCCGAGCCGTCCGCAAGCGGACACGCTGAACCGAGGCAAGACCAGCACGGGCAAGGCCGCCGAGATCGAGGCCATGCTCGCGCCCACGCTGGAAGCGATGGGCTATCGGGTCGTGCGCGTCCTGCTATCCGGCGGACGGCAGGATCAGCGCCTGCAGATCATGGCGGAACCCAGTGACGGCTCGGCCATGGACGTCGACGGCTGCGCCGAGGTGAGCCGCGCGTCGGAAGCGATCCTCGATGTGGAGGACCCGATTCCGGGCCAGTACACGCTGGAGGTATCCTCGCCCGGCATCGACCGGCCGCTGACCCGGCTGGAGGACTTCGAGCGCTGGGCCGGGTTCGAGGCGAAGGTGGAGCTGACGGCGCCCCACGACGGCCGCCGACGCTTCAAGGGCCGCCTGCTGGGCATCGAGGGCGATGAGATTCGCCTCGAGGTCGACGGCCAGGAACTGGGCATTCCCTTTGCCGAAGTGGACAAGGCAAAGCTGATGCTGACCGACGAGCTGATCGCGGCCGTTCAGGCAGTGGACGACGGCCCGCAAGGCTGAGGCGGAACGACGTATCGGAACAAACGAGACCGAACAGAGCGGAAACAACGACGATGGATACGGCAACGGCGTTCAAGACCGAGCTGGTGCAGGTGGCCGACGCGGTCGCCCGTGAGAAGGGCATCGAGCGCGAGGAAGTCCTGCACGCGATGGAATCGGCCATCAGCAAGGCCGGTCGCGCCAAGTACGGCCACGAACACGACATTCGCGCGGAGATCGACCGGCGCACCGGCGAGATCAGGCTGCGTCGCTATCGCGAGGTGGTCGAGGAGATCGAGGACGAGCACACGCAGATCCTGTTGAAGGATGCGCAGGTGCAGGACCCCGACATCGAGGTCGGCCAGTTCGTCGTGGAGGAACTGCCGCCGATCGACCTTGGGCGGATTGCCGCGCAGACGGCCAAGCAGGTGATCGTCCAGCAGGTTCGCGATGCCGAACGGGCCCGGCAGTACGAGGAATACAAGGACCGCGTCGGCGAGGTGGTCAACGGCATCGTCAAGCGCAACGAGTTCGGCAACATCCATATCGATCTGGGCCGGGCCGAGGCGGTGATGCGTCGCGACGAATCGCTGCCGCGCGAGACATACCGTGTCGGCGACCGCATCCGCGCCTATATATATGACGTGCGCCAGGAACAGCGCGGGCCGCAGATCTTCCTGTCGCGCAGTCATCCGCAGTTCATGGCGCAGCTCTTCAAGCAGGAAGTGCCGGAGATCTACGACGGCATCATCGAGATCAAGTCGGTGGCGCGCGATCCCGGCAGCCGCGCGAAGATCGCCGTGATCTCCCACGACAGCTCGATCGATCCGGTCGGGGCCTGCGTGGGCATGCGCGGAAGCCGCGTCCAGGCGGTCGTCGGCGAATTGCAGGGCGAGAAGATCGACATCATCCCCTGGTCGCCGGACCCGGCCACCTTCGTCGTGAACGCCCTGGCCCCGGCCGAGGTGAGCAAGGTGGTTCTGGACGAAGAGCAGGGCCGCATCGAGGTCGTGGTGCCGGACGATCAGTTGTCCCTGGCCATCGGCCGCCGCGGCCAGAACGTCCGCCTGGCCTCGCAGCTTACGGGCTGGGACATCGACATCCTGACGGAGGATGAGGAGTCGCGCCGGCGCAGCGAGGAGTTCCGCCAGCGCTCGCAGATGTTCATCGACGCGCTGGACGTCGACGACGTGATCGCGCACCTCTTGGTGGCCGAGGGCTTCACCGCCGTCGACCAGGTTGCCTACGTCCCGGTCGAGGACCTCACCGAGATCGAGGGCTTCGACGAGGAAGTGGCCGAGGAGCTACGCGAGCGTGCCCGCGCCTACCTGGAAGAGCAGGACCAGGAACTGACGGAGAAGCGCCGCGACCTGGGCGTCAGCGACGAACTCGCCGGTATAGAGGGCATGACCACGGCGATGCTGGTGAAGCTGGGCGAAAAGGGAATCAAAACCCTGGACGACCTGGGCGACCTGGCGAGCGACGAGTTGATCGAGATGCTGGGCGAAGACGCGCCCGGACAGGCCGAGGCGGACCAGATCATCATGGCCGCCCGCGCCCACTGGTTCGGCGACGAGGACGCCGCGGAATCCGGGCAGGCAAGCGGTGGCGGCGCCACGTCCGGGGAGGGCTGAGACAACGGCGGCGGAGGCTTTCATGGCCGAAGCGGCGGGTGCCGAAGCGACCAACGGTCCGCGGCGCCGCTGCATCGCCAGCGGTGAGGTGCACGACAAGACCCGATTGCTGCGCTTTGTCGTTGGGCCGGACGGCGTGATCGTGCCGGACCCTGGCGGCGATTTGCCCGGTCGCGGAATATGGTGCCTGCCGCGCCGCGATATGATAGAAAAGGCGCGCCGGCGCGGGTCGTTCGCACGCGCGGCGCGCTCCAAGGTTGAGGTTCCCAAGGATCTCGCCGATCAAGTGGAGCGCCTGCTGCACCAGCGCTGCCTGAACCGTATCGGCTTGGCGCGGCGTGCCGGAGAGGCCACCGGCGGATTCGCGAAGGTGCGCGGCCTGTTGGAGAAAGGGGTGGCGGGCGTGCTGCTGCAAGCGCACGATGCCGCGCCCGACGGCCGCGACAAGCTGCGGCGGCTGGGTCGGGCCGTTCGACCGGACCTGCCGATCGTCGCAGCGTTCAGCGCCGACGATCTGGGACGGATGCTGGGGCGTGGGCCAACCGTCCATGCCGCGGTCCGCGACGGCCGCCATAGCGAGGGCCTGCTGCGCGAATGGACGCGCCTGGCGGGCCTGATCGGCGACGACGAAACAACCACTGAGCGCAAGAACCGAGCGCTGGAGCGAGATGACGACGAGCAATAATGACGGCGATGGCAAGAAGCTGAAGCTGAAGCGGCCCGGCAAGCTCGAACTGAGCAAGACGGTCGAGCAGGGCCAGGTCCGCCAGAGTTTCAGCCACGGGCGCACCAAGCAGGTTGCGGTCGAGGTCAAGCGCAAGCGTACCTATCAGCGCAACGAAGGCGGCCGCATGACCGAGGTCAAGGGCGGCGCGGCCGAGGCTGAGCCGGCGCAGGGCGAGGAGCAGCAGACGCAGAGCTTCGCGCAGCAGCCCGAGACCGAGACGCAGACGCTGGAGCGCGGAACCACGCGCAGCGGCCGGCAGCTCACCGAAGGCGAGCGCCAGGCGCGCTTGCGCGCGCTGGAGACCGCGCGCCGCGACGAGGAAGAGCGCAAGCGCCGCCAGGCCGAGGAGGAAGAGCGTCGGCGGGTCGAGGCCGAGGAAGAGGCCAAACGCAAGGCCGAGGAAGAAGCTCGCCGCAAGGCCGAGGAAGAAGCCCAGCGTCAGCTTGAGGCCGAGGAAGAGGCACGCCGCAAGGAGAAGGAAGCCAAGGAGGCCGAGAAGCAGGGCGAGGTTGGAAAGGCCAAGGAGGCGGAATCTCCGGCCGAGCAGCCTGCTGAGACGCCACCCGCGGCGGAGAAGGCGGCTCCCGCGGCCGAAACCACGGAGGCCAAGAAGACACCTGGCAAGGGGCGCGGCGTCGACCAGGAGGTCGAGGAAGAGCTAGGCGGCCGGGTCAAGCGTAGCAAGCCGGGCGGAGTCAAGGCGCCGACGCCGGCCAAGCGCACGCCGACCGCCGGCGAGCGCCGCCGCGGCAAGCTGACGATCAGCCAGGCGCTGGAAGGCGAGGAGGGCGACCGCGCCCGCTCCCTGGCGGCCGTCCGCCGCCAGCGCGAGCGCGAGAAGCAGCGCCGCAAGGGCCAGCAGACACCGCAGAAGGTGGTGCGCGAGGTGGTCATTCCCGACGCCATCACGGTCGGGGAGCTGGCTCAGCGCATGGCTGTACGCGGTGCCGAGGTGGTCAAGTCGCTGATGAAGATCGGCACGATGGCCACCATTAATCAGACCATCGACGCCGAGACCGCCGAACTGATCGTCGAGGAGTTCGGGCACAAGGCCAAGCGCGTGTCGGAAAGCGATGTCGAGGAGGGCCTTAAAGGCGGCCCGGACCGGGAGGAAGAACTGCAGCCACGCGCACCCGTCGTCACCGTCATGGGCCACGTCGACCACGGCAAAACCTCACTGCTGGACGCGCTGCGGAAAACGGACGTCGTCGGCGGCGAGGCCGGCGGCATCACGCAGCACATCGGCGCCTATCAGGTGAAGCTGCCCAGCGACAACCGCATCACCTTCATCGACACGCCGGGTCACGCGGCCTTTACGGAAATGCGTTCGCGCGGGGCCACGGTAACGGACATCGTGATCCTGGTGGTCGCGGCCGACGACAGCGTGATGAACCAGACGGTGGAGGCGATCAATCACGCCAAGGCCGCCGGGGTTCCGATCATCGTGGCCATCAACAAGTGCGACAAGCCGGATGCCAATCCCGACCGCGTACGCCAGGAGCTGCTGAACTACGGCGTGATCGTCGAGGAGATGGGCGGCGAGGACCTGGCCGTCGAGGTTTCGGCGATCAACCGCGAGGGGCTCGACAAGCTGGAAGAGGCCATCCTGCTCCAGGCCGAGATTCTGGAACTCAAGGCCAACCCGGACCGTCCGGGCGAGGGCTCGGTCATCGAGGCCAAGCTGGAGAAGGGCCGCGGCCCTGTCGCCACCGTGCTGGTTCAGCGCGGCACGCTGCGCCAGGGCGACATCTTCGTCGCCGGCAGCGAGTGGGGCCGCGTACGCGCCTTGATCAACGACCGCGGCGAGCAGGTGAAGGAAGCCGGCCCGTCCGAACCCGTCGAGGTGCTGGGCCTGCAGGGCACGCCGAAGGCAGGCGACGAGTTCGTCGTCGTCGAGAACGAGCAGCGCGCCCGCGAGATCAGCGAGTTCCGCCAGGAACAGCGGCGCCAGAAGGAGATTGCCGCCTCCGGCCGCGGATCCCTCGAACAGATGCTCTCCCGGATCAAGGAGGGCGAGGTCAAGGAGATGCCCCTCGTCGTCAAGGCCGACGTACAGGGCTCGCTGGAGGCGATCATCGGTGCCCTAGAGAAGATGGGCAACGAGGAAGTGCGCGCCCGCGTGCTGCACGCCGGCGTCGGAGGGATCAGCGAATCGGACGTGACGCTGGCCGGTGCGTCGGATGCGATCATCGTCGCCTTCAACGTGCGCGCCAACGCCAAGGCCCGCGAGGTCGCCAAGCGCGACGGCGTCGACATCCGGTACTATTCGGTGATCTACAACGTCGTCGACGACGTGAAGGCAGCGCTCGAGGGCATGCTCTCGCCAGTGGCGCAGGAGAACTTCATCGGCTACGCCGAGATCCGGCAGGTGTTCAGCATCTCCAAGGTCGGCAAGGTGGCCGGCTGCCGCGTCACCGAAGGCGTGGTCAAGCGGGGCGCCGGCGTGCGCTTGCTGCGCGACAACGTCGTGGTCTACGAGGGCCACCTGAAGACGCTGAAGCGCTTCAAGGACGAGGTGAAGGAAGTCAAGGAAGGCTACGAGTGCGGCATCGCCCTGGAAAACTTCAACGACATCCGTGAGGGCGACGTTCTCGAGTGTTACGAGACGCAGGAGGTCAGCCGGGTGCTCTCATAGGCACCCGGCGGCGCCCCGTGCCCGCCAAAGCCCTGGGATAAAGTCGGACAACGATGACGCGACGCCGGGCGAAAGCCCCCAGCCAGCGTCAGCTCCGCGTGGGCGAGGAACTGCGCCACGCACTATCGCGCATTCTGGCCCGTGGCGGCCTCCGCGATCCGGAGCTGACGGAGGCGAACATCACCGTGACCGAGGTCCGGATGAGCCCGGATCTGAAGAACGCAACGGCGTTCGTCGTCCCCTTCGGCGGGGGCGACCCGAAAGCCATGGTGGCGGCCCTGCGCCGCGCCGCGCCATTTTTCCGCGCACAGTTGGGCCGCGAGGTGGAGCTGCGCTACACGCCGCAGGTCCGCTTCGAGGCCGACACCTCCTTCGACGAGGCGGAGCGGATCGAGGCGCTCTTGAGCACGCCCCGCGTGCGCCACGACCTGGAAAACGCGCCCAGCGACGAGAATCCGGACGCAGACGCAAACGACGATGAGCAATAAGCGTAAGAAGAACCGTATCAACGGCTGGATCGCACTCGACAAGCCGCTGGGAATTACTTCGACCCAGGCGGTGAACCGGGTCAAGGCGGTACTCAACCCGCAGAAAATCGGCCACGGCGGCACACTCGACCCGCTGGCCAGCGGCGTTCTGCCGATAGCATTGGGCGAGGCGACGAAGACCGTGGCCTACATGATGGAGGCGACGAAGACCTATCGCTTCACGCTGCGCTGGGGTCAGGCGACCGAAACGGACGACGCCGAGGGGGCCGTCACCGAAACCAGCGACCGACGGCCCACGCAGGGCGAGATCGAGGCCGCGCTACCCGGATTCCTGGGTGTGATCGAGCAGATGCCGCCAGCGTATTCGGCCATCAAGGTCAACGGCCAGCGTGCCTATGATATCGCCCGCGGCGGCGGCACGCCGGAGCTGCAGGCGCGGCCGGTGCGTATCGACACGCTGGAATTGCTTTCGATCGACGACGACGACCACGCTTCTTTCACCTGCACCTGCGGCAAGGGTTTTTACATCCGCGCCCTGGCCCGCGACCTGGGCGCGGCGCTGGGCGTGCCCGCGCACCTCGCGGCACTGCGGCGCACGCGGGTCGGCGGGTTCGGTGAAGACGACATGATTTCCCTGGAAACGCTAGAGTCTCTGGGGCATAGTGCCGGCGCGTCAGAGTACGTGCTTCCGGTCGAGACCGCGCTGGACGACATCCCGGCGCTGGCCTTGACCGACACCGAGGCGAACCGTTTGCGCAGCGGTCAAAGCGTATCGCTGCTCAAGCGCTCGAATCTCGAGCGACTGCGTGACCTGGAAAACGGCGACGTGGTCTGCGCCATGACCGGCGGCCGCGCCGTCGCGCTTGCGCGTTTCGAGAGCGGGGACATTCGCCCGGTGCGGGTATTGAACCTCTAAAGCGAAAAGGACCGCACGATGTCGATTACAACCGATCGCAAGCACGAGCTTGTGAAGGAATATGGGGCGAGCGAGACCGACACCGGCTCGCCGGTCGTTCAGGTCGCGATTCTCACCGAGCGGATCAAGAACCTGACCGAACACCTGCAGCAGCACAAGAAGGATTTCCATTCCCGCCGCGGCCTTCTGGTCATGGTGGGTCAGCGCCGGCGGCTGCTTGACTACATCAAGCGTAACGACCGCCAACGCTACGACGACACGATCAAGAGCCTGGGCCTGCGTCGCTAAAGGCGGGCTGGACCGGCCATTTTGACGATGACGGATCGGCACTGCTTCGCGGCGCCCTTCAGGGAAGGGGCCGCGAGGCGGTGCAATTGCCGATTCGACGATATGTATGACGGGTACGTGCGGCAACGGCCGGCGCACGTACCTGAGGCGGGGGCCGGGCCGACGCAAGGAGCGCGGAAGCGCGCAGGCGCTCCTTACGCGGGTCCGGCCAGCCAACCGGCCAAGGAAAGCTGGAAAAGGACTGAAGACTGATGTTTGACATCCATCGCAAGGAAATCGACTGGGGCGGACGCCCCCTGATCCTGGAGACCGGGCACATCGCCCGTCAGGCCGACGGCGCCGTCATGGCGCGTTACGGCGACACGGTGGTGCTTTGCACGGCCGTGGGCGACAAGCGGCCGAAGCCGGGACTCGATTTCTTCCCCCTTACGGTGAACTACCAGGAAAAGACGGCCGCCGCGGGTAAGATTCCGGGCGGCTTTTTCAAGCGCGAAGGGCGTCCCACCGAGAAGGAGACGCTGACCTCGCGCCTGATCGACCGGCCGATCCGCCCGCTGTTCGCCAAGAACTACAAGAACGAAACCCAGGTCATCTGCACCGTTCTCAGCCATGACCTGGAGAACGACCCGGACGTGGTCGCGATGATCGGCGCATCCGCTGCGCTCACGATCTCGGGCATGCCGTTCATGGGCCCGATCGGCGCCTGCCGCGTCGGCTACAAGGACGGCGAGTACATCCTGAACCCGCGCCAGCCGGACCTGCCGGAGGGCGACCTCGACCTTGTGGTCGCCGGCACCCACGAAGGCGTGATGATGGTCGAGTCGGAGGCCAGCGAGCTTAGCGAGGAAACGATGCTGGGCGCCGTCAACTTCGGCCACCAGCAGTACCAGAAGGTGATCGAGGCGATCATCGCCCTGGCCGAGGAATGCGCCAAGGAACCCTGGGACGTCGCCGGGGATCCCGAGGAGAAGGCCACCGTCTACGACAAGCTCTCCAAGGCCTACAGCGAGCGCCTGCGCGAGGCTTACACCATCGTCGACAAGAAGCAGCGCCAGGAGCAGCTTTCGCTGATCCGTCAGGAAGCGCTGGATTCGCTGGCCGAGGACGAGCAGGAACTCGCGGTCGCGCCGGGCGTCATCAAGGGTCTCGAACGCGAGATCGTGCGTGGCAACATCCTGAAGACCGGCGGCCGCATCGACGGCCGCGCCACCGCCGATATCCGCCAGATCCAGGCGGAGGTCGGCGTGCTGCCCCGCACGCACGGCTCGGCGGTGTTCACCCGTGGCGAGACGCAGGCCCTGGTCACCACCACGCTGGGCACCGGCCAGGACGAGCAGATCGTTGACGCGCTGGAGGGCGAGTACCGGCAGCACTTCATGCTGCACTACAACTTCCCCCCCTACTCCGTCGGCGAAACCGGCCGCATGCTGTCTCCGGGCCGGCGCGAGATCGGCCACGGCAAGCTGGCCTGGCGGGCGCTCAATCCGCTGCTGCCGGCAAAGGAAGACTTCCCTTACACGATCCGCGTCCTTTCAGAGGTCACGGAGTCGAACGGCTCCTCGTCGATGGCGACGGTTTGCGGTTCGTCCCTTGCCATGATGGATGCGGGCGTTCCCCTGCCCCGGCCCGTCGCGGGCATCGCCATGGGCCTCATCAAGGAGGGCGAGGCGTACTCGGTCCTCTCCGACATCATGGGCGACGAGGACCATCTCGGCGACATGGATTTCAAGGTGGCAGGCACCGACAAGGGCGTCACCTCGCTGCAGATGGATATCAAGATCACCTCGGTGACCGCGGAAATCATGCAGATCGCCCTGGATCAGGCCCGCGACGGCCGCCTGCACATCCTTGAGGAGATGAACCGGGCGATCACCCAGGCCCGCGAGGGTGTCTCGGAGCGTGCCCCGCAGATCACCGTGATGAACGTCCCGAAGGACAAGATCCGCGACATCATCGGCACCGGCGGCAAGGTAATCCGCGAGATCTGCGAGGAAACCGGCGCCAAGATCGATATCGAGGACGACGGCACGGTGAAGGTAGCGGCCGTCGACCAGAAGGCGGCGAACGCCGCGATCGAGTGGATCCGCGGTATCGTCGCCGAGCCGGAGGTCGGTGCGATCTACACTGGCAAGGTCGTCAAGATCGTGGACTTCGGCGCGTTCGTGAACTTCATGGGCAACCGGGACGGCCTCGTGCACATCTCCGAGTTGGCGCCCGAGCGCGTGAAAAGCGTCAATGACGTCGTCAGCGAGGGCGATATCGTCAAGGTGAAGTGCATCGGCCTCGACGACCGCGGCAAGGTCAAGCTGTCGATGAAGGCCGTCGATCAGGAAACCGGCGAGGAAATCCAGAAGGCCGGCTGATCCGGTCCAATACGACCTGGAATGCGGCAAGGGCGACCCGTGCGGTCGCCCTTTTCGTTATTGAGGAAGAGGATGGTCGTCCGCCACAGTAATCGACCGACACGGCAAGGAAAGACCGGGAAATGATGATCCGCCGCTTCGAACTTCCGAGTTTCATGGGTCATCGCGGCGCCGCCGCGCTGGCGCCGGAAAACACCCTGCCCGGGCTCGATGCCGCAGCCAATGCCGGCTGCGGCTGGGTCGAGGTGGACGTTATGCTAAGCAAGGACGGTGTGCCGGTGCTGCACCACGACCATTCCCTGCGCCGGACAGCGGGTGACGACCGGCAGCTCAGCAAACTGACAGCCGAAGAGTTGGGACGACTCGATGTCGGTGCGCATTTTGGGTCGGCCTTCGCCGGCACGCCGATACCGACACTGGCGGAAGCCTTGGCCCGGATGGCGGAACTGGGACTGACGCCCAATCTGGAACTCAAGCCGGCGTCCGGCACGGAGAAAAAGACGACCGAAGCGGCGATCGAGGTTCTTCGCGCGTCCTGGCCGGACAATCTTCCGACGCCGATGCTATCGTCCTTTCGCCGGGAGTGCCTTGAAACCGCGTTACGGCGCCAGCCCGATTACCTGCGCGCGCTGATCGCCGAGCACGTACCGGACGACTGGCACCGCCTACTGGATACCCTGGATTGCGTCGCATTGAACGTCAGCAAGAACCACCTGACCGTGCATCGCGCCGAGGCGATTCGCGGTGCCGGGTACGGCCTGGGGATCTATACCGTGAATGACCCCGTCGACGCGCAGAAGTTCCGCCGCTGGGGCGCCGATTGCATCATCACCGACGCGCCTGACAGGATCGCCGAGGCGCTGTCGCGGCCGTTGCCGCCGCTGGGCTCCGATCGCAGCGTCACTTAGCGCCGTTGCCGTTCCCGTTGTCCCGCTTGCTGTTCACCCGCGAGGGGTGGGGCAGACCGATGGAATGGTAGCCGGCATCCACGTGATGCACCTCGCCGGTGACACCCGCCGACAGGTCGCTGAGGAAGTAAAGGCCCGCGGATCCCACCTCGTCCAGTTCGACGTTACGGTGCAGCGGTGCCTGCTCCGCGCTCCATCGGAAGACGAACCGCGCATCGGCAATCGCGGATCCGGCCAGCGTGCGCATCGGCCCGGCCGATAGCGCGTTGACGCGGATGCCTTCGGGGCCGAGGTCGGCGGCCAGGTAACGTACCGACGCCTCCAGCGCCGCCTTGGCCACGCCCATGACGTTGTAGTTCGGCGTCACCCGCTCCGCCCCAAGGTAGGTCAACGTCAACAGCGAGCCGCCGTCCGTCATCAGCTTCATCGCGCGCTGTGCGACCGCGGTAAAGGAGTACGTCGAGATCGACATCGTGTGGCGGAAGTTGTCACGAGTCGCATCGACGTAGCGGCCCTTGAGCTGGCTCTTGTCGGAATAGGCAAGGGCATGCAGCACGAAGTCCAGCTTGCCCCACTTCTCGCCGATTTCCCCGAAAACGCGATCCAGGTCCGAATCGTTGGCAACATCGCAGTCCAGCACGATCTCGCTGCCGAGCGATTCGGCAAGCGGCTGGACCCGCCGCCCGAACGACTCACCCTGATACGTAAACGCCAATTCCGCGCCATGCTGGGCGGCCGCCCTGGCGATGCCCCAGGCGATCGATTTGTCGTTGGCGACACCCATGATCAGGCCGCGGCGGCCCGCAAGCAATCCTCGCGTCGAGGTCATCCTCGGCTATGTCCTTCCCGTGGTCCCAGGCTCCACACCCTGCCCCACCAGAGCCCCCGCAAGCGGCGTTCCCTTGCCGGCCAGCCCGGCTGAGGGTTCAATCCTCGAACTGCCGGAACGCCAACGAGCAGTTCGTCCCGCCGAAACCGAAGCTGTTCGATAGAACGCAGGTCAGCCCGGCGTTATCTCGCCGCTCGGTCAGAATCGGCATACCCTCCGCCTCGGGGTCGAGTTCATCGATGTTGGCCGAAGCGGCAAGGAAATCGTTCTCCAGCATCAGCAGCGAATAGATCGCTTCCTGTACGCCCGCCGCGCCCTGGGCGTGCCCGGTCAGCGACTTCGTCGAGGAGATGTAGGGCACATCATCGCCGAACACCTCTTTCACCGCCCGTAGCTCGATCATGTCGCCCACCGGGGTCGAAGTGCCGTGGGCGTTGATATAGTCCACCCGCGTGTTGCCGAGACCGTGCAGCGCCAGCTTCATGCAGCGCACCGCGCCCTCGCCGGACGGCGCTACCATGTCGTCGCCGTCGGAGGTGGCGCCATACCCGATGATCTCGCCGTAGATCTTGGCGCCGCGTGCCTTCGCGTGCTGCAGTTCCTCCAGTACCACGACGCCGCCGCCGCCGGAAATGACGAAGCCGTCGCGGTCCTTGTCGTAGGCCCGCGAAGCCTTCTCCGGCTGGTCGTTATAGTGGCTGGAAAGCGCGCCCATCGCGTCGAACAGCATCGACAGCGTCCAGTGCAATTCCTCCCCGCCGCCGGCAAACATCACGTCCTGCTTGCCAAGCTGGATCGCCTCGGCGGCGTTGCCGATGCAATGCGCGCTGGTCGAGCAGGCAGAGGAGATCGAGTAGCTCATCCCCTTGATGTGGAACGCCGTCGAGAGGTTGGCCGAGTTCGTCGAGGACATGCAGCGCGGCACCATGTAGGGGCCGATGCGCTTCACCCCCTTCTCCCGCGCGATGTCGGCGGCCTGCACCTGGTTCGACGTGGACGGCCCGCCCGAACCCATGATGAGGCCCGTGCGCTCGTTGGAGATGTCGCCCGGCTCCAGGCCGGCGTCGGCGATGGCCTCGGTCATCGCGACATAGTTGAAGCCGGCGCCGTCGCCCATGAAGCGACGCAGCTTGCGGTCGATGTGGGCGTCCAGGTCGAGATTGATCGAGCCGTGAACGTGGCTGCGGAAGCCACGCTCGGCATAATCGCCGCAGTGCTCGACGCCGGAGCGCCCCGCCTTGAGGGACTCGACGACTTCCTGCTTGTTGTTACCGATACTGGAAACGACACCCAGGCCGGTTACCACGACGCGTCGCATATCTGGCCTCGTTCTCTAACTTGCGTCAGGCGCCCTGCACCTGCGCTTCGGGCGCCGTGAACAGGCCGACGCGCAGGTCCTTGGCCTCGTAGGCGGTGGTCCCGTCGACCTCCATCGTCCCATCTGCGATGCCCAGCACCAACTTACGCATGATGACGCGCCGGAGGTTGAGACGGTAGACGACGTTCTTCGCGGTGGGGAGGACCTGATCCTTCATCTTGACCTCGCCCACGCCGAGCGCCCGACCGCGCCCGGGTGCACCCATCCAGCCCAGGAAAAACCCCAGCAACTGCCACATCGCATCCAGGCCCAGGGCACCTGGCATCACCGGATCGCTCTCGAAATGGCAGTCGAAGAACCAGAGGTCCGGCTTGATGTCGAGCGTGGCGACGACCTCGCCCTTGCCGTTCGCACCGCCTTCCTCCGCGATGTGATCTATTCGATCGAACATCAGCATCGGCGGCAGCGGCAGGCGCGCGTTGCCGGGCCCGAACAGCTCGCCGTGCGCGCATCGAAGCAGATCGTCGTAACCGTAGCTGGTCTTGCGTTCGGACACCTATGCCCTCATCACCGACGTCATATAGTAAAGAATCCCACCAGTCAGGGCGCGCTCGCCCACCGGACAAGCCGCAAAGCGCGCCCGGGCGCGGGACTATAACACAGCCGCCGCGCAGCGAAACTACCGCCTACACCATCGTCCGGCTCTCGGCAAGCGGCAGAGCGGTTCCGGGGACCGGCGAATGGGGCCGCGCCTGACCCTGCGCGTTTTTGAAGCAGTTCCAAAGAGGGCGGCACGACCCTGTTAACCCTTTATTTCACCCTCCCGTACGTTATATACAGGGTCGAGTTGTTGTAATGGCCGGACGGCTGGATGGGAAAGGATCCGACTCCGCAGATGACGCAATCGCGCCCCTTCAGCGAGGTGATAGAACGTGTGCGCCGCGCGGGACTCCGCCCGACGCGCCAGCGCCTTGCGCTCGCGCGCCTGCTTTTCCAGGGCGGCGACCGCCACGTCACAGCCGAGCAGTTGCACGGCGAGGCGAAGTCGGCCGACATCCCGGTTTCGCTGGCAACGGTCTACAACACCCTGCACCAGTTCACCGGCGCCGGCCTGCTGCGCGAGGTGGTGGTGGAACCCGGTCGCTCCTATTTCGACACCAACATCGACGACCACCATCACTTTTACTACGAGGACAGCGGCCAGTTGCAGGACATCCCCGGTGAGGAGATCCGTCTGGCCGAGCTCCCCAACGCGCCCGAGGGCACGCACGTCGACCGGGTGGACGTCATCATCCGCGTCCGCGACGACGGGTGACGCAGTCGTTTCCCCGAGACTTCCCTGACAATTGATGGCGCAAGGCCATCGTGGCTTGGCGCGATGCCAGTCTTTTGCGCTCTGGTTGCCGAACTCCCTGCCACAAGGCATCATTCGTGGCAGGGGTGATCCAGGGGGCGTAAGCGCATCAGCAGTGGGAGGTCTTTCATGATTGGACCGATGCGGCATCGCCTTGCCGTGGCAGCCGTCGCGGCGTTTACCGCGGTCGGCCTTCGCCCGGACGCCGCCGAGGCGCAGCAGGCGCCGCTGACAATCGTAAGCTGGGGTGGCAGCTACACCGCCAGCCAGATGATCGCATACGTGAATCCTTACCGCGAACGCACGGACCGCTGGGTGCGCGTCGTCGACTACAACGGCGGGCTGAGCGAGATCGAAGCACAGGTTACCGCCCTGAACGTCACCTGGGACGTCGTCGATCTTGGCCTGTCGGATGCAGTCCGCGGCTGCGAGCAGGGGCTTCTCGAAGAGATCGATCCGGCCATCCTGGAGCCGGCGCCGGACGGCACGCCCGCGACCGAGGATTTCCTGGAAGAGGGGCTGCGCACCTGCGCCATCGGCCAGAACGTCTTCTCGACCGTCGTCGGCTACGATAAGGGTCGCTACGCGAGCCCGCCCCAATCCATCGCCGGTTTCTTCAACCTTGAGCGCTATCCGGGTAAGCGGGGCCTGCGCAAGAACCCGCGGGTCATCCTGGAATGGGCGCTAATGGCCGACGGCGTCGCGCCGGCCGAGGTTTATGACGTACTGTCCACCGGGGAAGGGGTCAACCGCGCCTTCGCCAAGCTGGACACGATCAAGCGCCAGATCGTCTGGTGGGACAACGCCGCAACGCCGCCGAAGCTGCTGGCCGAGGGCGCGGTGGCCATGACCCAGACCTACAACGGCCGCATCCAGGATGCCATCGACGGCGGTGCCGATCAGGCCATCCTCTGGGACGGCCAGGTGCGCGATATCGAGCTTTGGGGCATCCCCAAGGGCACGCGAAACAAGGCGGCGGCGCTCGACTTCATATCCTTTGCCACCCAGAGCGAGCGGATGGCCGAGCAGTCGCGCCATATAGCCTATGGCCCGGCACGGAAGTCAGCGCTGGCGATGCTGTCGGACGAGGTAACGGCCAAGCTACCGACGGCCGAGGCGAATTCGCAAAACGCGATCTGGAGCAACCATGGCTGGTGGGCGGAAAACCAGGAGCGGCTGAATGCCCGCTTCACGGCGTGGCGGACGTCGGAGGCCGGGCAGAAAGCCCCGACCGAGGGCACGGCCCGCTGACCCTGGCGTTTCCCGGCGTGCGGCGGGCCGTCGCCGCGCGCCGGATCCGCCACGGACCGCTCACAGCCATTACGATTGCGAAACGGCTGGGGCGACCGTATCTGGCCAGTCGGTTTGGGATTGAATGCAATCGAGGGTGTTTCGTCGTGAAGAGAGTGATCGCCGCCCTGCTCGCCGCTGCCCTGCTTGGCACAAGCGGCTGTGCCGTCGTTGTCGGCGCGGCGGCGGGCGGCGCCGTGGGCTATACCGCCGCCGCTTCCAGCAAGGACAATAACGAGGACTGAGGTTCCGGCCGCGTCTAATCCAGCGTCTCGCCCGGCAGCACGCCATAGAAAGCCTTGCGCTGCAGCCAGCCGATCAGGCCGGCGAACTCGATCCGGCACCAATCGCGCTTGCAGCGGTCGAGCTTCCCGATCGCGCCGGGCTCAAGCATCGCCACGGGATCGCCGTCCGGGTTGGCGCGGGCCCGCAAGAGGCGGATATCCGAGCCCGTCACGCGCGCCGTGCGCTTGCTTTGCAGCATCACGCCGTGCACCCAGCCGACCGTGCCGTCCCAACCGCGGATGCGCCGCCAGGCCTCGAATTCCTCGATCACCTCGACGGGCAGGTCCTGGCGCCTGTAGACCCATTCAATGGGATAGCGCAGGCCGGGTCCGGTGCGCAGGTTCACTTCGTCCGCGCGCAGCGATACGAAGCGGGGAATCGGCAGTCCGGTGCTTCGCCCCGTCTGCTGCGCCAGGGCAGCGCCCGACATCGAGAGCAGCAGGCAAGCCACCGCCAGCACGAGCGCTGGCCGAAAGACGGCGAGTCTCCCACTTTCCTTCGCCTGAAACGTCATCATCGCCGGCTTTGCCCCGCCCCCATGCACCGCATCGCCGCGTTCGCGACTCCGATACGATTTGTTGCGTCCCGGTACTAGCTAAGCCGTGCGATGACAGGCGGTCAAGGCGCCGCGAAGAAGCGCGTCACACGGGGGCCGGCGGCTCTGGACAACCAATCACCGGGCTGGTATGGCAACCCGCGCAGCGCGCTCCGGAGGGCGCCATGATTCACCCGCCCATCCGATAAGGAGTCGTGGATGGCGCAGAAGAAAAAGCCCGTCGTCGTCGTAACCCGCCGGCTCCCCGACGTCATCGAGACGCGGATGATGGAGCTGTTCGATACCCGCCTCAACGTGGACGACCGCCCGATGTCGCAGCAGGAGCTGATCGAGGCGGCAAAAACGGCGGACGTTCTGGTGCCCACGGTCGTCGACCGCATCGATTCCGGCGTGCTGTCGCAGGCCGGCCCGAACCTGCGCCTGATCGCGTCGTTCGGGACGGGTGTCGACCACATCGACATCAAGACGGCGCGACAGCGCGGCATCACCGTCACCAACACCCCCGGCGTCCTCACCGAGGACACGGCGGACATGACGGTTGCGCTGATCCTCGCGGTCGCCCGCCGCCTTGTCGAAGGCGAGCGCATGGTCCGCGCCGGCGAGTGGGGCGGGTGGAGCCCGACCCACATGCTGGGCCACAGGCTGTGGGGCAAGCGTCTCGGCATCATCGGCATGGGCCGTATCGGCCAGGCGGTGGCGCGTCGGGCCCGTGGATTCGGCCTGTCGGTGCACTATCACAACCGTCGCCGCGTCCACGAGGACATCGAAACCGAGCTGGAGGCCACCTACTGGGACAGCCTGGACCAGATGCTCGCGCGCATGGACATCATCTCGGTCAACTGTCCGCACACGCCGGCGACCTTCCACCTGCTGAACGCCCGCCGCCTGAAGCTGCTGCAGCCCCACTGCATGATCGTCAACACCTCCCGCGGGGAGGTTATCGACGAGAACGCGATGGCCCGCATGATCGAAAAGGGCGAGCTGGCGGGCGCCGGTCTCGACGTCTTCGAGCACGAGCCCGCCGTCAACCCGAAGCTGTTGAAGCTGAACAACGTCGTCCTGATTCCGCACATGGGCTCGGCGACGATCGAGGGCCGCATCGCGATGGGCGAGAAGGTCATTATCAACGTAAAGACCTTCGTCGACGGCCACACGCCGCCCGACCGCGTGCTGGAAACGATGTTCTAAAGCATCTTCAGACGAAGTGGAGACCGGTTCGTCCTCCGAAAGAACTTTAACGGCCAAGCCTATCCACGGATGAGATAGGCGCCCGGCGGCACCTGATATTCCAGGTAATGGCAGGGGCCGGGCGGAGGCTGCTGTCCCGGCGGACGGTCGGGGAACCAGATCCTGCATTCGCCCGGCGGCGGCATATGGCCGGGCGGAACCTTAGGGGCGTGCGGCCGATAAGGTGCGCCGTAAACCGCGCAGCCGGCAAGGCCACATGCCGCACCCAGTGTGACAAGTGTGTGCAGTGTTTGCCGAATCTTCAAACCTGGCCTCCAGTCTGCGATGTCATGGTCTTCGGTCAGGACAGGAGCAGCCCGATGTTCGATGCGAGACACATCCTAGCATGCCTTGCCATGGCGACGATGTTCGTCTCGCCAGCGACCGGGTTAGCCGATCCCTGGAAGGACGAGTCCGGTCATGGCCGCGGCCACGGCAAAAAGGGCGGCTATGAATACGAGGAGAATTACGAACACGGGGGCCGGGTCAAACGCGAGTGGAAATCCGGCGACTGTAAGTACGAATACAAGGCTGGTCCGGACGGTGTGAAAGAGGAGTACAAGTGCGGCGGCCCGGGCCATCGCGCGGGCCCGCCTGCCCATGCCGGTCCGCCCCCCTGGGCGCCGCCCGGCCGCGGGGGTCATACCTACGCGACAAGCCTTCCCCAGGCTCCCCTCGATCTGGATGTCGGCCGCTGCAATCGCGAGCTGATCGGCCAGGTGCTTGGCGGGGCGGCCGGGGCTGCCGCGGGTTCGCAGATCGGTGACGGGCGCGGACGGATCGCCGCGATCATCGGCGGTGCCGTCGCGGGCGTGTTCCTGGGTGGCGAAGTCGGACGCACGATGGACCAGGCCGATCACCTCTGCCTCGATCAGGCGCTGGAGCACGCCCCGGATGGACGAACCATCGAATGGCGGAATCCCGATAACGTCGGCGGCCATCAGGTGACGCCACGGGACACTTACCGCACGGGCGACGGAAGCTATTGCCGGGAGTACACGGCCACGTCCACGGTCCGCGGGGACAAGGTGCAGACGTACGGCACCGCCTGCCGGCAGCCCGACGGTTCCTGGAAGATCGTCAGCCAGGACTCATGACTGGTCTGCGTTAAACCGGCACGACAAAAGGCTCCATCTGGGCTATTCCGAGGAGAAACCGGGGCGCGTTGCGTAACCGGTCAATGGGGGATATCCGGGTCGGGGAGCCCTGCATGGACGCGTCGGATCGCGTTTCCGCGTACAGAATTTTCGCCGGCACGGCCAGCGTCCTGATCGGAATCGGCCTTGCCCGCTTCGCGTACACGCCGCTAATCCCTGGCCTGGTCGAGAATGGCTGGTTCACCGGGACGCAGGCAGCCTATCTGGGTGCCGCGAACCTGTTCGGCTATCTACTTGGCGCCTTCGCGGCCCATCGCCTTTCCGTCATGGCCGGAGCGGGCCGCGTCGTACGGGCCGGTCTGTTCGTTGCCATCCTGAGCTTCGTGGCCTGTGCCTGGCCGCTTCCCTTCGTCTGGTTCTTCTTCTGGCGCTTGCTGGCCGGTATCGCGGGCGCCGCGCTGATGGTCGTCGGGCCGTCGACGATCCTGAGCCAAGCCCCGCCGAGACAGCGGGCGGCGGCAGGGGCCTATGTTTTCACGGGCGTCGGCCTGGGTATCCTTCTCTCGGCTACCATCGTCCCGGCGCTGGCGGCCACCGGGCTGACAGCAACCTGGCTTTCGCTGGCCGGGACCAGCCTGCTCCTGACAGCGGCCACATGGCGAGCATGGCGGCCGACAGCGGGTGGAAGCGACAACGATCAAGGCAGCCGCGCGCCGCGCGCGCACGTGCAGGTTCCACTTGCCGCGATTCCCGTCATCCTGGCTTACGGCTTCGATGCCATCGGCTTCGTGCCGCACACTGTCTTTTGGGTCGATTTCCTCGCGCGCGAGCGGGAACTCGGAATCGAAGCGGCGAGCATACAATGGGCCGTTTTCGGTACGGGCGCGGCGCTGGGACCGTTCCTGGCCGGCAGGGTGGTGGCGCGCCTGGGCTGGCACGTCAGCCTGAGCCTTGCCTACCTGCTGAAGGCCATGGCGGTCGGGCTGCCGCTGGTCGCGGTCTCGATGACGGCGACGACGATTTCATCCTTTGTCGTTGGCGCGCTGGTGCCCGCGCTTGTGGTGCTCACCTCGGGACGGCTCGTCGAGTTGGTCGGCCCGCACCTGCAGACCCGGATATGGGGCTGGGCGACCGGCGTCTTCGCCGCGGCGCAGGCGGCTGCCGGTTATGGCCTTGCGGGGCTGTTCGGCCTTTGGGGCAGCTACCGGCCGCTTTACGAGATCGCCACGGTCGCGCTGGCCGTC
This sequence comes from Ferruginivarius sediminum, assembly GCF_003344765.1. Lineage (GTDB taxonomy): Bacteria > Pseudomonadota > Alphaproteobacteria > Kiloniellales > Rhodovibrionaceae > Ferruginivarius > Ferruginivarius sediminum. Next base: position 103,031 of record NZ_QPMH01000002.1, on the reverse strand, counting down.
GCACTGGCGCTTGCACTGGTCTCGCCCCGCCTCGCCGGCCAGCGGACCTTCTCTGGCTAAAGTCCCAGTACGTCCTTCATCGAATAGAGACCCGGATCCTGCCTGTTCGCCCACACGGCCGCCTTGACCGCGCCCTGGGCAAAGATGGCGCGGCTGCCAGCCTTGTGCGTCAACTCGATCCGCTCGCCGGCACCCGCGAAGACGACCGTGTGCTCGCCCGCGACATCGCCGCCACGCAGGACGGCGAAGCCGATATCGCCTTCCCGGCGTGCGCCGGTGTGGCCGTCGCGACCCCGGTCCGCGACCTCGTCCAGGTCGACGCCACGGCCCGCCGCCGCTGCCTTGCCAAGCGCCAGCGCGGTCCCGGAGGGCGCGTCCACCTTGTGGCGGTGGTGCATTTCCGCGATCTCGATGTCGAAGCCGGGGTCCAGGGCCCGCGCAACCTGCTCCACGAGGTCGAGAAGCAGGTTCACGCCCAGGCTCATGTTCGGGGCCTGCACGACCTGCGTATGCCGCGCGGCGCGGTTCAGCGCCTCCTGCTCCGCCTCGCCGAGGCCCGTGGTCCCCATAATCAGCGCGACCTTCGACTGTGCCGCAAGATCGGCATGGCGGGCGGCAAGTTCCGGCTTCGTGAAGTCGATCACGGCATCCGACGCTGCGAACAACTCCACCGGGTCCGTCAACACCTTCGCGCCCGTCTCCCCCAGGGCGAACAGCGTTCCGATGTCTTCTCCCGCCGCCGGGTCGCCTTCGCGCACGGTTCCACCAGCCAATTCACAGTCGGGATTCTCCACGACCGCCTGCACCAGCATCTTGCCCATCCGGCCCTTGCAGCCGGCAATCCCGATCCGCAGCGCGCTCATGACTGTCCTCCCCAGGCTTGCAACCGCTGCCGTTTACCACGCCGTCGCCGCCGCGTGAATGCGCGATGGGAAGAGGCCGCGCGCGCCCGACGGCCGGCGCCGGGCGCGTGAATGAAACCTGAAATATGCCGCGGTAAGAAGCCCTGGCGACCTCCCTACTCCGTCAAGTCTTCCCAGAACTCCTTGATCTTCTTCAGGAAGCCCTCGGACTCGGGGTGGGTTCCGCCATTCTTGCTTTCCTCGTCGAACTCCCGCAGCAGTTCCTTCTGGCGCTTGGAGAGGTTCTTCGGCGTCTCCACCTGAACCTCGACATACATGTCGCCGCGGGCGTTGGAACGGACAACGCTCATGCCCTTGCCCTTGAGGCGGAACTGCTGGCCGGTCTGCGTGCCCTCGGGCACGGTAATCCGGGCGCGAGAGCCGTCGATCACCGGTACCTCGACCTGACCGCCAAGCGCGGCGGTGCTCATCTTGATCGGCACCTGGCAGAAGATATTGGCGCCGTCGCGCTGGAACAGGCGATGCGGCTGCACCGTCAAGAAAATGTAAAGGTCGCCCGCGGGCGCGCCGCGCATCCCCGCCTCGCCCTCGCCGGCAAGGCGGATACGCGTGCCGTCCTCGACGCCGGCGGGAATGTTCACCTGCAGCGTGCGTTCCTTGTGCTGCCGGCCGGTGCCGTCGCAGGCCTTGCAGGGATCCTTGATCATCTGGCCGACACCGCCGCAGTGGGGACAGGTGCGCTCGATGGTGAAGAAGCCCTGCTGCTGGCGCACGCGGCCGTCACCGCCGCAGGTGGTGCAGGTGGTGGGCTTGGTCCCCGGCTCCGCGCCGCTGCCCTGGCATGTTTCGCAGTTAACGGCCGTGGGGACGCGGATCTGCTCTTGCTTGCCCTGGAAGGCTTCTTCCAGGGTGATGTCCATGTCGAAGCGCAGGTCGGCGCCGCGACCGGTCGGGCCGCGCCGGCGGCCGCCCATCATGTCGCCGAACATCTCGTCGAAGATGTCGGCGAAACCGCCGCCGCCGAAGCCGCCGAAGCCACCGGGACCGCCGGCACCGCCGCCCGCGCCGTCGAAGGCGCCGTGGCCGAAGCGGTCATAGGCGGCGCGCTTCTGCTCGTCGCTGAGGACTTCGTAGGCCTCGCCGATTTCCTTGAATTTATGCTCGGCCTCGGGATCGTCCGGATTGCGATCCGGGTGGTATTGCATCGCCAGCTTGCGATAGGCCTTCTTGATCTCGTCCTTGCTGGCGCTCCGCGACACCCCGAGTGCTTCGTAGTAGTCCTGTTTGGCCATTGCGTACGTCGGCCTTTATCGTTCGGGTCTTAAAACGTCCAAGGGACGGAACGAAGCGGGCGGGAGCTCCCCTTGCCCCCGCCCGCTTGCCGTTCATACGGTATCAGGACGACGATTGACCGCCGCGCTTCTGGTCGTCGTCGACTTCCTCGAAGTCGGCATCGACGACGCCTTCCTCGGCGGACTGGCCGCCGGCGGCCTCGCCAGCCTCCGCGCCGCCATCGCCGGCACCCTCCTGCTGGGCCTTGTAAAGGGCCTCGCCCAGCTTCGAGGACGCCTGAGAGAGCTGCTCGGTCTTCTGCTTGATGTCTTCGAGGTCTTCGCCCTCGTTCGCAGTGCGCAACTGGGCAACAGCATCCTCGACGGCCTTCTTGTCCTCGTCGGAGACCTTGTCGCCGACCTCGCCGAGCGTCTTCTCGGTGGTGTGGATCAGAGCCTCGGCCTGGTTCTTGGCGTCGACAAGCTCACGCCGCTTCTTGTCCTCCTCGGCGTGCGCCTCGGCGTCCTTCACCATCTGCTCGATGTCCTCCTCGGACAGTCCGCCCGAGGCCTCGATACGGATGGCCTGCTCTTTGCCGGTGGCCTTGTCCTTCGCCGAAACGTTGACGATGCCGTTCGCGTCGATGTCGAAGGTCACCTCGATCTGCGGCACGCCGCGCGGTGCGCCCGGAATGCCGACAAGGTCGAACTGGCCCAGCATCTTGTTGTCCGCGGCCATCTCGCGCTCGCCCTGGAAGACGCGGATGGTGACGGCCGTCTGGTTGTCCTCGGCGGTGGAGAACACCTGCGACTTCTTCGTCGGGATCGTGGTATTGCGGTCGATCAGCTTGGTCATCACGCCGCCAAGCGTCTCGATACCAAGCGACAGCGGCGTGACGTCGAGCAGGAGCACGTCCTTGACGTCGCCCTGCAGCACGCCGGCCTGGATGGCGGCGCCGATGGCGACGACCTCGTCCGGGTTGACGCCCTTGTGCGGCTCCTTGCCGAAGAAGTTCTTCACCGTCTCGGCGATCTTGGGCATGCGGGTCATGCCGCCCACCAGGATCACCTCGTCGATCTCGCCGGCGGACAGGCCCGCATCCTTCAGCGCCTGCTTGCAGGGGCCGACGGTCTTCTGCACCAAGTCGTCGACCAGCGCCTCCAGCTTGGCGCGGGTCAGCTTGATGTTCAGGTGCTTCGGACCGTGCTGGTCGGCGGTGATGAACGGCAGGTTCACCTCGGTCTGCTGCGCGCCGGACAGCTCGATCTTGGCCTTCTCCGCGGCCTCCTTCAGGCGCTGGAGGGCCAGCTTGTCCTTGCGCAGGTCGATGCCGTTCTCTTTTTTGAACTCGTCGGCGAGGTAGCCGATGATCTTCTGGTCGAAATCCTCGCCGCCCAGGAAGGTGTCGCCGTTCGTCGCCTTCACCTCGAAGACGCCGTCACCGATCTCCAGGACCGAGATGTCGAACGTACCGCCGCCGAGGTCGTAGACCGCGACCGTGCCGGTCTTCTTCTTGTCCAGGCCATAGGCCAGCGAGGCCGCCGTGGGCTCGTTGATGATGCGCAGTACCTCAAGACCCGCGATGCGGCCGGCATCCTTGGTGGCCTGGCGTTGCGAGTCGTTGAAGTACGCGGGAACGGTGATGACCGCCTTCTCGACCGTCTCGCCAAGATAGGCCTCGGCCGTTTCCTTCATCTTCTGCAGGATGAAGGCGGAAACCTGCGACGGGCTGTACTTCTCGCCGTGCGCCTCGACCCAGGCGTCCCCGTTATCGGCCTTGACGATGTTGTAGGGGACCTGCTCCATGTCCTTCTTCGTCATCGGGTCGTCGAAGCGACGGCCGATCAGACGCTTGATGGCGAAGAGCGTATTTTCCGGGTTGGTGACGGCCTGGCGCTTGGCGGACTGGCCGACAAGCCGCTCATTATCCTCGCCGAAAGCCACCATCGAGGGCGTGGTGCGCGTGCCCTCGGCGTTCTCGATGACCTTCGCCTGCTTGCCTTCCATGACCGCGACGCACGAGTTCGTCGTGCCGAGATCGATTCCGATAACCTTGCTCATTACCCCTCTCTCCTTTCAGCAGACCTGCCGGCGGCCTCATGAAGCGCCGCCAGGGTCCCTGGTGCGTGGAGACATCCAATGCGTGGCGTTCCGCGGGATATATAAGTACACCTCAAACACCATCAAGCCATTGAAATGCCCGATTGCGGACCGTTCGTGGCCTTGACCGCGATATTTTCCGGCGCCCGGCCGGCGAGGCAGCTTCGCGAAACGCAACGCCAAGGCTTGCTCCCGTGGCGCGTGAGCCACCACATAGGTGTTTTCGCCCGGACAACAATGCATGGACCCGCAAAACGATGAAGCAATCCGACAGGCCCGGCTGGGCGCACGATGACCCGCGCAACGACCGGGTCTACCTCGGCATCCTGATCGCCCTGATGGCCACCGTCGCGATCGGCGCCGCGGTGGCGATCGCCGGCGAGATGTTCTTCGCAAGCACGGCGATGAAGGATGTCGGCTTCGGCGCGGCGGTGGTGGCCGGCGTGCTGTATTTCGCCTTCCGCTTCTGGGGCCGCTTGCGCGCGCAGCGCTACATGCAGGAGAAGCGGCGGCGGGAGCTGACGCGCGGGTTCGACGACACGGACGACGATGACGATGGCGGCAACGGCGGCGGCAACGGCGGCGGGGCGCGATGATCGTCTCCGCCAGCTATAAAACGGATATTCCGGCCTTCTACGCCGAGTGGTTCCGCCGCCGGCTGCGGGCCGGCTTCGCGCGCATGACCAATCCGTATAGCGGCCAGGTGCACGAGGTCGACCTGTCGCCGGCCGGATGTGACGGCTTCGTCTTCTGGACGCGCAACGCGCTCCCGTTCCTCGATACGCTGGCGGAGGCGCAGGCGCGCGGCTTTCCTTTCATCGTGCAGTACACGGTCACCGGCTATCCCCGCGCCCTGGAGGCTTCCGTCGTCGCGGCCGAACACTCCCTGAAGGCAATGCACGAGCTCGCGCGAACCTACGGCCAGGAAGCCGTTGTCTGGCGCTATGACCCGGTGATGCTCACCAGCCTGACGCCGCCCGACTGGCACCGGGTAAACTTCGCGCGGTTGGCGCGGGAACTTCGCGGCGCGTGCGACGAGGTCGTGTTCTCCTTCGCCCACATCTATGACAAGACCCGCCGGAACACCGACCGCGCCGCCGCCCGGCACGGCTTTTCCTGGTGGAACCCGGCGGACGGCGAGAAGATCGGGCTGCTGGAGGAACTGGCCGGCATCGCCGCCGAAGAGGGCTTCACGCCGACGCTGTGCGCCCAGCCCCAGCTTCTGCGCGAGCCGCTGTTCACCCCGCTCTCCGCCGCCCGCTGCATCGACGCCGGACGGCTGTCGCGCGTGGCGGGGCGGGAGATCGCCGCGCCGACCAAGGGCAACCGTCCCGGCTGCCTCTGTGCCCGCGCCCGCGACATCGGCGCCTACGACACCTGCCCGCACGGCTGCGTCTACTGCTATGCCGTCCAGCGCCCGGACACGGCCAAGCACCGCTACCGGAAGCACGACCCCGAAAGCGAGTTCCTGGTAACGCCAGGGCGTGGCGTCGAAAAGGCGTAGCGCAGCCTCCAAGGGTGCCGCGATTCCGGCTTTGCCGCTTGCAAAGCTCGCCGATCTTTCCCGTTTTGGTCAATCCGCCTTCAGACCTCGCCGATACCACTTCCTATCGTGTAATACTGCCCTCCATTCTCTACAAATAGCATAACCAATAGTGTTATAATAATAATCAATATTTTAACATTATTATATTTATGCGAACGTTTGACTTACCCAAATTGACGTCGATCAAGGCACCACAGTTTCTGTGCTGTTGTTTTTGAGATCTCGGTTCGAAAACGGCTTCGTCGGCATGGCGGGCCGAATGACAAGGGAGAACTGGTCTCATGAGTAAATCGGTGGGAATTGCAGTCGCGGTGATGCTCGGTATGGCCTCCGCGACGGCCTTGGCTCAGAACGGCGGCTACAAGGCTGAATACTGCGAGCAGGTCATGACCGAGCAGGAAATGAAGGCTCTCCAGGAGCAGCTTGCCGAAGCGCAAAGCGACGAGGAAAAGACGAGGATCCTCTGGGAAAACATGGATAAGGCCATTCAGCGCGCACAGGAGATGCCCGAGGGTACGGGCGGCAAGGCCTGCGAGTTCGGCAAGTAGCCACGGCTTCTCATGCATAGCGGGGGATCACCCCGTCGTGCCGCGTGAGGCCGAAGAGCGGACTCGGGTCAAGTCTGGAGCGGTGTGGCCCCCAGGATGGGGCCGCACCGTTTATCTTGCGGCCTCGTCCCCGCCTCCTTTCGGCGCCGGAACAGGCAGAAGCAGAAGCAGCCCCACCAGGAAGAACACCAGGATCGTCGCCATCCCGGCGCGCTGGCTGCCGGCGGCGAGGCTGACCCAACCCACGATGGCCGGGCCGATGAAGGCGGTCATCTTGCCGCTCAGTGCATAAAGGCCAAACATCTCGGTCTTGACCTCTTCCGGCGCCAAACGCGCCATCAGGGACCGGCTGGCCGCCTGGGCGGGGCCGATGAAGATGCCAAGCGCGCAGCCGGCGATGTAAAGGCCGGTCTTGGTTTCCACCAGCAGCGCCACGACGCCGAATACGATCAGGGAAACCAGTGAGATCACAATGGTCGGTTTTGGCCCCAGCCAGTCGTCGACCCACGCGAACAGGAGCGCCCCCAGCCCGGCGGCGATGTTGAGCGCGATCCCGAACAGCAGGATCTCCCGGAAGCCCATGCCGAAGGTCCCGGCTGCATAGATGCCGCCGAAGGCGAAGAGCGTGTTCAGCCCGTCGGTGTAGATCATCCGGGCCAGCAGGTAGCGGGCGATCGTGCGGTAACGCGGCAGCAGGTCGCGAAGGGATTGCACAAGCTGCCGCGCGCCTGCCCTCGCCGCCGCCCGCAACGACAGCCCGGTTGGCGGATTATCCGGAGTCAGCAGGAAGAACGGCAAGGCGAACAGCGCGAACCACAGCGCCACAACGATGCTGGTCGCGCGCACGGGCTCGGCCGCGGCTGCGTCGAGGGACAGCAGCGGCGGGTCCGGCAGCACAAAGAGCGCCAGACTGGTCGTCAGGCACATCAGCCCGCCGGCATAGCCCAGCGCCCAGGCCCACCCCGAAACGCGCCCCAGCATGCGCGGCGGCGCCACGTCCGAGAGCATGGCGTTATAGAAAACCTGGCTGAACTCGAAAGCGGCACTGCCCAGGGCGGTCAGCACGGTCGCGCGCAACAGATGGTCGGTGCGCGGCTCCACGCTCCACAGCGCCAGGCTGATCGCGACAGTGAGCAGCGTGAAGACTCCGACCCACGGCTTCTTCCGCCCGGACCTGTCGGCAATGGCGCCGAAAAGCGGGCTGAAGAGCGCGATCGTAATGCCGGCGGCGGCCGTGCCGGCGCCCCACCATGCGGTGCCGATCTCTGGCGTGGGCGCCACCTCGCGCGTGATATAAGCGGCGAAGACGAAGCTCGTGATCACGGTGGGCCAGGCATTGCTCGCCCAGTCGAAAAGGCACCACGCGGCCACCGCGAGACGGCCGGGAAACGGTGGGCGTGGGTCCATGCGGCGGCTTACCCGTGCCGGTGCAGGCGATGGCAAGAGGATACGGCGCTGGCCGGGCCATTGAAAGAGCCGTTCGACACGATGACGAAATCACATTTCCGCCCGATTTCCAACGCCAACACACCACATTCCGCCGCAAAATATGGAAAGTACGGAGATCCCCCTCTCTGTCCGAGGCCAACCAGCCGGCCTCGATATGCCCCCATTTAGGCTGGTGGGTGGCGCCGGCTCCCGACCCCGGCGCCACCGCCTTTCCTTTGCGCAACGCAAACGGAAAAGTACCCGCGGCCTGCTCCCCCCGCAGGCCGCGGGGACAATCCCGCACGAAATCCGCCACCACCGCGTTGACGCCGCTGAATGCGGCATGCTTTCTCCCGTCCGCCGCTGGAGGAAGATGACGCGAATGTGGGAGCTTGCGCTCGGGGCTGGAGGACGGAGCGGTTTCCTGGCACCAACGACGGGAAAACGGCTCGATGAGACAGGTTAGACTCCGCCGCCGACGACCGGCCTTGGGTCAGGGGGGAGGCTGTGCTACAGCGCTTACGGCACGCGAAAAGCGGGAACGGGACATCTTGGCACCCTTGGCCAGCAACGGCGCATTCGAGGGACGCGGACTTGGCTGCATCCGGGGCGAGCGGCCGGTCTTCGCGGCGCTGGATTTCCGTCTGGAGCCCGGCGGCGCCCTGGTGCTGACGGGACCGAACGGCAGCGGCAAATCGTCGCTGCTGCGCGTGATGGCGGGACTGCTGCCGGCGGCGGCGGGAACGCTGGCCTGGAACGGAACGCCTGTGGACGACGCCCCGGAACTGCACCGGCAAAGGGTGCATTACCTTGGACATCACGACGCCTTGAAGCCGGTGCTCACGGTCGCCGAGAACCTGGGCTTCTGGGCCAGCCTGCGCGGGGCGAACGACGATGGCGTGGCCGCCGCCCTGGCAAGGGTCGGTCTGGATCACCTGGCCGAAACGCCGGGACACCTGTTGTCGGCCGGGCAGCGTCGGCGGCTGTCGCTGGCCCGCGTGCTGGCCGCGCAAGCGCCGCTGTGGCTTCTGGACGAGCCCAGCGTCGGCCTCGACGCCGCCTCGGTTCGCACGCTGGCCGAGGTGATCGCCGAACACCGCGCCAATGGCGGGCTGGTGGTGGTCGCGACGCATCAGGCGCTCGACCTGCCGGACGCGGCATGCCTCGCGGTCGACGATTACCCGCCAGCCAGACCGGACCCGGAGGATGTCTGGTGAGCACCGTGCACGAACGAATGCCCGAGGCGAAGACCCTGGGTGGGTCGCAAGCGCCGGCGATGCCCGGCGTGCTGGCAGGTTTCCGGCGGATCGTGCTGCGCGACCTGCGGCTTGCGATGCGCCAGCGCGGCGACGCGGCCCTGGCGGTGCTGTTCTTCGTCCTGACGGCAATGCTGTTTCCCTTCGGCGTCGGGCCGGAGCCCAACCTGCTGGCCCGGATCGCGCCGGGCGTCGTCTGGGTGACGGCGCTTCTGGCGGTGCTGCTGTCGCTGGAGCGGATGTTCCTGACGGATTACGAGGATGGCTCGCTGGAGCTTCTGACGCTGTCGCCGGTTCCGCTGTCGGTGATCGTGTTGGCGAAGGTGACGGCGCACTGGCTGACCACCGGGTTGCCGCTACTAATCGCCGCACCGGTGATCGCCGGAATGTACGGTTTGCCGGCGGATGGCTATAAGATGCTTCTGGCGGCCATGATCCTGGGAACGCCGACGCTGAGCCTGCTTGGCGCGGTGGGAGCGGCATTGACGCTTGGCGCCCGGCGTGGGGGCGTATTGATCCCGCTGCTGGTGCTGCCGCTTTACATCCCCGTGCTGATTTTCGGCGTCTCGGTGATCGACGCGACGCTGGCAGGGCTGCCGGCGCGGCCCCATCTGCTGTTCCTGGGCGCCCTGCTGCTGGCTGCCCTGCCGCTGGCGCCGTGGGCCGCCGCCGCGGCGTTGCGTCAGGCCGTGCAGTGAGGAATCTTATGCGACGCGACGAGACCACATCACGCGCCTTCGAGAAGGACCCGCAGCCGTGACCAGCCAGGCCGCCAGCAACCCACCGGGCAGCCGCAGCCTGCACCGATTCGCCAATCCGGGCCGCTTCCTGCGGCTGGCCGATGCCGTGCTGCCGTGGTGCGCGGGGCTCACCGCCATCGCCCTGGCCGTGGGGCTGGCGGCGGCCCTGTTCGTCGCGCCGGCGGACTACCAGCAGGGCGAGAGCGTGCGGATCATGTACGTCCACGTGCCTGCCGCGTGGATGGCGCTGTTCGCCTACACCTGCATCGCCGTGGCGAGCGCGGCCGCGCTGATCTGGCGTCATCCGGTCGCGGACCTGGCGGCGCGCTCCGCCTCACCGCTGGGTGCGGCGTTCACCTTCCTGGCGCTGGCGACCGGCTCGCTGTGGGGCAAGCCGATGTGGGGCACCTGGTGGGTCTGGGACGCGCGGTTGACGTCGGTCCTGGTGCTGTTCTTCCTCTACCTGGGTCACATGGCGATCTCGAATGCGTTCGAGGATCCCGGGCGCGGGCGCAAGGCGGCGGCGATCCTGGCACTGGTCGGCTTCGTCAACGTGCCTATCATCAAATTCTCGGTGGACTGGTGGAACACCCTGCATCAGCCCGCCAGCGTGACCCGGATCGGGGTGCCGACGATCCACCCGAGCATGCTTTGGCCGCTGCTCTTGATGGGTGTCGGCTTCACCCTGTTCTTCTTCACCGTGCTGCTGCTGCGCATGAAGAGCGAGCTGCTGGCGGCGCGGCTGCGCAATCTGCGGATGTTGAGCGTCGAAGGAAGATAGACCGCGATGCAGGCTGTCTCGGAATTCCTGACGATGGGCGGCTACGGCGTCTATGTCTGGCCGTCGTACGTGCTTGCGGTCCTGATCATGGGCGGGATGTTGGGCCTCACGCTGGCCCGCCTGCGGGTCACGAAGCGGGAGCTGAAGGGCTATGAACAGGTCCATGCCGCCCACCGCAAGCGCCGCGGCCGCGGCGGGGAGGATTAGGCGATGACCTCGCGCAAGAAGCGGCGGATGACGCTGATCGGTCTCGGCATGCTGGCGCTGGCCGGGGCGACGGCGATGGTCCTGACGGCGTTCCAGGAGAATGTCACCTTCTTCTACTCGCCCAGCGACCTGCAGAACAAGGACGTGCCGAAAGGCCGCAACTTCCGCGTCGGCGGACTGGTCGCCGAGGGGTCGGTGGAGAAGATCGGCGACGGCGCCACGGTGCAGTTCGTGGTGACCGACGGCGGCGGCACGGTCCCGGTGCGCTATCGCGGCCTGCTGCCCGATCTGTTCCGCGAGGGTCAGGGCATCGTGGCCGAGGGCAAGCTGAACGGCCAGGGTGTGTTCGTCGCGAACGAGGTGCTGGCCAAGCACGACGAGAACTACATGCCGCCCGAGGTCGCCGACGCCCTGAAGCGCAGCGGCGAGTGGCAGAAGGGCCAGGCAACGGCGGACGGCGCCGTGCAATGAGCAGCGATGGCGACAAGATGCAGCGGGAAACCGCCGAGGGAGAGCGCAGCGGCGGCGGCCTGGGCAAGCGCCTCATCTTCCTGTTGCCGGCCCTGATCTTCCTGGTGATCGCGGCCTACTTCCTCTGGGGCCTGCAGCCCGAGCGCGATCCACGCAAGGTGCCGACCGCCCTGATCGACAAGCCGGTGCCGCAATTCCAGCTTCCGGCCATCCCGGGGCTCGACCTGCCGGGGGTCGCAACGGCGGACCTGACGGGCGCGGGAGAGCCGGTCCTGTTGAACGTCTTCGCGTCGTGGTGCGTGCCGTGCCGGGTGGAACACCCCATCCTGATGCGCCTTGCCAAGGAAGAGGGCGTGGCGATCTACGGCGTCAACTACAAGGACCGCCCGGCCGACGCGCGCCAGTGGCTGGCAAACTTCGGCAACCCGTATTCGCGCATCGGCCGGCTGTCGCAGGAGCGCGCCGAGGTCGGCATCGAGCTTGGCGTCTATGGGGTGCCGGAGACCTATGTCGTCGGGCCGGACGGGCGCATCCGCTACAAGCACGTCGGACCGATCCAGCCGAAGTCCCTGCGCGAGGATATTCTACCCTTGCTGGAGGAGCTGCGCGGTCGGATTTGACGTGGTTTTGTTTTGCATGGAGACAAAAAGCCGTCTAGCCTCCGCCAAAAGGTTCGTGCACGAACGAAAAACAAGCGCCGGGGAGGCGCCGCTGCGCGGTGGGGCAGGACGCACTCAACATCAAGGACATCCATAAGAGCTTCGGAACGCTGGAAGTTCTCAAGGGCATTTCGCTCAAGGCCCAAACGGGCGACGTGATCGCGCTCATCGGCTCCTCGGGCTCGGGAAAGAGTACGTTCCTGCGGTGCATCAACCTGCTGGAAATCCCCGATTCCGGCACGATTACCGTCGGCGACGAGGAAATCAAGCTGACCCGCAACCGGCGCGGAGAAAGCGTGCCGGCGAACCTGCGCCAGGTGGACCGCATCCGCACGCGTCTCGGCATGGTCTTCCAGAACTTCAACCTGTGGACCCACATGACGATCCTCGAGAACGTCATCGAGGCGCCCGTGCACGTCCAGAAGGTGCCGCGGAAAGAGGCGGTGGAGCTGGCGAAGGAACTGCTGGACAAGGTGGGCATTGCCGACAAGGCGGATGCCTTTCCCATCCACCTTTCCGGCGGACAGCAGCAACGCGCCGCCATCGCCCGTGCGCTGGCCATGCAGCCCGAGGTTCTCTTGTTCGACGAGCCGACCTCCGCTCTCGATCCGGAACTGGTGGGCGAAGTGCTGCGCGTCATGCGACAATTGGCCGAGGAAGGGCGGACGATGCTGATCGTCACGCACGAAATGGGTTTCGCACGGGAGGTCGCCAGCGAGGTGATCTTCCTGCATCAGGGGCGGGTCGAGGAGCAGGGCCCGCCCACGCAGGTGTTCGACAATCCGAGCTCGGAGCGGTGTCGGCAGTTCCTGCAAACCAACTATTGAGCCGGCCGGAAAGGCGGAAACGCAATTATCGGCGGCTGGCGAGACGGGGAAACGAGACAGGGAGACGACGGACATGAAGAAACAGTTCATGACGGCAATGCTCGCGGCGGCCACGCTGAGCTTCACCGCCACGGCATCGATGGCGGCGATCGAAGGCTGCCCGGACAGTATCGTGGTGGGCACCGAGGGCGCCTACCCGCCGTTCAACTACATCGACGAAGGCGGCAACCTGAAGGGCTTCGACGTCGACATCGCTAACGCGCTTTGCGACGAGATTGGCGCGGAGTGCACGTTCCAGACGCAGGACTGGGCCGGCATCATCCCCGGCCTGCTCGCCAACAAGTACGACGCGATCATCGCGTCCATGTCGATCACGGCCGAGCGCGAGGAGAAGGTCGACTTCACCAAGAAGTACTACCAGAGCCCCGCGCGCTTCGCCGGCCCGAAGGGCATGGACGTCGAGATCTCCGAGGACGGCCTCGACGGCATGATCGTCGGCACGCAGCGCGCGACGGTGTCCGAGAATTTCCTGCGCGACAACTTCGGCGACGTCATCGACATCAAGACCTACGACACCCAGGAAGAAGCCTCGCTCGACCTGATCAGCGGCCGGCTCGACCTGGTGTTCGCCGATGCCATCAAGCTGCAGGAGGGCTTCCTCGCCTCCGACGACGGCGAGAGCTACGAGTTCAAGGGCCCGAGCTTCAGCGATCCGGAATGGTTCGGCGAGGGCATCGGCATCGCGGTGCGCCCCGGCGAAGACACGCTGCGGCAGTGCTTCAACGAAGCCATCGATAACATCCTCGCCGATGGCACGTACGAGCGGATCAGCAACGAGCACTTCGGCATGAACATCTACGGCGAATAAGCCATCGGATGCTTGACGTGCCGGCACACGCCGCCGCCGCCCGACGGGTGGCGGCGGCCGCCCGCACCGGGAACCAGAGCGGGGAACCCAGGCAGTGATCGACCTGAAAGGATACGGTCCGTTCCTGCTCGACGGCTTCAGGCTGACAGTGATGGTGGGCGTCACCTCGATGGCGGTGGCGGTCCTCCTCGGCCTTCTCGGGGCCTGGGCGAAACTCAGCCACTCCCGAAGCGTGCGCGCCATTGCGGAGGTCTACACGACCGTGGTGCGCGGCGTGCCGGAACTGGTGCTGATCCTGCTGGTGTACTACGGGGTGCCGACGCTGGTGCAGGACCTGCTTGCCGGGTTTGGTTTCGAGGTTCGGGTCGATCTGAACCCGTTCCTGGCCGGCGTACTGACCATCGGCTTCATCTACGGGGCCTTCTCGACAGAGGTATTTCGCGGCGCCTACCTCGCCGTGCCCAAGGGCCAGATCGAGGCGGCGCGCGCCTGCGGCATGAGCCGCGCGTTGATGGTGCGCCGCGTGCTGCTGCCGCAGATGTGGCGCTATGCGTTGCCGGGTCTCGGCAACGTCTGGATGGTGCTGTTGAAGGCAACGGCGCTGATCTCGGTGATCGAGCTGCACGAGTTGATGCGCGCGGCGCAGGTGGCCGCGCAGGCAACGCGGCTACCCTTCACCTTCTTCTTCATCGCCGCGCTGATGTACCTGGCACTCACCATTGTCTCCATGCTGGTGCAGCAACGGCTGGAAACCTGGGCCAACCGCGGCGTCAGGAGGGCCTGAGGCGATGGATTTCTCGATCATCCTGAAGACCCTGCCCGACCTCATCGACGGCGCGTTCCTGACCATCCAGATCACAGCGCTTTCGGTAGTGATCGGCCTGTGTCTGGCGATGCCGCTGGCAATCCTGCGCCTCAGCCGCAATCCACTGATCCAGGCGCCGGTCTACAGCTTCATCTTCTTCTTCCGCGGCACGCCGCTTCTGGTGCAGCTTTTCCTGATCTACTACGGCAGCGGCCAGTTTGTGCAGGAGCTGCGCGCGGTCGGCCTGTGGGGCATGTTCCGCGAGGCCTATTTCTGCGGCGTGCTGACACTGACGCTGAACACCGCGGCGTATACGGCGGAAATCCTGCGCGGCGCCATCCAGGGCGTGCCACACGGCGAGGTGGAGGCCGCCCGCGCCTGCGGCATGCGCGGCTTCCTGCTCTACCGCCGGATCGTCATGCCCAAGGCCTTCCGGCTGGCCTGGCCGGCCTATACGAACGAGGTGATCTTCCTGCTGCAGGCGACCTCGCTCGTCTCCATCATCACGCTGATGGACATCACCGGGATCGCCAGCAAGGTCGCCGCCCGTTCCTTCGCCTTCTACGAGCTCTACCTGACGGCGGCGGTGATGTACCTGATCCTCGTCTACGCCCTCCTTTACGTCTTCAAGCGAATCGAATACCGCATCAGCGGCCACCTGCGCGAAGCAAAGAGCCAGTCCTCAAGCGCGATGATGCGCGATACGGCGGCAGCGGAGTAACGGGGCGACGGTCGTTTAGCCACGGGATGCCAGGGCCTAAGCCCCGACTCCCGGATTGCCAGAATTCACACCTTGGCGTGATGACCAGGATTGCCGGCATTGCCCTATCGTTATGCCTGCAAAAATTTTTCCGGGCATAACGACAGTGTTCCCGCCGCGTGGCTTGCGCCCCGTTGCGCCGGACCATCGCTCATCCAAGGGCAGGCCGCCCCCGGCGCAAAGCGATTGCCGGCTTTTGCGGAACCTGCCCTTTACAGGATCGCCGCCATCTGGTCGCCCAGCCAGTCGATCTCGCTTTCCTGGATCACCAGCGGCGGGGCCAGGCGGATGACCTGTTCGTGGGTTTCCTTGCACAGCACGCCGCGGCGCATCAGGGCCTCGCAGATCGGACGCGCCGGACCATGCGCCTTGTCGATCTCGACGCCGATCATCAGGCCACGCCCGCGCACTTCCTTGATGCGGGGGCTGTTCAGGCTGCGCAGACGCTCGTACAGGCGCGCGCCAAGATAGCGGGAACGCTCGGCCAGCCCCTCGTCCAGAATGACGCGCAGGGACGCCCGCGCCACCTCGCACGCCAGCGGATTGCCGCCGAAGGTGCTGCCGTGGTCGCCGGGCTGGAACACGCCCAGGATTTCCCGCGAGGACACCACGGCCGAGACCGGATAGACACCGCCGCCCAGCGCCTTGCCCAGGATCATCATGTCCGGGTCGGCGCCGTCCTCGTGCTGGTGGCAGAACAGCGCGCCGGTGCGGCCCAGTCCCGTCTGGATCTCGTCCACGACGAACAGGGCATTGTGCCGGTCGCAGATCCGCCGGCACTCGCGCAGATAGCCGTCGGGTGGCACGTTGATGCCGGCCTCGCCCTGGATCGGCTCCAGGATCAGGGCCACGGTGTTCTCGGTCATGGCCTCGGCCAGCGCCGCGGCATCGCCGAAGGGAACCCACTTGAAGCCCGGCGTGAATGGGCCGAAGTCGCGGCGCGTGTCCGGATCGGACGAAAGGCTCACCGCCGTCGTCGTGCGGCCGTGGAAGTTCTCGTTGCAGACGATGATCTCCGCCTGGTCCTGCGGGACGCCCTTGCGGGTGTAGCCCCACTTGCGCGCCGCCTTGATCGCGGTTTCCACCGCCTCCGCGCCGGTGTTCATCGGCAGCGCCATTTCCATGCCGGCGGTCTTGCACAGCAATTGCAGGAACTTGCCCATGCGGTCGTTGTGGAATGCCCGGGAGGTCAGCGTGATCCGCCCCGCCTGCGCGGTCAGCGCATCGATGATCGCGGGATGGCGGTGGCCCTGGTTCAGGGCGGAATACGCCGAAAGGCAATCCAGATAGCGCCGTCCCTCGACGTCCCAGACCCAGACGCCCTCGCCCTTGGTCAGCACGACCGGCAGCGGATGGTAGTTGTGCGCGCTGTAGGTCTCCGTCAGGGAAATGATGGTGTCCTGCTGGTTCATCGCTCGTGCCTCCCTCATGTCAGAGAACGCGGGCGAGAATGCGCTCGCCGAACAGGCTCTTGACCAGGTCCACGGCCAGCTCGGCCGTGCTGTTCCGCCAGTCCAGCGCCGGGTTCACCTCGACGATGTCGAGCGATCCCAGCAGCCCGCTGTCGTAGATCATCTCCATGCAAAGCTGCGCTTCGCGGTAGTTCGGCCCGCCCGGGACCGGCGTCCCGACGCCGGGTGCCGCGCTGGGGTCGACGAAGTCGGCATCGAAGCTGACGTGCAGGTGCCCGCCGACCCGGCCGACCGCCTCCAGCGCCTCCTCCATCGCCGCGCGCATGCCGATCTCGTCGATGGTGCGCATGTCGAAGACACGCAGCCGCCGCTCCACCACCATCCGCTTCTCGACCATGTCGACGGAGCGCACGCCGACCTGCACCAGATGGTCGGGATCCAGCATCGGCCGCGCGTGCCCCAGGCTCAGCAGTTCCTCCGGCCCGTCGCCGCAGAGAACGGCGACCGGCATGCCATGAATGTTGCCCGACGGCGAGGTTTCGGCCGTGTTGAAATCGGCGTGCGCGTCCAGCCAAAGCACGGACAGCGGCTTTCCCGCTTCGTGACAATGCCTGGCCGCCGCCCCTATGGAGCCGATACTGAGCGAGTGGTCGCCGCCCATCAGGATCGGCAGTTCCTTCGCCGCCAGCGATGCGGCGACCTCGTCACGCACCAGCCGGACCCACTCGGTCGTCTCCGCCAGATGCCGATAGCCGTTGCCGCGCGGCCCGCCGGGGTTAACCGGGCCGGACAGGTTGCCACGATCATTGACGCTGTAGCCCAGCCCCGCCAGGACGTCGCCAAGGCCGGCGACGCGCAGCGCCTCGGGCCCCATGGTGGCGCCACGGCAGCCGGCGGCGACATCGCTGGGCGCACCGATAAGGCCGAGCGTCCGCGTCCCGGCCGCGCCCGGCTTGTCATGCTGCTGCGCCGCTGTCGTCACGTTCATGAATCGCCCCGTCCATCGCGGTTTTCCAGTGCGTTCAATAAGCTTTAGTGTGTCACGGACGACGCAAAATTTGCTGTGAAGTTGCCGGCCCTCGGCCGCAGACTATGCGTTTGAGGCGCGGCTTCGTGAAAAGGCGTGCGGTTGCATGGAGATGCGCCGGTACGCGGCGGCGGGAATCGGCGTCAACGGCGGGAGCGCGGGCGGAGACAGGATGGACGAGAAACTCAAGCTTGACCGGATCGACCTCAAGATCCTGACGACGCTCCAGGACGAAGCGCGTATCAGCAACCACGACCTGGCCGAACGCGTGGGGCTTTCGCCCTCGTCCTGCCTGCAGCGCGTGCGCAAGCTGGAAAGCCGGGGTGTTCTCGACGGCTACCGCGCCCGCATCGACCTCGACCGCATCTGCCGCAGCGTGACGGTGATCGCGACGGCGACGCTGGCCAACCACGACCAGAAATCGTTCAGCCGCTTCGAGCAGGCCGTCGCCGATATCCCTGAAGTTGTCGAGTGCCTGAAGGTCAGCGGCACCTTCGATTACATCCTGCGCTTCGTCTGTGCCGACATGGCACAGTACCACGCCCTGTCCGAACGCCTGCTCGACATCGGCCGCGGCGTGGCGCAGCTCAGCAGCCATGTCGTCCTGGCCTCGACGAAGCAGGCGGGCGGCTATCCCCTGGACCATCTCCTGCAAGGCGCGTCGGAGTGAGAGACGGCGACACCGATTCATACCCGGCCACGGTCGTCGTCCAGTCGTTCCACGCGAATCCGCCGGACTGGATCGGCCAGTGCATGGAGTCCGTCCGCGCCTGGTCGCAGCAGGCCGGTTTCGCGTACCGCTTCGTCGGCGACGAGTTGTTCGACACCCTTCCGGACTGGGTCCGCGCGAAAACGGTCGGCCGCCCGCAGGTCGCCAGCGACCTGGCGCGGCTGAACGTGCTGGCTGATCTGCTGGACGAGGGCTGGGAGAGCGCCGTATGGCTGGACGCCGATGTCCTGGTCTTCGATCCCGAGGGCCTGAGCGCGGCGCTGGACCTGTCCGACGGCTATCTGCTGGGACGCGAGGCGTGGGTGCAGACGGATGCCAAGGGGCGCCTGCGCGCGCCGCGCGGCATCCACAACGCGCTGTGCGCGATGCGTCGCGGCAATCCTTTCCTGGCTTTCTACCGGGATGCCGCCACGCGTATCCTGGCGCGCCACAATGGCCCCATGGTGCCCCAGCTCATCGGGCCGAAGTTCCTGAAGTCGCTGGACAACATGCTGGGCTTGCCGGCCACCTGGGCAGTGAACATGGCAAGTCCACGCCTGCTCAGCGACATTGCCGGAGGCCGGGGACCGGCGCTGCGGCTTTTCAACGCCCGCAGCGGGAACTCACCATCCGCTCTCAACCTCTGCCTGTCTTATACTGGCCGCGAGGTTGATGATATCGCCGTCGATACAAACCTGATTGATGTAGCAATCGACCGTTTACTAGCAGATTTTAACCGAACATTCCCCTGCTAGTAGCATTGCCACTCTTTGGACACGGAGCGGACGCATCATCGCCTTGTCCAAAGAGCAACATTGGTGTCATGAAACCTCGCATCCTGCTCGTTGAAGACGATTCGGACTTTGCGGAGTCGGTCGCCCTGAACCTGGAAGAGGCCGGTTTTCATATGATCGGCCCGGTCGCCGGGGGATTGGAGGCGTTCGCCGCCTGTGAACGTGAGCAGCCCGATGTCGCCCTCATCGACATCAGCCTCGAAGGCATGATCGACGGCATCTTCCTGGGCGAGCAGCTGGCCGAGCGCGGGGTGGCCGTCGTCTACCTGACCGGCCGATTCGAGCGTGCACTTCGCGAAGGCCGTTCCCACGCCGTCGCTCTTTTGGCGAAGCCGTGTGGCAGCGACGAGCTTATTGCCACACTGAACCAGGCGATGTCGGCCAAGCAGCCGGCAAAGACCGGCTAGGCAAGGCAGCTTTCCAACCTATTCTCGTCAGGGCGCGCCTGCTTGGTTATAACCGCGGGCGTGATGACGCATGCAAGCGCGACAGCACGGGCGACAGGCCAACCGGATCCGGCGACGGCACTCGCGCGCTACGCCTCGCTCGTCGGTGATTGGGATGACTTTACGGCGGCCATGCGGCGGCCCGCCCCGGCATGCGTCGTCGCCAACACAAGCCGGTTAACCGCCAGCGAACTCGCAGGCCTTCTGTGCGCCGAAAATCATGGAACCGTCCCCGTACCGTGGTCGCCCGGCGCCTTGCGATGCGCCGGCGAGGCCCGGCCGGGCCTCTGGTGGCCTTACCGGGCCGGTCTTTACAGCGTTCAGGAAGAAGCCTCGCTGCTGCCCGTGGCCCTGCTGGACCCACGGCCGGGCGAGCGTGTGCTGGACCTCTGCGCCGCACCCGGCGGCAAGACGGCACAGGTCTGCATGGCGTTGAGGAACCGCGGCACGGTCATCGCCAACGATCGCGACTCGCGGCGTCTGGCGGCCGTGCGCGACCGAATGAAGCGATTGGGCCTGCTGAACCTCACGACGACCGCGTTCGACGGCCGCGACTACCCGCTGGCAGCCGGACCTTTCGACCGTGTCCTGGTGGACGCGCCGTGCAGCGCCGAGGGAACGAACTTCCGCAAGGGTGCCACGTTTGACGGTTCAAGCGACGGCTTCCGGCGGCGTGTAACCGACCAGCAGCGCGCCCTCCTGCGCCGCGCCGTGGCGCTGACCCGGCCCGGCGGGCGGATCGTCTATTCGACCTGCAGCCTGGCGCCGGAAGAGAACGAGGCGGTTCTCGACGCCATTCTGCAGGAGGACGGGAGCAGAGTCCGGGTGGCCCCGCCGCCCGTCGATGACGCCGCCTTCTCGCCCGGAATCGCCGAATGGGAAGGCCGGGCGTTCCATCCCGACGTCCGCCACGCCATACGCCTGTGGCCGCACATCTCGGGGACCAGTGGCTTTTTCGCCGTCGTGCTGGAGCGTATCGGCCCCGCTGAAACATCGCAAAGCACGCCAGTGGCGGAATTGGGTTCGGCTCTCCGGCACAAGGAGGTATTGGCGGCCATCGGCAGGCGCTACGGCTTCCCGGACGACGCATTCGAGGGCTTGGCGTTCGCGCACCGTGGCGACCATGTCCAGGCCATCGCATCCGACCATTGCCCGCCCGCTTCGCCACCG
Source organism: Ferruginivarius sediminum (assembly GCF_003344765.1). Lineage (GTDB taxonomy): Bacteria > Pseudomonadota > Alphaproteobacteria > Kiloniellales > Rhodovibrionaceae > Ferruginivarius > Ferruginivarius sediminum. Next base: position 82,342 of record NZ_QPMH01000002.1, on the reverse strand, counting down.
CCGGTGGCCTCGGGCGTGCCGTTCCTGCGCGCGGAGGCACGGATTCCGAAGCCGACGACGGCGGCGGCCTTCCTGATCGGCCGGCAGGCCACGCGCAACGTCGTCGAGCTGGACCGGGCACAGCGCGACGCCTACCAGACCCGGCAGGGCTTCGCGCCGACACCCGGGCAGCTTGCGGCTTGCGACGGCCATGGTTATGTGATCCTGAGGTATCGGGGCCAGCCGCTCGGCGTCGGCCTGCTGCGGCCCGGCCCGCCGGCAAGAATCGACAGCCAGTTTCCCCGCGCCTGGGTTCCACGCGCTCACCGCACCTAGCCATTGCCCGAGAAACGCACCGAACCGCCGGACGACGACCGGAAGGAGCCGACATGCGAGCACCGCGCCCGCAGACCCGCAACGACCTTGCCGCCGCGCTGCGCCGGATCGATCGCAAGGGCTACAAGGCCTACAAGGACATTGCCGGCCGCTACGCCTTCGACGGCTTCGAGTTGCTGATCGACCATGTGCAGGGCGACCCCTTTGGAAGTCCCTCGCGCCTGCGCGTGCGTGTCCCGGCCGAGGTCGCGGCGTTTCCCGGCGACACTTACGCCGGTGACAGCCGGGCCATTGCCCTTCGCGACGCCCTGGCGCGGGCCTTCGCCCGCCGCGCCAAGCAGCTTTCCAAGCCGCGCGGCGTCGGCTCCAGTGGCCTCATCGCAATGGATATGCCGGGCCAGGAGATCCTGGAGCGCAGCGCCGTCCTGCTGACGGACGCCGGTGATGTGGAGGCGCGCTTCGTCGCCGGGCTACCGGCGCAGGGTCGCACCATCGACGGCGGGCAGGCCGAGCAGATGCTGTGCCGCGACGTGCCAACGCTTGCGGAAGAGACGCTGCGCTGGGCGACGGCCGACCGGGACAGCCTCCGACGTCATGTCCTGACGGCGGAGGACGCCGATGCCCTTCGCGGCCAGCTTGCCGCGAAGGGGCTGGTTGCCTTCGTTGCCGATGGCGCCATCCTGCCCCGGCGCAGCGGCGTGGACGACCGGCCGATGAGCGGCGGCGCGATCCCGTTCGAAAGCCCGGAGAGCCTCCGCGTGACACTGGAAGGGCCGAACGGCGGACCCGTGTCGGGTCTTGGCGTGCCCTGCGGCATCACCCTGATCGTCGGCGGCGGGTATCACGGCAAGTCTACGCTGCTGCAAGCCATCGAGCGCGGCGTCTACAACCACGTGCCGGACGACGGGCGCGCGTTTGTCGTGGCGGACCCGGCGGCCGTGAAGGTCAGGGCGGAAGACGGGCGCGGCGTCGCGGGGGTCGACATCTCGCCGTTCATCAACGACCTGCCGGGCGGCCAGCGCACCGATGTCTTCTCCACCCCGAACGCCAGTGGCAGCACCTCGCAGGCGGCGAATATCGTGGAAGCGCTGGAAGCCGGCGCGCGTGTTCTGATGATGGACGAGGACACCTCGGCCACCAACTTCATGATCCGCGACCGGCGGATGCAGGCCCTCGTCGCCAAGTCGCAGGAGCCGATCACGCCCTTCGTCGACAAGGTGCGTCAGCTCCATGACGACCTGGGCGTTTCGACGGTGCTCGTCATCGGCGGCAGCGGCGACTACCTGGACAAGGCCGACACCGTCATCGCCATGCAGGCCTTCCACCCGGCCGATGTAACCGCCGAGGCTCGCCAGGTTGTCGAGACCCATCGCACGGAACGCACTGCCGAGGGGGGTGACGGATTCGGGAAGCCGCGCGCACGGCACCTCGCAGATACCGGCATTCGCGGCAAAGGGCCGAAGCCCCCGAAGGTGAAGGTGCAAGGCCGCAACGTAATTCGTATCGGTGACGAAACGATTGACCTTGCTGCCGTGGCGCAAATCCTGGACGAAAGCCAGACCCGCGCCGTGGCAGAAGCGCTGATGACGCTGTCGAACGACGGACAGGCTCGCGACCAGACACTTCCCGAATTACTCGACCGGATCGAGAAGGCCGTCGAACGGCAGGGGCTGGACGCGCTCAGCCGGACGCCGCGGGGCGATCTGGCGCGCTTTCGCCGGTTCGAGCTTGCCGCGGCGCTGAATCGGCTTCGCAGCCTTCGGGTGCGGGAGGCGCCGGCTTGACTTGCGTTTCCCGGTCACGCGTCGTCGTACGGTTCACCGCATAGGTCGACACCAACACGATGGCGCCACCGACAAGCGTCTGCAGCGTCGGCGTTTCGGCGAAGATGATCAGTGTCAGGCCGATCCCAAAAACCGGCATCAGCACGTAGTAGGGAATGACCTTGGCAACCGGGTAGTGCCGGTACAGCGAGAACATCCAGACGTGGCCGATCAGCGACACGACAAGCGCCGCGTGGAGAACGATGGCCCATTCGAACAGGCCGGCATGGCGTATGGCGGCAATCTGCCTCGTTTCCGTGAAGGCGGAGAGCAGGGCAAGCGCGGGCACGGCGCTGAGAGCCATCCAGCCATTCATCTCGAACGGCCCGACATGCCGCAGTGAGCGCGCCAGCATCGTCGCCAGCGCATAGCAGAAAGCGCTGAGCGCAATCACGCCAAGCGCCGGCAGGTCGCTGAACAGCGCGGGATCGAAAGCGATCACCACGACGCCGCCGAACGCGGCCGCGATAGCCAGCCATGTCACAAGTCGCACCGGCTCGCGCAGGACGACGCGGCCGAGCAAAACGGCGAACGGCACACTAAGCTGCGTCCCGATGATGATCGGCGAGACGGAGCTCGTCAGCTTCAAGGCAAGGTACATCGTAGCATAAACGCCCGTGCCCATCGCGGCACAGAACCCGGCGAACGGCAACAGGCTCTCGCGCGGCGGCAGGCGAAGGCGCCACAGCGGCAGCAGGGCCACGGCCAGGATCGCGCTTCGAAGCGCGGCGAACGCGAAGGGCGGGATGTTGTCCACACCCAGCTTGCCCACAGCGAACGCGCTGCCGAACATGGCCATGATGATGACGACGGCAAGAAGGTGTCTGGGACTCATGGGCTCGGACCATACCAGGAAATGCGCTTTTCCGACCCCCGCAAATTACGCGGGTCAGACGCTGCGGGAGCACAACCGTGGACCGTCCAACCTTCTCGTCGCGGGACTTCAAGCGATACCCGTAATCGCTATGAAAACAACACGTGAATAGTGTAGCCTCCTGCATACTATCGTCCGTGAGTGAGGGGGGCAGGAGGCTTATGGTCGCGCGCGTTGCGACGGTTGCGTATCACGGCATCGATGTCGTCGATGTCGATGTCCAGGTGCAGGTATCGCCCGGCATGCCGGCATTCCAAATCGTCGGGCTGGCGGACAAGGCCGTCGGTGAAAGCCGGGAGCGGGTACGCGCCGCGCTGGGTGCGCTGGGTCTGGCCCTACCGCCCAAGCGCATCACGGTGAACCTGGCGCCGGCGGATCTGGCGAAAGAGGGCAGCCACTTCGACCTTCCCATCGCGCTGGGTTTGCTGGTGGGCATGGGCATCCTGCCGGCGGAGGAGATCGCGAACTACCTCGCACTCGGGGAATTGAGCCTGGACGGCCGCGTCGGCGGCGTGGCGGGGGTGCTGCCGGCGGCGATCCATGCGCTGTCTTGCGAGAAAGGACTGATATGCCCGGCCGCGCAGGGCAGCGAAGCCGCCTGGGCGGAGGGCTTGGAGGTGCTGGCGCCGGCGACGCTGATCGCCCTCGTGAACCACTTCAAGGGCAGCCAGATCCTCGCTCGCCCCGAGCCGCGCATCGCCGTGGCCGATGGCAGCATCCCCGACCTTGCCGACACCAAGGGACAGGAAACGGCCAAGCGCGCACTGGAAGTCGCCGCGGCCGGAGGCCACAACATGCTGATGATGGGGCCGCCCGGTTCCGGCAAATCCATGCTGGCCGCCCGCCTGCCGGGTTTGCTGCCGCCACTTGACCCGGCGGAGGCGCTGGAGGTCTCGATGATCCATTCGGTGGCCGGAGAGCTGGAGGGCGGCAAGCTGTTGCGTCAGCGGCCCTATCGCGACCCGCACCACTCGGCCTCCCTGCCCTCCTTGACCGGCGGCGGCCACAAGGCGCGGCCCGGAGAAGTCTCGCTAGCGCACCTCGGCGTGCTGTTCCTGGACGAGCTGCCGGAGTTCAACCGCCAGACGCTGGAAGCGCTGCGGCAGCCATTGGAAACCGGGCGCGTCTCCATCGCCAGGGCAAACGCGCACGTCACCTATCCAGCGCGGGTGCAACTGGTGGCGGCGATGAACCCCTGCCGTTGCGGCCATCTGGACGATGCGGGCCTCGCCTGCAAGCGGGCGCCCAAGTGCGCGGCGGATTATCAGGCGCGCATCTCCGGCCCGCTGTTCGACCGTATCGACCTGCATGTGGAGGTTCCGGCCGTCAGCGCCAGCGACCTGACCCTGCCCCCGCCGCGCGAAGGCACCACGGAGGTCGCGGCGCGCGTCGCCGCCGCCCGCGAAATCCAGCGCGCCCGCTTCGCCGGAATACCCTCCGAACGCCGCCCGCGCACCAACGCCGAGGCCGAGGGCACACTGTTGGAAGAGGTCGCGACCCCGGACGATTCCGGCCGCAACCTGCTTGGCCGCGCGGCGGAGCAGATGCGGCTTTCCGCCCGTGGCTACCACCGGGTCCTGCGTGTGGCGCGGACCCTGGCCGACCTGGAAGGCAGTGATACGGTCCGCCGCATGCACGTGGCCGAGGCGCTGAGCTACCGCCGCGTGGCGCCGGGTGCGAAGGCGGCGTGAGGCTCAGTCCGCCGCAGGTGCCGCCACCGGCGCCGTCCGGCGGATCGTCGCATCGACCGCCGCGCCCGCGAGATAACCGACGGTGCAAAGGATCACGCCCCAGGCATTCACGCCCAGGTCGTCGGCGTACTTGCCGACGCCGAGGTCCATCCAGGCGGGCACAATGGCGACGCCGGCGATTCCTTCCAGCGTCATGACGACACCCAGCACGATGCCGGTCCAGAACGCGGTGTGGAAGGCGACCGCGCCCGCCGGACGGATCCAGGCCAGGAAGAAGATCGGCGCCAACCCCATCACCATCGTGCCGCTGATCGTCGTCGCGGCGATGATGGCGGGGCCGATCTGGTCGCCCATGTAGATCGACAGCAGCGGCAGGTTGCCCAGGACCGCGATGGCCAGCATGAACCGCCGGCCGAGGGTCAGGTGGCGTGCCTCCGGCTCGGCCGTGTCCTGGCGCCAGTCGCGCGCGCCCAGCTTGGCGGACGACGCGAAGGTGGAATCCAATGTCGAGCCCGCGCTGGTCAGCATGATCGCGTTGAAGAGAAGAAGCGCCGGCAGGCCCAAATGCATCGGCACAACCACCGCCGCATCGCCCTCCAACCCAAGGACATTTGCATAGAGGCCGACGCCGGAGAACGCCAGGATGAAGCCGCCGGAGAGCAGCCCGGCCAGGACGAAGGCCTTCAACGTCGTGCGCGGCGAGGCGATGAACGCGCGGTCCGTCATCACCGGGTCATGAAAGCCGTAGGACAGCGCCTGCACCAGCGCCAGACCTGTGAACGTCATGCCGGCACTTCGCGCCGCGTCCGGCACCCGCGGCAGGCCGGAGGTGGCAAGCTCCGGCCCGATCAGTGCCAGCACCACGGCCAGCAGAGCCAGCGCCAGCAGCATCTGCGGCATATCTGTCAAGAGGCTGGAGCGCAGGCCGCCACGCCAGGAATAGGCCAGCGTGAACCCGGTGATCGCCAGCACCGCCAGCCAGTACGCGCCGCTGCCCTCGTCGCCGAAGTAGAGGGCGCCCACCTTGGTATTCGACCAGACCTCGTTGAACAGCCGGATGGCAATCGCCGCCAGGAAAAGCTTGGCACAGAGGACGCCGTACTTGCCGGCCAGGAACTGCGCCAGCGAGCCCGCCCCCGTACGCGTACGGATCAGATAGGCGGTCACGGCCACAACGATGAAGCTTAGATAATAGCCCGCATAGCCGATACCGCCCCACACGCCGAAGGCCGCGCCAAGGCCGGCGGCATTGGAGACCGACTTGGCGAATACCCAGGTCACGGCCGCGCTGGCCGCCAACAGGGCCAGCCCCGGCGCACTGCCGGCAACTCCCGAACCGTTGAAGAAGCCGGCCGGGCCGGTGTTCCGGGGCGCCCAGACCAGCGTCAGGCTGGCGTAGGCGAGCAGAACCACCCACGGGCCGTAGATAACGACGTCCACCGTCTGCATTCGTCTACCTTTGTCTACAATTCAGACGCGCGCCCAGTGCAGGCGCTGGACATCCGGCAACGGCGTTCCCGCCCGCGCGCGCTCGGCATCGGGCAGAATGTCCCAGCTTGGCCATATGCCGGTGCGCAGCGCAGCCTCGTAACCTTCCGGCAGGCCGGCCTCGCGCATACGTGCAGCTGCCGCAGCGTGGTCGTACGTCAGCGCATGCAGCTCAACCGCCAATCCGTCGTCTCCGGCACGCAGCAGGGCGTACCAGCCGCGCGGCGTCCCGTCGTTCGCGGGCAGGCCCACGCTGCCGGCATTCAGCCAAAGCCGGCCGTCAACCGTTTCGGCGAACGGCAAGCCGGAATGGCCGCCGATCACGCCGTCCGTACCCACCAGGTCGAGCTCGCGCCGCTTGTCTTCCGCTGACGTCGAGGGGAAGACCCAGGCGTTGATCTGGGAGGGCGCGCCGTGCACCGCCGCTAGCGTGCGGCCGCCCAGGGAGAAGCCGATCCGGCGTGGCAGGCCCCGCATCCACTCGCGCGAATGCTCTGACAGACACTTGACCGAATAGGCGTACCAGGACTGCGCCAGCACCTCGCAGGTGCTGCCGGCGCCGAAATTGCAGCCGCAGTCGTCCGCCGCCGCGCCCAGCGATTCCTCGCAATTGCCCATGACGACGTGAATGCCAGCCTCGCGGACGGCCCGCACGGTTTCCTCCGGGTCGGCGCAATAGGCCACGACGTCGCCGGTGCAGATCACGCGCCCCGCCGGAATGGACAGTTCGCGCGCACGCGCCAATACCGCGCGGGTCGCCTGCAGGTTGCTGACGGGTCCGCCGAAAACCACGACCGGACCGCCGTCAAGAGAACCCAGATCGACCGTGGAGCCCGCGCCGGCCGCCATCGTCACTTGGCGCTGCAGGACGCACCGCCAAGGACGCAGAACTTGGCGCAGTGCTGATGGTTCAGCTTCACGGTGCGCCGCATGTCGGCCAGCCGCTCACCCACCTCGAACGCCTTGTCGTAGGCCAGCAGCGTGCAGGCCAGGACGGCGGGCCGCGCGGCACCCTTGCGCTTCACCACCATCCGCGAGCTGGCGCACATGATCTCGTCGGGCGACTTGCCAAGCTTGCCCCAGCAGGCCGTCGTGATCTCCGGCACCTCGGCCTCGGGGTCCATTTCGGGGAAGAGGACCAGCGCGGCCGGGTCGTCGGCATCGATCGCCACGCCGAGTTCCGCGAAAAGCCGGCGGTATCCGGCGCGCAGTTCGGCCTCGGCCTCGCCCCAGCGGGTGCGTCCCGCGACGTCGACGTTGAAGCCGTTGTCCGCCAGCCACTTCATGCCGTCGATGGTCTTGGCCCAGGTGTTCTCGCCGCGCTCTTCCTCATGCAGCGCCTTGTCGTAGTGGTCGATGGAGATACGAAGCGTCAGCCGCTCTCCATACCGTTCCCGGATCCGAAGCAGGGCGTCGGCCTGCTTCATCATCGGGCGCATGGCGTTCGTCAGCACCAGCACCCGGTATCCCCGCGCCAGGGAGTCTTCGAGCATGGCCGGGAGATCGGGATTCATGAACGGCTCGCCGCCCGTGAACCCGATCTCCTCCGTCTCCGGCCAGGCGTCAAGTTCGTCGAGGTATTCCGCCACCTCCCCCGCGGTCAGGTAAACCAGACGGTCGTTGCGCGGGCTGGATTCGATATAGCAGTTGACGCACGTCAGGTTGCACAACGTGCCCGTGTTGAACCACAGCGTCTTCAAGCCGCGAAGCTCGACACTGGCACGGCGCTCGCCCGTCGCGGTAACGTCCGGATCACCAAACTTCGCCGGGGCGGCCTGCTTCTCGGCAACGGCGGTCATGGCGGCGGATAGCCTCCTTCTCATTGATGGCACGACCCACTTGGTGGCGCACAATATGGGGCAAGCATGACAGAAGCCAGCGGGACCACGGTCAAGGCGTTGTCAAAAGACCGTGAAATCGCCGCCCGGCCGGACTTCTTCAACCACACGAATACCCGTGCAAGCGGCGTCAAATCGCCTATCTAATACGCGTCCGCCAAGCCAAGGGAGCATCATTCGTGAGCGACGTTTCTCTGCCATCGACGGCTCGCAACCGCCTGCTGGCCCTGGTCGAGGCGCCGCGATTCCGGCACACCGTCACCGTTCTCATCATAATCAACGCCGTGACCCTTGGGCTTGAAACCTGGGACGCGGCCATGCGCGCGGCCGGTCCCGTCCTCTACGCGCTGGACCGGGTCATCCTTGGCGTCTTCGTGGCCGAGCTGGCGATCAAGATGGTCGCTTACGGGGCACGCTTTCCCCGCGATCCCTGGAACATCTTCGACTTCACGGTCGTGGCCATCGGCCTTGCGCCGGCAACCGAGGGATTCTCAGTCCTGCGTGCCCTGCGCATCCTCCGTGTCCTGCGGCTGGTCTCCGTCGTGCCGTCGATGCGCCGCGTGGTGCAGGCCCTGCTGTCCGCGATTCCCGGGATGGCATCCATCGTGCTGCTGCTTGGCCTGATCTACTACGTCTCGGCCGTGATCGCGACGAAGCTGTTCGGCGCCGCGTTCCCGCAGTGGTTCGGCTCCATCGGCGGTTCGATGTACTCGCTGTTCCAGATCATGACGCTGGAAAGCTGGTCGATGGGTATCGTCAGGCCGGTGATGGAGACCTATCCCTACGCCTGGGCGTTCTTCGTGCCGTTCATCCTGCTGACCAGCTTCGCCGTGCTGAACCTGTTCATCGCCATCATCGTGAACGCCATGGAATCGCAGCACCGCCAGGACTTCGAGGTGCTGGAGGCCGAGCGCGTACAGGCGCAGGAAAACCAGGCCCGCAAGCTGGATGACGAATTGGCGGAGGTGAAAGGGGAACTGCGCCGCCTGCGCGAGCTGCTGGAACGCAAGGACACGTGACTGCATCGCACGGCCATGAATTCGCCATACGCTTCGCTGAAACGAACGCGTATGCTGGCGCCGTCGAGCGCCGGCACAGCATCCCGGGAGGCTTCGTGCAGCGTTTGCGTTTTTTCGCCCTCGTCCTTTTCGCCCTTTCCGCGCCACTGGCGGCGCTTTCGCCTGTCCCCATCCACGCGCAAGAGCAGCCCCAGCAATCGCAGCCGGCTGAAGCCAAGGCGGAAGAGCAGGCTGAAAAGCCGGACCTGCCCCAACTCGTCGAACAGGTCGAGCAGGCCACCAAGGAGATCGAAAGCGGCCTGGTGACCGACGTCCGGCTTGAGCACTGGCAGGCCCGTCTTCCCGAAATTCGGCAACGCGTGCTGGAAATAGGGCAGGCAGCGCAGGAAAAGGTGGCCTCGCGACGCACGCTGCTTGAGGCGCTTGGGCCGGCGCCGAAAGACGGCATCGAACCGCCCGCGGTAGAGGCGCAGCGCTCAAAGTTGACCTCGACCGTCGAGAACCTGGAAAGCAGGGCGAAGCGGGCCGACGTCCTGGCGGCGCAGTCGCAGCAACTGTTGCGGACCGTTTCGGAGCGCAGCCGCGCCCGCTTCGCGGGCAAACTGACGGTTCGCGGCCCCTCGCCCATCGATCCACGGACGTGGCTGAAGGTTGGACCCCAGCTTCAGGAGGCGCTCAGCCGTCTGGCCAATGGGCTGAAGGCCGTCGTGACGAAGGACGCCAACGGCCAGCACGCCACCCGTGTGCTTGTCATCTCCGCCGTCATCGCAGCATTCGCCGCGGGCGTCGCGATGCTGCTGCGCCGCTGGCTGCGCCGCCGCTTTCTGCACAAGCGCGACCCGGCGCCGAGCTATGTGCGCTGCCTGTGGGTGGCTGGGCTGGATACCGCTTTCTACCTCGTGGTGCCCGCCATGGTGCTGGGGCTCGTCGTCGCCTATATGGGCAGCGTCGGCCTGTTGCAGGGGTTGCTGGAACCCGTTGTCGGAACGGCAGCGTTCTCCATCGCGTTCTTCTTCACGGCGCGCGGACTGACCCGCGCGGTCCTGGCCGTGGACGCGCCGCGCTGGCGCATCCTGCCGTTGACCAACTCGGGTGCGGCGCGTCTCAGCCGCCTTTTGACCCTGGCGGCGGCAATTTACGCGATCGATATACTGCTGGTGCGCACCGGACGGGCCATCGATTCCGGCGAAGCCCTGCGCGCAATGCATCAACTGGGCTTCAGTATCCTCATCACGCTGCTGCTCGCCCGGCTTATCCGCCGCGACATCTGGACCGACCCGGAGTCGGAGACGCAGAGCCGTTATGACAGCCTGCGCGGCTGGCTGGTCGTCGGCGTCGGTGTGTTCGGCCTCATGACGGTGGTGTCCGTCCTGTTCGGATACATCGAGCTGTCGCGCTTCTTCGCCACGCGAACCGTCCTGAGCGTACTGCTGGCCAGCCTGTTGCTATTGCTTCATGCCCTCGTGCGGGAGGCCATCACCGCATGTTTCGGCGCCGTCCGCACGGGATCACCCGCCGCCGGCGACCAGATGGCGTCGATGCTGCAATTCTGGCTGGGCGCGGCGCTGGATATCTTCGTGCTGGGCATCGGCATCCTGCTGGCGCTGCCGCTTTGGGGCCTGCCGTGGCAAGAGCTTTGGACCTGGATCGTTAGCGCCGCGGCTGGCTTCACCATCGGTGAGATCCGGATATCCCCGCTGGACCTGGTGCTGGCCGTCCTCGTGTTCGCCGCCATCCTGGGTATCACGCGCGCCCTGCAGCGCGCGCTGGACACCCGGATCCTGTCGCGTACGCGCCTGGATATCGGCGTAAGGGATTCGCTGCGGACGTTCACCGGGTATCTGGGCCTGGTGCTGGCGGCGCTGATCGGTCTGTCGACCGCCGGCCTGGATTTCTCCAACCTCGCCATCGTCGCAGGCGCGCTGTCGGTCGGTATCGGTTTCGGCCTTCAGGCCATCGTCAACAATTTCGTCTCCGGCCTGATCCTGCTGTTCGAACGCCCCGTGAAGGTGGGCGACTGGATCGTGGTCGGCGGGCACGAGGGCACGGTTCGCCGCATCCGCGTGCGCTCCACCGAGATCGACACCTTCGACCGTTCCACGGTGATCGTGCCGAACTCGGACCTGATCTCGAACGCGATCACCAACTGGACGCACGGCAACCGTGTATGCCGGGTGATCGTGCCGGTGCGCGTGCCCTATGGCAGCGATACACAGCACGTGCATGACCTGCTTCTGGAATGCGCACAGCAAAACCCGTACGTCACCAGCGCACCGATGCCGTATGTCCTTTTCAATAACTTCGGGGAGAGCGCGCTGGAATTCGAGTTACGGGTGTACGCGCGCGACACCGACTATTACCTGGATGTCCTGAGCGACCTGCACTTCGCCGTCGACAAGGCGTTGCGCAAGGCAGGCATCGCCATTCCCTTCCCGCAGCGCGACCTGCACATCCGCACGACGGGCGAGACAACGACGCGCCCGCGTCCCGGCGACGGGGCGGACCACCCAGGGCCAGCCCTTGGTCGGGACGCGCCGGAGGGCGATCCGGACTGAGCGGCGGGGCGCGGCGCGGGCAGCCGCAGCGCACCCGGTCGTCTTAGTACCGGTACGTCACGCCGATGGTTGCGGAGAACTCGCTCAACTCGACCTCGACGTCTTGCGCCGGGTCTGTCGCATTCGCGCCCGAGACGTCCACCTTCGGCGCGTAGAGCGCGGAGGCGTCGACGCTCCAGCTTTCGCTGAACCGATAGCCGAAGCCGGCGGTGAAGTGGTCCTCGACCACGCCGGGTGCCAGGATGTTGAACAGAAGCTGGTCGTCGGGGATCGGCTGGTCCGTGGTGGAATAACCCGCACGCAGCGTCAGCTTCTCGCTCGCCCGCCACTGCAAGCCCAGCTTGACCACGTTCATCGTCTCCCAGCCAAAGCCGGGCCCGTTCTCCGCACCAAGCTGTGTGCCCGCCGGAAACTCGTTCGACACGGCGGCGACCTCGTCGTACTGAATCTGCTGGAAGTCGGCCAGGATCCACAGACCCTCAACCGGCCGGAGAGCGGTGCCGACCGTCCAGCTTGGCGGGATATCGAAGTCGCCGTCCTCGGCGAACAGGCCGTCGTAGTCGTCGAACTTCGACATCTCCACGCGCGTGCGATAGCTGGCGCCGACGCGCAGCCAGTCGGTGACGGCGCCCTGGATGCCAAGGCGCACGCCCGCGCCATAGGACATATCGTGGCCGTTGTCGCTCAGACTGGCGGGATCCTTGGACATCGGCGCGAAGGCACCGAGACCCTTGGCCTCGAAGCTCTGCGCCGCGAGGATCGGACTGACGCCCACCGCCCAGCCGTCGAGGAACTCGTAGGCCGCCGTGGGGCTGAGGAACACCTGCGTCAGGTCCACCCCGGCCTCGCCGCCGCAGAACACGCCCTTGCCCGGAACCGCCGGACCGCCCAACGGGTTCGGGCAGGTGCGGCCGAAGGCGGGATAGTCGGTATTGATGCCGCCGTTGCCGTAGAGCGCCAGACCGAGAGCAAGACGGTCGTCGACCCGATAGGTGATTCCGCCGTTGGGAATGGGAAACCAGGGCCGGTCGCTTTCCACCTTGCCCGGCGTCAGGAGGTTCGCCGGCTGCGTCGGCGCGCCCTCGACGTCGACGCTGCGTTCCGGATTGAAGGCCGTGAGGCCGAAATCCACACGGTTGCCAAGGAATGCAATGCCGGCCGGGTTCACGGAAGGTGCCACTGCATCCAGCGACAGCGCCGCGCCCGCGCCGGCAAGCGCCTTCGATGCCGTGCCGTAGCCGTGCTGGAAGTAACCGTTCGTCGCCTGCGCGCCGCCGGCGCCGGCAAGCGCGAAAGCCCCGGCGACGCCGGCGATGAGCCGCGCAATACGGCGCGCGGGCCGATGGGCGGAAAGCCCATCCCCACCATGCGAAGTCTGCACGATCGTTCCCCTTCAAGCTCGGACCGGCACCCGCGCTGCACGGGACGGCCCTTTAACCTTCTAGCTGTTGGGGAACATCATAATTTACTTATACAGCGTGTGCTACCAAAAATTTACACACTGCTATGAGTTATTCATATTTATTTTGCATTATGTGACTGTTGTTTAAATCCGAAGCTGCCGAGTGCCATTGACGGCCACCGCCCGGCTAGGCGCCCGCCGGCTTGATCATGCGGCCAAGGTCGGTGCCCGCGAAGATATGCAGGTGGAAATGGGGCACTTCCTGATGCGCGTCCGCCCCGGCGTTCGCCAGGATCCGGTAGCCGCGATCGACCACGCCGAGGTCACGGGATATCTTGCCCACAGCCCGGAAAAAGGCCGCGATCTCGGCCTCGTCCGCCTCGTTGAAGAAATCGTCCGACGACACATACCTGCCCTTCGGGATCACCAGAACATGCGTCGGCGTCTGCGGGTTGATGTCGTGGAAGGCCAGGACATGGTCGTCCTCGTAGACCTTGTTGCAGGGAATCTCGCCGCGCAGGATCTTGGCGAAGATGTTGTTATCGTCATAGGGCTGCGCCATCGCGTGAACTCCTCCTGTCAAACCGCTGGCGGACGGCAGGTCTCAAGCCAGCTTCTTCCGCGCCTTCTTCTCCTCGATGCCGGAGGTTCCCATACGCGCCTCCAGCGCCTGCCAGACGTCATCCGGGCGAACCCCCCGCGCCGACCACAGCACAAGCAGGTGATAGAGCATGTCGGCGCTTTCGGCCGCCAGCCGCTTCGTGTCGCCGCGAACGCCCTCGATCACGGCTTCGACGGCTTCCTCGCCCAGTTTCTTGGCGATCTTCTCCGGCCCCTGGTCCAACAGCTTGGCCGTGTAGGACGTCTCCGGATCGCTGCCATGCCGGCTGTCGATGACAGCTTGCAGGCGATCGAGGACGTGCGTTTCGCTGTCCGTGGCCATCGTTACTCCTTTCCCGCCGTGGTCGGAAGCGACCCGTGTGGCGCGGTCAACGATCAGGCCGGGCGTGCCGGTACGCCCGCATCGCGCAGATAGGTCTTGGCTTCCGCAATCGTATAGTCGCCGAAGTGGAAGATGGACGCGGCCAGCACGGCGGACGCGTGCCCGTCGCGCACACCGGCGGCCAGATGCTCCAGCCCCCCGACGCCGCCGGAGGCGACCACCGGCACGCGCACCGCGTCGGCCACCGCGCGGGTCAGCTCGATGTCATAGCCTTCGCGCGTGCCGTCGCGGTCCATCGAGGTCAGCAGTATCTCGCCCGCGCCCAGCTCCTCCATCTTGCGTGCCCAGGCGATGGCATCCAGGCCGGTGGCGTTGCGCCCGCCGTGCGTGAAGATCTCGAAGCCGCTGGCAATGTTGGGATCGTCGCTGCGCTTGGCGTCGATGGCGACAACGATGCACTGCCGGCCGAACTTCTCCGCCGCCTGGCGCACGAAGTCGGGATTCTTCACAGCGGCGGTGTTGATCGAGACCTTGTCCGCCCCGGCCAGGAGAAGCTGGCGGATATCGTCCAGCGTGCGCACGCCGCCGCCGACGGTCAGCGGCATGAAGCAGGCCTCCGCCGTGCGCCGCACCACGTCCAGCAGGATGCCGCGGTCCTCGTGGCTGGCGGTGATGTCCAGGAAGCAAAGCTCGTCCGCCCCCGCCTCATCGTAGACGATGGCCTGCTCCACCGGGTCGCCGGCATCGCGCAGGCCGACGAAGTTGACGCCCTTGACGACGCGGCCGTCCTTCACGTCCAGGCAGGGGATGATGCGCGCCTTCAGCATGGCCTATGCGTCTCCCTTCACCAGGGCCAGCGCGGACTTCGGATCGATCCGGCCGTCGTAGAGCGCGCGGCCCAGAATGGCGCCCGCCACGCCCTGGTCCTCCACCGCGCGCAGCCGCGCCAAGTCGTCCAGGCTGGCGACGCCGCCCGATGCGATGACGGGCAGCGACACGGCCCGCGCGAGATCGACCGTCGCCTCGACGTTGACCCCCTGCAAGGCGCCGTCGCGCTCGATATCGGTGTAGACGATGGCTTCGACGCCCGCATCCTCGAAGCGTTTGGCAAGGTCGCGGGCCATGATTTCGCTGGTCTCCGCCCAGCCTTCCACCGCCACGCGGCCGTCGCGCGCGTCGATGCCGACGACGATGCGGCCCGGAAAGCGGCGGCAGGCTTCTTCCACCAGCGCCGGGTCCTTCACCGCGACCGTGCCCAGGATCACCCGCGCCACGCCGGCCTCAAGCCAGCGCTCCACCGTTGCGAGGTCGCGGATGCCGCCGCCGAGCTGCACGGGCAGGTCGACCGCTGCCACGATGGCTTCCACCGCGGGCGCGTTCAGCGGACGCCCGGCGAAGGCGCCGTCCAGGTCGACCAGATGCAGCCACTCGAAGCCGGCCTCGGCGAATGCGCGGGCCTGCGCGGCCGGATCGTCGTTGAACACCCGCGCGCTCTCCATCTCGCCGCGCAGCAGGCGAACGGCCTTGCCTTCCTTCAAGTCAATGGCGGGAAACAGAATCATTTCGCGGCAATGCCTTCCATCGAACCCGTGTCCAGGGCCTTGTGATAGTAATAGCCGGTGACCCAGGCCCCCTCGACCAGCGCGTAATAGCGGTTCTCCCCCCAGCGTGTGTAGCCCAGGTGCTCGTAAACCTGGATGGCGCGCTCCTGCGTCGCCCGCACATCCAAGGTCAGCACCTTCAGGCCGTACTCGCGGGCCAGGCCCTCGACGCCCTCGGTCAGCTTCCGCGCCAAGCCGTAGCCGCGCGCCCAGGGCGCCAGGAACGAGGTTGTGAGCTGGCCGACATAGCCCTGCGCCTCGTTGTTCCGCGAAGCGCGCTGAAGCTGGGCGGAGCCGGCGATCACGCCGTCCAGGCGTGCCACCACGAGATCGCGCTCGGGCACCAGCAGCACGCCCTTCCAGTAGGTTTCCATGACATGGCGCTGCGGCGGATGCAGCCAGCCGAACCCGCCGCCCTGCTCGATCGCGGCCTCCGCCGCGTCGCAGAGGTCGTGCAGATCGGAGCCCTGCAAATCAGTGACATGTTCTACCGCCGTGGTTGGAAGATGGCTGCCGTCACCCGCGGTCAAATCAAGGCCTCCAGCGCAAGAAGTTGCCAAGCAGGCGCAGGCCGGTGGCCTGGCTCTTTTCGGGATGGAACTGGGTGCCCACCAGGTTGTCGCGCCCCACGACCGCCGTCACCTCGCCGCCGTAATCGGTCACCGCAAGCACGTGCTCCGGCCGCCCGGCGGCGAACTGGTAACTGTGAACGAAATACGCGTGCGCCCCGCTTTCGATCCCCGCCAGGACGGGATGATCGGGCTGGCGGATGGCAAGCTCGTTCCATCCCATATGCGGTATACGCAGATGGGGATCGTCGGGGGCCAGCGCCACCACCTCGCCCGGAATCCAGTCCAGGCCGGGCGTGGTCCCGTATTCCCGCCCGCAGGTGGCCATGAGCTGCATGCCCACGCAGATACCGAGGAACGGGCGTCCGCCCTCCAGCACCGACGCGCCAAGCGCTTCCACGACGCCGGGAAGGGCGTTCAGGCCCTGCCAGCAGTCGGCGAAGGCGCCGACGCCCGGCAGCACAAGCCGGTCCGCCGCGGCGGCGACCTCCGCGTCATTGGAAACGTCGATCTCCGCGGGGATGCCGTTATCGCGCGCGGCGCGCTCCAGCGCCTTGGCCGCCGAGTGCAGGTTGCCCGAGCCGTAATCGATGACGACGACGCGTTCCATCCGCTGTTATGCCCAAACTGTCGGCGGGCACGAAAGTGGCCGCGCCCGCCTGCGTGAATCCAGTACCGAGTGACTAGAGCGAGCCCTTTGTGGAGGGCACCTCGTCCGCCTTGCGGGGATCGATCTCCACCGCCTGGCGAAGCGCCCGGGCGAGTGCCTTGTAGCAGGACTCGACGATATGATGGTTGTTGTCGCCGTAGAGGTTTTCGACGTGGAGCGTGGCGCCGGCGTTCTGCGCGAAGGCCTGGAACCATTCGCGGAACAGCTCGGTGTCGATCTCGCCCAGCTTGTCGCGGGTGAATTCCACCTTCCAGACCAGATACGGCCGGTTCGACAGGTCCAGCGCGACGCGCGTCAGCGCCTCGTCCATCGGAACATAGGCATGGCCATAGCGCGTGATCCCCTTGCGCGCATCCAGCGCGCGCGCCACCGCCTGGCCGACGACGATCCCGCAGTCCTCCACCGTATGGTGGAAGTCGATGTGCAGGTCGCCCTCCGCGCGAAGCGTCAGGTCGATCAGGGCGTGCCGGGCAAGCTGATCGAGCATATGGTCCAGGAAGCCGATGCCGGTGGCGACATCGCTCACACCCGTGCCGTCCAGGTTCACCGAAACCCGGATGTCGGTTTCCTTCGTCTTCCGCTCGACCCGCGCTTCGCGCATCGGTGGTTCTCCAAACCGTCCAATTATCGAGAGCGGACTTTTAGCAGGCTGTGACGGGTCTCGCCAGTGCAACCGTTCGCGCCCTGTTTGACGCACCACACGATTGCATTCATTGGCTGGATGCATACGATGTGGCGAGTTTCGGGTCTGCACGGGCATCGGGAATGCTGTTTCGTCGATTGGCATGGGTATTGGCGGTCCTGCTGGCTATCACCGGCTGCGCGCCGGAAGATCCGCTGGACACGCCGGCGCATGCGCCATTGCTGCGGGACAAGCGGCCGACGGAACCGATCGAGCTGAAGGAATTGCGGATCGACCTGCGCCCCGGCGAGGCGATTGGCGAGTATCGATGGAGCCTTGGGCTCTGCCGCGATACCGATGACCGGCTGCTGTGGGGCTCAAAGGTCCAGGCTGATGTCGCGGACGGCTGGCCGCTTCTGGCCGAGCGCGCGTTTCGCGACAACGGATATCGGATGAGCGGCGATCCGGACAATCTCTTCGCCGGTGTCAGCCTCTACACCCGCGACCCCACCTATCAGCTTGGCGCCCGCGTCGTCGATCTGCGCATGGACGTCTGCGACCATCAGGGGTGGCTCAGCGGCGCGCAACTCAATGTCCAGAGCGGCAAGGCGTGGATGCGGGTCGAATGGAGCGTCTTCTCCGTCGTGCAAAGGCGCGTGATCTTCACCAAGACCCTGACGGGACAGGGCATCCTCGAAAGCGGCCGGCTTGAAGGCTTGCAGAGGCTGGTGGATTACGCCTTCGAGGATTCGGCGCGCCGGCTGGCCGCCGACGAGGAATTCTATGCGACCGTGACGCAGGCGCCGCCGCGCCCGGACGAAGTGCGTACCTCCTGGATCCCGCTCCATATCCGCAAGTGGCCGCCGTTCGAAACGCCGCTGACGACGCGGAGCGAGATCATCCGGGAGTCCGTCGTATCGATCGGCAGCGAATCCAGCGGACACGGCAGCGGCTTCTTCGTCGCGCCGTCGCTGATCCTCACCAACGCCCACGTCGTCAGGGGCAACGAGCGCGTCCCCATCATCTTTCCATCGGGCCGACAGGTTGCGGGCGACGTGCTGCGGGTTCACCGGCCGCGCGACGTGGCACTCGTCCGCGTCGAGGAGGCGGGCTATCTGCCGCTGCCGATCCGCACCCGTCGGGTGGAGCCCGGCGAGGACGTCTTCGCCGTGGGCTCGCCGTTCATGACCCAACTGAAGGGCACGATCAGCCGCGGCTCGGTCAGTGCGTACCGCCAGAACTCGCGGGGGCTGCGCGACATCCAGGCCGACGTCGACACGCACCCCGGCAACAGCGGCGGGCCGCTGCTGGACCGGCACGGCAATATCGTCGGCCTGACCTACGCGGGCTTCGCCGATACGCCGCGCCGGTCGTCCATCGGCATCAACCTGTTCATCCCCATCGACGACGCGCTCAGGAAGCTGCGGGTGCGCCTTGGCCTGCCCGACAGCGAACTCGGGGAGAAACGCGGCATCGTCATGCCTTGAACGCGGCGATGCGATCCGCCATTTGTCTGGCATGTCGGAGCAGCAGAACAACACGTGGCACGGCACGACAATCCTCTCCGTGCGCAAGGGCGGCAAGGTGGTGGTGGCCGGCGACGGCCAGGTCACCTTCGGTCAGACCGTGATGAAATCGAACGCCCGCAAGGTGCGGCCGCTGGGCAGCAAGGGCGACGTGATCGCCGGCTTCGCCGGCGCGACGGCGGACGCCTTCACGCTGTTCGAGCGCCTGGAAGGCAAGCTCGAACAGCATCCGGGCCAGTTGACCCGCGCATGCGTCGAATTGGCGAAAGACTGGCGCACGGACCGCTATCTCCGCCGGCTTGAGGCGATGATGGCCGTGGCCGACGGCACGACGTCGCTGGTCCTGACCGGCACCGGCGACGTGCTGGACCCGCAGGACGGGCTGATCGGCATCGGCTCGGGCGGGCCCTATGCACTTGCCGCCGCCCGCGCGCTGCTCGACCGCGACGACATGGACGCCGAGACAATCGCCCGGCGCGCCATGGACATCGCCGCCTCGATCTGCATCTACACGAACGACAGCCTTACGCTTGAGAGCCTCGATGCCCGCTGAAACCGCCGAAGATCAGGTCATGAACCGCGACACCCGTAAGCCCGTGCGCGACGCGGGCGGCACCTTCTCCCCGCGCGAGATCGTCTCGGAGCTGGACCGCTATATCGTCGGCCAGCGCGATGCCAAGCGGGCGGTCGCCATCGCGCTGCGCAACCGCTGGCGCCGGCAGCAGCTTCCCGAGGAGTTGCGGGAGGAAGTGCTGCCGAAGAACATCCTGATGATCGGCCCCACGGGCGTCGGCAAGACCGAGATCGCCCGCCGGCTGGCGAAGCTGGCCCAGGCGCCGTTCTTGAAGGTGGAGGCGACCAAGTTCACCGAGGTCGGCTATGTCGGCCGCGACGTGGAGCAGATCGTCCGCGACCTCGTTGAGATCTCTCTCAACATGACGCGCGAGCGCCTGCGCCGCGAGGTGCGGGCCAGCGCCGAGCTGAACGCGGAGGAACGTCTGCTGGATTCGCTGGTCGGCGAGAGCGCGCAGGCGGAGACCCGCACCAAGTTCCGCGGCATGCTGCGCGGCGGCGAGCTGGACGACCGCGAGGTGGAGGTGAACCTCGCCGATTCCGGATCGATGCAGATGCCCACGATGGACATCCCCGGCATGCCCGGCGGCCAGATGGGCATGATCAACCTGAACGACATCTTCGGAAAGGCCTTCGGCGGCCGCACCAAGAGCCGCAAGCTGAAAGTCGGCGAGGCCTGGAGCAAGCTTGTCGAGGAAGAGGCGGACAATCTGCTGGACCAGGAGACGCTGACGAACGAGGCGATCCGCGCGGTGGAGCAGAACGGCATCGTCTTCCTGGACGAGATCGACAAGATCACCGTGCGCTCCGAGCGTAGCGGCGGCGACGTCAGCCGCGAGGGCGTGCAGCGCGACCTGCTGCCGCTGATCGAGGGCACGACGGTCGCCACCAAGCACGGCACGGTGAAGACCGACCATATCCTGTTCGTCGCCTCGGGCGCCTTCCACTACGCCAAGCCCTCCGACCTGCTGCCGGAGCTGCAGGGCCGCCTGCCGATCCGGGTGGAGTTGCAGGCGCTCACCCGCGACGACTTCAAGCGCATCCTGGAAGAGCCGGAAAACAGCCTGATCCGCCAGTACAAGGCGCTCATCGGGACCGAGGACGTGACGCTGGAGTTCACCGACGCCGCCATCGACGCCCTGGCCGACCTGGCCGCGGAGATCAACGCCAGCGTCGAGAACATCGGCGCGCGGCGCCTGCACACGGTGATGGAACGCCTCCTGGACGAAATCTCCTTCACCGCCACCGACCGCGGCGGGGAGAGCATCACCATCGACGCCGACGATGTGCGGGAGCAAGTGGCGGAGCTGGCGAAGAACGCGGACCTGAGCAAGTTTATCCTGTAGGTGGCTGGCTGCGAATTTACATAGTTTGAGAAGCGGTCCATTATTCGGACAGTGGACTCTGATTCTCGTGCTTCACGCTTGAGGGCGTGTGGCGCGCCTTGACAGGCTAAGAGAATTAGGGTCCGTTATTTTTATGCCAAATATATATGAAATCTATGCTGATGAAGCGTGGACACAGAATGGTGTGCCTCTCAGGCTGTATTCCAACTTTTCGGTGGTATTTTTAGTGATGAGGTGTCCCTCGAGCGCCTCGATAAGGATTTACACAAGGTAATTACAAATCACGGTATATGATGTAGGGATAGCAGGGAACAAAGAATTTAAGGTTTGCTAAAGCCGTGATTTTTGTTACGTTGATTTGTAAGAATCAAAGGACTATCATAGGTCGCTTTATCATGAACACGCTCTATAATTCCTTTGGAAAGGCCGTCGCATATATCGACGATGACCAAGAGTCTGTATTTTTGTATTCTGGCAAGCCAGTCGCGTGGCTTTCCGGTCACGATGTATTTTCCTACAGTGGCCGTTACGTCGGCTGGTGTCAGGACGGCTGGTTCTATGATCGAAGTGGAAAGCCGGCATTTTTCACTGACAATGCTAGAGGCGGGCCTGCAAAACCGGCCAGAGCGGCTCGCCCTGCCAGGGGCGCGCGAGGTGCTCGCCCCGCTCGCGGCGCGAGAGAGGCGCGCCCCGCGCGACCTGCGCGCTCATTATCCTGGTCGCCGGTTTCAAATGAACAATACTTTTCGCAGTAGGCTGTGGAATAAGCACCCCAATCCCAGCTTCGCGGCCCGCAGACGAATGCGGCGGGGCTGCAGCACGGCTTCCGAGTCCAGGCCGTGAGTGTTGGCATCCTGCTTAACATCGTCCAGAAGTGGCTCGGGTACGGCCATCTTTGCACCATGGGCATTTATGCCGACGCCGTGGGAAACCCGAGGAGAAACAAATCGCAACACGAATGCCAGGAGACCACGTGACGGAGAAAATTATTAAGTTTGTTCGCCGGCGTGACCTGCAATTCATCAGAGAATTAGGGGCAGGCGCGTGCGGAAAAACCGTGTTGTTATATGATGATATAATTGATGAGTACTTTGTATGTAAAAAATATTCGCCAATCACAGATTCTCTAAAATATAAATTATTTAATAATTTTATACAAGAGATTAAGCTTCTTCATCTTATAAATCATCCCAATATAGTGCGCGTATTTAACTATTTTCTGTATCCAGAGCAATACACTGGATATATTTTGATGGAAAATGTGAATGGAACTGACATTGAAGATTTTCTCAAGCACCACCCAGAGAATACAAGTATCGTATTTAAACAACTCATTTCGGGTTTC
Organism: Ferruginivarius sediminum; assembly: GCF_003344765.1. GTDB lineage: Bacteria > Pseudomonadota > Alphaproteobacteria > Kiloniellales > Rhodovibrionaceae > Ferruginivarius > Ferruginivarius sediminum. The sequence goes on along the minus strand of NZ_QPMH01000002.1, from coordinate 60,142 downwards.
AATCATTTAGAGCAATTGAATATTCTTCACCGAGACATAAGGCCACAAAATATTTTAGTTAACGATCAGGGAATTGTAAAGATAATTGATTTTGGTTTTGGAAAAAAAATAGCTTCTAGACAGGATTTTGACAAAAGTATATCTCTAAACTGGTGGTGCCCACCCCCACGTGATTTTGAACAATACGTGTATGATTTCCGTACGGAAATCTATTTCATTGGACGTTTATTTGAAAAAATATTAGAAGAAGTTCAAATAGAAGAATTTAGCTATAAATCAATTTTGAAGAGAATGTGTGCAACAGACCCTCAAGAACGAATAAAATCATTTGCGAGCATCGAGCAAGAGATTTTCTCTGAACAATTTTCAGAAATAGAATTCACAGATTATGAACTCGAAATATATCGAAATTTTGCTATTGCAGTGTTTGGTGCAATTTCTAAAATTGAAAATGGAACGAAATTTATTTACGATCCTGACGCGGTGATAAGAAATCTGGAGTTGTCTCATAGAAAAGTGATGCTTGAAGAAGTTGTGCCAAATACAAATCTTGTGCTAAGATGTTTGTTAGATGGTGCATATTACTATAAGAAACAATATAATATTGAGGTGACTGTATTAAAGGAGTTTTTAGATTTCTTGCGGGGATGCACCAAAGAAAAAAGAAATATCGTTATAAGCAATTTATATACTAAGCTCGATAATATAACGAGATACGATATAAACTCGGAATTGGACGATGAAATACCATTTTAAGCTATAAGGTATTTCAAGTCACGTCACAGCCTATACCCTCGGCGGCACAACGCCCCCATCTTCGGTGAAGGTCACACCTGTCGACTCGAACGCCGTACGAATTGCTACCAGTGTGCTCGCCCGTGTGTTCCGCTGCTCGTTCTCGAAATCCTCGATCGTTTGCGCCTTCACCTGCGCGGATTGCGCGAGATCATCGCGGGACCACTTCAACATGGCCCGCGCGGCGCGGCACTGCACCGCCGTTATGGGTGTTTTATTCCCCGTTTTCGGGCTATTTACCCTTGACACTGAGAACTCCGCCTGATAACTGACGGCGAACAGTTACCGCTCCGACCGTGGCCGGCGCAAGAGTTTGCGCCGAACGGGAGAGGCTTGTCCGCAGTTTGGAGGATATATGAACAAGGCGCGTTCGCTGGAAGCCAGGCGATCCGTCCTGACCGGCTTGGCGGCGCTTGCCGGCAGCGGGGTCATGACATCGCCCGCAAATGCCGCGCAGACAGGATCGGAGTGGGCCTGCGACAACGCAGCCCTCGGGCCCAATGATGTGATCCTGTTCGATCTTATGACCCAGGCACGTCGCCTGAGAGCAGATTGGCAGGCTGGAACACACGATTCAGCCTCCGTGACTGCGCTAGCGGCTCTTCTTGTCCAGATCAGCCTCACGCCCGCGGATAGCGTCCATGGCGTTCTGAGTAAATTGCGGAGCTCGTTGCGGGACGATGAGCTGTTTGACCCGACACGGCTTTGCATTGAGGGACGGATGGCAGGATCCATCGTCGACGACATCATCTCACTCTCCGCGCATTTCTGATAATCCCCCTCCAGGCCACGGCACAACAAATCCACTTTGGAATGCTTCCAAACTGTTGATCCCGCCGCCGGTTTGCGGCATACCTTCTGCGGCGCGGGTCGTACGCCGGCCAGAGGAGTTAGTCGCAACCCTTACGGGGTTCCGCGATAACTCCGACGGGCCCGGCCGACCGGCAGTCCGATACAAGCAGAGAGCGTAAACAGGAGGGATCCACATGTCGCTGAAGGGCAGCAAGACCGCAGGCAACCTGAAGGAAGCTTTCGCCGGCGAGAGCATGGCGAACCGCCGCTACCTCTACTTCGCCCAGAAGGCGGACATCGAGGGCTACAACGACATCTCAGCGGTGTTCCGTTCCACCGCCGAGGGCGAGACCGGCCACGCCCACGGCCATCTGGAATTCCTGGAGGAGGTCGGCGACCCAGCCACCGACGAGCCCATCGGCGACACGCCGACCAACCTGAAGTCGGCCATCGCGGGCGAGACCTACGAGTACACCGACATGTATCCGGGCATGGCCCGCACGGCCCGCGACGAGGGCTTCGACGAGATCGCCGACTGGTTCGAGACACTGGCGAAGGCGGAGAAGAGCCACGCTGGCCGCTTCCAGAAGGCGCTCGACGAGATCTGATCGTCCCTCGCGTCTGACAATGCGGCGCGGTCGGCCGGCGGAGCGTGAGTTGGCTCCCGTCCGGCCGGCCGCGGACGCCGTCGCATCGCCTTTCCCAGCAACCGGATCGGGCCGGCCATCATGAGCGAAGGCAGTCTGGAGGCGCCGACGCGCCATCCAATCCCCTGGAATGACCCGGATTTCTACGACGAGGAAAAGCTCGACGCCGAGATGCGGCGCGTCTTCGACGTCTGTCACTCCTGCCGGCGCTGCTTCAACCTCTGCGATTCATTTCCGCGCCTGTTCGACCTCGTCGACGAATCGAAGACCGGCGAGCTCGACTCGGTCGAATCGAAAGACTTCAAGCACGTCGTGGATGCCTGCACGCTCTGCGACATGTGCTTCATGGCGAAGTGCCCGTACGTGCCGCCGCACGAGTTCGACGTCGACTTTCCGCACCTGATGCTCCGCTACCGCGCGGTCGAGAATAGGAAGGGCGAGATTCCGACGTTCGGACAACGCCAGCTCACCGAGACCGACCGCAACGGCAAGCTGGCCGCCGCCCTGGCGCCGCTTGCCAACTACGCGGCCAAGCGCGGCAACCGGATGACCCGGCCGTTGCTTGAAAAGGTCGCCGGCGTCCACCGCGACGCGGAGTTGCCGAAGTACACCTCCAAGCCGTTCAGCAAGCGCGCCGCGCCGCCGGTCAACGCCGAGGCGCCGGCGCACGGCCGCAAGGCGGTGATCTACGCCACCTGCTTCGCGAACTACAACGAGGCCGAGGTGGGCGAGGCCGCCCGGCGCGTGCTGGCGCACAACGGTGTGGAGACGCAGGTCGTCTATCCCGAGTGCTGCGGCATGCCGCAGATGGAGCAGGGTGACCTTTCCCGCGTCGCCGACAAGGCGAAGTCCGTGGCCGGCACGCTGAAGCCCTATATCGACGACGGCTGGGACATCATCGCCCTGGTGCCCAGTTGCGGCCTGATGCTGAAGTTCGAGTGGCCGCTGCTGGTTCCCGACAACGAAGAGGTCAAGCAGCTCTCCGCCGCCACCCGCGACATCAGCGAGTACATCGTCGACATCGCGAAGAACGAGGGCCTGGCCGACGGGCTGAACGCGCTGGACGGGCCGGTATCCGTCCACATCGCCTGTCACGCCCGGGCGCAGAACATGGGCCAGAAGGGCGCGCAAATGCTGCGCCTGCTGCCGCAGATGGACCTCAACGTGGTTGAGCGCTGCTCGGGCCACGGCGGCTCCTGGGGCGTGATGAAGGAGAACTTCGAGACCGGCATGAAGGTTGGCCGCCCGGTGTTCCGCAAGGCGAAGAACAACGGCAAGGCCCGCTACGTCGCCTCGGAATGCCCGCTGGCCGGACTGCACATCGCCCAGGGGATGGAGAAGGGCCAGAGCGAGGGGGAAACCCTGCCGCAGACGGTGCCGCATCCGATCCTTCTGGTCGCCCGCGCTTACGGACTGATGGCTTGACCGCCGTGCCCGACGACATAGCCCCGACCGGGCCAATCACGCATGGGCCAAATACGGAGACGATCGCCATGGCGAACAGGAAAGAGATCACCCGCGACGACATCATCCCGATGGAGAAGTACGGGCCGATCCGCAAGCAGATGCGCATTGACCTCCGGCCGATGAAGAAGCGCCGTCAGGTCGCCCTCGGCCCCGTCGCAACCGTCACCTTCGAGAACTACGACACCATGTTCCATCAGGTGCACGAGATGCTGTTCATCGAGCGCGGCGGCGAAGAGCAGATCCCGGACGAGCTGGAAGCCTACAATCCGATGATCCCGAAGGGCAGGGACCTGGCCGCCACGGTGATGTTCGAGATCGACGACCGCGCGCAGCGTCAGGCGTTTCTGGCCAAGCTGGGCGGTGTCGAGGAAACCATGTTCCTTCGCTTTGCCGGCGAGGAAATCGTGGGCAAACCGGAGGAGGACGTCGACCGATCCACCGCCGACGGCAAGGCCTCCAGCGTGCAGTTCGTCCACTTCCACTTTACCGACGAGCAGGTGGAGAAGTTCCGCCAGCCGGGGACGGAAGTGACGCTTGGATTTACCCACCCGAAGTACGCGCACATGACCGTGCTGCCGGAAGACACGCGAACGGCGCTGGCCGAGGATTTCGACTGAGACCGCCTCAGGACGCGCTCGTATCCTCCGCAGAGTCCTCGGGCAGCCGCATGTCTTCATCGCCGCTATGGCGGCGAAGTTCCCCCAGCATCCGCTCGATCGTATCCTGAGGCAGCGTGTGAATCTGTTCGGCGAGGCGATTGGCAAGCTCCGTCGCCTCCGCCGACAGGCCGGCCGTGTCCACCGTCGCGCGTGGGTGCGAGAGATCGGCTAGGCGCTGCAGTGCCTCGGCATCGTCCCAGATGATGCCGAGCGCTTGGCATACCCGGTGTACGAAGCGGCGGTTCGGCCGGCCGCGATGGCCATGCTCAAGGGCGGAGAGATAAGCTGGCGACACCCCCAGCTCGGCGGCCATCGCCTTCAGCGTGATGCCCCGCCTCGCTCGTAACTCCCGCAGGCTTCGGCCGAATGGCGTCATTCCATGCTCCCGCGCGTCCGCCCTGGCTCAAGCAATCGATGCTATCCCCAAGGGAGATATGCGTTTCAGTCGCTTCTATAAAGACCGCTGCGACGATGCCACTCATCGATGGAGAGATCGGGATAGCCGCCGAACAGTATGTCCTCCGGCGTATCCATGACCTCCACCCAGCTTGCCTTGTAGTGCAGCATGATATGGGTCCGTTCCGGCGGGACGGGCAGGGCCGAATCGATGGCGGAGGCGAAAGGGTACACCCACTTCGGATAGTTGCTGTCGCGGATGAACAGGCATGACGCACAGTGCTTGCAGAAATGCCGGCCTGCGGAGCTTGGTTCGTCGCCCTGCGCTTCGGTTTCGTGCGCGTGATAGACGCCGATGTGTTCCTCGCCCTCGACCTCCAGGGTCTCGGCCTCGCCCATGATGTTGATGGCATAGCCGCCGCCACCCGCCGTCTTTCGGCAGATCGAACAGTAGCATTGCTGATACGGCTCTGGCGTATGCGACACGACGGCAAAGCGCACGGCGCCACAGTGGCACGAACCTTCAAGACGGGGCATGGGTCCTCTCTCCAAGGGCGAGGCGCTTCCGGTTGCTGATCGTCAATGCTCTTTCCGCCCGCATGGCGCGACTCTTTCTATGAGCCGTCCTCCGTGCGGCATCGGATAACGACTTTTCCCGGCCGCTCGCCGCGAACCAGGAGTTCCTGGGCCTCACCGGCCCGCTCCAGCGGAAAGGTGCCGGCAACCAGCGGGTCGATGTCGCCGTCGGCCAATCGGTTGAGCACCTCGCCGAAGTCCGCGCGATACCACTGCGCGCGAAGGTCGCGGAGCGTCTGGACGTTGTAGGCCAGCACCGACTTCGACGTCATGAACAGCTTCATGATCGCGACGTAGCTTCGCCCGTAGATCGCGGCAAGCCGCAACAGGCGGCGCCGCCCGCCCTCGAAGCCGCCAGTCGTGCCATAGGCGACCAGCCGCCCGCCGGGCCGGATCGCACGCAGGCTGCGCTGCCAGTGCGCGCCGCCGATGGCGTCAAAGGCCGCGTGCACGCCTTCGCCGCCAGTCTCGCGAAGGGCCACCGCGACAAAATCCTCCTTGCGGTAGTCGATGGGCATTGCTCCCAATGCCTCCACATCGCCGCGCTTTCGCGCCGACACCGTTCCCAGCATGCGCAAGCCCCGATGGCGGCCGAGGTCCAGCAACGCGCTGCCGACGCCGCCGCCTGCGGCGTGGACCAGCGCTGTCTCGCCATCCGCCACGCCGGATAGGCGTTCCATCATCTGGAAGGCCGTCAGGTAGTTCAGCGAAGCGGCGACGACCTTCGTCGCGTCCACGTTTCCGGGCGCTGTGACAAGGTGATCCAGCGGCACCGTGACGTAGTCGGCATAGCTTCCAAACACCGTGATTGCCGCGACCCTGTCGCCGACACGCAAATCCGTCTCGCTATCCGGCCCGATCGCATCGATGTGGCCGCAAAGGTCGTAGCCGGGCGAGAAAGGGAAGGGCGGCGCCGCCGGATAAAGGCCATTGCGTTGAACAATATCGGCAAAGGCGACGCCGGTTGCCTCGACGCGCACACGCGCCATGCCGGCTTCCGGCTCGGGCACGGCCTCCTCGACCAGGCGAAGGACATCCGGGCCCCCCGCGCGGGTGTAGACGATGCGGCGGTTCACGCTCGACTCCCGGCACTATGGTCTGGCGCGAGGGCCAGCTTACCCGTCCCGGCGACGTCGTAACAGGACATATAGGGCACCCGCCCCGCCGTGGCGCGGCTGCGCCTGCACAAAGCTGACGATGCGCGGACGCAGGTCCGGCTGGTTCAGCCAATGCGGCACCTCGCGGCGCAGCACGCCGGCCTCGCCGCCGGCGCTGCCCTTGCCGGTGATGACGATAATGCAGCGCAGGCCCCGGTCGGCGGCACGGTGGATATAATTGGCAAGCGCCCCATGCGCCGCCTGCCGGGTCATGCCATGCAGGTCGATGCGTCCGTCGATCTGCATCTGGCCACGCCGCAGTCGGTCCGCCGTGCGCCGGTCGACGCCGGCGAATGAGCCGGGCGAGAGCGGTGCGTCCGCCCTGGATCGGCGTTTGGGCTCGGCCGGCGGATTGAAGGCCGGCGGCGGCGCGGCCTGAGGGCTGCTTCCCGGCGACGCCGGGGGTTCGGTCTTCTGGCGGGCTTTCGGCGTTGGCCGGACGCGCGCCTGCTGTTCACCTGGAAGCGGCTTGACATCGCGGGTGAACTGCTCCCAAAGGTCAAGCTCGTCCTGTGTCGGTTTCCGTCCGCCGCGCGCTTTCGATCCGCGGCCCTCAGCCGCCGGCATCGCCGATCACCAGGACATGCAAATCCATCGGGCCGTGCGCGCCAAGCTGCAAGGTCTGCTCGATATCCGCCGTGCGCGAGGGGCCGGTTATCATGTTGACGGTACGCGGGAAGCTGCCGTCGCCCAGCCGCTCGCGAAGCCGGTCCCATGCATCCTCGAACGGGCCGCAGATCTCGTCGGCGCGAACCGCCACAATGTGGGTGGCGGGCAGGAAGTTCAGCGTGGTCGGGCTGTCGGACCCCGAGCGCAGGATCAGTGTCCCCGTTTCGGCGACACCGGCGAAGGCTCGAGAGACGCCGACCGCGATGTCCGGATCGCCCGCACCCTGGCTGACGTTCAGCAGCGACCCACCGTCCTGCCAATCCAGGCTCGTCAGGTCGGGATGCGGCGCCAATCGCACCTCGGTGGGGTGATTGTGCTCGCGCAGGTATTCAGCCACGGCGGCGGGCACCCCGGACCAGTCGGGCAGCCGGCGCACGGTTGCATGAACTTCCTCCGCCATCTGCTGGAAGAGGTCGACGCGGCCGCTTGCATCGAGCTGCCCGCGCGCCGGGACCGGGCCGCGCGGATGGTTGCGCAGATGCGCGTCAAGCGCCGCGCGTTGCTCCTCACCCAGCGGTCCGCGATGCAGCGAACGGCGAATGCCGCCCAGTATGCGCTGACGTCCCTCGCTCATGCCGACCTGCGTTCTCTCCGGTGCTTCGCCCAGCGCTGCTGGAACGTCTGGCCCTCGGGGGCGGGGAAGTCGCGGTGCCGTGTCCAGCCGCCGGCCAGCGGCAGGCTGCCGAAGCGTCCCTTGCGCCGACCCATCAGGCCCATCAATCCCGCCTGCATCCGTGTTGCAAGCTGGTACAGGCGGGGCCGCGTCGCCAGGAAGGCCCACAGCTTCAAGCCGCTGCGCACGGGCAGGGGCGACAGGTGACGCTCGAACTCCCGCTCCCGCCAGTGGCGCATCATCTTCGGCAAGGGTATGTGCATCGGGCACACCGCCTCGCAGCGCCCGCAGAAGGTTGAGGCGTTCGGCAGGTGCCCGGCTTCCTTCACGCCGACCAGCGCCGGGGTCAGCACCGCCCCCATCGGCCCCGGATAGGTCCAGCCGTACGCGTGACCGCCCACCGCGTGGTAGACCGGGCAGTGGTTCATGCAGGCGCCGCAGCGGATGCATCGGAGCATGTCCTGGAAGTCGCCGCCCAGCATGGCGGAGCGCCCGTTATCCAGCAGGATGACGTGGAACTCGTCGGGACCATCAAGATCGCCGTCGCGCCGCGCGCCGGCCGACATCGTGGTGTAGACCGTCTGATCCTGACCCGTGGCGGAGCGCGCCAGCACGCGCATGATGGTGGTGGCGTCCTCCATCGTCGGAACGATCTTTTCCAGGCTGGCGATAACGATGTGGACGCGGGGCAGGGACTGCGTCAGGTCGCCGTTGCCCTCGTTCGTGACGATGACCGTGGCGCCCGTCTCCGCAATCATGAAGTTCGCGCCGGTGATGCCGACATCCGCCTGCAGGTAACGGTCGCGCAGCACCTGCCGTGCCTCGTTGACCAGTTGGCGTGCCTCGTCCAGCGCCCGGTCGGTCGGGAACTGCAGGTGATGCTGGCGGAAATCCCGCTCCACCTGGTCCCGGTTCAGATGAACGGCGGGTGCGATGATGTGGCTCGGCGGTTCCTGGCGAAGCTGGATGATGTATTCGCCCAGGTCGGTCTCCACCGGCTCGACCGCGTGCTGCTCCAGGAACTCGTTGAGGCCGATCTCCTCGGCCACCATGGACTTGCCCTTGGTGACCACGCGCGCGCCCGTGCGCCGGCAGATATCCAGCACGGCCTGGCGTGCCTCCGCGGCCGTGGGGCACCAGTGGACCTGGCCGCCTTGAGAAGTGACCTGGGTTTCGAACCGCTCCAAATAGAAATCCAGGTGGTTCAGCGTGTGGTCCTTGATATCGCGGGCCGCGTCGCGTAGCTGGTCGAACTCCGGCATGCGCGCGACGGCCTTGGCGCGCTTGTGGATGAAGCCGGTCTTGATATTCCCCAGCGCGCGCTGAAGCTGCGCGTCGTTCAGCGCATCGTGGGCGTTCTCCTTGAAGGCGTGGGAGCGCGGCTCCATCGATCCTACCTCTGCTTCGGCTCGCCGATGGGCGGGGTCTCGTCGCCCATCCCGGCCAGAACCTCGGCGACATGCCGGACTTTCACGCTGGCACCGCGCCGCTGAAGCTTGCCGGCGATGTTCATCAGACATCCCAGGTCGCCGGCCAGAAGCGTATCAGCGCCGGTGCTTTCCACCGATTGTGCCTTGGTGTCCACCATCTGGTTGGAGATCTCGGGATACTTGACGCAGAACGTACCGCCGAAGCCGCAGCAAACCTCGGTATCCGGCAATTCTTCAAGGCTCATGCCGTCCACCGACTGAAGCAGCTTGCGTGCCTGATCGCGGATGCCAAGCTCGCGCAGGCCGGCGCAGGAGTCGTGGTAGGTCACCTTGCCCTCGTAGTGCGCCTGAACCCGCTCGATCCCCATGACCTCGGTCAGGAAGGTCAGCAGCTCGTAGGTGCGCCCGGCAAGGTCCGCCGCACTGGCGTAGATATCGGGGTCCTCGCCGAAAAGCTCGGGATAATGCTTGATGATCATGCCACCGCAGGAGCCGGACGGCACCACCACATAGTCAAAATCCCGGAACGCCTCGATTACCTGCATGGCGACCCGCTTTGTATCCTCGCGGTCGCCGGAATTGTACGCCGGCTGCCCGCAACAGGTCTGCGCGCGTGGAACGTCGACGCGGCACCCCGCGTCCTCCAGCAGCTTGACCGCGGCAAAACCGACCGATGGCCTGATGAAATCGACCAGACAGGTAACGAACAGCCCGACACGGGGCGCATCCTGGGACATGCGCACTCTCCTTCGGCGCTGCGGTGTAACATGGCGTGTGCGCCGCGTTAAGACAAGCTGAGCAATATTCTTGCGATTTCTGCTCAGGTCGAGGGTTTGCGACGTTCGGCAACCGCCCGTGGCAGGAGAATCCAGTATCGACCGGTCTGTTTCATTTTCCCGGCCTGCGCCAATGCCGGCTCGCCGTGACCCCAGAAGACATCGCCGCGCACGGCACCCTTGATGGCGCTTCCGGTATCCTGTGCCACCATCAGGCGCTGGAACGGCTTGTCCGAGGCAGGATAGGTCGTGGCCAGCCAGATGGGCGCGCCAAGCGGCAGCAGATCGGGATCGATCGCGAGGCTCCGCCGCGCCGTCAGCGGAACGCCCTGGGAGCCGATGGGCCCGGCGCCATCGATCGGGCGGAAGAAGATGTAGCGCGCGTTGGCATCCATCAGCGTCCGCGCCTTGTTCGGATGCGCGCGCAGCCAGTCGCGGATCGCCTGCATCGACATGCTCTGCCCGTCGAGTTCGCCGGACTCGATCAGCTTCCGGCCGATGGCCGTGAACGCGCGCCCGTTCGACGCGGCAAAGCCGACGCGCTGCTCGTCACCGTCGGGGAGTTGCACGATGCCGGAGCCCTGGACATGGAGGAAGAAGACATCCACCGGATCGTCGGCCCAGAGCAGTTCCAGGTTGCGGCCGCTTAGCGCCCCGTCCGCGATCTCGGCGCGGGTGTAGTAGGGAACCAGCCGCGCGTCGTCGACCCGGCCGAGCAGGCGGCGCGGCGGCAGGTCGGCGCGGAAGTCCTTGAGATCGACACTGATCAGGTCACCGGGACGCCGATAAAGCGGATACTGGTATTCGCCGCCGGGAAAGCGCGCGCCTTCGAGCGTCGCTTCATAATATCCTGTGAACAATCCTTCCGGGCCATCGGTGCCATACACGGCAAATGGCTGGAAATGCGCCTTCAGGATGTCGCGCAGCGCGGCGGAATCCGTGTTTTCGGCCTCTGTCAGCGCGGCACAGGGGGCTTTCCAGTCAGCGACGCTGCCGGCCAGCCCATCCGGGCCCACAGCCCTGTCCGATGGCGCGGACATCAGCTTGCCGCAGGAGCGGCGCAGGGCCGGCAAGGCTTCCGTAACAGCATCCTTGGACCACCCCGGAAGGTTGGAAAAGGATGCACGTTCCAGCTTGACGGTGGGCGGGGCAGGGGGCGGCGGCGCCTTTGCCTCTTTCTCCGGCGGGCGTTCCTCGCAGCCGGCAATGAACACGAGCCCCAACGCGCCGATTCCGGCGATCAGGCGGCGAACGATGCGCCACGGTGGCATCGCCGGCCCTCCCGCGGGCCTATTCGGGGCTGCGTGTCGCGACGAGTGTCCAGTTCGGGTCGCGACTGCGGGTATTGCGCGCAAACGTCCAGATATCCGTCACGTCGCTGACGTGTTCGGGATCGCCCTCGACGGCGTTACCTTCCGCGTCCTTCAGCAGGTTGATCTGCTCCGTGACGAACTTCACGGTGACGAACGCCGTGCGGCCCTGCAGCTCGGCCTCGATGATCTCGGCCTCGCGGATGTTCACCAGGGTCGTCTCCAACGTCTGCCCGGCACTCTCGCGCTGCTCGATCGCCTGCTCGAAGTCCTGATAGACATCGTTGGCAAGTAGCTGACGCAGCGACTTGCGATCGCCTTCCGCGTAGGCATTCACGACCATCTCGAACGCACCGCGCGCACCCTGCACGAACTGATCCTCGTCGAAGTCGCGGTCGGCGAGCTTGATTTGTGTCAGTCCCGCGGACAATGGCGTATCGGCCTTCTCGGCCGCCTTTCTAAGCTCTTCGTCGGTGATGCCATCCTCCGCTCGCGAACGGTCCGGCATCGGAACCACCTTGTCGCGATCCTGCCCATTCGGGCGTTTCTGCTGGCCCTGCTGAAACGGATCGTTCGACGGACGCTGCTCGTGCCCGGTACGCTTGCCCAGCACGCTGCGCAGGCGCAAAACCAGGAACGCAGCAATCGCCGCGAAGAGTATGATGTCGAAAAGCTGAAAGCCTTCACCCATGAGGTACGCTCAATATTGTCCGGCGGCACCGGATTGCCGGTGCGGCATTCCCGCGATAGGGCATTTTACCGACATGGCCATTTCCAGCGGACGGCCTGTTTCGGCCCGGTTGTCGCATGACCACATGGCCAACAAATAAGAGCTTCACTGAGAAAGGACAAGCATGGGCCCGATTCTCCTTCTGGCCTTCATCGGCATCCCGATCATAGAGATCGCCGTGTTCATCGAAGTCGGCGGCTGGATCGGCCTGTGGCCGACCCTGGGCCTCGTCGTTCTGACCGCGATTGTGGGCAGCATCGAGCTGCGCACACAAGGCCTGGCAACGCTGAACAAGCTGCGGCGGGAACTCGACCAAGGGGTGTTGCCGGCACAGACCGTCTTCGACGGCGTGTGCCTGCTGTTCGCTGGCGCGCTCCTGCTGACGCCGGGCTTCGTCACCGATATCACCGGCCTGGCCCTCTTCGTGCCGGCATTCCGCAGGTTCCTGCGGGTGACCGTGGGCGGTTACGTCGCCAAGCGGGCGGAAACTCATGTCTTCATGGGCGGTGAGGAGGTGAAGCCGCGCCGGCGCCGGGACGACGGGGTGATCGACGCCGACTACGTTGACGTCACGGAGAAGGACGATGACGACCCCTGGTTGAATGGGCCTCGCCATTGAACTTGCCGCAACCGTGCAATCGTGCTAGCCCCGCCGCGGTATTCACGGGAGGGCGTTGATGGCAGACGAGAGCACCAGCAACCCGGCCGCGGGCGATCAAGGCGCCGACGCGCAGGGCACCGACACCGGATTCACGATCCACACGCAGTATATCAAGGACCTTTCGGTCGAGAACCCGAACGCGCCGCATGTCTTCATGGAGATGAAGGAAGCGCCGGCGGTCACGGTGAACCTCGACGTCACGGCCTCACGCCTGCAGGAGAATACCTACGAGGTCTCCCTGCACGCCAACGTCAAGGCAACAGTTCAGGACAAGAGCGCGTTCGTCATCGAGCTGACCTACGGCGGTGTCGTGACGGTCGAGGGCGAGGTCCCGGGCGAAAAGCGCGAGACGCTTCTTCTGATCGAGGCGCCGCGTTACCTCTTCCCGACCGCGCGGAACATCATCGGCGGGGCGACGCGCGATGCCGGCTATCCGCCGCTGCTCATCAACCCGGTCGATTTCGCGAAGCTCTACCGAGAGCAGAAGGCCGCTTGGCAAAAGCAGCAGGCCGAGCAGGCACAGCAGTCCAGCGACGGCGGCGCCGACGCCTAGCTGGACCAGATCGGGTTCTTCACCTTCTCCAACATGGCCGCGTGCGCGGCCTTTTCGCTATCGCTCGGCGAATGCGGCCGCGGCTCGCGCGGGGGACGTTCAGCGATTTCCACCCGAGCCGGGCCGCGCCGGGCCTCCGCCAGCTCCAGCCCCGGCTGCCGTCCACCCAGCAGTTCCAGGTAGACTTCCGCCAGCAGTTCGCAGTCCAGCAGGGCGCCATGCAATTCGCGGGCGGAGTTGTCGATTTCGAAGCGTTTGCAAAGGGCGTCCAGATTCACCTGCGCGCCGGGAAACCGCTTGCGCGCCATGGCGACGGTATCGACCGCCCGCTCGAAGGGGATCCTGGGCCGGCCAACTTGTCCAAGCTCGTGGTTCAGGAACCGCATGTCGAACTCGGCATTGTGGATGATCAGCCGATCCTCAGCCAGGAACTCCAGAAACTCGTCGGCGAGTTCCTGGAACCGGGGATGATTTTCCAGGAACGCGCGGTCCAGGCCGTGGACCTTGTAGGCCTCTTCCGGCATGTCCCGTTCGGGATTGATGTAGCGGTGGTAGGTGCGGCCGGTGGCGACATGGTTCACAAGCTCCACACAGCCGATTTCGACGACACGGTGCCCCGCCGAGGGATCCAAGCCGGTGGTTTCCGTGTCGAGAACGATTTCACGCATAACCGCGCTATCCCATAGATGAAGTGTACTGTTGCGGCGAACCACTCAACATTTTGACGATTTGCCGAAGCTTTCTCAAGGTGTGAAGCTTCCCCAGGCCGGTTTCAACGACGAAGTCGGCGCGGCGGCGCTTTTCGCTGTCCGGGAGTTGCTGCCAACGGATCCGCGCCAGCCGTTCCCGCGTCATGCCGGGCCGGCGCAGGACGCGCTGTTCCTGCACGAATCGCGGCGCCGAGACCACGATGACAGCATCGCACAGGCTTTCCCCGCCGGTTTCGAATAACAGCGGAATGTCCAGAACGACCAGGGGCGCCCGGCGATAACGTTGCCGTTTAATGAAGTCCCGCGCCTGCTGACGCACACGCGGATGCAGTATCGCCTCCAGGCGCCGCAGCGCGGTCTTGTCATCGAACACGATCGCGCCGAGCCGCTTGCGGTCGACCGCGCCATCGACGACGGCATCGGGAAAGGCCTTCGCGATGTCGGGCACGGCCGCGCCCCCCGGTCCCATCAATCGATGCACGGCCGCGTCGGCATCGTGCAGCGGAATCCGCATGCGCCGGAACATCGCAGCGGCCGTCGATTTGCCCATGCCGATGGAGCCCGTCAGGCCCAGTACCAATGGCCGACGCCGGCGAGGCCTGCCGCCGGAAGGTCTATCCGCGCAGCACGAACGCGCGCAGCTCATCGTCCACCTCGGGACGGACACCGAACCAGGCCTCGAACCCTGGCCGGGCCTGGTGAAGCAGCATGCCGAGCCCATCAACGGTCGCGTTCCCCCGTGTCCTGGCGACCCGCAGCAGATCTGTCTTCAGCGGCTGGTAGACGATGTCATAGACAACGGCGGAGGCGGGGAGGGCATCGAGATCGACCTCCAGCGGCCCGTGGCCTTCCATCCCCAGACTTGTCGTATTGACCACAAGGGACGCATCGCGAAGCACGGTGTCCCACTGGCCCCAGTCCGCGACCTCGATCGGGCCGCCGAAGGTCCCGGCCAGCGCCTCGGCCTTCTCGCGCGTCCGGTTGACCAGGCGAAGTGTGGGGACACCCGCATCGATCAAGGCGACGACAACCGCCCGCGCGGCACCGCCAGCGCCTAGCACGACCGCGGGACCGGTCTCGGCATTCCATCCGGGAATGCTTTGCCGCAGATGGTTCATAAAGCCGACGCCATCCGTGTTCGAACCGCGAATGCGGCCTCCGTCAAACACCAGCGTGTTGACGGCCTCAAGTCGGCGGGCGTGGTCATCGACCTCATCGCAGGCCTGAAAAGCCGCCTGCTTGTGCGGAATCGTGACGTTCGCGCCCCGGAAGCCCAGCGCGGCCAGCGCCTTGACGGCGCTTGGGAAGTCCTCCGGCTTTACGGGCAGGGGGACATAGGCACCGTCGATCCCGTGCCGTTCCAGCCAAAAGCCGTGCAGCCGGGGCGATCTCGAATGCGCGACCGGCCAGCCAAGGACACCGGCAAGAGCGGCTTTTCCGGACAGGATCATCGCGCAATCACCCCGTGCGTGCGCAGGAACTCCAGCAACGGCAGCAGAGGCAGGCCGAGCACCGTGAAGTAATCACCGCGCACCCTGGTGAAAAGCTGCGCGCCCAGACCCTCCAACTGATAGGCGCCGACACTGTGAAGGGCGTCATCTCCGACCGCGTCGAGGTATGCCGCGATAAAGGCGTCGCTCAACGGCCGCATGGTAAGCTCGGCGGAATCGACCTGATGCCAGATGCGCGTGCCGTCCTTCACGATTACCGCGCTGGCGATGAGCCGGTGGCTCTGCCCGGAAAGCGCCTTCAGATGCGCCGCGGCGCCTGCCGTGTCGGCCGGCTTATCGAACCACTTGCCCTCGCATTCCAGCATCTGATCGGCGCCTAGCACCAGGGCGCCCGGATGGCGCGGGCTGATTCGTGTCGCCTTCAATTCGGCTAGCACCTCGGCCACCTCGTGCGGCGTCGCACCTTCCGCGCGCAGCCCCGCCTTCACCGACTCCTCGTCGATGCCGGCACTGTCGACCACCACTGGAACGCCGGCGTCGAGCAGCATCTGGCGCCGCGCCGCGCTCTTCGAGGCCAGGACCAGGGACGGTGCATCCGGCTTGGCGCCGGCGACGCGTCGCTTTGGCTGCAACGGCTCGGCCATCAGATCGCCTCCGCCTGATGGCGGGAGAACAGCGTCATGATCGTTGCCGCGGTTTCCTCGATGGATCGACGGGTCACGTCGATGGTAGGCCAGCCGTGTCCAGTGAACAGCTTCCGCGCCTCGGCCACCTCGCGGCGAACGCTGTCCAGATTGACATAGTCGGTTTCCGTGTTGTCGCCGCTGTGGAGGTTCAGCCGTTGGCGGCGGACCTGTACCAGCCGCGCCGGATCCTTGGTCAGTCCCACAACGAGTGGCCCCTTCACCTGGAAAAGCTCGTCGGGAAGCTGGATGCCCGGCACATAGGGGACGTTCGCCGCCTTGATGCCGCGGTTGGCGAGGTAGATACAGGTCGGCGTCTTCGAGGTGCGGGACACACCGACCAGAATGACGTCGGCATCGTTCAAATGCGATGTGGACTGGCCGTCGTCGTGCGACAAAGCGAAATTCATCGCGTCGATGCGGTCGAAATACTCCGAATCCAGAACGTGCTGCAGCCCCGGCTGGCCCGATATGGCGACGCCGAAGTAGGCGGCCAGGGCGTGGATCACCGGATCCAGGACGGGAATGCACGGTACGCCGGCGCGGCGGCAACCGTCCATCAGCTCGGTCCGCAGGGCGTCATTCACCAGCGTGAACAGCACCGGCCCCGGATTCGCCTCGATGCCGGCCACCACGCGCGACATCTGCGAGGGTGTGCGAACCAGCGACCACACGTGCTCAACCGGTTCGACGCCGCTGAACTGGACCAGGCACGCACGCGCCACCGAGTTGATGGTTTCGCCGGTAGCGTCCGAGACGAGATGCAGATGGTGGACCGTCATCCTGCTTTATACACACCTTTTACGCCGCCCTGGGGATAGGGTTGAGCAACCCGCCATCCTTCCAGACCACGGCTCTCGACCGCACACGCTGTCCAACGCGGCAAGCCCACGCAAATCCCAAGGGGGACCCATGCTTCACAAGGCGGGAAAACTTGCACGAGGGGTATCCCGACGGCAAGTTTATCCTTGTGATTCACGCTTTCGGAGACGCCGTGCGACTCGTTGCCGTCCCATCGAGTCAAGACCCTCCACCTCGATCTTCTACACATCGCCTCGACGCGAGGCAGGCGGTGCGTTCATGGCTGTAGACAATCTGGGAACGATCGTTAATCCCCACTGTCCACAACCCCAACCACTTCAACAGACTCTTTTTTATTATCTCTGAGTCGATGTAAGAGGGGCGTGCACACTGTGGACATCGATAATCGGGGCAGGTTCCGTGATATCCGAAAAGCCGCTCTTGCGGGCGTTGAACGGCGAGGCCACGCCGGTGCCGCCGATCTGGCTGATGCGTCAGGCCGGCCGCTATCTGCCGGAGTATCGCGAGCTTCGCGCCCAGGCGGGCTCGTTTCTGGACCTGTGCTTCACGCCCGAACTGGCGACGGAGGTAACGCTGCAGCCGATCCGCCGATTCGGGCTGGACGGTGCGATCCTGTTTTCCGACATCCTGGTCGTGCCCCACGCGCTGGGACAGGAGCTATGGTTCGAGGAAGGCGTCGGGCCAAGGCTGAAGCGGCTTGAATCCGCCGAGGACATTGACCGCCGGCTGGCGCCCGACGGCCTGCACGACAGATTGGCGCCGGTCTATGAAACCTTGCGGAGGGTGAAGGCCGCCCTACCCGCCGAGACGACGCTCCTGGGCTTTGCCGGCGCGCCCTGGACCGTGGCGAGCTATATGCTGGAAGGCGGGTCCAGCCGCGACTTTGCGCTCGCCAAGCACTGGGCCTATGGCGATCCGGACGGATTCGGGCGCTTGGTGGACTTGCTCGTGGACGCGACGGCCGATTACCTGAACGCGCAGATCGCGGCGGGTGCCGAGGCCGTGCAGATCTTCGACTCGTGGGCCGGAAGCCTGCCCTCGGCACAGATGCGGAAGTGGTGCCTGGACCCCGCGAAGGCGCTGATTGCCAAGGTGAAGGCGCGCAATCCCGACGTTCCGGTAATCCTGTTCCCGCGCGGCGCGGGGCCGTTCTACGAGGCTTTTGCGGCGGAGAGCGGCGCCGATGTCCTGGGCCTGGATACGGCGTTGCCGCCAGAATGGGCGCGTGACAGGCTCCAGGGGCGTGTGGGCTTGCAGGGGAACCTGGATCCGCTGCACCTGGTGGTCGGGGGACAGAGCATGCGCCAGGCAGCGCGGAGCATCGTCCAGGCGCTATCGGGTGGGCCATATGTCTTCAACCTGGGCCATGGCGTCGTGCCCCAGACCCCGCCCGAACATGTGGCGGAACTGGTTGCCTGTGTGCGTGAAGGTACGTCGTAGGCCAGGGGCCGGCGGCTAACGGCGAAAAGAGGGGGGACGATGATCGGCTGGCTCGGTGGGGCCTATCTGTGGGTTTTGGCCCTGCACATCATCAGCGTGATCGCCTGGATGGCGGGTATGCTCTATCTGCCGCGGCTTTACGTTTACCACACCGAGGCACAGCCTGGCGGTGAGTTCTCCGAAAAGCTGAAGGTGATGGAGCGCCGGCTGCTACGCGCCATCATCAATCCGGCGATGATCGCAAGCTGGACGTTCGGCCTGATGCTCTTCCTGCATCTGGGCGCCTGGAGCATGGGCTGGATGCACGTCAAGCTGACGCTGGTCGTCATCATGTCGGCTTTCCACGGCTATCTGTCACGCTGGCGGAAGGATTTCGAGCGCGACGCGAATCGCCGGAGCCAGACCTTCTATCGCATGATGAACGAGGTGCCGACCGTGTTGATGATCGGTATCGTCATCTTCGTGGTGGTGAAGCCGTTTTAGCGAAGGGCGGGTACCGGAAGGACTTGACGGCAGCGTCGACTGTCACTACATGCTTGGCTGTCTGATCGGCGTTTTCACGCGCCGTTTTCTTCCAGAAACTTACAACGTGCCGAGCTTTCAAACCTCGACAGGGCAGGGTTAGAGCCTGTGTCCCGGTCGGGCCCCATGGCAGGGGGAGTCCTGCCGTTGATGGCGAATCCAGCCAGGCACGAAACCCAGAAGTCATTGTGGATGCACCTACAGGAACTGAAACAAAAATCCCCGCAGGATCTGCTTGCCTACGCCGAAGAGCTGGAGGTCGAAGACGCCAGCCAGTTGCGCAAGCAGGACATCATGCTGGAAATCCTCAAGCAACTGGCGCAGCAGGATGTGCCTATCCAGGGCGCCGGAGTCCTTGAGGTGCTTCCCGACGGGTTTGGTTTCCTGCGATCGGCCGAAAGCAACTTCCTTGCTGGCCCGGACGATATTTATGTTTCGCCCAACCAGATTCGGCGTTTCGGTTTGCGAACCGGGGATACGGTTGAAGGCCAGATCCGGGAGCCGAGGCAGGGTGAGCGGTATTTTGGCCTGCAGAATGTCTCTACGGTAAACCATGCACCGCCGGGTAAGTTGCGTCAGCGGATCAACTTCGACAACCTGACGCCGCTCTATCCGGACGAGAAACTTCAGCTCGAACTCGCGGACCCGACGGTCAAGGACAAAACCTCGCGGGTGATCGATCTGGTGGCTCCGCTGGGCAAGGGGCAACGCGCGCTTGTGGTGTCGCCGCCGCGTGCCGGCAAGACCATGATCCTGCAGGGACTTGCGCGATCGATCGCGGCGAACCATCCGGAATGCGATCTCCTTGTCCTGCTGATCGACGAGCGGCCGGAAGAGGTCACCGACATGGCGCGCTCGGTAAACGGCGAGGTGATTGCCTCCACCTTCGACGAGCCGGCGCAGCGCCACGTTCAGGTGACCGAGATGGTGCTGGAAAAGGCCAAGCGCCTGGTGGAGCAGGGGCGGGACGTCGTGATCCTGCTGGACTCCATCACCCGCCTCGCGCGTGCTTACAACACCGTCGTGCCGTCGTCGGGCAAGGTGCTGACCGGCGGCGTGGACGCGAATGCGCTGCAGCGTCCGAAACGGTTCTTTGGCGCGGCCCGCAACGTGGAGGAGGGCGGCTCCCTGACGATCATCGGAACGGCGCTGGTGGAGACTGGCAGCCGGATGGACGAGGTGATCTTCGAGGAGTTCAAGGGCACCGGCAACTCGGAAATCGTGCTGGACCGCAAGATCGCGGACCGGCGCGTATTCCCGGCCATCGATGTCGGCAAATCCGGTACCCGCAAGGAGGAGATGCTGGTCGACAAGGCCACGCTGTCGAAGATGTGGGTGCTGCGCCGTGTGCTGATGCCGATGGGCAGCAGCGATGCGATGGAGTTCCTGATCGACAAGCTCAAGGGTACGAAGAGCAACGCCGAATTCTTCGACACGATGAATCAGTAAGGTGTTGCATAGGAAAAAGGCCGGCGGCACCCAGCCGCCGGCCTCTTCTGTTTCACGTGAAACAGTCTGTTAAGTCGTTGGTCTTCTAACTTTCCGGCAGAAGCACGGTCGAACCCGTGGTTTTGCGTGCCTCCAGGTCGCGATGCGCCTGTGTCGCTTCGGCAAGCGGGTAGGTCTGGTTCACCTCGATCTTGACACGGCCGTCCAGCACAACCTCGAAGAGGGCATTCGCGCTCGCCACGAGATCCTGCCGTTTTGCTGTATAGGTCATCAGCGTGGGCCGGGTCAGGAAAAGGGAGCCCTTCTGCGAGAGGATGCCGGGGTTGAACTCGGTCACGGACCCGGATGCGTTGCCGAAGCTGACCATCATTCCCATCGGAGCAAGACAGTCGAGGGAGCCTTCCCAGGTGTCCTTACCAACCCCGTCGTAGACGACCGGCACGCCTTGGCCTCCGGTGATCTCCTTGACCCGGGCGACGAAGTCCTCGCGGGTATAGACGATGGGGTGATCGCAGCCGTGCGCCTTGGCAAGCTCTGCCTTTTCGTTGCTTCCAACCGTTCCGATCACTTTCGCGCCGATAGCCTTGAGCCACTGACAGGCGATAAGACCGACGCCGCCGGCCGCCGCGTGGAACAGGACGGTCTGACCCTTCTTCACGGGGAATGTCCGCCGGATCAGGTACTCGACCGTCATGCCTTGCAGCATCATGGCGGCGGCCTTCCGGTCGTCGATGCCGTCCGGCAGGCGCACCACGCGGTCGGCCGGGATCAGGCGCGAATCGGCGTACGCCCCCAGCGGCGGCGACGCATAGGCGACACGGTCGCCCTGCTTGAGGTCGCTGACGTTCGCGCCGACGGCTTCGACCTCGCCGGCGGCTTCAAGACCGATGCCGGAGGGAAGTTGCGGAACCGGATAGAGCCCGGTGCGGTGATAAACATCGATGTAGTTCAGCCCGACAGCGGTCTGGCGAAGGCGGACCTCATCCGGTCCGGGTTCGCCAACGTCCACCTCTTCATAGCGAAGAACCTCGGGGCCGCCGTGCTCGTGGATGCGGATTGCGTGGCTCATGACAGGTGGTTTCCCAGGAAATCGATTGTGCGCTTGTTCGCCAATTCGGCGGCCTTGGCGTCGTAGTGTTCGCCGCCCTCACGGGCGAAGGCGTGGTTGTTGCCCTCGTAGACATGGATGGTGACCTGCTCGTGCTCCTTCAGGCCCTCGCGGATCTTCGCCTGAGCGTCCTTGGGCACGAACTGGTCCTCGCTGGCCATATGCATCAGCAGGGGACGGGAGATGTTTTTGGCCTCGCCCAGCAGCTCATCGAGGCCAACGCCGTAGTAACTGACGTTGCAGTCGGCGTCCGAGCGGGTCGCCATCAGGAACGACATCTTGCCGCCCAGGCAATAACCCACGCTGCCGCCCTTGCCGGTGCAGGCATCCATGCCGCGGGCGTGCTGCAGCGTCGCCTTCAGGTCCTCGACGCCCTTGTCGACGTCGAACTTGCCCATCAGGTCGAAAGCCCTCTGCCATTCCGCGTCGGTCTTGTCCGTAAGCTGGATATTCGGCTCGATCCGCCAGAACAGGTCGGGACAGATCGCCAGGTAGCCGCGCTTCGCATATTCGTCGCACAGCTCGCGCATGACGTCGTTCACGCCGAAGATCTCCTGAATGACGATCAGGGTGGGTGCGGGCGTGGCTTGCGGAACTGCGGCGTAAGCACCGAACGATCCGTCCGGACCCTTGATTTCGATGTCGGACATCGTCTCCCCCGGTTTGGTGTGGATGGAGTCTCGATAGAAAAACGCCCAGCGATGTGGGCGGGTGTCACCCGCGAACATTATCCCGCGGCTGCGTCACTTGTCACCAGAGGGTCTTTGGCAGCACGCCCTCCAGTTCCAACAGCTTGCGTTTGCTCTCGAGTCCCAGGCCGCCCGAATATCCACCAAGCCCGCCGGCGGCGAGCACGCGGTGGCAGGGGATCACGATGGGCAAGGGGTTTGCCCCGCAAGCGCCGCCAACCGCGCGCGCCGCCGATTTCAGATCCCGCGCCATTTCGCCGTAAGTTCGCGTGGCGCCGAAAGGTATGGCTTGCATCGCGCCCCAAACAGCCTGCCTGAACGGTGTTCCCGCCGGCGCCAAAGGCAGGTCGAAGACATGCAGCCGACCCGAGAAGTAGGCTGCCAACTGTGCCGCCGCTTCGTCCAATAGCGGGTCGGCATCGCGCCGAACCTCCTCGCTCCAGTCAATGGCCGTCAAGGCCTGGCCATCGCTCTCGATAACGAGGTGACCGAGCGGCGTGTCGATGCTGCGGCTTGGCATTGGCGTTACGCACGCAGAGCCTGGGCCAGCCCGGCCGGTTCCATAATCGGCAGCGAGCATGTCTGGCCCCGGCAGACGAAGGCGGTGGCGCGGCCCTCCGCCATCTGCTTGCTGGCGGCGGGGTGGTTCGAAGGAAGCGCGTCGCCATCCGCCACGACTTGGAGGATACGGTCCGGCAGGCACGCTGAATGGACTTCCCGCAGCAGCGCCGCGGTTTCCGCTGCGTCGCGTGGGCCGACGATAACGACCTGCATGGCATTGTTCAGGAGTTCGACGTTGTTGAGCAGCGTGCAAAGCGGCACGAAGTTCCGTTCCAGCTCCCCGGAGAAAGCCTGGATAAGGGCTTCGGCCTGCTCTCGGTATCCGCTGTCGCCAGTCAGGTAATGCAGCCGGGTCAGCACGCCAAGCATGAGACCGTTGCCGGAGGGCTGGGCACTGTCGTGGGCGTGCTTCGTACGGACGATGACGTCATCCACATCATCCGCCGTAAAGAAGTATCCGCCATCCTCCTCGTCCCAGTAATGACGGTCCACGACACTGACCCAGGCCTTTGCCTGCTCCAGATACGCTGCCTGCCCCGTATGCTCGAACAGTGTCAGCGCGGCCTTCGCCATGCTCGCGTAGTCATCCAGGGTGGCGGGGTGGTTCAGTTTGCCGCGGCGCCAGGCGTGCTTCAGTCGGCCGTCGACCTGCATGGTATCGCGCACGAAGGCAAACGCCGCCTGTGCCGCTTCCAGCCACGCCGGCTCTTCGAACGCCGCGGCCGCCTCGGCCAGTGCGGCGATCATCAGCCCGTTCCAGTCGGCCAGCACCTTGTCGTCCCAACCGGGGCGAACGCGATCCTTGCGGACCTCGAACAGCTTCTTCCGGCACTCGGCCAGTCTGTTTTCCGTCGCCTTGTCCAAGAGGTTGGGATTGTGCAGGCGATTCAGGATCGTCTTGCCTTCCCAGTTCCCGCCAGGACGAACGTCGTAAAGCTGTTTGAACAGCTCGGCATCCTCGCCAAGAATGCGATCGATCTCGTCGGCATCCCAGACGTAGAACTTGCCTTCCTCGCCCTCGCTGTCCGCGTCGAGGGTCGCGGCGAAGGCGTCCACCGGGTGGCTGTCTGCGTCGCGGGCGATCATTTCGCGCAGCAGCCATCCGACGGTTTCATACACCCGCTGGCGGTATAGCGGCTTCTTCGTGTCCTGCCAGGCCCACACCAGGAGATCGAGGATCTGGGCGTTGTCGTAGAGCATCTTCTCGAAGTGCGGCACCAGCCATCGCTCGTCCACGGCATAGCGGGCATAGCCACCGCCCAGATGATCGTAGATGCCGCCCTGCGACATCTGCCGCAAGGTCAACTCGACAGCCTCACGGTGCGTTGCCTGGCCGCGGCGGATATACGATCGCCAGAGCAGTTTCAGGATTCCCGGCTGCGGGAATTTCGGCGCGCTGCCCAGACCGCCATTTTGCGGGTCGATTTCACCGGCCAGACGATCGGCGATGCCATCGATGGTGGCCAGATCGATGACGCCCGCCCGTTGCGGCTTCGCGAGATCCTGAAGGGCGTTTTGAATCGCGGCGACGTTCTTGTGCACCTTATCCGGCTCGTCGCGATAGACCTGCGCGATGGCCTCCAGCACGCGGGGAAAGCCCGGCCGCCCGTACATGTCCTGCTTCGGGAAATAGGTGCCGCCCCAGAACGGTTCTCCATCCGGTGTCAGGAACATGGTGAGGGGCCAGCCGCCGTGCTGACCAAGAAGGGCGAGGGCCTGCTGATAGATCGAATCCAGGTCCGGCCGCTCTTCGCGATCCACCTTGATGTTCACGAAGTGCCGGTTCATCAGTTCGGCGACATCCGAATCCTCAAAGGATTCGTGCGCCATGACATGGCACCAATGGCAGGCGGCGTAGCCGACCGACAGCAGGATCGGCTTATCCTCCCGTTTTGCCTCGGCCAGGGCCTCCGTGCCCCAGGGCTGCCAGTCCACCGGATTGCTCTTGTGCTGCAGTAGGTAGGGTGACGTCTCGTTCGCCAGTTGATTTTCCCTCGCGGGGTCGATGGTATCCGGCATGACGGCTCCTCCGGCCGAAGGGGTCGTTCTCGGGTCGGCGCTCTGGCGTCCCCGCATGACACGACTTATATGGAGGCTCTCCGGCGAGGGCTGCAACCGCAAAGGGCGTGGGAGGCCGATGGAAATGAAAATCCGTGTCGATGTGGAATGCACGCCCGAGGAAGCGAGACGGTTTCTGGGGCTGCCTGACGTGACCGGCCTCAACGAGGCGGTGACGAACAGCCTGCAACAGCGAATCGACGAGGCCATACAGACCATGGATACCGATACGCTTCTGCGAACCTGGTTGCCGGCGGGAACCGAGACCTGGCGGCAGATGCAGGAATCTTTCTGGAAGCACCTGGCCTCGGTCGCGCAGGAGAAAACCGGCCGTGGTGGGAAGGGAGAGGGTAACGAATGAGTGCTGGCGATCCGCCGTCGTATTACGCGCGCCATGTCTTCTGTTGCGAGAACAAGCGCCCGGAAGGCCATCCGCGCGGTTGTTGCAAGGACAAGGATGGCACCAAGCTTCGCAATTACCTTAAGGCACGCGTGAAGGAACTGGGGCTGGAAGGCGTCAGGGTGAACTCGGCCGGTTGCCTGGATCGCTGTGAGCTTGGGCCGACGATGGTGATCTATCCGGAAGGTATCTGGTATCACTACCGGACACTGGAAGACGCGGAAGAGATCCTGCAGAGCCACATCGTTGGCGGGGAAAGGGTTGATCGTCTTGTTCTGCGGCCGGACGACGAAACCCCGCCCGAGGCGTGATCCTCCGTTTCACGTGAAACAATGACCGCTTCCGAAACGATTTTCGCCCTGTCCACGGCGCCGGGACGTGCCGGGGTTGCGGTCCTGCGCGTTTCGGGACCGATGGCCGGCGAGGCGGCGCGTGCACTGAGCGGTGAGGATTTGCCGGCGGCGCGGGAGGCGCGCCTGCGCGGGTTTCGCAACGAGGCGGGCGAACTGATCGACAAAGGCCTTCTTCTCTGGTTTCCGGGCCCGAACAGTTTTACCGGCGAGGATCTGGCCGAGTTCCACGTTCACGGCGGGCGTGCCGTGATTCAAGGCATGATCGACGCTCTCTCGCACCAGACTGGCCTCCGCCCGGCCGAAGCGGGCGAGTTCACGAGGCGGGCGTTCGACGCCGGGAAGCTTGACCTGACCGAGGTCGAAGGTCTGGCCGACCTCATCAACGCCGAAACCGATGCACAGCGCCGCCAGGCCGTGCGCCAGATGGGCGGGAGCCTGAGCCGGCGGATCGAGGACTGGCGCGCACGCGTCCTGCATGTTTCCGCGCATATGGAAGCGGCCATCGACTTCTCGGACGAGGAGCTGCCCGAAGACCTCGCCGCGAGCGTTCGGGAGAACGTCGCGGCTCTTGTAAAGGAACTGGATACGGCCCTTGCCGAGAGCTGGCGGGGGGAGCGCCTGCGTGAAGGTCTTTCGGTCGCGATTGTCGGCGCCCCGAATGCCGGCAAGTCGTCACTGCTGAATGCCATCGCGGGGCGGGATGCCGCCATCGTATCGGAAACGGCCGGAACCACGCGGGATGTTGTGGAGGTCCACCTGGATCTGGCGGGCTATCCGGTGATCCTGGCCGATACGGCGGGCTTGCGCGAGCTGCCGGAAGGCGGAGACGGGATCGAGGCCGAGGGCATCCGCCGAGCGCGCGCCCGCGCCGCCGAGGCCGACATCACGCTGGCGATCTTCGACGCGGCGGCACCGGCTTCTCCGGACGCCGCGACACGCGATCTCTTGACGCCGAGCAGCGTGGTTGTCTGGAACAAGACGGACCTTGCCGGGACGAACTCGGCTCCCGCGATTGACGGGTACGAGGCCATCGCGGCGTCGGCCTTGACGGGGCAGGGGTTGGACAGCCTGCTATCGCGTCTGGAAAGTATCGCCGTCGATCAGTTCGGTCTGGGTGAAGCGGCGCCGGCGATTACCCGCGCGCGGCATCGTACGGCGCTTGAGGAAATGCGGTTGTGCCTGGCGCGCGCGCTCGACGCCCCGGCACCGGAGCTGGCGGCGGAGGACCTTCGCCTCGCCGCGCGCACCTTGGGGCGTATCACCGGGCGCGTCGATGTCGAGGACCTTCTCGACGTAATCTTCCACGACTTCTGTATCGGGAAGTAGGCGACGGCTTTCCGGCCCGTGGCTGCTTTGACGTTTTCCATCCAGTACGGCATAACCACCGCATCATGAGCGAAGCGCGAACATACGATGTGATCGTTGTCGGCGGCGGGCACGCGGGCTGCGAGGCCGCGGCTGCCGCGGCGCGCATTGGCGCGCGTACGCTGCTGGCGACGCACAAGCTGGATACCATCGGCGTCATGTCCTGCAATCCCGCGATTGGCGGCCTTGGCAAGGGGCATCTTGTGCGCGAGATCGATGCGCTCGATGGCATCATGGCACGCGCCGCCGACTGCGCCGGCATCCAGTTCCGCGTTCTCAACCGAAGCAAGGGCCCGGCGGTGCGCGGGCCGCGTTGTCAGGCGGACCGGAAACTCTATCGCAAGGCCATTCAGGATCTGTTGGCGGCGCAGGAAAACCTCGATATGCGTGCCTGCGCGGTCGAGGATCTGATGCTCGACCCGGCGGGCCGCTGCCAGGGCATCGTGACGGCCGACGGCGAGAGGATTCCCGCCGGCCGGGTTGTGCTGACGACAGGAACGTTTCTGCGCGGGATGATCCATCTGGGAGAGGAGAGGATTCCCGCTGGCCGGGTTGGCGACGAGCCCGCCATCGGTCTCTCCGCAACGCTGGAACGGGCCGGGTTCGCGTTGGGCCGTTTGAAGACGGGGACGCCGCCGCGCCTCGATGGCCGGACCATAGATTGGGAAAGCTTGACTGTTCAGCCGGGCGACGATCCGCCCGAGCCTTTTTCCGCGATGACGGAGCGGATCGATACCCCGCAGATTTCCTGCCATGTTACGCATACGACAGAGACCGGACACGAGCTGATCCGCGCCAATCTCCATCGGGCGCCGATGTATTCGGGGCAGATCGAGAGTACGGGGCCTCGCTACTGCCCGTCGATCGAGGACAAGGTTGTGCGTTTTGCCGACAAGGCTCGGCATCAGATTTTTCTGGAGCCGGAAGGGCTGGATGACCCGACCGTGTATCCCAACGGCATCTCGACGTCGCTGCCCCGTGAAGTGCAGGCGGAGTTGATCGGCACGATACCGGGACTTGAGCGCGCGGCGATTCTGCGGCCTGGATACGCCATCGAATACGATCACGTGGACCCGCGGGAGCTTCATGCCTGGCTGGAGACGCGTCGGATTCCGGGCCTGTTTCTGGCCGGTCAGATCAACGGGACGACCGGATACGAAGAGGCGGCAGCGCAGGGAATCGTTGCCGGCGCCAACGCGGCCTTGCAAGCAGGCGGGCGAGGGGAAGCCGTCTTCGTACCCGACCGCACGGAGGCTTACATCGGCGTGCTTGTCGACGACCTCGTCACGCGAGGCGTTACGGAGCCGTATCGAATGTTCACGAGCCGGGCGGAATATCGCCTGCGGCTTCGCGCGGACAATGCGGATACGCGATTGACCGAGTTGGGCATCGCCGTCGGGCTGGTCGGGAAGGCGAGGGCGGCTCGGTACAAGGAGCGCGCGGAGGCGTTGGCCGCCGGTCGTTCGATGCTGGAAGGGCTGTCAGCAACGCCGGTGGAATTGCGCCGGGCAGGGTTTCACGTGAAACATGACGGCGTGCGGCGAACGGCATTCGAATTGTTGCGCTTTCCAAACGTTGATATGAAGGCCCTGTCCGGCATGTGGCCAGAGTTGTCGAAGCTGTCGCCGGAGATCGCCGAACGCCTGGAGACCGATGCGCGATATGCGGCGTATCTGGAGCGGCAGGATTCCGATATCCGCGCTTTCCATCGCGACGAATCGCTGGTGCTGCCCGGCGACTTGGACTACTGGCGCATTCCCAGCCTCTCGACCGAGATCCGGGAAAAGCTGTCGGCGGCGCAGCCGCGAACGCTGGGTGCCGCGGCGCGTATTCCAGGCGTCACGCCAGCGGCCCTGACCGCGCTGCTCCGTTACGTCCGCCGCGACGGCAGTCGGGCGAGCGCAGCCTGATCCGGTATCGATGACTTACGGTCCTGACGACTTCCGGAAAGATACGGGCGTTTCACGTGAAACGTTGGAGCGCCTGGAACGATATGTCGCCGTTCTGACCAAGTGGAATCGCGCGGTCAATCTCGTGGGCCGCCGGACGATGGAGGACGTTTGGCGCCGACATATCCTGGATAGCGCGCAACTTTTCGAACATCTTCCTGTGCAGTCGGCCGGCCGGTCGCGTCGAGTCGTTGACCTGGGCAGCGGTGCGGGCCTGCCCGGCCTGGTCCTCGCCGCGATGGGGGCCGGAGAGGTGCATCTTGTCGAGTCGGACCAGCGGAAAGCGACCTTTTTGCGGGAGGCGGCACGGCAGATGGACGTTGATGTCGAGGTCCACGCCAGCCGAATCGAATCGCTTCCGCCGCTCGACGCCGATGCGGTGACGGCCCGCGCCCTGGCGCCATTGACCGATTTGCTGGCCTATGCGGCGCCATTGCTGGGTCGGGACGGGATATGCCTCTTCCTGAAGGGCGAAGGGGTGGAGCAGGAATTGACCCGCGCCGGGAAAGCGTGGAAGATGACACTCGATCGCATTCCCAGCCGAAGCGACCGCAGGGGAAGCATCCTACGGATAGGGGGCATTGGTCGTGACCAAACAAAATCTTGCGGGTGAACGGACCGGCGGCAACCGCACAAGCCGCGCCCGACTGATGGCTATCGCCAACCAGAAGGGTGGGGTCGGCAAGACTACGACGGCGATCAACCTGGGGACCGCGCTGGCGGCCTGTGAGCTGAAGGTGCTTGTCGTCGACCTCGATCCGCAGGGCAATGCGTCAACCGGCTTCGGGCTTAGTCGTGGCGACCGCAAGCGCAACATCTACCGGCCCTTGCTGGCGGATGAGCCGGTGCGCGACAGCATCATCCCCAGCCCGGTTCCGGGACTGGACCTTATTCCCTCTGCGGTCGATCTCGCCGGCGCCGAGGTCGAGCTGGTCGACGCCGAGAAGCGGGAGTACCGGCTGCGCGAAGCGCTGCGGCCGATCATGGCGGATTACGATTACATCCTGATCGACTGTCCGCCGGCACTGGGCTTTCTCACGATCAACGCCTTCGTCGCAGCCGACTCTGTGCTCGTTCCCTTGCAGGCCGAGTTCTACGCGCTGGAGGGTCTCAGCCACCTGATGCGAACGATCGAGCGGGTGCGGCGCGCCTTCAATCCCGACCTGGAAATCCAGGGTGTTGTGCTGACGATGTACGACCGCCGCAATAACTTGTGCGACATGGTGGCAAGCGATGTCCGGGAATATCTGGGCGACGTGGTCTACGAAACCGTGATTCCGCGCAATGTCCGCATTTCCGAGGCGCCGTCGCACGGCAAGCCGGTCATCCTCTACGACATGCGCTGCACCGGCTCTCAGGCGTACATCAAGCTCGCCGGCGAACTGCTGCGTCGCCAGAAGGGCACGGTCGGGGCACCCGCGCTGGTCTGAGCGCGAAGGGGCGATCCACGATGAGCGAGAACAAGCGTACCAATCTGGGCCGCGGCCTTGCCGCGCTGCTTGGCGACGAGGACGAGGAGGATTACGCTTCCCTGGATCGGGTCCGGGCGTCGCGCGACGTTTCCATCACGCAGCTTGTCGCCAACCCGTTCCAGCCGCGCCGCGAATTCGACGAGGACGCGCTTGACGCGCTCGCCGAGTCGATCCGGGCGAATGGCCTTCTGCAGCCAATTCTTGTGCGCCGCCAGCCCGATGATCCCAACATGTACGAGATCATCGCCGGTGAGCGCCGTTGGCGCG
This sequence comes from Ferruginivarius sediminum, assembly GCF_003344765.1. Classification (GTDB taxonomy): domain Bacteria; phylum Pseudomonadota; class Alphaproteobacteria; order Kiloniellales; family Rhodovibrionaceae; genus Ferruginivarius; species Ferruginivarius sediminum. Next base: position 29,612 of record NZ_QPMH01000002.1, on the reverse strand, counting down.
CGGCGCAGCGGGCCCAGTTGCACGAGGTTCCGGTCGTCGTTCGCGAACTCACCGACCGCGAGTCGCTTGAGATCGCCATCGTCGAGAATGTCCAGCGCCAGGACCTCAATCCGCTGGAGGAGTCCGAGGGCTATCAACGCCTGATCGACGAGTTCCAACACACGCAGGAGGACTTGGCCCGCGTCGTCGGCAAGTCCCGCAGCCATATCGCCAACATGCTGCGCCTGCTGCAACTTCCGGATTCCGTGAAGCGACTCGTGCAGACCGGGGCCATCTCGGCGGGGCACGCCCGGGCACTTCTGAGTGTCGAAGACGTCGAAAAGGTCGCGCGAGAAGTCGCGGAGAAGGGCCTATCGGTCCGGGCGACCGAAAGACTGGCCCAGAAGGTCAAGAAAGCGGCGAACGGTGGTGTGGAAAGCGGGCAGGGCGGGCCGACCAAGGGGCGCGGCGGCAGCAGCGGTGGCGCCAGGCCGGCGGAGAAGGACGCCGATACGCGCGCCCTTGAAGACGACCTGTCAGGGCTGTTGGGATTGAAGGTCGAGATCGATTTCGAAGGCGCTTCCGGCACCCTGAAAATCCATTACACGACACTGGAACAGCTTGACGACGTCCTGAACCGGCTGAACCACGTCCCGGACCGGCCCGGCGCGGACTGATCGATCCGCTTTTCGGAAACCGGAAGAGCTGCTGCCGGCTATCGACGCCGCTTGCGGCGCGGTGAGCGGGCCGCGATTTCCATGAGGGCACGCGCGCTGATCGCTTCCGCCGGCAGGCCCGTCGACTTCACCCGGCCTTCGGCTTCGAGCAGAATTTCCAGCGCCCGTGCCAGCGATGCCGAGGTCCATGCTTCAGCCTGCGCCTTGAAGCGCGGCTTGTTCTTCCAGAAGATCGGCGGGCGCAGGCGGTCGATGGCCTGATCGAGGTTCGACGCGCCCGCCACCAGATGCAGCTTCTGGAAATGCCGCGCGGCGGCACGAAGCGGCTGAACCGGATTCGCACCTTCCTGCAAGGCTCGATCGAACGCACGTTCCAGCGCCGGAAGGTCGCCGTCGGCGCAGGACAGGGCGACGTCGTCCAGCGAAAGCGCCGCTGTATCGCCCACGCATTCCCGCGCATCCGCCAGTTCGACCCGGCCGCCGCCCTTGTAGAACGCCAGCTTACGCAGCTCGCTGCGCGTCACCAGGCGGTCGCCGCCCAGTTGCGAAGCGAGGTAGTCCACCGCCTCGCCGGAAACTTCCAGGCCGTGCTCGCGCAACGTTTCGCGGATCAGATTCGGCAGGCTGCGCGCGTCGTCGCGGTAGCAGGCCAGGGCCGCGCCGGCGTCGCTCTTCTCGAAAAGCTGACGCAGTTTGGAGCGTGTATCCAGCTCCGCGGCCTCGACGACCACCAGAGCGTCGCCGACCGGGTCGCCGAGAAAGGCCGAGAGGCCCTTTACAGCGTCTTCACCCGCATCGCGAAGCCAGACGACCCGGCGCCCGCCGCCGAAAGAGAGGGCCGCCGCCTCGTCCGCGATCAGCGCGGGCTCCTTGGCCACCTGGCTGGAGGAAAGCTCCGCAACCCTGAACGGGTCGTGCGGATCGTCAACGACGGAGGCGATGAGCGCACCCACACGCTCGCGCACAAGGCCACGGTCCGGACCGTAGACAAGGACGGCCCGGATCTTCGGGTCCGGCTTGCGCGCGAACGCATCCGCCTGTGCGGGCTTGATCTTCATTCCACGGCCCCCGCTTGCCGGAGGCGGACGGCGTCAGGCGACCACATTCACCACGCGGTTCTTCACCACGATGACCTTGCGCGGCTCCTTTTCGCCAAGGCTGCGCTGGACCGCCGGCTCCGACAAGGCGGCCTGCTGCGCCTGCTCCTCGGCGGCGTCGCGCGGCAACTCGATCGTGGCGCGCAGCTTGCCATTCACCTGCACGGCCACGGTCACGGTCTCTTCCACCGTCAGCGTCGTGTCCGGTTGCGGCCACGCCTTGTCGACGAGCATGGTTTCGTGGCCCAGGATCCGCCACAGCTCCTCGGCCAGATGCGGCATCATCGGCGCGATCATGCGCACGAGGTACTCCGTGGCCTCGCGCTCGGCCCAGCGGTCGCCCTCGTCCTTCGCCTTGAAGGCGGCGAGCGTGTTGGTCAGCTCGTACATACGGGCAACCGCGCGGTTGAAGCGGAACTGATCGACATCGCCGGTGACCGACTGCACCGCTTTGTGCGCCGCGCGGCGCAGGTCCATCGCGTCCTTGCCCAGGCCCTGCGTGGCCGGGGTCCCGGCCGCCGGCATTTCCGCCACCCGCTCGGTGATCAGCCGCCAGAGGCGCTGCACGAAGCGATGCGCGCCCTCGACGCCGGCCTCGGTCCACTCCATGTCGCGGTCCGGCGGGCTGTCGGAGAGCATGAACCAGCGCGCCGTATCGGCGCCGTAGGCCTCAATGATCTCGGTCGGGTCGATGGTATTCTTCTTCGACTTGCTCATCTTCTCGACCCGGCCGCGCGTCACGGGCCGGCCGTCGAGATCCACGAGATCGTCGCCATCGCCGCGCCGGACCTCGTTCGGAGCAAGCCATTTGCCGTCCTGGCTTCGGTAGGTCTCGTGACCGATCATCCCCTGGGTGAACAGCCCGGCGAACGGCTCGGCGACGCCGACATAGCCGCAGTGCTGCAGCGCGCGGGTGAAAAAGCGCGCGTAAAGCAGGTGGAGAACCGCGTGCTCCACGCCGCCGATGTACTGATCCACCGGCAGCCAGTAATCCACGGACATCCGGTCCAGGGCCTCTTCGGCCCGGGGGCTGCAGAAACGGGCGAAATACCAGGCCGATTCCACGAAGGTATCGAAGGTATCCGTCTCGCGCTCGGCTGCCCCGCCGCACTTCGGGCAGGACGTGCGCTTCCACGTGGGATGGCGCTCCAGCGGATTGCCCGGGGCGCTGAAATCGACGTCCTCGGGCAGCGTGACCGGCAAGTCCTGTTTCGGTACCGGAACGGTTCCGCATTCGCCGCAATGAACGACGGGAATCGGGCAACCCCAATAGCGCTGGCGGCTGACGCCCCAGTCCCGCAGGCGGTATTGCACCGTTCCCTGACCGCTGCCATCCGCTTCCAGCCGCTCAATCGCCTTCGCTTTCGCGGAGTCGACGTCCAGGCCGTCGAGAAATCGGCTGTTGAAGGCCGTGCCCTCGCCGACATAGGCCTCGTCGCCGATCTCGAAGGTCGATGCGTCCGCGTCCGGCGGCAGCACCACGGGAATCACCGGCAGGTCGTACCGGCGGGCGAAATCCAGGTCGCGCTGATCGTGCGCCGGACAGCCGAAGATGGCGCCGGTGCCGTACTCCATCAGCACGAAATTGGCGACATAGAGCGGCAGTTCCTTGCCCGGCTCGAAGGGATGGCGGCAGCGCAGGCCAGTGTCGTAACCGCGCTTCTCGGCGCGTTCGATGGCTTCCTCACTGGTGCCAAGCTGCTCGCACTCCTTCAGGAAAGCGCGCAGTTCGGGATCCGATTCCGCCAGCTCCTCCGTCAAGGGATGGTGCGGCGACAGGGCGCAGAAGGACGCGCCGTAGAGCGTATCGGGACGTGTGGAGAACACCTCCAGCGACTCGTCGCGGCCGGCGATGGGGAAAAAGACGCGCGCGCCCTGCGAGCGGCCGATCCAATTCCGCTGCATCAGCCGGACCTTTTCCGGCCAGCGCTCAAGGTCGTCGATGGCATCCAGCAGCTCGTCCGAGAACGCGGTGATGCGGAACATCCACTGCGGCAGCTTGCGCTGCTCGACCGTCGCGCCAGAACGCCAGCCCTTGCCGTCGATCACTTGCTCGTTGGCCAGCACGGTCTGGTCCACGGGATCCCAGTTGACCCAGGATTCCTTCCGGTAGGCGAGGCCCGCTTCCAGGAAGTCCAGGAACATCGCCTGCTCGTGCTTGTAGTATTCGGGATGGCAGGTCGCCACCTCCCGCGACCAGTCGATGGACAGGCCCATCGTCTTGAGCTGGTCGCGCATCGCGTCGATGTTGGCATAGGTCCACTCGGCCGGATGGACGCCGCGGTCCATCGCCGCGTTTTCCGCCGGCAGGCCGAAGGCGTCCCAGCCCATCGGATGCAGCACGTTATGGCCCTGCGCCCGCTTGTAGCGCGCGACGACGTCGCCGATGGTGTAATTGCGCAGGTGGCCCATGTGGATGCGTCCCGAAGGATAGGGAAACATCTCCAGGACATAGTACTTGCTGCGCTGGGGATCGGCTTCGACCTCGAAGCAGCGCGCGGTTTCCCAGGCGCGTTGCCACTTGGATTCGATTTCCTTGACGTTGTAACGGCTCATCCGTGGCTGTCGGAAGGTTCGTGGGCCTTGCGAACCGCACTGGGCGGTCGCGGTGCGTGGAGCGATTATTGCAGCGACGCGATGCGCATCTGCCGTGCGCGCGTCAGGATGGCGTTTTCAAGCTGTGTCGCCGTCTTCTGCTCGACGGATGCGTCCTGCCAGGAGCCGTCGCCCGCCCGCTGCTGACGGAAGACGGATGCGCGCAGGCCATCCGCGCGGAGCTGACGGCCCAGGATGTAGAGGTTCACCTTGAACCGCTCGTTCGGACTGTCGGGCGGCGAGTACCAGTCGGTGATGATGACGCCGCCGAACGGATCTGCCGAGGCGAGCGGCATGAACGACACGGTATCCAGCGAGGCGCGCCAGAGATAGGCGTTGACGCCGATGCCGCCACCACCGCCGCCGCCCTGTCCTTCGCCGTCGCCGCTGCCGAACAGGTTGGACAGGCTGTTGCCGGTGACGCTGCCGAACCTCTCCTGCGGCGACACCTCGGGATCGCCCGATGTCTTGATCTCGCGCGTCGTCAGCGGATCGCTCTTGTCCTTCGAGGGACCGCAGGCCGCCAATGCGCCCAAGAATGCAACCGCAAGAACGGTCAAACCGCGCCGAAGATTCATGGCAGCGAATACCTTTCCAGGAACGTGTCGGTCAGTGGTGACTGATCCTCGCGTATCAGTGCGGGCCGGCGACTGCAAGCCGTCTACGCCCGCACGGGGTTCAGCGGCGGCATATTTGCGATTTCCCACCCGCGACGCAAGTTCGTCGGCAGATGCTTACGCCGTCCAGCCGAAGGCGTCCAGCAGATCCGGCCCGACGATCGCGTTCGCCCGGCGCTGCTGCTCGCCGGTGTAGACCTCGCGCCATTCGTCCAGGGCCCCTTTGCGAAGGTGCACGACCTCCGCCTCCGCGTCCTCCGCGAAGAGCGACTTGTCGATGCCGTAGAACTCCAGCGTTCGCGCGAAGTACGCGTCCGGCTCGGTGCGGAAGCCTTCAAACGTCTGGAACAGGATATCGATGGGACGTGCCGGATCGGCAGCGATCTCCTGCCATCCGCGCATGAAATCGACGGCGAGCGGCAGGTAGTTGTCGATGCACCAGTCGAGCTGCTGGCTGAGATCCGCGTTCAGTACGGCTGCCGGCGGACAGCTTTGCCGCCACAGCGGACCGAGCAGCGTCTTGGAGATGTCGTCGCGCACGAAATGCGCCCAGGACAGCGTGGTCTGGCGTGGGTCGCGCAGATGAACCACCAGCTTCCGGACCCCGGCGCGGTGCAGGACCTCGACGTTGAAAGGCGAGGGTGCGATGTGCTCCTTGCTGATGATCCCGCCCTGGCCGAATTCGTCGAGGCGATGCGGGACGGCCGTGCAGTGCGGGAACAGGCCGATGGACAAGTGGCACTGCGCCATCCCCAGGCCCTGCGCCAGCCGGTTCCAGATGCTCTCGCTGGCGGACTTCGGTATCGTGTTGATGATGATCGGCGGCAGGCCCCTCTTCCGCGATGCCTCGCGGCGCCGCTGGAACTCCTCCGGCTTGGCGCGCAGCGGGTTCAGCGGAAGCTGCAGGTATTCGATAAGGTCCTGCGCCTCGCGGACGCGATCCGCGGCAAGAAGCTGATTGACCAGCGCCGCGCGGATAGCGAGCTGCCCGGGCTGCTGATGCAGGACGGCGGAATAGCTTTTCAGCGCCTGGTCCCGGTAGGCCTCGGCCTGAATCTCGTCCCCTTCGAGGTAGGCGACGGACGCCAGCATCGACAGTGCAGCCGGCTGTTGCGGCACCGCGCTGAGGATCCGCTCATAGATGTGCTTGGCCTGCTGAAGCTCCCCCACCTGATGGTGGCGATAGCCCATGTGGAGGGCTTCTTCGAGCGTGATCGTCGGCTGTGTCTGCTGCGCCACAGCACTCTCCCCGGAAGCTGCTTGGACCGGACGCGCCGGCCCGTGGGACTGGCGCCTACGCTAGGAAGAAGCATTGCCGATGGCAAGCGTCGCGGCGGAAGCCGGACGAGCGGTCGTAACTGTGGCGTAAAGACCACAGTTGGTGGAAATTTGCCACAAGCTCTTTATGTCGTGCTTGACCACCCGGCCTTCTCCGAGGCTTTCTTGCCGTGCGCTTCTTGTGCCGAACGACTCACATGGGGGCTCTACCGCGGACAAGCGGCGGGTCTGGAATGATCTCCGTGGGGCATACGGGGCCAGACCAGGGGGCCTCCCTCACTTGCGTTCGGTGAGGGAGAAAAAGGAGAGGAAAGCAGGAAATGAAGAAGTATCTCTACGCGACCACCGCGATCGTGGGCGTGGGTCTCGCGGCCACGAGCGCCCAGGCCGAGGAAGGCATCAAGATCGGCCTGTCCGGCTTCATGAACACCTACTACGGCATCAGCAGCCGTGACGGCAGCGACGATTCCGTTGCGGGTGCCGCCGATCAGGATCAGAGCCACTTCCAGGACGCCACGATCAACTTCATCGGCTCGACGACCCTGGACAACGGCATCGAGGTCGGCGTCCGCTTCGAGCTGGAGTCCTTCGGCCATCCGGGGGACGAGCAGTTCATGTGGTTCAAGGGCTCGTTCGGCGAGATCAACCTGGGCGGCACGAACTCGGCCGGCTACCGCATGGCCTTCGCGTCCAGCGGCCATCTTTACACCGCCGGTATCCCGATCAACACGGGCTGGGTGAATACCTTCATCCCGTCGCCGACCGGCCAGACCACCAACTTCCGGAAGCCGTCGCTGTCCACCTTCCTGGATACGCACAACGACCACAACACCGTGTCGTACTTCTCGCCGCGGATTTCGGGCTTCCAGTTCGGCGCAAGCTGGACGCCGGAGGCCGGCACGAACGCTGGTGTGGAGAGCACGGCAGCCGGTCAGTTCGGCCCGGTGAACGAGCAGACCCAGTACAACAACGCGCTTTCTGTCGGCGCCAATTTCGTCCAGTCGTTCAGCGGCTTCGATGTTGCCTTGAACGCTGGCTACAACATGGCTAACGCGCCCGACAATCCGGTTACGCCCGGTAATGACGACGACCTCCAGCAGTACATGGCCGGTGCTCAGGTCGGTTACATGGGCTTCGTGGTCGGCGCCAACTACGCCAACCAGGATAGCGAGGATTCGTCCGGCTACGAGGCCGACGACGGCGATGCCTGGTCCGTTGGCGCGGGTTACACGACCGGCCCGTGGTCGCTGGCCGTTAACGCCTTCTTCTCCGAGGTTGAAGGCTCGACCGCCAACAACGCCGAGGACAAGCAGACCTCGGTGCGTGGCGGTATCGACTACGCCCTCGGCCCGGGAGTCACGGTTTCCGGCTCCCTCCTCTACACCGAATGGGAAGAAGAGGGTGGTACCGATCTCGACGCCGTTGCCGGTATCCTCGGCACGACCGTCACCTTCTAAGACCGCTCCTTTCTTCAAGGATCGGACTGGAAAAGGGGGGCATAAGCCCCCCTTTTCTCATGTGACACCCTGCGATCTCGGTTCCACAAGGCTCAGGGGCTTGCGTCCTTCGCCATTTGTACAAATCTAAACGATCATCGTTTCTTCACGCCAATCGCGGACGCTCCATGCCCGGTATCATCTGGCTTGCCTCCTATCCCAAGTCCGGCAACACATGGTTGCGGGCGTTTATCGCCAACTACTTCAAGAATCCCGACAAGCCGCTGCCCATCAACGAACTGCACAAGTTCGCGTTCGGCGACGGTTTCCTGGTTCACTACGAAAGGGTCAGCGGCCAACCGAAGGAAGAGTTGGGGGAGGAACAGCTTCGCGCGCTGCGCCCGCAAGTGCATCGCTACCTGGCCAGCCATCCAAACGAGACGGCCTTCGTGAAGACCCACAACATGGTGGGCGATGAAGGCGGCGTGCCAATCATCACGCCGCAGGCCACGGCCGGCGCGGTCTATGTCGTGCGCAACCCGCTCGACGTCGTGGTGTCCTATGCGCACCACTACATGGTCCCGCTGGACGAGGCGGTGGACGACCTGTGCGAGCGGTACAAGGTCATCCCCGGCGAGGATGGCAAGAAGATACCCGACTTTATCGGCGACTGGTCGCAGCACGTGCGAAGCTGGACCGAGGCGCCCGGCCTGAAGCTGCACACCATGCGGTATGAAGACATGTTGAAGAAGCCGGGACCGACCTTCCGTGCACTGATCAAGTTCCTTGGCGTGCCCTTGGCGACCAGCCGGCTGCGGAAGGCCATTACGTTCACCTCGTTCGAGGAGATGGCCAAGCAGGAACAGCGCGACAGCTTCAACGAGGCGCGGCCGGATGGCGCATCCCGCTTCTTCCGAAAGGGCGCGGCCGGCCAGTGGCGAGAATCGCTCAACGAAGATCAAGTGCGTCGGATGGTGGACGCGCACGGGGAAACAATGCAGCGCTTCGGCTATCTGGACAAGTCGGGCCAACCCGTCTAATCCAACGGTCATGAGCGAAACCGATACCATTGCGGAAGACGTCGCCCGGAACCTGGCCGACGTGCGCGAGGCCATCGCCAAGGCGGCACGTGCCATCGACCGTGACCCGTCGGAGGTGACGCTTGTTGCCGTTTCGAAACAACACGATCCGGCGCGTATTCAGGCCGCGATCGATGCCGGCCAGCGTGTCTTCGGGGAGAACCGCGTCCAGGAAGCGCAGGGCAAGTTTCCAGCGCTGAAAGAATGCCACCCCGACCTGGAGCTTCACCTTCTTGGCCCCCTGCAGAGCAACAAGGCGGAGGATGCCGTCGCGCTGTTCGATGTGATCGAGAGCGTGGACCGGCCCAAGATCGCGCGCGCCCTGGCCAAGGAAATGGACCGGCAGAACCGCCGGCCCGAGTTGTTCATTCAGGTGAACACCGGTGAGGAACCGCAAAAGGCGGGGGTTGTGCCGGGCGAACTCGACGCCCTTGTCCATCTCTGCCGGGATGAGCTGTCGTTGCCGGTCGTGGGACTGATGTGCATCCCGCCGATCGAGGAAGAGCCCGCCCCCCACTTTGCGCTTCTGGCCAAGCTGGCGGCCGAGCACGGCTTCGAGCGGCTTTCCATGGGCATGAGCCACGACTTCGAAACGGCCGTGAAACTCGGCGCCACGCACGTCCGGGTCGGAACCGCGATTTTCGGGCAGCGGCCGAAACCCTGATCAGTCCGCCGTGCCGAGGCTATCTCGTCAGGAAGGCGCCCTCACCGATGCGAGGGCGCCTTTTCTATCGGCTCCGCCTCAATTCAGAAGTTCGTGCGGCCCGTCAATCCGGACGAATGGCCAACGCCGAGCGCCGGTTGATAGCTTGTTCCCGTACGCCCCGTCAGCCCCTGGGTGCGGACACGCTCGTCGCTTGTCGTTGTATAGCTGGTTCCGGTGCGGCCCGTCAGTCCAGTCGTCGAGACCGTTTCGGCCGTCTGATTGCGGACCTTGATCTCCGCAAGTTGCTGGTCAGTCAGGTCGCTTGCCAGCGCACCGCCAATAGAGACGACACTGGCCATCGCGGCGGAAATCGCCGCAATAGTGAGTGCTTTGCCGTTGACGACTTTGATCTTCATCTCACTACTCCTTGAGGTTTACGGCACATATGCTGCGTGCAGGCCCGAAGTTCTCAATTGCCATATACATGCTCCAATGGAATTCGTGCCGTTAACCCAAAGTCTACGGCGGAATATTTATTTATTGAAATCAACGACTGTCACAAGAACTTGAAAAAATCGCCCGGCGAAACCCGCCGGTACCGCGACGAATTCAGGTTGCATACGAAGCGCGGGTCGCGATTCACGCACAAATATTCACAATTCTCCATAACTACATCACGTCGGTTTCACCGCCGCGCGATGGGTCGAAGGAAGAATCTGGTCCGATAGGCATAGAAAAGGCCCGCGTCGTCGATCGACGCGGGCCGTCAAACCTCAACAGCGGGACGGGCGGCTACATCTCGAAATCGCCGGCCCCGTTGTTTTGGTCGATGTTGTTCGTTGGGAACAGGCCGTGCGCAATCTGTCCGATCAGGTTCTGGAACGCGGGGTCGTCCGCCGATTGGACGTTCCCGACCGAGCCCGCCACGCGCGTGATCGCGCGATCCGACGAGCAGAACGCCGCGGTGACTTTCACCGGGCCGTCGCCGGGTTGGCTCTTCAGATCCGGCCGGTTGCACAGATCGTGCAGCGGCTGCCCCGGCGCGGGGTCGAACAGCAGAACCACCCGATACGGCGAGGTGTAGTCCGCCGGCGCTTCGGTGAAGAACGCCATTCTCGGTCCGGGCGCCGCCTGTTCCAGCCGATTCGTGACGGCTCGCTCAAGCTGTGTGCGCTCGCCGGTCGGGAAGGGCGCGCCGAGAATCTCCGTCTTCATGCCGCCCTTGCTCGCGGCATAGCTGAGCAGGCTGGGGTCATAGGAACTGCGATAGGTGTTCTCGATGGTCGGCTGTCCGGCGCAGCCGGCGACGGCGGCCGCTGCAAGCGCAACGGACGTGATCGTGACGAACGGTTTGATCATGTGTGCGCAACTCCCTGCCTGACACGGCGTTCGCGGATTCGCCAGCCCGTCGCATGGATAAGTTGGTGCGCGGCGCACAGGTGGCAATAGGAGTGCAACCGCTTCATGGTTGCGGCGCACCGTCGGCGCGCACGCAGAGCCGGTCGCCAGGCCCGACCATGCGCAGCACGCTCAGAAGGTCGTCAAGTGCCAGGGCCACACAGCCGGCCGTCGGGCCGTAATCCGGGCGTGCCACATGGAGGAATATGGCGCTGCCTGCGCCCGGCACCGGCGGGTCGTCGTTGTGGCCGAGGATAACAATGATGTCGTAGATGCCGTCGTCGCGCCAAAGCACCTCGTGGCCGGCCGGGAAGGGGAGGCGGACCTGACGGTTATACGCGACATGGCCGGGATCGTCGCACCAGCCGTCCTCCGGTGATAGCGGTGCGATGGGAAGCTGCGTGTCGGGCTGGCTCAATCGGTCGGGACGGTAGAGGACTCGCCGCAGCGGCCAGCAACCGATCGGCGTCGCGCCGTCCCCCTCCCGCTTCGCATCGGTGATGCCGCCCCGCCCGATGGCGCAGGGCCAGCTTTCCGCTTCGTCGAGCGTCGCGTGCCAGCGGTGATCGGCTAAACGTTGGACCTGGATATCCATGCGCGCCTTATAACGCCATTAGACCGCTCGGGACAAAGCCCCGTCCTACTGCTTCTCGTGCATGGCGCGATATTTCTCCAGCGCACTCCTCATCCGCTGGGCGAAGTCGGGTAGCGTGTCGGTATCCTGCTGCGGAGGCTGTTGGCCCGTTTCGTTGACGAGCGCGCGATGAGTGGGTGCGGCCTGAGTGCGGCCTTCATCGGCCGCGGCCGCCGCGCGCAGTTTCTCCACGCTTTCGGCGCGGAGCGTCGCCGAGTGGTTATAATCTTTCGCCCTTATGGGGAAGAACTGCATCTCTGAACGCTGCGCGTCGCGGGATTCATCCTCCTGATCTGCGGCGTTATTGGCTGCGACCTGATCACTTGCCCGGTGGCCGGCGCCGGATTCGCCGCGAAGATCGGCGGCCAGCGCCGCCAAGGCCTCGTTACCCGTCAGCACGCGTTGCTCGCCTTCCTCGCGGGCGGCCTGGTGGGTATCGGCCGATCCTGTTTCGCGTTCGGCGAGCTGAGCGGAGGGCTGCTGCGTCTTGGCGGGGTCTGCCTCTGCCACGGCTGTCGGGGCCGTTTGGCTGGCATCGGGTTCGCCGAACAGGGACGCCATGACGTGGCCGCCGATGTCGTCTCCAGTGGCCTCCGTCATGATCGTCTCGAAGGTCGAGGCGACGAAGCCGATAGGTCCGCCGAAAAGCGCGCCGCCCGCCACGCGCGCGGGTGCCTGAATGCTGTCCCCGGTGATTTCGCGATAGACCGTGGACACGCCCGGAATGTGTTGCAGGGGATTGATGACGTCCAGGAGGTCGGCGAAACCGAACTCGCCGGACGTTTCATTGCCTTGACCCGGTCGATTCGAGTCGCCCGCCCCATGGAGGTGGGCGGCCGGCATCAGCGCAGCGCCTTTTGCGGATTCCGGGAAAGCCATCGCAACCTGCTTCACTGAAAACGGTTCTCACCAGCGAAGCAAACGTCGTGCCAATAGGATTTGTCGCAGTTTCCCGCGCCCGTGGCGGTTCCTGGCAAGCCATCCACCGGGCAGGGATTGCCGAGGCCGGCAGAGCTTGCCGTCAGGACATGTGCCCGAAGCGCCGCGCCTTGGTCGCCAGATAGGCCGCGTTGTGGGTATTGGACGGGAAATGGTGGGGTACCCGTTCCTCGACCGTGATGCCGTACTGGCCGAGGGCGGCGACCTTATCGGGGTTGTTGGTCAGTAGCCGCACCCGCGTGAAATCGAGCTGGCGCAGCATTTCCGCCGCGGGGCGATAGACGCGCTCGTCCGCCTCGTAGCCGAGGGCCTCGTTCGCATCCAGGGTATCGGCCCCGCGATCCTGCAGGGCATAGGCGCGGAGCTTGTTGACGAGGCCGATACCGCGCCCCTCCTGCGCCAAGTATAGCAGCACGCCGGCGCCCGTCTCAGCAATGGCCCGGACCGCGCCGCGAAGCTGGTCGCCGCAATCGCAGCGCAGGCTGCCCAGCAGGTCGCCGGTCAGGCATTCGGAATGGAGGCGCGTCAGAACTGCCTCGCCGGGCCGGGGCTCACCGATCACGATGGCCAGGTGCTCGACGCTGCCGTCGGCCGCGCGGAACGCGTGAAGCCGCGTGTTCTCCGCATCCGCAAGCGGGACCCGTGCCTCGGCCACCCAGCTCAGGCGCTGTCCGGCGGAGTTGTCGTATTCCAGGACTTCGCCCGCTTTGATCTCCAGCAGATCTCGGCTTCGCGCCCATTCGGCGGGAACGCGGACTTCGACGGAGGCTATCAGCAGCACCGGGGCAAGCCTTGCGATCTTGGCCAGCGCCACGGCTGCGTCGGTCATCGCGTCTCCCGCAGTGGTCTCGGAAATGCGGGCTTCCACGTCGAGACCCGGCATCGGCACGCGGTGACGCGAGCGAGGCTGGGACGACGGGCCGTCGGAGAGTTCCGCGAAGATGGTGCTTGTCCCGCTTGCCACCTCCAGGCCAAGCGCCTCGGCCCGGCCGGTCGCCAGGGCCAGCCGCGGCGACGTTCCGCCCAGGGAACGAAGCGCGTCCACGCTGCCGGGTGCGGCCGTCTCTGTCGCCTGCACCAGCACGGCCGTGTCGTGGCCATGCAGCAGGACCGGTGTTCCACGGCGCAACTCGGCGGCCGCGCGGTCGACGCGCCGCACGCTGGCCGTGGCGGGTTCGGCTATCGCCGTTGCGGAAGCTGACGAAGGTTCATGCATCGGCCGGGACTTTACGGCGCTTTGCGGCGCGTGTCATCGTTGTTGAAGGACTTCCACCCGACTAGATGGGGAGGCTTGCCCGCGACGGCAAACGCCGCCGCGGCCATGGGAGGATTAAGCGGTTATGACGCAGCCGATCTACCGTGGCTGGACCCGCGAAAAGCTGGACGAGCAGCTCAACCTGCGCGCGCGCTTGCCGGAGCATGCGGAATTCTTCGAGCGTTGGGCGCGCGACAGCCGGACGGTTCGAGAGCGCACGACTGCCCTGGTCGATCTGGCCTACGGCGAATCCCCGGGTGAGCGGCTGGATCTGTTTCCCGCGGCGGGTCGCGATAAAGCGCCGCTGGTCGCCTTCATCCATGGCGGCTACTGGCAATCACTGGACAAGTCCGATTTCAGCTATCTGGCGCCGGCGTTCCTCGAGCGGGGCATCGCCTTCGCCTCGCTCAACTACGACCTGGCACCGAAGGCGGATATAGCCACGATGGTTGCGCAGATCCGGGCCGCCGTGGCGTGGCTTTACCGGCGGGCCGGCGAACGTGGTATCGACCGGGAACGCATCTTTGTCGCGGGACATTCCGCCGGCGGGCACCTGGCGGTCACGGCGCTGGACCGCGCCTGGCCGCAAAAGGAGGGGTTGCCGCCGGACCTGGTGAAGGGCGCGCTGTCCATATCCGGTATCTACGACCTGGAGCCGATCCGGTTGAGCTATCACCAAGCCGTGATGCGGATTGATGAGGAGCAGGTCGCGGCGTATAGCCCCCTACGCGCCCTGCCGCAGGCGGCCGGTCCCTTGCTTGCCGGTGTGGGCAGCGAGGAGACGGAGGAATTCCTGCTCCAGCAGCGTGAACTGCTGGATGTCTGGCGTTCCGCGGGCCTCACGGGGTCGCGGGTCGAGCTGCCGGGGCGGCATCATTTCGACGCCGTCGATGCGCTTGGCGAGCCGGACCATCCGCTGTTCGCGGCCCTGCATGCGATGGTACATGCCGACCCCGGACCGACGGCGGCTTGAACCGGTGGCCCGCTGTTGCTAATGAACAGCGTCGAACCGTGCTGATAACCGGTTTGCGCGGGACCGGCCGGTCTATATGAGGAACGCCATGGCATCCACTGCCGGTAAGCACATTCTGCTCGTCGATGACGACGATTCCTTGCGGGAGTCGCTGGCCGAACAGCTTCAGCTTCACGAGGAATTCATGGCCTCGGAGGCCGGGACGGGCAGCCAGGGGCTGGAAAAGGCGAAGCAAGAGCATTTCGATGCCATCCTTCTGGACGTCGGCCTGCCGGACATGGATGGCCGCGAGGTCTGCCGCGTGATGCGCCGGAACGGCATTTCGTGCCCGATCATCATGCTGACCGCCTCGGAATCCGATGCCGACACGATCCTTGGGCTGGATGCCGGGGCCAACGACTATATTACCAAGCCGTTTCGTCTTGGCGTGCTGCTGGCGCGTTTGCGCGCGCAGATGCGCCAGCACGAGCAGAGCGAGGACGCCGTTTTCACGATCGGGCAGTATACTTTTCAGCCGGCGGCCAAGGTGCTGATCGAGAACGCCTCGGGGCGCAAGATCCGCCTGACGGAAAAGGAAACGGCGATCCTGAAGTACCTGTACCGAAGCGGCGAGAAGACGGTGGGCCGGGAAACGCTTCTCGGCGAGGTCTGGGGCTATAACGCGGGCGTCACCACGCACACCCTGGAAACCCACGTCTACCGGCTGCGCCAGAAGATCGAGAACGATCCCTCCAACGCCACGCTGTTGATCACCGAGCCCGGCGGCTACCGGCTGGTGCCGTAGGCGACGCCGCTCAGGCGCGTTGCCAGCCACGCGCCCAGGGCCAGCGCGATGCCCGTGACAACACCCAGCATGGGGGCCGCCCAGGCCCATCCGCCGGTCAGGGCGAAAAGCTGCGCCAGTGCGATAGGGCCCGCGAACACGCCGGCATTCCGCCCGGTCATGATGATCCCGAACGCCGTCGCGGCGGCTTGGCCATGGCCGACGATGGCGCTTGGCATGGCGAAAAGGCAGGTCGGCACGATGCCGGCGGCCGTGCCGTAAAGCACCAGGGCCAGCGCACCTCCAAAACCGCCGCCCGCGACGGGCAGCAGTACCCAGCTTGCCACCTGAAGCGCGAGCCCCGCGACCAGAAGCGGCCCCACGGGCACACCGCGGCGCAGGATCTGCCCGGTGACCATGATGGCCACCAGCAATATCGCGACGGGCAGGGCGTAGCCGGCCACGGCGCCGGATACGCTCAACCCCAGCGCCTCGACGAGGTACTGCGGAAGCCATGTCATGAAGGCGAAGTATTGCGCGGACCAGACCATGAAGACGGCGGCCGTTACGATCAGCGATATCCGTTGCGATTTCGAAACAGTTTCCCGGTTGGCCGTGGCGTCCGCTGGCTTCCGGTGTCGCGGACCCATATCGACACGCCCGGACAGCCGCAATCCCAGGAGCCATAGCATCATGCCCGCACTCATGGCGAGGCCGATCCACCACAACCCGCTCCACCCGGCGAAGGCGAAGCTTGGCTCGGCCAGCACGACGGCCAGGAGTTGGCCAATGGGAATCCACGCGGCGGTCAAGGCGATCACAACCGGCAGATGACGTGCGCTGGCATTCGCATTGGCGAGCACCGGCCCGGCAATTGCGAAGACAGCGAACGCAATGCCTTCAAGCGTCCTCGATGCAAGCACCAATCTTCCAGCCTCGGGCATTGCCAACGTGAGAACCAGGCCAGCCGTCATCAAGCACAAGCCGGTGGCGATGGGGATGGCCGCACCCCGCCGCTCGATCAGCCGGCCCATCGCGAAGGACAGGGCAAGCCCGGCGACCGCGTAAGCAGACATGAAGCCGCCAGCGAGCGTCCGGTCATAACCATAGCTCTCCAGCATCAACGGCAGGGCCGGGGGCAACTTGAACTGCTGGAAGGCGGCATAGGCGGCCAGCACAAGGCCGAACGCGACCCCTATCCAGTTGCTCTCGCGATGCACCATATAAGGAATGCCAAGGTTGCCGCCGGGAAGGACCGGCAGTGTGGCAAAGCAGGCGTGCCGCGGCAAGGCGTGGGGAACATCACGCCGGCTTCACGGCGATTTTGACAGCGTGCGATGCAGCAAAGCGGTTAGCATGACGAATATGATGGAAACGACGCAGCCGCGAAGCCTGACGGGTTGGCTTGGTCCGCTGCCCATTTTCTCCGCGCCACCCCAGGCGAAATTGCCGGAGCGCGTGCATCGGCAGGTACGCGCGCAGCAGGATGCCACCGAACGCTTGATCGGCTGGCTTCAGCTCACTGTTGTCGCGATCTTCGCGGCGCTCTACATCGTGGCGCCCAAGACTTTCACGGCGCACGACACCTTTCAGCCCGTCCCTTACGCGCTTTCCGCTTACTTCGGGTTCACGATGCTGCGACTGGGGCTTGCCTATCGCATCCGGTTGCCGGATTGGTTCCTCTACATCTCCATCGCCATCGACATGGCGCTGCTCTTCGTCCTTATCTGGTCGTTCCACCTTCAATACGAGCAGTCGGCCGCGTTCTATCTGAAGGCACCGACGCTGCTTTATGTCTTCATCTTCATCGCCCTGCGCGCGTTGCGCTTCGAGGCCCGCTTCGTGGTCGTCGCCGGACTGGCGGCCGCGGCCGGCTGGCTCACGCTTGTCGGCTATGCGATCCTCGTGGATCCGCGCGACAACATGATCACCCGGAACTACGTGGAATACCTCACCTCCAACTCCGTCCTGCTGGGCGCCGAGTTCGACAAGGTGATATCCATCCTCGTGGTGACCGGCATCCTGGCAGTCGCCATCATGCGCGCGCGGGCGCTGCTGGTAAGCTCCGTGGCGGAAGGCGTGGCCGCGCACGATCTCGCCCGGTTCTTCTCGCCAGAGGTTGCCAGTCACATCGTGCATTCCGAGGAGATCGGCGTGGGCATCGGGGAACTACGGGATGCCGCTATCGTGAACCTCGACATGCGCGGGTTCACGGGGCTTGCCGAAACGTGCCAGCCGGACCAGATGATGCAGCTTCTGGCCTCGTACCAGGCCGAAATGGTGCCGATCATCCGCAAGCACGGCGGCAGCGTCGACAAGTTCCTGGGCGATGGCATCATGGTCACCTTCGGGGCATCTCGCATGACCGAGACTTATGCCGCGGACGCCTTGCGCTGTGTCGAGGAGATCATCTCCGTCGCGCGCGACTGGGAGAAACGGATGCTTGCCGAGGGCCGCCCGGCGCGGCCCGTCAATGCCGCCGTGGCCAGCGGCTGCATCGTCTTCGGCGCCGTGGGCGAGCGGGATCGCCTTGAATACACGGTGATCGGCGAAGCAGTGAATCTCTCCGCCAAGCTGGAAAAACACAACGCCGTTGCGGGGACAAAGGCATTGGCGACCAGCGAGGCTTATGATCTCGCCTGCCGACAGGGCTTTACGCCGTCGGCGCGGTGCGACCGGCTGGACAGCGCCGGCGTGGCCGGCGTCGGCCACCCCGTCGATCTGGTGGTCCTGGGCTAATTCCCCGAGCGGACGTTTTCGTGTAGTTCGGCAACATGCGGCGGGGGCGGGGCCTCGTTGTCCGGATCGATCTCCAGGGTCAGCATGTTTCCGGCCGAGGCGGGGTCGAGCGAGACGCCGTTCGCGCGTGCTGCTCTTGCCGTGCGCCAGACGATGTAGTCAAAGCCCTCCAGGTTGGATTCGAACGTCATCGAGGTGCCCGCGCCGCGCAGGGTGAGCTGCATGAAGCCGTCCTTGTTCTTCTGCTGCCGCCGCGTGCCGTAATACCGCAGCTTCGCGTTATCCAGCCGGTCCCAGGGGATGACGCGGGTGCCCAGCGCCGCGCGGGCAATCTCGCCATCCGAGACAGCCACACGTGTGATATGACGTTCCAGGGTGCGTGCACCGAACAGGCCGAAGGCGCCCGCCAGTCCGCCGAATATCAGACCGATGGCCCATCCGATCGGCACAGTCGTCAGAACGCCCACGCCGAGGCCCACACCCGCGGCCGAGCGAAGATAGTCGCCGCTCAGAGTTCCGGCGGGATAACGGAACACTTGCATACGTTTACTCCCGCTTGGGGCGCCACGCCCGGCAACCGACATACGCGTGAATGGCTTGCTTTCCATTCTGGCGTCCGCCTTTTGTCGATTCCAGGGGCCTTGCCGGCAAGCGCTACTGGAAGTCGACCGTTACCGGCACGTGATCCGATGGCCGGGGCCACGTGCGTGCATCGGACTCGACCTTGTGCGCCTTGAGGTGCCTGGCCAAGGGCGGCGTCACCCAGACGTGGTCCAGGCGCCACCCGTAGTTCTTGGTGAACGACTGCGGGTGGCGATAGCCCCACCAGGTGAACAGGAATTCTTCCGCCGGAACGAAGTGGCGGCCGACGTCGGTGAAGCCGCCGGCGTCCTTTAGCGCCGCCATGTGCTCGCATTCCAGCGGTGTGTGGCCGACTTGCCGCTTGATGCGCTGGTGGTTCCAGACGTCGTTGTCCAGCGGCGCCACGTTCAGGTCGCCGACGATGGCGAGCTTACGTCCCGCGATTCCCTCGTTCCGCGCCCACTGCGCCATTTCCGTCAGAAAGCCGAGCTTGTGCGCGAACTTCTCGTTCTTTTCCGGGTCCGGCGTCGGACCGCCCGAGGGCACGTAGAAGACATGCAGCTCGAAGGCATTGGGAAATCGCACGGACAGATGCCGCGAATCATCCTGTCCCCACCAGTCGAGACGGTGCTCCGCCTCGAACGGCTGACGGGAGAGGACGGCGACGCCGTTGTAGCCCTTCTGCCCGCGCACGGCGACATGGTGATAGCCCAGATCCCGTACTTCGTCGTAGGGAAAGGACGCGTCGTCGACCTTCGTCTCCTGAAGGCACACGACATCGGGCCGCGCCTCCGAGGAGAGACGCGCCAGATTGTCCAGGCGGATGCGGATTGAGTTCACATTCCAGGTTACAAGACGCATGACGAACGCAAGTTAAACGCGCGGGCGCGCGGCGGCAATCATTGAAAGGTGCTGGAAAACGAAGGAACGCCCGGTCGGGGGGAGGCCGGGCGTTCCAATCTCCGCGGAGACGCGGAAGGGTGGCAGGGGAACTCACCCAACCGCTTGCCGCCAACCCATTGCGGGCCGGCGCTTATGGGAGAATCTAGGAAGCCCGTACCGGAAATCAATGGATAGGCACGGAACATTGAGTAGACTAAGTGTATACGTTTGCTGAACGAATTGGTCCGAGCGCCGCTCTTGGCCCTAAGCGCCGACCGGTTCCCCAGCTGCGGTGTTTTGTCGCAGACTGGCCCGGTGCCGTGCTGCCCTGGCGAAAGCCTGAAAAAGGGCTGTCGAGATGTGGCTCTCGGTTGCCTTGTACTCCGGGTGCCATTGCACCCCCAGAACGAAGCCCGGCGCCTCCGGCATGCTGAGGGCTTCCACCGTGCCATCGTCCGCCAGCGCCTCCACCCGAAGGCCCGGCGCCGGCGTCTCGACCCCCTGATTATGCAGCGAATTGACCTCGATTTCCTCGGCGCCGAGAAGCTCCCGCAGCAAACCGCCGGGTGTCAGGGCCACGCTGTGGCGAAGGCCGTACTTCACGTCGACGTCGTCCACCTTGGGTGCGCGGTGGTCCATCCGGCCCTCGACCTCGTGCACCCGCGCGAACAGCGTTCCGCCGAAGGCGACATTCAGTTCCTGCATCCCGCGGCAGATCGCGAAAAGCGGTACGCCCACCTTCACCGCCGAGCGGATCAGCGGCAGCGTGATGGAATCGCGCCAGACATCATGCGGCTCGGCCGCCGGGTCCGCCGATCGGCCGTATTCAGTGGGGTGAACGTTCGACGGGCTACCCGTCAGAACGAGGCCGTCCATCCGGCGCAGCACGTCGTCGACATCGATCAGTCCGGAAAGCGACGGCAGCATCACCGGTAAGCCGCCCGCCGCCTCGGCAACGGCGCGGACGTACTTGTCGCCGATGGTGTGGAAATCCTGCCCGTCCTTTTCCATACGGCAAGCGGGCAGCGCGATCAGAGGAGGCGATACTTGCTGGCTCATGCCCTAAAGCTAGTCATGCGGCGGGTGGCGAGCAAGATCGCCCGGTTTGCGCACGCCCGCTACCGGCCATTGCTGGGACGCCGGCGATCCGGCAGGTTCAGCGCGTCGAAATCGAATTTCGTTCCGTCGATGTCGATGCCGAACCGCGGATCGAGCAAGGCAACCTCGGTGGCAATGCCTTGCTGGTCGACAATGCGCCATTTTTTCAGCCGCAAGGGCTCGTCCTCGAAGACCAGGGTGAGGGAGCCCGGTTGTCCGGCCGCGCTTCCTTCCTGTGCCACGCTCAGGCGAATGCTCTTCCTTTTCCTCTCGATTCCGGCGATCTCGTAGCCCTCAATCCTCGACATGTCGATGTCCTCACGGACGAGGAACCACAGCGGGGTTTCCGAGATCGGCACGTAGCTCGTCTGCTCCAGGTCCCGGTCGTAATAGACCAGCACAGAGCCATTGGAGACGATCAGGGCCGGGTGTGGCGGCTGGTATTCGAAGCGCAGCTTGCCGGGCCGGTCCAGCCACAGTTCGCCGCGCGCCGTGCTGCCGTTCGACGAGGTCTGCAGGAATTCCGCATGCATCGTGTCCACGCCGGAGAGGTAGTCCTCCACGCGCTGAACGATCTTCTGATCCGACTCCGTCAGCCGCGCGCTTTGCGCGGTCTGGTCGCCAAAGCCCTGCGCCGCCGGGGCGGATACGGCGGCCGCGCTCAACGCAAGCGCGGCGAGGGCAGTGCGCATGATGCGCATGGGCTCGTTCTCCCTGGGGCTCATTCCCGCTCGTGCGGGGATTCGATCAGTATCTCGCGCTTGCCGACGTGGTTCGCGGGACTCACCACACCCTCGGCCTCCATCCGCTCGATCAGCCGGGCGGCGCGGTTGTAGCCGATCTGGAGCTGGCGCTGCACGAACGATGTCGAAGCTTTCTTATGCTGGCAGACAATTGCGACCGCTTTTTGGTAAAGGTCGCCGTCGCCGCCGCCATTGCCGTTGCCGCCGCCTCCGGGCAGGACATCGGCCATGCCGCCGCCATCGTCGTCCTCGGCCGTTACGTCTTCGACATAATCCGGACTGCCCTGCGCGCACAGATGGGCCACCACTTCCTCGACCTCGCGGTCGGTGACGAGCGGGCCGTGCACGCGGGTGATGCGCCCGCCGTGGGCCATGTAGAGCATGTCGCCCTGGCCAAGGAGCTGTTCGGCGCCGGTTTCGCCCAGGATGGTGCGGCTGTCGATTTTCGAGGTGACGTGGAAGGAGATCCGTGTCGGGAAGTTCGCCTTGATGGTGCCGGTGATGACGTCGACCGAGGGCCGCTGCGTGGCCATGATCAGATGGATGCCGGCTGCGCGCGCCATCTGCGCGAGACGCTGGACCGCCATCTCGATGTCCTTGCCGGCGACCAGCATCAGGTCGGCCATCTCGTCGACCACGACCACTATATAGGGCAGCGTCTCCAAATCGAAGGGCTGCTCCTCGTGGATCGGATTGCCGGTGTCCGGGTCGAAGCCGGTCTGCACCTTGCGCGTCAGCACCTCGCCGTTCTGGCGCGCCTCCTCGATGCGCTCGTTGTAGCCGTCGATATTGCGCACGCCCAGGCGCGACATGCGGCGATAGCGCTCCTCCATCTCGCGCACCGTCCACTTGAGCGCGACCACCGCCTTCTTCGGATCGGTGACGACGGGGGAAAGCAAATGCGGTATGCCGTCATAGACCGACAGCTCCAGCATCTTCGGGTCCACGAGGATCAGACGGCATTTCTCGGGCGGTAGCCGGTAGAGCAGTGACAGCAGCATCGCGTTGATCGCCACCGACTTGCCCGAGCCGGTGGTGCCCGCGACAAGCAGGTGCGGCATCTTGGAGAGATCGACGATGCTGGCGTTGCCCGAGATGTCCTTGCCCAGCGTCAGCGGCAGCCGCCCGCCGGAGCGCTCATAGGTGTCCGAGGCCAGAAGCTCGCGCAGGAAGACGATCTCGCGCTGGGAATTCGGCAGCTCGATACCGATGACGCTGGAGCCCGGCACCACCGCGACGCGCACCGATACGGCGGACATCGAGCGCGCGATGTCGTCGGCCAGGCCGACAACCCGGCTGGTTTTTGTGCCCGGTGCGGGCTCCAGGTCGTAGCGCGTCACGACCGGGCCGGGGCGCACCTTCACGATCTCGCCGCGCACGCCGAAGTCCTGCAGCACGCTCTCCAGCAGGCGCGCGTTCTTCTCCAGGGCGTCCCGGCTGACCCCGCCCTTGCCATTCGTGGCGGCGTCCTTCAGCAGTGACAGCGGCGGCGGCTCATAGCCGCCTTCTGCCGCGAACTCGAAGCGGCGCTGGTTGCGCTGCTGCGCGGACTTGCTGGGTGCGGCGCGCGGGGCCTTGGGTTCCACCTTGGTCGAGCGTTTCGAGGACTTCGCCGGACCGGCATCTTCCGCCGCCTCGGACTCCGATCCGGGTGCCGGCTCGCGGCCGCCAAGCAGGGCCGGTTCCTTCCGCTCGCGGCGCTTGCGGCGACGGCGCGGCGGAGCGTCCTCTTGCGGTGCCTCTTCCTCCTCGTCGCTGGAGCCCGCATCGCGCATCGCTTCCCCCGTGCGCGTCGCCAGTTCGGCCAGACGCCCGCCGGCGCCGCCGCCAAGCCAGGCGATGCCACGGGCCAGCGTCGCCCATTCCGCGCGGCTGAGCGCAAGCACATAGAGGCTTGTGGCCAGCGCCAGCAAGGCCGCGCCACTGGCCAGAACAGCGGGGCCGACACCCGACAGGCCACTTAGGTGGCGCAGCGCCAGCAAACCCGTGAATCCGCCGAGGCCGCTGCGCAGCGTCCAGCTTTCCGGCGTCGGCCATGCCGCCAGTGCCGTTGCGGCAAGCAGCAATGCCAGCGGTAGCAAGGCCAGCCGCAGCCACCAGCGGGTGAACGTCCGCCTCTGAATCAGGCGCCAGGACCATCCGAACAGCAGGACGACGGGCAGGAAGCCCGCCAGCCCCAGGCTGGACAGCAACAGGTCCGCCACGACGGCGCCGGGCCGCCCCAGCAGGTTGCTGATCGGGCCGCCGCCGGCGACGTTCAGGCTTGGATCGCTGGGGTTGTAGGTGAGAAGCGCGATCAAAAGCGCGAGTGCCGCGAGGCCGGGCAAAGCGGCGCCGGCCTGCCGCACGCTTCGCCGCGCAAAGCCGCGCAGATCGTCAAGCGCGTTACGCGCCGCGCCCTCGTCGGTGCTGCTGCGAGTGCTCATGCGTCCCGTCATCTCTCAGGCCTGCGCGCGCCGGGCGCTGCTTGCCCCCAGAACTTCCCCGATCCGCCGCAGCGCGGCCTCGGTCCGATCGGCATCGTACACCAACGCGATCCGCAGATAGGCCGCGCCGGGATTGTTGCCTTGCGCATCCGGTACGGACATGTACGCGCCCGGCAGCGTGCGCAGCCCCGCCTCGCGCCAAAGCTCCACCGCCGCCGCCTCGCTGTCGCCGACTTCCAGCCAGAGGAAGAATCCCGCCTGCGGCCGTCTGGCGCCGAGCGTCGCGCCAAGTGTCCGCTCGGCCGCGTCGAAGTTGGCGCGATAGCGCGCGCGGTTCTCCGCGACGTGCGCCTCCTCGCTCCAAAGCCGCGTGCCCGCCGCCAGGACCGGCAGCGGCACGCCGGCGCCGCCGACACGAAGCGCCGCGTCCAGCTCGTCCAGCCAGCGCGGGTCGCCGGCGACGAAGCCGCAGCGCAGCCCCGGCGCGCTGGACCGCTTGGACAGCGAGTGGAACAGCAGCATGTTGTCCAGCCCGACGCCAAGCTCCGCCGCGGCCTCCAGCGCGCCCGGCGGCGGCGTATCGTCGTAGATCTCGGCGTAACATTCGTCCAGCGCGATGGCGAAATCGTGGCGCCGGGCGGTTTCGATGGCCGCCTTCAGCGCCGCTTTCGAGGCGACCGCGCCTTGCGGATTGGACGGCGAGTTAAGAAATGCCAGCGCCGCGCGGTCCAGGATGGCGGGGTCCAGACGCGCGTAGTCGGGCTGGAAGCCAGTCTGTTCCGTCGCCGGAACGAACACGGGTTCGGCGCCGGCGGCCACGGCCGCGCCCGCGTAGACATGATAGAACGGATTGGGCAGCAGGATCTTGTCGCGTCCGGGCCGCGTGCTGGCGAGCGCCGCGAAGAACAGGCCCTCGCGTGAGCCGGGCAGCGGCAGCACTTGCGTATCCGGGTCCACCAGCCCGGCACCGGCCGGATAGCGGCGCGCCAGCCAGTCGACGCAGGCCTTGCGGTAGCCCTCGGTCCCGCGCGGCGGCGGGTAGCGGTTCCAGCCCTTCGCCGCCGCAGCTATCTCTTCCGTGATGAAGGCCGGCGGGTCGTTCTGCGGCTCCCCCACCTGCAGCGCAATGGGCCGCCCGTCGGGTGCGGGCGAGCGCCCGGCCGGGACGTCGGCCAGCAGCCGGTTCAGCTTGATGAACGGGTGAAACGCCTGAATGTCGCGGCGGGGCGAGCTTACCACCTCGACCATGCGCGCGACTCCTGTAGGGCACAAACCATAAACAATTGTAATCCGCAGCGATTCCGCAGTGCAAGGTGCGCGGCGACAGCGTCTGCCGTCAAGGCTGCCCGCGGTTGCTCACAACGGCCATGGGGTCGGGCCACGTCGGCCGCCATCGGTCCGGGTTGGCCGCCGATCAGGCCGCTGCCGCCCAGAACGAGAACCTTCATAAGGCCCGTTTTGCCTTCTCCTCGCCGGAGAGCAAAACGAAAAAGGGCCCGGACGGTGGATGCCGCCCGGGCCAAGGCTGGGGGAAGACACGCCATAGGGCGTCGGGGCGTCTACATCGTCTGCGAGCCGCGCCCGAACTCGGGATAGGCTTCGAGGCCCAGTTCGATGCGGTCGAGGCCGGCGTCCTCCTCCTCTTCATCGACGCGCAGGCCGACCGTGTGCTTCAGGCCGAGCCAGAGCGCGGCGCTCGTCACCGTCATGAAGGCGCCGACCGCGACGATGCCGGTAATCTGCACCATCAGGTCGCCGTCGCCGAAGATGGCCACGGCCAGGGTCCCCCAGATGCCGGCCACCAGATGGGCGGAGACGGCGCCGACCACGTCGTCGATGCGCAGCTTGTCCAGGAGCGGGATGGCCAGCACGACGAGGATGCCGCCGACGGCGCCGACGACGATGGCCGCCAGATGGTTTTGCAGATCCGGCCCCGCCGTGATCGCCACCAGCCCGGCGATGGCGCCGTTCAGGGCCATCGTCAGGTCCAGCTTGCGGTAGATCGCCTGCGTCATCAGCATCGCCGCCACGACGCCGGCCGCCGCGGCCAGGTTGGTGTTGACGTAGACGATGGCCATGGCAGCGACGTCGAGCGCCGATCCCAGCGCAAGCTGCGACCCGCCGTTGAAGCCGAACCAGCCGAACCAGAGGATGAAGGTGCCCAGGGTCGCCAGCGGCAGGTTCGCGCCCGGCATCGGATGCACGCGGCCGTCCGCGCCGTACTTGCCCTTGCGCACGCCGACGATGATCGCGCCGGTCAGCGCCGCCCAGCCGCCGGCGGAATGGACGATGGTGGAGCCGGCGAAGTCCGAGAAGCCCATCCCGGTCAGCCAGCCGCCGCCCCAGGTCCATGCGCCCTGGATCGGGTAGAGCACGCCCGTCAGCACCAGCGTGAAGATCAGGAACGGCCAGACCTTGATCCGCTCCGCCACCGTGCCGGAGACGATGGACGCGGCGGTGGCGACGAAGACCATCTGGAAGTACCAGTCCGACATCGACGCAAAGCCGTTGCCGGTCACTGCTTCCAGCGTCTCGGGCGCGGTGTCGCCGTTGATGAGCCGCAGCTCGGCCTCGGCCGGGTTGTAAAGGAAGCTCAGCGAACCGACGACCTGGTCGACATCCACGTACATCAGCGAATAGCCGACGAGGTAGTACATGATCCCGGCGACCGAGTAGATCGCCACGTTCTTCAGGCAGATCGCCGCCGTGTTCTTGGAACGCACCAGCCCCGATTCCAGCATGGCGAACCCGGCCGCCATGAACATGACCAATACGCCGTGCACCAGGAAGGCAAAGGAATTGAAGACGAAGGCGGTCTCCGCCGACACTGCTGCGCGCGCCGGTGTCGCCAGCACCGCGAGCGCGGTCGCGGCAAGGGCGGCGGACGCGAGCATCCTGCGTGGGAGTCTCATCGCTGAAATCCTTCCTTCAAAGCGCTTCGATATCGGTTTCGGCGGTGCGGATGCGCACGGCGCGGGCGACGTCGAGGACGAAGATCTTGCCGTCGCCGATGCGCCCGGTATGCGCGGCCCGGCCGATAGCCTCGAGCGCGTGCTCGACCTGCTCGTCCGGCAGCACGACCTCCAGCTTGACCTTCGGGACGTAGTTCACGGCGTATTCGGCGCCGCGATAGATCTCGCTCTGCCCCTTCTGCCGGCCGTAGCCCTTGACCTCGCTGACCGTCAGCCCCTCGATGCCGATGGCGGTCAGCGCGTCGCGAACCTCGTCCAGCTTGAAGGGCTTGATGATCGCCATAACCATTTGCATGACGGCTGTCCCTCTCGTGGCTGACGCAGGGGCAGCATCAAGATCCGTGCCAAACCGGGCGCGGTGCACAAAACGAAGCAAAATCAAATGGATATAAGGATCCGACGGCGCTGGGCGTGGCGACGCGGACAGGCCTGTGTGCCTAAAGAACGATCACACATTCAATGATGCGTATATTTTAGGCAGTCATCCCCGGCGCTGCGGCGAGGCGCACTCTGGACATCGCGGTCCAGGCGCTCGATTTTAGGCGGCATGACAGCGCAAGCATCTCATCACAGCGAAGAGTGCATCGACGCCGAGGTCGTGATCGTCGGCGGCGGGCTGGTCGGTGCCACCCTGGCCGGTGTGCTGGCGAGTTCGGGCATCGAGACCGTCCTGATCGACCGGGAGGACCCGGACGCCGTCCTGCAGGCGGCCTTCGACGGGCGGGCGTCGGCCATCGCCGCCGGCTCGCGGCATATGCTGGAAGCCATCGGCCTGTGGCCCGAGGCCGCGGCGGCGGCGCAGCCGATCCTGGATATCCGGGTGACCGACGGCCGGGTGGGCCGGGGCCCCTCGGCCCTGTCGCTGCACTACGATCACCGCGAAGTGGGAGAGCCACTGGGCCATATCGTCGCCAACCAGGAGATGCGCAAAGCGCAGCATCGCTTTCTGCCGACGTTGGACAGGCTGCTGCATCTGGCGCCGATGACGGTGGACCGGGTGATCCGCCGGCCGGGCGGCGTGGAGGCGCGTCTGGGCGACGGCCGCCGTGTGCGCGCCCGGCTTTGCTGCGCCTGCGACGGCCGCGGCTCGCGCCTGCGCCAGGACGCGGGCATCCGCACGACGCAATGGACCTACCCGCAGGCGGGCGTCGTCGCCACCCTGGAGCACGAAAAGCCGCATCGCGGCGTCGCCTACGAACACTTCCTGCCCTCCGGCCCCTTCGCCATGCTGCCGATGGTGGACGAACCGCCCGGCACGCATCGCAGCTCCATCGTCTGGACGGAGCGGCGCGACCTGGCGCAAAAGGCGGTGAAGCTGTCCGACAGGGCGTTCGGGCAGGAGGTCCTGCGCCGTTTCGGCACCTCGCTGGGCGATGTCCGGCCGGTCGGCCCGCGTTTCACCTATCCGCTGTCGGGCCTGCATGCCGAGCGCTATATCGACCGGCGGCTGGCGCTGGTGGGCGACGCGGCGCACGGCATCCATCCGATTGCGGGCCAGGGCCTGAACCTGGGCTTCCGGGACGTGGCGGCGCTGGCCGAATGCATCGTCGATGCCCGGCGATTGGGGCAGGATATCGGCACGAAGGATGTCCTTGTCCGCTATCAGCGCTGGCGCCGGCCGGACAACCTGATGCTGGTGGCGGCCACGGATTCGCTGAACCGGCTGTTCTCCAACAACTTCGGGCCGTTGAGGGTTGCCCGCGACCTGGGTCTCGGCGCGGTGAACCAGATCGGGCCCTTGAAGCGCCTGTTCATGCGCCACGCCATGGGTACGGTTGGCGACCTGCCCCGCCTGATCGAGGGACGGCCGCTATGAGGCGGATAATCGGAGCCATCCTGGCCGCACTGCTGGTTGCCGTCATGGCGCCTGCCAACGCGCTTGAGCCGCTGGGCAGCCGTGGCCTGGCCGTCGTCAACGGCGGGGGCGGCGAGTTCTTCCTGACCCCCGTGCCCATCGACTGGAAGATCGCACAGGCGGAGCGCAACGCGCGGGTGTTCCACATCGCCTGGATTCCGAAGGGGCAGAGCGCCGAGGACTGGCGGGACAAGGTCTCTGTCCAGATGTTCCCCGGCAACACGGGCACGGACCCGAAGGCCCTGCTCGACGGCATCGCCGAACGCTACGACGCAGACTGCGGGACGGTCCTGTCCACCGACGTGGAAACGAAGGAGGTGCGTGGCTACGAAACCGCCTTCCGCTTCATCGGATGCACCCGGCATGCCGGGAAGAAGCTGGGCGAGCTGGCGCTGTTCCGCACGGTGAGCGGCGCCGAGTCCTTCTATCTGGTGCAGCGCGCCTGGCGCACCCCGCCGTTTGCCCGCACGGAGCTGCCGTTCAGCCGCGAGGTGTTGGGAAAGACGCGGCTGTGGCTGCAAGGCGGCCGCGCCTGCGCGGCGGACGCCGAGCAGGAAAAGCGGATCTGTCCGCCCGACCTTGCGGACGCGATGAACCGGACCAGCCTGGAACAGCCGATTACCGTCCTGCGCCTGGCCGAGCCGGGGACAACGCCCGAGGACTGACGGCGCTCGGGGATACGGGGTTCTCGGCGCGGACGGCCACGGAGTCGGGCGGCCACCCTCCTCACCCCGTCCTCTCCCCCGACGCGGGACCTTTGCGATACGGTCATTTGCGGCGAGGAGTTTGACGAGGGCCGGTTTGGCCGGTCCGCGTGGCGGTTTTTTTGTCGGATTGACGGGATAGGGGGCTTTTTTATCGGATTGCGGAGGGAGTCCGGGTGTGGTTACGGCGGGCTGAGCGCCACCCAGCGGCGCATGTTGAAGGCGATGGCGGCCAGGGTGACCTG
>NZ_QPMH01000019.1 GCF_003344765.1 Ferruginivarius sediminum | reverse complement strand
CCGCGGTATCCAGGCCAAGGGGGTAACGGGCTCACGGCCGCAACGCGGTGCCGGGTCATGACCCGGCACCGCGTCACCGCCCATCCTGCCAAAATTCAAAGACACAAGGGGGTTACCTCACCAGGCATAATGTCTTACGTCCCCTGGTACGGATCGGATCACCGCCCCGGCGATCCCAGTGCGGATGTGATCTTTTCCGCACCCGGCACCGTAAATACGTCGGCATACTTCCGAGATGCGGTGGAGACGGCACGATGACGCACCCTGCCCCCTCGATCGTCTGGTTCCGCAGCGACCTGCGCCTTGCCGACAACCCGGCGCTGACGCGCGCTGTAGAGGCGGGCCGGCCAATCATTCCCGTGTTCATCCTGGACGACGAGGCACCGGGTCGATACCGGCCGGGCGGCGCAACGCGGTGGTGGCTGCACTACAGCCTGCGTGCGCTCGCCGACAGCCTGGCCGGCAAGGGCGCGCGCCTGATCCTGCGGCGCGGACCGGCCGAAACCGAGTTACCACGGCTGGTGAAGGAGACGGGGGCAGGTGCGATTTTCTGGAACCGGCTGTACGAGCCATGGGCGAACGAGCGCGACGCAAGGATCAAGACAGAGCTTCGCCAGCGTGGCTGCGAGGTGGAAAGCTTCAACGCCCGCCTGCTGGCCGAGCCGTGGGTGCCGAAGACCGGCGGCGGCGAGCCCTACCGCGTATTCACGCCGTTCTGGAAGGCGCTGGTCGCGCTGGGCGAGCCCGAGCCGCCCCTGCCCGCGCCGCCGCGCATCGAAGCCGGACCGGCGGTCGCCGGCGACGAGTTGGAAGACTGGGCGCTGACACCGAGCGCACCGGACTGGGCCGGAGGACTGCGCGAGAGTTGGACGCCCGGCGAAACAGGGGCGCTCGGACGGTTGGACGCCTTCCTCGACGGCGATATCGCGACCTACAAGGACGCGCGAAACCGGCCCGACAAGCCGGCCACCAGCCGGTTGTCGCCGCATCTTCGCTGGGGCGAGGTCTCGCCCAGACAGATCTGGCACGCGGTGCGCCACCGAATCGAGGCGGCCGGCGGCGGCGCCGAAAGCTCGGCGTGGTCGTTCCTGCGCGAGCTCGGCTGGCGGGAGTTCTCCTACCATCTGCTGTACTGGTGGCCGGACCTGCCGGAGCGCACGTGGAAGGAGCAGTTCCTCGACTTCCCCTGGGCCGAGGACGAGGCCGGCTATCGGGCCTGGACAAAGGGGCAAACCGGCTATCCCATGGTCGATGCCGGTATCCGGGAACTCTGGCACACCGGCTGGATGCACAACCGGGCGCGGATGATCGCGGCTTCCTTTTTGGTGAAGGACCTGCTGATCCCGTGGCAGAAGGGTGAGCGCTGGTTCTGGGATACGCTCGTCGACGCCGATCTCGCCAACAACGCCGCGTCCTGGCAGTGGGTCGCCGGCTGCGGGGCGGATGCCGCGCCCTACTTCCGCATCTTCAATCCGCTCACGCAGGGCCGGAAATTCGATCCGAACGGCGACTACGTCCGGCGCTGGATTCCGGAACTTGCAAGGCTGCCCGACGCCCACATCCACGCCCCCTGGGCCGCGCCGCAACAGACGCTCGACGCGGCCGGCGTGCGCCTGGGCGAGACCTATCCGGTTCCCATTGTCGACCATCAGGCCGCACGCAAGCGCGCCCTCGAAGCTTTCGAGCGGATCAAGAAACAAGCGGCTTGAAGCCGGCGCCGGTCGAAATGACATACACCGAAGCGCAGGGGCCTGTTTTCCCGCCGCGGCGGTTTGCGATTCCCTCGCGAACGTGAAAGACTCCGCCGAGTCGCAGACACACTTTCAAGTTCGAAAAGGATCCTCGATGGCTGACGAGATGGACGAGCACCAGCAGCGCGACGTTGCCGCACAGAAGATCCTGGAGGCGATGCAGCAGGCCATCGACGAAGGGGTATCGCCGGACGTCGTGAAGCTCGTGACGCTGTCCGCCGCCGTGACCAACTTCGTCAACGACTATGGCGAGGAAGCAGCCGCCAGCATCATCGAGACGCTGCCCGAAAAGGTTCGCAACGGCGCCTTCAGCCAACCCGGCCGCGATGGCGGCGAGCAGGGCACCGGCACGGACGGCGCCAGCAGCGACGGCAAACCCCCAACCCGATCCTCGGAAATACTCACTGGATACGCGCGCGGACGCCAGCGCCGGCTATAGCGTGGCGCCGGGAGCGTTCAGCGCGTGTTCGGTCAGTTCGCGCGTCAGGCACTCGAACGCCTCGTCCACGGAATCCGTGATCATGATGAGGTCGAGGTCCTTGCGGTCGATGGTGCCATAGCGCACCAGCGCCTCAAGATTGACGACGTCGTTCCAGAATTGCGAGCCGAACAGCACGATGGGCATGTGCTTGCGGATTTTCCGCGTCTGCAGCAACGTCAGCATTTCGAACAGTTCGTCCATCGTGCCGAAGCCGCCGGGGAAGAAGACGATCGCCTTGGCCAGATAGGTGAACCAGAACTTCCGCATGAAGAAGTAGTGAAATTCGAAGCCCAACTCGCGGGTCACGTAGGGATTCTCGTGCTGCTCGGTGGGGATCGAAATCGACAGGCCGACGTTCATGCCCTTGGCCTCCGAGGCGCCGCGGTTCGCCGCCTCCATGATGCCGGGACCGCCGCCGGTACAGACGACGAAGCGCCGCTCCTTGTCGTCCAGCTTCTTGGACCAGTCGGTCAGGCGGTGGGCTAGATCGCGCGCGGCCTCGTAGTACTGCGCCATCTCGACGTCGCGGCGCGGCTTGTCACAGTCGCCGCCGTTGGCCTCCGCCTCCTCCAGCGCCGCCTGTGCGGTATCTCGAGGCTTCAGGCGGGCCGAGCCCATGAAGACGATGGTGTCGTCGACCCTGTAGCGCTCGAAGCGGCTTTCCGGCTCAAGGTACTCGGCAAGGATGCGCAGGGCCCGCGCGTCCTTGCTTTCCAGGAAATCCTTGTTGGCGTAGGCCTTGATCGGCTGCTGGAACTTGTGGCTCATGCGGGGCTGTCACTCCTGTCGCTGCCGTTGGCCCCTAGCATAACAGACTGCTTAGCAGCGCGCCCCCGCTTCGTCCACGGGTCGCCGCATGGCTTTGCCGGAGTCCTTGAAAGGAACGCCGCCGCCTTCGCACGATCAGCTTTCAAACACGTCAGTATAGCCGAACAGCCCGGGCAGACCGCCGGTGTGAAGGAACACCACCGTCTCGTCCTCGTCGAAGGCGCCGTCCTCGATCAGGCCCAGCAGGCCGGCCATCGCCTTGCCGGAATAGACGGGGTCGAGCACCAGCCCTTCGCTGCGCGCGGCCCGGCGCACGGCATCGACCATCTCGGACGTGGCGATGCCATAGCCGGGGCCGGCGTATCCCGGCTCCACCCGCACCGCCGAGGCCGGCAGATGGCCGCTATGTCCCAGAAGCCGCGCGGTCTCGGCGGCAAGCGCGCGGACCTTGGACTCGGTGTCCGGCGCGTCCGCCTCGACGTCGATGCCGATCACCCGCGCCGGGTGGCCCATGGCCTGCAGCCCGGCGACCAGACCCGCCTGCGTGCCGCCGCTGGAGCTTGCATGCACGATGCAGTCGATCGCGAGATCGCGCTCCGCCGCCTGCGCCGCCAGTTCCAGCGCCGCCCTGGCATAGCCCAGCGCGCCGACCGCCGTGGACCCGCCGGTGGGAATCACATAGGGCTTGGCGCCGCGAGAACGCGCGGCCTCGGCGACCTCGGCCATCTTGGCGGCGCGGTCGGTGTCGCCCGGAAAGAGGCGCACCTCCGCCCCCAGCAGCCGGTCGAGCAGGACGTTGCCAGTGTACTCGTAACTCTCGGGCCGCTTCGGCACGACGCGCGTGAGCACCAACTCGCAGGCAAGGTCCAGGCGCGCCGCCGCCGCCGCCGTCTGCCGGACGTGATTGGACTGCACGCCGCCCGTAGTGATGACGGTATCCGACCACTGCGCCAGCGCGGCACCCAAGAGGTACTCCAGCTTACGGGTCTTGTTGCCGCCGCCGGCAAGCCCCGTGGCGTCGTCGCGCTTGACGAACAGCCGGGGTCCCTTGCCCACATGCCGGCGCAGGCGGTCCATCGGCTCCAGGGGGGTGGGTGCATGCGCCAGCGCGACGCGGGGAAAGCGTGCAAGGTCCATAAGATCGACTATCCGTGCCTGAGGTCGGGTGCTGTTGCTTTGCCGTGGAAAGTCACCCGACCGGCCCTGGCGAATCAATAGCCGCTATGAGGCTTTCTTGTTTTCCTGGGCCTTGGCACTGGCGATTCCCTGCTCGATCATGCGGCACGCCTCGTCCGCCTCGCCCCAACGCTTGATCTTCACCCACTTGTTGGTTTCCAGGTCCTTGTAGTGCTGGAAGAAATGGGCAACCTGCTCCAGCAGGATTTTCGGAAGGTCGCGGTATGACGCGACATCCGAGAAATAGGGGTGCAGCTCGTCCACCGGCACGGCCAGGATCTTCTCGTCCTGGCCCTTCTCGTCGTCCATCACCAGCACGCCGATGGGCCGGACCTTCACGACGGCGCCGGGAAGGACGGGAATGCGGTTCGCGATCAGCACATCCACCGGATCGCCGTCGTCCGAGAGAGTGTGCGGAACGAAGCCGTAGTTGCAGGGATAGAACATCGCCGTGTGCAGGAAGCGGTCGACGTACATCGCGCCCGACTCCTTGTCGAGCTCGTACTTCACCGGGTCCGCGCCCATCGGCACCTCGACCACGACGTTGACTCTCCACGGCGGATTATCGCCCACCGGGATCTTGCTCAGATCCATGACGGCCCCCTTCGGGATGATTTCGTGTTGCAGTGCAATATAGACGCCGATCCTGCCCCGCACCGCAATCTCGATCAAGTGTCATGACAGAAAAGCCGCGGCACGGCATTCGCCGTGCCGGGCTCATCGAATCGTATGTCCGGGCCACGGACCGTCAATGACCGGCGGGATGATTCCACTCCGGCAGCAGCACGATGCAGTTCGGGTTGAACCCCTGCTCCTTCAGCGTATCGACGCTGGCAACCGCCCGTCCGGACTTGAGGTCGACAACGGTGATCGAACCGTCGCTCATCCCCGGCAGATTCAATAGCGAGTTCTGCACCCAGCCCATCGACATGTCGCGGTTGAAGGCAACGTGGTGCGCGCCCTCGCCAGCCGCGACGGTCCGCACCAACCTTGGCTCCGTCAGGCCTTCGGAAAGATCGAAGACGTGCAGGTGGCCGGGCTTTGCCGTGGTTACGTACAGGGTCTCGGCATCGTCGCTGAAATAGATTTCCAAAGGCACGCCTACGCCGTCGTCGGCGAAGCTGTACGCCTCCTGGAAAGTGAAGTCCTGCGCCTCGGCGTCCCAGATGGCGGTCCACAGGGCATTGCCGTACATATTGGTGATATAGGCCACCGGCGGGTTGCTGCCGGGAACGAACAGGACCTCCACCGGCGCGTCGCCGCCCGGCTCGGGCTTGTTGGAGACCCGATGCACGCCCATCACCTTGCCCGTCGAGGCCTTTAGCACGGTGATGGTGTCACCCGCGTCGCCCAGGTCGGTAGGACGCACCGTACTGGTGACGAGAATCCGGTCGATGCCGTCGTGAATGGCGATACCATGGGCATAGGGCTTGGGCAGGTCGATGACATGGCTCTTGGTATCGGCCACGGCATCGCCGACCACGACGCGGTGCGAGCCCATGCAGGTCAGGTACCAGCGCGTGTTGTCCTCTGAGAACACGACGTCCTCCCCCACCTCGCACTCGGGCACGTCGATCACCTTCATCGCCATGTCGTCGTCGCGCATGTCGATGACGCGGAGCTCGCCCTTGGCAAGCGCGGTCACGTAGATCTTGCTGGCGTCGCGATTGTAAAACAGATGGTGGGCAACCAGGTCCGGCGGCAGCTCGATGTTTCGGACGATCTCCCCGAAGGTCGCTGACGACGGATCGACGTCGATGATGGCGATGCCCTCGGTTCGCTTCTTTCCGGGGACCGGATGCTTCAGGCTCTGCAACGCCTCCGGCGGCTTGCTCTCGTAGTTGACCATGGCCAGAACCCTGGCCTCGGCCTGCGCGGCAATCGCGGTGGCGGCAGCAAGGGCCGCCGCGGCGAAGGTCGCCACGATTCGGAACTTCATGGCCGTCTCTCCAGCGCGCCCCGTCGTGCGCCACACCCTTTGCGTGCGCCGTGCTGACTGTTGTTATGCAGTCACCACCCGTCCGTTTCTTGTTACTTAGCCATTCGTAGATGAACGCTATTCATATTATCCAAATCCTGCAAAAATCACTAGGCGGATTTCGCGGATAGGGGATTGTTGGAAATGTCACCCTATATTGCCTTACCTCGGCAATCCTGCATCATCGCACTTATCGCGACACTTGCGGCGGGCGTTCCGTCACAACCCCTGGCGGATGAGGCGGAACGGTTCACGTTGAACCTCGTCGATGGTCAGCCGCGGGACGCGCCACAAACCCTTCGGGTCACCGAAGGCGATGAGGTAGTGATCGGCTGGACGAGCGACCGCCCGGTCGATCTGCATCTCCACGGCTATGACCTGCGCGCCAGCCCGGAACCGGGGCAGCCGGCAGAAATGGCGTTCCGTGCCCGTGCCAGCGGACGTTTCGCGGTAGAAGCGCACGGTGCCGGCGAACACCGCCACCGGCCGGTTCTGTATATCGAGGTCTATCCGAAGTGAGCGGCCCGCGCATTCTGGCGATCGCGGCCGCAACCCTGCCTTTCATCGGCACGGGAAGCGCGGCGGCCCACGGCCTGGGACAGCGCTACGACCTGCCCGTGCCGCTCGACCTCTACATGGGGGCAGGCGCGGTGGTGGTGGCGGTGTCATTCGTCGTCATGGCGCTGTTCGCCGGGCGGCCCGCCGCCCGCAACGCAGGCGCGGCCGCCGCATCGGAAGTATCGAAGCCGGGCCTGCCTGCAATTCCGCTGCCGTCCCTTGCAGCGGGAGTCGTCCGGGCCGCCGCCCTGACCTTCTTCATCCTTGTCGTAGCGGCGGGCTTGTTCGGCAATCAGGATCCGTTCAAGAACCTGGCGCCGGTCAGCGTCTGGGTTATTGGCTGGGTCGGCATCGCGTTTGCCAGCGCCCTCTTGGGCGATGTCTGGCGCGTCCTGAATCCCTTCGACACGGCCTTTCGCTGCCTGGAGAGCGTGGTCGGGCAGCGCCGCGAGAAACCCTGGCTGGCGCAGAGGTGGGGCGTGTGGCCGGCGCTCGCGCTGTTTACCGTCTTCGCGTGGGCGGAACTGGTCTGGCCGGCGCGGGACCGGCCCGCCGCGCTGGCGACGGCCATGCTTGCCTATGGCGCCGTCACCTGGACCGCCATGTGGTGCGTCGGGCGCGAAACCTGGTTGCGCAGCGGCGAGGTCTTCACTATCGCGTTCGGCCTGCTGGCCCGCTTCGCGCCCACCATTGCCCCGGCGGAGGGCGGCCTGCGGCTGCGCGCGCTTGCCGGCGGGCTCATCGTGGACAGGCCTGTCTCGTGGTCCCTGACGGCTTTCACGCTGCTCATGCTCTCGACCGTGACCTTCGACGGCATCCTGGAGACGCCGCCCTGGGCCACACTGGCCGAGGCTTCTCTCGCGTCACCCGGTTTCACGGGGATGGCCGCCAGCCTCGGCGTGGCTCCCTATCCCCTGCTGCAAACGCTGGGGCTCGTCGCCGTGCCGGTGACCTTTGCCAGCCTCTATCTGACAGTCGCGGCCTGCATGGCGATGGGGGCCCGCTGGAGCGGCGCGCGGACGACAACGGGCGAGATGGCGCGGCTGTTCGTGCTGACGCTGGTGCCGATCGCGGTCGCCTACCACCTCGCGCACTATCTGACGTATCTCCTGATCGCGGGGCAGTTCATGATCCCGCTGCTCTCCGATCCCTTCGGCGTCGGCTGGGATTTGTTCGGCACCAAGCTCTACTTCATCGACATCGGCGTGATCGACGCCCGTACCGCCTGGTACGCGGCCCTGACCCTGATCGTCGGTGGCCACGTTATCGCTGTTTGGATCGCCCACATCACGGCGATCCGGCGCTTCGCCAGTCGTCGCGCGGCGCTTGCCAGCCAGGTGCCGATGCTGATCCTGATGGTCGGCTACACGGCTGTCAGCCTCTGGATTCTTGCGCAGCCGATTACGGAGGTCACCGCTGGCTGAAGCCGTGGCTCAGCCGCTGAATGTCGTGGCCCAGTACGCGATCAGATCGGCCTCCAGCGCCTTGGCCCGCCTGCGCCACGCCGTGACTCGCGCCCGCCACGCCTTGCCATCCCGGTCCGCGGCCGCATCATAGGCTCGGCGCTGGGCCAGATCGCCGACGAAGATGGCAAACGCCAGACGGCGGCCGTTGCCGGGGTAGAGATAACCCGCAAGCGCGCTTGCATAATGCATCGTGCCGGTCTTCGCCCAGACGGCAAGCGCCGTCGCCGGCTGTTGCAGGCGCCCACCCAGACCGTGCTCCCAGCCGGCGGCGGGCAGCAAGTCCGGCAGGCCGCGCGTGTTGCCCTGCCCATCCGCGTAGCCGCGCCCCTCGGCGAAATCCAGGATCGCCGCGATCTGCGCCGGCGTCGCCCGCCCGCTGGCGTCAAGGCCGGAGTGGTTGTGCTGGACATAGCCGCTCCAGTCGACCTCCGGCAGCCTATCCCCCCACCACCGCCGCATCGCCCGCGCGGACCGCGCCAAGGTGACGGCCTCGCCCGTGAGCCTCCAGCCCGTGGCAAGGCCCACCAGTTCGGCAACAAGATTGTTGGAATAGCGCAACATCCCCTGCATCACGGCTGCAAGCGGCTGGCTCCGATGCGCGGCCAGCACCGGCGCGTCGGGGGGCGCCGTGCCCGGTTCCGGCGCCGGCAGCGCAACGCCGACCCGTCCGCACAGACGACGGAAGACCTGCGCGGTCACGCGGCCCGGCCGCTTCACCGGCAGCCAGGTTTCGCCCGATTCGGCCGCGTTGACATGCAAGCGCCAGTTGGTGCCGTCCGCGCCGATCTCCGCTTTCCACCGGTGGGCTGTATCCGGCACGGCCGACGGTTCCAGCCCGATCCCTTGCAATGGCGGCACCGTGTAGCCTGTAACGGCGCCATTCCGCCCGCCTCCCTGCCAGGCAACCCGCAGACGGTTGAAGTCCAGCGACAGGGCGGAAACGCCGGGATTGTACTGAGCGTCTTGCGGCTGCGCGGCGCGGATAGCGGTGCGCGTCGCATAGAGGCTTTCGTCATGGAGAAACCGCCCGTCCACGCGCCGCAAGCCGTTCCGGTGCAGCGCGCGACACAGTGCCAGCAGGCCGTCCGGCCCCAATAGAGGATCGCCGCCTCCCACGAGCACCAGGTCACCCTGCAGAACGCCCGCCTCGATTTCGCCCTTCGCGCGAACGCTTGTGCGAAAGCGATGCGCGCCGCCAAGCACCTCCAGCGCCGCGACCGCCGTCGGCACCTTGGCGACGGAGGCCGGTATGAACGGGGCGTTCGAATTGTGCGCCGCCAGCGTGCGCCCGCTATCCAGGTCGCGCAGGACGTAACCCACGTTGGATGCCGCAAAGCCGCGCGCCTCTATCGCGGCCGCTTCATGGATGGGCACCGCCTCTTGCACGCCCGCGACGGCCGCGTCCCGCCGGGCGCAGCCCGCGCCGGCCGCGAGCAAGCCAAGAGCCACAGCCGCGATGAACCGCCCAGCCCGCATTATCCGCCCCCCAGAAATCGATATGCTCTCCGGCCGCCTGTTTGCGGCTTTGGAAGAGAAGAAAGGTTGCTTCTTCGGCGGGGAATCCGCCCCGGATATGATCTTAATCCGGCAGATCGGGCAGCACGAAGACCTGTCCGGGATAGATCAGGTCCGGGTCGGAGATCTGGTCGGTGTTGGCCCGGTAGATCACGCGATACTGCAGGCCACGCCCGTAGGTTCGCTTGGCGATGGTCCACAGGTTGCCGCCGGGCTGAACCACTACGAGATCCTCGCGGCCGAGGGAGGCGACGAGAGGCTGGCTTGAGAAAGGCGTCTCCAGTTCCGCGACGACCTTGCCGTCCGGGGCGATCTCGTGAACGCGCAACGTATGCAGGCCGGGCTCTATCTCCACGTCCGGCACGATCCGCCAGGCGCCCTCCTCGTCCGCGCGCGTCCGACCCGCAACCGCGTCGTTGAAATAAAGGACGATATCGTCGCCGGGCGTGGCGCGGCCACGGACCACGATATGGCCGTCCGTCGTGTACTGGATCGTTTCCAGCCGCAGGCGGTCGGCCTCAAGGCCGCCCGTCGGCTCTGGCGCCTGCAGAACGCGCACCTCGCCCTCGCCCCGCCGCGGCACCAGCATGGCGACGGGCTGTTCTGGCTCGCCGTCCTCCGTGGCCTCGCTTTCCCGAGTGGCGACCCGGGTCTTCTCCTCCGCTTCGGGCGTGGACGGCGCCGGCTTTGCCTTGGGCCGCGGCGTCGAGATCACGACCGCCCGCTCCGACTCGCTTTCCGCGCCCTGGCTATCGCGGGACCGCAGCGTCAGCTCACGCTGACCGCTGGACAGAGGTTTCTCCGGCAGGGCCACGAACTCCCCGCGCCGGTTCGCCTTGGCCTTGGCGACGGGCTTGCCGTCCTGCAGTACCGTCACCTCGGCATGCGGCGCGGCGCGGCCGGCAATGACCGCCTCGCCGCTGCGCTCTACCCGGACGATATCGAACGCCGGCGAGGCGGGTGACGAATCCGCGACCGGTTTCTTCGGCGTTGAGGGTTTGGGCGTGGGGCCCGTGTCCTCCGCCTTCTGGGCGGCCTTGTCGGTGCTTTCGGGGGCCGCTTTCTCTTGCACCGCCTGCTGCGGTTCGGACTCCGGTCTGTCCGATTCCTTCACCTTTGGCCGGGTCGGCGCTTCGGGCTCGGACACGTCTGGGGGCGAAGCGGCAGCCGGCGCCTCGGCGGTTTGCGCCGCCGGGGTTTTCGCCGCCGGCGCGGATGTCTCCGCCTCTGCCGTGCCGGCCGTGGATGTCTCCTCGGAAGGCGGTTCCGGTTGCGCCGTCGCGGACGGCTTTTCGGTTCGGGGCGGAATCGGCACGCGCTGGTCCGGCGCCGCGGCGAAGTAGATGGCCAGGGCCACCAGACCGGCCACAAGTCCTAATCCGGCACCAATGATCGCTCGTCGCGCCATCCCCGCTGCGCCCTTCGTTCCGCCGTTAAAGCCCCCGCCATCTCACCCTACTCCGCCATCTTGTCGCCATGCAACGTTCGCGGTCTGTTTATCCTGGTTTCTCCCCCTCGCCCCCGCGCATTCACGTTGACGGAGAACCCGCCTTTCGGCGACAAGGACCGCATGGCGACACTCACCTCTCTTTGCGTTTATTGCGGTTCGGCCACCGGCGCCGACACCGCCTACGCCGCGCTGGCGCGTAAGCTCGGCCGGCGCTGCGCGGCCGACGGCGTCACCGTCGTTTTCGGCGGCGGGCGCGTCGGGCTGATGGGCATCCTGGCGGAAGCCGCGATGGACGCCGGCGGCGAGGCCGTCGGCATCATTCCCGAGCACCTGCGCGCGCGGGAAGTCGGCTACGACGGACTGAGCGAACTGATCGTCGTCGACTCGATGCACACCCGTAAGGCGCTGATGGCGGAGCGCGCGGACGCCTTCTGCGTACTGCCGGGCGGCATCGGCACGCTGGACGAGATGGTGGAGATCATCACCTGGAAGCAGCTTGGCCTGCACGACAAGCCGATCGTCCTTCTGGACCACGACGGCTACTGGCAGCCGCTGCTTCAGCTGTTCCAGCACCAGCAGCAGGCCGGATTCCTGCGCCCCGAACACGCCCGGCTGTTCTCGGTCGTCGGCGATCTCGACGGCATGTTCCAGGCCATCGCCAAGGCCCCGGAATCGACGATGGCGCCCTCGACCGCCCGCATCTAAACCGCGGATATCCGCCTTTCCACTGGCAATTCTTGCACTGCACACAAACCTTGCTATGTTCGCCACCGCGCCGAGCCGGCGCGGACCCACGGTGGCACAAGCGGGAGGAGCCGATGGCGAAGATCAAGGTCGCCAACCCGATCGTCGAACTCGACGGCGACGAGATGACACGCATCATCTGGGCCTGGATCAAGGAGCGCCTGATTGAGCCCTATCTCGATGTCGACCTGAAATACTACGACCTCTCCATCCAGAGCCGCGATGCCACCGACGACCAGATCACCGTCGACGCCGCCAAGGCGATCAAGGAACATGGCGTCGGCGTCAAGTGCGCGACGATCACGCCGGACGAGGCGCGGGTCGAGGAGTTCGGCCTGAAGAAGATGTGGCGCTCGCCCAACGGCACGATCCGTAACATCCTGGGCGGCACCGTCTTCCGCGAGCCGATCATCTGCGAGAACGTGCCGCGCCTGGTGCCGGGCTGGACGCAGCCGATCGTCATTGGCCGTCACGCCCACGGCGACCAGTACCGCGCCACCGACTTCCGCGTGCCGGGACCGGGGCGCCTCACCATGCGCTTCGAGCCCGAAGGCGGCGGCGAGCCGGTCGAGTACGAGGTCATGGACTTCAAGTCCAGCGGCATCGCCATGGGTATGTACAACCTCGACGATTCGATCCGGGATTTCGCCCGCGCCTGCTTCAATTTCGGCGTGCAGCGTGGCTGGCCGGTCTATCTCTCGACCAAGAACACGATCCTCAAGGTCTATGACGGGCGCTTCAAGGACATCTTCCAGGAGATCTTCGACAACGAGTTCAAGGCCGAGTTCG
The DNA here is from genome assembly GCF_003344765.1 of Ferruginivarius sediminum. Lineage (GTDB taxonomy): Bacteria > Pseudomonadota > Alphaproteobacteria > Kiloniellales > Rhodovibrionaceae > Ferruginivarius > Ferruginivarius sediminum. The sequence goes on along the minus strand of NZ_QPMH01000019.1, from coordinate 57,035 downwards.
ACAAGCTGGGCATCACCTACGAGCACCGGCTGATCGACGACATGGTCGCCGCCGCGCTGAAGTGGTCCGGCGGGTACATTTGGGCCTGCAAGAACTACGACGGCGACGTGCAGTCCGACACCGTGGCGCAGGGCTTCGGCTCGCTGGGCCTGATGACGTCAGTCCTGATGACGGCCGACGGCGACACCATCGAGGCCGAGGCGGCGCACGGCACGGTGACCCGGCACTACCGGATGCACCAGCAGGGCAAGGAAACCTCGACCAACCCCATCGCCTCGATCTTCGCCTGGACGCGCGGCCTGAAGTTCCGTGGCGAGATCGACAACACGCCGGATGTGGTCAACTTCGCCGAGACGCTGGAGAGGGTCTGCGTATCCACCGTCGAGAACGGCCAGATGACCAAGGATCTGGCCCTACTGATCGGCGAGAACCAGAAGTGGCTGACGACGACTCAGTTTTTCGATGCCCTCGACCAGAATCTGCAGAGCGCGCTCGCACAGGAAAAGGCAGCCGGATAATGACAGTGACCGACCCCGAGAACCTGCTATACCTCGACGTTCCCGCGGGCCGGATCAGCATCCGGCTGCGCCCCGATCTGGCCCCCGCGCACGTGGCGCGGATCAAGGAGCTGGCGCGCGAGGGGTTTTATGACGGCACGCCGTTCCACCGCGTGATCGACGGTTTCATGGCCCAGGGCGGCGACCCCACCGGGACCGGCACCGGCGGGTCCGGCCGCAAGCTCTCGGCCGAGTTCACCAGGACGCCGTTCCAGCGCGGCACCTGCGGCATGGCCCGAACGCAGGATCCCGACAGCGCGGACTGCCAGTTCTTCATCTGCCTCGCCGACGCGGATTTCCTGACCGGCCAGTATACGGTCTGGGGCGAGGTCGAGGACGGCATGGCCGCCGTCGACGCCCTTAAGAAGGCGCCCGCGGGCCGGCAAAGTGGCCTCGTCGACGACCCGGACAAGCTTATCCGCGCGCAGGTGGCGGCGGACGCCGGCACCTGAACGTTCCGGGCGAGGGACCGGGCCGATTACGCCGGTCCCTCGCCGAACCTCTCCTACCGCGCGGCCAGGCGCGGGGGCTCGTCGTCATGCTTTTCGCGAAGTTGCCGACGCCAGCGGTCGATTACGTCGGTGAGGATCTCGGGCCCCGGGTCGTCACGCTGCCAGGCGGCGGCGAAGCTGGTGGTGCCGGCGCGCGGCTGCTGGCCGTAAGGCAACCGGGCGAAGCGGATACGCATCGGCACGGCGGCACCCTCGCCCACCACGATCGCCTCGCGCGTCCCCAGGGCGGGCAGCGCGTTGAACAGCGCCCGCGCCCCATCCGGCAGGGACCGGCGCACGAACTCCTGGTCGCGGTCGTTGCTCATCCGCAGGGCAAACAGCGTGCCGCACTGAGAGAGAATGGTCTCCGACAATTCCGATGGCCGCTGGGTGACGAGACCGAGCGCCACGCCGTACTTCCGCCCCTCCTTGGCGATCCGCGACAGCGCTTTGCGCGTGGGGCCGAAGCCCTCGGCATCGTCGGAGGGGATGTAGCGGTGCGCCTCCTCGCAGACCAGCAGGACCGGGCATTGCTGCTCCTCCGTGGTCCAGATCGAGAAGTCGAACACCAGCCGGCAAAGCAGCGAGACGACGGAGTCCACGACCTCGACCGGCACGGCGGACAGGTCCACGATGGTGATGGGCTGCCCGGCCACGGGAATGCGCAGCAGTTGCGAGAGGATGTTGGCCATCGTGTCCTGCACGGCGACGCCGCCGAACATGAACTCGAAGCGCCGGTCGGCGCGCAGCGTCTCGATCCGCGACTTCAGCCGCATGTAGGGTAGCGTGTCGCTGGGCTTGTTGATCTGCCCCATCGCCCTGTCGATGTACTGCAACATGGTGCTGAGGCGGAAAGGCACCGGCGTATCGACCGTGATCGGATACTGCGAGGGCTGCTCGCCCAGGTAGGCGTCCTTCGCCGCCATCACGGCGCGCTTCAGAATGTCGGCCTCAAGCTCGCGCGAGGCGGGCTCTGGGCTGCAGAACAGCGAAACCATCTCCTCGAAGTTCAATAGCCAGTAAGGCAGCGACATGGTTTCCGGGCTGACCAGCACGGCCTGGTCGCCGAAGGCCGCCTTATACTCGTTGTGCGGGTCCAGAAGGATGACGTGGCCGTTCGGATGCCCCTCCAGCAGCCCGCGCAGCAGCACGGCAACCGCGCAGGACTTGCCCGAGCCGGTAGTCCCCAGGATGGCGAAATGTTTGCCCAGCAGGTCGTCGCTCAGCACCGCCGCCGGTAACAGCCCGTCGCTGTCGATGGTCCCAACGGGCACCAGCTTGTCGCCATCGGGGACATAAACCTCCCGCAGGTCGTCGGCCACGGCCAGGTACACCTTGTCGCCCAGGCGGGGAAAGTGGCTGACGCCCCGCTGGAAGGCGCCGGACGGGCCGCCATCCTTGCCATGCGGTCGTTCGCCCATCAGCTCCAGCTCGGCGACCTGCTGTTCAATGTCCGACCCGCCCGCGACATGGAGTTCGCGGATGGTGGCAAAGACATCCGCCTGTCTTCCGTTGATCCGGACAAGCGTGTGCACCTGTGCGCCCTCGACGGCGCGCATGGCTTCAGAATCAAGCTTTGCCGTCACGCGCGCGCCGGCAACGGACGTCACCGAGCCCAGCACTTGAGCCATCACGATTCCTCCCGCAATTCCCGTTTGCCCGGGCAGGATCGCGGCGATGCAGTGAAGCCCGTGTTAAAGGCGCAATTTTATGTAGTTGTAGTCGACCAAACAGGGACGAGCGTCCTCTGGCCCTGCCTTACTGAGCCGCGGAAGCGTCGGCGGCGGCGGTTGCACCCTTGCGGGTCGCCACGCCATCGGCAATGGCTTCCGCGTGATGGCAGGCAACCTCGCGCCCATGCACGGGTCGCAGTTCCGGGCGCTCCGTGCGGCAGCGGTCCGTCGCGAAGGGGCAGCGGGGGTGGAAGGCGCAGCCAGATGGCGGGTTGATGGGCGACGGCAACTCGCCGGTAAGGGCGATGCGCTCCCGCCGGTGCGCCGGCTCGACCGCCGGGGTCGAAGCCAGAAGCGCCTGCGTGTAAGGGTGGCGCGGCGCGTCGAAGATCGCTTCGCGCGGCCCGTGCTCTACCGCGCGGCCCAGGTACATCACCATGATGTCCTCGGCGATGTGCCTGACCACCGACAGGTCGTGCGAAATGAACAGGTAGGCCAGATCGAACTCGTCCTGCAGGTCCATCAGCAGGTTCAGCACCTGCGCCTGGATGGACACGTCCAGCGCCGACACCGGCTCGTCCGCCACTAGAATGCGCGGTTGCAGCATCAGGGCGCGGGCGATGGCGATGCGCTGACGCTGACCGCCGGAGAACATGTGCGGATAGCGGCTGTAGTGTTCCCGGCGCAGACCGACGTGCGCCATCATGGATTCGGCGCGTTCCTTCCGGTCCGCCGCCGACATGCGCGTGTTGATGCGCAGCGGCTCTTCCAGGATCGCCCCCACCTTCTTGCGCGGGTTCAGCGAGCCGTAAGGGTCCTGGAAAACGATCTGAACTTCCTGACGCAACCGCTTGCGCTCCTGGTAGTCGGCGCCGACGACATCGCGGCCGTCGACCCGCAGGACGCCATCGGTGGGCTTCTCAATCATCGTCACCAGCCGCGCCAGGGTGGACTTGCCGCAACCGCTCTCGCCGACGACGGCAAGCGTCCGCCCGGCACGAAGCGAGAAGCTGACCCCGGCGAGCGCCTTCACATCGGCGGCCGCGCGGAACATGCCGCCACCTGTCGTATAGGTCCGGACCAGGTTTTCCGCCGTCAGGACCGTCTCGCCGCTCATGCCGCGCTCCCCCGACTTTCCGCGTCTTCCGGCCAGTCCGTCGGCTCGCCGCGATCGAGCGGGAAGAAGCATCGCACGCGCCCGTCCCTGTCGCTTTCGAGCTCGGGCCTGTTGGTTTTGCACCGCTGCTGCGCGAAACGGCAACGCGGGTGGAACAGGCAGCCTCCGGGCCGGTCGGCGATACCCGGCACCACACCGGGAATTGTCGGCAGCCGGGTCTTGCCGCTGGCACGTTCCGGCAGCGCGTCGAGGAGGGCGGCCGTGTAGGGATGGCGCGGGTTGTCGAACAGGCTGTCCACCGGCCGTGTCTCCACCTGCTGGCCGGCGTACATGACGTTCACCCGCCGGGCGGTTTCCGCGACCACGGCCATGTCATGGGTGATCAGGATCAGCGCCATCCCGCGTTCACGCTGCAACTGCACCAGAAGGTCGAGGATCTGCGCCTGGATGGTGACGTCGAGCGCCGTCGTCGGCTCGTCCGCGATCAGCAGCTTCGGGTTGCAGGCAATCGCCATCGCGATCATGACGCGCTGGTTCATGCCGCCGGAAAGCTGATGCGGAAACGCGGATAGCCGGCTGGCCGCGCTGGGGATGCCGACCTGTTGCAGCAGTTCGGCCGCCTGATCGCGGCGCTGGCGGCGCGTGCCGCCCTGGTGCACCTTGATCGCCTCGGTAAGCTGGAAGCCCACCGTGAAACACGGGTTCAGGCTGGACATGGGCTCCTGGAAGATCATCGCCATCTCGGCGCCGGTCAGCCGCCGCCGCTCGCGCGGCGGGATGGAGAGCATGTCGCGGCCGGCGAACTCCATACGGTCGGCCGTGACGTTGGCCGTCCACGGCAACAGCCCCATCAGCGCCAGCATCGTCACCGATTTGCCGGATCCCGACTCGCCGACGACGCCGAGCAGCTCGCCCTCGTCCACCGTCAGGTCGATGCCGTCCACGGCCGGGAACAACCCCTGCGCGGTACGGAACTCGACCCTGAGGTTGCGGATATCGAGCAGTGCCATGGCTCAGCTCCGCTTCAGCTTGGGGTCGAGGGCGTCGCGCAGGCCGTCGCCCATCAGGTTGAAGGCCAGCACCGTGACCAGGATGGCCAGCCCCGGGAAGGTGACCACCCACCAGGCTCGCAGCACGAACTCCCGTGCCTCGGCCAGCATGGTGCCCCACTCCGGCAGCGGCGGCTGCGCGCCGAGGCCAAGGAATCCCAATGCTGCCGCGTCCAGGATGGCCGAGGAGAATGCCAGCGTCGCCTGCACGATCAGCGGTGGCAGGCAGTTCGGCAGCACCGTGGAGAACATCAGCCGCGGCAATCCGGCACCGGCCACGCGGCTGGCCGTCACATAGTCGCGCGACAGTTCGCCAATCGCCGCCGCCCGCGTCAGCCGCGCGAAGTGCGGCAGATAGACGAGCGCGATAGCGACCATCGCGTTAAACAGGCTGGGCCCCAGGATCGCGACGATGACGATGGCCAGCAGCAAGCTGGGCAGCGCCAGCATGATGTCCATCAGGCGCATGATCAGCGTCTCGACCACGCCCCGGAAGAAGCCGGCAACTAGTCCCAAGCCGATACCGATGGAGAGCGACAGCGTGACCACGACCAGCCCGATCACCATGGAAAAGCGGGCGCCGTGCATGATCCGGGAAAGCATGTCGCGCCCGACGGCGTCGGTGCCGAGCGGGAAGGCCCAGCTTCCATCCTCGGCCCACACCGGCGGGGTCAGCAGGCTGTCGCGGAACTGCTCCGTCGGATCGTGCGGCGCCAGTACGTCGGCGAAGATCGCGACGATGACGACCACTGCGATCACCGCCATGCCCGCCACCGCGCCACGGCTCTCGCGGAAATAAACCCAGAACTCCACCAGCGGATGCATGGGCCGCGCGGCGAGGCCCTGCGCTTCGGGGTCCGTTTCCTGTACGGCGTTCGCGTCGACTGTCATGGCGCTACCGTGCGTGGCGGATGCGTGGGTTGATAAGGCCGTACAGCAGGTCGACGATCAGGTTGACGATCATCACCGTGCTGGCGACCAGCAAAAGACCGCCCTGAACGCTGGGATAGTCACGCCGATGGATCGAATCGACGAGCCACTTGCCGATGCCCGGCCAGGCAAAAATCGTCTCCGTCAGGATGGCGCCCGAGAACAGCAGCCCGACTTGCAGGCCAATGACCGTCACCACCGGAATCAGCGCGTTGCGCAGGGCGTGCAGTCCGACGATGCGCCACGGCGGCAGTCCTTTCGCCCGCGCCGTCCGCACGTAGTCCTCGCCCAGCACCTCGATCATCGCCGACCGGGTCTGGCGCGCGATCACCGCAAGCGGGATCGTCCCAAGCACCACCGCCGGCAGGATCAGGTGGCGCACGGCCGAGTTGAAGGCGGCATAGTTCCCCTGCAGCAGGGTGTCGATCAGCATGAAGCCGGTGATCGGCTCGATGAAATGCATCACCGAGATGCGCCCGGAAACGGGAGTCCAGCCCAGGGTTCCCGAGAACAGGATGATGAGCAGCAGCCCCCACCAGAAGATCGGCATCGAATACCCGGCGAGCGAGACCGTCATGACCGAGTGGTCGAACACCTTGCCGCGCCGCACCCCCGCCAGCACGCCAGCCGGCAGCCCAATGGCCACGGCAAACAACAGGGCGCAAAGGGACAGTTCCACCGTTGCCGGGAACAGGGCGAAGAACTCCTCGCTCACCGGCGTCTTGGTGCGGATTGATTTTCCGAGGTCGCCCTGGAAAACGTCGAGAATGAACGTCAGGTACTGCTCGTGAAGGGGCCGATCCAAGCCCATCTCTTGCATCAGCTTGGCGTGACGCTCCGCGGATATACCACGCTCTCCAGCCAGCAGCTCGACCGGGTCGCCGGGGATCAGTCGGATCAGCGAGAACGCGATCACCGTGACCCCGATGAACGTCGGCAGCAAAACCGCGATGCGTGTGATCGCGAACCGGAACATGCGAACAGCCCTACCCGGATAATGTTGTGACGATCAAGCCCGCAGGCGATCAAAAAACCGCGTGGGCGCTCCATTTGCAGAATTGAGCCGAAATTGCAAGCGACGCGCGCAGCCGCACGCGTCGCTCCCGTCAGCGTAACATTCACGTATGAGGCAGCGGCGGCAGCCGCCGCACGCGAGCCTATGCCCCCGGCCAGGACACGAACGGCTCCGCCAGGCTTTCCAGAACATCGGCCCCGAGCCGGCAGGCGGCGGCACGTTCCGGCTGCGTGGTGTTCAATTCGTCCGCCAGTTGGCGCAACTCCTGGGCATAGGATGCGAAAGCCTGCTGGTCGTCAGACTCTCGCCCACCGTCCATTGGATGCTGCAGAAACATCCAGCCTCCCTTCATCAATGGACCACACCACTTAGCGTGGTTGATATTCGCGCTTCAAACTCAAGCAAAACGCGAAACTACAATACTATTTAGGTCGAAATGACGCCATCTGGGACGAGATTGTCAATGCGAATTTATGTATAAGTGATCCACAAAAATTAGGGAGGCCCCATTAAGGAACCTCCCGTTTTCAGTCGAAAATGATGATCGGAACGGATTATTGCTCGATATCCACGCCGTAGAAGATGTGGCCGCCAAATGGATCGATCTTGTAATTCTTGACGACCTTGCGCACCGGCTCGAAGACGATTGAATGCGCGATTGTGATCCAGGGCGCCTGCTCCTTGAAGATCACTTGAGCTTCCTGATAAAGCTCGGCGCGCTTCTGCTTGTCAGCCGTACGCTTCGCCTTCAGCAGAAGGTCGTTGAAAGGCTCGTAACACCATCGTGCACGGTTCGCTCCGCTTGCGGCGTCACACCCGAGTAGGACGTAGAGGAAGTTGTCGGGGTCGCCATTGTCGCCGGTCCACCCCAGCAGCACGGTCTCGTGTTCCCCGCGCTTCGAGCGGGCCAGGTATTCGCCCCATTCATAGGAGACGATCTCGGCGTCGACACCGACCTTCTGCCAGTCCGACTGAATCAGCTCGGCCATCCGCCGCGCATTCGGGTTGTACGGCCGCTGCACCGGCATGGCCCAGACGTCAGTCTCGAAGCCGTCGCCATAGCCGGCTTCCTCAAGAAGCTGCTTCGCCTTCTCGGGGTCGTAGGGATAATCCTCGATCTCCTCGTTATAGGACCAGATGGTCGGCGGGATCGGATTCTTGGCGATGCGCCCCGCACCCTGGAAGACGGCATCGATGATCGCCTGCTTGTTGACGGCGTAGTTGAGCGCCTGACGGACCTTGACGTTCTTGAACGGATCCTTCTCCGTGTTGAACGCCAGATAACCGACATTCAGGCCTTCCTGGCTCTTCAGGTCGATGTTGTCGTCGGCGCGCATGGCGTCCAGGTCGGCCGGATTCGGATAGGGCATGACGTGGCACTCGCCGGCCTTCAGCTTTTGCCAGCGCACCGAGTTGTCCGGCGTGATGGCGAAGACCAGCGTATCGATCGCCGCCTTGCCTTCCCAGTAGTCCGGGTGGGCCTTATAGCGGATGACGGCGTCCTTGCGATACTGCACAAGCTGGAACGGGCCGGTGCCGACGGGCTCCAGGTCCACCTTCTCCGGCGTCCCGGCCTCCATCATCTTGTCCGCGTACTCCTTGGACATAATGGAGGCGAAATCCATGGCCATGTTGGCGATAAAGGGCGCCTCGGGCTTGTTCAGGTGGAAGCGCACCGTATAGTCGTCGACCTTCTCGATCCGGTCGATCAGGCCGCCCATCGACATCGCATTAAAGTACTCGTAACCGCCGCCCGACACGTCATGATACGGGTGCTCGGGGTCGAGCTGCCGGCGGAAGGAGAACAGCACGTCGTCCGCGTTGAACTCGCGGCTGGGCGTGAAGTTGTCCGTCGTGTGCCAGGCAACGCCCTCGCGCAGATGGAAGGTATAGACGGTGCCGTCCTCGGAGATATCCCAGGATTCGGCAAGGCCGGGCACGATGTTCGTGGTGCCGCGCTCGAACTGCACAAGCCGGTTGTAGACCTGGCGAGACGACGCGTCGAAGGTTGTCCCCGCCGTGTAGAGCTGCGGATTGAAGCCCTCCGGACTCCCCTCGGAACAATAGACGAGTGTCTTCGCTTCGGCGCTCGCCCCGAAAGCGGCGCCGACGGCCAGCGCGGTAGCGGCCGCAAGCAACGTACGTTTCACGGAATTCCTCCCCTGGCTCTCTCGTACGGAACCATCGTTTTCATCCGGCGCGAAACTCACGCCGTTTGGGAAGGAAGTCACGCCGCTCACGAACTGTCAATGAGGGCGCGCAAAAGTGATTCGTTCGGTTACCTGAACGATGTGGTTGGTGCCGCCCATAATCACGTGGCGCGCTAGAGCTCGCAGCCCGAGGCCAGCACTTGCACCCTCGATCCGCCGAATGGACGTCAGGCGGCGGCACTCTCCGACAGGGCCGACTCGATGGCCGCCACCGCCGCATTGCCGGCCTCTGGATCCGAACCGCCCGCCTGTGCCATGTCGGCACGGCCGCCGCCGCCCTTGCCGCCCAGCGCCTGCGCGCCGATACGCACGAGATCTACCGCGCTCACCCGCTCGGTCAGGTCGTCCGTGACGCCCACAACGATGGATGCCTTGCCGTCCCAGGAAGTCGTAATCGCCACGACGCCCGAGCCGATCCGCTTCTTCATCTCGTCGGCCATCGGCTTCAGATCCTTCGGCGGCACGTCCGCAAGGACCCGGCAGGCGAAATTGACGCCGCCAACATCGCGCGTTTCCGTCTCGGCGCCGCTGCCGGCCCCCGTGGCGAGCTTCTTGCGCGTTTCAGCAAGGTCCTTCTCCAGGCGCTTGCGCTCGTCCAGAAGCTGGTTGAGCCGCGTCTGAAGTTCGCCCGGTGTCGTCCGCAACGCGGCCGCCGCGCCCTTGAGGGTCGTCTCCTCTTCGCGCACGAAATCCTCGGCCGCGCGATGCGCGACAGCCTCGATCCGGCGCACGCCGGCGGCCAGTCCCTCCTCGCGCACGATCTTGAAGAAGCCGATGTCGCCTGTGCGCCGCACGTGCGTACCGCCGCAAAGCTCGACGGAGTAGGGCTTGTTCGCGCCCTCCTCCACTCCACCCATGGAAACGACCCGCACCTCCTCGCCGTACTTCTCGCCGAACAGGGCCAGGGCGCCGGCCTCGATGGCCTCGTCCTTGGTCATGAAGCGCGTCGTGACCTCGGTATTGCCCCGGATCCGCGCGTTCACCGCCGTCTCGACGTCCCGAAGGTCCGTCTCGCTGAGCGGCTTCGGCTGACTGATATCGAAACGCAGGCGGTCAGGGGCCACCAGCGAGCCTTTCTGCGTCACATGCTCGCCCAGCCGCCGGCGCAGCGCCTCGTGCAGCAGATGGGTAGCCGAGTGGTGCGCCCGCAGCCGCGAGCGCCGCTCCGCATCGATCTGTAGATGCAGGCTTTCGCCAACCCTCAGGGTGCCGCTTTCCACCTTGGCGGCGTGGACGTGCAGGTCGCCGACCTTCTTCTGCGTGTCCGTCACCGAAAGCGTGGCGTCCGCCCCCGTCATCGTGCCGGTATCGCCGACCTGGCCGCCGGATTCGCCATAAAATGGCGTCTGGTTCAGCACCACGTGAACCTGCTCGCCGGCAGCGACCTCCTGAACCTCCTGTCCATCCTTGACGATGGCCAGCACGTGCCCGTCGGCGACATCGTTCTCATATCCCAGGAACTCCGTGGCGCCGAGCCGGTCGCGCAGGTCCAGCCAGATCTTTTCGTACGCCGCCTCGCCCGAGCCGGCCCAGGCCTTACGCGCGGCCGCACGCTGCCGCTCCATTGCCGCTTCGAACCCCTGCTCATCGAGGCCGAGGTCCTGGCCGCGCAGGATGTCGCGCGTGAGATCGAGCGGGAAGCCGTAGGTGTCGTACAGCTTGAACGCCACCTCGCCGGGCAGGGTACCGCCCTTGCCCAGCCGGTCCGTCTCGTCCCCAAGCAGCTTCAGCCCGCGGTCCAGCGTCTCCTGGAAGCGGCCCTCCTCCATCTTCAGGGTCTCGGTGATCAACGCCTCGGCCCGTCGCAGTTCCGAGAAGTGGCCGCTCATCTCGTTGACCAGCTCGGGCACAAGGCGCCACATCATCGGCTCGCGCACGCCCAGCTTGTGCACATGCCGCATCGCCCGGCGCATGATCCGGCGCAGGACGTAACCGCGCCCCTCGTTCGAGGGCAGCACGCCGTCGGCCATCAGGAAGGCCGTCGCGCGCAGGTGGTCGGCGATAACCTTGTGCGAGGCGCGATGGTCGCCGTCCGGATCCACGCCCGACAACTCGCCCGAGGCCTCCATCAAGCGCCGGAAGAGATCGATGTCGTAATTGTCGTGTTTGCCCTGCAGGACCGCGGCGATACGCTCCAGCCCCATGCCGGTATCAATGGAAGGCCGCGGCAGATCGACCTTCTTTCCCGGCTCGGGCTGGTCGTACTGCATGAACACGAGGTTCCAGATCTCGATGAAACGGTCGCCGTCCTCGTCCGGGCTGCCCGGCGGGCCGCCCGGCACGTCCGGGCCGTGATCGTAGAAGATCTCGGAACAGGGGCCGCACGGCCCGGTATCGCCCATCGCCCAGAAATTGTCCGACGTGCCGATCCGGATGATCCGGTCGTCCGGCAGACCGGCCACTTTTTTCCACAGATTGTAGGCGTCGTCGTCCTCGGCATACACGGTCGCGAGCAACCGCTCCTTTGGCAGTCCGAACTCCTGCGTCACCAAGAGCCAGGCCAGCTCGATCGCACGCTCCTTGAAGTAATCCCCGAACGAGAAGTTGCCGAGCATCTCGAAGAAGGTGTGGTGGCGGGCCGTGTAGCCGACATTCTCCAGATCGTTGTGCTTACCGCCGGCGCGCACGCACTTCTGGGAGGTCGCCGCGCGGCTGTAGGGACGATGCTCCTGACCCGTGAAGACGTTCTTGAACTGGACCATCCCGGCGTTGGTGAACAGCAACGTCGGATCGTTGCGCGGCACCAGCGGGGAGGACGGCACCACCTCGTGATCGTGCCTGCGGAAATATTCAAGAAACTGGCTGCGAATATCGTTCGTGCTGAGCATGGCCGATCCCTACGCCTGCGCGCGGCCCAAACACAACGGACCCGCGCGGCGTATGTAGCCACGCGCCGCCACGCTGTCCACCCATGAGGCGGCGACCGGACAGTCGCCGGCGCGGCAATGCCGTCCGCCGACCACCCGGCCATGGCCCTTTGCAGAGCGTACTACTTCTCGTTGTCGTCCTGGTCCGGCGTGTCGGGGCCCTCCAGCATATTGGAGGCGACAAGGCCGGCATTCTCGCGGATCTTGCCCTCGATCTCCGAGGCGATCTGCGTATTTTCCTTGAGGAACCTCTTGGCGTTCTCGCGCCCCTGCCCGATCCGCTGGCCGTTGTAGGAGAACCAGGCGCCCGCCTTTTCGACAATCCCCGCGGACACGCCCAGATCCAGCAACTCGCCGGTCTTGGACACGCCCTCGCCGTACATGATGTCGAATTCCACCGTTCGGAACGGCGGCGCCATCTTGTTCTTGACCACTTTCACCTTGGTCTGGTTGCCGACCACGGTGTCCCGGTCCTTGATCGATCCGATCCGGCGGATGTCGAGTCGCACCGAGCTGTAGAACTTCAGCGCGTTGCCACCGGTCGTGGTTTCCGGGCTGCCGAACATCACGCCGATCTTCATCCGGATCTGGTTGATGAAGATCACCATGCAGTGCGAGCGCGATATCGAACTGGTCAGCTTGCGAAGGGCCTGGCTCATCAACCGTGCCTGCAGGCCCGGCTGGGAATCGCCCATCTCGCCTTCCAGTTCCGCCCGCGGCACAAGGGCCGCCACGGAGTCGATCACCAGCACGTCGATGGCGCCCGAGCGCACCAGCGTGTCGGCGATCTCCAGCGCCTGCTCGCCGGCGTCGGGCTGCGAGATCAGCAACTCCTCGACGTTGCAGCCGAGCTTCTTCGCATAGCTGGGATCGAGCGCGTGCTCCGCGTCGATGAAGGCACAGGTGCCCGCGGCGCGCTGCGCCTCCGCCACGACATGCAAGGCAAGCGTGGTCTTGCCGGACGACTCGGGCCCATAGATTTCTACCACGCGGCCGCGTGGTAGCCCGCCGATCCCCAGCGCGATGTCGAGGCCGAGCGAGCCGGTGGACACCGTCTCGACGTCGACGTTCTGCTGGTCCGCGCCAAGGCGCATGATCGAGCCCTTGCCGAAGGCCCTTTCGATCTGGCCTAGCGCGGCGTCCAGCGCTTTCTGCCTGTCTCCGGTCTTACGATCTGCCAAACTGAGTACATTCTGCTGCGACATCGAAAAGCGGCCCCTCTTATCACACAGCCGGTACGGCCACTGCAACGCGTCTGTTCACCGACGCGACCACCCTTTTTGTACCTGAAATGTTCCGGTACGCCAAGGCCAAAAGATCAAAACCGGAACAGCCCGCCGCGACTCGGCATCGTTCCTTGACCCCGGCCGTGTGGACCCGAGCCCTATGCGCCGGGCTCGTGCAGGACTTCCTTCACTGTTCCGGCAAGCTGCTTGAGACTGAACGGCTTCGCCAGGAAATGTACGCCGCTGTCGTCGTCCAGATGCTTGCGGAACGATCCCTCCGTATAGCCCGAGATAAAGATCACCTTCAGGCTCGGGCGACTCTCGCGAACGCGTTTCACCAGTGTCGGGCCGTCCACCTGCGGCATCACGACATCGGTAATCAAAAGGTCCACCGGATCCGATTCGTCCTTCAGCATCTCCAGGGCCTGCTCCCCCGAACCGGCCTCCAGCACGGTGTAGCCTTTCTTGCGCAGGGCCCGCGCGGAGAACGAACGCACCGCGTCCTCGTCCTCGACGAGCAGCAGCGTCCCCATGCCCGTGAGATCGCGCGCCTGCTGCGACTCCACGTCTCTCGCGGCGGCCTCTGAATGGCTTTCACGATGGCGGGGCAGGAAAATCTGGAAAGTGGTTCCCTCCCCGACCGCGCTGTCGACCAGGATGAAGCCCCCGGTCTGCTTGACGATGCCATAGACCGTCGACAACCCCAGCCCCGTGCCCGCACCGAGTTCCTTCGTCGAGAAGAACGGCTCGAAGATGCGGTCGAGGTTTTCCCTGGGAATGCCGCAACCGCTGTCGGCGATTTCGATCAGCACGTAGTCGCCGGGGGGAACCGTCTCGCCCTCGCGCTTGATCGGCTTCTCCAGGACGGAGTTGCGCGTCTGGATCGCCAGCCGGCCGCCTGTCTCAATCATCGCGTCGCGGGCATTGACGGCGAGGTTGATGATGACCTGCTCCAACTGCCCCTGATCCACTTTGACCGGGTGAAGGTCCCGGCCGTGGCTGATCTCCAGCTCGATGTTCTCGCCGATCAACCGGCGCAGCAAATGCATCAGTTCGGCCAGGACATCAGTCACCGAAAGCACCGTCGGGCGCAGCGTCTGCTGCCGCGAGAACGCAAGAAGCTGGCGCACCAGGTTGGCGGCGCGGTTGGCATTCTGCTTCACCTGCATCAGGTCGGCGAACGACTGATCGCCGGGGCGATGGCGCAGCAGAAGCAGGTCGCAGAAACCGATCATCGCCGTCAGCAGGTTGTTGAAATCGTGCGCGATACCGCCGGCAAGCTGGCCCACCGCCTGCATCTTCTGCGACTGGGCGAACTGCTCCTCCAAATTCTTCTGCTCGGTCGTGTCGATCAGGTGGACCACGCCGCCCTTCTGACCGTCGGATTCGTCCAGGGCAGTGGCGAAGAGCGCGCACACGATGCCGCCATCCGTGACCCGGACTTCCGCCGGACTCTCCACCTCGCCGCTCAGGGTGGCGGCGACGTTGTCGCGGTCCTGCTCGCGGACCAGGTCCGTCAGGCGTTGGCCGACCAGCGCGTGCGGCGCCTGCTGCAACGTGCGGGCGAAGGCGGCGTTGCACTCGCTGACGCAGCCTTCCCCGTCGACCAGCGCGATGCCGACCGGGGCTTTCTCGAAGAACCGCCGGAAGCGGCGCTCCGAACGTTCCAACGCCTCGGCGATGGCGCGCTCCTGGGTAAGGTTGCGCACGACCGAGCGGGTGGAGATAGCGCCGCCCTCGCCGGGAACGACCTCCTGGGTCACGTGCGCCTCGAATCCATGGCCGGATGGGCCGTGCATCTCGACCTCGCCATGCGCCGTCTGCCCTTCCCGCGCGCGCCAGTCGGGAAACGGGCAGAACGCCGGCGCCCCGGCCTCGCCCGCCGCTTCGACGATGTCGTGCAGGCGCAGCTTACCCGACGTCAGCCGCTCCGTCGCAACACCGAGCCAACCCGCCAGCGTGCTGTTGGCAAACAGGAAGCACCCGTCCTGGTCGACCGAGTAGAAGCCGATCGGCGCGTGCTCCAGCAAGTCGATGAATCGCGCCTGCTCGTCCTCCAGCACATCCTGTATCTGGCGGCGTGCGGTGATGTCCTCGGCGGACCAGAGGACGACGCCGGCCCGCTCCCGCATGGGCTGGGCGCGAACGTCCAGCCAGATACGCTCACCCCCGCCCCGGGCACCCCCGCCCCGGGTCAGCGGGACCTCTGCATGTCCGCTACCACCGGCTGCGGCCCGCTCGGCAAGCCTGCGGACTTCTTCCCCGGCTTCGCGGCCGTTCGCCCGGCGCTCGACGACGTCCGGCATCGCGCTGCCGTCGTCCGTCAGGTGGTCCCGAAAGGCGCGATTGGTTCGAAGCGGCGTGCCGTCGGCGTCGACCACTTGGCGCGGATGCGGGATCGAATCGAAGGAGTCCTGGAACAGACCGAGCGCCCGCCGGCTGCGCATCAGTCCCACCGCGAGGATGCTGACCACCACCGCAAGCGTCACGACCAGAACCCACGGAACGACGATCGACGAGGTCGCCTGTGTCGCGGCATGAGCCGGTGACGCCGCTGGCACGCTCGCCACCGCCGCCGCCCGCGCGGCCGCCGCAACAAAATCGAATGTGGAACGGCACCACCTCATAACGGTCGCTTTTACCACTTCGTGGACAGGCCTGTCTCCCGCCATGCCTGCCGACGTTCAGGGCCGAGCCGCGCCGCCGGGCATCTTGCCCTTCAGGCGCATGACATAGCCGATGATCTCCGCGACCGCCTTGAAGTGCTCGGGCGGGATCTCCTGGTCGATCTCCACCGACGCGTGGAGCGCGCGGGCCAGCGGCGGGTTCTCGACGACGGGGACGTCGTTCTCCTCGGCGATTTCGCGAATCCGTTGGGCCACGAGGTCGGTGCCCTTCGCCACCACCTTCGGCGCCGCCATCTCGCCATGCCTGTATGTCAGGGCGAGAGCGTAGTGCGTCGGATTGGCGACCACCACATCGGCCTCGGGCACCGCCGACATCATCCGCTTGCGCGACTTTTCCATGCGAAGCTGGCGCAGCCGCTGCTTCACCTGCGGGTCGCCCTCGGTCTGCTTGTACTCGTCCTTCACCTCCTGGCGCGACATCCGCATCTGCTTGTGGTGCTGGTATTTCTGGAAGGCGAAGTCGAGGGTGGCGACCACCGTCATCACCGAGAGCACCGCCACGATCACCTTCAGACCCAGCCAGCGCAACGTCTCCAGCAACTCGACGACGCCAAGTTCGGTCATCCGGGGAATTCGGTCACGCTCGGGCCAGACCAGCAGGAAGATCACCGTGGCGACGATGGTGAGCTTCAGGATTCCCTTGGCGAACTCCATGATGGAGCGCAAGGAGAACAGGCGCTTGGCGCCCTTGATTAGCGAGATTTTCTCCAGCTTCGGCTTGAGCTGTTCGGCCGTCACAAGGAAGCCGGTCTGCAGGAAGCCCGCCGCCAGCGCGGCAAGGATGGTGACCAGGATCGGCAGCGCAAGGGCGGCGGCGATGCCAAGAAAAGTCTCGATCAGCAGGTCGCCCAGGCCGCCGCCCGTCGCCGGCAGGCTATGCGCCTTGGCGATGAACGGGTACAGCGCGTCGGCAATGCCCTGGGCGGTGTAGGGCGCGAAGATCGCGAGCATCAGACCGAAAGCCAGGATGATGAACCAGTGGTTGACCTCCTGCGACTTCGCGATCTGACCTTTCTCGCGGGCCTGCTGTAGTTTTCGTTCTGTCGGTTCTTCTGTTTTTTGGCTGTCGTCCTGTTCCTCGGCCATGCCCGCCTCCCGTTCTCACCCCGACGTGAAGGGGATGAAGGTGTCCTCGAAGGCGCCCATGAACCACGCCATCGCGACCGGCAGCGAAACCATCAGCAGCGATATACCGAGCGCGATCTGCAGCGGCATGCCGACGAAGAAAATCTGCACCTGCGGCATCAGGCGACCAAGCAGCCCCATGCCGAGGTAGAGGACCAAGCCCACTACCATGAACGGCGCGCCAAGCTGGATGCCCACCAGGAAGGCCCGCGCCACGGTATCCGTCATGAGTTGCGAGAAGTCGCCCACGGGCGGCAGGTCGCCCGGCGGAAAGATCGCATAGCTGTCGACCACCGCCCCGATCAGCAGGTGATGCAAGTTCAACGCGAAGATCAGCACAAGCGCGGTGACGTTGAGAAACGACCCGGCGATGGAGCCCTGCTGCTGCGCGGCCGGATCGTTCACAAGCGCATTCGCCAGCGCCGACATATAGGCCATCACCATGCCGGCCACGACCAGCGCCGACATCATCACCTTGGCGAGGGCGCCCAGGAAAAAGCCGATGAACAGCTCGCCGGCCAGCAGCACGAACAGCACGGCCACGGACTCGGGCTGGCCCGGAAGCACCGGCGACAGCACGGGCGTCACCGCCAGCGCCAGCAGCAAGGCGAACAGCAACCGGGCCCGGGGGGAGACGTAAGGGTCGCCGATTCCCGGCATCTGCATCATTGCCGCGCCAACCCGCACGAACACCAGAAGCACGGCGAACAGGCTGGCGGGCAAGACCTCCTGCAGCATGGCCGCCTATCCCAGGCCGATGATCTTGTCAGCCAGCTCCTCGGCAAAGGCGGTCAGCGTGTTCACCATGTACGGCGCCATCACCGCGATCGCGACCATGATCGCGAAGATCTTGGGCACGAACGACAGCGTCATTTCCTGCATCTGCGTCAGCGCCTGTATCAACGCGATGATCAGGCCCACCAGCAGCCCCGCCAGCATGATCGGGCCCCCGACCTTCAGCATCACGAAGACGGCGTCGCGGCCGACCTCGATGATTTCCGTCTCGTTCATGGTTGATTTCCGGCCTTCGCCTGCCGCGCCCGCCGTGCCTTGCCGGCGTTCATCACGCCTAGATCGGCATGCGCAGGATGTCCTGGTAGGCCTGTACCGCGCGGTCGCGCAGCGTGACGACGGTCTGCAACGTCATCTCCGCCTGCGACATGGCCATTACGACGTCATTGATGTCGGCCTTGCCCGCCGCCGCCGCCAGCGACTGCGTCTCGGCCGTGCGAAGCGTGCCGATGGCATCCCCGGCGGACTCTCGCAGCACTTTGGCGAAGTCCTGCCCGCCGGTCGCCTCACTCTCGCCGGAAGACTGGGAATCGGCCGGCCGCGCCTGCTGGGCGACGCGGTTGTACGCGGCTAGAGCCTCGGAATACGACACCGTCATTCGACAGTCTCTCCCGTTGCAAACGGCGGCTTCCGCCGCCGCGACCGTCCTGGCCTATCCCGACACGCCGGCCGTTCACCTTCGGCCGGCGGATACTTGCGCGCCGCCTACTGCAGGATGGAGATGGTTCCCTGCAGCATGGAGCGCGAGGCTTCGATGACTTTGAGATTGGCCTCGTAGCTGCGCTGTGCTTCGCGCATGTCGGCCATCTCGATCAGGCTGTTCACGTTTGGGGTACGGACGTAGCCGTCCTGGTCCGCCGCCGGGTGACCCGGGCGGTATTCCCGGCCGAACGGCGAGCGGTCCTGCGCCACGTCCTTGATGCGCACCTGGTTCACGCCAAGTTCGTCGTTCATGACGTTCTCGAAGGTGACCGTCTTGCGCCTGTAAGGGTCCTCGTCCGGGGTCTGGGCAATCGAATCGGCGTTGGCCATGTTCTCGGCAAGGACACGCAGGCGCGTGCCCTGCGACTTCATGCCGGCGGCGGCAATATGCAGCGTCTTCGACAGGTCCATCGCGCCGTGCTCCGCTCAATACCCCTAGCTGCCGCGGCCCACCGCGGTCTTAAACATCTGCAGGTGCTTGCGGTACAGATTGGTCATCGTCTGATAGCGCATCTGCGTGTCCGCAACCTTGACCATCTGCTCTTCCAGCACGACCGCATTGCCGGAGGGCGCCGTCTCGTATCGCCCCTTCGACTCCTCCGCCTCCGGCTCGCGCCGGGGCGGGATCGAGGCGTCGACGTGCCGCTCGTGCGTCACCGTCGGCGCCATCGGTTTCAGTGCACGGCGCAGCGCGCCCTGGAACGAGGCCTCCTTCAAATCCTGAGGCGCATAGCCGGGCGTATCGGCGTTGGCGATGTTGTCGGCCAGCACCGTCTGGCGCTGCGACAGCCATCCCATGCGCCGGGAAAGCGCCTCGAATACCGAAATCTTTGCGAATGCCATCACGCCCCGCGGTCGTCTGGTCGGATCCGACGAAGCCAAGTCTTCGATAACGAAGGTGCGGCGCGCCTTGTTAAGAACTGGTAAAGGCGGATACATTACAGCGACACACCGATGAAGTCCGGCGGCTTTCAAGCTGCCGCCCGCTGGCCGGGAGCGGGCTTCGAGGGGGGATAGACCGGCGATGCTTTACCTGACCCGCAAAATCGGCGAGTCGGTCGTTATCAACGACGATATCGAAGTGACCGTCGTCGATATCCGCGGCAAGTCGATCAAGCTCGGCTTCACCTTCCCGTCGGACGCAAGCGTGCTCCGGCGCGAGATTCACGAGCGTATCCAGGCGGAAAACCGCGCCGCTGCCGAGGGTGTCGAGGCGATTGCCGAAGCGCTGGGCGGCAAGACCCCGGAAAGCAATGGCTACGACGGCGAGCCTCCGTCCGGCGGCGATCCCCCCGGCGACGGGGATTCGCGCGGCGAGGATTAGTGCCTGGCCACCCCCGATGCGCGCGTCGTTACCGGCGGCGCGTGGGAGGCCGGCGCCGATGGCCGCCGCCGGGGCCACTGCGTTCGTCCTTGTGGCGATAGTTGATCCGACCCTTGGTGAGGTCGTATGGCGTCATCTCGACGGTGACACGGTCGCCCGCGACGATACGAATGCGGAACTTCTTCATCTTGCCGGCCGCATAGGCGGTGACGCCGTGGCCGTTGTCCAGAGTCACGCGATAGTGCGCGTCGGCGAGCACCTCGTCGACCACGCCGTCCATTTCGATCAGATCTTCCTTGGCCATGCGGTTCCTTTCCATTCAGCGTGATTGCGTGGCATTCGCCGCATCCACGGCTCATGCGCCCCAGTCAGTTCGCAAGAGGCCGGAGGCGGCAACCGCCGACGGTCGCTTACGCGGATCGAATCGATTGCCGGGCGGAAAGACTTGCGGCCGGACTTGAGCCGGCCGAACGGTATCGTTCAGTGCTGTCAGGCACCGGGTCCAACGGACCCGTCACGGAAGGAAGCGTCTACCGCGATACGCCATTTGCGGCGCCGATACGAGCCACCCAACGGGCTTCAGGGCGAAAGTCCAAAGGCCCCCGATCCCGGAGCCCAGGTCCGCCCAAAGCTAATCGCTGGCCAGGAACATGGGCGTTCGCCGCCGGCATGGCAAGCTTTATCGCCTGGGCTCAATGCGTCTTCACGTCGCTGCGGAAGGTTTTCGACGCCGCCCATGTGCTGTCCCCGACATGAACGACAAACCATAATGTGGCGTTCGATGGCACGATGTTGCCCAGGGCAAAGGCGAGAGCGCGCCACCGCTGGACAAAGCCGGTCGGGAGGGCGAATGTCCGGCAACCCGCCGCCCCGAAGCGGCGAAATTCGCGAGGAGGGCATGCAACCCAACGTTCCGCTGGCCGAGGAGATTGCCTGCCGCGACGCCATTGCGCTGGCCGGCGGCGCCACGGGCAGTCTCAGCCCCTGGACGCTGCTGTTCGACAGCGCGGCGCCGGACGATCCGCGCGGCCGCTACTCCTATCTGTGCCTGGACCCGGTGGAGCGGCTGGCCGTTCCGGCCGAGGCGGTGCGCGAACCGGGCGACGGGATGCCGCCGGCGCCGCTGGAGTGGCTGTCACGCCGACTGGCTGGCTGGCCGCAGTTGCGGCGCCCCGACCTGCCGCCGTTCCAGGGCGGCGCCGCCGGGCTGCTGAGCTACGAGTTCGGCGGCTGGCTGGAGTGCCTTCCCACGCCGCACATGGAGGGTGCCCCGCACCCTCTCGTGGCCCTTGGCATCTACGACGTCGTGGTTGCCATCGATCACGTGGCCGACCGCGCCTGGATCGTTTCGACGGGTTATCCCGAAAGTGATCCCGCCCGGCGGAGCGCCCGCGCCCGAGAGCGGCTGGAAGCCGTCCGCGTACAGCTCGGAAGCGGTACGCCGAGGTCGGCCGGCACATCCGCCCTTCAGCTCGACTGGCGGAGCGACACGCCACGCACGGCCTATCTCTCCAAGGTGCAGCGGACGATCGACTACATCCATGCCGGCGACGCGTTCCAGGTCAACCTGTCGCGCGAGCTTGTGGCCCCCCGCCCGCGCGGACTGGACGCCTTCGAGCTTTACAGCGACATGCGCCGGCGCACGCAGGCGCCATTCTCGGCCTTCTTCGCCCTGGACGACGACATGGCGGTTTGTTCGTTCTCGCCTGAACGCTTCGTGCAGGTCGGCGCCGAGGGCACGGTGGAAACCCGCCCCATCAAGGGAACGCGTGCGCGCGGGCGCGATGCCGTTTCCGATGCCCGCCTGGCGGCCGAGCTGACGCAGTCCGGCAAGGACCGGGCCGAGAACCTGATGATCGTCGATCTGCTGCGCAACGACCTTGGCCGGGTCTGCCGCATCGGCTCCATCGCCGTGCCGCAGCTTTGCGGACTGGAGAGTTTCGGCGCGGTGCACCACCTCGTCTCCGTCGTGACCGGACGCCTTGGCGAAGGCCGTGGCAGCGTCGACCTCGTGGGCGCCGCCTTCCCCGGCGGCTCCATCACCGGCGCGCCGAAGATCCGGGCGATGGAGATCATCCACGAGCTGGAGGGTCGGCGCCGCGGCCCCTATTGCGGGTCCCTATGCTGGCTGGGCTTCGACGGCAGCATGGACTCCAGCATCCTGATCCGCACCATGGCGGTTGACCGCGCGCATGTGCGCTATGGCGTGGGCGGCGGCATCGTCGCCGACTCCGACCCGGAAGACGAATGGCGCGAAACCGAGGTGAAGGCGGCGGCATTCGTCGGGGTGCCGGAAACCGAAGCAAGCGATGCGCTACTACCTTAACGGCAGTTTGCACGAAGAGGGCACGGCCGCCATCACACCGGACGACCGGGGCCTGACGCTGGGCGACGGCGCCTTCGAGACCATCGCCGTGCGCGGCGGCCAGGCGATGCGTCTGGACTGGCACCTGGAGCGGTTGGCGCATGCGCTTAGCGTCCTCGCGTTTCCGGCCCGGCCCGGCCACGAGGACCTGGAAGCGGCGGTGACAGCGGCGGTCCAGGGGAATGCGCTGGATGCCGGTGTTGTCCGCCTGACCGTGACCCGCGGTCCGGGCGCGCGAGGCCTGCGGCTTCCTGCCGAGACGCGCCCGAACGTCCTTGCGACGGCAAGCGAGGGTCTGCCGCCGATGCATCCCATTCGCCTGCTTGTCAGTCAAAGAGTGCGACGGAACGAGCAGTCGCCACTGTCCGGCATCAAGTCCATAAGTTATTTGGATAATGTGCTGGCCCGGATCGAGGCCGAAGCGGCCGGCGCCGACGAGGCTCTCCTGCTCAACACCCAAGGCCGTGTCGCCGAGGCCGCGACGGCCAACGTCTTCGCCGTGATCGGCGGTGCCGTGGTGACGCCCCCGGTCGGCGAGGGTTGCCTGCCGGGCATCGCCCGGCGTGCGCTGATGGAGCCGCTGGCGGTCGAGGAGCGCCGGCTGCAACAGGACGACCTGTTGGCGGCGAATGAGGTTTTCCTGACCTCAAGCCTCGGCGCGCGATCCGTCAGCACGATCGATAGCCGCCCGATCGGCCAGAAAACGGAGGTCGCCGTCGCCGGGAAGGCGCAAGCGATCCTGTGCGAAACAGAGGCCGGATAACGGCTCTT
Source organism: Ferruginivarius sediminum (assembly GCF_003344765.1). Lineage (GTDB taxonomy): Bacteria > Pseudomonadota > Alphaproteobacteria > Kiloniellales > Rhodovibrionaceae > Ferruginivarius > Ferruginivarius sediminum. The sequence continues at coordinate 34,134 of NZ_QPMH01000019.1, read as the reverse complement.
TCGGCCCGTTCTTCCCCGTCAACGGCGCCATCCCCCCGCGCATGTCCGCGGCGAGTCTCGCCCACGTCATCATCACGATTGCTGGAGGTAGCAATCGCGGCCCTCGTCCATTAAATAGAGGCAGGGCATTATCGCGGGTCGGCTCGGACCGATATGACATCAAGCAAACAAGTCACCCTGACGTCAGGGGCTTTAAGGTTTTGCGAAACTCTGTTACTCGAATGGGCGGCTAACGCGGGCGCGCGTGAGGACTCCGTAGTGAGGGTGGCGATGCTGTCTCGATCCGGTGAAGGAGCGGTTCGCCGCAACGGCGCCGTTCCCGCTAGAGACCAATAGGCGGAGCAATCGACGGCAATCCATGATAGGCGCGACACGGGAGGTCCGGACTGGAAGCGATGGGGCGCGTCGCTCCGGTTCCGATGAGCCGACACCTTCAATGAACACGGACCTGCCGTTCCGCGCGGCCGAGTTCAATAGTCTCACCGAGGCATTGGACTATGCCACCAAGGGCGAGACCGGCATTAACTTCTACACTTCGCGGGGCCGGCTGGAACATGTCGTTCCATACGCGAAGCTGCGCGAGCGCGCACGCGAACTGGCGCGCCGGCTCCTGGGCCTGGGGCTCTCGCGAGGCGACCGCGTGGCCATCGTCGCCGACATGCACCCCGATTTCGTCATTAGCTTCTTTGCGTGTCAGTATGCCGGCCTGCTCGCGGTTCCCCTGCCGGTCCCGACCAGCCTTGGCGGCCGTCAAGGATACGAGGAACAGCTTTCGCGCGTAATGAAAACCTCCGGCGCCCGCGTCGCCCTGGGACCGGAGGCTCTCTTGAACCAGTTGCGACGCGCGGCGGACGGGCTGGAGATGACGCTGATCGCCAGCACGCCGGAGTTGGCCGGGATGCCGCCGGCGGCGCAGGCCTTGCAGCCGTTGGGGCCCGACGAAGAGAGTCACGTGCAGTATTCCTCAGGCAGCACGCGCCATCCGCTGGGCATTCTGATCGATCAGAAGGCGCTGATGGCCAACGCGGCAAGCGTCGCCCGTCACGGGCTTGAGATTCGCCCTGGCGACCGCGCGGCATCCTGGCTGCCCTTCTACCACGACATGGGCCTGATCGGCTTCATGATCATTCCAATCACCGCCCAGGTGACAATCGACTATATCCAGACCGACGGTTTCGCCCGGCGGCCTTTACAGTGGCTGCAGATCATTTCCGACAACCGCTGCTCCCTGTCGTTCAGCCCGACGTTCGGCTACGAGCTTTGTGCGCGGCGCGCGGCCAGTGCCAAGGAAGTCGATCTGGACCTGTCCTGCTGGCGCGTCGCCGGCATCGGCGGCGAAATGGTGCGCGCCGAGACCCTGGCCGACTTCGCCACCACCTTCGCGCCGTACGGCTTCAAGCCGGGCGCGCTGGTACCCAGTTACGGCCTTGCCGAATCGACGCTTGCCTTCAGCTTTGCCCCTCTCGGGCTCGGTGTGACCGTGGACCGCGTCGACAAGGAAACCCTTGTCGCGACGGGCGTGGCCGAGCCGGCCAACGGCGTGCGCAACGGCAACGGACACACCGGCAATGGCCATTCGAGCGGAAACGGCCATTCAAACGGCAATGGCGGCGCGAACGGCCATCATCGCCACGCGCGGGAGATCCGCGCCTTCGCCACCTGCGGCCAACCCTTGCCGGGCCACGAGGTCGAGGTGCGCGACGACGACGGCAATGCGCTGCCGGAACGCCATGTCGGCCGCATCTGCATCAAGGGGCCCAGCCTGATGTCCGGCTACTACCGCGCGCCCGAGGCAACCAAGAGCGCGATGGCGGATGGCGAGTGGCTGGACACGGGCGACATGGGCTATCTGACCAGGGGCACGCTCGTTATTACGGGCCGGCGCAAGGATCTGGTCATCGTCAACGGCCGCAACATCTGGCCGCAAGACCTGGAATGGCACGCCGAACAGAAGGTCGACGAGCTGCGCAGCCGGGATACCGCTGCCTTTTCGGTCGAGGGTCCCGACGGCAAGGAGGTTCCGGTCATCCTGGTGCAGTGTCGTAGCCAGGGCGCGGAAACCCGTGAACGCCTGCGCAGCGAGGTGCATTCCGCCATCTTTCGCAACGCCGGCATCGACTGCCGCGTTATCCTCATACCGCCGCGCAGCCTGCCCTTCACGACATCCGGCAAGCTCAGCCGGGCGAAGGCCAAGCAGGCCTATCTTGCCGGCGCGTTCGAGGAAGAGGACGCCGGGCGGGGTGTCGTCGCGAACGGGGCGGAAAGCCGGGAGCAGGACGTCAAGGCATCGTACTGAGGCCGCCATGCTAGTCGCCGTCACCGGTGCATCGGGTTTCGTGGGCGCACGCCTTGTCGGCCGCCTTCTGGACGCGGGCCGGGATGTGCGCGTGCTGCGCCACCGCGGCTCGGTTGCCTTCGCCGATGACGTCGAGATCGTCGATGGCGGCCTGGACGATGCGAGGGCGCTACACCGCCTTACGAATGGTGCGGACGCCGTCGTTCATGTCGGCGGCCTGGTGGCGGCGCGCCGCGAAGCCGACTTTCATCGAGTCAATACCGAGGGCACGCGCCGGCTGGCCGAAGCGGCGGCGGCGGCCGGTGTCAGCCGCTTCCTGCTGATCTCCAGCCTGGCCGCGCGCCAGCCGGATATCTCTGCCTATGCCGCGAGCAAACGGGCGGCGGAAGCCGCCGTAGCGGAGCAGCCGGACCTTGCCTGGGATGCGCTGCGCCCGCCGGCAATCTACGGGCCGGGCGACCGGCAGGTGCTGATTTTCTTCCAGCTTCTGAAGCGTGGCATCGGCCTGCTGCCGGCCGGCGAGGCGGCGAGGGTTTCGCTGATCCACGTGGACGATCTGGTGGAGGCGGTGTTGTCGTGGCTGGCCGCTTCCGGCGCGAGTGGAAGCGTCTATGAGCTTGCGGACAGCGAGAATCGCGGCTACACGTGGCGCGCCTTAATCGACGCGGCCGCGCGCGAGTTGACAGTGGAGCCACGCTACATATCTCCTTCTCCAGCGTTATTGCGCTTTGTGGGGCACGTTTCACGGCTGTGGGGCAGGATCGGCGGGGGCGTCCCGTTCCTCACGCCCGATAAGGTTCGGGAGTTACGCCACAGCGATTGGGTCTGCCGCGACGACCGCTTTCGGCGGCTGACCGGATGGCGGCCGCAGATTCCGCTGGGCGAAGGCTTGCGCGAGACGGTGACGTGGTATCGAGCCCGGGGCTGGCTGTAACCCCCCGGGCAGCAGGACGAGGGGGCGACCCATGGCAGAGGCCGAGGAACTGCGCACGGTTCCGACATACCAGGATATCCTCGATACGGTTTGCGAGGAGCTGAACAAGGTCAGCGCGAGCGATATCGAATTGAGCGAAAGCACCGATATCACCACCGACCTCAATGTCGACTCCGTGGCTGTCATGGACTTGCTCTTCGCGCTGGAGGAGCACTACGACATCTCCGTTCCGCTGAATGAGCTGGGCGAGATCCGCACCGTCGGCCAGCTCGCCCGGCTGGTTCAGCAGATGGCCGTGAAGAGCTAGGCGCGCCCATGGCGGACCTGTTCGACAAGTTCCAGTACATCCGCCAAGCCCATGCACAGATGGTCGAGGCGGCAGGCGGTGACCCCCTGGGCGTGCGGGTCGAGCGCATTCTTTCGCCGACCGAGGCCGAGGTGGGCGGACGGCGCTGCGTTCTGTTGGGCTCCAACAACTACCTTGGCCTGACGTTCGATCCGGATGCCATCGAGGCTGCCTGCGCCGCCTTGCGCACCTCCGGCACCGGCACGACGGGTTCGCGCGTCGCCAACGGCAGCTATGCCAGCCACCAGGATCTGGAACGCCAGCTTGCCGGGTTCTTCGGGCGCCGGCACGCCATCCTGTTCACCACCGGCTATCAGGCCAACGTCGGCTTCCTGTCGGCCATTGCCGGCAAGGACGACACCATCCTCATCGACTCCGACAGCCACGCCAGCATCTATGACGGCTGCAAGCTTGGCGACGCCACGGTCCTGCGCTTCAAGCACAACGACGCTGCGGACCTGGAGCGGCGCCTGCGGCGGCTGCCCGCGGGCTCGAACAAGCTCGTCGTGCTGGAAGGCATCTATTCGATGCTGGGCGACCGCGCACCGCTGGCCGATCTGGTGGCCGCGGCGAAAGCGCACGACGCCTACATCCTGCTGGACGAGGCGCACTCGCTGGGCGTGCTTGGCGAAGGCGGGCGCGGCCTGGCGGCGGAGGTCGGTGTCGAGGACCAGATCGATTTCCTGATCGGCACTTTCTCGAAAAGCGTCGGCACCATCGGCGGTTTCTGCGTATCCAACCACCCGGAGCTGGAGGCCGTGCGGCTGGCAGCGCGGGCGTACCTCTTCACGGCCTCGCTGCCGCCGTCGATCGTGGCCTCGGCAAGCGCCACGCTGGAACGTATCCGCACCGACGCCAGCCTGCGCGAGCGCCTGTGGCGCAACACCGACATCGTTTATGACGGCCTCAAGGACCTTGGCTATACCGTCGGCCCGGACAAGACGCCAGTGATCGGCGTCAAGATGCCGGATGCCGAGGTCGGGCTTGTCGTGTGGCACACGCTGATGCAGCACGGCGTCTACGTGAACCTGGCCCTGCCGCCCGCGACCCCGCAGGGGACGTGCCTGCTGCGCTGCTCGGTCTGCGCGGCGCATACGCGCGAACAACTTCAGACTGTCCTGGACGGCTTCGAGGCGGCACGCGCCGTGCTGGCGGATCAGGGGGCCAAGGTCCGCGCGGCCGAATAGACTCCGCTCAGCGGAAGCCGCCCCGGCGATACAGCTCCCACAACAGTGGCCATCCGCCGATCAGCGGATGCCGCCGCTGGAAATCGTTCGGCTCGACGCGGACCCCGCTGTGCCGCTCGATCTTCCACAGGACGTAGTCAACGCCGCCCTCGAAGGTGAAGGCCGCCTTCATCAACCGCAGCAACACGACAACCTTGCCGCGCAGCCGCCGCCACGGCCGCATGGCGCGCGCCAGATGCTTTTGCGGCGCCGGCATTGCCATCCTTATCCGGTCGTCAGCTTCGACTTGGGCCGGGAAACCGGTCAGCGGCACGGCAAGCCGCGTCCGTGCCGCGAACGCGTCCGGCGCAGCATCGATAACCGCGTCCGGCCGGCCGGCGCGCTCGCTGCGCAGTTCCTGGGCATAGGTTTCCGCCAGCCCCGCCCGCCAGACCTCGCGGAAGCCCGCCTCTCCCTCACCGACAAGCGGAAGACTCCGCCGGTGGAACGTGACGACGGCGTCGGCCAGAGCCGCGACCACGGTCTCCCGCGCTCTCTCGTCGCGGGCATGCACCAGCCGGCACGGCTGTGCGAAACGCGCCCAGATCTGGGGCGTGGCGGCGTGCCCGGCTGCGGCACGCGCAAACTGGTCGAGGCGCATCACGGCGCATTTGGAGCGCAGCACCCGCTCGCCCCGGCGCGCCTCGATGTAATAGACGTTCGGCGGCAAGACGCGCGCAAGCCACGCCGGCAGCCGCCGTGCGTCGAAATCCTGGTAATCGTCCACCAGCACGTAAAAATCCCAGACCCGGTCGGTCGAGGCACCTTGCCAGAGGCCGGAGCCGTACAGCAGCACGGCCGCAATCCCGCCGCCCCGCGCGCGTATCACCTCGACCAGCGCGGCCGCATCGCCGTCGACGGGCCGCGCCACCTCGGCTGTGATCAACTCGGTCAGGGCTTCCCGTTCGCCTGCCATGTGCCGGTTCCAGCCGTCCTCAAGCCAGTACGAAGCGCACCGGGGGCGCCGCATCCAGCATGATCGGCGTGCCCTTCGGTGCCTCGAACAACTCGCCGTCCAGCGTATAGCCCGCCCCGCAGCACACCGCCAGCCGCTCGCCGCGCGCCCGCCACAGGCCGCCGCCGCGATCCGCGCCGCGCCCGCGCACGAAGGCGGGCAGCCGCAGCCACAGGCGGCGGTAGGGCCATGTCAGCCCCGCCACGCCGAACCCACCGTCCGGCGACACGGGTCGCAGGCCGAGAAGCAGCCGGTCCAGCGTCGTCGCCACCATCAGCACGGTCTCGGCCTCGTGCCAGGCGCCGCCGTCAAGAGACCACGACAAGGGCTCCGGATGCAGTACGGGATCGTTCGCGATATGCCCCGTCGCCAGCCGCAGCATCGTCCAGATCAGCGACAGGCTATCGCCCACAGGCCCAGCCAGCCCGCGCGTATGCAGGCGCTGCCGGGTCATCCGGATGGCGCGGGGAACCGCCGCCGTACCGAAAAAGAATCCGTAGGTCGCCTCGCCAGCATCGCCGCGACGCACCGCAATGGCCCGTCGGCTTCGGATGAGCCGGTCGGGCACGGCCTCCTGGCAGGCGGAAATCAACCTTGAAAGCGCATTGGCCGGCTTTCCGGACAGGCCGACATCGTCGTGCACCATGTTCGTGGTGCCGCCGCGCAGCAGGGCGATGGCCGGCTCCCGCTCGAAGATATGGCGATTGCGCATAGCGGTCAGCGCCGCGTCGAGCGTCCCATCCCCGCCGTTTATCGCCAGGATCTCGACACCCCGGGCGGCGAAAGACTTTAGCGCGCCTTCCAGTTCGTCCAGCTCGCCGGTTGCGACATGCAATAGACCGTGGGCATCCGCGACCGCGCCCACCTGCTCCAGGTGGTCGTGGCTACCACCGCTGCGGCGATTGCTGAGAACCGCCAGACGCGTCACGTGGCCGACCGCAGCCACGAGGCAATTCGCACGCCCCGCGCTTTCGCTATTTCGGCCTGTAGGATCTGCACGAGGTGAACGCCGTCGGACAATACGGTCCAGGCCGCCACGGCAATCAGGCCCAGATCGGGCCGGCCAAGCAGCCATGCCAGCGTCAGCATGACCATGTTCGGGTTGCGCCGCGCTGTGATCAGGCGGAACACGGAATCGAACCGCCGCCAGATATGCACCTCAAGGCCGAAACGCCGGCTGAAGTATCCTTCGCACAGCCGCCCCAGGATATAGCCACCGAAGATCACGACCATCAGCGGGGTCAGCGAACCGGCCGGCAAGCCGAGGCCGACCTGCGACAGGCCGATGCCCCAGGCCAGATACCAGAACGGTGGGTGGACAAGGTCGATGCCGTGGTCGAAGACGTTTCCCAACGGCGAAGACGTCATCGTGACCCGCGCCAGCTTGCCGTCCACGGTATCGAGGAAGGTCATGATCCACGCCGCCAGCAGGCCCCAACCATAGTCCCCGCGCCAGAACAGCCACAGCGCCAGCAGCATGAGCACCGCGCCCACCGAGGTCACGGCATTCGGCCGCAAGCCCAGCCTGACGCACAACCGCGTCGCCCACATGGCCGGGACCGGCCAGACGTACTTGGTTATCGCGTCGGTCACGCCCTTGTACGCGCCCATGTACATACGCCGCTCGACCATCCGTACGTCGCCCGCCACAGGCAGGCAGTACGGCGTCTCCCGCTTGCGCAGACGCCCGCGAAAGGCCTGGCCGACGGTCTCGGGGGAAACCCTGGAGACACCCTGCGGAACTTCACCCTTGCCGCCGAGCCAATCGGCCGCCGCCGGGGCCGAGGCGGCGTCGACATGCGCGCCCAGCGGTTCCTCGCCGCTTGCCGCCGTGCGCGCCATCGCGATTCCGGGCCGCGCGATCACACCGTCCAGGACCGAGTCATCGTAGACCACGTCGCCACGCAGCAGAACGACTGTGCCTGTCTCAGGCCAGGGATCGCCCTGGGAGAGCACCCGATCCACGGGCAGTTTGGCCAGCGCACGGCGCAGCCGTTCAGCCGGGCTCAAGCCCCAGACGCGCGGGGCATCGGGCGCCGGGAGGATATATACGGCCGGCGGCTTGACATCGCCGCCGGGGGTCATCGAATGTCCGGCGTCCATCTCCAATCCGGCATCCGGCATGTTCACCTTCGCACACATTTCCGATCTTCATATTGCGCCCCTGCCCGCGGCGACGCCTTGGGCGCTGGCGAGTAAGCGCTTGCTTGGGTACTTGTCCTGGCACAGCAAACGCAAGGCCCAACATCGCGCCGAGGTGCTGGTCGCCTTGCGCGATGACCTGAAAGCGGCCGCACCGGACCACATCTGCGTGACCGGCGATCTCACCAACATCGCCCTGCCGCGCGAATTCGCCGCGGCCGCCGAATGGCTGGCGACGCTGGGCGATCCGGACAAGCTGAGCGTGGTGCCCGGCAACCACGACGCTTACGTCAAGGTGGCACCAAGGCACGGACTGGACCTCTGGGATTCCTGGATGGCGAGCGACGACGGTGCGGCCGGTTTCCCGTTCGTCCGCCGGCGCGGCGCTGTGGCCTTCGTGGGCGCGTCCAGCGCGGTGCCCACCGCCCCGTTCATGGCGACGGGCCGGCTTGGCCCGGCACAGCGAACGCGCCTGCGGACTGTCCTGACCAAACTTGGCCAGGAGGGCCTGTACCGCGTGGTCCTGATCCATCATCCCCCGCAGACGGGCGCCGTGCGGAGCCGCCACCGGCTGAGCGACGCCGGGGCGGTGCGTCAGGTTCTGAAGACGGCGGGGGCGGAGTTGGTGCTGCACGGTCACGCCCACCGGCCACTGGGCGCCACGCTGCCGGGACCGGGCGGCGCGGAAATCCCGGTGCTGGGCGTGGGCTCCGCCTCCTCGGCCGGGTTGCACGGCCGCACGGCGGGCCACTACCACCTGTTCAGGCTGGACATTGCCGGCGGCACCCGGCGCCTGAGGGTCGAGCACCGCCACTTCGACCGCGCATCGGGCCGCTTCATTGCCGGGCACAGGCACGACGTCCCCGGTAACGACGGCGCCGCCGTCACCGCCGCGCTATCGGCGGGGGCTGGAGTGCCGTGACCGGCGGCGGCGTGCCGTCGTAGCGCTCCACCTCGACAAGACAACTGTGCGCGCTCGGGCCCTGCGCCAGCGAAGAGGTCCCGGCATCGCGGGTCAGTACGTTGGGATTGCCGTGCTTCTCCAGCGCACCCGGACGCCCCGGCTCCTCGGGATCGAACTGCGCCCCGGTCGGCAGCACGACAACCCCCCGGCGCACCCGGTCGCTGAGGCGCGCACCGGCCAGGCATGCGCCGCGATCGTTGTAGATGCGCACCACGTCGCCCTCGCCGATGCCGCGCGCCGCCGCGTCCTCTGGGTGCAGCGTCACGGCCTCGCGTCCCGCCACCTTCGACTCCAGGCTGACCGATCCATGGTCGTACTGGCTGTGCAGACGCGTTGCCGGCTGGTTCGACATCAGGTGCAGCGGATAGATCTCGGCCAGTTGGCTGCCCAGCCACTCGCGGGGCGCGTGCCACGACGGGTGCGGCGGGCAGTCCTCGTATCCGAAGCCGGCGATCCGCTGCGATGAAATCTCGATCCGGCCGGTGGGCGTGGGCAGCGCGTTTGCGTCCGGATCGGTGCGGAACGCATCGAGGAACACCTTGTACGACTGGCCGGGTGTGTCGTCCATGAACTCGATGTGCCCCTGCTCCCAGAAGGTGTCGAAGTCCGGCATCTCGTTGAACTTGCGCCGCCAGCCGTCATAGAGGTGGCGGAGCCATTCGTCCGCCGTCCGCCCCTCGGTGAAGGAATCGCCCACCCCCAGCCGTTCGGCCAGCCCGGCGAAGATGTCGTAGTCGTTCCTGGCCTGGGCCATCGGCGGAATCGCCTGCTTCATGGCGATCAGAAAGCTATCCTCTGACGAACCGCCGAAGTCGTTGCGTTCCAGCGGCGTCGTCGCCGGAAACACGATATCGGCGTGCCGCGCGGCCCCCGACCAGAAGGGGTCGTTGACCACGACTGTCTCCGGCCGCTTCCAGGCCGCGACGAGGCGGTTCAGGTCCTGATGATGATGAAACGGATTGCCGCCGGCCCAGTACACCAAGCGGATGTCGGGATAGGTCCGCCGCTGGCCGTCATAATCGAATTGCTCGCCCGGCTTCTCCAGCATATCGGTGATGCGGGCCACGGGGATGAAGCTGTCGACCGGGTTGGCCAGACGCGGCAGGGCCGGCAGCTTGACGCGCCTGACGCCATTCCCCACGCCGCCGGCCGAGCTGTAGCCCAGCGTGACGCCGCCACCCGGCAGCCCGATCTGCCCCAGCACCGCCGCCAACGCGATGCCGGCCCAGATCGTCTGCTCGCCGTACTCGGCGCGCTGCATGGACCAGCTCAGGTTCACCATGGTCCGCTTCGCCGCCATCTCGCGGGCCAGTGCCCGGATGTCGTCGGCGTTCAGACTACAGATCGCGGCTGCCCAGTCGGCATCCTTCGCCTGACCGTCGCTCTCGCCCATCAGGTAGGCGCGGTATTGCTCGTATCCGGCCGTGCAGCGCTTTAAAAACCCGGGGTCGTGCAGCCCCTCGGCGATCAGGGTATGCGACAGCGCCAGCATCAGCGCCGTATCGCTGTTCGGCCTGGGCGCCCACCATTCGGCCTCCAGCGCCGGGTCGGTGTCGTCGGCGATCGGCGAGATGCTGACGAATCGGCAGCCGTTGCCCCGGGCCGCGTTCAGCCATTCGCGCACGACGTGGCGCCCCTGCCCGCCGGATTGAATCTGCGCGTTCTTGAGGGCCAAGCCGCCGAAGGCGATGAACAACTCCGTATGCTCGGCGACGACGGGCAGAGAGGTGGAGGCGCGCTTCACTTGCTCGTAGGGAAAACCGAAGACATGCGGCACGATCACTTCGGTTGCCGCATGGGAATAGGTGTTGACGGACGCGGTGTATCCGCCGATGGCATTCATGAATCGATGCACTTGGCTTTGCGCGTGATGGAAGCGCCCGGCACTGGCCCAGCCGTAGGAGCCGGCGAAGATCGCCTGGTTGCCGTGTTCCCCGCGCACCCGCTCCAGCTCGCCGGCCACGAGGTCCAGCGCTTCGTCCCAGTCGACCGGAACGAAGGGCTCGCCGCCGCGCCGCTCGCGCGAAGCCGGGCCCTCTTCAAGCCAACCCTTGCGCACCATCGGCTGTGTGACGCGCAGAGGGTGATCGGCCTCGACCAGCGAACGGCCGATGGGCGACGGATCCTTGTCCTCCGCCCACGGCGTCACACCGGCGAGGCGGCCGTCCTCCGTCTCGACGTCGTAGACCCCCCAGTGCATCAGCGTTCGGCTGCGCTTGCGCGTCATCGAAGTTCTCCTGTCAGGCTGCAGCGCAGGCGTTGCGCCCTGTCATGCGAATAATACGTCGCGTAAGTTGCATGTTTTCCGTGCCGACACACAGATAAAGCATCATCGCGGCGAATGCACGAGCGACAGGCCACGCATCGGTGAGCGCCCGTTGAGATGACGGTGATTTGACAGCGCTCGTACGTCCGCTTAGGTAAGAGCTTGGTTGAGCGCCGCGTCGTCGCAGGACGGGGCGTTCGGGACAAGAGTCGCATGTACCACCGTTCGGGGGCAGCGTGAAAGCCGTCATCCTAAGCGCCGGGCAGGGCAAGCGCCTCCTGCCGCTGACCGAGGAGGTGCCGAAGTGCCTCCTGCCTGTCGGCGTCGATATGCACGTCCTGGACTGGCAGCTTTCCCAGCTTGCCGCGGCGGGCGTGGAGGAGGCCGTGGTCGTCACCGGCTTCCAGGCCGACAAGGTGGAGCACGAACTGCAGCGCCCGAGGCCGGGCATCACCGCGCGCAGCCTTTTCAATCCGCTTTATGGTGTCGCCGACAACCTCAGCAGCGTCTTCGCCGCACTTGGGGAAATGACCTCGGACGTTCTGCTGATGAATGGCGACACGCTGTTCGATGCGCCCGTCGTCAAGGGGCTGGTCGATGCGCCGGCAGCGCCGATCCGCGTCATGGTGTCGCGCAAGGACGCTTATGACGTCGACGACATGAAGGTGCGCCTGGACGGCGAGCGGCTTATGGACGTCGGCAAGTCGCTCGACGCGGAGACGGTCGACGCGGAATCCATCGGCATGATGCTGTTCCGCGACAGCGGGGTCGCACGCTTCCGCGATGCCGTGACGGCGGCGATGCGGGCGGAATCGGGGATGCGCGTCTGGTATCTCTCGGTGATCGACGCACTGGCGAAGGAAACCGAGATCACCACGGCGGAGGTACGCCAGGACGAGTGGTGCGAGGTCGATTTTCCCGTGGACCTCCGCCGGGCGCGTGAGGCCGTGGCACGGTGGAGCGCCGGTTCAGCCGGCGAGTTGGCCAGCGTCGCCAGCCCCTAGTATCCGCTCCACTAAACGCAGATCCTCCAGCTTGTCGACGTCGATGGCCGCCTCGGCCTGAGGCAGGATCACGGCGTGCAAGTCCGCCCCGGCCTTTCGGCCGAGCCGCCGCAACGCGCCCTTCAGCGTCAGCAGCCCCAGCGCATAGGCCACAAGCGTCAACGGGCCCAGCGCCATGGCAAGGCGCCACGGCCGCTTGCGCCGCGCCTCCATCCTGCCCCAGAAGGTCAGAACGTTGCGCGCCCCCGCCCCCCGGAAGCAGAAGAGGTTGCAGCCGGAATAACCGCCGTCGCGGAACTTCAGGCGGGTGCGACGCGCGTCCGGGTATGTGGCGTCGATCAGCTCCGTGGGCGCCAGCGCGGCAGCGGCCTCGGCGCCGCTGTCGACTGCTTTGCGGACGAACTCGGCAACCATCTGCGCCGTCAGCAGGGGGTGGTCCGCGGTCGTGACGATCAGCGGCGTGCCGGCCGGCAGTGCATCGAAGGCTTGCAGGACGCTCCGGCTCGGTGTCCGGGCAGGGTCGGCGCGGCTGATCTCGCCGGCGGCCATGCGTTTGGCCAACGCCGGCGCCTCGACATCGGTTGGCGCGGCCGCGTCCAGGGCAACCGAGATGTCTCCGACGCAACCGCTGGCCTCCAGCGCGGCGATAACACGCTCCAGCATCGGCCGCCCGCCAATCTGGACAAACGCCTTGCAGCTTCGCCCGCCCGCCTCGGCCACGGGGTCCGGCCCGGCACGGCTGCCCGCCAGCACCAGCACGGCCGGGCGCGGCGCGCTCACGCCAGCGCCTTTCCATAGATGCGGTAGCGGCGATAGACCTCTCCACCCATCATCTCGATCAGGCGGCGGATCGGCATGTTGTCCTCCAGAATCCAGGACATCTCCATCTCATCGAGGCCTTGCTGCCGGGCTGCCCGGTGCGATTCCAAGACCAACAGCGCGGTCAGCGCCCCGGCCATGAAACCGCCCCGATACTTCTTACGCACCCCCATCAACAGCACCCGGCCGCCACGCGGGCCGCGGACTTTCAACCGCCACAGAAGACGCGCCCAGCCCAGCGGCAGCAAGCGGCCGTCGAGGTCCCGCAATGCCTCGTTCAGGTCGGGCACGGCCACAAGCATCGCCGCCGGCTCGCCGTCGACATCGGCGACACGCACCAGTTCCGGTCGGATCAGCGGCTTCAGGTTCGCCGCCATGTAGGCGACCTCGTCCGCCGTCATCGGGACGAAGCCCCAGTTGTCCGACCAGGCATCGTTGAAAATATCCAGCACGGTATCGAGCTCGGCGCGGAAGTGCCGCGGGTTCATGGCCCGTTCGGTCACCCGTCCACTGCGCGCGGCCTGCTGGGCCAGGTACTCGGCCGCGCGCGGCAGCCGCGCCTCGACATCGACACGGTAGGCCAGCAGGTCCTTTGCCTTTTCGTAGCCGGCCGCCTCCAGCGCCTCGGCATAAGCAGCCGGCGCGTAGTTCATCAGCAGGCGGGGCGGACCGCCCCAGCCGTCCACGAACAGCCCCACCTCGTCGTTGATCGACAGGCTGTACGGACCCTCGACGCGGTGGACGCCCTGCTGGTGCAGCCACGTCTCCGCCGCTTCGAGCAGCGTTGCAAGCACCTCGTCGTCCGTGCCTTCCAGCAGGCCGAAGTGGCCGATAGTCCCGGCCTCCCCGTTCTGCGCCAGTTCGTCGATCTGCGCGCTGATCCGGCCGACGGCCACGCCGCCGCGATAGGCGACGAAGTAACGCGCCCGCGCGTGGCGGAAGTAAGGGTTTTTGGAGGACAGGTGCGTGCGCCGCTCGAAGTCCAGTTGCGGCACCCAGTTCGGATCGCCGGCGTAAACCCGTCTTGGGACATTCAGGAAATCTGTGAACGACCGCCGGCCTTCGACGGGCCGAACCTCAAGCGCAGGCACTCAGGTCGCCCTCGGATGCCGCCTGTCCACACCCTCCCGAGCGGCCTTTTCCTCGTCAAGATCTGGCGTGAGACGCGCGACCCAGGGATATCGGCGCACCTCCTGGCGCGTGTAGCCGAGGTTGAAGACCGTTTCGCTGCGCGCCCTGCCCTTCACCTCCTCGTCGAAGGTGCCGAACGCCTTGTCGGGGAGGAAGCTGGTGATGCCGTAATTGCGGTTCTCGTCGTGGAAATGGTGTTGCAAATGCAGCTTCTTGATCCGCTGAAGGAAGGGCCATTTCGGCGTGTAGCGCAGGTGCTGAACGCAGTGGCAGAACTCGTAGAAGCAGGTCACGAGCAACCCCGCGCAAAGCGCCGAGGACGCGCCGGCCAGCCCGCCGATCAGCCAGCCGATGGGCGTGACCACCAGGAAGATCGTCGGCAGCGTGGTATAAAGCGCGCCGAACAGCACCTTCAGGTCGTGGGGGTCGCGGTGATGATCGAAATGGATCCGCTTCCACACCTTGGCTGTCAGCGGCGAGCGATACAGGAAGCGGCCGTGCAGCACGTAGCGGTGCAGCAGGTACCAGACCAGCGGATAGATCAGCAGCACCAGCAGCACGGAAACGGCGATTGGCGCCACGCTTTCGGCTACGCGCCAGGAGACATAGGCACTGCCCGCCGCCAGCAGCAGATAGACCTGGATCGCCGGATAAAGGAAGAAGGCGACCCATAGCTCGCCCAGCGACATCTTGTCGAGGCGGTACTCCCGTTTCCAGATACCGAGGTCGGCCATCGCATCCTCTCCGCGCCCGCGCACCGCTTGCGCCGGGTTTGCCCGTATGTCTAGGGATCGCGGCGGCGGCAATCAAGCCTGCGCGCCCACAATGCGCCGATAACCGGCCCTATCCTTCCAGATTCAGCAGTACCCAGGCCGCCAGGATGCTGAACACCGCCGCCGGAATCCAGGCCGCCACGGCGGCGGGCAGTAACCCTGTCTCCCCCAGCGCCAGCAGCAGCCGCTCGGCAACGAAGAACAGGAAGCCGGCGAACACCGCCGCGAAACCGGCCAGCAGCATGCGGTTGCGCCGCGCAAGCTGCAACGCCAGCGGTGCGGCGAGCAGGACCATCACCAGCGAGCCGAGGGGCTGGGCGATCTTGCGTTGCAGCCAGAAATTGTAGAAATACGCCGGCCTGTCCGCCACATCCGGGCTGTTCGACAGCCGCCATAGCTCGCCGAAGCTGAATTCGCCGGGCTTTCCCGACAACGCCGAGAAGCGCCGAGGCGTTACCGGCAGGGCCACGCGCATCTCGCTCAAGTCCTGAGGAGACTGGCCGTTCAAGCCGGGCCGGGCAACCTGCCGGAAGAGCCACAGGCCGTCTTCATAGCTGCCGAAGGCGGCGGAGAAGAAGTCGGTCATCCGCCCATCCGTGTCGCGCCGCACGACCGTGACGTCGTAGAGCGAGTGGCCGTCCAGGCTGGAATGGCCGACATGCACGAGGGCGTGGCCGACCGCGAACCACGTCGGCGCGCGCCGGGGCGTGGAAAGCGGCGGCAGACCACGGAAGCCGCGCTCCTCCCAAAGGCGGAGGCGCCCCGCCGCCTCCGGCACCACGACGTTAGCCAGCCAGAAATGCGCCACGGCAATCAGCGCCGCGCCCAGCATCGCCGCCCCGGTCAGACGATAGACCGAGATACCGGCGGCGCGCATCGCCACCGCCTCGGAACTGGTGACGAGTTGGGCGAAGGTCGTCATCGCCGCCAGCAGCACGCCGAGGGGGATGATGAGCGAGGCGACCGACGGCAGGCGCAGCAGCGCATAGGTGAGTAGCGGCAGCATCACGCCCGGGCCGCCGCCGACCACGCGATCCGCGTTCGCCAGCACGTCGAAGACGACCAGAATCGCCGAAAGTCCCGCCACCGTCAGCAAGGCGCGCCCCAGAAAGAGGCGCAGGACGTATCGGGAGAGGACCGCGCGCCGCATCTTACTCCGCCGCAACGCCAGTGGCCGGCCGGCGCTCCGCCGGCCGGGGCCGCAGCCACGCCCGCAGGCTCCGCCCGCCGCCTTCGGATGCATGGCGCAAAAGGAACCAGGCCAGCGCCAGCAGGCATACGAACGGCGACCACAATGCAAGCCATACCGGCACCGCGCCGTCCGAGGCGAAGGCCTCCGCGAAGCCGACGACCTTCTCGTAAAGCACCAGAAGCGCGATGCCCAGGATCAACCCATAGGCGCGGCCGGTGCGCCCGCCGCCGAACAGTGCCAGCGGCACCGCCAGCACGGCCAGCACCGGCAGGGACGCAACCCCAACCAGCCGCGCGTGCATCTCCGCCCGCACCTCGGCGGGGGTCGTGTCGTTGGGCAATTCGGCTGCCCCGCCCCGCGCCAGTTCGTCCAGCGTGAACTCCCGCTCGCCGTGCCCGCGTGGGCCGTAGGGCGCTGAGCCGTCCACGGGCGGCTGCCAGGCGTACTCGTCGAAGCGCACGGACTGCGCCGTTTCGCCAAGCCCCTCGCGGACCACCGTCCCGTCGTGCATGCGGATTACCAGCGCACCATCGGCCGGCTCGCTGACCACCCGCGCCTCGCGCGCGGTGATGATCGTGCGCGCACCGCCGCGGGATTCGATCTCGGTAAAGAAGCGTTCCATGATCCGACCGCCGCGCGACACCTCGTCGGCGCGGACGATAAGGCGGTCATTGATGCGGTGGAAGACACCGGGCTGCAGGCGGAAGGCCAGGGTCGCCTCGGTAATCTCGTGCATCGTCGCGCGATAGGCATAGCGGGAATGGGGTTGCAGATAACCGACGTTGACCAGCATGAACACGGCCAACACCAGGGAGAAGCCCAGAATCGGCCTCAACAGCCGGCGCACGGGGATTCCCGCGCTCAGAATCGCCGCCAGCTCCGAGCTTGTGTAAAGCTGCCGCATTGCCAGGAGCACCGCCAGGAACAGCGCGGCGGGCACGGCCAGCCCCAGGTAGTGCGGGACCAGATAGCTCAGGATCCGCAGCGCATCGCTGATCGGCGCACCCTGGTCGGTGATCGTCTGCACGATGCGCAGCAGCCGCTCCAGCGAGAGCGCCAGAAGAACCACCAGCAGTCCAAACGCGAACGGCCAGAAGACGCGGCGGAGGATATAGCGGGACAGCGTGCGCATCGCTTCGGGTGTCTCTCCGGCGCTTTGCCTAGCCTGGCCAGGTAGCGCGAAGCCGCTCCAGCAGCCGCGCCTGCACCACCTCGCCGGCCTCCGCCGCGTGCGTCAAGTCGGGCGGGCCGGGCCAACCCGGATCGGCGAAGGAGACTCCCTGGAACGTCTGTGTCGCGGCATAGCGCGGCAGCACGTGGAAATGCACCTCGGGGTCCACCATCATCAGCATCAGATAGTTGATCTTTTCGTAGCCAAACAGTTGCGAGAGCACCGTCTCGATGTCCCCGATCACGCGCGGCATCTCAGCGAAAGCCTCGGCGCCGATATCGGAAAAGGCCGTGACCTCGCTCTTGCAGATCATCGCCAGGGCGCCCAGCGTCGCCTGCTTGGGGCGAAGCTGGGCGGTCCAGTGATCGTACTCGCGAACCAGGGTGTTGGGATAGCCGAATGTCCGCATCGTACCGTGTGCCATATACGCGCCCTCGCCTTACTGCCTCGCTCCCCGGCCACTCTGGACGGCCCGGTGCCGGCTATCTGCCCGTCATCGGCGCGCGCCGTCAAGGCGAAGCGATGCATCCCGCGTCTCGCGCCGGGCGGCGAAAGCGGTTAGGTTGCGCCGCATGAGCGACGACCGACTGCCAACAGACCTCTGGGTGCGTGCCCATCTGCGCCGCTGCTTCGCCGAGGGCATCTTCGCCACGGTGGCCCACCGTGGCGACGCCGGCGGCGGCATGGTGGTACTGAAGCTGAACATGCTGGAGCACGGCTGCCGCATCCTGACGCAGGCCCGCGATATCGACGGCCGGCTGGGCTGGCTTCCGGCTATGCAGGGCAAGTATGTCGGCGAAGCCGAAGCGGATGCCTACATCGCCCGCGCCGTCAAGCGCGACCCGGACCTCTGGGTGATCGAGATCGAGGACCGCGACGGGCGGCATCCATTCGAGGGACCGGAAATCTGATCGATCCTGGGGATAAATCTCGAATTTGTGGATAAACCTGGGGATTGCTATTTCAATCTGTGGAAAATCGGGAACGATTCCGAATGGAACCGCTATTCCACGGCGGCCAGCGCCTTTGCCCGTGTCCTCGCCCTGGCCTGCTGTGGCTCGGTCATCCGCTTCGCAAGCCGCTCGATCGACCCTGCCGCCCCCGGCACCCCGGCGGAAGCCGCGCGGGAGATGAGCGCGTAGGCCTCCACAAGGTCCTGCTTCACGCCCGTGCCGGCGGCATAAAGCAGACCCAGGCTCATCCACGCCTCGTCCACGCCGGCACGTGCCGCCTGGCGATACAGCGCCGCGGCGCGCGCCGGATCCTTTTGGCGGCCCAGTCCGCGCTCGGTCAGCACGCCCAGGTTATGCACCGCCCTCGCCACGCCCTGCTCGGCGGCGGCGGCGTACCAGCGGGCGGCGGCGAGCATGTCCACCTTTCCGATAGCACCCGTCTGATGGAAAGTGCCCAGCTTGAATTGCGCGCGGGCGTGCCCTGCCTCGGCCGCGCGGCGGTACCACGTGAACGCTTTTTCCAGGCTGCGCGTGCCGCTCACGCTTGTTTCGTAGAGCAGGCCCATGCGGTACATGGCCTCGACATCGCCGCGTTCCGCGCGTTCCTTGAACCAGCTCAGTCCCATGCGCGCATCCCACGGCAATTCGTACCACAGCGGGTCGCGCGCCATCGCGGGAGGCGGGAGGAGTGACCAAACCGTGAGCGCCAGGGCAAGAACGGCGGCAAAGCGTACCGACACCGCGCTCAGAGGCATCGGGACGTTCCCACCGGACGCGAGAAGGAAACCGCCGTAGCTGTCAGGCGCCCGCACCATGGCAATTCGCCAATACGAATATCGAAGCAGCCTGCCCTCGGGCGCCGCCACTGGGTCAAGACGCCCATCAACGTCTCCCTACCTCGCGTCGAAATCCCCCTTCGCCCTTATAGAGGAAACGGCCACGGGGCGCAAAATACGCAGGATCCTGGAGGCGTCACGGCAATGGCAAACGAATGTAGCCCGCACAGAGGTCTGGCATGCAAAACGCCCCGGACGGAACCGCAATTGCGATACTGCACCGGGGCGCGATTTCTCGGGCCGGCAGTTCAACCGAGCGCGACCGCGCCCGAGAGCCGAATCGGCAAAGCCGGTTTAAATAACCTTGGCCTCTTCGTGCAGTTTCTTGACGAGTTCCTGCACGCTTTCGACCTTGATCCCGGCCTGGCGCGCCGGCGGTTCCTCCACGCGGCTGACCTGCAGGCGCGGGGTGACGTCCACGCCGAGATCTTCCGGCGAGTGGGTGTCGATCGGCTTCTTCTTCGCCTTCATGATATTCGGCAGCGAGGCGTAGCGCGGCTCGCACAGGCGCAGGTCGACGGTCAGGACCGCCGGCAGCTTCACCTGCAGCGTCTCGAGGCCGCCGTCGATTTCACGTGTTACCTGCGCGGCGCCGTCCTGCAGTTCCACCTTCGAGATAAAGGTGCCCTGCGCCCAGCCCAGCAGCGCGGCCAACATCTGACCGGTCTGGTTGTTGTCGCCGTCGACGGCCTGCTTGCCCATCAGTACGAGGCCCGGATCCTCCTTGTCCACGACGGCCTTCAGCAGCTTGGCAATCGCCAGCGGCTCCAGCGCCACGTCGGTGGGGATCAGGACTCCGCGATCCGCGCCCATCGCCAGACCCGTGCGCAGCGTCTCCTGCGACTGCTGCGGACCGGCGGAAACGACGACCACCTCGCTGGCGACACCCTGCTCCTTCAAACGGACCGCCTGCTCGACGGCAATCTCGCAGAAGGGATTCATGGCCATCTTGGCATTGGACAGATCCACGCCGGACTTGTCCTGCTTGACGCGGACCTTCACGTAGGGGTCAAGCACGCGCTTGACGGGAACCAGAACCTTCATCGCTGTCCCACGAACATTCGGTTGAACGGCGGCACTTCGGGCCGGTCGAAGAAGCGGGCCGCTGATTAGCAGCCGGCTCGGCGGGTGTCAACGCACCCACCGGAATCGGCGGCGCCCGGCCGGCGGTTTCGCCTGCCCCGACACCGCCGATGGCGGAAGGTCCGCGACTTATGCGCGCAAAGCTTCGTTCTCCGGATCGTACGGGCTTTCCGGGATGATGCGGGCCGGACGCTCCTGGTCCAGCAGGCGGACCTTCACCTCTTGCCCCTCGTTGGCGACATCGGTGCGCACGTAGCCCATCATCAGCGATTTCTGGACGTAGTGGCCGAAGCCGCCGGCGGTGGCGCGCCCCACCACCTCGCCGTCGATCATCACCGGCTCATTGCCGAAGGCATCGGCGTCCTCGGCGTCGATCTCCAGCGTCACGAAGCGGTTGGGAACGCCCTCCTGCTGCTGCCTTACCAGCGCGTCGCGACCGACGAAGTTGCCCTTATTCAGCCGCACGAAGCGATCCATGCTGGCCTCCAGGATGGTGTTCTCCTGGTTCAGGTCGGTGGCCCACATGCGGTACGACTTCTCAAGGCGCATCGAGTCCATGGCCCGCATGCCGACGTTGGCGATGTCGAACTCCTTGCCGGCGTCCCAGAGCTGCTCGTAGAGCGTGGCCATGTATTCCATCGGCACGTGCAGCTCCCAGCCAAGCGAGCCGACGAAGTTCACGCGCATGGCGCGCACGTCGCTGGCAAGCCCGATGGCCATCTCCTTCATGCTGAGCCACTTGAAGTTCTCTTTGGAGACGTCGCCGTCGGCCAGCTTCTCCAGCACCTTGCGGGCATGGGGCCCGGCGAGCATCAGGCAGCCGTAGCGCCCTGTGAGGTGCGTCAGCGACACCGAGCGGTCGTCCGGCAGGTTCTTCAGCAGGAAGTCGTAGTGGTGCCGGTCCGCGGCCTGCGGGGCGATGACCCAGAAGCGGTCCTCGGCCAGACGGGTGATGGTGAACTCGCAGTTCACCGAGCCCGAGGGCATCAGCGCGTGGGTCAGGTTGATGCGGCCCACCTTCTTCGGCAGCACGTTGGCGATCAGGCCGTCCAGGAAATCCTGCGCGCCGGGCCCCTCGACCTCGTACTTGGAGAAGGGCGACAGATCCATGATGCCCACGCGCTCGCGCATGGCGCGGACTTCCTCGCCCACCTGGGCGAACCAGTCGGCGCGGCGGAAGCTCCAGTGGTCCTTGCGGGCCTCGACGCTGGGCGCGAAGAAGTTGGCGCGCTCCCAGCCGTGGCGCTGGCCCCAGACCGCATTCGCCTTGTCCAGGTGCGGCCAGATCGGGCTGCGCTTCTGCGGACGGGCGGCGGGACGCTCCTCGGTGGGATAGTGGATGACGAAGACGTGCTCGTACGCCTCCTCGTTCTTGCGGATGGCGTAGTTCTTGTTGGCGTAGGCGCCGAAGCGGCGCGGGTCGACGCCGTTCATGTCCACCGAGGGCTCACCCTCGACGATCCACTCGGCAAGCTGCCAGCCGGCGCCGCCGGCGGCGGTAATGCCGAAGGAATGGCCTTCCGACAGCCAGTAGTTGCGCAGGCTGAACGCCGGGCCGACCATCGGGCTGCCGTCGGGCGTATAGGCGATCGGACCGTTGACGATGTCCTTGATGCCGGCGCTCTCGAAGCTGGGCACCCGGTGGATGCAAGCCTCGATGTGCGGCATCAGGCGGTCCAGATCGCCCGGGAACAGATCCTTCTCGAAGCTCTCTGGCACACCGTCCGCAAAGCGCGCCGGCGCGCCCTTCTCGTAGGGGCCGAGCAGCCAGCCCATGCGCTCCTCGCGCAGGTAATAGCTGGTGTCGCTGTCGCGCAGCACCGGCAGCTCCTTGTTGCCGGCCTCGCGGTACTCTTTCAGCTCGGGTACGGTGTCGGTCACGATGTACTGGTGCTCGACCGGGATCGAAGGGATGTCGAGACCCACCATCGCCGCCGTCTCGCGGGCGTAGTTGCCCGTTGCCTGGACAATGTGCTCGCAGGTGATGTCGCCCTTGGCGGTGTGGACCACCCACTCGCCGTTGGGCTTCTGCGAGATGCCGGTGACGGGGGTATGCTGGTAGATCTCCGCCCCGCGCGTGCGCGCACCCCGGGCCAGCGCCATCGTCAGGTCCGCCGGCGCGATATGGCCGTCCGTGGGGTGGAAGATCGCGCCTTCGAGGTCGTCGGTGTAGGCCAGCGGCCACAGCGATTTCACCTCCGACGGCGTCAGGAACTCGTAATGGACGCCGATGGTGTCCGCCGTACAGGCGTAGTTGCGGTACTCGTCCATCCGGTCGCGCGTGGCGGCAAGCCGCAGGTTGCCGTTGACGTGGAAGGAGACGTTCTGGCCGGTCTCCTCCTCCAGGTTCTTGTAGAGCTCGACGGAGTACTGATGGAGCTGGCCCACCGAATAGCTCATGTTGAACAGCGGCAGCAGGCCCGCGGCATGCCACGTGGAACCGGCCGTCAGCTCGGTCCGCTCGACCAGGACGCAGTCCGTCCAGCCCTTCTTCGCCAGGTGATACAGCGTGCTGACGCCGACGACCCCGCCGCCGATCACGACCACGCGTGCATGTTCTCTCATCTCCGCCTCCCGATGGCGCCGCGATATGTTTGCCAGACCCTCAAAGCCTTCCGTCGTGTCTAAGTCCGGGGCTTTCAGAGCGGCTTTCGAGACAGCGACGGCAGCTAGCAGTTTTGCGCCACCGGGAAGTTATCGCGCTAAAATACAGGGTTGGCAGGCGCGCTTTCGATGTCGAGGCCCAGGTCGAGGGCGGGTGCGCTGTGCGTGATCCAGCCCGCCGAGATCAGGTCGACGCCGGTTGCGGCGACATCCGCGACGGTTTCGGCAGTGATACGCCCCGATGCCTCGGCAATCGCCCGCCCGTCGATCCTAGCGACGGCCTCGCGCAGCGTTGCCGGCGGCATGTTATCCAGCAATACGGCGTCCACACCGGCCGCCAGCGCTTCCTCCAGCCCCGCGAGGTCGTCGACCTCCACTTCGATCCGGACCATGTGGCCGCTGGCGCGGCGGGCATCGCGCACCGCGCGGGTGATACCGCCGGCGATGGCGATGTGGTTGTCCTTGATCAGCACGCCGTCGTCGAGGCCGAAGCGGTGGCTGACTCCGCCGCCGGCCCGCACGGCGTGCTTCTCCAGCGCGCGCAGGTTCGGCGTGGTCTTGCGCGTGCAGGTAATGCGCGCCCGGTGCGGCCGCGCCGCGCACGCCAGGGTCGCCGTGCTGGTCGCCACGCCGGAGAGATGGCACAGAAGGTTCAGCGCCACGCGCTCCGCGGCGAGGACGCTGCGGGCCGGCCCGTCGATCCGCATCACGATATCGCCGGGCTCGACCGTCGCGCCGTCCGGCCGATCCACCGCAATGGCGATTTCGGGATCGAGCAGACGGAAAGCCAGCGCCGCCGCGTCGGTGCCGGCCAAAGTACCGGCCACGCGTGCGGCGACCACGGCCTTGCACTTCGCGCCCCGTCCAATCACGGCGGTCGAGGTGATATCGCCCGCCCGCCCCAGGTCTTCCCGAAGTGCGGCACGAACGACGGGCTCGACCAGCAGGGTCGGCAAGGGATCGACGATCGTTGTCATCCACGTTCTCCAGCAAGTTCGGCAGCTTCGTCCAACGTTGCGATTTCGGCCAGCGTGATATCGCCGTGGCGGCGCCATGCCGGCGATGCGTCGGGATAATCGCGGCGATAGTGCCCGCCCCAGCTTTCCTGGCGCCGCAGCGCCGCTTCCGCGATGACCAGGGCGACCAGGGCCGTGTTGGCATCGAACGCCGTCAAGGCCGGGTTGCGCGCCATCCGGACGAGCCGCTGACGGGCCGTGCTCAAGCCATCATGGTCGCGGACGACGCCCACGCATCTGTCCATCAGCGCTCGGATCCGCGCCAGCCGTCCGCTGTCTACCCTGCCTTCGGCGGAAGGCGTCGGGCGTGCTCGGGCAGAAATGTCCTGGCGTACCGGCAGTGTCTGACCGCAAATATCCGCCGCCACCCGCCGGCCATAGACGACCGCTTCCAGCAGCGAATTGCTGGCCAGCCGGTTGGCGCCATGCAGCCCCGTGGCCGCGACCTCGCCGCAGGCCCAGAGGCCGGGGACCGAGCTACGCCCGCGCGTATCCACGCGGATGCCGCCCATGTGGTAATGGGCCGCCGGACGCACCGGAATCGGCTGTGTCGCTGGATCAAGGCCAGCGGCGTGGCAGTACCGCGTCACCGTGGGAAAGCGACGAGAAAACGCGGCGCCGATGGCCGTGCGTCCGTCCAGGTACACGGTCTCGCCGGCCGCCATCCGCGCCCACACCGCCCTGCTGACGATGTCCCTTGGCGCCAGGTCGCCACCTGGAACCTCGGCCATGATCCGGTTTCCTCCGGCATCGATCAGTTGCGCGCCTTCGCCGCGCAGCGCTTCCGTGGCAAGCGGCATCGGGTCGCCGCCGAGCGCCATGGCCGTCGGATGGAATTGCACGAACTCGATATCGCGCAGCACGGCGCCCGCGCGGGCCGCCAGGGCAAGGCCGCTGCCCACCGCGCCCCTTGGGTTCGTGGTGGCGGCGTAGAGGCCGCCGACCCCGCCCGTTGCCAGAACGACGGCGCGCGCGGGCAGGACTGTCGAGCGCCCTGCCTTGGAGCCCGCGAGGCCGACGGCGCGGCCGTCCCGCAGAACGATGTCCGTAGCCTGGAATCCCTCGACGATGTCGATGGAAGCGCTGGCGCGCGCGGCAGCAAGCAGCGCGCTCAGGATCGCCGCGCCCGACCCGTCGCCGCCAGCATGCAGGATGCGCCGGCGGGAATGCGCGCCTTCCAGGCCCAGCGCCAGCGCGCCCCCGATATCGCGGTCGAAGCTCACGCCCCAGGCCGCCAGCGCCGCGATACCATCGGCGGCGTCCCGCGTGACCATCCGGGCGACATGCGGCTCGCTGATCCCGGCCCCCGCCGCCAGCGTGTCGGCGGCGTGCAACTCGGGCGCGTCATCCTCGCCCATGGCCGCCGCGATACCACCTTGCGCCCATGCCGTTGCGGCGTCCGAGGGCAGGCGGCTGCAAGTGATCAGGACGACAGGCATCGGCGACAGCGAGAGCGCCGTGACCAAACCAGCGACCCCGGCCCCGATAACGGCGACGCGGTCACCGTTGCCGTTCAAGCGAAGCGCACCCACCTCACTTGACCGCCAGCATCCGTTCCACCGCGCCACGCGCCCGCTCGGCCACCCCGGCGTCAATCTCCACCCTCGGCTCCATCCGCTCGAGCAAGCGGCGGATCTTCGGCAAAGTGATCCGCTTCATGTGCGGACAGAGGTTGCAGGGGCGAACGAACTCGACGTCAGGATGCGCGGCGGCGACATTGTCGCTCATCGAGCACTCGGTCACCATGACGACCCGCCGGGGCTTCTCGCGGTCGACATACCCGGCCATCGCCGCGGTCGAGCCGGTGAAATCGGCTTCGGCCAGAACGTCGGGCGGGCATTCGGGATGGGCGAGCACGACGAGGCCGGGATAGGAATCCCGCAGCTCGTGGATATCCCGGCCCGCGAAGCGCTCGTGCACCTCGCAGTGGCCCGCCCACGAGACGATCTCCACGTCGGTCTGCCCGGCCACCCACTTCGCCAAGTACTCGTCCGGCAGGAAGATCACCCTGTCGCACCCCAGGGATTCGACAATCTCAACGGCGTTGCCCGAGGTGCAGCAGATGTCGGATTCCGCTTTCACCTCGGCCGAGGTGTTGACGTAGGAGACCACGGGCGCACCGGGATAGCGTTCGCGCAGCAGCCGGACATCGGCCGCCGTGATGGATGACGCCAGCGAGCAGCCCGCGTCCGCGTCCGGGATCAGGACCGTCTTCCCGGGATTGAGCAGCTTGGCGGTCTCGGCCATGAAGTGGACACCGCACATCACGATAACGTCGGCATCGCTCTCGCTCGCCCGCCGCGCCAGCGCCAGCGAATCCCCGACGACGTCGGCGATGCCGTGGTAGATTCCCGGCGTCTGGTAGTTGTGCGCCAGCACGACGGCGTTGCGCTCCCGCTTCAGCCGGTTGATCGCATCGATGTCCGGAGCCAGGACAGGCCACTCGAAGGGCGGCACGACGTGGCGCACCCGCTCATAGATATGCGCGGTCCGCGCCTCCACGTCCGGCGTGAAGGCAAGCGGTTCCGGTCCGCACGCGGCCTCGGGCGTTGGGTTCGCAGGCATGAAAAAGCTCCTTATACTCGCTTCGAGTATATAAGGGTTCAAAAAATGCCGGATGACCCGGCCACCCCATATACTACTAGTGAGAATAAGGGTGTCAAGCGCCGCTCGGCACGCCTCTGGCAATCCCTACCCCGTCCGCCGGACAATCGGGAGACGGACACCAGGTGCCGGGCGTTCCAGCGTCACCTCCTGGCGGAAGCGCACCAGACTCGCGGGGCGGCCGCCGGTTTCCAGCGCCGTCTCGCCCGTTTCCTCAACCAAACCCTGGCGCTTGACCAGCCGGCGGAAGTTCGGCTTGTGCAGGCGCACCCCGGCCAGCGCCTCGACCGTGCGCTGAAGCTGGAGCAGGGTGAAGGCCGGCGGCATCAGCTCGAACACGACGGGGCGATACTTGATCTTGCCGCGCAGCCGTCCGATCGCCGTAGCCAGAATACGGCGGTGATCGGCCGTCATCGGATTTGCCGTATCGACTGCCGCCCCCGCGCATTCCGGCGGCGCCGCCGCGCCATCGCGATGCGCTTCCGGCACGAGTCCGGCTTCATAGAGCAACTCGTAACGCTCCAGCACCCGCTCATCGTTCCAGGACCCGCCATGCAGGCCGAAGGTGAGGCCGAGCCGGTTCTCCCGCAGCCTGATATCGTCCTTCGTGGGCGCGCGGCCGGCCCACTCCACTAACGCCGGCTGGAGGCGGTCCAGCACTTCCGGCCGGCCATCACGCCAATCCTCCCAGGGCAGATAGCGATACCAGCCCTTCCACGCCGCCTCTGCCTGGGCCGGACGCGCCTCGCGCACGAGCGCCAGATAGCCGATGGACAGTACACGCGGGCCGGCGGGCCCGGTCAGCGCCCGGTTGCGGTCGCCAAAGGTGTAAAGCTGCTCCACATAACCGAGGGTTTGGCCGGTCTGTCGCTCGACCCAGCGGCGCAGTCCCGCCTCCAGCGTGCGGTCACCTGGTTCGAGCGGTCCGGAAGGGAGGGAATCCAGCCCATCGCCGCCGTTCCGCCCCGCCTCCCCGACGGTGAGTATCCTCGGTTCCTCGTTGCTCACCGCAATGATGGCCGCGGTCAGGTCCACGACCGCGGCGGTTTCGGCGCCTGGATTTTCGGAACCGGGATGTGACGGCACGAAACGCCCCTTCGATAATCTCGGCGTAGCCGCATGCCAACATGCGCCCCGCAACGGATATCCCAGCGAAAAGCCGGCCGCAATGCGGACAAGCGGGTTGCCGTCCAGCTTGGCGAGAGTCCTGTGCCGACACGGCCGCCGTGCAGGGGACGACCACCGATTCCACAAAAGAATCCGGTCTGCAGTGATACCGGTCACGACATTGCACACCTTTATGTGCTAGAAGCTCGGCTTTCGTAAACGGAAGGTTAATGCCATCTGCGGCTGCGGGGGTCGAAACCGATAGCGGGGGTTATGCTTTTCAGACGAGCATTCATAAAGGCCGTGGCGGCGGCGGGAATCGGGGCTGTGTTCTCATCAATCGCCAAGGCAGCAGGGGAGCTTCCACAACCGTCGGAACGCGTGCTGCTTCGGGTTACAGGCCGGATCGACGTGACCAATCAGGAAGAAGCGGCCGCGTTCGACCGTACGATGCTGAACGCCTTGCCGCAGCACCGGCTGAAGACCTATACGGACTGGACGCAGGGCCCGCAGGTCTTCGAGGGTCCGCTGCTGGCCGATGTACTGGAGCGTGTCGGCGCAAAGGGCGACGTGATCCGCGCAATTGCGCTCAACGACTATGCGGCGGAGATCCCCGCCACCGATCTGGAAATGTATCCGGTCCTGCTGGCAATCCGCCGCAACGGTGAGGCGATGACGGTGCGCGAGAAGGGACCGCTCTGGATTATCTACCCGAACCCCGACGGGGATAACCGCCATCCCGACCGCAATAACTACAAATCCGTCTGGCAGCTGAGCCGCCTCCATGTTCAATAGCCTTGGTTTCACATGGCGCCGCGTTTACGGAAGCTGGCGCTTCCGAGTGGCCGCCACCCTGATCTTCGGCCTTACCCTGATCGCACTGGTGCTGCTGCAGCATGAGCGGACCAGCCGCGAACGCGAGACCTTCAGCCATCTGTCCCGCACCAACCACTGGATCGCCAGCCAACTTGAACTCGAGCTGAGCAAGTTCCTGTCGACCGTCGACCGCTTCGTCTTCGAAGCGCCGGGAACGGACCACGACGAGGTCATGCTGCGCTTTGACCTGTTGTGGAGCCGGGCGCCCGTGTTCCTGAACGGACGGGAATCCGCGGCTGCACCGGAGATCGACGATGCGATCGAGACGGTGCGGCGCTTTCAGGAGGACCTGCGGGCAGTGGAGCCGGTAGTGCGCGGGCTGAGCCCCGGCGACACGCGCGCACGCGAATTGATTGCCGAACGCCTCGGCGCCTACCAGGGACCGCTGCATGACATCACGCTGGGCGTCGTCGCCGGCGAGCAGCGGGCGGCGCTCATGGATCGCCTGCACGCACTGGAGCAGCGGGACCTGCTGCACGAGGCGGGCCTTCTGGGCGCCGCGTTGCTTCTGATCGCATTCTCTCTACTGGAAATCCGCCGCAGTCAGCGCAAGGCCGAAAGCGAGCAGGAGGCGCGCGAGGCCGCCATGGCCGCGAACAGCGCGAAGTCCCGCTTCCTGGCCAACATGAGCCACGAACTGCGCACACCGCTGAACGCGATCATCGGCTTCTCGGAATTGATGCGCGACGAATCCCTCGGGCCCCTCGGCAACAAGGTCTACCGCAACTATGCCGACAACATCCTGACGAGCGGCCAGCACCTGCTCACCATCATCCACGACGTCCTCGACGTCGCGCGGATCGAGGCCGGCCGCTACGAACTCTGCGAGGAGCGCTTCGATCCCTGCGATGCCGCACGGACGTGCGTCACCATGCTCGAAGGCTCCGCCGGGCCGAAGGGCGTGGAACTCACATTATCGGAGCCGGAATCGCGGCCCCTGCTGTACGGCGACTTACGGCTGTTCCGGCAAATATGCCTCAACCTGATCGGCAATGCCGTCAAGTTCACGCCAAGCGGCGGGCACGTCGACGTGCGTTGCCAGGTAGAAAATGGCGAGCTTGTGCTGACTGTCACGGATGATGGGCCGGGCATTCCGGCCGAGGAGATCGAGCGCGTGATCGAGCCCTTCCACCAGTCCGACGACGATTTCGGCCGCCGGCACGAGGGCAGCGGCCTTGGCCTCGCGCTCGTCCGTGGTTTCGTGGAGCTGCACGGCGGGGCCTTCAAGATCGAGAGCGAGCCCGGCAACGGCACGCGGGTGATCGCCCGCTTCCCCCGCGCCCGCGTCCTCGACGCCGAGGCTTCCGAGGCTTAGAGCATTTTCAGACGAAGTGGGAGCCGCTTCGTCGCCCGAAAATGCGTCAGATGAACGAGTTAGAGCCTTTGGGCAATTCCGTGAATCGCCCAAAGGCTCTAGATTCCGCCTTCCTTGTCCTCGGCAAGGGATTCCAGCGAGCGCATGACGCGGCGCGCGGCGGCGGTCGGCTGAACGTCGGCGGGCCAGCACAGGTAGTAGCCGGCGCCCGTCGTTTCCGCCGTGCCGAATGGAGCGATCAGGTTGCCCGCCTGCAGGCGCGCGTCGACCGCAGGGCGGCGGCCGATGGCAAGGCCCAGGCCGCTTTCAGCCGCTTCCAGCACGTGCTCCAGCGCCGTCAGCGAAAGCCCGCCGGCCATTGATGGCGGCTTCAGGCCGTGGGCCTTCGCCCACTCGGTCCACTCGTCGGGATGCACGCTGTTGACGATAAGGCGGGAATTCGCAAGCGCCGCGTCCGGATCCGCAAGCAGCGCCGCGTCCAGGTAACCCGGCCGGCAGACTGGAAAGGCCCGCTCGGCCGCGAGAAAGCGGCTCTCCAGCCCACTCCAGGCCCCGTGGCCGTGACGGATGGCCAGGTCGATCTGCTCGCGCCGCATGTCGCAGAGCCGTGCCGTGGTGACGAGCTGCAGGTCGATGCCCGGGCACGCCGCCTCGAAAGCCCCCAGGTTCGGGATCATCCACAGAATCGCGAGCGATGGCGGCAGGGTCAAAGTTACCCGCACCCGGTCCGCCGGCCCCATCAACGCCGCAGTCGCCTCGCGAATCTGCAGGATCGCCGGATCGAGAGCCGCAAAGTACCGCTCGCCCGACGGAGTCAGGCCTAGCTGCCGGCCTTGGCGCTCGAACAGCGCGACGCCGACGAAATTCTCCAGGTTGCGGATCTGATGGCTGACCGCGGATTCCGTGATGCCAAGCGTCTTCGCCGCGTCCTTCAGCCGCCCCGCGCCGGCGGCGGCGTGAAACGCGCGCAGGGCCGCGAACGGCGGCAGCGGATGACCGGTTTCGGACATAAGGACAGGCTAGCTGACAGATGAACCTAGCTCAAGTGTTCTTGCGCGGAATTCGCTGGTTGCGCGCCCGTTCTACCACGATATTCCTCGCTAACGGCAACATGGTGCACGCGATGGCGGGTGCGTCCATCAAAGAGTGCTCAAGCGTAAAAGGAGGCCGCCATGACCGCAGCCACAATCGCCAGCACCATCCAGACCCTTCCGTGGAACCGCCAGGCACGGCGCCTCGCCCGCATCTGGGCGGATGCCCAGCGCCGCCGGCGTATCGCCCGCACGGTGCGCGCGCTCAAGGCCCTCGACAACCGCACGCTCGCCTGGATGGGCGTGCCACGCGAAAGTATCCACGAATACGCCACGCAACTCGAGGACGGCGAGGTTTAGCGGCAACGTCTCATCCCTCGACGGGCGTAGCGGAGTGCGTTCGTGCTCGCGCCTTACCCCACCCGCTTGACCACGCCGGCAAAGGGGCTCAGCCCCAGGGCGGATTGGATGGCGTTCTCAAGGGCGCGCTGGCCGACCATCTGCAGGCGCCTGCATGCGATGGCTTGCGCCGCATGCCCCACACCAACGGGGAGGCGTCCAGGTTCTCCGGCGACGGCTCGGACTCCCCCAGCGCTGGCGCCAGGTTCCCATGGCCTCGACCACGGAGCGGAAGTCGCGGCCTGCATCGACAGCGACTGCTGGAGAAACGCTCAACCCGTAGCTGCCCGAAGGCGCGTCATCAGGTCATTGGCGGTGACGACGCCGACGGGTGAGAGGTCCACGCCACCGGCACGCAGCATGCGCGCGGTCCAGGTGTTGCAGGTATTGAACAGGTGGAACGTGCCATGCGCATCGTAGAATAGGCTGTCCGGGAACAGGCCGCGCGAAACGGATACTGCGCGGCCGCCGCCCGGACGTTGGAATTCCCCGGCGATGGCGCGGACGAGACCTCGGAACCCGCTGTCCGTGAGCGCCACACGGATTACCTCCGAGCCAGGATGCGCCTCGTCGGGTGCACGGGAATGACCGGCCACGTGCATCACCGCAGGGGTCGCCGTGAATGCGGCCGAAAGCGTCATGCCAAGTGTCGTGGTCTTCGCGGGGTAGTAAACCCGGTCGCCCCAGCCGAACTCGATGAACGCCGCATCGGGGAAGTCACCGGCCTCTGGCAGCAGGCCGGTCGCGGCCAACTCGGGTCGCGGCACCACGATTGCCGTATGCCACCCCCTGTCGATCACGCGTACGGCATGGGTTCGCGCGCCACCATCGGCCGGCGGCAACGGCGGCGTCTCTGCGCAGCCGATCAGCCCGACCGCGCAAAAGATCCAGACGAGCGAAACAAACAGCCATCTCATGGCGGTCACCCCAGACCGCCCCAACCCTCACATATTCGGATAGTTCGGCCCGCCGCCGCCTTCCGGGGTGGTCCACTGGATGTTCTGCTTCGGGTCCTTGATGTCGCAGGTCTTGCAGTGGACGCAGTTGGTGAAGTTGATCTGCAGACGCGGGTTGGAGCCGTCGTTGTCGCGCACGATCTCGTACACGCTGGCCGGGCAATAGCGCTGTTCCGGCGCGTCGAAATTGGCCAGGTTGTATTCCACCGGCACGCTGTCGTCGCGCAGCTTCAGGTGGCAGGGCTGGTCCTCGTCGTGGGCGACGTTGGCGAGGAACACGCTGGACAGCTTGTCGAAGCTGACGACGCCGTCGGGCTTCGGATACTCGATCTTCGGCATCTGGTCCTTGGGCTTCAGCGTCTCGTTGTCCGCGTGCTTGTGGTGCAGCGTCCACGGCGCCTTGCCACCCAGCACCTTCAGGTCGAAGCCGGCGTAGAGGGTGCCGAAGCGCATGCCCCAGCGCGCCGCCGCCGGGCGGAAATTGCGGGCACGGTGCAGTTCTTCATGGACCCAGCTTTGCCGGAACTTTTCGGGATAGCTTTCCAGCGTGCCCTGCCCCTCGTCGCCGCCGGCCAGGGCCTCGGCCACGCTTTCGGCGGCCAGCATGCCGGTCTTCATGGCGTTGTGGCTGCCCTTGATCTTCGGCACGTTCAGGAAGCCCGCCGAGCAGCCGATCAGCATGCCGCCCGGGAAGACCAGCTTGGGGATAGACTGCAGGCCACCCTCGTTCAGCGCGCGGGCGCCATAGCTGACGCGCTTGCCGCCCTCCAGCATCGGGCGGATGGCGGGGTGGGTCTTGAACCGCTGGAACTCGTCGAAGGGCGAGAGGTGCGGGTTCTCGTAGTCCAGGCCGATGACGTAGCCCACGTACACCTGGTTGTTCTCCAGGTGATAGATGAACGAGCCACCCCAGGTGTTGCTGTCCATCGGCCAGCCGGCGGTGTGGATCACCGTGCCCAGCTTGTGCTTGGCGGGATCGACCTCCCACAGTTCCTTGATGCCGATGCCGTAGGTCTGCGGGTCGCTGTTCTCGCGCAGGCCGAAGGTCTGCATGAGCTGCTGGCTGAGCGAGCCGCGGCAGCCCTCGGCGAACATGGTGTACTTGGCGCGCAGTTCGATACCCGGCGTGTAGCTGGGCTTGTGCGAGCCGTCGGCGGCCACGCCCATGTCGTTGGTGGCGACGCCGTAGACGCGGTCCTGCTCGTCCAGCAGCACCTCGGCGGCGGCGAATCCGGGGTAGATCTCCACGCCCGCGGCCTCGGCCTGCTCGGCCATCCAGCGGCAGACGTTGCCCAGCGAGACGACGTGGTTGCCGTGGTTGTGCATCTGCTTGGGCAGCATCCAGATCGGCATGGAGCGGCTGCCGCTCTCGGTCAGGAACAGGAACTTCTCCTCGCTGACCGGCGCGTTCAGCGGCGCGCCCTTGTCGCTCCAGTCGGGGATCAGTTCGTCCAGCGCGCGGGTTTCCAGCACCGCGCCGGAGAGGATGTGGGCGCCGACTTCCGAGCCCTTTTCGAGGACGCAGACGCTGATCTCCCGCCCGCTCTCCTCGCCAAGCTGACGCAGCCGGATCGCGGCGGCCAGGCCGGCCGGGCCGGCGCCGACGATCACGACATCGTATTCCATGTACTCGCGTTCGCTCATCTCTCCCCCTGTCGCTTGCGGGCCCGCTGCGGCATGCCGTGTCGCCCGATCGACCTTGTCCTCTGCCGTCTCGAATCAAGTGGTCCAAACCGCCTGCGCGGACCGGAACCCAAGGTATAACGCCTTGCGCGGGTATTTTCGAACCATTTAGCCGCCGGACGCTGGCCTATGTCGCGATGGCGCGCCCATCGGAATGCGACTCTCCCATGGTCTGAGGCCGACACGCACGTTGCGCCGCGTTTGAGCCGTTCCAAGTCGCGAAAACGACAGCCGCTGGCGTGCATGCGCCCAAATACTGCGCCCAAGAGCGGATTCATCAAAACGGTTGGGGCGACCCGCCCCGGTCACTGGGGACAAGGAATTCGGCCATGAACGACGCCGCAAGCGATACCGGCTCGGACGGTCTCGATCCACAGGCAACCGGCAATGCCGAGAACCGCGAAAAAGGCGGCCGCGGCGGCCGGCGCGGGCGCGGCGGCGGTGGCGGCGGC
>NZ_QPMH01000018.1 GCF_003344765.1 Ferruginivarius sediminum | reverse complement strand
TGCCGCATCCAGCCGCTCCCGCCTTGCTCACGTCAGTAACAACGTCGCTACCAACGTCAGCCTAAGCGGCGAACGTCAGATGCCAAGGCGGCCCTGACCGGCCGGTTACGAAATGCCCGCGAGCGGAGGCCGTTCGCGGGCATTTTTCGTTTGCCGGAATTGATGGGACAAAGCTCAGCGCTTGGCCTCGTCCTGGGATGCAAACAATGACTTGTAGCCGCCGCTGAAATCCGGCGGAAGCTCGATGTCCCCTGCGACGAGGCGCGCATGGCTTGCCGGTTCGCCGCGCACCATGGCGTTGCGGTGGATGCTGTCGATAACAGGCGCCGTGAACGCGAAGGCGTCCGCCGCGGCATACTGGATCGTCAAGGTCGTAACGAGCGAATCCGTCGGGTTCGGTTTCGAGCCGTGCACGGCGAGACCGTGATGGATGATCACGTCGCCCGGTTCCGCTTCCAGGTCGACCGCGTTCGCGAAGTCATCGAGGGTCATGCTGTCCTCGCAGGTGAAGACATAGGTGCCGTCACGCCAGGTGCTCAAGGGCCCTCGTCGGTGGCTGCCTGGGACCGCTTTGATGCAGCCGTTGTCGCGGGTTCGGGCGTGCATCGGGACGCTGACAGCCAGCAGGTCGAAATTCGTGTGCGGAAAATGCGGCCAGTCCTGATGCCACTGGACGTCGGATGCCTTGCTGCCGGGCAGCTTGAAGTTGATCTTGCTGTGATAGAACTTCACTGCACCGCCCAGGAGGTCCGCGGCAAGATCGCCTACAACCGAGTCGAAGGCGGTCTTCACGTAGACATCGTGCAACTCAGTGGGGCGCGAGATGCGCCGGATCAGCGGCGTCTCTGCCGTGTGGCCAGGGGCGATGTCGTAGTAGTTGTCCGACCCGGAAATCTGGCGTCCCTTCTCCCAAAGCGCGCTTGTAACATCCTGAAGTTCCTGCAAAAGGTCGGCTGGAAGAATGCCGCGTGCGATGATGAACCCCTGCTCGTCGTACTCGGCGATCTGCGACTCCGTGAGGGCCTGGACGTGAGGTTTAGGACTTACGGGCGCTGATGTATCTGGCATGACGTCTCCAAACAACTATCGGATTTTAGCTTGCAGGAAGATGTGTCGTTAAAGCGAACGGCCTCACAGCCGCCGTATGCGGCACACCAGTGGTTCACCATCGCCCCGGGGCCGTCCGGGGCAACTTTTGAATTGGCTTTAAATCGTCACCCGCTTTACTCGACGCCGGACCCCGAGCGGTTCACCCGCCCATCATCTTCCTGAGGTTGTCCAGCCCCGACTGGTAGACGTTCTCTATGGCCTTGCGGGCCTCGTCGGGGTCCGAGGTGGGATCGAAGTGGCCGGACCAGGTGACCTTGCTGTTGCCCTTGCCGTCGTCCTCGACCTTGATGGTGGACTTGTAGTTCTGGACCGGCAGCGGTCCGGGTTGCGTCATCGTGTAGGTATAGGTGCGGCTGCCGTCGTCCTTCTCGACCAGTTCCTCGACGATCTCGCTGCCGTCCACGAGGATGAGACGCCGTTTCTTGCCGCCTTCCTCCGTTTCGCTGGACGAGATCGCGGGGTGCCAGTCGGCCAGCGCGCCGAACTTGCCGATAGTTTCCCAGACCTCCTGAACCGCGGCTGGAACGTTTGTGTTCACCGTGACATCCACCATGACGACCTCCCTGCTGTCCTGCTGTGCCGTTTCGGCTTGGCCAGTACAGCCAGGGTCGCATGATGGAAAGTGAATTTGAAGCACAAGCCGCGCCGCACGCGATTCAGGGGCGTGCGGCGCGGCCGTGGATAAAGTGGGTAGACGGGTAGGGGGAAGCGCTATGCCGCGTTGCGCTCGGCGTCCATGCGCCGGCCGTTGCTCTGGCCATTCGCGTTGCGCCGACGCTTCGGGCGGCCGGGTTTGCCGTTGGCTGGGCGTTCGCTCTTTCGGTTGTCGGCCTGTCGCGGGGCGCGGCGGGGAGCGTCGCCAATGACCGTGAGACGCTGCTTCGTCAGCCTCTCGATGCCGCGCAGGTGCACCTGCTCGGACGGGTCGCAGAACGACAGCGCAACACCTTCCGCCCCGGCGCGCGCGGTGCGGCCGATGCGGTGGACATAGCTTTCCGGCACGTTCGGCAACTCATAGTTGACGACATGGGTGACGCCATCGACGTCGATCCCGCGCGCCGCGATATCGGTTGCCACCAGGACGCGGGCCTTGCCGTTGCGGAACTGCGTCAACGCCTGCTGACGGGCGCCCTGGGTCTTGTTGCCGTGCAGCACCCCGGTCTCCACGCCGTCGGTCTCAAGCTGCCGGGCCAAGCGGTCGGCGCCGTGCTTGGTGCGGGTGAAGACGATGACGCGCGAGAGTTCCGGGTCCCGCAGCAGCTTGGAGAGCAGGCCGCGCTTCTCGGGCTGGGCGATGTGGAAGACGCGCTGGTCGATGCGCTCCACCGCCGGGGTCTGGGGGCTGACCTCGACCCGAACCGGCTGGTTCAGCAACTCGTTCGCCAGTTTCTCGATCTCGCGCGGCATGGTGGCGGAGAACAGCATCGACTGACGGCCGTCCGGCAGCATGCCGGCGATCTTCCGCACGTCGTGGATGAAGCCCATGTCGAGCATCCGGTCCGCCTCGTCGAGAACCAGCGTGGTCACCTGATTGAGCTGCACGCTGCGATCGTTCATGAGATCCATCAGGCGGCCTGGCGTCGCGATCAGGATATCGACCCCGCGGGACAGGGCGCGCACCTGCTTGCCCTTCGGCACGCCGCCGACGACAACGGCAGTGCGCTGGCCCAGCGAGCGGCCATAGGTGCGGCAGGCCTCGTTGATCTGCACGGCCAGTTCACGCGTTGGTGCCAGCACCAGGGCGCGTGCGCCGCCGCGCGCCGGACGCTGGCGATTGGCTGCCAGGCGGTGCAGCAGGGGCAGGGAGAAGGCGGCGGTCTTGCCGGTTCCCGTCTGCGCCACGCCAAGCACGTCGCGGCCGTCGAGCAGGGCCGGTATGGTCTGCGCCTGCACCGGCGTGGGCGCCGAGTAGTTCTCCGCCGCCAGGTTGCCCAGGAGGCGTTGGTCGAGTCCGAGGTCGGCGAAAGTCGTTTGAGTCGTCAAAATCAATATCCTTCTGCGCCGTACGCGGCGCCGGCAATGCATGCGGGCGCGCTTGCCGTATGGCGGCGCGTTGGGTTTGTTCCACACGCTTCTGGAACGAACGGGCTATGTCGGGGATTGTCTCGGGATGAAAGACAGCCTCGGGCCAGAACGAGCCGGAGCCGTACACCGCGTGATCGCGAGAAAACCGTATGCCTTAGATGACGGTCCGGGGGGCGGAAGTCAAGCGTTAAGGCGCGTTGTCCGCCTCTTAAATGCCCGCCCGGACACGATGGTGCTGGCCCGTTGCGGCTTCGTTCAGCTCTCGCCTTGCAGGCACGCCGACAGGTTGCGGGCGAGGTCCAGGAGCATTTCCGGATAAGCCTCGGGCCCCGGCTCGTGCGCAATGCCCAACGGGTCAAGCTCGCCGACCCTGGTGTCGGTTCCCTCGATAACCGTCGCTACCAGATCCGGCGCGAACTGCGGCTCCCGGAACACGCAGCGCGCGCCAAGTTCGGCCATCTTGGCGCGAATCTCGATCAGTCGGCGGGCGCCGGCCCGCTGGTCGGGACTGAGGGTGATAGAGCCGGCTGCATTCAGGCGGTAGTGGCGCTCGAAATATTGATAGGCGTCGTGGAAGACGACGAAGGGAATGTCCGCGACCGGGGCGACGATCCGCTGCGCCTCCGCCTCCGTCTTGCGGATACGCTGGCGCATCTCCGCGGCATTCCGCCGGTAGGCGTCGGCGTTGGCCGGATCGACTTCGGCCAGGCGCGCGGCGATGGCATCGACGAGAACCAGCGCGTTGTCGGGATCGAGCCAGAGGTGGGGATCGACTTCTTGATCCGGGACCCCCTGCACCGCGTGACCATCGTGTTCGCGCTCTTCTCCGTCGTGCCTGTGCTCATGCGCATGCTCGTGCTCATCCGCCAGCGCGTTCGCCTCGTCGTGGGCGTGCCCCTCCCAGGTGCCGCCTTCGCGGATACGCAGCAGCCTCAGACCATCGACGTGCATAAGTCGGAACGAAGCAGACGGCCGCGCAATGTTGGCGACCGGTCGCTCAAGGAAGGGTTCCAGGCTGGGGCCGACCCAGACGACCAGATCGGCATTCTCCAGGGCCTGGGCCTCGGATGGCCGCAGGGAATAGGTGTGAGGCGACTGGCCGGCGGCCACCAGCAGGCGCGGCTGGCCGATGCCCTGCATCACACCGGCGACAAGGCTGTGGACCGGATTGATGCTCGCAACGACGGATGGCTCCGCCGCCGAGCCGAATGTCGTCAGCGATGCCGCAAGCAGGATCGATGCCTGGAGCGCGATGCGGCCAAGCCTGCGCATGGGAGCCTCCGGAAGCCGGTTTCATGCCTTGAGGGCGGCAAAACGATACGATATAACATTCATGAGTCAAGCCTGCCGGAGATGCCCCATGACCGAAGCGGATGCCGTCACGGCGTTCGATCAGCACGAGCACGACCACCGCAAGTGCGTCGTGGATGCCTTGAGCGTGGCCGAGAGTATGTGCGAGCGCGAGGGTGCGCGTCTGACGCCGCTCCGGCGACGCGTGCTCGAGCTGATCTGGTCGCGCCGCAAACCCGTCGGTGCGTATGAGCTTCTCGATGAGCTTTCGCGGGAGCGGGGCCGTGTGGCACCTCCGACCGTTTACCGGGCCATTGAGTTCCTGCTGGACCAGGGCCTGATCCACCGGATCGAAAGCTTGAATGCCTTCGTCGGCTGCAGCGAGCCGCGCCGGCCGCATGCTGGATACTTCCTGATATGCCGGGGCTGCGGGGCCACGGCTGAACTCAAGGACCGGCGGATCGACGGCGCTATCCGGGCGGGCGCGCAACGTCTCGGCTTCCGGCTGGAGGGGCAGACGGTCGAGTTGCGTGGGCTCTGCCCGGCATGCGCCGATGAAGGAGGGGCGCGCGTTGCCCACTGAGACACCCCCGCTGATCGAAGTCTCCGACGTCAGCGTGCGGCTGGGCGGCCAGGAGGTCCTGAAGCACGTCGACCTCAACATCCACGCCGGCGAGATCGTCACGCTGATCGGGCCGAACGGTGCGGGAAAGACCACGCTGCTGCGCGTGGTCCTTGGGTTGTTGAACCCGACGCGGGGCCGGGTGATGTGCCGCCGCGGCGTCACTTTCGGCTATGTCCCGCAGCGCTTTGCGATCGACCCGACCCTGCCGATGACCGTGCGACGGTTCCTGTCGTTGCCCAAGCGCCGCTCGCGGACGGACATCGAGAACGCGCTGGAAGAGGTGGGGGCAGGCTATACCATCGACCGGGAGTTGCAGGCTCTGTCGGGCGGCGAGTTCCAGCGCGTGATGCTCGCCCGGGGATTGCTCCGCCGGCCGGACGTCCTGGTGCTGGACGAGCCACTGCAGGGTGTGGATGTCGGTGGCCAGATCGCGCTTTTCGACCTGATCGGCCGGTTGCGCCGGGCGCACGGTTTCGCGGTGCTGATGGTGAGCCACGACCTGCACCTGGTGATGAGCTCGACCGATCATGTCGTCTGCCTGAACCACCACGTCTGCTGCCATGGCGAGCCGGAGGCGGTCAGCCGGCATCCCGAGTACCGGGAGCTGTTCGGGCGGGATGCCGGGCGTGCGCTCGCGATCTACCATCACGCGCACGACCACGGGCATGACGCGCACGGCAATGTGGTCCCGCTGAACCGGGACGGGACGCCGCAGCGCAAGACGGGGAGCGAGCGCGAATGATGCTGGAGGCGGAGTTCCTGCAGCGCGCGCTGCTCGCCGGCCTCGGAATCGCGGTTGTCGCCGGGCCGCTGGGCTGTTTCGTGGTCTGGCGCCGCATGGCCTATTTCGGCACGAGCCTGGCGCACAACGCATTCCTCGGCATCGCGCTGGGCATTCTGCTGGGCATCGATCCAATGTTCGGTATCGCCGCGGCGGCGGTGGCGGTCGCGTTGATGCTGGTGTTCCTGCAGCGCCAGCGCAGGCTGGCGGACGACACGCTACTGGGCATCCTGGCGCATGGGGGGATGGCGCTGGGCCTGGTCGCCATCAGCTTCCTGGAAGGCGTGCGGGTCGATCTGCTCACCTACCTGTTCGGCGACGTGCTGGCGGTCGGATGGGGTGACCTCGGGTGGATATACGGCGCTGGTGCGGCGATGCTGGCCGGTCTCGTGCCGCTCTGGCGTCCGCTGCTGATGATATCGGTGCATCCCGAGCTTGCGGCCGCCGAGGGTATTCCTGTGCTACCGGTACGGCTGGCCTTCATGCTGATGCTGGCGATTCTCGTCGCCATTGCCATGAAGGTCGTCGGGATTCTGCTGATCGTCTCGATGCTGATCATTCCGGCGGCCGCGGCGCGGCGTTTCTCGTCCACGCCCGAGGCCATGGCGGTGTCCGCCGTCGGGGCGGGCGTCGTCGCCGTGGTCGGCGGCCTGTTCGCGTCGATCCAGTGGGACCTGCCGTCAGGCCCGGCGATGGTGGTTTGCGCCACGGTGCTGTTCAGCCTCTCCCTTGTCGCGGGCGAGTTCGCCAAGCGGGCCTGATCACCACGGATAGTCTAGCTGACGGAATCGGTGATGACGTTCGCGATTTCGTGGCTTAGCTGGTGCGTCAGGCGGTTCATGGCGGAGATCAGGCTGTCGAAATCGCTTCCATCCACCGGCCGCTGGTAGCTGGAGCGTCGCAGG
This sequence comes from Ferruginivarius sediminum, assembly GCF_003344765.1. Lineage (GTDB taxonomy): Bacteria > Pseudomonadota > Alphaproteobacteria > Kiloniellales > Rhodovibrionaceae > Ferruginivarius > Ferruginivarius sediminum. The sequence goes on along the minus strand of NZ_QPMH01000018.1, from coordinate 65,074 downwards.
ATCAACTGCTCCCCGGTCACCGCGTCACGCAGCCGCCAGAGCGCGGCGAGCACCGCGTCTCCCTCGGCGCTCCGCTCGAAGCGCAGGAACTCGATGAGAAGCGTCAACTCGGCATCTGCAATCCCGGAGGGAACGACGACGAAGCCGTCGCCCTGAAGCAGATAGGCGAGGTCCTCGGTCATCACGCGTGTCAGGTTGACGTCCAGCGGCTCCGCCCACTGCTCGAACTGGGCCAAGTCGAGGCGGTTCTGAGTCTCGCGGCGAATGATGGCCGGTCGGTTCAGGTATTCCGGGAGTTCCACGCGAGGTATGGCAAGCGTCCGACCTTCGGATGGTTTGGAGCCGCCGGGTGGCGCCATCGTATTGAGGACGTAGTAGCGCGACGGCAGGCTCTCGCTGCAGCCAGCGATAATGAAAGCAAGGATCAATAGGATAGCCGGGCGCCAGGAATACATGGCGTTGCGCTTTCTCATTTCTTGCCGGTCAACAACGCATTGGGGTTGCGCTCCAGAACGTCCGCCAGCGCCCGCACCGACCGCGCGGCGGCGCCGATCTCGACGATGGAGCGGCGCAGGTCGCGACCCATCGGCGCGGCGGGGTCCAGGGCCCGCTCCACGGTTTTCAGGGTCGTGCTCGCCTGATCGAGGGTGCTGGCGAGCTTGCGGGCGGCGGCGTCGGCTGAGCGGACAGTGGCCCGCGTATCCGACAGCGTTCCGTCCACGCTGTCCTCCAGCCGGCCCATGGTATCTCCGCCCTGTATCATGAGGCCGCGGACGGATTCCGCGGCGGCATTGATATTGCCCGCCATATCCGCCAATTGCGCGTTCGAATCGTTGATGAGGGTATCGAGATCGTCGATGACCTTCGCGAGGCGCTCGACCATCTTAGCTTCCTCCGCGGAGCGCGCCAGGGCGTCGAGCGATTCCATCGTGCTGGACGTCGAAGCCACCAACCCTTCGATGTCGAGCTCCTCAAGCGTCTTCCGGACCTGCTGAATGTCGGAAGGGACCGTAGGTATCTCGATCAGATCGGGATCGGTTTCGTGCAGGACCACGGGCGTATTTGGTAGGAGATCGAGTTCGACGGTGAGTTGGCCGGTCACAAAGCTTTGCGACACAAGCTTGGCACGCAGGCCTCTGTCGATCAGTTGCTGGACTTCCTCACGGCTTGGCAGCATTGCCGATCTGATAGCCGGGCGCAGTTCCATGACGACCGGAATGTCCGTCGCCACGGCCTCAGGGTCATAGACGAGCCGTATCTCGGCGACTTCGCCGATCTGCACGCCGCGGAAATTGACTGGTGCGCCCACGCGAAGCCCTGCCAACGACCCCTCGAAGTGCGAAACGGCCGTGGTCGTTTGCTGGAAATACTTGCCGCTGCCGAAGAATGCGAGACCGAGGACGAGAAGCGCCAGGGCGCCGACGATGAAGCCGCCGATAAGGGCCGGTTTAGGTTTCGCGCTCATCTCAGACCTCGCCTCTGGGGCTGTGCCGTAACGGCTAGGCCGCGACTTCGGTTGCGCCGCGTTTCAGGAACTCCCGCACTTTCGCGCTTTCCGCCGTTTCGACAAGTTCGCGCGGATTGCCATGGGCGATGGCGGCCTTTGCCTCGGCACACAGGAAGACCGAGTTGTCGGCGATGGCGAAGATGCTGGCCAGCTCGTGGCTGACGACGACGACGGTCGCGTTCATCGAATCCCGCAGCTCCAGGATCAGGTCGTCCAGCCGCCGCGAATTCAACGGATCGAGGCCGGCGGACGGCTCGTCCAGGAACAGGATGTCGGGGTCCAGCGCGATGGCGCGAGCCAGCCCGGCGCGCTTGCGCATGCCGCCGCTGATCTCCGAGGGGTAGTAGTCCTCGAACCCGCGCAGGCCGACGAGGGCCAACTTCAACGTGACGATCTCGGCCACTTGCTTCGGTGACAGGCCGGTAAACTGCTGCAGTGGCAGGCCGACGTTTTCCGCCAGTGTCATCGAACTCCACAGTGCGCCCGACTGGAACAGCGTGCCGAAACGCCGGTTGAGGCGCATGCGGGTTTCGTCGCTGGTACCCCAGAAGCTCTGGCCGTCGTAGAGCACGTCGCCCTTCGCGGGACGCAGCAGACCGATCATTGCTCTCATTAGCGTGGACTTGCCGCAGCCGCTGTCACCCATGATGACGAAGACTTCATCGGGCGCGACTGCAAAGTCGAGGTCGCGCTGAACCACGAATGTCCCGAAGGCCAGCGTCAGGTTGCGGACTGCGATGCGCGGCGTCGCCTCTGCCATGTCGCTTTATATCCCCAGGATGTTGGTGAGTATGGCGAAGACGGCATCCAGGGCGATGATCCACACGATGCCGGTCACCACGGCCGAGGTTGCCGCCTGGCCCACGGCGGCTGCGTTGCGCCCGCACTGCAGGCCTCGCAAGCAGCCGGCAAAGGCGACGACCGCGCCGAACACCGTGCCTTTGGCAACGCCGATGGCGACGTTGGTGAGCCCGACGCCCGCCTGTGTTTCCTGAAGATAGGCCGTGCTGCTGATATCCAGCATCCCGACGCCGACCAGCCAGCCGCCCAGAATGCCGACGGCGTCGGCGTAAATCGTCAGCAGCGGCATCATCAGCATCAGCGCCAGCATGCGCGGCAGCACCAGGAAGTCCATCGCCGAGATGCCCAATGTCTGCAGCGCGTCGATTTCCTCGTTGCCTTGCATCGTGCCGATGTTGGCGGCGAAGGCGGCGCCGGTGCGGCCTGCCAGCGCGATCCCGGTCATGATCGCGGCCATCTCGCGGGTCATGGCGATGCCGACCAAGTCGGCCACATAGATCTCGGCACCGAACTGCTCAAGCTGCACGGCGCCGACGAAGGCCAGGATCAGGCCGACCAGAAGCGAGATGATGGTAACGATCGGCAGGGCCTCGGCGCCGCATTGCTGGATCGCGAGCCACAGGTCGACGCGGCGAAAGGTTGCCCGACCGGTCAGGAAGCGCACGAACATAAGGGCGCACTCGCCGAGAAAGGTGACGGCGGCATGCCCGCCCGACGCGGTGTTCAACGCCGCCAGGCCCACGCTTTCCAGGAACGACGCCTTGCTGGCCACGCGTCGCGCGCCTGCGCGTTCCGGGACAGCGAGCGCCATTTCCACCAGCCGCCGGGCACCCTCGGGCAGACCCGTGGTCTCCACCTGGATATCGCGCTGCGCGGCGGCTTCCAGGGTTGCCATGACGAAGCGCACCAGCGCGCTGTCCCATCTTCCGACACCGCTTGCGTCGATGTGGAGGCGGGCGGGCACGACGGGCTGGTCGAGCGTTCGCTCCACCGGTTCGATACCCGGCAAGCCGGCAGAGATCGTCCAGTCCCCGCTGAGCCGTAGCAACCAACCGTCCTGCGGATCGGACTCCATGGCCAGCTGGCCGCTCCCGCCGGGTGCATTGGAAGCCGATACGGCCGTATTCGACGCGCTTGCCAAAGTGTCGCTCCCGGCTGTGCAAGTCAGGCTTCCACCGCAGCCCGGTGGCACGATACGCATGTACAGGCTGTATATTACGGCAACGAGGAGCAAGCTCTATCCACTTCCGGATACGATGCGGAAGCGAAAGCGGCAGCCCCGTACATGCTGAATGAACGGGCGGTTAGAGCCAAAACGACCAAGCGGAGAGGACGACCGGAATGCGCACTGCGCTAGCGGCCATGGCTGGACTGGCGTCACTACTGGCGATCTGGACACCCGCGCTATCCGACACGCTGGAGGTCGGCCGCCTGAACTATGCCGGTTACAAGCGGATGCAGCACTGTTCTGCATTCGTGGTCGATGGCGGGCATCTGGTGACGGCCCGGCACTGCCTCGACGTCCCGCCCAATGGCCGCATGCATTTTCTGGAAGCCTACGACCGCGGTGACTGGGCGGCCCATGTCGAGCTTGCTCCCCAGCGGTTCAGGGGCAGCGATGGAACGGATCTGGCGATTGCCTGCGATGCCAGGGCCGCAAATGTGGGCGGCCTTGCCATTGCCGGTGAGCCTCCACGCGATGGTGAGGTTCTGGAGGTCCTGGGGTATGGCGCACCGCGCGACCAGATTTTGCAGCGGGCAACCTGCCCGGTGAAGCGTACAGGCGACGACGGAACGCTGCTGCTGGCCTGCCGCGTTTCCGGCGGCACCTCTGGTGGCCCCGTGGTACGCAGCCGGAACGGCAAGCGGCAGGTCGTGGGCGTCGCCTGGGCAAGCGGACCGGATGTCACGCTCGCGACGAGGCTGGAGCCCGGCCTTCCGAAAAAGGTTTGCCGGTAGCAGGCGTCGCCTTTAGCCCTGTTGGAACAATTGCTTTTCGGCACTTTTTCTTCGGGGTAGAAATGAGCGGAACGCTGCTTCGTCCAATCATTTCTCACAACCTCCGGGAGCCGGAGTTGGGATCGGCATGAGACCAGTACGCCTATTCGGCGCAAGGTACAGCGTTTACACGCGTATTGCTCGCTTGGTCCTGCTGGAATCGGGGATTCCACATGAGCTTGAAGAGGTGGATATCTTCCGCCCGGCGGAGGTGCCAAGTGACTATGCTGCCCGGCACCCCTTCATGAAGATCCCAGCCATGGAGCACGATGGCTTCAGCCTCTACGAGACCGATGCGATCGCGGCATACGCAAGTGCACTGACATCGGCGGGGCAGGACCTTGTTCCTTCCGATCCTGGCTCAGTGGCCCGAACCCGCCAGATCATGCGGAGCATGGATAACTATGCCTATCCGGCCTGCGTATGGGGCATCTACGTGCCTCAGCACGAAGGAAATGTACGAAACCCGGTCGATAGAGAGGCTGTTGCCAGAGCGGAACGCGTGCTCGATGCCCTGATGGACCTGTCGGCCGCACCGTATCTGCTGGGACAAAGCATGACTTTGGCGGATCTCTGGGCGCTGCCGATGCTTGCCTATCTCAATGCGGTACCGACGGGGCGTGAGTTGCTTGTAAAGCGCCCCAAGCTTACCGATTGGCTTCAGGTCATGCGCGAACGGCCTAGCGTCAAGACGACACGCTTTCCTGCGGAAGAGTGATGCCGAAGGCGTCCTGAATCACGCCGGAGTCCGTGCGGCAATTCGGCGTTGAGATAAAATGCAGGTGCGTAATCCCAAGGCACGGAAAGGGCGAGCGATGGATGTGATCGAGGAAGTGCGCAAGAGCGTGTCGCGGCTGTGCGCGGAGTTTCCGAACGAATACTGGCGCGAGCTGGACGCCGGCCGGGGCTATCCGCGGGAGTTCGTCAGGGCGCTGACCGATGCGGGCTTCCTTGCCACGCTGATTCCCGAGGCCTATGGCGGCTCGGGTTTGGGGTTGATGGCGGCGGGCGTGATCCTTGAGGAGATTGCCCGCTCCGGCGGCCATCCGGGAGCCTGCCATGCGCAGATGTATACCATGGGAACGCTGTTGCGGCACGGCTCGGAGGCGCAGAAGCAGGCGTACCTGCCGCAGATCGCGGACGGCCGTTTGCGGCTGCAGGCCTTTGGCGTGACCGAGCCGGCCGCCGGAACCGACACGACCTCCATCGCGACCTTCGCCGAGAAGCGCGACGGGCGCTACGTGATCAACGGGCAGAAGGTTTGGATCAGCCGAGCCGAGCACTCGGACCTGCTGCTGTTGCTGGCGCGGACTACGCCGCGCAATGAGGTCGCCCGCAAGACGGAGGGGCTGAGCGTCTTTCTGGTGGATATCCGGGAGGCGCTAGGCAACGGCCTGACCATCCGCCCCATAGAAACCATGATGAACCATCACACGACCGAGATGTTCTTCGACGACCTGGAGGTGTCCGAGGACGCGCTGGTCGGCGAGGAAGGCAAGGGGTTCCGCTATATCCTGGACGGCATGAACGCCGAGCGGATCCTGATCGCCTTCGAGTGCATCGGCGATGCCAAGTTCTTTATCGAGCGCGCCACCAACTATGCGAATGACCGCCAGGTCTTCGGCGGCCCCATCGGCCAAAATCAGGGCATCCAGTTCCCGATTGCGCGGGCCTATGCCGACATGCGGGCGGCCGAACTGATGACGCACGAGGCCGCCCGCCGCTTCGACACTGGCGAGCACTGTGGCGCGGAGGCCAACATGGCGAAGCTGCTGGCTTCGGAGGTGTCGTGGCGGGCCGGGGATACCTGCCTGCAAACCCACGGCGGCTATGGCTTCGCCAAGGCCTTCGACATCGAGCGGAAGCTGCGGGAAACCCGCCTCTATCAGGTGGCACCGGTTTCCACCAACCTGATCCTCGCCTACCTTGGCGAGCACGTCCTGGGGCTGCCGCGTTCGTTCTAAGTTGGAGGGGGCAGGGAATGGCCGCGTCGGAATTACTGGCTGACGGCGAAGCAAAGCCGCTCGACGGCACGTTGGTGGTGTCGTTGGAGCAGGCCGTGGCGGCGCCGGTCTGCACCCGGCGCCTGGCGCTTGCGGGTGCTCGGGTCATCAAGGTGGAGCGGGCCGAGGGCGACTTTGCCCGCGGTTACGACGATTACGTGAAGGGACAGTCGACGTATTTCGTCTGGGCCAATCATGGCAAGGAGTCAATCTGCCTGGACCTAAAGGATCCGGACGACAAGGCGTTGATGTGGCGGCTTCTGGCCAGGGCGGATGTGTTCGTCCAGAACCTGTCCGCCGGGGCCGTGGACCGGCTGGGCTTCGATAGTGCCAGCCTGAAGGAGGCGGCGCCGCGATTGATCGTCTGCGCTATCTCGGGCTATGGCAGCGGCCATGCCTTGGAGGGCATGCGGGCCTACGACATGCTGATCCAGGCCGAGAGTGGCTTCTCCAGCGTCAGCGGCGGCGGCCGCGTTGGCGTATCCATTGCCGACATCCTCACCGGCATCAACGCCTATGGCGGCATTCTGGAAGCGCTGGCCCGGCGGGAGCGGACGGGAACCGGGGATCATTTCTCCGTTTCCCTGTTCGCCAGCATGGCGGATCTGATGGCGGTGCCGCTGCTTCAGGCCCGCTACCACGGCAAGGGGCCATCGTATATGGGGATGCGCCATCCCTCTATCGTGCCCTACGGCGCGTTTCCGGTCGCCGACGGCAAGGAGGTGGTCATTGCCGTGCAAAACGAGCGGGAATGGGAACGGCTATGCCGGGACGTCCTGCGAAGCCCCGCATTGGCTGAGCGTCCTGAGTACGCCAGCAATACGAAACGCAAGTCGCATCGCGATGAAGTGGAAGCCTCGATTGCGTCGATTACCGGCGCCCTCAGCGAGGCCGAGCTGATCGACAGGCTGGAGGCCGCCCGCGTAGCCTACGGACGCATGAATACCCCAGAGGATGTCCTGGCACACCCGGCTTACAGGGAGGTCTCGGTCGGCGTGGGCGACGCCGAATCGGCGCGGATGCCGGCTCCGCCTCTCGCCGCGCCCTGGCTAACGGAGACTTTGGGCCACTGTCCCGCCCTTGGGGAAGATACCCAGGCGATTCGCCAGGAATTCGGCGAAGACGGCAATTCCTGATGCCCTCGGCACACCAAGCCGGTGTGCGGATCGGCCGCCGTCAAGCCCGCGAGCCATACAATGATATTCCTGGCAGGATGACCTGGCGGCTTTCCAATCCGCGCCCGCCGTCGTAGACTTTTATGATTGAACTGAAGGTGGTGCGCGCATGAGGTTGTTCGAAATATTGCTCCATCCCGAGCGGGAAGAGGATTTGAGCCGCACCGAAATTGCGCGTGCGGCCAACGAGCTTCAGGTCGGGGAATTCCAGTTTCTTCAGCTTGCCTACCATCACTGGCACGGCACCGATATGCCCGAGGGGCTGATCGATTCGCTGTTCAGCCAGTATATGCTTGAGAACAACGTCCCGGCATGGGCACGCCACTATGCGCGCGAGGTGCTGAAGGCGGCTGCGCAGGGCGCCATCGACGAGACCGACCCGCGTTTTCACCGCTATGACGACGACTACGCCACGCCGCTGCCAACGGGATTGCGGCGGTTCCTGGCGGCGAGCTTCGTCGTTGTCCTGGTGATTGGTGGCGGAATCGGGTTCAGCGTATTCATAGAATCGACCACGACGCAGCTTCTGCCGCCCTACTTCGAGGAAGAAGAACTGCGCGGCGGCGATCAGCCGGCCGTCGAGCCGCCCGGCAGGCGAGGCGAGGGGATGCGCGGCTTGTAGCCCGCCAGGGGGCGCGGCACCTGCATTCCCGCGTTGAGCGGCGCGGCGCGGGCAGCTAATCTCCCTGCCATGTTCGATTTCGCCGGTCAGTACGAGCAGCTTGTCAACATCGTGTTCCTGGCGGTGACCGGCTTCATCGCCTGGAACGGCATCCGTTATCGCGACGATGAGGGCAACACCGATTTCGTGCGCCTGCTTTTCGGCTGCATCGCGGCGGTGTTCTTCTGCCTCGTGCTATTCCAGGATGTGCTTGGCGTGGTGCGGTTCTAGCCAAGGTATCCGGCAGCGCCTCACGGCTTGTACATCCGCTGATCGGCATCCTTCTCGGGCAGGCGCAACAGGCGCTGTTCAGGCGGTTTCTCGAACTCCCTGGCCAGGTATTCCGCGCGGTCGCGCACCGTTGCGGCACGATAGCCGTAGAGTACCTCGTCGAAGATCGAGGGGCCGTCGATTCCCTCCTCGTCCGTGCGCAGTGCCTGGATATAGGCGTCGAGCGCCTTGCGGTGATTGCCCAGCCGGTCGTGAATGATGCCGCGGTTGGCGTAGGCCGCCGCCAGCACGCCATAGCCGGTGGGGTCTTCCTTTGTGTCCTCCGGCAGTGTGCGGTTCAGGAAATCGATCAGGTAGGACAGCTCCTCCAGCGCATTGTCGTAGTCTTCGCGCTGGATGAATACCAGGGCGCGGCCCATCAGGGCGCCGCGATGATTCGGCATCTCTTCCAGCGCGAGGTCGAAGTTCTTCAACGCCTTGTCGAACTGACCCTCGGATAGGCGCTGGTCGCCCTTCTGCACGTAGTAGTCGCCGGGTGCGGCGCCGAAGAAGTCTCCGAACACCAGCGCGCCCAGCATCGCCACGATCAGCAGTGTGCCTGCCAGATAGGTAAAGCGCCGAACGACGTCGCCGTTCATGATCCCCACCAGGTCGAGGTGTAGAGGTAGCCGACGAGGAAGCAGAGTAGGGCGGCCGTGGCGCCCGCCCGGCGCATTAGCGCGCGCTGTCGCTCGGGATCCGCTTCCTGGCCTTCCAAGCGCTGCACCCGGCGCACCGACAGCACCCAGATCAGCCGGCGCACCGGAAAGAACAAGGCCGCCGCCAGTAGCAGCGCCCATAGCAGATGGTACTTCTCGGTGAAAATCTCGGCCATTATCCGCCTGCATTGGGGCGCCTAAGTCCCCAATCTAGAAAGAAAACAGGGGAAGGGACAAGCCCTTCCCCCGTCTTCGTCTTCACAGTTCGCGCAGGGCTCAGCGGCCGGCGCCCTGAGTGGGCTGCTGCACGATATCGCCGATGTCCTCGACCAGAACCTCGACCTCCTTGCGCGGCACCTTGGACATCTCCATGAAGTAGGCCAGGAACCACATCATGCCGACGCCAAGCAGCCAGAACAGGATCTGCCAGGCCCAGATCGACGGGATGCCGAAGGTCCAGGTGCTGGCGTCGCTCGGCACGCCGAAGATGGTGTTGCCGATAACCGCACCCGGCCCGATACCGAAGAACAGCCAGGCCAGGGTGACGATCCACGCCAGCGGGATGAACTTGCGCTTTTCGTCACTAAGCCCCGCATGCTCGTGCAGGAAGTTGTGATACTCCATGCGGTGCTTGTACTCGTTCTGGTTCTGCGTCACGGCCGAGACGATGAGGAGCACGCCGACGTTGAATATGATGCCCCAACCCGCGGAGTGGATGGTCCACGGCCAGCGGCCCCACGGCAGCTCGATACCGAAAACTCCGGCGATGTTGATGCCGAAACTCTCGGTGAAGATCACGGCGAGCAGTCCGGCGGCCAGGCCAAGTGTCGCGCCCTGGCGGGTGATCCACGGGAACCAGCACACCGACGCCAGCGACGGCCACATCTGGAAGCCGAAGGCAACCGCCAGACCGCCCAGCAGCACCAGCGCATCGCGGGAGAAGGTGGCCACCAGCAACGCCGCGATCACGATGAACGCCACGCCCATACGGCCCAGCAGCTTCTGCTCCGCGTGGCCCGCGCCGGGCTTGAGGTAGCGCTTGTAGAGATCGCGGGTCAGCATCGAACCGGCGGTCGACATGTAAGCGGCACCCGTGGACTGCATCGCCGCCAGCGCGCAGACCGCCAGGATGCCCATCAACCATGGCGCCGCGTCGGCGATAAGGTTGATATAATTCGGCACGATGCTATCGGGGTTCTGCGCGATGTCGGCCGGCAGGATGGTGGCGTCGGTCAGGCCGGCTTCGTTCACCGCCGGGTTGGCGCCCAGGAAGTGGGCACCCATGCCCTGAGCGGCGGTGAAGAAGAACAGGATGAACCCGATCGCGAAGGACGAGGCCCACACCTGCTGCGGCGCGAACGGGCGCGGGTCGGTGTTGCCGAAGGCCCACATGGTGAACGCGGGGGCCGACTGGATGCCCATCAGCGCGAACATGTAGGTCAGCACCATGATGCCGGTCCACAGGCCGCCGGTCGGCGTCTCGACCCCAAGGCCGGCAGTGAACTGGATCACGCCCGGAATGGCCAGATAGGCGTTGTGGCCGTCGGGCGTGGCACCCCACCTGCCAAGCTCCGGGTTCTGGCCGAGCAGGGCCAGGCTCTCGTTCAATCCACCGAAGCCGCCGGTATAGCTGTAAGCGATGAAGCCGATGATGACGATTCCGGCCGCCAGCATGACGCATTGCACCGTGTCGACATACGCCACCGCGCGCAGGCCGCCCGAGGCGACGTAGACCAGCACCACAATCGACAGCAGCCACATGCCGAAGTCCTGGCTTACAAGATCGTCCGTCAGCACGTTGAACAGGTAGCCCGACGCGCCAAGCTGCAGGCCCAGGTAGGGGATCGAGAACAGAAGCGCCACGATCACGGTCAGGATGCGGATCGCATCGCCCCGGAAGTAGGCCGACAGCATCTCGCCCGGCGTGACATAGCCATAGCGTTTGCCGATCATCCATTGGCGTTTGAGGAACATAACGCCGGTGAACGGGATCGTGATGGCATAGAACGACGCATAGGCGTACTGGAAGCCGTCACGGTAGATGAGTCCCGGGTGACCCATGAAGGTCCAGCCCGAGAAGGACGTGGCTGTTGCCGCCAGAATGAAGACCCACATCGACAGGCGGCGCCCGGCGATGAAGTAGTCGCTTGCCGTACGGGCGGAACGTGCACCCTTGATGCCCATGGAGATGCAATACGCCCAGTACAGGATCACGAAGACAAACAGCCAGATGACTTTCGTTTCCAAGGCCGTGCCCCCTTAGTTCCGAATGCGCGGGGGCGCGATGCCCCCGCCTTGTTGGCGTTCGCGATACCTGGACGCCGTGTCGGACGGCAACATTTGCGTGCTGCCCATGCGTACCGCATCAACCTGCTGGCATAGCGACACGCGAAATACCTCCCCGGCGTCGTTGTTCGCCTCACGGCACGTCCGCCCGTGCTGAACACGGGCCATGGTCCGCAAGGACCTGCGCATGTAACGAGTGGCGGGGTGGCCCGGATCGCCAAAAAGCCAAGTCCCACCCGGACATACGCCGGCCTTTCGCGGCACAATTAAGTATAACTGAATACCATTTCTGAACGCATTGGACAACGAATCAGTCCGGTGCCAATCTCTCTCTCGTTTCGCACGGCAAGTCAGCCGCCGGGGTGCTTTTCGAAGGGAACCGGGTTCGATCCGGCGGCGTTCGTTCGGGAACAGGCGCGATGTCGAACGGCACCCGGAAGCGTAGGCGCCGAGAGCACGTTCGATTGAAGCGCGGGAGAAGGGCGTTCGCAGATGCAGTCGCAGACGAAGATATTCTCTCACCTCGTACGCGATTACATGCGAAGGCATCCCGTCGTCCTGGGGCAAGGCACCAGTATCGCCAACATGCTGGGTGCCATGGGTGCGGCAAAGTCGACAAGCGCCCTGATAACCGATGCCGAGGGGCGGCTGGTGGGTATCGTCACCGAGCAGGATGTCACCCGCCGCATCGCGCTGCGCTGTCGTGGCGAGGAGCCGGTCGCCGACGTGATGAGCGCACCCGTACGTGCGGTGTACGCCGACGATTATCTCCATACAGCGATTGCCCGAATGCGCCAGTACGGCTGGCGTCATATGCCGGCGACCGACCGGGATGCGCGCCCGCTTGGTGTGATCGATCTCAATACCGCGCTTGCGGTCGCCGCGGAGCAGACCGTGCACCTGATCGAGCGGATTTCCCACGAAGGGACGCTCGACGGCTTGCGCGAGGTGAAGGCGGCGGAGGTCGAGGTGGCGGGGGAACTGCTGGCCGACAACGTGCCGGCGCCGGAGATCCAGGCTCTACTTACCGATATCAACCGGGACATCCACCGCCGGATCATCGACGCGCGCATTGCCGGGATGGAGGCGGAGGGCTGGGGCAAGCCGCCAGTGGAATTTGCCGCCATCATCATGGGCTCCGGCGGGCGCGGGGAGAACTTTCTGTATCCCGACCAGGACAACGGCTTCATCCTGGCCGACTATCCAGACGAGGAACACAACCGCATCGACGCCTGGTTCCGCGAGCTGGCGGAGCGAATGTGCCGCGACCTGGATGCCGTCGGCTTTCCCTGGTGCAAGGGCTATGTCATGGCGGTCAATCCGTTGTGGCGCAAGACGATCTCCCAGTGGCGCCAGCAACTTGCGGTGTGGGGACGCAAACACAGCTTCGTCGCGGTGCGGCTCTCCGACATTTTTTTCGACTTCCAGCCGCTTTACGGGCGCATCGATATGGCCGCCGACCTGCGCCGGGCGGTCGTGGACGTGCTTCGGCGCAGCCCCGGCTTCCTGCGCGATGTGCATAGCCATACCGGTGATCAGGCAGTGGCTCTTGGCTGGTTCGGGCGATTTATCACCGAGAAGGACAAGCCGGAGCATCGCGGCGAGATCAACCTGAAGCACACAGGCACGCTGCCACTGGTCCAGAACGTGCGCATGATGGCCCTGCGCGAGGGCATCGTGGAAACCCCGACCCTGGTGCGTATCGACAAGTTGCGGGAGAGAGACGTCCTCGGCTCGGACGAGGCGGATTATCTGCGCGGCGCCTACCGGCACATCACCTTCCTGCTGCTGCGTCAGCAGATTGCTGACTTCAAGGCCGGGCGCAGCGTCGGCAACTATGTTCACCCGGATGCGTTATCCGAACGCGAGCGGGACATCCTGAAGGATTCCTTCCACGCGATCGAGGCACTGCGGAAGCGCATGCACAGCGAAATGACCGCCGACGTCTTCTAGCATGGGCGGCATGGACCTCATGCAGGGCGATAAAGGATGCCGGCTGAGCGACTGAAACTGTTCTACGTCCTTCTGGCGTTGGCGGGAATCGGCGTGCTGGCGCTTGCCGGGCTGTATGCTGGCGTGGCGTTCGATCCAGGAGCGCGGCCCGGCTTGCCGGAGGTGGTCCTTGCCGCCGCGCTCCTGGTGGGCGTTGGGGCGTTGCTAACGGCGGCGACCCTGATCCGCCGCCACTTCCGCCAGGTCGAACGCGTACGCGGTGCCATCGTCACTCTTGCCGGCGACGAGAACGCCGTGCTGCCCGTGCAGCCGACCGGCGAGTGCGGGCGGGAAATGGAGCGGCTGTGGCTGGCTCTGGGCGACCTCTCCGCCCGCTACGCCCGCATTCGGGCCTTGCCGGACGAACGCCTTCATGCGGCGTTGGCCGCCGTCGGCGAGGCCATCGTGGTGATAACGGAAAGTGGCCAAGTCAGTCTGGTGAACGCCGGGGCCAAGGGCCTTCTGGGGGCCGAGCGCGTACGCGTCGGCACCTCCGTGTTCGCCGCGCTCGACCGTCCGAGCGTACTGGAAGCCGTACGCCTTGCCGAACGAAACGAGCGGCCCGTGGACGCGGAGCTGACAACGGTGGACGGCGTTGCCCTTTCCGCGCGAGTCGCGCCCTTCGGGACGCACGGCGGGGCTGTCCTGTCCTTCGCGGCGGATGAGGCGGCAGAGTACGCCTTCGAGCTGGAACACGCCCTTGACCTGCACGATAGGCCGCCGTCACCTGGCGATGTGGGCGACGACAGCCCGCTGGACGACCTCGCAATTGTTGTGGTCGATACCGAGACGACCGGCCTCGATGTCGAGGAGGCGCGCATCGTTTCCATCGGCGCGGTCCGCCTGCACGGGGCGAAGGTATATCGCAGCGTGACGATGGATCGTCTGGTCCGTCCGGGCGTCGCGGTCCCGGCGCGCTCCACGGCCGTGCATGGCATCACCGACGACATGGTGGCCGACGCCTCGCCCTTTCCGGATGCCTTCGGCGACCTGCGCTCGATGATGCAGGGGGCGGTGCTGCTCGGCCACAACGTGGGCTTCGACGTCGGCGTGCTGGACCGCGAATGCCGGCGCTGGGGTCTGGATTGGCAGCCGCCGCCTATGCTGGACACCCTGCTGCTGGCCGGCGCGCTGATGCCCGAGCAGGAGGATCTGCGCCTGGAAGCGTTGGCGGAGGCGTTCGGCGTCGACGTCCAGGGTCGCCACACCGCTCTTGGCGACTGCCTGGTGACGGCACAGGTGTTCATCCGGATGCTGCCGTTGCTCCACGACCGGAACGCCGCAACGCTGGGCGCCGCCCGGGCGCTGGCCGAAAGCCGCCGGGATCTGGTGAAGATGCAGCGGGATTCCGGCTGGTAAGGCGTGCCGACGCACGGACTTTGCGTTCCATGGCGGGGCTTGCTAGAACACGGCGCGTGCAAATGGTATGGCGCCGGCCGCGATGGCCTCGCGGCGCCCCACTTTCCGCACAAATCATCGCACAACGACGAGGACGCAGCCCGCAATGGCTTCCTATCAGTACGTTTATGTAATGAAGGGTCTGACCAAGATCTTTCCCGGCGGACGCGAGGTCCTGAAGGATATCTGGTTGTCGTTCCTGCCGGGCGCGAAGATCGGCGTGCTGGGTCTGAACGGCGCCGGCAAGTCGACGCTGATGAAGATCATGGCCGGGCTGGATCAGGAATATAACGGCGAGGCCTGGGCGGCCAAAGGTGCCAGGGTCGGCTATCTGTCGCAGGAACCTGAACTCGATCCCAGCAAGGACGTTGCGGGCAACGTCACCGAGGGTCTGGGCGAGATCAAGGAACTGGTGGAGCGGTTCGAGCAGGTGAGCGCGCGCTTCGCCGAGGATATCTCCCCCGATGAGATGGACCAACTCATCGCCGAGCAGGCGGAGTTGCAGGAGAAGATCGACGCGGCCGACGCCTGGGACATCGACCGCAAGATCGAGATCGCGATGGACGCCCTGCGCTGCCCGCCCGGCGAGGCGGACGTTACGCGTCTTTCGGGTGGCGAGCGCAGGCGCGTCGCGCTGTGCCGGCTGCTGTTGCAGAAACCGGACCTGCTGCTTCTCGACGAGCCGACGAACCACCTGGACGCCGAATCGGTCGCCTGGCTGGAGCGCTATCTGGAGGAGTACGAGGGAACGGTCGTGTGTGTCACCCACGACCGCTATTTCCTCGACAACGTGGCCGGCTGGATCCTGGAACTCGATCGCGGTCAGGGCATTCCGTTCAAGGGCAATTACTCCGCCTGGCTGGAGCAGAAGCAGAAGCGCCTGGCGCAGGAGGAAAAGGAAGAGGGCGCGCGGCAGAAGGCACTGGCGCACGAGCTGGAATGGGTGCGATCCTCCCCCAAGGGGCGGCAGGCCAAGTCGAAGGCCCGCCTCAACTCTTACGAGCAACTTCTCCAGCAGCAGGCAAGTCAGGCCCCGGAAAGCGGGCGCATCGTCTTTCCGACGCCGCCGCGCCTGGGCGATCTGGTGATCGAGGCCGAGAACCTGCGCAAGGGCTTCGGTAACACGCTGCTGATCGACGAGCTTTCATTCAAGGTGCCTCCGGGGGCGATCGTCGGCATCATCGGCCCCAACGGCGCCGGCAAGACGACGCTGTTCCGCATGATTTCCGGACAGGAGCAGCCGGATGGCGGCACCTTGCGGGTCGGCGACACCGTCAAGCTCGGCTATGTCGATCAGTCGCGTGAGACGCTGAACCCGAAGCACAGCGTTTGGGAGGAAATCTCCGACGGCCAGGACGTGATCGATCTGGGCAAAAAGCAGATCAACTCGCGCGCCTATGTCGGTGCCTTCAACTTCAAGGGCCGCGACCAGCAAAAGCAGGTTGGCACGCTTTCGGGCGGTGAGCGCAACCGGGTGCATCTGGCGAAAATCGTGAAGTCCGGCGCCAACGTCCTGCTGCTCGACGAGCCGACGAACGACCTGGATGTCGACACTATGCGCGCGCTGGAAGAGGCGCTATTGGACTTCCCTGGCTGTGCGCTCATTATCAGCCATGACCGCTGGTTCCTCGACCGCATCGCCACTCACATCCTGGCCTTCGAGGGCGACAGCCAGGTGGAGTGGTTCCAGGGCAACTACCAGGACTTCGAGGCCGACCGCATCCGCCGGTTCGGTGCGGAGGCCGTGCAGCCGCATCGGATCAAGTACAAGCGTCTCGAACGCTAGGCCGTATCACGGGGTGTGGCGGGGACGGCCATCCTGGCTGCCGGACGAGAAATTGAAGGCCCGCTGGCGATACCGGCGGGCCTTTCGCATTTGCATTCAGTGTGACCTGTGAGCGGGCTAAGCTGGCATTCCAGGGAAAGCTTGCTACTGAACCACGCCCTGCGCGCTCTCGGGTTTGAAGGCGCCCTGGTCCAGCTTGCGCTCCAGGATGTCGGTAAGCGCGCTGACCCGGCCGCCGTTACGCTTGATCACCGAGGTGTATTCGCTGCGAAGCGTGATCGCCATGCTCACACCCTCCGCCAATACATCGACGATCTCGAAGTCGGAGCTTTTGTGGCGCACGCGCCATCCAGCCTTGACCATTCCGCCCTTGTCGCCGGGCTGGGCAATCCGGCTGTCCACGAGGTAGAAGTCCGGATTGCGCGGGTCCTGTTTGGCGCCCTCGACCACGAAGTCGTCGTTCGAATAGCCCTCGAACAACGGCAGGAAGCGCTGCATGACCACGCGCTCGAAGGTTTTGCGGAAGGCCTGTTTCTCCTCATCGCTGGCGACACGCCAGTAACGGCCCAGCACGAAGCGGCTGATCGCATCCATTGCAAAGCCGTCGTTGAGGAGGTTGCTGAATTGATCCACCCGCTCGTTGTAAGGAATGCTCTTGTCGCCCAGCTCCGCGATTGCCTGCTGGCCAAGGGTGCGGATGAAATCGGCCGCGCCCTCGTTCTGGGCATTCGCAGCGGCAACCGATTGGCTTGACAAGGTAAGCGGCGCGGCCATGACCATGCTCAGGAGCAGCGCCTTTGCCACTGCTCGTCGGGCGAAGCCCGGTGCTTGCATCGCCTAGTTCTCCAGTTCGGCGGTCTCGCCCGGTGTTGTCTGTTCGGAATATCCCGGGAAGGCCGGTGTTTCGACGTCGCCGTTTTCGATCTGCGCCCGGCGGCGCTGGTAATATAGACTGCGCATCCGGGCGTAGAAGTCCACCGAATCCCGCCTGATCTCTTCCAGCGTCTCGATATTCCGGGCGCGGAAGTCGACACCCTCCGCGGCCCTGGTGGCAAGACTGAAAGTCGTCGCACCATCGACATAGGTCAACGGGTCGAGGAAGATGTCAACCAGTTTGCCGGTGCCGTCACGTGCGCTCGACGGCCCCAGGATCGGCAGCACCAGGTAGAAGCCGTCGTCAACGCCCCAGACCGCCAGTGTCTGCCCAAAGTCCTCGCGATGGTAGGGGTGGCGCTCCGGCACAAGGTCGCCAAGGCCGAGCGTCACGGTGTTCACGAGCAGACGTGCGGCCGAATCCTCCGCACGGTCCCACTGACCCTGGAGTAGATGGTTCGCGATAACGACGGGCAACCCGACATGGCGCGCGAAGTTGCGTACGAGATCCCTGAATTCTTGCGGAAGCAGGAAGCGATACGTCGAGGCCGCCGGCTTGATGACGGCGAAATCGACGGCGTCGTTGAACGCGAACACGAACCGATTGGGGGTTTCGAGCGGGTCGTTCGGCTCTTCGTAACCGAACAGTTCCTCCTCTTCCGTCTGCTCGCCATTCGCGGCGCAGGCCGCCAGTGCAACAGACACAAAGACCGTCGCCAGCGCCCGCCCAAGCTTCGAACCGTCGATCCCTCCAGGCATAGACCCCCCTCTGAGGCAGCCCCCCAGTCTTCACCATCAGGATGCCCGCGCCGCAAACCCCTTCGCACGAGCGCGGTGCCGCCACTACGTCTTTCCACCCCCTTTTTGAGCACGCCGATGCCCGTATACCGACGAGTGCGCAGGAGGCGGATTCCAGCTATATGCATTCGCGCAATTGGATCGCGAACACGGCCTTGGCCAATCAGCAGCACTTAGCACAAGGGTCCGTTTGAAACCAGTTAACAAGCCGTGCGTGAGACGTGTCCGGCACAGTCTGTTGCAGAAATGCCTCAATTTGTCCCGCTTTGCACTGGCAATCAAGAAAACCAGATTTATCAGAGCACTAGCTGGATCAAGTCAGGATTTTCCGGTAGATCGGGAGCAAGATGGCCGGCAACATGAAGATTGGAAACTGCCCCACGGCGAAGAACAGCAGCACGTCGAATTCGCTGTCGGCCGGCATGGTTGCAAGTAGCAAGCCCATGTTGCAGTTTCCCGAGAGGAGGCCGACGGTGAGCGCGCCCTTCCGGCCAAGCCAGGAAAAGGCCAGGATACCCACTAGCTGCAAGCCTGGATTCGCGACGAAGGATGCGAATAGCCATAGTGCCACGACGCTGGGCCGTTCGATAAGTGTCTCCGTGACACCGTTCATAACGCCGATTGCAAAGACCAGCATTGCAGCCACGACAATGCCGTCGATCTGTCTGGCATGAGCGGCGACACGCTGGTTGCCGGCAAGCCTGCGGATCAGAGCCGCCGCAGAGAACGCCGGCAGCACGATTGCGCCAAGGCGGAGGGAGAACGCGGCTGCACCGATCTGCAGGTCGAGGCCAAGCAGCAAGAGGGCCAGCGGGGGAAGGGTGAATGGTACCAGCAGAGTCGCGGCGAGTCCGGTGACGATGGCAAGCGCCCCGTCCAGGCCCAGCAGCACCGCAATGGCTGCCGAGGTGAGGATCGGCGGCGCGGCGGCCATCAATACCATGGCGGTGCCAAGCGCCTCCGGTGGCCGCACTGGCCCCAGCACGAGCCACATCGCCAGTGGCGCACCCAGTAGCAGCCAGGCCGTGAGGATCGTGGCCAGCATTGGCCGCCGCGCGTACTCGGCCATCTCCGACCAGTCGATGCGAAGCAACAGTGCGCTCATCATGATAAGGACGCTCGGCGTCAGGGCCGGGCGGACGATGGCGGCCAGCGGCGGCACGGCGAGCCCAAGAAAGATGCCGACGAACAGGACGCGGGTGGCGTGCGCGCCCAGGAACCCGAGCAGGGCGTCGACGCTGGCAATCAGTCGCATGGCGGAAGCCGGGCAATCGTGAAGAATTCAGTGGTCGCAACAACGCTATCGGGTTTGCCGCACGGCGCCAATGCTCTATCGTCCTTATCCGAATGGTGGTCGAAAACGGACAGTCGGCAGGACGATAGATGAGCGAGCCCGCCCCGCTGGATCTTCACCGCGAATCCGTGCGTCCGGAGTGGATCGACTACAATGGCCACATGAACGTGGCCTATTACGTGCTCGCCTTCGACCATGCCACGGACGCCTTCCTGGCCTATGTCGGACTGGACGACGCCCACCGCGAGGCCACGGGCGGCTCTGTCTTCGCCGCGGATTCGCATGTCACCTATGTCCGCGAGGTGGGCGAGGGGGACCCGCTTCGCATCGCCACGCGGCTTCTGGCTTTCGACCCGAAGCGCGTCCACCTGTTCCACGAGATGTATCACGCCGGGGAAGGCTACCTTGCCGCGACAAGCGAATGGCTGATTCTCTATGTCGATCTCAACACCCGCCGCGTCGGGGTCATGCCGGACGCCGTGCAGCAACGCTTGGCGCAGGTGGAGGCGACCCACGGCAAACTGGACTGGCCGCAACAGGCGGGCAGGGTCATCAAGGTTCCGGCGAGGCAGCAGGCTTGAGCCCCACTATGCGAGCAATGCACACTGTGCGCCGCAGTGCGCTGGTTGCTGTCGGGGTGGCGCTCGGCATGCTGGCGGGACCAGCGGCGGCCGATTGCACGGACCCGCCGATACCGGGGGTGAACTACCAGGACTGCACGTTCGATCGCATGGACATGAGCGACGTCCGGCTTTCCGGGGCGCGCCTGCGCGGCGCTTCCTTCATCCGCGCCGATCTCACCGGCAGCGACCTCTCGGAGGTGGAGGCCTATCGCACGAAGTTTCTCAGCGCCACCCTGCGGAACGTCAACTTCGACGGCGCCCAGCTTTTCCAGGTGGACTTCTCTCGCGCGGACCTGGAGGGTGCGTCGTTCGTAAACGCGGACCTCAGAAGTTCCGAGTTCTATGGGGCCAACATGCGCGGCGTGGACCTGACCGACGCGCAACTCCGGGAAACTGACTTCACCGGCGCCGATCTCTCGGGGGCCACCTGGACCAACGGCGAATACGTCTGCCGTGAAGGCTCGATCGGTCGCTGCAACTAATCGGAAGCCGCCCCGGCATGCGGGGAAATGACCGGCCCGCAAAAGCTGTAAGAATCGCACGCGGCCCCATTGCCATCGCGCCGCTGAACCGCTATATACGGCGCCGCTGACGGGGAGTAGCTCAGCCTGGTAGAGCGCCGCCTTCGGGAGGCGGAGGTCGTTGGTTCGAATCCAGTCTCCCCGACCAATCACATGCGAAAAGCCCCGGCCATCCGACCGGGGCTTTTTTCGTTCGAGATGTCGCTGCCGCCGTCCACTTCCCGTCTCAGCCCGCGACCTGGAGTGCCAGCAGGGTGAGGGCGGAGAGGCCGGTGGCGCCGACGAGGGCGCGGCTTGTGGCCTCGCCGACAAGGCGGCTCGCCAGTGTCTGCGGCTCGCTCTGGGTTGAGGCGGGCTTCACGCCGGCGGGGCGGAGTTCGCGGACCGTTGCCTCCACTTGCGCCAGGGTGGCCCGGTCGATCGTCTCGTTGGCCAGCTTTTCGCGCAGAACGAAGAGGTGGCGGCGCAGGGACTCGGTGCCCGGTCGGTCGACCAGAAGGCAGGCCATCCGGGTCTCCAGCAGGCGCAGCACGTCGTCCTGCCGGGGCTCGGTGCCGATTACGCTCATCACGCTCATGGCGCTCGTCTCCGCGATGTTACCGCTGCACGACCAGACATCCCTGACCCTTCTCGGCCAGTGCTTCGCACAGGCGGTCGGGCGCCTGCTTGGCGTCGAACGGGCCGGTGCGCACCCGGTAGAACGTACCCTTTTCGGGCAGTTCGGCCGATTGCAGTGACATCGGCAGGCCCGCGATGAGTTCCGGGTACTGCTTCTGCAGGCGCCGCCATTCCGCCTTGCCCGACTCTGGCGTGGAGAAGGATGCGAACTGCGCCCAGTAGGCTCGCTTGGCGTCACCCGAATCCTGCTGCGGTGTTGCGCTCAACTGTTTGCGCACGGCCTCCGCCGTCGTTGTACCAGCAGTCTGAGACTCCTCGTTTACAGTCGCTGGCTTGGCGGGTTGTTCGGATGCCTGTGCCTCGGTGTCCGGGGTGTCAGCCTGGGCGGTTTTGCCGTCTTCCGACGGCTCGCTGAGGCGGGCAACCTGCGCTGGCTTCGTGGATTCCGGCTCGGGCTCCGGCTTCGCCGATGTCTCGGATGCCTGGGAGGCGCCTGCCGCACCCGTCTCCGCCGTGTCCGCCATCGCCGGTTTCTCTTCGTCCGCGACGGTATCGGTTTCAGAAGCAGAGGCAGGCGCCATCTCGGCCGCATCATCGTCCTGCCCGGACATCTCCGCGCTGTTTGCCTTGGCCCGATCCGGCCCTTGCGAAGGCATGGCAACGGCGGCGGCAAGCTGGATCGGCTTGCCGTCCGGTGGGAGCGGGTTGTCGGCGTCATCCGCCGCCTCAGCCGTGTCGATGCTCCGAGGCTCGGACGTACGACGCGCGGTCGGCTCTGCCCCGGTCTCCCTGGCACCCTGGCCGTTCTCGCCGCGAAGGCCCTGAAGCGCGCGGTAGTAGGCGAGGTTGCGCTCCACGGTCTGAGGCGACAGGTCCTCGCCGGCGGTCGCGGCCGCGCGCTGCATGTCGCCGGCCATGCCATACACAAGGGCCAGGTTCTGCCGGGCGCGAGCGGGCGCGGTGGGATCGCGCACCACTGCTTCCAGCGTGCGCATGGCCTTCCGATAGTCCTTGCTCAATGCAAGCGACAGCCCGAGGTTGTTCTTCAGCGCCACGCTCTCCGGCATGTGTTCGAGTCCAGCGCGGTAGGTGGCCTGCGCTTCCTTGTGGCGGTCGAGCAAGTCGAGCGCCACACCCTTCGACAGATAGGGGCGGTGGTCCCTCGTGCCCGCGTCGATCAGAACATCGAACTGCTCGATTGCGGCGGCAAGCCGGTCGCCGTCCAGCAGAGACTGACCGAGTCCATAACGCGCGGCCAGCGAGTCCGGATTGCGCTTCAATGCCTCCCGGAAAGCCGTGGTGGCCCGCCGCGACTGGCCCGCGGAGCGGGCGGCGTGACCCAGGCCGATGAACGGCTCCGCGGCATCGGGATATTTCTCGGCCGCCTTTTCGTAGATATCGGCCGCCACGCTTGCGTTGCCGGCCTCGCGGCTTCGCTCCGCCAAGCGCATCAGTTCGGGCAGCGAGGCTGTTTCGCTGACTTGCGTCTGCGGCTTGGGTGTGCCCGTCGCTGCGCAGCCGCCCAGCACCAGAACGGCGGCGACAGCCGCGAGGCAGCGTCCTTGCGACAGCATCTTGCGTTTCATCGGCGTCGTTGCCCTCTCGAAGTCTGCATCGCCGCCGGCCCTGAGCCGGCCGTGGGATCGCACGGACCCCTATGGCTGGCCTGGATCATGCGCGTTAATCCTTAACAATTTGTGGATGTTAGTCTGCAGTTTCGTGTTGTTAGTTGTAATTAACCGATTGTTCAGAACTAATTGGCATATCGAAGTAGAGACAAAGGAATGTGTTAAAAGTAAATATCGTAAAACAATTTATGCATACGGCGCGAATGACCAGCGATTTTCCGTCGAATTCGACCGAAGTGAGGGCCGGAGGCGTGGCCGGCGACAGCAACAGGAGCAGGACAGCATGCATGTGTTGACCTTTGCCTCGCAAAAGGGCGGATCGGGCAAGACGACCCTGGCCGGGCACTTGGCCGTGCAAGCCGCGCAGAGCGGGGCGGAAAGGGTTGCGCTGATCGACACCGATCCACAGGGCAGCCTTGCCGATTGGTGGAACGCACGCGATTCGGCGATGCCGGAGTTCGTTCACACCGCCGTCGGACATTTGCGCGCGGATCTCGATGCGCTCGAACAGATGGGGATGGAGCTTGTCATCATCGACACGCCGCCAGCGATCACCGACACGATCGAACAGGTGATCGCGGTGTCGGATCTCGTCGCCATCCCGACGCGGCCCAGCCCGCACGATCTGCGCGCGGCGGGGGCCACGGTGGAACTGGTCGAAGCCTGCGGCAAGCCGTTGGTGTTCGTCGTCAACGCGGCCACGATGCGGGCCCGCATCACCGGCGAGGCGGCGGTCGCGCTGTCGCAGCACGGTACGGTCGCGCCCACGACGATGCACCAACGCACCGACTTCGCCGCCAGCATGATCGACGGCCGCGTCGTCGGGGAACTCAATCCGCAAAGCAAGTCGGCGCAGGAGGTCCGCGATCTTTGGACGTATCTGTCCGGCCGGCTGCGGGGCACGCGGCGCGAGACTTTCCTGCGGACCCAGGAGGCCGGGCGCCCGCGCAAGAGCGTGGTCGTCCCGGCACGGGCAAGTGCGTAAGGCGAGGGCGAGATGACGGTTGCTTCGCTATCCGGCCAGCTTCTGGCCCGTAAGGGCACAGCGCGCCCGTCGGCCGCCGTTCCGCGTGGCGCGGGTGTCGAGACTTCGTTACCGTCCCGCGCGCCCCTGCGGGTGGCGCCGCCGCAGGAACCTCCCGCCGCCGGCGGCGAGCGGGCGCGAATTTCATTGCGGCTCGACCCCGAGCGCCATCGCCGGCTACGCTTGGCGGCCGCGCACCTCGACTGTTCGTTGCAGGATTTGCTGATCGCCGCGCTCGATGAGCATCTCTCCGGGTTGCGTCTGGGCTGCGCTTGCTTTCGAGAGGGTGCCGAGGCATGCCGGAACGGCTGCCAACTGGATGAGGAGGATCGGGCGTCATGACGACACCGGGGCAGGGCAAGCCCGAGACGCCGGCGGCGGGCAAGCCAGCGGCGTCGCTTCTGACCGTTCCACTCTTCAAGGACCAGGGTGCGCGGCGTCGCCGTCAACATGCGGAGCCGCGAAGCGATGGCGGCGTCGCCAACCGGCACGATGAAAGCGTGGCCTCCATCGCCGACGCCGCGGAGGTGCCGCCCGCGCTGCGTGAAGAGTCGCCGCCACCGCCGGATGATATCGTCGATACCTCGCGGTTCCTGACGCAAGGCGACGAGCCCGCCGGGTCGCCGGAACCGGCGGAGGACGCGGCCGCGCCGGAGTCGCGGCGGGCGCCGCGCGTCGAGGCACACAAATCGGCCGAGGCCGACTCACCGGCTGCTCCGCGGACGCCGGCGGACATTCGCGAACTGAAGCGATACTGGCGCCGTGTCGGCCATGGGCGACATCCCGAAATCGAGGATCTCGACGCGGGGACGATTGCCGCCAACTGGCCCAACACGCTGCTGATCCGCGTGGCCCGGGATGGCCTTGTCGATATCCTGCGGGTTTATGCGCCTGAACCGGGGAGCGGTGAAGGCGAAGCGGCGGGGCATCCCTTCGCCGGCGACCGCTTCTCCCAGCTCTCGACCTGGGTGCTCGATCTGGCGCGGCAGGCAGCGCGCGACGCCGCACCGCTGGAAACGACGGAAAACTTCGCGCTGGGAGCCGGGCAGAAGGCGCTGACGGCGCGCGTCCTGCCGTGCGGCAGCCGCACGGATCCGGCCGACTTTGTGCTGCTCAACATCGCCGAGGCCGAGACGCGGCATCTCGACCGGACGGGATAGGTTTGGATCGGCCCGCCAAGGTGCGGAGGACGCGCGATGCGCATGGTTTTCTTCGGAACCGCCTCGATTTACGCGGTTGGTGTGGTTCTGACGGCTTTGGGCCAGGCAGTCACCCTCTACTCCGAGGGCTGGGGGGTGGACACCTTGGCCCTCCGCGCGCTGGAGGTAGGGCTTTCGTGGCCCATGTTGCTTGTGGGGCTGCTCACGGAAATTCGCTTCTAGGCGGAGCCGGTCCCGCAATTGGCGTTCCGGCCCGCGGGGACTGTCCATAGCGCCTCGATCCTGGCAATCTGGCGCCCATCATGGCTCGGCAAGGCGCGGCAATCCCACGATACCGGACGTTCAGCGGCCCGTCCCTGCTGTCGCAGGGGTTCCGGCCGTTTTTCCTGGTTGCCGGCGTGTGGTCTGCGCTTGCGGTTCTGCTCTGGATCGGATGGCTGCTGGGCGGCTGGCCGCTGCCGCTCGCCATGCCCGGCGTGTTGTGGCACGGCCATGAGATGATCTTCGGCTATCTGGTTGCGGCGCTCGCCGGCTTCCTTATGACGGCGGTGCCGAACTGGACAGGGCGTATGCCGCTGCAGGGTCGTGCACTTGCGGCGCTGACAGTGATTTGGGGCGTGGGCCGGTTGGCGATGGCGCTGGGCGGGGCGCTGCCAACAACGGTTGTGGCGGTCGCCGACCTTGCCTTCCTGGCTTGCCTGCTTGCCGTCATGGGACGGGAGATCGTGGCGGGGCGGAACTGGCGTAACCTGCCGATCCTGGGCGCCCTGACGCTGTTGCTGGTGGCGAACGTCACCGTCCACGCGAGCGCGGCCTTCGGCTTCGATCCGCGTATCGGCCTGCGGCTCAGCGTCGCCATGTTCGTGGTTCTGATCGCTCTTATCGGCGGGCGGATCGTTCCCAGTTTCACGCGCAACTGGCTGGTCAAGCGCGGCCACGACAGGCATCCGGCGAAGTACGGCCATGGAGACCAGGCGGCGCTGCTGATCACGCTGGCCGCGGCACTCTCGTGGACGGCCGCGCCGTCGTCAGGCCTCACAGGTGTGCTTGCGGGCGCTGCCGCGCTGGCAAACGCGTGGCGGCTGTCGCGTTGGCGCGGACTGCCGACTTGGCGAGAGCCGCTGCTTCTGATTCTTCACCTGGGCTATGCGTGGCTGCCGCTCGGCTTCGCGTTGATGGCGGCGGCCAGCTTTTCGGCGGAGGTTCCGGCGAGCGCGGCGCTGCACGCGATGACGGCCGGGGCCATGGGAGCGATGACACTGGCGGTGATGACACGGACATCACTCGGCCACACGGGCCGTGCCTTGACGGCCGATATGGCGACGACGGTCAGTTACGTGCTTGTCATCGCCGCGGCGGTGCTGCGGATTGCGGGTGCCCTTGCGCCAAGCGCGGCGAGCGTCCTACACGCCGCGGCCGGTGCGGCGTGGGTCGCGGCCTTCGCCGTCTTCGTCGCCGCCTATGCGCCGAAGCTGGTGGCGCCGCGCCCGTAGCGGACGGCCGCAGTCGGCCCGAGAAGGGTGTCGCTCAATACGCCCGCGCCACGGAAAACTCCAGCGCGTCGATCAGCGTCTGCTTGACCGGGCCATCGGGGAACATCGACATTGCTTCGCGTGCGTCACTGGCGTAGTCGCTGGCGCGCTTCAGGCTGTCGCTGAGGCAATCGCGCTTGTTAAGAAGCTCCATCGCGTGCGGCAGATCGTCCTCGCGCTGGTCCATGTCCTCCAGGCAGCGCCGCCAGAATGCGCGTTCCGTCTCGTCGCCGCGCCGGTAGGCCAGCACGATCGGCAGAGTAATCTTGCCGTCGCGGAAGTCGTCGCCGACAGTCTTGCCCAGCGCCTGCTGCTCCGCCGAATAGTCCAGCACGTCGTCGACAAGCTGGAAAGCGATTCCCAGGCCCTTGCCGAAGCGTTCCAGGGCAAGCTCCTCTTCCTCGCTGCGCTCCGCCACGACGGCGCCGACGCGGCAGGCGGCGGCGAACAGGGCGGCGGTCTTCGCCTCGATCACCTCAAGATAATCGCTTTCGCCGGTCTCGGTGTCATTGGAGGTGAGAAGCTGATGCACCTCGCCCTCGGCGATGATGGCCGAGGCGTCGGAGAGGATTTTCAGCACCTTGAGGGAGCCGTCCGCGACCATGAGCTGGAAGGCGCGGGAGAACAGGAAGTCGCCGACAAGGACGCTGGCCTTGTTGCCCCAAAGCGAGTTCGCCGTTTCAAGGCCGCGCCGCAGGTCGCTGCCGTCGACCACGTCGTCGTGCAACAGCGTCGCCGTGTGGATGAACTCGACGCAGGCGGCCAGGCCGACATGCCGGTCGCCCTCGTAGCCGCATATCTTTGCCGAGGCCAGCGTCAGCAGCGGTCGCAGTCGCTTGCCGCCGGCGGCGATGATATGACCGGCCAGTTGCGGGATCAGCGCGACCGGTGACTGCATGTTGTCCAGAATGACGCCGTTGACACGCTTCAGGTCGTCGGCCACCAACCGCTGCAGCGGGGCCACGCCCTCATCCTTGCCTTGCTTCGTCGTCCGGCTTGCGTCTGCGGCCAAGGCCACGTGCGTCGTCTCCCTCGTGCGTCGGATCACGTACCGCGGTTACCATATAGACAAGTGGGGCGAAACATCCGCGGCGGCTACGGGAGCATAGAAGTCGCCATGAAGGGGTCAAGCCCGAGTGAGCATCGAAGAGGAAACCCGATCCCCATGCGTGAATTGCTGCGCACCAACGATGTGGTTCGCCTGTCCTGGCTGCAGGCCCTTCTGGCCGATGCCGGGATAGAGACCCTGATCCTGGATGCCCACACCTCGATCATCGAGGGCTCGATCGGGGCGATTCCGCGCCGGCTCTGCGTGGCGGAGGACGACCTGAGCCGCGCGCGGCAAGTTCTCGAAGACGCCGGGGAGGAGCACGGCGCGTGACAGGTCTCCGCCACATCGGCCCGGTGCGCGAGGACGCACTGCTTGGCGGGCGGGTGCGCATGCGCCAGCCGGTCGACGGCTATCGCGTTGCCATCGATCCCGTGTTGCTGGCTGCGGCCGTTCCAGTGCGTGCGGGCGAAAGTGTGCTGGACCTGGGCTGCGGGGTGGGGGCGGCCGCGCTCTGCCTCCTGGCGCGTCAGCCGGAAGCGCGGGTGCTGGGCCTGGAAATCCAGCCGGATCTCGCTGCGCTCGCCGCGTCCAACGCCGAGGCGAACGGCGCCGCCAGCCACTTCAGTGTCGTTGCCGGCGACCTGCTGACGCCGCCATTGAAGGCTGATGGTGCGGGCTTCGATCACGTCATGGCCAATCCGCCCTATCTTTCCGCCGAGTCGGCGCGACGGCCCGACAATCACAGCCGCGCCATCGCCAATGTGGAGGGCGCGGCACGGCTGGCGAATTGGGTTGCGGCGGCGCTGGCATTGTGCCGGCCGCGCGGGACGATCACCTTCATCCATCGCGCCGACCGTCTGGACCGGCTTCTCGCGGCGTTGACGGGCCAGGCAGGGGCAATCGTCGTGTTTCCGCTTTGGCCGATGCCGGGAAAGGATGCGAAGCGGGTTCTGGTGCAGGCCCGCAAGGACATCAAGACACCGACGCGGATGGCCGCCGGCCTGACCCTGCACGTGGCCGGCGGCGGTTTCACGCAGCCCGCCGAAGCCGTGCTGCGCGGCGAAACGCCCCTGACGCTATGAAAGGCGGCCTGGACTGACGGTCGAGGCTTGGCAAGCCCCCTGGGTATGGGCCATCTAACAGCCATGAAGCTAACCGAGTCCCTGTTCCGGCTGCCGCTGCTCAACCGCATCGAGCGGCCACCCGTCGTTTCCGTCCTGCGCCTGGCCGGGCCAATAGGTCACGTCGGCCCCTTGCGCAGCGGAATGTCGCTGGAAAGCCTCGCCGAGCCGATCGAGCACGCCTTCAAGCTGCCGAACCTGTCGGCCGTCGCGCTGATCGTGAATTCGCCCGGCGGCTCGCCGGTGCAGTCGGCGCTGATCGCCCAGCGCATCCGCGACCTTGCGGACGAGAAGAACGTGAAGGTCTATGCCTTCTGCGAGGACGTGGCGGCCTCCGGCGGCTACTGGCTGGCCTGCGCGGCGGACGAGATCTACGCGGCGCAGAGTTCCATCGTCGGCTCCATCGGCGTGGTCAGTGCCGGATTCGGCTTTCAGGACCTGATCCAGCGCTATGGCATCGAACGCCGCGTGCATGCCAGCGGCGAAAAGAAGGTGATACTGGATCCTTTCAGGGAAGAGGATCCTGACGACGTTTCCCGCCTGGAGGCTATCCAGGCCGAGGTGCACGACGACTTCAAGGCGATGGTGCGCGCGCGGCGTGGCAAGCGCCTGAAGGCCGACGGCGACACGCTGTTCAGTGGCGAGTTCTGGACCGGCCGCCGCGCGTTCGAGCTTGGACTGGTGGATGCCATCGGCGAGGCGCGGCACACGCTGCGCGGCATCTATGGCGACAAGGTCCGGCTGCGTCCCGTGCAGCCGCGCCGGGGCTGGTTGCGCCGCAAGCTGCGCTTCGGTACGGCGATTCACGGCGGTGCGCTGCCGGAGGGCTGGGCAGGTGATGTACTCGCGGCCCTGGAGGAGCGGGCGCTGTGGAGTCGCTTCGGCCTGTAGATTCCCGCGTTCCAGGTGCGGCAGTGCTGCCGGTTCGCTTGACGGTTGGCCGTGCCGGCCTCTAAATGACGGCCATGTTCGGGTTCTCGTTCGGCAAGCTTGTCGTCCTCGTCGTCGTCATCGCGGCGGTCTGGTACGGCTTCAAGTACATGTCGCGCCTGCAGTACCAGCGGGAGGAGCGCGCCCGTGCGCGCGACCGCATCGACCGCCGCCAGCGCGGCGATCCGACCGCCGGGCCGGCGCCCGCGCCCGGCGAGGGCGCGGAGGACATGGTGCAGTGCCCCACCTGCAAGGCCTATGTCGCCGCGAAGGGCGCGCGCAACTGCGGGCGTCCCGACTGCCCCTACTGACCTCTCCGGAGGTGGCTCCGCAGGGGGCGTTACGCCGCGTTGT
Source organism: Ferruginivarius sediminum (assembly GCF_003344765.1). GTDB lineage: Bacteria > Pseudomonadota > Alphaproteobacteria > Kiloniellales > Rhodovibrionaceae > Ferruginivarius > Ferruginivarius sediminum. The sequence goes on along the minus strand of NZ_QPMH01000018.1, from coordinate 35,011 downwards.
GCGGTAAAGCCGCCGATTCCCGTCGACCGCCCGTTGATTCCCCGGCCGCTGGCCGCTAAGTTTCGCGCCCGTTCCCGCGCTGCAACAATAGTGAGAGGCTTGGCAGGGTGGCCATGCCAGACGACGCTCGCGCCGTCCGCAACAATCCGGAAACCTGCTTCCAGCGCCTGATCCTGACGCTTCAGGACTACTGGGCGAGTCGTGGCTGCGTGCTGTTGCAGCCATACGACATGGAAGTCGGGGCAGGTACCTTCCATCCCGCGACGACCCTCCGCGCCCTGGGGCTGGAGACGTGGAACTGCGCCTATGTGCAGCCGTCGCGCCGGCCCACCGACGGCCGTTACGGCGACAACCCGAACCGGGTGCAGCACTATTACCAGTTCCAGGTGCTGATGAAGCCGTCGCCGGAGAACTGCCAGGATCTCTATCTCGGCTCGCTGGAAGCCATCGGCATCGATCCGATGCGCCATGACATCCGCTTCGTCGAGGACGACTGGGAGAGCCCGACGCTGGGCGCCTGGGGCCTTGGCTGGGAGGTCTGGTGCGATGGCATGGAGGTGACGCAGTTCACCTATTTCCAGCAGGTCGGCGGCATCGACTGCGACCCGGTGTCGGTGGAATTGACCTACGGGCTGGAGCGCCTGGCGATGTACGTGCAGGGCGTGGAGAACATCTTCGACCTGGACTGGGACGGCGTACCGAAGGACCAGGGCGGCAAGACCTACCGCGACGTCTTCATGCAGAACGAGCGCGAGTTCTCCGCCTACAATTTCGAGCATGCGGACACGAGCGTGCTGTTCCGCCAGTTCGCGGACGCGGAAAACGCGTGCAACCACTTGCTGTCGTTGGAACAGCCGCTGTCGCTGCCGGCCTACGATCAGTGCATGAAGGCCAGTCACCTGTTCAACCTGTTGGACGCGCGCGGCGTGATCTCGGTGACGGAACGGCAGGCCTACATCGGCCGCGTGCGCGCCTTGGCGAAGGGTTGCTGCGAGGCTTGGCTGGCAAGTCAGACGGGGCAGGGGGCATGAGAGAATCGGCGGCATCCCGGCGGGACCCCCTCACCCTGTCCCTCTCCCCCTGTCGGGGGCGAGGGGACGACAGTCGCACTGTCACTGCCATGCCGCACCGGAGCAAGCCGGGTTCGAAGGTCGTTTCGATTATCGTCCCCTCGCCCCGCTTGCGGGGAGAGGGACAGGGTGAGGGGCCTTGGCCCCTGCGGAAGGAATGAGGCGGCGCTGTGGCTGAATTTCTGCTTGAGCTGTTTTCCGAGGAGATTCCGGCGCGCATGCAGGCGCGCGCGGCCGCCGAGCTGAAGCGGCTGGCAAGCGACAAGCTGGCCGAAGCGGGCCTCGCTTTCGACGCGGCGGAAAGCTTCGTCACGCCCCGGCGCCTGACGCTTTCCATCATTGGCCTGCCCGAGAAGCAGCCCGATACGACGGAGGAGAAGAAGGGGCCGAAGGTTGGCGCGCCGCAGAAGGCACTCGACGGCTTCCTGCGCGCCAACGGCCTTGCCTCGGCCGACGAGGCCGAGCAGCGCGAGACCGAGAAGGGCACCTTCTACTTCGTGGTCCGCCACATGGCCGGCCGGCCGACGACGGAGGTGCTCGCCGGCATCGTGCCGGAACTGGCGCGTGGCCTGTCCTGGCCGAAGTCGATGCGCTGGGCGACCTACGGCATGCGCTATGTGCGGCCGCTGCACGGCGTGCTTGCGCTGTTCGACGGGGCGCCCATTGCCGGGGAACTGGAACTTGGCGGCCGGACGCTGACCTTCGGGCGGGAGACACGCGGCCACCGATTCCTCGCACCCGCAGCCTTTGAGGTTACCTCGACAGCGGACTATCGCGCGAAGCTGGAAAAGGCCAAAGTCGTGCTCGATCCGGCCGAGCGGCGCGAGCGGATTCGTGCACGGGCCGAAACCCTGGCGGCGGACGAGGGCCTGCGGGTCAAGGACGACCCCGGCCTGCTGGAGGAAAACGTTGGCCTTGCAGAGTGGCCGGTCGTTCTGATGGGCCGTATCGACGCGCAGTTCATGGAACTGCCGCCCGAGGTGCTCACAGTCTCGATGCGCACGCACCAGAAGTATTTCGCGCTTGAGCGGGCGGACGGATCGCTGGCCCCGCGGTTCCTATTGGTCTCCAACATGGAAACACCGGACGGCGGCGCCGCCATTGTCGCCGGCAACGAGCGGGTGCTGCGAGCACGGCTGTCGGACGCGCAGTTCTTCTGGGAGCAGGACCGTAAGGAAAGCCTGGTGGACCGGGTTTCCGCGCTCCAGGACGTGGTGTTCCACGCCCGCCTCGGATCGCTGCACCACAAGGTCGACCGGATGGAGGCGTTGGCCGTCACCATCGCCGACTGGATCGCGGAGGCGAACCGCGACAAGGTGCGCTCCGCCGCGCTTCTGGCCAAGGCGGACCTGACCACCGGCATGGTGGGCGAGTTTCCCGAGCTGCAGGGCGTGATGGGCCGGTATTACGCGCTGGCCGACGGCGAGGCGCCCGAGGTGGCGGAGGCGATTGCCGACCACTACGCGCCGCAGGGGCCGAACGACCGCTGCCCCGATGCGCCGGTGTCGGTGGCCGTGTCGCTGGCCGACAAGCTGGACACGCTGACCGGCTTCTTCACCATCGGGGAGAAGCCGACCGGCTCCAAGGACCCCTTCGCGCTGCGCCGGGCGGCGCTGGGCGTGATTCGGCTTATCGTGGAGAACGAACTGCGGCTGCCGCTCGGAAAGGTGCTGGCGGAGGCGTTCCACCTGCAGCCCGAGGATGCGCAGCAGGCATTCCGCTCCCACCTTGCCGCCGCCGCGCAGGCCAGCGACCGGGGCGTCAGCGCGGCCGAGCATGTGCCGCATGCCGAGGAGGCGTTGACCGGCGAAGTGCTGGACTTCCTGATGGATCGGCTGAAGGTGGTGCTGCGCGACCGGGGCGTACGCCACGACCTGATCTCCGCCATCTTCGCCGTGGAGGCGCCCGAAGGCGGGCCGGAAGACGACCTCGTTCGCCTGCTGGCACGGGTCGAGGCGCTGCGCGCCTTCCTGCAGAGCGACGACGGCGCCAACCTGCTGACCGCCTATCGTCGCGCCGGCAACATCGTCCGCATCGAGGAGAAGAAGGACAAGGCCAGCTACCGCGACGTCGATCCGGCCCTGTTCCAGGACGCGGCGGAGAAGGCGGTTTGGCAGAATTTGTCGGCCGTTCGCGAAACCATCGGCAAGGCGCTCCGGGGCGAAACGTTCCAGGACGCCATGACGGAGCTTGCCCGCCTGCGCGCGCCGATCGACGACTTCTTCGAAAAAGTCATGGTGAACACGGATGACCGCGCCGTGCGCGCCAATCGGCTGGCTCTTCTGCATAGCATCGTGACCGTAATGAACCAGGTCGCGGATTTCTCGAAGATCGAGGGGTAAGGGTGCCATGACCAAGTGGGTCTACAGTTTCGGCCCGAACGGCTCGGAAGGCCGGGCCGACATGCGGAACCTCCTGGGCGGCAAGGGCGCGAATCTGGCCGAGATGGCCTCGCTGGCGCTGCCGGTGCCGCCGGGCTTCACCATTACCACCGAGGTCTGCATCTTTCACACGCAGAACGGCGGCTATCCCGACGGCCTCTCGGATCAGGTGAGCAAGGCCTTGCGAAAGATCGAGGCGGAGCTTGGCACCACCTTCGGCGACCCGGAGAACCCGTTGCTGGTTTCCGTGCGCTCGGGCGCGCGGGTGTCGATGCCGGGCATGATGGATACTGTGCTCAACCTCGGCCTGAATGACGAAACGGTCGAAGGGCTGGCCCGAAAGTCGGGCGACCGGCGTTTCGCGTTCGACAGCTACCGCCGTTTTATCCAGATGTACGGCGACGTGGTGATGGGCGTGGAGCATCACCGCTTCGAAGACATCCTGGAGATGTTCAAGGAGGATAAGGGCGTTACGCTGGATACCGAGCTGTCGGCCGAGGACTGGCAGGCGGTCATCGAGCAGTACAAGGCCGTTGTGGCCGAGGACGCCGACATCCCCTTCCCGCAGGAGCCGGAGAAGCAGCTTTGGGGCGCCATCGCGGCCGTGTTCGACTCCTGGATGAACCAGCGTGCCATCACCTATCGTAAGCTACACAACATCCCCGAGAACTGGGGCACCGCCGTCAACGTCCAGGCCATGGTGTTCGGCAACATGGGCGCGGACTGCGCCACCGGCGTGGCGTTCACGCGTGACCCCTCGACAGGCGACAACGACTTCTATGGCGAGTTCCTGATCAACGCGCAGGGCGAGGATGTGGTCGCCGGAATCCGCACTCCGCAGCCGCTGACCATACGCTCCAGAGAGCAGAACGGCGGCGGCCTGCCGTCGATGGAAGAAACCATGCCGGATGTCTACCAGCAGCTTTGCGATGTGCGAGCGAAGCTGGAGACGCATTACCGCGACATGCAGGATATCGAGTTCACCGTGCAGCGCGGCACCCTGTTCATGCTGCAGACGCGCAACGGCAAGCGCACGGCCTCCGCGGCGCTCAAGATTGCCGTGGACATGGTGCGCGACGGCGTCCTTGGCGAGGCCGAGGCGGTGCAGCGGGTGACGCCGAACTCGCTGGATCAGCTTCTGCACCCAACTCTCGACCCCACGGCCGAGCGCGATGTGATCGCACGTGGCCTGCCGGCCTCGCCGGGTGCGGCCTCGGGTCGGATCGTCTTCAGCGCCGACCATGCGGAGCAGCAGGCGCACGCGGGCGAGAAGGTGATTCTCTGCCGCGTCGAGACCTCGCCGGAAGACATCCACGGCATGCATGCCGCCGAGGGCATCCTGACCACGCGCGGGGGCATGACTTCGCACGCCGCGGTGGTGGCGCGCGGCATGGGCCGTCCCTGCGTGGCCGGCGCGGGCGAGCTGCGCATCGACTACAAGACCGGCAAGCTTCGCGTGCGCGACGTGGAACTGAGCGAGGGCGATATCATCACTATCGACGGTGCTTCCGGCGAGGTGATGCGCGGTGAGGTGCCGACGGTGCAGCCGGAACTTTCCGGCGATTTCGCCACGCTGATGGGCTGGGCCGACGGCATCCGCACGATGAAGGTGCGCACCAACGCCGAGACTCCTGCGGACGCGCGCACCGCCGTCAAGTTCGGGGCCGAGGGCATCGGCCTTTGCCGCACCGAGCATATGTTTTTCGAGGCCGACCGCATCGTGGCGGTGCGCGAGATGATCCTGGCGGACAGTGTCGAGGGTCGGCGCGGCCCGCTGGAGCGCATCCTGCCGATGCAGCGCCAGGACTTCGTCGAGCTGTTCCGGATCATGAAGGGGCTGCCCGTCACCATCCGCCTGCTGGACCCGCCGTTGCACGAGTTCCTGCCGCGCGAGGACGCGGAGATGGAGCAGGTGGCCAAGGCCGCCGGGGTGACAGTGGATCAGGTCCGCACGCGCGCCCTGAAGCTGGCGGAAGCGAATCCGATGCTGGGCCATCGCGGTTGCCGCCTCGGCATCACCTATCCCGAGATTTACGAGATGCAGGCCCGGGCGATCTTCGAGGCGGCGGCCGAGGTCGCGGCCGATTCGGGCGAGACGGTCGAGCCGGAAATCATGATCCCGCTGGTCGCCATCGAGAAGGAACTGGAGATCCTGCGCGGCCTCGTGGACCGTGTGGCGCGCGAGGTGATGGAGGCGAAGGGCGTCGAGATCAGCTATCTGGTCGGCACCATGATCGAACTGCCGCGCGCCGCCCTGACCTCGGAGCATATCGCGAAGCACGCCGAGTTCTTCTCGTTCGGCACGAACGACCTGACGCAGACCACTTTCGGCCTGTCCCGCGACGACGCCGCGAATTTCCTGCCGGCCTACGAGGAGCAGGGCATCCTGGCGAACGATCCGTTCATCACCCTGGACCCGGTGGGGGTGGGCAAGCTGGTCGAAATCGCAAGCGACGGCGGCCGCAAGACCCGCCCGGACATCAAGCTCGGCATATGCGGTGAGCACGGTGGCGACCCGGCGTCCATCGACTTCTGCCAGGGCGTGGGTCTAGACTATGTATCCTGCTCGCCGTTCCGCGTGCCGATCGCCCGGCTGGCGGCGGCGCAGGCCGCGCTCGCCCATGACGAACCCGCCAAGGCCTCCGGGCAGACGGCGAAACGTAAGGCTGGCTAGGCTCGCCGATCCAGCCGGCTTGGATTGCTGCTGGCTGTGGTGCCGAACGCGATAACATGCCCTGGAACAAAAAAGCGGCGCCCCGATGGGCGCCGCTTTGCGTTTCGAGGCCGTTCGAGCCGGGTGCGAGGCTCAGGCGGCGCTGGCCGAGGCGCTGGCGGCCCGCTCGTCGCCGCGCTGAACCAGCTCGTCGTAGGCGGTCAGCAAATTGCGGGTGATCTCGCCGACGGTGAAGGTGTGCTCGTCGATCTCGCGCACCGGCGTTACTTCGACGGCGGTGCCGGAGATGAAGACCTCGTCCGTCTTCGCAAGCTCTTCGGGCATGATGGCGCGCTCGTGGACCGTATAGCCGTGCTGGCGGGCGAGGTCGATGACCGTGCGCCGGGTTATACCGTCCAAAAAGCAGTCCGGAACCGGCGTGTGAAGTTCGCCGTTCTGGACCAGGAAGATATTCGCGCCGGTCGCCTCGGCGATCCGGCCGCGGTAGTCCAGCATCAGCGCGTCGTTATAGCCCTCGGCCTCGACCTGATGCTTCGACATGGTGCAGATCATGTAAAGGCCGGCCGCCTTGGATTTCACCGGCGCGGTATCGGGCGCCGGGCGGCGCCAGGGCGCGGTCTTCATGCGGATGCCCTGCATGCGCGCCTCGGGCGTGAAATACGACGGCCACTCCCAGGCGGCGATGGCGACATTGACCGAGTTCTGCTGCGCGGAGACGCCCATCATCTCGCTGCCGCGCCAGGCGACGGGGCGCACATAGCCGTCGGCGATCCCGTTCGCGTGCAAGACTTCTTCGGCTGCGGCGTTGATCTCGTCCACCGAATAGGGGATACGGAAGCCGAGAATCTCGGCGGAGTCGTGCAGACGCTGGTGATGTTCGTCGCGCTTGAAGATGCGGCCGTTATAGACGCGCTCACCTTCGAAAACACAGTCCGCGTAGTGCAGACCATGTGTAAGGACATGAATCTTGGCCTCGCGCCAGGGCACGAGTTTACCGTTCATCCAGATGTGACCGTCTCGGTCGTCGAAAGGGATCATTGCCATGACGCACCCGTTCGCTCTTGCTCGTGTGGGCCTCGTATCGTCTTGTGCGGGCGCTGCAAGCCGTCCGCGGCTTACCGGCCGTCTGGGCATTCCCCGGAAGGCTTCGGTTTGTTACACCGAGTTTAACCGATGAGGAACATTCTGTCGAAGCCGGTCGCCCGCTCGTAACATCATTAGCGATATACGTCAACATGGCTGACGTAAAAACAGGTCCGAATCCTCTCTTCCTGCGCGAGGAGGAACTGCGCCAGGCGATGGAATTGCTGTTCTTCGCCTATCGCGATTTCACGGCCGTACCGGACAAGATCCTGTCCAAGTACGGCTTCGGCCGCGCGCACCGGCGGGTGATCTACTTCGTCGAGCGCTATCCCGGAATCACCGTCAGCGAGCTGCTCGGGATCCTACAGATCACCAAGCAGAGCCTGTCGCGGGTGCTGAGCCAACTCGTGCGCGAGGGCTTCATCGTGCAACATCCGGGCGAACGGGACCGGCGCCAGCGCAGGTTGGAGTTGACCGAGAAGGGCAGGGCGCTGGAGCATGAGCTGAGCGAAAACCAGCGGCAGCTTATTGCCCGCGCCTACCGCGAGGCGGGGGCAGAGGCTGTCGAGGGTTTCCGGCAGGTGATGCTGGGCATCATGGAAGAGCCGGACCGCCAGCGCTTCGAGCGGCGCGAGGGCCAGCGTAGCGGCGGCCGGCGCTAGCCGGCGGCCGGATGGCGCTTCTATAGTGATGGTCATGCAGCAGGGCGAGGAAGCCGCACATATCCTTGTGGTCGACGACGACACGCGCTTGCGCGCGCTGCTGCAGCGCTATCTGGTGGAGCAGGGGTTTCGCGTCACCGTGGCGGAGAATGCGGCGGACGCCCGCGACAAGCTGCGGGCGCTGACCTTCGATCTGCTGGTTCTCGACATCATGATGCCGGGCGAGAGTGGCCTTGATCTGACCGAGTCGCTGCGGCGCAATAACGGCGTGCCAATCCTGCTTCTGACGGCGATGACCGAGGCCGACGATCGGATCGAGGGGTTGAGCCGGGGCGCCGACGACTATCTCGCCAAGCCGTTCGAGCCGCGCGAGCTGGTGTTGCGGATCAACGCCATCCTGCGCCGCGTGCCGCAGCGAGAGGTCGACCCGTCGGTGGTGGCCTTTGGCGGCTACGAATTCGACGTCGCTCGCGCGGAACTTCGAATGGGCCCGAAGGCCGTGCGCCTGACCGAGGCCGAGACGGCCTTGCTTGCCGCCCTGGCGCGGCAGCCGGGGGTGGCCTTGACGCGCGAGGCGCTTTGCGATGCAAGCGGGATAGAGGGCGGCCGGCGGACCATCGACGTGCAGATGACGCGGCTACGCCGGAAGATCGAGGACGATCCCAAGTACCCCCGCTATCTGCGCACGGTGCGGGGCACGGGCTATGTCCTTATGGCCGATTAGCACCAATCAAGCGGCGCGCTTGCCGCGATTCAATAAAGCACACCGCCGTTCGGGACCGGCCGCTCCGGCGAAATCAAGACCACCTCCCCGTCCGGGTCGGGGAAGCCCAGGACCAACACCTCGGACATGAACTTGCCGACCTGCTTGGGCGGGAAGTTGACCACGGCGGCAACCTGACGGCCCAGGAGGCCGGGTCGCGCGTAATGCTTGGTGATCTGGGCCGATGTCTTTCGGGTGCCGATCTCGGGGCCGAAATCGACCCAGAGCTTGAAGGCGGGGCGGCGGGCTTCCGGGAAATCCTCGACACGCACAATGGTGCCGACCCGGATGTCGATCTTCTGGAAATCCGCGAAGGATATCTCAGACTTGCGTTCAGGCATGGCTCCCCCGGTCTCAAGCTGCGGGGGAGGCTCTAGCATCACCGCTCACGAACGACAAGCCGGTGCCCTATGGCGTTGGCTGTCTCGCGACACGAAAAGGACCGCCGGCACCATCAGCCGGCGGTCCTTTGGAACAGCGTGTACGGACCGGCTATATGCCGCGTCCCGCGAGGCTCGCGAGATCAGGCGCTCTTCGCAGTGGCGGCCTTCTGGGCCTCCTTGGTCGCCTGCGCGACACTGTTGCGAATCTCGTCGAAGCCCTCGGTCACACGGGTGTTGATCAGGTCAAGCGCCTCGGTCTGCGACTTCGCGCTCATCTCGGCGAGTTCGCGCATGTTCTTGATCGCGGTCTCGAACGCGTTCTTCGCGATCTCGGTCTGCTTGGAGACGCGGTCCTCCGGCGCGTTGGCCGTGCCGACGTCCTGCATCGCCTTCACGGACTCGTCCATCGCCTGGCGGAGGATCTCACCCTGGCGCTGAGCGACGGCCTGCATGCCCTCGAACGCGACGCGATTGGCCTGTGTGATGGCCTCGATGTTCTTACGCTGCGCTTCGATCAGCGCCTTGCTGTCCAGGCCAGGAACCTGGAACTGGTCGGCGTAACGCTTGAAGTCGAAGATGTTGCTGAAGTCCTGATCCAGGAACGGATTGCCGGTCTTGGTCGCCATGATGCATTCCTCCTCGCATTGGCAGTCCCGCGTCATGCTGCGGTGCACAACGCTGAACCGTATGTGAGACCAAGAGGGCTCTGTGTCAAGAGAAGTTTTTGCGGTGCACAAAACGCGACCGGAAGGAGAGCGTCCGGGTACGCACGAGCCTGAACCGAGGTGTCAAGCGTCGTGCGGCGCGGTGCCGTGGCTTTCCCGGCGAGCGGGGCGCAGTCCCTCCAGCACGGCTGCGGGCCGTTCGATGCGCCGCAATAATCCATCGAGCGAGGCCATCGTCTTGGCCATGTCTGCGCTGTCGTCCTCCAGCCATGTGCGCAGCGTCGCGGCGTATATGGCGCACAGGGCCTCGACCCGAAGTTCGCCCCGCAACCCGGAGCTACTGAGGTTTGCGGCTTCGAGCATCCAGCGCATCGAGCGGTGAAGCTGCCGCAGCCCGCCAAGAGCCAGTAACGGGTCGCGCCGATAGGCATCGAGAATGTTGCGGATCGACTCGCGATGGGGCTGCAGATGATCGAAGCGCAGCATCAGGATGTCGAACAGGCGGTCGCGGGCTGGTTCTTCCAGATCCTCGCCGGCCTGCTCCGCCAGCACCGCCTCGTCGACGCGGTGCGAGAAGGCCGCCAGGACTTCCTGCTTGCCGGGGAAGCGGCCATACAGCCTCGACAGCGGCACGCCCGCTTTCTGGGCGATGTCGAGCAGGGAGACCTGCTCCCAGCCCTTTTGGGCAGCGAGTTCCATTGCCGCATCGATCACGCGGTCCGTGTCGATGCCAGTGCCGTTTCCGCCCGAGTGCTGTGCTTGGGTCATCGCAGTTGTTCCGTTGCCGTGCAGTCATGCCTCGCTTCGAGACTTAGAGCATGACGAGGATGATGCCACCGGCAGGCTCAGTCCAGCTTCACGTCCGCCACCGTGCCGCCGGTCATCGTCTCCAGGTGGGCCGGATCCAGCCGGAACACGGCATCCGGCGCGCCCGCAGCCGCCCAGATTTCGGAGAAGCCGAGGAGGTCGGCGTCGATGACGGTGAGCGGCTGCTCCTTATGGCCGAGCGGCGCCACGCCGCCTATGGCGAAGCCGGTCTTGGTCCGGACGTAACCGGCGTCCGCTCTCGCAATCGCTTCGCCCAGCGCGTCGGCGACCCGATCGGGGTCGACGCGGTTGGCGCCGCTTGCAATGACAAGGACGGGGCGGTCACCGTTCTCCGTGCGGAACACAAGCGACTTGCCAATCTGCGCCAGTTCGCAGCCGACCGCCGCTGCCGCTTCCTCGGAGGTGCGCGCGCTGTCACCGAAACGCACGATCTCCGCCTGGTAGCCAGCTGCCACCAGCGCATCATGGACGCGCTTGACGCTACCCTTCAATTTCAATGGAGCCGTCATCGTGCGCCTAGCCCGCAAGCTCGCGGCTTCGGCGCGCGGCGGCGGCGACAGCCTTCCTCATCAGCGGCTCCAAGCCGTCGTCCGCCATCAGCACGTTCAGGGCGGCCTCGGTGGTGCCGCCGGGACTGGTGACGTTCCGGCGAAGCTGGGCGGCCGGCTCCCCGCTTCGACGCGCCAACTCACCGGCCCCGGATACGGTGGCGCTTGCAATCCGCGTGGCAAGGTCTTCCGGCAAGCCAGCATCGATGCCGGCGGCGGCCAGGCATTCGATCATGTAGAAGACATAGGCCGGGCCGCTGCCGGAAACGGCGGTCACCGCGTCGATCAGCGACTCGTCCTCGACCCAGCCGGTTTCTCCGACACCGCGCAGCAGCTCGTCGCAGGCGTCTTTCTGTTCGGCGCCGACATTGGCATTTGCGCAAAGCACGGTGACGCCGCGCCCCACCGCCGACGGCGTGTTCGGGATCGAGCGCACGACCGCCGCGCCGCTGCCCAGGATCGCCTCGAAGGAGGCGATGGTGCGCCCGGCGGCGATGGAGAGGAACACGGTGTCCGGCGCCACGAACCGCCGGTAATCGGGCACGACCTTGTCCATCACCTGCGGCTTCACGGCCAGGATGACCACGCCGGGGCGCAGCTCCGCCGGCAGTTCCTCCGCCGCGGCGACCGCGTTGACGCCGTGCGCCGCCAGTACCTTCCGGGCCTCTTCGCCCGGCTCGACGACGTGGACCGAAGATGCCTCGACCCCGCGCGCCAGCCAACCTTCCAGCAGCGCGCCCCCCATCTTGCCGCCGCCGACAAGCAGCAGCGTTCCCTGGATCGTCATGGAACTCCCCGAATCTATCCGCCTCTTTGGCGCCGCAACTCCGATCAGGCCTCGCCGACGGTTTCCATCATCGCGGCGGCGACCGCCTCCGCGCAGGACTGGCCGCCCCAGACCACAAGCTGCAGCGCGGGGTAGAAACGGTCGCACTCCAGGACGGCGGTGTCCACAAGGTCTTCAAGCTGTTCCACGCTGGCGCCGCGCGTGCCGCGCAACGGTACGGTATGTCGGAAGAACAGCGTGCCGTCCTCGGCGGAATAGTCGAAATGCCCCAGCCAGAGCTTCTCGTTGAACAGGGCGACAAGTTCGCGGACCTGACGCCGCTTGGTGTCGGGAACCCGCGACTCGAAGTGGCAGGCGAAGTAGATGGCGTGAAGCTCTTCGTGCCAGACCGACCAGATCTGGTAGTCGGTCCAGCGGCCACGGACCTGGACGGCCAGCTCGAAGTCGCTTGCGCGGTCGAAGACCCAGTCGTTGGCGGTGACCAGCTCCTCCAGCAGATCCAGTGGATTTCCGGGGTGATTGTCGAAGGATTTGGCGAGCGTCGTCATGGCTTGGCTTGCGCTCCCTGCACCAGGGCCGAAGGCACCCCTGCCGTCGGCGATGGATAGCCAAAATTCGAAATATCGGGTCGCCGTCGGTTCTGCATACCAGATTTAGAGCGTGCCAGGATCAATTCGCGGGCGCAACAATAGTATTTCCGTTCACTTGTGGATAAATCTTTTCAGCAGCGCTTACCGCCCGCTCTGTGGCGGCAGGGCGCGCGGCGGCTCGCTGTCCGTTCCGCCGGAGCCGGCGCTCAAGTCGAACAGCCCGCGCAGGAAGCCGGGCGCCAGGGCGGACAGTGGATTGACGTCGATATCCGGATCCTGCAGCGGCCCACTCAAGCTATAGGTCACGGCAAACACGCCTTCCCCCTTGCCGCCCGTAAGCAGGCTTCCAAGAACCGGAATCTTGCCGAGGACCCGGTTCACCGAAGCCGCCGGCACGATGGTGCCCCGCAGATCGCTGGTGTCCCGCTTCACATCCAGGTGGCCCTTGGCGGTAATGCCAAGAGCCGGCCCATAGGCATGGACGAAGTCCGTGGACATGACGCTGCCCTCGACCACGACGTCGCCGTAAAACCGCTGAAAACCGATTCCCTTGCCTTGCAGGACGTCACTGATGCCGGTGAGCGAGGCAAGCGTAAGGAGTTTGGCGAGGGCCGGCGCCCGGGCGATCTTGAACTTGCGCAGGTCGATACTGGCGTCTATCGGGCTTGCCGGGTCGATGCCGCGCGACAGGCCCTCGACGGTCAGCCGTCCGCCTTCCAGTGTATCGGCCATGTCCATTGCCCGAAGTGCGGCCCCGGTGTCCCCGGCCGTGATCCTGACGGCGCGCCGTCCGTCCGGGCGAGGCGCGTAACTCAGGAACAGGCGTGTCGGACCGGTTCCGGCCGCGTCAGCAGGCAGCTCTCCGTCGCCGTTGGGAATGGCCGCGAACTGTTCGGGGACGCTTGCTTCGAGATAGAGCTGGCGCCACCATCCGTCCGGTCCGCGCTCAGCCGCCAGATCGACGTCGCTGAGGTAGCGCCCATCGCCGAATCGCAGTCGCGCCAGCCGGACATCGCGAATGCGTACCGGTGGGCCAGGGTCGCCCGACGCGTTGCGCTGTTCGCCGTTTCGCTCTGTGTCCAGGCGTTTCAACAGGGGGTCTGCGTCGAAAGCACCGCCTTCAACGGAGATGGTCCACACGCCCTCGCTTCGCTGTGCCGCCACCTTGTTCAGCCGGGTGTTCGACAGCGTGAAGGTGTCCAGCCGGATGCCTTTCACCGACGCGCCATCCTCTCCGAACTCGACGGAGCCGTGCGTGCCAAGCTGGGAGGACATATCGCCGCCCGCTTCGAGACTGAACCGCCGGAGGCCCATCGGTTTGCCAGCCTTCAGGCGCAGGTCCAGTCGGGCCTCGCCCGCATCACCCGGTGGCTTCTGCCACGCCAGGGTCGGCAGAGCCATCGACGCGTCGCGAAGATTGAGCGCCGCCTTGACGAAACCGCTTCCCTCGGCGTCGGTCCGGGCCCGCAGGTTGGCGGATACCGGGCCATCCAGGAACGGCCTGGCCTCGAGGCCGAGACGTTCGAGGTCGGCGGGCGTTATCCGCGGTATTTGCGCTGCGATCTCGCTGCGGTAGTCGGCCGCCTCTTCGAAGTTCTCCCGCCAGTCCAGGTGGAGGGGCAAGGCGCCCAGGCTGACCGGGCCCTTGAGGTTCATGCCCGACTTGTCGACACGCAGGTCGAACGCGCCGCCGCGCGCGTCCTGACCCAGCAGGAAATTCTCGGCCTCGACGCGCTCCAGCCGTGCGTTCGCCTCCACCTCGACCTCGTCCATCGTCAGTTCGGCGAGGAGCGGGAAGCGGAATACCGCGTTCGTGTCGGCTTCGCCGGATGTCGTGGCCGGATCGATGCCGAGCGGCTCCATCAGGTCGAGCCGTGGGTGATCAAGGGTTTCCAGTGCGTCGCGAAGCGGCCCCCGCACGTCCAGGTCGATGGCTATCCAGTGGTCGGTGCCGTCCAGGCCAGTGATTTCCACTCGCGCACCCGTGACCTCCAGGCTATCGCGCCGGCCGCTGGCGACATCGAGATTGAAGCTGTCGGCATCGAAGGTGGCCGTGCCGCCGACATTCGTCACGGGCGGCATTGGCCGAAGGTAGTGCACGTCGAGACCGCTGAACGCGATGTTCCCGCCCAGTTCCAGCAGTTCGGCGGCCGCCGGATCGCCTTCCGAAAGCCGGACGTCGTAGCGCATGCCGGTCACATCGGCCTTGCCGGCGCGGATGTTCTCCGTCACCCAGGCGCGCGAGTTGCCCCCGACGCCGTGCGGCCAGTAACGCGCCAGATCATTGACGGCCACATTCTCGATGCTGGTTTCGCCGGAAACGCGGATGTCGCCCGACAGGGCATCCGCCGTCGCCGTCGCACGGATTGTCGGCCCCGCGTCCTCCGGCGTGCCGAAATTCAGCTCCAGGGTTTCCAGGGTCAGCTTGTCGGCGGCGCGATCGAGGCGGGCGCTCGCGCTGACGGCGCGCACCGGCACCGGTTCCGGAAGGTAGCCGGGCCAGGCGATCTCGCCCTGGTCGCCTTGCAGGTTGGCGCTGATGTTGCCGATGCGGCCCGACAGGTCGAACGAGGTGCCAAGGGTTCCGGCCAGCGGCACGCTGATGCCGGCCACATCGGAGAGCTGCGGCACGCTGGCCGCCAGGGCTGACGGCTTCAGGTTGCGCACGTCGGCCAGGATACCGATCCGACGTTCCGCTGCCCTGTATTGGAGCGAGCTGGAGGCCGTAACAAGGTCCCCGCCAAGGCGCACGCGCATGTCGGCAGTGCCCGCAATGCCGAAGGCTTCTCGCCGCAGGGCGATATTGGCCGTCGGCGCCCACCAGACCACGTCGAGGATTTCGTCGCGCACCGCCAGACTGGCGCCAGCGATGCGGACGGTTTCCAGGTACGACAGCCGGCGCTCGGGCCGGGGCGCGGCCATCAGGTCGGCCAGGACGTCGGGCAGGATGTCGGAAACGTCGCCCGCCTCGCCTGGCTCGGCATCGACGGGCGGCCCGAACCGGAAGCCCTTGGCATCCCGCACGACAGTCAGCCGCGCGCCGCGCGCGACAATCTCCGTCGGCGCCAGGGTGCCCGCCACCAGCGCCGGAAACGAGAGCTTCAGGTCGAGCGCGGGCACCCGTGCCAGCGTCTCGGTGTCGCTGCGAACGGCGACGTCCGTGACCCGCAGTGCCACCGTTTCCGGCCAGCCTTCCCAGGCCAGGACGGTGCCACCTAGCTCGACGGACACGCCCTCCTCGGCGTCGCTGAGGGCCGCCTGCAGGCGTGGCGTGAGGAAATCCAGCTCGACCGGCCCCTGCGACAGCCGCCAGAACAGGACGCCGGTCACGATGGTGGCAAGCGCCGCCACGCCCACGATCGCTTCGAGCGCGATTTTCGTACTGCGTCGGATCAAACCCGCCTCACGCGCGGCGCCGCCACCTTGACCTTCGGCTCCGGCTTGCGCAGGCTCGCGAAAAACCGGGCCATAGCGGATGCCGCACGAGCTCTCCTACCTGTCCACACCCGATAGCCTCCCGAAGGTCGGCAACGCCGAACGCGCTGCCCGGGGACTCGAACACTGGCGCGAGGCGGCGGATCGGCTGGACGATCCCGATCTCGCCAGGTTCGCGCACGACCTTGCGGCGGATCCGTTCGGCAAGGCGCTGCTGGAGGCAGTCTTTTCGAACAGCCCGTTCCTGACGCAATGCATTCTAAACGATATCCTCGCCCTGCGTGAATTCCTGACGAACGGGCCCGAGGCCCTGCTGCACGGGGCGCTGCGCGAGGCGCTGGAAGATGCCGCCTTTTCGCGCGAGCGAGAGACGTGCATGGCGATCCTGCGCCGCGCGCGCCGACGCGCCGCGCTGGCCGTGGCGCTGGCCGATCTTGCCGGCGGCTGGTCGCTGGTGCAGGTGACCGAGGCGCTTTCCGATTTCGCCGACGCGGCGGTGGATGCGGCGCTTTCGCACCTGCTGCTCCGCGCGCGGGAGCGCGGTGACATCGAGCTTGCCGACGAAACCCGCCCGACAAAGGATTGCGGGCTGGTCGTCCTGGCGATGGGCAAGCTGGGTGCGCGGGAACTCAACTATTCCTCCGACATCGACCTGATCGTCATCCACGACCTGGATCGCGCCCGCTACCGGGGCCGCAAGGACGTACACGACTTCTTCGTCCGGATCACGAGAGATATGGTGCGGATCCTGGAGGATCGCACCCGCGACGGCTACGTCGCGCGGGTCGACCTTCGCCTGCGGCCGGATCCCTCGGCGATGCCGGTCGCGATTTCGATCTCCGCCGCCGAGACCTATTACGAAAGCCTGGGCCAGAACTGGGAGCGGGCGGCCATGATCAAGGCGCGCGCCTGCGCAGGTGACCTTGCGCTGGGGCGCGAGTTCCTGTCGGTCCTGCGTCCGTTCGTCTGGCGCAAGCATCTGGATTTCTGGGCCATCCAGGACGTGCATTCGATCAAGCGGCAGATCCACGCCAATCGTGGCGGGAGTACCGTCACCGTCGCCGGGCACGATATCAAGGTGGGCCGGGGCGGCATCCGCGAGATCGAGTTCTATGCCCAGACGCAGCAGCTTATCTGGGGCGGGCGCGACCCCGACCTGCGGGCACCACGCACGGTCGATGCGCTGAACGCGCTGGCGGGGGCGGGCCATGTCTCGCGGGAGGATGCCGACGCGCTTATCGCGGCCTACACCTATCTTCGCCGGCTGGAGCACCGCCTGCAGATGGTCAACGACCAGCAGACGCAGACCCTGCCGGAGGACGAGCAGAGCCTCGGCGAAATCGCCGCGTTCATGGGACATGACGACGCCAGGGCGTTCAGCCACGAATTGCTACAATACCTGCACACCGTGGAGGATCGCTACGCCGGGTTGTTCGAGGAGGCGCCGTCGCTTTCCGGGTCCGGCAATCTGGTGTTCACCGGCGGCGAGGCCGATCCCGAGACGGTGAAGACGCTGGCCAGGCTGGGATTCAACGACGGCGAGCGGGTGTTCCATATCGTCGCCAACTGGCACCGGGGCCGCTACCGCGCCATGCGCAGCCGCCGCACGCGCGAAATCCTGACCGAGCTGGTGCCGACCCTGCTGGAAGCGCTGGGCCGCACGGCCAATCCCGACGCTGCACTGGCGAAGTTCGACGAGTTCGTTGCCGGCCTGCCGGCGGGCGTACAGCTTTTCTCCATGCTCTACCAGAATCCCCGGCTGCTGGACCTGCTGGCGCAGATCGTCGGCGCGGCGCCGGCGCTGGCCGACCACCTGGGCCGCAAGCCGGGCCTGCTGGAGGCGGTCCTGACACCCGGTTTCTTCGAGGCCGTGCCGGATCGCGAGGCCCTGCGGGAGGACCTGGAGCAGCTGCTGCAGGATGCGCGTGATTTCGAGGACGTGCTGGACATCGCCCGGCGCTGGACCGGCGACCGCAAGTTCCAGGTCGGCGTCCACATGCTGGAGGCCGGGCATGACATCGACGAGACCGGGCGGGCGCTGAGCGATATTGCGGAGGTGGTGCTGGCCTGCCTGTGGCCCCGCGTGCTGGCCGAGTTCGCGGCGCTCCACGGCGAACTGCCGCCACCCGGCATGGCGGTGGTGGCGCTGGGCAAGCTGGGCGGGCGCGAACTGACGATCTCAAGCGATCTCGACCTCGTGCTCCTGGCCGAGACCGATCCGGACGCCCAGCAGTCCGACGGGCGCAAGCCACTGGAGCCAGGGCGTTATTTCACGCGCCTGGCGCAGCGGTTTATCAACGCGATCACCGCGATGACGGCGGAAGGCCGGCTCTACGACGTCGACATGCGCCTGCGGCCTCAGGGCGAGGGCGGGCAACTCGTGGCGACGCTGGCCGGATACCGGAAGTACTACGAATCCGACGCCTGGGTGTGGGAGCATATGGCGCTGACACGCGCCCGCGCGGTCGTGGGGGGGGCCGAATTTCGCGGGCGCATCGACGATGCGGTCCGGGAAATCCTCACCCGTCCTCGCGAGCCGGGGGCTTTGCTTGCGGCGGTGCATGACATGCGCCAGCGCATCGCCAAGGAGCATCCGGCGAGAAGCGACTGGCACGTCAAATATATCCGCGGTGGCTTGATCGACCTGGAGTTCCTGGCCCAGACCTTACAGCTTCAATATGCCCACGCGCACCCCGGTGTGCTGGCGCAGGGAACGCAGGACGCCTTCTCCGCGCTGGCCGATGAAGGCATCCTGACGCCGCAGCGCGCGGAGTTCCTGATCTCCGCGACCCGGCTGATGCGGCGCGTGCAGGGTCTGCTGCGCCTGATGGCCGGCAGCGCGTTCGATGAGGCCACGGCGCCCGAGGGGCTGAAGGCGCAACTGGCCGCCGCTTGCGGATGCGCCGATTTCGAGGCCCTGCGCGAGCGCGTGTTGGCCACGGCCGAACAGGTGCACCATATTTTCCGCGAGCTTATCGAAGACCCCGCGGCGGCCGCCGCCCCGGACGAGAACCAAGGCGAGAACAGTAAGGAGAGCCGTACATGAGCCTCGACGTGGGAGACAGCGCCCCCGACTTTTCCCTGCCGCGCGACGGCGGCGGGACGATGACGCTGGCCGACCTGAAGGGGAAGCCGACCGTCCTTTACTTCTATCCCAAGGACGACACACCCGGCTGCACGAAGGAGGCCTGCGGCTTCCGCGATGCCTGGCAGGACGTGAGCGATCACGGCATCCAGGTGATCGGCGTCAGCAAGGATTCGCCGAAGCGCCACGACAACTTCAAGGCCAAGTACGAGTTGCCGTTCCCGCTGATTGCCGACGAGCAGGGCGAGCTGTGCGAGGCTTTCGGCGTCTGGAAGGAAAAGAACATGTACGGCAAGAAGTCGATGGGCATCGAGCGCTCGACCTTCCTGCTGGACGGCGACGGCGTCATCCGCAAGGTCTGGCGCAAGGTGAAGGTGGACGGCCACGTCGACAAGCTGCTGGAGGCCGCCAAGGCTCTCTAGATACGAGACCGCGATTTACGGATCAGGATGAAATAGGATGTTTCAACCCGATCCGATCGCGCTCTGAGGCCGCTTTCCGTCGTATCCGCGAAATCCCGACCCGCCCGGCGGCCGCTATCCTCGCGGCGGTTCATGCGAAGGGGGCGGCAGGTGACGGCGGATAGTCAGACATCATACCGGGGTGACTGGAGCTGGCCGGCGCCGACGCGGTTCGGCGCCGGCCGCATCGACGAGCTTGCACGGGCTTGCGCCGAGCTTCGCCTCACGCGGCCGCTCGTCGTTATCGATCCCGGTGTGGCGGCGTTGCCGCCGCTGGCTGCCGCGCTTGAAAGCTTGCCCGAACACCGGCGCTTTGACGCCGTACGGGGCAATCCGGACGAGGCCAGCGTGGCCGAGGCCGTCGGGGTCTACCGCGATGGCGGGCATGACGGCGTGATCGCCGTGGGCGGGGGCAGCGCGCTTGACACCGGCAAGGCCGTGGCACTGCTGGCTTTGCAGACTCGTGACCCCTGGGACTTCATGTTCGGCCGGCCAATGCCGGATGATGCCGCGCCC
The DNA here is from genome assembly GCF_003344765.1 of Ferruginivarius sediminum. Lineage (GTDB taxonomy): Bacteria > Pseudomonadota > Alphaproteobacteria > Kiloniellales > Rhodovibrionaceae > Ferruginivarius > Ferruginivarius sediminum. Next base: position 15,080 of record NZ_QPMH01000018.1, on the reverse strand, counting down.
GTGCAGCCGGTGGTGGCGGTGCCGACGACGGCGGGCACGGGCTCCGAATTCTCGGCCTCGGCCGTGGTGGTGGAGCCGGCGGCGCATGCCAAGCGCAGTCTGTGGCATCCCGACCTGCTGCCGCGCCGCGTCATCCTGGATCCGGCGCTGACGCTGTCACTGCCGCGGCACCTGACGATCTGGACCGGCCTCGACGCGCTGATCCACAATCTGGAGGCCTATCTGGCGCCGGGCCATCATCCGATGGCGGATGCCGTGGCCCTGTCGGCGATTTCGCGCATCGCCGACGCGCTGCCGCGTCTGGCCGCGACACCGGCAGATCTGGACGCGCGGGCCGAAATGCTGGCGGCATCGGCGATGGGCGCGGCGGCCTTCGACAAGGGGCTGGGTGGGGTGCATGCGCTCTCGCACGCGGTTTCCGCCGCCTGCGACACCCATCACGGCCTGACCAACGCCGTGCTGCTGCCTTACGTGCTGCGCTTCAACCTTGGCGCGGCGGAGGCCCGCATGGCCGAGATCGCCCGTGGCCTGAACCTGCGCGAGACGAGCGGCGAGGCGCTGATCGGCTGGGTCGAAAGCTTCAACGCGGCGCTCGACATTCCGCGCAGCCTGGCGGAAATCGGCGCTACGGGGGCGGATTCGCGGATGATGGCGCGAGTCGCGGTCGAAGATGCCAACGCCGCCGCCAATCCGCGTCCGTTGAACATCGAGTCCGTCACGGCGATCCTGGATCGGGCGCTTTCCGGCGCTATCGCGCAAGTCTTTCGCTAATTGGAACAGCATGTTACCGCGGCGCACACAGTCGGATACGCGTGTTCGGCACGATTAACTTGGTTTCAATACTTTACCACTTCTTTGCTAACAAGGCCGTTAATGGCTTGTCGCGAGCGCCGGTGAGCATCGGCGGAAGGTGTGTCCATCACTACACAGATTGGCGAAATCGGCCCCGATTTCAGGGCGTTGTCGCATTTCGAACAGCGGAAGTCGCGCCAGCGGCAGCCATGACCCGCCCCTTACGCGCGAAATAATCGCAAGCACCGCGGCGAAAGGCCGCGCGAACATTTTGACGAAGAGGTGTTGGGGATGAGCGACGGCGACGATCTCGATCTGCGCGAGTTGGATGACGACGAACTCGTCAAGCAGATGCAGGACGACCTGTACGACGGTCTGAAGGACGAGGTCGTCGAAGGCGTGGAAATCCTGCTGGAGCGCGGTTGGGCGCCGTACAAGATCCTGACCGAGGCCCTGGTCGAGGGCATGCGGATCGTCGGTATCGACTTCCGTGACGGCATCCTCTTCGTGCCTGAAGTGCTGATGAGCGCCAACTCGATGAAGGCGGGGATGTACATCCTGCGCCCGCTGCTGGCCCAGACCAATGCGCCGAAGATGGGTAAGATGGTCATCGGCACCGTCAAGGGCGATATCCACGACATCGGCAAGAACCTGGTGTCGATGATGATGGAGGGGGCCGGCTTCGAGGTCATCGACATCGGCATCAACAACCCTGTGGAGAAATACCTGGAAGCGATCGAGGAGCATAAGCCCGACATCCTGGGCATGTCGGCGCTGCTCACCACGACCATGCCGTATATGAAGGTCGTGATCGACGCGATGGTCGAAAAAGGCATCCGCGACGATTATATCGTCATGGTGGGCGGTGCGCCGCTGAACCAGGAGTTCGCCGACGCCGTCGGGGCCGACGCCTACTGCCGCGACGCCGCCGTCGCGGTGGAAACGGCCAAGCGCCTGATCCATCAGTTCCACAACCGGCTGGCAGCCGCGCAGTAGCGTAGGCCTGCACCGTCCGCACCGCGACGAACGGTGGGAGAAGTGGCATGGCCGTGTCTGCCGCCACCACGAACGCGACCGCGCGTCCCCGCGTTCTCTTGCTTGCGTGCGGGGCACTGGCGCGAGAGGTCATCGACCTGATCCGGCGGGAAGAGTGGTCTCACATGGAGATCACCTGCCTGCCGGCGATCTGGCACAATACGCCGCAAAAGATTCCTGATGGGGTGCGCCAGAAGATCCGCGCGGCCAAGCCGCACTACGACAAGATCTACGTCCTCTATGCCGACTGCGGCACGGGCGGGCTGCTCGACCGCGTTTTGGAGGAAGAGGGGGTGGAGCGGCTGCCGGGTCCGCATTGCTACGCGACTTTCGCAACGCAGAAGCGCTTCAATGCAATGGCGGACGACGACCCGACCTGCTTCTACCTGACCGACTTCCTGACCCGCCACTTCGAGCGCTTCATCATCGAGGGACTTGGCATCGACCGTCACCCGGAACTGGCCGAAATCTATTTCGGAAATTACTCGACACTGGTCTATCTGGCGCAGACCGACACCCCGGAACTGGATGCCAAGGCGCAGGCGGCGGCGGCGCGTCTCGGACTTGCCTACCGGCGCGAGGATACCGGCTATGGCGAGCTTAAGACCTTCATGAAGCAGGCCAGTCAGGGGGCGTGACGCAATGGCGAAAATGACGGTCGTCTACTGGCGGGATATACCGGCCCAAGTCATAGTTAAAACAGGGCGCAAGACGGCAAGGCGCCCCCTTTCCGAACGTTTCGAGAAGGCGATCGACCGCGCCGCCATGAAGGCGAAGCTGCGGGATACCGATTCGTACCTGGCGGAATGGAAGAGGGGCGCCCCGGTGGATTGCGGGGACGATCTGGAAGACGAGGCGCGTGTGGCGGCCGAACGTCTGGAAAGCGACTACCCCGACGACCGACTGAACACCCTCGTCGCCGCGGGCGGCGTGGAACAGGCCTGAGAGAAGGACCCGAGCCATGAGCCTATTCAGTCAGCGCGCCGCCCGCCAGCAGCACCAGCAGGCTGCCATGCCCGCCGGCCGCAAGCAGCAGATCGTCGATTTCGTCTCGGACTACTCGATCGAGACGACGCCGGGTTCGGCCGCGAAAACCCCTGACTATAGGGAGCACCTGCACGAGGGAACCAAGGTCGCCGTGACCTTCCTGCCTGGCTCGGACTATCGCGATACGGTTGCGACCGCCAAGCGCCTGCGCGAGGAGGGTATGGAGCCCGCCCCGCACATCGCCGCACGCTCGCTGAAGGACAAGGCGCAGCTTGAGGATTACCTGACCCGCCTGCGAAACGAGGCGGGCATCACCAAGGTGGTCGTGCTGGCCGGCGCGGTGGACAGTCCCGTGGGCGAGTTCTCGGATTCGATGCAGCTTCTGGACACCGGGCTCTTCGATGCTCATGGCATCAAGACCATCGGCGTTGCCGGCCATCCCGAGGGCAGTCCCGACATCCCGGAGCAGGCCGTCTGGCAGGCGCTGCGCTGGAAGCAGGAGTTCGCCAAGCGCACCGACGCCGAGATGTATATCTGCACCCAGTTCGTCTTCGAGGCGCAGCCGGTGATTGACTGGGACAAGGCCGTCCGGCGCGAGGGCGTCGACCTGCCTGTGCATATAGGTGTGCCCGGCCTGGCGACGCTGAAGACGCTGATCAACCACGCGCGCGCCTGCGGCGTGGGGCCGTCCATGCGCTTCCTGACGCGTCAGGCGAAGAACGTGACCAAGCTGATGACCGTGAACGCGCCGGACCTGCTCGTCTCCGATCTGGCGAAGTATGCGGCCGAGGATCCGGATTGCGGCATCAAGCGCGTGCACATGTACCCGCTGGGCGGCATGCGCCGCTCAGCCGCCTGGGCCAATGCCGTCGCCGAGGGCGACTTCCAGATGAAGGCCGACGGCCGCAGCTTCGAGGTGAACCGCGATATCGGGTAAAGCTCGCGGCCGGCTTCTGCCATCCGTCGACGAAAAACCCCGGCTGCCAGAGTGGTAGCCGGGGTTTTTCTTTTGTGGCGCCGCAAAAGGCGTTTATTCCGCGAGCCTGAAGAATAGCACGGGGAAGCGGCGTTATCCCTTGCCGCTTCCCCGGCAGGTCATCGTTACTCGGCCGCCACCTGCTCCTGTACGGCTTCCACTTTCGCCGCGCAGAACTTGAACTCCGGGATCTTCCCGTACGGATCGAGCTGCGGGTTGGTCAGCACGTTGGCCGCGGCCTCGGCATAGCAGAACGGGATGAACACCACGTTCGCGGGCACGTCGCGGTCGCCACGCACCGTCAGTTCAACCTCGCCGCGGCGGGTAGACACGCGGACACGATCACCCGGGTTCCAGCCGCGCAGCTTCAGCTCACGCGGGTTCATGGAGGCGACGGCCTCCGGCTCCAGGCTGTCGAGGATGCTGGCACGCCGGGTCATGGCGCCGGTGTGCCAGTGTTCGAGCTGCCGGCCGGTAGTGAGGATCATCGGATACTCGTCGTCCGGCACCTCGTCCGGCGGAACCAGGTCCACCGCCCGCATTCCGCCGCGGCCGGACTCCGTCGGAAAGCCCTCGCCGAAGAGGATCTCGTTGCCGGGCTTGTCCGGCGCGTCGCAGGGGTAGGTGACGCAGTCCTCGCGGTCCAGCCGCTCCCAGCTGATGTTCTTCAGCGACGGCATGACCTGCGCCATCTCGTTGAACACGTCGCCCGGATACGTGTACTGCCAGTTCAGACCGATCCGGCGGGCGAGGTCCTGGATGATCTCCCAGTCCTGTCGTGCCTCGCCGGGTAGCTTCAACGCGGGCCGGCCCATCTGTATCTGCCGGTTCGTGTTGGTGTAGGTGCCCGACTTTTCATGCTGCGCGCTGGCCGGCAGGATCACGTCGGCGTGCCAGGCCGTCTCGGTGAGGAAAATCTCCTGCACGACGAGGTGGTCGAGCATCGCGAGAGCCTCGCGGGCATGCCTCTGGTCGGGATCCGACATCGCCGGATTCTCGCCCATGATGTACATGCCCTTGATCTTGCCGTCGTGGATCGCGTTGATGATCTCGACCACCGTCAGGCCGGCCTGGCCGTCCAGCTTGGTGCCCCAGAACTGCTCGTACTTCTTCTGGAAGTCGGCGTTGGTGACCGGCTGGTAGTCCGGGTAGACCATCGGGATCAGGCCGGCGTCGGAAGCGCCCTGCACGTTGTTCTGGCCGCGCAGCGGGTGCAGGCCGGTGCCGGGGCGTCCGATGTGGCCCGTCGACAGCGCCAGGTTGATCAGCGAGCGGTTGTTGTCGGTGCCATGCACGTGCTGGCTGACGCCCATGCCCCAGAAGATGATGGAGGCCCTGGACTTGGCATAGGTGCGTGCCACGTCGCGCAGCGTCTCGGCGTCGATGCCGCAGATGCCGGCCATCTTCTCGGGCGGGAACTCCTTCACCTTCTCGCGCAGTTCCTCGACGCCGTCGGCGTGGGCCTGGATGTACTGCGTATCCTCCAGCCCCTCGTCGAAGATGACATGCAGCATCGCGCTCAGCATCGCGACGTCGGTGCCCGGGTTGAACTGCAGGTTCTTGTAGGCGTAGCGGCCAAGCTGCTGGTTGAAGCGCGGGTCCATGACGATCAGCTTGGTACCGTTCTTCGCGGCCTGCTTCATGTAGCTGGCGGCCACCGGGTGATTCTCGCTGGGCCGCGCACCGATCACGATGACGCATTCCGCGTCCAGCGCCGCGCTGAACGGCGCCGTCACCGCGCCGGAGCCGATGTTCTCCATCAGCGCCGCTACCGAGGAGGCATGGCACAGCCGCGTGCAATGGTCGACGTTGTTGGTGCCGAAGCCCACGCGGACCAGCTTCTGGAAGAGGTAAGCCTCCTCGTTCGTGCCCTTGGCCGAACCGAAGCCGGAGAGCGCCCCGCCGCCGTGCATGTCGCGGATGGCCTTGAGCCCGCTGGCGGCCTTCTCCATCGCCTCTTCCCAGGTTGCTTCACGGAAATGCGTCCAGGGGTTGGCGGAGTCGATCTGGATATCGCCGCTCTTCGGCGCGTCCTCGCGGCGGATCAGCGGCTTCGTCAAGCGGTGCGGATGACGGCTGTAGTCGTTGCCGTAGCGGCCCTTGACGCACAGGCGTTGCTCGTTCGACGGACCGTTGCGACCGTCCACCGACAGGATGCGGTCGTCCTTGACGTTATAAGTGACCTGACAGCCGACACCGCAGTAGGGGCACACGCTGTCAACGGAGTAGTCCGGCCACTCCGTGCGCACCTGGTTGTCGTCCAGCAGGCTGGCACTCATCAGCGCGCCGGTCGGGCAGGCCTGCACACACTCGCCGCAGGCCACACAGGTGCTCTCGCCCATGGGATCGTCGAAGTCGAAGATCACCTTGGAATCGTGGCCGCGATAGGCCATGCCGATGACGTCGTTGACCTGGACCTCGCGGCAGGCGCGCACGCAGAGATTGCAGTGGATGCAGGCATCCAGGTTGACCGCCATTGCCGGGTGCGAGACGTCGGGCGCCGGCTGCTCGCGTTTGGGGAAGCGGCTGTCCTCCAACCCGATATTCCCGGTCCAGTGCCAGAAGGTGCTGTCCGGGTCGTGCGCCTGTGTCTTCGCGGGCTGGTCGGCCAGCAGCAGCTCGAACACCATCTCGCGCGACTTCTTCGCGCGCTCGCTGGCGCTCTTCACCTTCATGCCCTCGGTGGGCTTGCGGATGCACGAGGCGGCGAGGACGCGCTCGCCCTCCACCTCGACCATGCAGGCGCGGCAGTTGCCGTCGGGCCGGTAGCCCGGCTCGGGACGGTGGCACAGGTGCGGGATCTCGACGCCTTCTCGGTGGGCGACCGCCCAGATGGTCTCGCCGGGCTCGGCCTCGACCGTGCGCCCGTCCAGTTCGAAGTGGATCTTCTCGCTCATCGCAGATCCTCCGGGAAGAACTTGATGACGCAGTCCACCGGGTTCGGCGCGGCCTGGCCCAGGCCGCAGATGGAGGCGTCGCGCATAACCTTGGACAGGTCGGCCAGAAGCGCCGTGTCCCATTTCTCCTGTTGCAGCAGCTTGACCGCCTTCTCGGTGCCGTTGCGGCAAGGCGTGCACTGCCCGCAGCTCTCGTCCTCGAAGAAGCGCATCAGGTTCAGCGCCGCAGCCTTGATGTCGTCCTTGTCGGACAGCACCACCACGGCGCCCGAGCCAAGGAAGCAGCCGTACTCGTCAAGCGTGCCGAAATCGAGCGGGATATCCGCGTGCGAGGCCGGCAGGATGCCGCCCGAGGCGCCGCCCGGCAGATAGCCCTTCAGGGTATGGCCCTCGGACATTCCGCCGCAGAACTCGTCCACCAGCTCGCGCAGGGTGATACCGGCCGGTGCCAGCTTGACGCCCGGCTCCTTCACCCGGCCGGAGACCGAGAACAGGCGCAGGCCGTGGCTGCCGTTGCGCCCCTGGCCAGCGAACCAGTCCGGGCCCTTCTCCACGATATCGCGGACCCAGTACATCGTCTCGACGTTGTTGGTCAGCGTGGGCTTGCCCCACAGGCCGACCTCGGCGGCGAACGGCGGCTTGTGGCGGGGCAGGCCGCGCTTGCCCTCGATGCTTTCCAGCATCGCCGATTCCTCGCCGCAGATGTAGGCTCCTGCGCCGCGACGCAGGACAATGCGGGTGTGTCCGTTCAATCCCTCGGCGACCGCGCGGTCGAGCGCCTGACGCAGGATTTCGTGCACCTGCGGGTACTCGTCGCGCAGGTAGATGTAGCAGGCCTCAGCATCGACCGCCAAACAGGCGATCAGAGTGCCCTCGATGAAGCGGTGCGGGTCGCGCTCCATGCACCAGCGGTCCTTGAAGGTGCCGGGCTCGCCCTCGTCGGCGTTGATGGCGACATAGCGCGGGTGCGCCTGCTGGCGCACGATGCTCCACTTCTTTCCGGTCGGAAAACCGGCGCCGCCCAGGCCGCGCAGTTTGGAATCGGATAGCGCCTGGATGACGGTGTCGGCGTCCGTCTCGCCGCGCAGACAACGCCGCAGCAAGCCGTAGCCGCCCTCGGCGACGTAGGCGTCGAAGTCGATAGGCTTCGGCGTCTCGGCCAGGGTGGCTCCGGTCTCCGCGGCCTCCACCAGCTTTGCGATGTCGGCGTGGTCGACGAAGCCATGGCCGACCTCGGCGACCGGCGCCTCGGCGCAGCGGCCCATGCAGGGCGCGCGCACGACGCGCACGCGCTCGCCCACCGCCTGCGGCAGCTTTTCCAGGATCTCCTGCGCGCCGTTCATCTCGCAGGTGATGCTGTCGCACACGCGGATTGTCAGCGGGGCGGGATCCGGCTCGCCGTCCATCACGATGTCGAAGTGGGCGTAGAATGACGCCACCTCGTACACCGCCGCCATCGGCAGCCGCATCTCCTCGGCCAGCGCCTGCAGGTGGCGGGCGTGGAGGCAGCCGTGCGTGTCCTGCAGCAGATGGAGGTGCTCGATAAGCAGATTGTGCTCGCGCGGGCGGTCGCCGAGAAGTTCGCGGACCTCGTCGGTGGCCTGCGGATCCGGCTGCCGGCCCTTGGGCTGCGGCGGCGTGCGCCGGCGGCCGGAGCCCGGATGGATCATCCGCTCAAGCGGCCGGTCTGAGGAAGCATTGCCTTCAGGCATGATTGCTGTTTCCGTCTTCCCAGTCTGCGTATCGGCCTCTACTGCCGGTCCTCGTCCACAACCTCGAGGTCCGCGTGGTCGATATCGATCAGTTGTTTTCCCATGTTCTCGAAGTTCACGGTCACGCGGTTGCCGATGGCGGACTGAACCTGCCCCACGCCCCACTCGGGAGCCTGTGGATTCCGGACCAGCACGCCCGGCGCCAAGTCGTGCCTCATGACCTCACCCTTCGATACGGTTGGGCAGTCTAGTGCCCGCAGCGCGTCATCCAAAAGACTCAAAGCGACATCCTAAAGGGCCGCAGCGACAGACTTTCGCCGCGGGAGTGCGCTCGCTTCGGGATTATCCCGGCGGCGGGGTTGTCTCCCCGGTTCCCGCTCGCCAGGATGCGCGGGAACAGGGGGAGAGCGTCGGGCATGGATCTTCAGGTCGATCTGCGCATTGCCGAGTTGCTGTCATCGCGGCTCTGTCACGATTTGGTCAGTCCGATCGGGGCGGTCAATAACGGCATGGAACTGATGGAGGAGGACCCGGACCCTGATATGATGGGGGACGCGGTTCGCCTGATCTCCGGCTCCGCGCGACAGGCGCTGGCCGTTGTCCAGTTCTATCGTCTGGCATATGGCCGGGCAGGGCACCGCGTAGACGCCGATCCCGGGCAGCTTCGCCAGCTTGCCGAGGGATTCGCCGCGCCTCACAAGTCGACGCTGGTCTGGCGCGCCGACGACCTGGGCGCCGCGCCCGACGGGTCGGGCAAGCTCCTCCTCAACATGATTGCGCTTGGGCTGGAGGCACTGCCGCGCGGCGGTGAGTTGACGGCGGAGGTGACGGCGGGCGACCGGCCCCGTGTCGCCGTGACCGCCGCTGGACGCGATGCCGGCCTGCGACCGGAAAGCCGCGCTGCCTTGTCTGACGACATCGATTTCGAGGAGCTGACGCCCCGCTCGGTCCAGGGCCACTTCACCTGGTTGCTGGCCCGGCGAATGGGCGGAAAGTTGGAAACCGACGTGCCCGAGGAAGGCCGCGTCGTCATGTCCGTCCCAATCGGTTCGGCAGCTTAATCCGCAAATTTGGGAAGGTGTCGGATGGTTCGGTTCAAGGTTCGGCTTGACACGAATCTATAAATCGCTATTTCTCGATATATGGATATGAATGAAGCCCTGATGGCCTTGGACAATCCGATTCGCCGCCGGATCTTGGTTTGGTTGAAGGACCGGTCGAATTTCCCGCCGCCACTGCCGGAGCATGCGGACGTGGACGGTGTCTGCGTCGGCTACATTCAGGAAAAGGCGGGCGTGTCGCAGTCCACCATCTCGACGTACATGAGCCTGCTGAAGCGCGCCGGCCTCGTTGCTTCGGAACGCCACGGGCGCTTCACCTTCTATCGCCGCAACGAGCCGGCGATCAGAACCTTCCTGGATCGGCTTGGCGGCGAGATCGGCCAGGGCGGGCACAGCAGCGAGGATATTGATGAATGAGTGAAGCCGAGGCTTTTGCCAGCCCGCTGGAGCTGCCGTGCGGCGCCGTGATCAAGAACCGCATCGTCAAGCCGGCGATGTCGGATGGCCTGGGCGATGGCGCCGGCGGCGCCACGCAGGCGCAGGAGCGGCTTTACCGACGCTGGGCGCATGGTGGAGCGGGGCTTGTCCTGATCGGTGAAGTGCAGGTCGACCATCGCTACCCGGAACGACCCGGCAACCTGGCGCTGGACCGGATACAAAGCCCGGCGGCCATGACAGCGCTACGGCGGATGACGGCGGCAGGAACAGAGAACGGGACGCACTTCTGGGCGCAACTCGGACATGCCGGTGCGCTCACCTATGGTGGTGTGAACGACCGGCCGGCGGCGCCGTCTGCGGTGGAGGTGCGCGGCAACCACGCGCGGGAGATGTCGGAGGACGGGATCGCGGAGACCGTCGCCGGCTTTGCGCGTGCCGCTGCCACCGCGCGGGAAGGCGGTTTCACCGGCGTCGAGATCCACGCCGCCCACGGCTTTTTGCTAAGCCAGTTCCTCTCACCGCGATTCAACCGCCGCACGGATGGATGGGGCGGATCGCTGGTGAATCGGGCGCGGATGCTTATGGAGGTCATTCGCGCCGTTCGTGCCGCGGTGGGCCAGGCCTTTCCCGTTGGCGTCAAGCTGAACTCGGCGGACTTTTCCAAGGGCGGCTTCTCGATGGAGGAAAGCCGGCAGGTGACGGGATGGCTGAACGAGGAAGCCATCGACCTGCTGGAAATCAGCGGTGGTACGTACGAATCCGACGAATCCGGAGCCAGCGAATTGAAATCGGAGAGTACGCGGGCGCGTGAGGCGTTCTTCCTGGACTACGCCGATTCTATCCGGGATGTGTTCCACAAGCCGGTTCTCGTGACCGGGGGGCTGCGGACCCGCGCCGGGCTTGTCCAGGCACTCCAGTCCGGTTCCGCCGATCTCGTGGGAATGGCGCGCCCGCTGGCTGTCGAGCCGGACCTGCCGAGCCGTCTGATAGCCCGGCAGGCCGAGGGCGCACTTCGGGTCGAGGGCGGCTTTCCCGCGCAAATGCCGCCGGGCGCCGGCACGGCCTGGTATGGCGTGCAATTGATGCGTCTCGGCGATGGGCTGGAGCCCGATCTGACGCTGGATCCGACGCGCGCGCTCCAAATCTACGACGATCTCGACAGGCGCAAGGCCGCCGATTACCGCCTTTGCGAAGCCTGCTGACGGACAGCGCGGCCTCGGCCATCGTTCGCTGTTTGCCAAGCGATGAAAATGATAATGATTTGCAATTGCATTTGACTGGAGCCGCCGCTAGAGTGCGCGTCGATGCAGCGGGGCGGCCGCGCGCCAGTCCGGTTGGCATCGATCTCTCCTGTATGACTGACTTGCGGCCCCGTCGGCAAATATCCGGCGGGGCTTTTTTCACCTGCACGCGGCGACAAGCGTTCGCCTCGTCCAGCGCCACCCACATGCGGCAAAACGTCTTCAAACATGCCTTGATAATGCGAATGATTTGCATTATCGGTTGTGAACAGGTTTCAGGCGCGGACCATGCGCCGATGCGACAGGTAAAGAGGGGCTACGCGATGCGCGTGACGCTGACAGCATTGACCGCGGCGGCGACTGCCGTGGGCGTTGGCTTGGCGGCAGGGTCCGCCGCTGCGGAGGGCGACGTCAATATCTACTCGGCCAGGCACTACCAGACCGACGAGGCGCTCTATGAAGAGTTCACCGAGCGGACGGGCATCGACGTCAACCGCATTCAGGGCAAGAGCGACGCCCTGATCCAGCGGATCAAGAGCGAGGGACGGAACACGCCGGCCGACATCCTGATCACGGTCGACGCCGGACGCCTGTGGCGGGCCGAGGAGGCCGGCATTCTTGAGTCCGTCAGTTCCGATACCCTGGAAAGCCGCGTTCCGGCGCACTTTCGGCATCCCGACGGCAAATGGTTCGGCTACTCCACGCGCGCCCGGATCATATTTTACGACGCGCAGCGCTACGACGCGCCACCGGCTACCGCTTACGAGGATCTCGCGGACCCGGTGCTGAAGGGCGAGGTTTGCATCCGCTCCAGCTCCAACGTCTACAACCAGTCGCTGTTGGCCAGCATGATCGAACATCACGGGGCCGAAGAGGCCGAGACCTGGGCCCGCGGCGTCGTCGAGAACTTCGCGCGCGAGCCGGAAGGCGGCGACACGGACCAGATCCTCGGCGTGGCCGCCGGCGAGTGCGGTGTGGCCGTCGCCAACCATTATTACTACCTGCGTGTCATGGAGGAGCGGCCCGAACTATCGGAGAGCATCGGCGTCGTCTTCCCGAACCAGGACGGCCGCGGCGTGCACGTCAACATCTCCGGCGCCGGCAAGATCGCGAATGGCCCCAACCCGGAGAACGCGGTCCGCTTCCTGGAGTTCCTCGCCAGCGACTTTGCCCAGCGCCGTTTTGCCGACGGCAACAACGAGTACCCCGTCGTGGAAGGCGTGGCACCCAACACCAAGCTGAAGGACTTCGGCGAGTTCAAGGTGGACAACGTCAACGTGGCGGTTTACGGCGAGAACCAGCCCGAGGCGCAGATGATCTTCGACCGCGTCGGCTGGAAGTAACCCGATAGCGCCGACGAAGCACGGCGGGCTCCGCGAAATGGGGCCCGCCAATTTGCATCCGGGTTTTCCTTAACTAAGTGGCTTCGGGCGGCGAGTAGTGGACCGGCGCGACCGGGCGATAGTGTGCCGGGTCCAGAAGCCGGTCTGAATGAACCACCCGAACGTCGCCGGGATCGTCCACGCTGAAGACGTGTGCGCGTCCGTCGCTGCCGCGGGAGATGACCTGCCACAGCGTTGCCGCTTCGCCTGTGGGCAGGATCTCCTCGAAGCGGTCGCCCTCCTGGATATCGGCCACGATCTACACCCCTTACTGGGCAGGACGATCGCTCCGGGTCGCCAGCCTTTCGAGGCATTTTTCCACGACCTCGTTTGCCGGTGCCCGCATCCGACCTGCCAGTTCGACCATTTCATACGTGTCATCAGGATATTGGTCGGCCGCCAGCAGCGGGCAAGCCAACATCTCGGGCGGCGGGGGGACGAAAGACGATCTCCGGCAGGCTACATGCCCGACTTCCGGCTGCCCGGCCGGGACCTGGCGATGGTTTTCGACAGCAGGATGACCGGCAGGATACCGACCGCGACGATGGTCAGTGCCGCCGTCGATGCCTCGGTCAGGCGCTCGTCGGCGGCAAGGTTGTAGGCCTGGACCGCCAGCGTGTCGAAGTTGAACGGCCGCATCACAAGGGTTGCCGGCAGTTCCTTCATAACATCCACGAAAACCACCAGCCCCGCTGTCAGCATGGAGCCCCACATCATCGGTGCATGCACGCGCAGCAGCGTGCTGACGGGGCCGTGACCCAGGGCGCGGGCCGCGTCGTCCATGGTCGGCCGCACGCGCCCCAGGCTTGCCTCCATGGTATTCAGCGACACCGCCAGGAAGCGAACGATGTAGGCGAACACCAGGGCCGCGACGCTGCCCGTCAGCAGCAGCCCCGTGGAGATGCCCAGCGTGGCCCGCATCCAGGCGTCGAGCGCATTGTCGAAGGCGGCGAAGGGCAGCAGGACGCCGATAGCGATGACCGTGCCGGGAACCGCATAGCCCATGCCCGCCATGCGGTTTGCCAGGAAGGCGGCGCGGTTCGGCTGCAGCCGCACGGCATAGGCCATGACGGTCGCCAGGATGACGGCCAGGACGGCCGTGATGGTGGCCAGGCTGAACGAATTGAACGCCAGTTCCAGGAAGCGGGCGCCGAACTGCGCGTCGCCAGCCTCGACCGACATCTTCACCAGAATGAGGGCCGGCAGCAGGAAGCCGATGGTCAGCGGCAGGGCGCAGGCCAGCCACGCCGCCGCTGCCGTCGCGCCGTGAAGGCGATATCCCGGCAGCCGCTGATAGCGGGCCGAGGTGTGATGGTAGCGCGCCTTGCCCCGGTTATACCGCTCCAGCACCAGGATAATGAAGACGAACGCCAGCAGCACCGCCGCAAGCTGGGACGCGGCGATCCGGTCGCCGAACGACGTCCAGGCGCGCACGATGCCGGTCGTGAAGGTCTGCACGCCGAAGTAACTGACGGTGCCGAAATCGGCCAGGGTCTCCATTAGCGCCAACGACGTGCCGGCCACGATCGACGGGCGCGCCAGCGGCAGCGCGACGCGGAAGAAGCTGGACCAGCGCCCGCAACCCAGCGTGCGGCTGACCTCCAGCGCGCAGACCGACTGCTCCAGGAACGAGGCGCGCGCAAGAAGGTAGACATAAGGGTAGAGCACAAATGCCAGCATCACGATGGCGCCCGGCAGCGAGCGGATCTCCGGGAACCAGTATGCCCGCGGCCCCCAGCCGGTGATTTCCCGCAACGCCGTCTGCACGGGACCCGTGAACTGCAGGAAGTCGGTGTAGGTGTAGGCCATCACGTAGGCCGGCACCGCCAGCGGCAGGATCAGCGCCCACTCGAACACGCGGCGGCCGGGAAACCGGCAGATCGTCACCAGCCATGCCGTGCCCGTGCCGATGACGGGCACCAGCAATCCGACGCCCAGAACCAGCCACAGCGTGTTCCACAGATAGCGCGGCAGCACCGTGTCGACGAGATGGCCCCAGACGTTGGATTCGCTGGGGGTAAGAAGCTGCGCGACGACGGTCAGCACCGGGATGGCCAGCAGGGCGGCGACCGCAACGGCGATCCAGGTCAGCACGCCGGGCCGGCGCCCGGCCCGCCACAGGCGCCGTGCGCCGCCACCGGACGGCGTCGTCGCGCCCGTGCCGGCCGGCCCGGGTACCTCGCCGCCCGGCTCGTCGAGGGGCAGGGTGGTCGCCTGCACCTCGGCGGTCAGCGGCCGCGTCGCGGCGCCGTCGGTCTCTCCGCGCTGAATCTGTTCGTCGGTGATTCCGCTCATTGCCCGTGCCGTTGAACCCGCTGCATCGCCGGAGCCCACGCTCCGCCGTGCCGAACAACACATAAGGTGAAAAGCGTCGCATGTGAATGCGAAGCATTCTTACTTCTTGATTTTCCGGACTACGCCCTTCCAAAACCCCCGCGCACCTGTCGCCCACTCTCATGTCCGTGTTTTCAAGGTGTAGGCGCGTAGGTTCTGCTCCGAAAGGCTCAATCCGAAGTAATGCGTAGTGATGAACGCTCCGAGACAAGGGGACCAGGGCGC
>NZ_QPMH01000017.1 GCF_003344765.1 Ferruginivarius sediminum | reverse complement strand
CTGCAGACAAACAGATCCCAGTCAACACGCCAGACCACCCAACAAAGGCAACCTAGCCAAACCAGGACCGCCGCCCGCGCATCCCTTCCCATAACCACAATGTCAAAGAGCCTGAGCGCCGCTTTCGAGCCGCCGTTGCGGCCCGTCGTTGCGCTGCGGGAGCGGGTTCTACGCCCGGCTGCCCCACCTTGTCAAACCCTTTTCTGCATTATTTCCGTCACGTTAACCGAAACCGTGAGATCCTGCCTTTCGAGCCCGGCGGGAAAGGCTTTGCAACTTGACAGGATTCAGGGAAATCAGCATCTTCGCATAGGTTCTTGAGGCAGGGGCGAGGTGCCGAGGGAACCGGCCGGCGCGTAGATGCATGCCGGAACCGAGGGGGCAATTGGGTGTTCACCAGTCGATCGCGTTCACACGGGCGCGCGTGGCGCCTTCGCCACGTCCTGCCCGCCGTCGCTTGCGTTGCCGTTCCAGCGCTTGCATGGGCCATCGTCATCCAGGTCGAGGATCCGGGTCGTGCCGCACAGGCAAGCCCTCGCGACCTGGAGGCGGCCGTACCCGCGCGGCACTTCATCAACGTCGCATCCACCGCCGACCACATCCTGGAAGAGCGCGCGCGTAACCGCCGGCGCGATACCGAGGTCCAGGTGCGCAGCGGCGACACCATGATGGGCCTGCTCCAGCGCGCGGGCGTCGGGCGAAGCGAGGCCTATCGCGCCATCGAGGCCCTGAAGAAAGTCTATAGTCCGCGCGATATCAGGCCCGGTCAGGCGATCCACCTGGCCTTGCTGCACGACGAAACGGGCCTTGAAACGGACAGTACTGCAAGGCTGGCCGAGATGCGGCTTCGGGCCTCCGTCGAGCGAGACGTCAAGGTCGCGCGCAACGGCGATGGATTCGTTGCCGAATCGGTGGAACGCAGCCTTTCGCGCGGAGTCGCGGGCGCGCGCGGCGAGATCCGCTCCAGCCTGTACGTGGCCAGCGAACAGCGAAACGTGCCGGTGGCGGTGATCCTGGAGATGATCCACGGCTTCAGCTTCGCCATCGACTTCCAGCGCGACCTGCGCCGCGGCGACCGCTTCGAGGTGGTTTACGAGGCTTTCCGCGAGGCTGGCGGCCAGCTTGCGAAGACCGGCCCGCTGCTCTACGCCTCGCTGGACCAGCAGGGCAATTCGCTGGAGATGTACCGTTACGAGACCAGCGACGGCGAGGTCGACTACTTCACCCCCAAAGGTGAATCGGTCCGCCGCCTGTTGATGCGCACGCCGGTGGACGGTGCGCGGCTGTCGTCCGGATACGGCATGCGCAAGCACCCGATTCTCGGGTACTCCCGGATGCATCAGGGCATCGACTTCGCCGCGCCGCGCGGCACGCCGGTGTATGCAGCGGGCAACGGCAAGGTCGAATACGCCGGACGGAACGGCGGCTATGGCAATTACATCCGCATCCGGCATAATGGCTCGTTCAAGACCGCTTACGCACACCTCAAGGGCTTCGCGAAAGGCGTCCATGGCGGCGCACGCGTTCGTCAGGGCGAGGTCATCGGCTACATCGGCACGACCGGAAGCTCAACAGGACCGCATCTGCACTACGAGGTGCTGAAGGGTGGCGGTCATGTGAACCCGCGCTCGTTGGACCTGCCCACGGGGCGTACCCTGCGAGGTAAGGAACTGGCACGCTTCCAGCAGGTGAAGGCGGATATCGACCGCCTGCGCGACGGTCTTCCCGAAACACGAATCGCCCAGGCAAGTTGTGGCGACGGCGGTGCGAAAGCAAAGGCGAAGGTCTGCTGACGTCCCGCCGTTCGCGGCCGCCTGAACAAAAGCAACGGCGCCTTCACCTAGAGCAGCGAAGGCGCCGTTTTCATTCCCGCAAATGGCCCAGACGCCAGCCCTACTCGGCCGCCTCGGCCGGCATGGTCTCACCGTTGATGACCAGCCCCTGCTCGCCGGCGGAGACGGTTACGGTGTCGCCGTCGCCGATTCGGCCCTCCAGGATCATCTGCGCCAGCGGATTCTGCAGTTCGCGCTGAATCACCCGCTTCAGCGGCCGGGCACCGTAGACCGGGTCAAAGCCCGCGTCGCCCAGCCACCGTTTGGCGGAGTCGTCCAGGTCGAGCTGAATCTGGCGGTCGGCCAGCATCTTCCGCAGCCGAGCCGCCTGAATATCGACGATCGCGGTCATCTGCTCGCGGGTCAGCGAGTGGAAGATCAGGATCTCGTCCAGGCGGTTCAGGAATTCGGGCCGGAAGGCTGAACGCACGACCTCCATCACCTGGGTGCGCACGCTCTCGTCCGCCGTGCCCTTGGCGGAGCTGGCGATGATCTCCGAGCCCAGGTTCGAGGTCATCACGATCACGGTGTTGCGGAAGTCCACCGTGCGTCCCTGGCCGTCCGTCAGCCGCCCATCGTCGAGGACCTGGAGCAGCGTGTTGAAGACGTCATGGTGCGCCTTCTCGACCTCGTCGAACAGGATGACCTGGTAGGGACGCCGCCGCACCGCCTCGGTCAGGGCACCGCCTTCCTCGTAACCGACATACCCTGGCGGTGCGCCGATCATGCGCGCGACCGAGTGCTTCTCCATGTACTCCGACATGTCGAGGCGGATCATCGCCGTCTCGTCATCGAACAGGAAGCGGGCCAGCGCCTTGGTCAGCTCGGTCTTGCCGACGCCGGTCGGCCCCAGGAACATGAACGAGCCGATGGGCCTATTCGGATCCTGAAGGCCCGCGCGGGCCCGCCGCACCGCGTTGGAGACGGCGCGGATCGCCTCGTCCTGGCCGATCACCGACCTGTGGAGTTCGTCCTCCATGCGCAGCAGCTTCTCGCGCTCTCCCTCCAGCATCCGCTCCATGGGAATGCCGGTCCAGCGGGAGATAACGGAAGCGATCTCGCTATCAGTGACCTCTTCCTTCACCAGAAGCGCCGGTTCCTCGCTTCCATCCTCGCCGGCGCCGCCGTGCGCCTCGGCCTCCTCGGCCGCGTGCAGCTTGCGCTCAAGGTCGGGAATGACGCCGTACATCAACTCGCCGGCGCGTTCGAGCTGCCCGGCCCGTTGAGCCTGCTCCAGCTCGTTGCGGACGTGATCGAGTTGCTCCTTGAGCTTCTGCGCCCCGGCCAGCTTCTGCTTCTCGGCTTCCCAGCGGCGTGTGAGAGCGTTCGACTGCTCCTCCAGATCGGCGATCTCCTTCTTCACCTTCTCCAGGCGATCGCTCGAGGCCTTGTCGCTTTCCTTCTTGAGCGCGGCCTCCTCCATCTTGAGTTGGATGATCTTGCGGTCGAGCTCGTCGATCTCCTCTGGCTTGGAGTCGACCTCCATGCGCACCCGGCTGGCCGCTTCGTCGACAAGGTCGATGGCCTTGTCCGGCAGGAAGCGGTCGGTGACGTACCGGTCGGAAAGCTGGGCGGCCGCGACCAGGGCCGAATCGGTAATTCGCACGCCGTGGTGAAGCTCGTACTTCTCCTTCAGCCCGCGCAGAATGGCGATCGATTCCTCGACGCTGGGCTCGGTCACATAGATCGGCTGGAAGCGCCGGGTGAGCGCCGCGTCCTTCTCGATGTGCTTGCGGTACTCGTTCAGCGTGGTGGCGCCGATGCAGTGCAGCTCGCCGCGGGCCAGCGCTGGCTTCAGCATGTTCGAGGCGTCCATCGAGCCTTCGGCGCTGCCGGCCCCGACCAGCGTGTGCATCTCATCGATGAACAGCACGACCTCGCCCTCGGCGGCGGCGACTTCCTGAAGCACGCCCTTCAGGCGCTCCTCGAACTCGCCGCGGTACTTGGCGCCGGCGACAAGCTGGCCAAGGTCGAGCGAGAGCAACCGCTTGCGGCTGAGGCTTTCCGGCACGTCGCCGTTAACGATGCGCTGAGCCAGCCCTTCCGCGATAGCGGTCTTGCCGACGCCGGCCTCGCCGATCAGGACCGGGTTGTTCTTGGTGCGGCGGGAGAGTACCTGGATCGTCCGGCGAATCTCGTCATCGCGGCCGATCACCGGGTCCAGCTTCCCGTCGCGGGCCTTCTCGGTGTAGTCGATCGTGTACTTCTTCAGCGCCTCGTAGGTGTCCTCGGCGTTGGCGGAGCTTGCGGTGCGTCCGGCACGGACCTCCTCCACGGCCCCATTCAGCGCCTGCGGCGAGACGCCGGCGTCCTGCTGCAGCGCCTTTCCGGCCTCGGTCTCCTTCGACATGGCAAGCGCGATCAGCAGGCGCTCGACGGTGACGTAGCTGTCGCCCGCCTTCTCCGCCAGCTTTTCCGCCTGTTCGAAAACGCGCGCCAGTTCGGGCGCCAGATGGATCTGCCCGGCGCCGCTACCCTGCACCTGCGGCAGCTTGCCAAGTGCCGTCTCGACGCGCGCACTGGCCTGGCGCGGATCGCCGCCGGCCTTCTGGATAAGGTTGGCGGCAAGGCCTTCCTTGTCGTCGATCAGTACCTTCAGCAGGTGCTCGGCCGTCAGCTTCTGGTGGTTGCTGCGCAGGGCAAGTCCTTGTGCGGACTGCAGAAACCCGCGCGAGCGTTCGGTGTATTTCTCGAAATCCATCGTTTTTCAGCCCTCCTCGTCCGCACCCGTCTTAGGCGGCGTGCGATCGATGATGCCCAGTGGTTCGCAGGCGGCCGAATCCGCCTGATCCCCGTTCCCCTGGCCTCACGCCCTCTTGGAGGCACGCGGGCAAGATGTCGATGACGCAGGTCAACAACGCTCTTGGATATTGGTGTGGCTTAACGGCAACACAAGAGACGGCAGCGGCCGCATTTCGCCGCATCGCTCACGCTGGGCGCCCGATTGACACCGTACCGATTGGGCGCTTTGTTCAACCGAACGATTTGGAGCGGGCGAAGATGGAGCCACGGGTCACACGCATCTGCCGATACCCGGTAAAGGGGATGAGCGCGGAGGATTTGCAGGACGTCGAACTGCAAACCGGACGCACGCTGCCGGGCGACCGCCGGTTCGCCATTGCACGGGGGAGCACGCGCGTCGATACGGCGGAACCGTCGTGGCACCCGAAGGACCACTTCGTCACGCTGATGGGCGAGGCGCGGCTTGCCACGCTGAAAACCGCCTTCGACCCCGATACCGGCCGCCTGACGATCAGTCGTGGCGGCAAGCCGGTCAGTCAGGGAAAGGTGACCGAGGCGACGGGCCGCGTCCTGGTGGACCAGTTCTTCGCGGCATATCTCGCTCAGGCGGGATCGGGCGCGCCGAAGCTGATCGACTCGGGCGACCGGGCGATGACGGACAACCGGGATCCCGTGGTTTCCGTAATCAACCTTGCTAGCATCCGCGATCTGGAGCGCGTTGTCGGCCGGCCCGTCGACCCGATTCGCTTCCGCGCCAACATCTACATTGACGGCCTGCCCGCCTGGGCGGAGATGTCATGGATGGGACAAGAGATACGGATCGGCGATTGCAGGCTGAGCGTCGTCGAACCGATCAAGCGCTGCGCGGCCACCACGGTGAATCCCGATACGGCCGAGCGGGATATAAACATCCCGAAAGCCTTGCAGCGCGGCTATCGCCACGTGAACATGGGAATCTACGCCCGGGTGGAAGAAGGTGGCCGCGTTGCCGTCGGTGACGCAGTGACGTCAGCCAACGCCTGACCGGCGCTGCGTAACCATGACCCGCGACAGGTGCGCGGGACCGCATCGTCTTACGGCAACAACTGGACCAATGCGCCCCGGATACATTCAGGCGTTCGCCTGATCGCTATCCTCCGAACCGCCGCCGCTTTCGCCCGCGTCGCCAGACTGGCCGTCGTCCTTCGACTGGGTCTTGGCGTCACCGTCCTCGCCGTTGCCCTTGGCGGCCTTGCTGGCGGCGGACTTCCGCGTGCGGGTGCCTGCGCTCTTGGTGGCCCCTGTGCCCTTCGTCGTACTAGTGGCGGTTTTGCGGGGCCGGCCGCGGCCGCGCTTCGGTTTCTCCTCGGCCTCGGCGGGCGCTTCACCGGCGTCGGCCACCGGTTCCGGCTGCTTCCCGGCCGTCGGCTGTGCATCTCCGCGACTCAACAGGTCACCCTGCTGGCCGGCGTCCACGGAGTCGCCCGCCCGCCCCTGCGGCGCGGGCGCCGGGTCCGCCTTGCCGTTGCCGACCGGCCCGTCGGGCTTCGCCGATTCCACGCGGCCATAGCCATCGGGCCGGTGATGCTCGTCCGGCTTTTCTCCGCCGTCGTCGGTCTGCTGCGCCGGCTCCGCGCCGGCCTGAGGTTCGCGCGGACCGCGTCCTTCGGCCTGCTCGTGGCGCTCACGGCGTTCCTGCCGAGTGCCGCGCCCGCCGCCGCGCTGCTGACGGTCAGCACCGTTCGGCGCCCCCGCAGCGTCCTCCTGCTCGCCCTGGCTAACCTGATTCTGGCGGCTGCGGTCCTCGCTTTGAGGGTCCGTCGTCTCGTTGATAATGCGGTAGTAGTGCTCGGCGTGCTGGTAATAGCTTTCGGCCACGACACGGTCGCCCGCCATCGTCGCGTCGCGCGCCAGGGCAAGGTACTTGTCGTACACCTGATTGGCGTTGCCCCGGACACGCACGTCGGGTCCGTTGCTGTCGAAATTCTGCATTTTCAGCGGAACGTTTTTACGACCGCCCGACCGGCCGCGCGTCCGCCGTCCACTCGCACCTTGTCTCATCACGTCCTTACGTCAAAGGAGATGTCGATCCTAGCGCCTCGTGCGACGGCCCCCGCCCTGGTCGCCGAGACGTGCGTTCACTTTCGGGATCGCATGGCGTCCGTTCGTGGACGCGGAGAGCTCAATTAGCTCCGACAGGTCTAACCTATCCGGGGCACGCGATCTTTCCAAATCATTTTTCGTTCCGATCCGCTAGGCCGCCTCCACTGTGGCGCGTACGCAACGGACCACGCCCGCCAGATCGCACACGGGCGACTTCACGCGCAAGCCATATGATCGCAAAAGATCACTCACCAACCCTGCCTGGTTGTAACCGACCTCGATGGCGGCAAGCCCGCCCGGCTTCACCAGGTCCGGGAGCTGGGGAACCAGCGCGCGATAGGCGTCGAGGCCGTCGGAACCCGCGCGCAAGGCCGAGTCGGGGTCATACAGCGCCACTTCCGGCGACAACGCCGCCATTTCCGCATCGGCGATATAGGGCGGATTGCAAACCACGACATCGAAACCGCCGCCCAGCGCCGCGCCCCAATCCCCGGCGACGAAGGCCGCACGCTTGGAAAGTCCCAGCGCCCGCGCGTTGCCCGCCGCCGTCCGCGCCGCCTCACCGTTGCGATCGACGCCGACACCCCAGGCGTTGGGAAGCTCCCGCAACAACGCCAGCAGCAGGCACCCGCTGCCCGTGCCGAGGTCCAGCAGGCGCAGCCCGGCACCCCGGTCCGGCACATGCTCCAACACCGCCTCGACAAGCGTTTCGCTGTCGGGGCGGGGGTCAAGCGTGGACGCGTCGACAGAGAACGGCAGGCTCCAGAACTCCCGGCGGCCGAGGATGCGGGACACCGGACGCCGTGCCGCGCGCTGGGCGATCATCGCATCGAATCCGCTCCTGGCCGCATCATCCAGGATCGCCTCGGGCCGGCCCAGCACGCTGGCGATATCGCCGCCCACGGCCTCGGCCATGAGGACACGGGCATCGCGGCGCGCATCGGGCACGCCCGCGGCATCCAGCTTACGCGCGGCCTCCGCCAATGCCTCGGCAATCGTAGCATTTCGGGCAAGCACGGCGTCGCTCATTGAAGTTCCGCCAGGCGCGCGGCCTGATCCTCCGAGATCAGGGCGTCGACGACCTCGTCCAGCGCCTCCCCCTCCAGCACCTTCTCCAGCTTGTGCATCGTCAGGTTGATGCGGTGGTCGGTCACGCGGCCCTGCGGGAAGTTGTAGGTGCGGATGCGTTCGGAACGGTCGCCACTGCCGATCTGCGACTTGCGGTCCGCCGCCCGGGCGGCCTCGCGTTCCTGGCGTTCGATGTCGTAGAGGCGGGCGCGCAGCACCTGCATTGCCTTGGCACGGTTCTTGTGCTGCGACTTCTCGTCCTGACAGCTCACCACCACGCCGCTCGGCAAGTGGGTGATGCGCACGGCGGAGTCAGTCGTGTTGACGTGCTGGCCGCCCGCGCCCTGCGAGCGGAAGGTGTCGATGCGCAGGTCCTTGTCCTCGACCTTGACGTCGAACTCCTGCACCTCGGGCAGGACCGCGACCGACGCGGCGGAGGTGTGGATACGTCCGCCCGATTCGGTGACCGGTACGCGCTGCACGCGGTGAACCCCCGATTCGTACTTCAAGTTGCCGAACACGCCGCGCCCGGAAATCAATGCCGAGGCTTCCTTGGCACCGCCGTGCTCGGCCTCGCTGTAGTCCAGCACCTCGAAGCGCCAGCCGTGGTTGGCGGCATAGCGCTGATACATCCGGAACAGCTCGGCCGCGAACAGCGCCGCCTCCTCGCCGCCGGTGCCGGCGCGCACTTCCAGGATGGCGTTTCGCTCGTCGTCCTGGTCCTTCGGCAGAAGCTGAAGCTGCACGTCGTGCTCAAGCTCGTCGATGGTCGCCTTCAGGCGGTAATACTCGTCCCTGGCCATCTCGCGCAGTTCGGCGTCGCCGTCGCGCTCCTCCATCATCTGGCGGGCATCCTCCATCTCCCTGCGGGCGTCCTGCAACCGCTGGATGGAGTCGACGACCGGCTGGAGGTCGGACATCTCCTTCAGCTTGTCGGTATAGTCCTTGGAGCCGGGCTCCGGGTGGCGGGCGACAAGCGCCTGCAGCTCGTCGTGCCGCGCCACCACGCGCTCAAGGCTCTCCTGAAAACTCACGGTTACGTTTCCTCTTCCCTCTTGCCGCCGTTGCCGTTGCGGCGATCTTCCTTTCCTTCGCCCTGCCCGTCGGTGCCAAGCCGAAACAGGCGCTGCAAGCTGCGCTCAAGCTCGGCAAGCTCGGCCTCGTCCGTCGTTGCCGCCGAGCGCAATACCCGTGACGGCTCGTGCAGGAGACGCCGGATAAGCTGGTGCGTCGCCGCCTCGGCGTCCAGCTTGCCGCTGGCCAGGATCTCCGCGCGCAGCGTCTCCAGCCGCTCGCTGAACGCCGCCAGCGTCGGCGCAGCGTCACGCTGGCTTTGCCGGCTCTGGAAGGCATCGAGTTCCTCGTCGACGATGCGCCATGCCGCCAGGGCCGCCGCCTCGCGCCTCGCACGGCCTTCCTGGGCCACCCGCTCCAGGTCGCCCAGATCATAGACGAATGCCGGCTCCAGGTCTTCCACCGCTGGCTCGACATCGCCGGGCACGGCGGCATCCATGATGAACATGGGACGCTGCCGCCGCCGTTTCAGGGCCAGCGATACCTCGCGCGCGGTGAGGGTATAATGCCCCTGCCCCAGGCAGGCCACCACGATATCCGCCTCGGCGATGGCGGCGGCCAGTTCCGGCCAGGGCCGCAGATCGGCCTCCGCTCGGCGGGCCATCGCCTCCGCCCGGCGGTGCACCGGATGCGTCAGAGTCAAGCCCGCGATCGCGGCCTCGCGCAACTGTCCGGCCATGATCTCGCCCATCTCGCCAAGTCCCAGTAAGAGGGCCTTGGCCCGGCGCAGGTCGCCGTGTACCTGACGCGCGACCTTGACGGCAGCGGCGGCGATGGACACCGGATGCTCGGCAAGCGCGGTCTCGCTGCGCACGCGTCTGGCGACGGTGCAGGCCTGCTGCAGCACGGCGTCCAGTTCGCGCCCCAGCAGCCCGGCGGCTCGCGCTGCCCGATGCGACTCCCGGAACTGCCCGAAGACCTGCGGCTCGCCCACGATCTGGCTGTCCAGCGCGGCCGCTACCGCGAACAGGTGCCGCAGGCCGGCCTGTCCGCGCGCGATCGACAGCATCGGCGCCAGCGTCTCGGTCTCCGCATCGGCCCAGCGCGCCAGCAATTCGCTCATCGTAATTTCGGCAGCGGACGGTTCCGCCGTCAGCGCGGCGATCTCCACCCGCTCGCAGGTTGCGATGACGGCCGCCTGTTGCAGGCCGGCGGCGCGCACATCGGCCAGAAGCTGTGCGTAGTCGGGTTCATCGCTGAACAGCCGCTCACGCGCGCTCGGCGGGGCGGCGCGATAATTCAGACCGACGACAAGCAGATTGCCCGCGGCATCCGCGGCGGCCACGAGTCAGGACTCCTTAGCGAAACGACGCGGGGCATCGGCCCGGCGCTTGCATGGCTGACGCCTCTCTTCGCGGCCCCCACCAGGGCGTCTGTTGCCGATCCGCGATCCGCAAGGCCGCCGCGCTCCGCTATCCGGAAACCCGAGCGGGTTCGGCGGGCGATTCGGCCTCGCTTTCCGCCGCCATGCGCGCCTCGATCTCCGCGGCCTTGGCTTCCACCTGCCTGACGAGGTGATCGACGATGTCCTCGTCCTTCAGCCGATGGTTCGGTACGCCGTTGATATAGACCTGGTGCGTACCGCGTCCGCCGCCGGTGAAGCCGACATCGGTCATCAGCGCCTCGCCGGGACCGTTCACGACACAGCCGATCACCGAGACCGTCATCGGCGTGGAGATGTGCGACAGACGTTCCTCCAGCACCTTGACCGTCTCGATCACGTCGAACTGCTGGCGCGCGCAGGACGGGCAGGAGATCACGTTGACGCCCCGGTGGCGCAGGCCCAACGACTTCAGGATGTCGAAGCCGACCTTGATTTCCTCCACCGGGTCGGCGGACAGCGAAACGCGCAGCGTGTCGCCGATGCCCGCCCACAGCAGGTTGCCCAGCCCGATCGAGGATTTCACCGTGCCGGTGCGCAAGCCCCCGGCCTCGGTGATGCCAAGGTGCAGCGGGTAGTCGCACGCCTCGGCAAGCTGCATGTAGGCGGCCACCGCCAGGAACACGTCAGAGGCCTTGCAGGAGATCTTGAACTCGTGGAAGTCCTCGTCCTCCAGCACCTTGGCGTGGGTCAGCGCGCTTTCCACCATTGCCTCGGGGCAGGGCTCGCCGAAGCGCTCCAGCAGGTTGCGCTCCAGCGATCCGGCGTTGACGCCGATCCGCATCGAGCAGCCGTGGTCCTTGGCCGCCTGCACGACCTCCTTCACACGCTCGCGCGAGCCGATGTTGCCGGGGTTGATCCGCAGGCAGGCTGCACCCGCCTGGGCCGCCTCGATGGCGCGCTTGTAGTGGAAATGGATGTCGGCCACCAGCGGCACGCGCACCTGCGGCACGATCCGGCGCAGCGCGTCCGTCGACTCCTTCGTCGGGCAGGAGACGCGGACGATGTCGGCGCCCGCCTCCTCCAGCGCGCGAATCTGCGCGACCGTACCCTCGACGTCGGTGGCGTCGGTGTTCGTCATCGACTGCACCGTAATCGGCGCGTCGCCGCCCACCTTCACGTCACCGACGCTGATCTGGCGGGACTGGCGGCGATGGATTTCTCGAAACGGCCGGACGCTCATGGTCTCGCTCTCGGCATTGCAAGGAAGTATGTCGCCTAGTGTCGGGATCCAGGTTTATACCCTTCGGCCCGCAGCGGGCAACCGCGCCGCCCTTACGAGATGGGCCGGCGAAAGCGCGGCGCACAGCCCGTCCGTCTCCGCTATCTGCGAAGCTGCTCGGGCTCCAGCAGGATGTTGCGGCGAACCTCGCCGGTACCGCCAAGCGCGGCAATCCGGTCACCGTCCACCATCACCTCAAGCCCGCCGGCATTTCCCGTGTGCAGCATCAATCCCGGGCGGTCCGGCACGTGGTATACGTCGCCGGCATGCAGCACGCGGGTCAGGAGCAGGCTGTCGTCCGGCCCGCGGACCTGTACCCAGCTGTCTTCGGTCGCGCGGACGGTGATCCGCGAGCCGGCATTACCGGCGCCGAAGACACGGCCCTCGGCCTCGCGGGCGGCCGTCTGCGTCCCGGACGGCGCGGCCGGGATGGCGGAATCCCCACCGTCCTGACTGCGCGCGCTTTCGGGAATTGCCGGCGGTGCGCTGTCGGCCGGCTCTTCCGATTGAACCACGGACGCCGCCGGTTCCTCCGCCTGCTCCAAGGTGGCCTGCGCTTCCTCCTCTTTGGCAGGCGGCGCCTCGGCCTCCGCCGCCTGGGCGGACCGGCTTGGCGCGGAACTCACCTCTGTCTCGTCCGCCTGCGAGGTCGGTTCGCCAACATCGGCAGCTTCACCGTCCGCGCCGGCGGGCTGCTCGGACGTGCCCTCGCCAGGAATGGCGGGCGTTTCGGGCGTTTCCGAGACATCCCCAGTAGCAACAGCTTTGGCGGGTTCCGATTCCGCGGGCTCGGAGTCGGCCGGCGCGGGCTGGTCCGCATCGCCTGTCGTGCCGGCATTGGAAGCTTCGGCCACGGCGGCATCGTCCCGCCCCATCCCGTCTCCCTCCGGCTCCGCCTCCGCAACCCGGCCGGAAGGCTCATCGGAACTGTGGGAGACGGCGGTCTCGTCCGCCGCACCGCTCTCGGCCACCGCAGCATCGTCCTCGTCCACAGGGGCGGTGGTGCTGCCGGCAACATCGACAGTCCCGTCGGCCTCCGGCGCCTCGGTGCCGAGCAGGGCCTGCAGGCGTTCCGGCACGGCAGGCACCAGATCGGAGACCGAGCGACCGTCCCGCGTCATGTAGTACCAACCGCCGTAAGCCACGGCGATCAGCACCAGCGAGATCAGCAGGATCGCCCCACCCGGCACCTTGCCTTCGTTTACCGGCTTGGGGAAATGAAGCTGCTGGGTGCGGTCCATACCCTCGACCTCTTCCTTGAAGCGGCGAACCACTTCGTTCTCATCGAGGGCCAGGAAGTCCGCATAGCTGCGCACGAAGCCGACGGCATAGGTCGGACCGGGCAGATCGTCGAAATCGCTGCGCTCTATCGCGTCCAGGTAGGCCGCGCGAATGCGGAGCTGGTCCGCCGCCTCGCGCAGGTCGAGGTTAAAGCGCTCCCGCGTGCGGCGCAGCAGCGCCCCTACTGTCTCACGAGAACGCCCGCCCCCCGGCGCGACGCCAAGCGTCGGCTCGCCCGCATCGGGTTCGCCGGGATCGTGAGGATGATGGCTCCAGTGCTCCGCCATGCGGATGGTCTGACCGCGCTCGTGACTGGTGCCAGCTGACCGCGGTGTTACGGCCGCTGGGCAGGGTTAGAGAGATTTATAGGACCGCGCGGCGCCATCCAGGTTTGGCGCAGCGCCAGCAAGCGCCCCTACGCACCATTTTCCCGTGACGGGACCGAAAAATCCCGCCGCTCTCGCCTTTTAGCAGATGAAACGCGATCCCGGCAATTGCTTAGATTGCGACACCGTGGTCCAGCGCATAGCCACGCAGGCGGTGGCGAAGCGTGTGCGCGGGCTCATCGACGAGGCCTTGCACGAATGGCTCAAGCGTATCGAGATCGACGCTGCGAACCATCGTGCGCACGGCGGGCACGCTGCGTGGCGTCATCGACAGCGTGCGCACGCCGCAGCCGATCAGCGCCATCGCTTCCAGCGGGTGGCCGGCCATCTCGCCGCAAACTGAGAGCGACACCCCGGCCGCGCGCGCGCGTTCGCACAGCCCGGTAATCACGCCCAGCGCCGCCGGGGAGAGTGTATCGTATC
Organism: Ferruginivarius sediminum; assembly: GCF_003344765.1. Lineage (GTDB taxonomy): Bacteria > Pseudomonadota > Alphaproteobacteria > Kiloniellales > Rhodovibrionaceae > Ferruginivarius > Ferruginivarius sediminum. The sequence continues at coordinate 58,637 of NZ_QPMH01000017.1, read as the reverse complement.
GCCGCGCCAGGCGGGGGTTGCCCCGATCGCTTGCGAACAGGAACTGGAACAGATCGTTGCTCCCGACCGCCAGGAAATCGATCCGCGGCAGCAGCGCCGAGAGCTGCCACAACAGGGCCGGCACCTCCAGCATGACGCCGAGGGCAAGGGATTGCGGCAACTTGCACCCACGCCGGCGCTCGCGTTCAAGCTCCATGTCGAGCAGGTCCCGCGCGGCATCGACTTCGGCCACCTCGCTTACCATCGGGAACATCACGCGAAGCTCGCGCCCCGATGCCGCACGGATCAGCGCGCGAAGCTGCTGGCGCAGAACCGCGGGTCGGTCCAGGCCGATCCGCACCGCGCGCCATCCCATGGCGGGATTCTCGTCCTCGGCCTCTCGCCAGTACGGCAGCGCCTTGTCGCCGCCGACGTCCAGGGTGCGGAACACGACCGGCCTGCCTTGCGCCTGGTCCAGGATGTTGCCGTAGAGCCGCGTCTGCGTGGCGACATCCGGAAACTCCTTGCGGACCATGAACGGGACCTCGGTCCGGTAGAGGCCGACACCATCCGCGCCGCTGCGTTCGAGGTGCGGCATGTCGACCTGCAGGCCCGCATTGATGCAAAGCGAAATCCGCGTACCGTCGCGAGTGATGGGCGGCTGCCCGATGCTCGCCGCGCAGTCGGCCGACCGCCGGGCATGGGCCTCCATGCTCTCGGCAAAGCTCTCCCGCACGCCCTCCCCCGGCCGCAGCAGAAGCTGGCCGGTATCGCCGTCCACCAGGGCGTCGTCGCCGCCGCGCGCTTCCAGCAGGGCGCCGCGACAGCGGCCGAGGACGGGAATATCCAGCGCCCGTGCCACAATGGCGACATGCGCGGTGGGCGAGCCTTCCTCCAGCACGACGGCGCGCAGCTTGCTGCTGTCGTAGTCGAGCAGTTCCGCCGGGCCCAGCGTACGCGCCAGCAGGACGATGTCCTCCGGCAGGGCCTCCGCCCCCGCGCTGCCGCCGAAGCCCATAAGATGCTGCAGCAGGCGGTTGGCCAGATCTTCCAGGTCCGACAGCCGCTCGCGCAGGTACGGGTCCTTCGCCTGCGCCATGCGCGCGCGGGTGTCGTTCTGGACCTTCTGCACCGCCGCCTCGGCGGTCAGGCCGCTGCGCACCGTCTCGGCGATCCGGTTCAGCCAGCCGCGATCCTCGGCAAACATTCGGTAGGTGGCCAGCACCTCGCGGTGTTCGCCGTCGTCCTCGGCCAGCCGGGAGGCCTGGAAAAGGTCGTCCAGCGAGGCATGCATCTCCGCCACCGCGCGGCGCAGTCGCTCGACCTCGCTGTCCGGGTCCTCGGCGACGGTCTGGCGGATGACGATGCCACGATGGTGCAGCACCACGCGCCCCATCCCCAGCCCCTCGTTCAGCACGATGGCCGACAGGCGCACGGGCAAAAGGGCGGTGGTGTCGGCGTGCCGGGTTTCCTCGTCGGTCAGGATCTCGCCGCCGCTGACCAGCTCGGCCAGGACCATCGCGACGGTTTCCAGCGCCTCCAGCTCTTCTTCCGTGTAGTGGCGCCGGGTGACGTTCTGGACCACGAGGACGCCCAGCACGCGGCCGTCGCGCAGCACCGGCACGCCCATGAAGGACTGGTAGATTTCCTCGCCGGTTTCCGGGCGATAGGCGAAAGCGCGATGGCTTTGCGCGTCCGACAGGCGCACCGCCCGCGCGTTCAGCGCGACGTGGCCGACGAGACCCTCGCCGACGCGCAGGCGGGTATGGTGGACGGCATCCGGCTTCAGGCCCTTGGTGGCGAAGAGCTCAAGCACCTCGCCGGCGCGCATCACATAGACCGAGCACACCTCGGCCACCATGTCCTGCGCGATGAGCTGGACGATGCGGTCGAGCCGCTGCTGCGGCGTCCCGCCGCCTTTCATGATGTCGCGCAGAATGCGCAGGAGACGGCGCGACCCCGCCCAGCCTGTGGCCTGCTGCATGATCCTGGGCCTTCAGCGTGCCCGCGACCCGGGGCCTACTCGGCGTCGAGGCCGTAGGTGGAGTGTAGGCTGCGAAGCGCGAGTTCGGTGTATTCCTCGGCGATCAGGACGCTGACTTTGATCTCCGAGGTCGAGATGACCTGGATGTTGATGCCCTTGTCGGCCAGGGCGCTGAACATCTTCTGCGCCACGCCGGTATGACTGCGCATACCGACACCGATCACCGAGACCTTCACGACGTTCTTGTCGGCGCGGATCTCGCCGTACCCGAACTCGTCGCGGTGCTCCTCCAGCAGCTTGACCGCACGGTCGAGGTCGTTCTTCGACACCGTGAACGTCAGGTCCGTGCTGCCATCGGCCGAAACGTTCTGCACGATCATGTCGACGTTGATGTGATCGTCGGCGAGCGGACCGAAAATCGCGGCCGCCACGCCCGGCTTGTCGGGAACCTGGGTGAGGGTGACCTTCGCCTCGTCCCGGCTGTAGGCGATCCCGCTGACGACTTCCTGTTCCACGATTTCGTCCTCGTCCACGACCAGGGTTCCGGGGGTGTCCTCAAAGCTCGAGAGCACCTGCACGCGGACCCGGTGCTTCATGGCCATTTCGACCGCACGGGTCTGCAGGACCTTGGCGCCCTGCGAAGCCAGTTCCAGCATTTCCTCGTAGGTGATCCTATCGAGCTTGCGTGCCTTGGCAACGATCCGCGGGTCGGTGGTGTAGATTCCGTCCACATCCGTGTAGATGTCGCAACGCTCCGCCTCCAGGGCTGCGGCCATCGCCACCGCCGAGGTGTCGGACCCGCCACGGCCCAGCGTGGTGATCCGGCCGTCTGGCGCGATGCCCTGAAAGCCCGCGAACACCGCGACCTGCCCTTCGCCCATCCGGCGGACGATCTCCTCGCCGGGAATCTCCTGGATGCGCGCGCTGCCGTGGGCGTCGTCGGTCTTGACCGGCACCTGCCAGCCCAGCCAGGACCGCGCGGAAACGCCGATCTCCTGCAGGGCGATGGCGAGAAGGCCGCTGGTGATCTGCTCGCCGGCGGCCACCACGACGTCGTACTCGCGCAGGTCGAAGAGCCGGGCCGTCTCGCGGACGTAGCCTTCCAGCTCGTTGGTGACGCCGGACATGGCCGAGACGACCACGCCGACTTCGTTTCCGGCATCCACCTCGGCCTTGACCTTGCGGGCGACGTTCTTGATGCGATCGACATTCGCGACCGAAGTGCCGCCGAATTTCATGACAATACGGGCCATGACCGCTCCTGGCCGGCAGTTACGGAATCCGTGATCGGAAGGTTCGTGGGAAACGCGACAAAGCCACGCGCCCTGTTCGCCGGTTGCCCGCGCGACGGCCGGTATCCATACTCGTTAACGCGCGCAAGCGCAAGGATACGGCCCCATATACAAACTGTGACGAGGCGCTCGGGCGAGCGCGCACGGAGGCGATTTCAGCTATGACCGAAACCAGGGCCGCGCGGCCTGTCACCGTGGACCCGCGCGAAATCGGCAAGTTCGCGCGGATGGCGGAGCGATGGTGGGATCCCGAGGGCGAGATGAAGCCCCTGCACGCCCTCAACCCCGTCCGCGTCGCCTATCTGCGCGACCGCATCGCCGCGCACTTCGGCCACGCGGCGGACTCGGGGAACCTGTCGCCGCTGGAAGGCGTGAGCATCCTCGACGCCGGCTGCGGCGGCGGGCTGCTGGCCGAGCCGCTGGCCCGTCTGGGCGCACGGGTCACGGGAATCGACGCGGCGTCCGAAACCATCAAGGCAGCCAAGGCGCATGCGGAGCGTCAGGGGCTGGAGATCGACTACCGCCGGACGACGGCCGAGGAGCTTGCCGATTCCGGCGCCCGATTCGATGCCGTCCTGGCGATGGAGATCGTCGAGCATGTCGCCGAGCTGGACAGCTTCCTGTGCGCCTGCGGCGACATGGTGCGTCCCGGCGGCGTCTGCGTCGTCGCCACGCTGAACCGGACAATGAAATCACTGCTGATGGCGAAGATCGGAGCGGAGTACGTGCTGGGCTGGCTGCCGCCGGGCACGCACGACTGGCGCAAGTTCGTCCGCCCGTCGGAAGCCGCCGCCGCGCTGCGTCCGGCCGGGCTCAGGGTGCGCGAGGTCAAGGGCGTCGCGTTCGATCCGCTGCGCGGCGACTGGCATCTCTCCGGCGATACCGACGTCAACTACATGCTGCTGGCGGAGAAGCCGTGAGCGCGCGGGACATCGCGGAGGGCAAGCCGCCCTCGCCCTGGGTACTGCGCTTCGCCGATGCCGTGCCCGGCGACGGCACGGTGCTGGACCTGGCCTGCGGCGACGGACGGCACACCCGGCTCTTCCTGCGCCGCGGCCACCCGGTCGTGGCCGTCGACCGCGACACCGCCGGCTTGGCCGATCTTTCCGGCGCGCCGGGCCTCACGATCCTGGAAGCGGACCTCGAAGACGGATCCGGTTTCCCTTTCAGCGGACGCCGTTTCGCCGGAGTCGTGGTCACCAACTACCTTTACCGGCCCATCCTGCCGGCCATCGTCGCGGCCGTGGCATCCGGCGGCGTGCTGATCTACGAGACCTTCGCGCAAGGCAACGAGCGTTTCGGCCGGCCCCGCAATCCCGACTTCCTGCTGCGCCCCGGCGAGTTGCTGGATGCCGTGCGCGGCCACCTGCGCGTTCGGGCTTACGAGGATATCGAGATTGAGGAACCGCGGCCTGCGGCGGTTCAACGCATCTTCGCGGAATACGAAGCGTAGGCGCGGCACCACACCTGTACCGCATATTTCCTCTTATATCATCCATTAATAGTCGTATAAAATGGCGCGAGCCGGACGAGATTTCACGCTCCGTGCTTGCAAGGAGGTCGCGTGTCCCGCATCGCCGCCATCGCCGCGCTGGTCGTCTTCGCCGCTGTATTGGCTGTCTAGCGCCGATGCATCAGGATTATTTCGTAAGTAAACTTTCACGAGAAACGCGAGGATTGCGGGTTAACCCAGTCTTCCTCAAGCCGTAACGTCGAGAATATCGGCATCCAGCGAAAAGCTGGAAGAGCCTGACATCCTGCCCGAAGGTTCGAGTACATTCCCGTGCGGTTCTACGCCTCCTCCGGCTCACGCTGCTTCAAGGGTTGCGGCGCCGTGAAGCCGCGGTCGTGCTGCAGCGCCGGGACCCAGGCGCGCGCGTCGTCGATCCGCGCCGTGTCCAACTCGGCAAGCGTGACGCCGGGCGCCTCGCCGCCGTCGGCCAACACCTCGCCCCACGGCGCCACGACAAGCGAATGGCCGTAGGTCCGCCGCTCTTCCGCGTGTTCGCCGCACTGGGCAGGCGCCAGCACGAAACAGCCGGTCTCGATGGCACGCGCGCGCAGCAGCGTGTGCCAGTGCGCCTGACCGGTGAACTGCGTGAACGCGGCCGGGACGGTAATGATCGACGCGCCGGCCTGCGCAAGCTGCCGGTACAGGGCAGCAAAGCGCACGTCGTAGCAGATCGTCATGCCAAGCCCGCCCCAGGGAAGCTCCGTCAGAACGGCCTGCTCGCCGGGCCGGAAGGTCGCGGATTCGCGATAAGTCTGGCCGTCGGGCACGTTCACGTCGAACATGTGGATCTTGTCGTAGCGTGCCTTCACCGAGCCGTCGGGCGCGAACAGGTACGAGCGGTTTGCCAGCCGTTCGTCCCCCTCGGCCTGCACGGCAGTGGAGCCCAGCAGCAACCAGATGTCCAGCTCCCGCGCCAGCCGCGCGAAGGTCTCCAGGGCCGGATGGCCGTCCTCGCCCGGCACCGCGGCCTTCAGCCGGTCGTGCCGAGGCTCCAGGATGGGCGTGTTCTCGGGCGTCAGGACGAAGTCCGCGCCCGCCTTGCTTGCCTCGCGGATATAGGCCTCCGCCGCCTCCAGGTTCGGGGCGATCTCGCGCCCCGAGGTCATCTGGACCAGACCGACCGTGAAACGCGTCACGCCGTCCCCTCCTTCAGCATGCCGTCGAGCTTGCCCTCGCGCTCCAGCGCGTAAAGCTCGTCGCAGCCGCCGACATGCTCATCGCCGATGAAGATCTGCGGCACCGTATGACGGCCGTTCGCGCGCTGCATCATCTCCTGCTTGCGCCCCGGATTGAACAGCACGTCGATCTCGTTGTAGTCGACGCCTTTCTTCTTCAGAAGCTGCTTCGCGCGGTGGCAGAAGCCGCACATCATGCTGGAATAGATCGTCACTTCGGGCATGCTTGCTCCTTGTCGGGTTCGTGCACCCTGTCCCCTGGGGTGAATATAGGAAATACGTGCCGTTTTTGCACGCCGGCCTCACCCCGGCCGGGGCCGGACGACCCTGGCGAGGGTCAGCACGTCCACGCCGCTTGCCCCGGCGCGGCGCAGCACCCGCGCGCAGGATTCCGCCGTGGCGCCGGTCGTCAGGACGTCGTCGATCAGCAGGATGCGCTTGCCGGCGATCGCGATCTCGCCGCTCCGCCGCACCTCGAACGCACCGGAGACATTGCGCCGCCGCCCGGCGGCCGAGAATGCCCCTTGCGAAACCGTCCGGCGCCGGCGCACCAGCAGATCGGGAACCGACCGCACGCCCGCCGCCCGTTCCAATCCGCCGGCCAGCAGCGCCGCCTGGTTGTAGCGCCGCCGGAACAGGCGCCAGCGGTGCAGCGGCACCGGGACGGCGAAATCAGCATCCGGGATCAACTCCGCTCCGGCACGGGCCATCCACTTGGCGAAGGCCGGCGCGGCATCCGTCCGGTCGGCGTGCTTGAACCCCAGCAACAGGTCGCGGCTGCCGGCATCGTAGGCGAAAACCGCGCGTGCCCTGTCGAAGACGGGTGGACGGCGTCGACAGGCGCCGCAAAGCGGCTCCGGGCCGGGGTCCAGTTCGAAGGGAAAGCCGCAGCACATGCACAGAGGCGGCCCCAGGAAATCGATGCCTTCCCAGCAGCGCCCGCAGAGGGTGCCAAGCCGGTCGACGCCCACGCCGCAGCTCAGGCAACGCGGCGGCAAAACCGCGTTGACGGCAATCCCCGCGATGCCTCTAATGTGGGCGGCAAACGTACTGGTTGCGGACATGCCCTCTTGTCGGCGGCACGAGTTTGACTGTCAAGCGCACTCGGCCTTTGCTCCCGGCGCACTCCGCCGCCATATTCCCGGCATGAACGAGAGCAGCCCCATGGTCTTCGACCGAACCGCCGTCCGGCGCCACCGCGATCGCGCGGCGGACGGCCTCAGCGACTACGATTTCCTCTTGAGCGAGGTGGGCGAACGGCTTGCCGACCGCCTTGACGACGTGAAACGGACGTTCCCGCTTGCGCTCGACCTCGGCTGCCATGCCGGGACGCTGGCCGCAACGGTCGGAGAACGCGGCGGGATCGAGACGCTTGTGCAGTGCGACGGCGCCGCGCGGATGGCCCGCGCGGCGGCGCAGGCCGATTCTGACATTGGGGCGCATCCGGCACTGGTGGCCGACGAGGAGTTTCTGCCGTTCGCCGAGCGCACCTTCGACCTGGTGCTGTCATCGATGAGCCTGCACTGGGTCAACGACCTGCCCGGCGTGCTCTTGCAGATCAACAACGCACTGAAACCGGATGGGCTGTTCCTGGGGGCGATGCTGGGCGGCGAAACGCTCTACGAACTGCGCCAGTCGCTGCTGATGGCCGAAAGCGAGCTGGAGGGCGGGGCCGGACCGCGCGTCTCGCCCTTCGCCCAGGTCCAGGACGCCGCCGCGCTGCTGCAGCGCGCCGGGTTCGCGCTGCCGGTCACCGACGTGGACACCATCACGGTCGGCTATCCCGACGCCTTGAAGCTGATGGACGACCTGCGCGGCATGGGGCAGAGCAACGCCGTGCGCGACCGGCGCAAGTCCTGGTCCAGGCGGGAAACGCTGCTTTATGCCGCCGAGCTTTATCATGAGACCTATGGCGACGAGGAAGGCCGCATCCCGGCAACCTTCCAGATCATCTACTTCACCGCCTGGCGACCGGCCGCCGACCAGCCGCAGCCGCTGCGCCCCGGTGCGGCCAAGCACCGGCTGGCCGACGCACTCGATACGACGGAACGCTCGGCGGGAGACAAGGCGCGGCCCAACGGCACAGGTTGAGCGGACCGCAGCCGCGCCTTGCCGCGCTCCGTCAGTCGTCTTGCGCCGGCAGCTCCGCCGCGTAATCCGCGAGCGGCGGCGGATCGCCGATCATCCCCTGCCCGGCCAGGAAGTCGGCAAAGCGGCGGTAGCGTGCCGAATCCAGCGCTGCGGGGCGTAGTGCGAAGCGCGGCAGTGTGTCGCGCCAGGCCTTTCGGTTAAGCTCGTCGTCCAGGTCCGGGCGCCCCTTGACGAAAAGCTCCCAGCTCTTGTCCGGGTGGTTCACAAGGTACTGCACGCCGCGCTCGACGGCGTCCATGAAGCGGCGAAGCTTCGGATCGCCCAGCCGGTCGTCGCGGGCGACGAAGATCAGCTCGTCATAGGGCGGCACCCCATGCTCTTCGGGGTAGAATGGCCTTGCCGAGGCGCCCTGGATCTGAAGCTGGTTGATCTCGACGTTGCGGAAGGCGCCGACCACGGCCGCGACGCGCCCCGACAGCAATGCCGGCGATAGCGAGAAGTTAACGTTCACGAGCTCGACGTCCTCCATGCCGAGGCCAGAGCCGGCCAGCATCACATCCAGCAGCGTCTGCTCGAACCCGCCCACCGAGTAACCGACCTTGCGGCCCTTCAAGTCGGCAAGACTGTCCACCGGGCCGTCCGCCAGCGCCAGCACGGTATTGAGCGGCGTCGCTACAAGCGTGCCGATGCGCGCCAGCGGCAGGCCGGCATCGACCTGCATGTGAAGCTGTGGCTGATAGGAAATCGCGATGTCCGCCTTGCCGGCCGCGACCAGCTTCGGCGGGTTGTTGGGATCGGCCGGCTCGACGATTTCGACATCCAGGCCGGCGTCGGCGAAGTAGCCTCGTTCCTGCGCGACCACGATGGGCGCATGGTCGGGATTCAGGAACCAATCGAGGATCAAGGTAAGATCGTCCTGCGCCCGCGCGGCGGCGGGGGCGACGGCCAACGCGGCCGCCAAAAGCACTGCGGTCAGTCTGGATGGAAACATGCGGACCTCCTGCGAATCGAATCAGGGCATGGAGATCCGGGACAGACGCGAAGGATATAGCCGCCGGACGGCGGCCTTCACGGACGTTGGGTCCCGTTCCCTGCGCCGGCATAACCCGGATCAGGTTCAAAGGGTCGCCGTCCCCGGTTTACCGCCGGAAACGGCCTCTCAGCTCCTGTGGAGCTCCCCTCGGAACGCGATGAGAGTGGCGCCTGCCGAGAGGCGCGTCAACAGGCGGCCGCGATGCGCTTGTCCTGGCAAGACAACATCGCTAGCTTGCGCCTCGCCGCCTGAAATAGCGAAAGAGTCCGCACGCACATGCATTTCCTCGACTTCGAAAAGCCGATTGCCGAGTTGGAAGGCAAGATCGAGGAGCTACGGCACCTCTCCGACACCGGCGATATGAACATTGCCGAGGAAGTGTCCAAATTGCAGGCAAAGGCCGAACGCCTGTTGCGGCAGACCTACGCCAAGCTGACGCCCTGGCAGAAGACACAGGTGGCGCGCCATCCCGAGCGTCCGCACTTCAGCGACTACGTCGACCGTCTCGTCGAGGACTTCACCCCGCTATGCGGCGACCGGCTGTTCGGCGAGGACCGGGCGATCATCGGGGGGCTTGGGCGCTTCCGTGGCCATACCTGTATGTGGATCGGGCACGAGAAGGGCCACGACACGGCAACGCGCGTGCGGCACAACTTCGGCATGGCCCGGCCGGAGGGTTACCGCAAGGCGCAGCGGCTGATGCGGATGGCCGAGCGATTCGGCCTGCCTGTGATCACGCTTGTCGATACGCCAGGCGCCTACCCCGGCATCGGCGCCGAGGAACGCGGTCAAGCCGAGGCGATCGCGCGGGCCATCGAAACATGCCTCGATATCAAAGTGCCACTGATCAGTGCGGTGATCGGCGAGGGCGGGTCCGGCGGCGCCATCGCACTGGCCAGCGCCAACACCGTCGTGATGCTGGAGCACTCCATCTATTCGGTAATCTCGCCGGAGGGTTGCGCCTCCATCCTGTGGCGCAGCGGCGACCAGGCGAAAGAGGCGGCGGAGGCGTTGCGCCTCACCGCGCAGGACCTGCACCGGCTGGGCGTGATCGACCATGTCGTTACGGAGCCGCTGGGCGGCGCGCAGCGCGACGGCACGGCCACCATCGACGCCGTCGGCCGGGTACTGGAGCGTGAAATGATGTCGCTGCGTGAGCACGACGGTCCCACCCTGAAACGGCTGCGGCGCGACAAATTCCTTGAAATGGGCAAGCAGGGGCTCCACTAGCGCGTTTCAGCATCAGAATCGAATCAGATTCGCCGTAGCGGGGCCGCTTGGCCGTTGGTGCGACACGAGGCATCGACACCCGACAATCAAGGAATGACGGAGGCAACGTGAATGGCGTCGATGGATTGGCTGACCCCGGATCGGCGCAAGTCGCTGGGTGGCGGAATACTGGGGATGAGCGTCGCGATCGTGCTGATCCTGGCGCTACCGGGCCTGCTGCCCACACCATCGCGGGAAACGGCGGTGGCCGCCGCCCTGCTGGCACCGGCGCTGACGGTCTTCGGCCTCACACTGGCAGTCTCCGCCGGGCGGTTCGGCGGGCGACGCTTCGATCCGCTCACGGACCAGGAGAGCCGCTACATCGCGGTTTCCCAGCGCTCACTGACGAACAGCGTCGAACAGGGGCTTGTCTTCGCCCTGGCCGCAAGCGCCCTGGCGTGGACGGCCGGGCCTGAATGGCTCTCGGTCGTGCCGGCGCTCGCGCTCACCTTTGTCGTGGCGCGGCTTGCCTTCTGGCTGGGCTATCTGAAGGGTCCGTTCATCCGCCCGCCGGGCATGGCAGGCACGCTGATCACCAACTTGGTGACGGTCGCGCTGGCCGTGTGGCAGGCGTTCGGCGGCTGAGGCAACCCGCCTCCGCCGGCTCCGGTACACGTCGAAGGCTGCTACTGAAGCTTGCCGTGGCAGTGCTTGAACTTCTGGCCGCTGCCGCACGGGCAGGGCTGGTTGCGGCCGACCTTGCCCCAGGTGTCCGGGTCGTTCTGGTCGAACTCCTCATCCACGGCGTGGCGCACGGGCTGCGCCTTCACCTGGGCCGCCGCCTCGCCTGAGGCAGATCCCGGGGAAGCCGGCGCGCCCGCGCCGACCAGCTCGGCTTCCGCCTCACCGCCGGCCGCGGCCGCCGAGCCGGCGAGCGCCGGATCCTGGCGGCTTTCCTGCATCCGGCGCGGTCTGTCGTCGCGCATGGTCGCCTGTTCCGGCGCACTGGCCTGGATCTCGACGTGAGAGAGGACGAAGGTGATGTCCTCCCGGACGCCGGCCAGCATGGCCTGGAACATCTCGAAGGCTTCCTGCTTGTATTCGTTCAGCGGATTGCGCTGCGCGAAAGCACGCAGGCCGATTCCGTGGCGCAGATGATCCAGGCTCAACAGATGCTCGCGCCACTTCCGGTCGATGGTGTGCAGCACCACCTGCTTCTCGACGTGACGCATGATCTCGGGGCCGAAGTTGGCCGCCTTTTCCGCCATCAGCCGGTCGGAGGCCTTCTCGATCCGCTCCCGGATCTCCGAGTCGGCGATACCCTCTTCCTTGGCCCACTCGTGCACCGGCAGGTCCAGGCCGAAGATGCGGCGGCATTCCTCGTGTAGCGAGTCCAGTTCCCACTGCTCGGGATAGGCCTTCTCCGGGACGAAGCGGGCGACGAGATCGTCAATCACCTGATGGCGCATATCGACCACGGTATCGTGCACATCCGCCGTCGCCATCAGCTCCTTGCGCTGCTCGTAAATGACCTTGCGCTGGTCATTCATGACGTCGTCGTACTGGAGGATGTTCTTGCGGATATCGAAGTTCCGCGCCTCGACCTTCGACTGCGCCTTCTCAAGGGCCTTGTTGACCCAGCGATGCGTGATCGCCTCGCCCTTCTCCAGCCCCAGACGGCCCAGCATCGTGTCCATGCGCTCCGAGCCGAAGATGCGCATCAGGTCGTCTTCCAGCGACAGGAAGAACTGCGAGGCGCCCGGATCGCCCTGACGGCCGGCGCGGCCGCGAAGCTGGTTGTCGATGCGCCGGCTCTCGTGGCGCTCCGTGCCCAGCACGAACAGCCCGCCGGCCTTGAGGACGACCTCGTGCTTCTGCCGGCAGTCCTCGCGGATTCGCTCGGCGGCTTGGGCGCGCTCGGTCTCGTCCTGGATGGCGCCGGCTTCCTGGTCGATCCGCATATCGGGGTTACCGCCAAGCTGAATGTCGGTGCCGCGGCCCGCCATGTTGGTGGCGATCGTCACCGCACCCGGCGAGCCGGCCTGCGCGACAATATAGGCTTCCTGCTCGTGATAGCGGGCGTTGAGGACCTTGTGCGGGATCTTGCGCTTCTTCAGCAGGGCGGAGACGTATTCCGACTTCTCGATGGAGACCGTGCCGACAAGCACCGGCTGCTGCTTTTCGTGGCAGTCGATAATGCGCTCGACGATGGCGTCGTACTTCTCCTCCGCGGTGCGATAGACGACATCGTCCATGTCGTCGCGCACCATCGGCTTGTTCGTCGGGATCTCCGCGGCTTCGAGCTTGTAGATCTCGGAGAACTCGCCGGCCTCGGTCATCGCCGTGCCGGTCATGCCGGCCAGCTTGGGATAAAGGCGGAAGTAGTTCTGGAAGGTGATCGACGCTAGCGTCTGGTTCTCCTGCTGGATCGTCACGCCTTCCTTGGCTTCCAGCGCCTGATGCAGGCCATCGGAGTAGCGCCGGCCTTCCATCATGCGGCCCGTGAACTCGTCGATGATGACGACCTTGTCGTCCTTGACGATGTAGTCCCGGTCGCGCTGGAACAACACGCGCGCACGCAGCGACTGATTGACGTGGTGAAGCAGCGAGACGTTCTGGATGTCGTAGAGCGAGCCCTCCTCCATCACGCCGGTCTCGCGAGCAATCTCCTCGATCTTCTCGACACCGCTCTCCGTCAGCGTAACGGCGCGCGCCTTCTCGTCCTTCTCGTAATCGTCCTCGGAAAGTCGCGGGATCAGCTTGTCGGCGGCGACATACATCGCCGAGGTGTCATCCGTCGGGCCGGAGATGATGAGCGGCGTGCGCGCCTCGTCGATCAGGATGGAGTCCACCTCGTCGACGATGGCGTAGTAGAATTCGCGCTGCACCATCTCGTCCAGCGACGACTTCATGTTGTCGCGCAGGTAGTCGAAGCCGAATTCGTTGTTCGTGCCGTACGTCACGTCGCAGGCATAGGCCGCGCGCCGCTCGGCATCCGTCATGCCATGCATGATGCAGCCGACATTGAGGCCCAGGAAGCGATGGATCGCCCCCATCCACTCCGCGTCGCGGTGGGCCAGGTAGTCGTTCACGGTCACCACATGGACGCCGTTACCCGTCAGCGCGTTGAGGTAGACCGGAAGCGTCGAGACCAGCGTCTTGCCCTCGCCGGTCTTCATCTCGGAAATCATGCCCTTGTGCAGCACCATGCCGCCCATGAGCTGGACGTCGAAATGGCGCTGGCCCAGCGTGCGCTTCGCGGCCTCGCGCACCGTGGCGAAGGCCTCGACAAGCAGGTCGTCCAGCCGCTCCCCCTCTGACAGGCGGGCCTTGAACCGGTCGGTCCTGGCACGCAACTCGTCGTCGGAGAGCTTCTCGAGTTCCGGCTCAAGCTTGTTGATAGCATCGACCTGGGGCCGAAGACCTTTGAGGAAACGTTCGTTGGCCGTGCCGAACAGACGTTTGGCGAAGGCGCCGATCATCAAATAACCTCTAGAGGAACTGTTGCGGGAGGGCGGCCCGCGTCGCTGGACACATAGGCTGCCGGGGAAAGCCTGTCAATGCGAGGCCTAAGCGGCGGCCGATTCGCACCTGCACCGTCAGCGATAAGAATGGCTCTGCTATCATCGCGAGAGGGTTGAGTGGAGCCTCGCCTATGTGCATGAATGCGCGCCGACTTGAAGCCGGGCACGAGGCTGTCCGACACACGAAAATCCCAAACGCAAGGGGGCCATCCGCCATGCTGCCATTCCGCACCCGCATCGCGAGCGTTGCTTGCGCCGCGATGCTTGCCATGCCCGTCGCGGCGGCGGCGCAGTCGTCGCAGGACGAAGAGGCCGGCGCCGGGAACGACCACAACCCCGTGGTCGCCACCGTCGACGGCGAGAAGATCCACTTCGCCGACCTGATGGAGCAGGCCCGCGACCTGCCCCAGCAATACCAGAAGCAGCTTCCCGCCGTCCTTCCCCAGTTGATCGACCGTCTGGTCGACCTCGAACTCGCGGCCCAGGCGGCGAAGGAAGCCGGCCTCGGCGACGACGGGGAGGTGCAGAAGCGCCTGCAGGAGCTGAAGAAGGAAGTGATGCGCGACGTCTACCTGGAGAACCAGGTGACCGATTACATCACCGACGAAAGGCTGCAGGCGCAGTACGACGACTACCTTGAGAAGGAGGGCACCAAGAAGGAGGTGCACGCCCGCCATATCCTGGTCGAGACGAAGGAAAAGGCACAGGAGTTGATCGGCAAGCTGGAAGGCGGCGCCGATTTCGTCGAGACCGCGAAGGAGCATTCCACCGGCCCGTCGGGGGAGAACGGCGGCGATCTTGGTTTCTTCGCCAAGGGGCAGATGGTGCCCGAGTTCGAGAAGGCCGCCTTCGAGCTTGAGCCCGGCGAGTTCACGAAGGAGCCGGTGAAGACCGACTTCGGTTGGCACATCATCAAGGTCACCGAGCGCCGCGACAAGGAGCCGAAGAGCTTCGAGGAGATGAAGCCGGGCCTCTACCGGCAGCTTCAGCGGGAGGCCCTGGAGACGGCGCTGGCCGATCTGCGCAAGGACGCGGACATCAAGACCTACCCTGAGCGCATTCAGGAGGTCATCGACCGCACCCGCAGCCGCGCCCAGGGCAATAACGAGGGCGCCGGCGACGAGAGCGGCGGCGAGAACTAGGGGCCGACGTCGATGGCGCTTGCCCGCTCGCCGCTCGCGCCGGAGCGGTTTCCCGATATGCCGCAGGTTCCGGGTGTGCGTCTCGCCACCCGGGCCTGCGGCGTGCGTTATACGGGCCGATCGGACGTGGCCCTGATCGAGCTGGCCGAAGGCAGCAGCGTGGCGGGGGTTTTCACGCGCTCCCTGACCGCCTCGGCCCCGGTCGACTGGTGCCGGCGGGCGCTCAAGGACGGGCTGGGCCACGGCCGCGCGATCCTGGTGAACGCCGGCAACGCCAACGCCTTCACGGGGCGGGCCGGCGAAGCCTCGGTGACACGGGAGGTCGAGGCCGCCGCGATGGCGCTTGGCTGCGCCGAGTCGCAGGTCTTTGTGGCCTCCACCGGCGTCATCGGCGAAGTCCTGCCGGACGAGCGGATCACCGACCAGCTCGGCGGCATGATCGCGGAGCTTTCCGCCGACGGCTGGGAAGCGGCGGCGCAGGCGATCATGACGACCGATACCTTTGCGAAGGGTGCCGCCTATTACGCCGAGATCGACGGCAATCCGGTGAAGCTCGCGGGTATCGCCAAGGGATCGGGCATGATCGCCCCCGACATGGCGACGATGCTGGCCTTCGCTTTCACCGACGCGAACCTGCCGCCGGCGACGCTGCAAGCCCTGCTGCGGGAAGCGGCGGACAGGACCTTCAACTGCATCACCGTCGACGGCGACACCTCCACATCGGACACGCTGCTCCTGGCCGCCACCGGCAAGGCCGGAAACGCGGCCGTGGAGGATCCGCTGGACCATCGCCTCGACGGCTTCCGCGCCGCTCTGGAAGAACTACTGCGGGATCTGGCGCAGCAGGTGGTTCGCGACGGGGAAGGCGCGCGGAAATTCGTGACGATCCGTGTCGCTGGCGCCGCCGACGATGCCGCGGCCCGGCGAATCGGGCTTGCCATCGGCAACTCTCCGCTGGTGAAGACGGCGATTGCCGGGGAGGACGCAAATTGGGGCCGCATCGTAATGGCCGTCGGCAAGGCGGGCGAGCGGGCGGACCGCGACCGCCTGGCCATCCGCATCGGCGGGGTCGAGGTCGCGCGCGATGGTCAGGTGGTGCCCGGCTACGACGAGGCGCCGGTCGCGCGCCATATGCAGGGCCGGGACATAGAAATCGCGGTGGACGTTGGCATCGCCGGTGGGCGGGCCACGGTGTGGACCTGCGATCTGACGCACGCCTATATCGACATCAACGCCGACTATCGAAGCTGACGGCGATGACCGGATACGATCAGACCGGCTGCTGGGCCGCCGGCGAACTCGAGACGGCAGCCGCCAAGCCGATCGTGCTGGTAGCCGCCGTAGCCCTGGTCGATCCGGACGGTCGCGTGCTCATCGCCAAACGCCCCCCCGGGAAGCAGATGGCCGGTTTGTGGGAGTTCCCCGGCGGCAAGGTGCATCAGGGGGAAACGCCGGAAGCCGCGCTGATCCGCGAACTGCACGAGGAGCTTGGCATCGACACGCGGGCAAGCTGCCTGGCGCCGATTGCCTTTGCCTCGCACGGTTATGAGGATTTCCACCTGCTGATGCCGCTGTTTGCCTGCCGCGTCTGGCAGGGTACGCCCAGCCCGAAAGAGGGGCAGGAACTGGCCTGGGTGCGGCCCGCACGGCTTGCCGACTATCCGATGCCGCCGGCGGACGAGCCGCTGATTGGCTTGCTGCGGGACCTGCTGTAGCGGCACGGATCGCGGCTTTCGCGGGTTATCCGCCTTCGCCCTCCGCCCAGCGCGCGAAACTCTCGAAGGAGCGGCGCCCGGCGGCGACCTCGGCAAATCGCTCGCCGATAAGCGGGCCGAACTTGAAGCCGTGGCCGGAGAAGCCGGCGAACACCGCCGCCCGCCCACGCTGTTCCACAACGAATCGCTCTTCCGCCGCCACCGTGTAAAAACAGGTGCGCCCGTCGCGCAGCCGATAGGCGTCGAAGCCCTTCAGACGGACGCCGGCGCTTTCGAATATACCGCGCAATTCGTCCGCGCCCGGCTCGCGGTCCCAATCCGGGTCGCCCTGCAGCGAGAACGAGTGATCGCCGACCTTCAACGGCTCGCCCAGGACCGGCGGCACGGCGTAGAAGCCGCTGTCCTTGCCGATATCGAGGACCATCGGCATCGCATCCCACTGCGCGCGCGTTCCCGGCGGGATGTCGCCGTAGGTAACCACCTGCCGGGACGGTGTCAGCCGCTGTTCCAGGTCCGGCAACAGCCGCGCGGCCCATGGGCCCGGGGCCAGCAGCAGCATGTCCGCCTGCCCCCGTGTTCCGTCGGCCAGCACCATACGGCCCGACACGGTATCGACGCTCTCGACCGGACATTGCTCCCGGACGGTGCCGCCCAGGGCGCGCACACGCCGCGCCAATGCCGCGACGACGCGTTCGGCGTGGAGGACGCCGCCGCTGGGAACGTAAAATGCCCGCTCGACGCCGGTCAGATCGAGAAGGGGATAGCGCGCCTCGGCCTCGGCCGGATCAAGCCATTCCACAGGACGGCCCATCGCGGCCAGGGCATTCGCCGAGTCGCGCGCCCAGGTCGCGCCGGGCTGCGCCAGGACCAGCGTGCCCGTGCGGACGTAGTGGCTTTCACCCAACTCCGCCCACAGCCGGTCCCAGGCGGCGTAGGCATCGTCCACCATGCCCGCATAGCCCGCCTGGCGCCCGTAGGCGTAGCGGATCAGGCGGCTGCGGTCGACGGAGGACGCGTGCGGGTTCGGCACCTCGGCGCGGTCATAGACCGTTACCTCATGGCCCGCCTGCAGCAGGGAACGGGCAAGCGACAGGCCGATGACACCGGCGCCGGCAACCGCAACCTGCATCCCCTATCCTTCCACGGCGGTCTCGTAGGCCAGGATGGCGGCCGCCAGGTCCTCGACCGCCGCGCCGGTCGACTTGAACAGGGTGATCTGTTCCGCGCGCTCGCGGCCCGGATGCTGGCCGCGCGTGAGCATGGAGAAATCGGCCTTGATGTCCTCACGCGTGATGACACCAGCGTTGAGCGGCTGCACGATATCGCCGCCCTCGCTCAAGGCACCGTCGAAGGTGTCGCAGAACAACTCGGCCGTTCGAACGCAGGCGTCGTCGGTCTCGCGCATCGTCGGCTTGAACGCGCCGACGAGATCGACATGCTGGCCCGGCTGAAGCCACTCGCCCAGCACCAGGGGCTCCGCCGACATGGTGGCGCAGGAAATCACCTGCGCCCAGGCGACACCCTCTTCCAGGCTTTCCACCGGCGCGGCACGGAAGCCGCGATCCTGAAGCTGCGCGGCCATCGCCTGCGCCTTCTCGGGTGTGCGGCCCCAGATGCGCACCTCTTCGATCGGGCGGACGCTGGCGTGGGCATCCACCAGTTCCGGCACCATCGCCCCAGTGCCGACCATTAACAGCCGGCTGGCGTCCTTCCGCGCCAGGTAGTCGGCGGCCAGCGCCGAGGCAGCCGCGGTGCGGCGGTTGGTCATCGGCTGGCCGGCCACCAGGGCCAAGGGCTCGCCCGTCTTGCCGTCGTTTAGCAGATAGTTGGCAAGAACCGACGGCAGGCCCCGTTCCGGGTTCGCTGGAAAGACGGTGGCGACCTTGACGCCGATGTAGGTATCCACTTGCCAGGCCGGCATCAGCAGCAGGGTGCCGTCGGGGCCGGCGTTGCTGGGTACGGTGTGATGGTGGCGGGTGGGCGCTTCCAGACCTTCGCGGAAAGCGTCGCGCAACGCCTCGACCAGACGCGGGTAGTCGAGGGCCGCGCCAACCTCTTCGGGCGAGAGAATGCGCATGGCAGGCGGCTCCCAGGCTCGGGTTGGATGATTGGACGGGGACCGGCGCGATGACTGCGCCGGCTAAACGATACGTTCAGCTGCCCGTGCGCGCGCGCGGAAGGGCCGGCGGCGCGGAGCCCGGCCCCGACTGTGCGGCACGGGCCTCGGCGGCCTGGCGGTCGGCCTCGGCCTTTTCCAGCTTGCGCTTCAGAAAGGTGACCTCGCGCTCCAACTCCTCGACCCGGAAACGGCGCTGGCGCGCCTTGTGGCGATTGCGGCCCTGCGCCGCCCATACGACGAGCCCGCCAATGACGAAGCCGACGAAGATCGCAAGCAGGACCAGGAGATAGAGCGGCGGCTCCACGCGCAGCGGCAGGGGCCAAAGGTCGAGAACCACGCGGCCGCGATGATTGACGGCGAACACGACCGCAATGGCCAGGAGAGGTAGGGTTATGACCCAGGAAATATGTTTCACGCCGGACCGTCGCCAGTTCCAGTGAGCGATAACCGGTGCGCCGGCACGATGCCGGGCCGCGACCGCGATGTCCCTAGTCTGCGCCGTTCAGCCGTTCGCGCAACTGTTTTCCCGTCTTGAAGAACGGCGTGCGTTTCGCATCGACGTAAACGGTGTCGCCAGTGCGCGGGTTGCGCCCGACGCGCGAATCCCGGTCCTTCACCGAGAAGGCCCCGAACCCGCGCAACTCGACACGTTTGCCGTCGGCAAGCGCCTCTCCGATCTCGTCGAAAATTGTGGATACGATGCGTTCGACGTCCCGCTGATAGAGATGCGGGTTCATGTCGGAAATCCGCTGGATTAGCTCGGACTTCGTCATTGTTCTGCCTTCGGGCGCGGCACCCAAGCGAGCGTCCGGCCGCCCGTCCCTCTCGTCCCAAACCCCTGAAAACGCGCGCCGAACGTAAGTGTATATCTGCGCGCACCTTTGCGACGGGCAGCGATCCAGTCTTCTCCCCCGAGATCCCGCCGCAGCGAATGTTGCCCAAGTCGCCGGATGGCGTCAAGGTAAGCCGTTCTGTTACCTGCATTTTCGCCAGCGGCCACGCGATGCATGACGCCGGCTGAGACAAGAACGCCCGGCCGCGAGTTGCACGGCCGGGCGTCTGTTGTCCCTGCCCGAAGGGCGGGAAGTCTCTCAATGGCATCCGGTCAGGCCGGCGGATGGCACGTGCCCGCCCGTGCGGGTCGTCCGCCGGTCCAGCGCCTTACTTGTCGCCGGAATCCTTCTCGTCCTCGTCGGATTCCTTGACCTGCTCCTTGACGGCCCGGGACATTGCCGGACCCAGGATCTCGCCCAAGCTGGCGCCGGTATCGGCGGAGCCGTACTCGGCCATCGCCTCTTTCTCCTCCTCGATCTCGCGCTGCTTGATGGACAGCGCGATCTTCCGGTTCTTCTTGTCGATGGAGGTGATCTTGGCGTCGACCTTCTCGCCCGGGGCGAAGCGGTCCGGGCGCTGCTCGCTGCGGTCGCGGGCAAGCTCGGCCTTGCGGATGAAACCGATGGCCCCATCCTCGCCGACCTTCACCTCGACACCGGCATCCTGCGTACTGACGACGGTGCCGGTCACCACCTGGCCCTTGCGCAGGCCCGTGGAGGCCGCCTCGAACGGGTCCTCCTCAAGCTGCTTGATGCCAAGCGAGATGCGCTCCTTCTCGGTATCGACGTCGAGCACCTTGACCTTGACGTTATCGCCCTTCTTGAAGTCCTTGACGGCCTCCTCGCCGCTCTGGTCCCAGGACAGGTCGGAGAGGTGCACCATGCCGTCGATCTCGCCGGGAAGGCCGACGAACAGGCCGAACTCGGTGATGTTCTTGACCTCGCCCTCCAGCTCGGTGCCGGCGGGATACTTCTCCTGGAACTCCTCCCAGGGATTCTGCATGCACTGCTTGAGGCCAAGCGAGATGCGGCGCTTCTGCTCGTCCACGTCGAGCACCATCACCTCCACCTCCTGCGAGGTCGAAACGATCTTGCCCGGGTGGATATTCTTCTTGGTCCAGCTCATCTCGGAGACGTGGACCAGGCCCTCGATCCCCGGCTCCAGCTCGACGAAGGCGCCGTAGTCGGTGATGTTGGTGACACGGCCGCGGAACTTGGCACCCACCGGATACTTCGCGGAGGCACCCTCCCACGGATCGGCCTCGAGCTGCTTCATGCCCAGCGAGATGCGCTGCGTCTCCGGGTTGAAGCGGATCACCTGGACATCGACGTTCTGGCCGATGGAGAGCACGTCGCTGGGATGGTTGACGCGCTTCCACGAGATGTCGGTAACGTGAAGCAGGCCGTCCACGCCGCCCAGGTCGACGAAGGCGCCGTAGTCGGTGATGTTCTTCACCACGCCCTGCAGCACCTGGCCTTCCTTCAGGGAGGCAACCAGCTCGCTGCGCTGTTCCGCCCGGGTTTCCTCCAGGACGGCGCGGCGGGAGACCACGATGTTCCCGCGCGAGCGGTCCATCTTGAGGATCTGGAAGGGCTGCGGCGTGCCCATCAGCGGCGTGACGTCGCGCACCGGGCGGATGTCCACCTGGCTGCCCGGCAGGAACGCCACGGCGCCGTTCAGGTCGACGGTGAAGCCGCCCTTGACGCGGCCGAAGATCTGGCCGGTGACGCGCTCGTTGTTGTTATAGGCCTTCTCAAGCTGGGTCCAGGCCTCCTCCCGGCGCGCCTTCTCGCGCGAGAGCACGGCCTCGCCGTTCTTGTTCTCGAAGCGCTCCAGGAAGACTTCCACGTCGTCGCCGATCTTGAGGTCGTCGGCCTCGCCAGCCTTGGCGAATTCCTTGAGCTGGACGCGGCCTTCGCTTTTCAGGCCGACGTCGACCAGCACCTCATCGCCTTCGAAGTCGATGATGGTGCCCTTGAGGACCGTGCCCTCCAGACGTCCCTCGGGGCCGAGGGACTCTTCGAGCAGGGCCTCGAAATTCTCTTGCGTGCCGGTGGCAGCGGCGGTCTGAGCCATCTTCGTCGTGTTCCTTTCGTACGTACTCGTCGTTTTTCGGGCCAGCCGGTTGTCTCCGGCGGTCTTCCCGGTGCCGAAAGAAGGCCGGGCGGGTGTTGGAGACCCTGGGGCCAAAGGACCCCGTACCCTTCAATGCGGCGACGGCCCCGAAAGTCTCCGGGGCCGCGGGTGACTCAATGTTGGTCCTGCGCCTCGCGATGCAAGCATTTCCGGGCAACGATGTCGCGCGCCTTCCGGAAGGCGGTCTCGGCATCCAGCTCGCTGGTGTCGAGGACATCGGCATCGTCAGCCGGCTTCAGCGGTGCCGCGTCGCGCCGGGCGTCGCGGGCATCGCGTGCCTGCATATCCTGCAGAACGCGCGCATATATACTCGCCTCGCCGCGGCCAAGCAACTCTTCGTGCCGCCGCCGCGCGCGTTCTTCCGGGCTGGCGGTCACGAACAGCTTCGCGCAGGCGTCCGGACAGACGACCGTGCCGATGTCCCGGCCGTCCAATACGGCGCCACGCTTTCCATCCGGCGGATGGTGCGCGAAATCGCGCTGAAACGCCAGAAGTGCCTTGCGCACCGCCGGAATCGCCGACACCTGCGAGGCAGCCTCGCCCACGCCCTCGCCTCGCAGATCGGGGCGCTCCAGGTCTTCCGGCGTCAACCCGGCCGCCATCGCGGCGCCCGCCGCCTCATCGCCCGGATCGCCACCCGAGGCCAGCAGCTTCGCGGCGACCGCACGATAGAGGCTGCCGGTATCCAGGCACGCCAGGTCGAACTCGACCGCCAGCCGCCGGGCCAGCGTGCCCTTCCCGGCCGCCGCCGGGCCGTCGATTGCGACGATGATGCTGTTTTCGGGCGCATTCGCCATGAACGCGAGCCGTATCCACTATGGGGTTGCCGGTGTTTCGCCGGGGGAACTAGCACAGCCGAACCGCGCACGCCATCGTGCCATTGCATGACGGCCTCCCACCCGCCGGTGTCTGGCGAACGATGACACGCGCCCTCGTGGCGGTTATCTCTGAGCCGCAACCCTTGGGGGCAAGTGCGGATGGCAGAGAAGGAACACTCGGTGGCGGCGCCGGCGGGTCCGGGACGCGAATGGAATTCCCGCGTCTGGCGTTTGGCGCTGCCGATCATCCTGTCGAACCTGTCGACGCCGCTTCTGGGCGCGGTGGACACGGCCGTGATGGGGCATCTGCCGGATGCCGCCTATATCGGCGGCGTGGCCATCGGCTCGCTGATCTTCAGCTTCCTCTACTGGGGTTTCGGCTTTCTGCGCATGGGCACCACCGGCTTCACCGCGCAGGCCTTCGGCGCCGGTGACATGCACGAACTGCGCGCCACGCTTGCCCGCCCGTTGCTTCTGGCGGTCGGTCTGGGACTGATGCTGATCGTTTTGCAGTGGCCCATCGGCCTGCTGGCCTTCCATCTGGTGGACGCCAGCCAGCAGGTGGAGGTCCTGGCCGGCGACTACTACGCGATCCGGATCTGGAGCGCGCCCTTCGCCCTGGTGAACTACACCGTGCTGGGCTGGCTGCTCGGCACACAGCGGGCGAAGCACGCGCTCGTGCTGCAGATCACGCTGAACGGCATCAACATCGTCCTGGACTTGTGGTTCGTGGTCGCGCTGGGTTGGACTATCGAGGGCGTGGCCCTGGCCAGCCTGCTGGCCGAGATCGCCGCCGCAGCGATGGGTCTTGGCCTCTGCGCCGTGATCCTGCACCGCGAGGGCGGGCGCTGGTCGTGGGCGCGTATCGTGGCGCGGGAACGGATGGTCGCCCTGTTCCGCGTCAACCGCGACATCTTCGTGCGCACCCTGACGCTGATCTTCGCCTTCGCCTATTTCACTGCCCGCAGTGCCGAGATGGGCGAGACGCGGTTGGCCGCAAACGCCATCCTCCTGCAACTGCAGAACTTCCTGTCCTTCGGCCTGGACGGCTTCGCCCATGCCGCCGAGATCCTGGTCGGCAGCGCGGTGGGCGCGCGCAGCCGCGACGCATTGCGCCAGGCGGTCCGGACATCCACGCTCTGGGCCCTCGCCCTGGCGGCGGGGGTTTCGCTGAGCCTGGCCATCGGCGGGCCGCTCATCGTGTCGTGGTTCACCTCACTGGCGGAGGTGCGGGCCGCCGCCCTGGCCTACCTGCCGTGGATGATCGCCTCGCCCTTCGCCTCGATATGGGCGTTCCAGCTCGACGGCATCTTCATCGGCGCGACCCGGACGACGGCCATGCGCAACGCGATGCTGATCTCGCTGGCCATATATCTCCTGGCCTGCCGGGCGCTGATCCCGTTGCTGGAGAATCACGGCCTGTGGCTGGCGCTGATGATCTTCCTCGCCGCGCGGGGCGTGACGCTGGGCTGGTGCTATCCGGCGTTGGAACGGGCAGTCGCGTCGGCGAAAACCTACTGATACCCCGCCCGTGCGAGCGCCTGCTGTATGTCCGCCTGCCTCCGATTCTCCGCGCGGTGCATCAGGACGCCGGCGATCACGACAGCAACGGTGACGATGGCGACAATGATCGTGGCCAGCGCGTTGATCATGGGGCTGACCCCAAGCCTCACCTTGGAGAACACCACCATCGGCAGTGTGGACGATCCCGGCCCCGAGACGAACGACGCGATGACGAGATCATCCAGCGACAGCGTGAAGGATAGCAGCCAGCCGGCGACCAGCGCGGGTGCGATGATCGGCAACGTGATCGTGAAGAACACCTTCCAGGGCCGCGCGCCAAGGTCGAGCGCCGCCTCCTCGATCGACACATCGACGCTGGACAGCCGGGACTGCACGATGACGGCGACATAGGCCAGGCAGAAGGTGGCGTGCGCGATGATGATGGTGGGCATGCCCCGGCTGCCGGGTATGCCCAGCCACTCCGCCGAGGTCACGAACAGCAGCAGCAGCGAGATGCCGATGATGACGTCCGGCATCACCAGCGGGCCAGTTATGAGCCCCGTGAACAGCGTCCGCCCCCGGAAGCGGCCATAGCGGGCCAGCGCCATGCCCGCCATGGTTCCCAACGTGACGGCGATACAGGCGGTAATAAAGGCGATGCGCAGGCTGAGGAAAGCGGCGGAGAGGATCTGCTCGTTCTGGATCAGCTCGCCGTACCACTTGGTCGAGAAGCCGGCCCAGACGCTCACCAGCTTGGATTCGTTGAAGGAGTAGACGATCAGCGACAGGATCGGCCCATAGAGGAAGGCGAAGCCGAAGACCAGGCAGGTAAGCACGAAGATCGACCGCCGCTGACCCATCGCCGCCCCGCCCCTATTCCAGCACGTCCTGGGTTTTCGCCTGCTGGCGCTGGAAGATCACGATCGGGATCACCAGCACCAGGATCAGGACGATCGTCACCGCCGAGGCGACCGGCCAATCTCGGTTGTTGAAGAACTCGTTCCACAGCACGCGCCCGATCATCAGTGTGTCGGGGCCGCCCAGCAGCTCGGGAATCACGAACTCGCCCACGGCCGGGATGAACACCAGCATCGACCCCGCCACGATACCGGGCAGCGACAGCGGCAGCGTCACCGACAGGAAGGCCTTCCACGGCTTGCAACCCAGGTCCGCCGCCGCCTCCAGAAGCGAGACGTCCATCTTCTCCAGGTTGGCGTAGAGCGGCAGGATCATGAACGGCAGGTAGCTGTAGATGATGCCGACATAGACCGAGAAATCGTTGTGCAGCATCGCCAGCGGCTCGGGGATGATGCCGAGCCACATCAAGACGTTGTTGATCAGGCCGTTCTGCTTGAGGATGCCGATCCAGGCATAGACGCGCAGCAGGAACGACGTCCAGAACGGCAGGATCACCATCAACAGCAACAGCGTGCGCGCGGTCGCCGGCGCCTTGGCGATGCCGTAGGCCATCGGATAACCGATCAGCAGGCACCCCAATGTCGAAATCAGCGCGATCTTCACCGAGTTCAGGTAGGCGATCCAGTAAAGCGGGTCCTGCAGCAGCCAGACGTAGTTGTCCAGGTACGCCTGCACCTGCGGCCACCAGCCCTCCGTCCAGGTCAGCAGCGGTGTGAACGGCGGCCGCGCGACGATCATCTGCGACAGGCTGATCTTCAGGACGATGATGAAGGGAACCAGGAAGAACAGGCCCAGCCAGATATAGGGCGCAGCGACGACCGCGCTCCGCCCTTTCAAAGGCAGCCGGCGCAGCGCGCGCCACGTGGCTTTGCCCAGGGCTGAAACCCTGCCATCAGACCGCGCCTGTTCCTTGCGTGCCGCGACGCTCATTCGCTCAGGATCAGCCCCACATTGGCGGTCCAGCTCAGCGTGACCCGAGCGTCCCAGTCGATTGGCCGCTCGATGGAGCGGAAAAGGTTCGTCTGCGTCACCTCGATCAGCGTGCCGTTGCCGATATCCACGCGGAACACCGAAGTGTCGCCCAGATACGCGATATCCTGGACCACGCCGTCGGCCGCGTTCCGCCGCCGCCCCTCTTTGGCGCCGCCCTCGCCGCGCGGCGCGATGGAGATCTTCTCGGGACGGACCGCCACCCAAACCGTCTGGCCCTGGGCGACGCGCGCCTGACTGGCAACTTCCAGCTCACCGCCGAATTGGGGCGATTCAACGACCACGAGATCGCCGTCGATGCTTCTCACCCGTCCCTCGAAAACGTTGATAGAGCCGATGAAGTCGGCGGTGAAGCGGGTGCTGGGAAACTCGTAGACCTCGCTCGGCGTGCCGACCTGCATGACCCGGCCCCGGTCCATCACCGCCATGCGGGTGGAGAGCGTCATCGCCTCTTCCTGGTCGTGCGTGACCACGACGAAAGTGACGCCCACCTCATCCTGGATGTTCATCAGCTCGAACTGCGTCTTCTCGCGCAGCTTCTTGTCCAGCGCGGCCAGCGGCTCGTCCAGCAACAGAAGCTTGGGACGCTTCACCAGGGCGCGGGCCAGGGCCACCCGCTGACGCTGGCCGCCGGAAAGCTGATGCGGCTTGCGCCTGGCCCAAGGGCCGAGTTGCACCAGCTCCAGCGCCTCGCCCACCCGCGCCTTCAACTCGGCCTTGGGCACGCTGTCCTGCTTCAAGCCGAATGCGACATTCTGCTCCACCGACATGTGCGGAAACAGCGCATAGCTCTGGAACATCATGTTGACCGGCCGCTCGTAGGGCGGCATCGCGGTCACGTCCTGGTCGTCGATCAGGATGCGCCCGCTGGTCGGCCGCTCGAACCCGGCCAGCATACGAAGCAGGGTTGTCTTGCCGCAGCCGGAGGCACCGAGAAGCGCGAACAACTCACTTCGAAAGATGTCCAGGCTGACGTCGTCGACGGCCGTGAACTCGCCGAACCTCTTGGTGACACCCTCGATTCGCACATAGGGACGGGCCTGCGGATCGCGCCAGGGCTCCAGCGTGCCGGCCGTCGCGGATGCCTCGGGCATGGGCTTGGGTCCTCCGCCCCAGGGGCGCCGGGATGCCCGGCACGGCCACCGCACTCGAAGGAACGGAGGGCCGCGCCGGCACCGGAAGGTTATATTGCCGCGCCTGCTACTGGCCAGTCTTCACCGCCGTCCAGGCCCGGGTCTGCAAGCGGTCGAACTTCGGCGGGTTCACCAGTGCTGGGTACAGGCGCTCCATGACCTCTTTCGGCGGATAGATCGACGGATTGTTCTTGATCTCCGGATCCACTTGCTCAAGCGCCGCTTCGTTAGCCGAAGCGTACCACACGTAGTTGACGTTCTGCGCGGCGACACCGGCGCGAAGGTTGAAGTTGAGCCACTTGTGCGCGTTCTCGGGATGCGGCGCGCCTTTCGGGATTGCCATGATATCCTGCCACAGCAGGGCACCTTCCTTCGGGATGATGTAGTTCACCTCGACGCCCTGCTCGGCGGCCGCGGCACGGTCGGCTGCAATGTAGACATCGCCGGACCAGCCGACGGCGAGGCAGATATCGCCGTTGGCCAGGTCGTTTACGTACTGAGAGGAGTGATAGTACTTGATGTGCGGGCGGATCTCGGCCAGCAGCGCCTCGGCCTTCTCTAGATCCTCCGTGCTGTTGGAGTTCGGATCCAGGCCCAGATAGTTGCGCGCGGCCGGAAACATCTCCTGTGGCGCATCCAGCATCGTCACGCCGCAATCCGCCAGCTTCGACACCACGTCCGGATCGAACACCAGATCCCAGGAGCTTGGCACCTCGCCGCCAAGGCGTTCCTTCACCATGTCGACGTTGTAGCCGATGCCGGTCGTGCCCCACATGTAGGGCACGCCGTACTGGTTGCCCGGATCCAGCTTCTGGAGCTGTTGCAGGATGTTGTCGTCGAGGTTGTCCCAGTTGGTAAGCTTGCTCTTGTCCAGCTTCTGGTAGATGCCGGCCTCGATCTGGCGGGCGAAGAAGGTATCCGACGGCACCACGATGTCGTAGCCGGCGCTGCCGGCCATCAGCTTGCCTTCGAGCACCTCGTTCGAATCGTAGACGTCGTAGTTGACCTCGACGCCGAACTCCTCCTCGAACTGCGGAATCGTGTCCTCGGCGATATAGTCCGACCAGTTATAGACGTTGAGGACCTTCTCCTCGGCCGCCTGCGCGCCCGACGCCAGCAGAAGCGCGGCGGCGGACAGGGCCAGCCCGCTACGGAAACCGTTGATCATCCTGCCTCCCAAGAATCCCGTCGTTCCGGGGCGATTCGACGTCCGGCGGCATCATTTCCGTCCGGTCCGGCCAGGGCCACCCCGCTCGTTCTGTTTTGTCTGTTATTCAGGCGATTGGCGTCGCCGTTGTCAATCTTGCGCCGGGGACGGCAGCGCCGACGACAAGGCGTCGATGACGGCGCCGGCACCGGCGATCGAATCCGCGGTCAGGACAGTGTAACTCTCGCCGGCCTCCGCCAACGCGGCATCGCGTTCCTCGGAGTCCGCCCCGAAGCCCGTCGATACGTGCAACCCGCCGGCAAGCCCGCCGCGCCGGCCTGCCACCACGTCCAGCCCCCGGTCGCCGACGATCCAGGACGCCGCAAGGTTCAACCCCATACAGCGGCCCGCGCGCAGCAGCATGCCGGGGTTCGGCTTCCGGTCGAGGTGGTCGGGATGCACATAGGGTCCGTCTCCGCCCGGCGTGAACGGGCAGGCGATCACGGCGTCGAAGCGCGCACCGGCGGCGGCAAGGTCGGTCTCGATCCGGGCCTGCGTGTCGCGGAAATCCTGCCAGCCATAATAGCCACGGCCGACGCCGGACTGGTTGGTCACCAGCACGACGGGCAGGCCCGCCGCATTCGCGGAGGCGATCAGCCGGGCGGCCCCGTCGATCAAGGCGACCTCTTCGGGCCGGTGCAGATAGGTGACCTCCTCCACCACGACACCGTCGCGGTCCAGGAACAGCGCCGGACGCCCCCGCGTTCGGACGGGGTCGACATGGGTCTTGATCTCGCACCAGGTGCCGTCGTCGACGAGGGGATATTCGCTTTCTTTCATGACCGCCTTACGTCCCCGCGCCTGACTCAGCGGCCACGCCGTTTTCCGCCGTTTCGTGCTGGCGCCGGGACTGCGCCTCGACGAACACGCGCGTGACCTCCGGGTGGGTCTGCTTGACCGCCCGCTCGATGCGGGTGACGGCGGCCTCGACGACCTCGCTGGCGATCCCGTCCTCGAAGTCAAGGCTAAGGTTCACCAGCACGTCGCGCGGACCCAGGTGCATCGTCAGCACCTCGTTCACGCGCTTCACCTCCGCCTGGGCCGTGGCCGTAGCGCGAACGCCGGCCACGACGTCCGGCAGCGCCGCCTCACCCACCAGCAGCCCCTTGCTCTCGTAGGCCAACATGGCAGCCGTCACGGCCAGGATACCGCCGATGACGAGCGAAGCGACAGCATCCAGTTCGGGCATGCCCAGCGCCTGCCCCGCCGCGATGCCGATGAATGCGGCGACAAGGCCCAGCATCGCCGCGCTGTCCTCGAAAAGTACCGTGAACACAGTCGGGTCCTTGCTGACACGTACGGCCTTGAAGTAGCCGTGCTCGCCCTTGGTTGCGCGGAATTCCTTGAAGGCGATCCACCAGGCAACGCCCTCGAACACCATGGCGACGGCCAGGACAGCGTAGTTGACCAGAGGATTGGTGACCGTATGCGGATGCGCAAGCTTGTCGATGCCTTCGTAGATCGATACTCCCGCGCCGACCCCGAAGATCAGGATGGCGACCACGAAGGTCCAGAAATACAGCTCCATTCCATAGCCGAAGGGATGCCGTGCATCGGCTGGGCGGCCAGCGCGCTTGATACCATAGAGAAGGAGGCCCTGGTTACCGGTATCGACCAGGGAATGGACACCCTCCGACAGCATGGCCGAACTGCCCGTCACCGTCGCGGCGGCGAATTTGGTGATGGCGATCAGCGCATTGCCGATCAGCGCGGCATAAATGACCTTCTTCGATGTCGCCGAGGCCATGGCCTTTCCTCGCCGGTGGCTGAATGGGTTTCGCGCGGCCAGGCCGCCGGCGGACCGTACCACGGCTCTGCGCACAGACCGATGACTCGCTGCGATTACACGCCATAGTAATCCCGGAACCACGCCACGAAACGCGGGATGCCCTCGTCTATCGGCGTGCGCGGATCGAAGTCCAGATCGCGGCGGGAGGCTTCGATGTCGGCATAGGTTTCCTTGACGTCGCCCGGCTGCATCTCGACGAGTTCCTTGCGCGCCTCGCGCCGGCAGGCTTTCTCGATCACCTCGATGAAGCGCGGCAGAGGTTCCGCCCGATGATTGCCGAGATTATAGATGCGATGCGCCCGTCCCGCGTCGTCCGGCTTTGGCGGCCGTCCGGCGGCAGCCAGGACGCCTTCGACGATGTCGTCGATGTAGGTGAAGTCGCGCTTCATTTCGCCGGAGTTGAAGACCTGGATGGGGGTGCCTTCCAGGATCGCCTTCGTGAAACTGAAATACGCCATGTCGGGCCGGCCCCACGGCCCGTAGACCGTGAAAAAGCGCAGGCCGGTCAGCGCCATGCCGTAGAGATGCGCGTAGGTATCGGCCAGCAGTTCCCCCGAACGCTTGGTGACGGCGTAGACGGAAACCGGTCGCTCGACCGGGTCGCCGACGGCGAAGGGGATTTTCGTGTTGCCACCATAGACCGAGGAGGAACTGGCATAGACGATGTGCTTCAGCCGGGGCAACCGGCGGCTTGCTTCCAGTACGCCGATCTGTCCGCGCACGTTGGCATCGGCGTAAGCCCAAGGATTTTCCAGCGAGTAGCGCACGCCCGCCTGCGCGGCGAGGTGGATCACGGTCTCGATATCCGGAGTGGCGTCCACGAGTTCGAACAGCGGCGCGGGGTCGGCGATGTCGAGGCGGTGAAACGCGAAGCCGTTTCGGCCCTCAAGCCGGTCCAGGCGCGCTTGCTTCAGCGCCGGGTCGTAGTAGTCGTTCACACTGTCGACGCCGACAACACGCTCGCCACGGTCCAGAAGCGCGTTCGCTACATGAAAGCCGATGAACCCGGCCGCGCCGGTAAGAAGAACGGTCATGCCGGAGCCTCGCGTGATGGGCGGTGGCTGCTATAGCCTGGCAACGCAAGCTGCGACAAGAGCCGGGGCGCCGGCGCCCAGACACCTAAGCCGCCGAAGAGCCGCCTCGTCCAGGCTCTCGCGAGATGGACGGCTCCTCGCCCGGCGTCCCGCCGCCCGCACCCTTCTTTGTCTTCTTGAGCCGCGTGGAGCGCAACTGGCCCGAGGCATCGACGATCGGATAGGCGACCGCCGTCAGGTGCGAATTGATACGTTTCAGGTCGCGCAGGATGTCGAGATGCAGGGCCGAGGTTTCGATGCTCTCGACCTTGCCTTCGCGAAGACGCTCCAGATGGCGTTCGCTCGCCTCGCGTTCCAGATCGCGGAGATGTTCCTTTTCGGCGATAAGCTGGCGCGATGTCTCCACATCCTTGGAGACGAAGACCCCCATCGCAAGCTGCATGTTCTGCACGACCCGTTCGTGCAGCCGCGTCAGTTCCCGCCACCCCTCCTCGGAGAATTGCTGGCGCTTACGTATTTTCTTCTGCGCCAGCTCCAGCAGGTTCTTCTCGATGATGTCGCCGATGTGCTCCAGGTTCGTGGTGAAGGTGATCAACTCCACGCACCGCTGGCTGTCCGCGTCGTCGAGCGCGTTGCGGCTGACCTGGGTCAGATAGAGCTTGATCTCCTCGTGGAGCCTGTCCACCACATCGTCGCGCTTGGCGATTTCGCCCAAAAGCTTCTCGTCGTCGTCCCGGAACACGTTCATCGTATCCCGCAGCATGATCTCGACGATATCCGCCAGGCGCATGACCTCGCGCGTGGCGCAGGCAAGCGCGACGGGCGGCGTGTCGATTGCCGTGTCGTCGAGGTAGCGGGGACGCTCTTCGGCCTCGCCCTGGCTTTCACCCTCGGGGAGAAGGCGGCTGACCACGCTCTCCATCACGCCGGTCAGCGGCAGGAACACCGCGGCGAGCAGCACATTGAAAGCGGTGTGGACGTTAGCGATCTGCCGCGCCGGCTCGGGATCGATCATCGCCACGTACGGAATGACCAGACCGGCGAACGGCAACGCCGCCAGCGCCCCCATCGCTCGGAACAACAAGTTCCCCGTCGGGACCCGCCGCGCCAGCGGGTCGCCGCGCAGACTGAGCACAAAGGGGATCAGGCCCGAGCCGACGTTGGCGCCCAGGACGAGCACGACCCCCAGCTCCAGTGGAACCACACCCGTCATCGTCAGCGACATGACAAGCAGGACGGTCGCGACGCTGGAGTGCGCAAGCCACGCCAGGATAGCCCCAAGCGCCAGGGCAAGGATCGGATCCGCCCCCAACGGATCCAGGACGGCACGCAGCGTCTGACTATCGCGTAACGGTTCGGAGGCACTGACGATCAGTTGCAGCGACAGCAGCATCAAGCCAAGGCCGATCAGGATCCGGCCGATCTGCCGGCGCCGCATCGCCGAGGACGCCATGAACGCGACCACCCCCGCCAGGATCAGCAATGGGGTCACCGCGCTGATGTCGAAGGACAGCACCTGAACGACGAGTGTGGAGCCAAGGTCCGCGCCCAGCATCACCGCCAGGGCCGGCCCGACGGCCACAAGCCCGCGGCCGACAAACGAAACGAGCAGCAAGGCCGTGGCGGTGGAGCTTTGCAGAAGGCCGGTGACGCCCAGCCCCATGGCGAAGGCTTTGGCCCGGCTCTTGGTCGACTGACCGAGCCAGAACCGGATCCGCGAGCCGAACGCGCGAAGGATCCCCGTCCGCACCATCCGCGTTGCCCACAGCAACAGCGCCACCGCCCCGCCGATGTTCAGCAGGATCTCATGTCCGGAAACGATGGTCTGCGGGTCGCTCACTCTCTGTCTTTCCTGTTCACATCACCCTAAGGCGCCCCTGAACCGGCGGAATCGGACCTTCCGCCAATCCGGGGGCCATTGCGGACGAACGCGCCGTCCGCGGTCAAAACGGTGTTCGTCAAACGCCGATCCGCGTGAAGCATACGCCAGTTCAACGCCTCCCTCGCCATTTCCAGGGCTATGCCGCGGTAAGCCCGGTCGTCGGCCAAATTGCGCGCCTCAAGCGGATCTTCCTGCATATCGTGCAATACTGGAGGCAGTGCCGTGAAATGCACGTATTTGTAGCGGTCGTTTCGAAGCGTCATCAACGTGCACTGGTCGGACGTCAGGCCCAGCATCGTTTCCGGGCGCTGGGAAGCGACGTCCCGGAAATCGAACTCCCAATGGGCCGCCTCCCGCCAGGTTCCGGGCTGCTGCCCGCGCGTGAAGTCCAGCAGCGAACGGCCGTCGCACTCGGCCGGCACGTCAAGGCCAATCCAGTCCAGCAGCGTCGGCATGATATCCACCGCCTCGGTAAAGCGCTTGACTGTCACACCTTTGGCCTCTCTGGCCTCGCGTTGGGGGTTGCGAACGATCAGCGGAACGCGGAAGGCCGGATCGAAGTATCCCTCCTTGCCGAAAAGCCACCGGTCCCCGAGCAATTCGCCATGGTCCGAGGTGATGACGATCAGCGTTTCGTCCAACTGTCCGGTGTTCTCAAGGTGCGAGACCAGACGGCCAACGTGATGGTCCACCTCGGCCAGCAGGCCGTAATAGGTTGCCATGACTTGCCGCAGCTCGCGCTCCGGCAGCCCGGCCATATCCACATCGTGGCCGGTGTAGACGCCCGGCCGCCCGTGCTTGTGTTGCAGCCAGGCCAGCAGTGGGTGTGCCTTCGCTTCCTCCTCGCGACTCAACGGGCGTGATGGCAGGGGAACGTCCGCGGGATCGACGAGGCTGCGCCATGGCTCGGGCGCGATAAGCGGCGGATGCGGGCGCAGGAAGCTGACATGCGCGAACCACGGCTCGTTCCGGCGAGGCGTCAGGTATTCCAAGACCCGGTCCGTCAGGAACGCGGTATCCGAATGCTCGGCGTCGTAGATGGGCCGGGGCGCGTCCTCGCCACCAAGCGCATAGCCGGCGCCCCCATCGACCGGCTGATAGGCTGCCAGCGGCCCATCCTCAAGCGGGTAGCCCAGACGAACCAAGCTGTCGCGCCACGGCCCGCCATCCTCCTGGATCTGACAGCCAACCCTGAAGCCCGGCAGCACGCCCTCGAACGTGGTGAGCGCCGGGTCGCCCGTCGCGTGGCGCGTTGGATCGGCGCTGGTGTCGGTATAGCCGAAGAGCATCGGGTCATAGCCCGCGCGCCTGGCCTCCAGCGCCAGATTGCGATGACGCGAATCGAGGGGGGTGCCGTTGCGAACCGAGCGATGGTTCATCTGGTACAGGCCGGTCAGCAGCGATGCGCGCGACGGCCCGCACGGACTGCACTGGGCGAAGTGATTGAGGAAGAGGGCGCCATCGGCGGCAAGCCTGTCGAGAGCCGGCGTTCGCGCGCAGGGATGTCCCACCGCCGACATTGCATCCGCCCGCCACTGGTCGATCGTGATGAAGAGGACCTTGCCGCGCGGTGTCGTCGCTGCGTGGTCCCTACGCGTGTTCGCCATGCTTGCCTTGCCTGTTTCGTGGTTCGCGCTGCCAAATGAAGCTGCCGTGGCTCGTCATCCGCATCGGCACCAGGATCAGCGCCCCAATGCGTCCCCGTGCGCAGGCATGGGCCCGTGCGCAGGCATGGGGACGAGTGAAACCCGGGATTGTCAAGCGCACGCGGCCCAAACCATCCGACCAGCATCCATTTCCGTAAAGACCACTTTAGCCCCCCGGCCAATTCCGATGCTTCGGGAACAAGCGCAATGTCCGCTCAACACTGCGAAATCTTCTTCCAGCCTCCGCTCATGTCCAAGAGAGCAGATCCCGGCGCTTTCCGCGAAGCGGGTTGACAGACTTCGAGAATTCGCCGCATTACAGAACGAAACACCGATGAAAAAAGACCTTCGGACTGAACCATGGGAGGACCGGATGGCAGAGATCGACCGACTTAAAAACCTGCTCAGCAAGGGAATTATTTCGAGGCGTGAATTCATGGTGGCAGCGGCTGCCGCCGGCATCAGCGCTTCGAGTGCTTCGCTGATCGTTCCTTCGCCGGCTTACGCGGCGCCGAAGCGCGGCGGCCATTTCCAGCTGGGCCTGGGCGCCGGGTCGACCACGGATTCGCTCGATCCCGGCCGCTATCTCGACATCTACATGCAGACCGTCGGGCACTCGCTGCACAACTTCCTGACCGAGGTCACGGAGGATGGCGAGCTTGTCGGCGAGTTGGCCGAAAGCTGGGAAGCCTCGTCCGACGCGACAGAATGGACATTCAAGCTGCGCAAGGGCGTGACGTTCCACAATGGCAAGCCGCTCGAGGCCGAGGACGTCGTCGCCTCGTTCAACCACCACCGCGGCGAGGATTCGCAGTCGGCCGCCAAGGGTATCGTCGATCCGATCAAGGATATCCGGGCCGACGGCAAGGACACCGTGGTGTTCACTCTGGAGGCCGGCAACGCCGACTTCTCCTACATCACCTCGGACTACCACCTGCCGATAATGCCGTCGAAGGATGGCAAGGTGGACGCCACCTCTGGCGTCGGTTGCGGCGGCTATGTGCTGAAGAAGTTCGATCCCGGCGTGGAGACGGTCGTCGAGCGCAATCCGGATTACTGGAAAGACGACCGCGCCTGGTTCGACCAGATCACCTTCGTGGCCATCAAGGACGTCGCGGCACGCACCAATGCCCTGCGCACCGGCCAGATCCACGCCATGGACCGCGCGGACCTGAAGACCATCAACCTTCTGGAGCGCGATCCCAGCCTGAACATCCTCTCGGTGACGGGCAGCCAGATTTACACCGTCCCGATGATCACGACGGCGGAGCCGTTCAACGACAACAACGTCCGCCTTGCGCTGAAGCACGCGGTCGACCGCCAGGAACTCGTGGACAAGATCCTGCAAGGCTACGGCCGGGTGGGTAACGACCAGCCGATCGGACCGTCCTACCGCTACCACGCCGACCTGCCGCAGCGGGAATACGACCCCGAAAAGGCGAAGCACTACCTGAAGAAGGCCGGCATGGATTCGCTCACGGTCAACCTGAGCGCGTCGGACGCCGCCTTCGTCGGTGCCGTCGATGCCGCCGTACTCTACAAGGAGCATGCGGCGAAGGCCGGCATCAACATCAACGTCGTGCGCGAGCCCTCCGACGGCTACTGGGAAAACGTCTGGATGAAGAAGCCGTGGTGCATGTGCTACTGGAGCGGACGTGCCACGGCGGACTGGATGTTCTCCATCGCCTATGCCGAGGACGCCAACTGGAACGACACCGACTGGAAGCATGACCGCTTCAACAAGCTTCTGAAGGAAGCGCGCTCGGAACTCGACGGGAACAAGCGCGCCGAGATGTACGCGGAAATGCAGACCATCGTGCGCGACGAAGGCGGTGTGGCCCTTCCGGTGTTCGCCGACTACGTCAACGCCGCCGCAAAGAACGTGGCGACCGGCAAGATCGGCAACAACTGGGATATGGACGGTCTTCGGGTCGCCGAGCGCTGGTGGTTCAAGGACGCCTGATTCCTTGATCGCAATCGGCTTCGGCTAATGAACAAAGTCCTCGTGATGGTGGCCCAGCGCATTGCGCTGGGCCTCCTGACCCTGTTCGTCGTTTCCGCCATCATCTTCCTGGCGGTGGAGTTGCTGCCGGGCGACATCGCGACCGAGATCCTCGGCCAGACGGCAACACCCGAAACGGTTGCCGCAATCCGCCGGGAACTCGGGCTCGATCAGCCGGCCTATATCCGATATTTCGAATGGCTTCTGGGTGTCGTTCAAGGCGACTTCGGCCGCTCGCTCGCCACCGACCGGGAAATCACGGAACTCATCGGCGCGCGCCTCCTGAACACCCTGTTCCTGGCGCTGGTCGCGGCCGCTGTCTCGGTGCCGCTGGCAATTGGCCTGGGGGTCATGGCGGCGTTGTATCGCAACTCTACGTTCGACCGCTCGGTCAACATCTTCACGCTATCGGCGATCTCCATGCCGGAGTTCTTCATCGCGTACATGTTGATCCTGTTCTTCGCGGTTCGCATCGGATGGTTCCCCAGCCTGTCCAAGGTGGACCTTGATCAGCCGCTTTTTGATCGCCTCTACGCGGTGGCGCTTCCAGCGGTCACGCTGACGCTGGTGATCGTCGCGCACATCATGCGGATGACACGGGCGACGATCATCAACCTGATGTCCAGCCCGTTCATCGAGATGGCCACGCTGAAAGGGCTACCGCCCTGGCGCATCGTCGTGCGCCATGCCTTGCCGAACGCCTGGGCGCCCATCGTCAACGTGGTGGTGATCAACCTCGCTTACCTGATCTCGGGCGTCGTCGTGGTCGAGGTGGTCTTCGTCTACCCCGGCCTGGGGCAGCTCATGGTGGACTCGGTTGTCAAGCGCGACCTGCCGGTCGTGCAGGCGTGCAGCCTGATCTTCGCGGCGACGTACATCGTTCTCAACCTGACGGCCGACATCCTGTCGATCGTCAGTAATCCAAGGCTTCTGCATCCGAGATGACGGAGAGCACCCCGACAAAGGCGGCCGATCCGGCCCTCGACGGCCCGGCGGACACGCTGGAACCGCCGCCGGCCCGGATTCACGGCTGGCGCGCGGCATGGCGCGAACTGGTGAAGGCCCCGTTGACCGGCAAGATCGGCCTGGTGATCGTCCTGGTGTACATTTTCACTGCCATCTTTGCGCCGGTGCTCGCGCCCTACGGCGAGACGGAGGTCGTGGGCAAGCAGTTCCAGCAATGGAGCAGCGCCCACCCTCTGGGCACCGACAACCTGGGCCGCGACGTCCTGACCCGAATGATCTACGGCGCCAGGAACACCGTGGGCGTGACGTTTCTCACCACCTGCCTGACGTTCGTCATCGGCGCCGCGACCGGCCTCCTCGCCGCGGCGGTCGGCGGCTGGACGGACCAGATGCTGTCGCGAATCGTCGATGTGCTGATGGCAATCCCGCTGCTTATTTTCGCCCTGCTGCTGCTGACTATCTTCGGCACCTCGATCCCGATGCTGGTGCTCATCGTTGCGGTCCTGGAATCGACACGGGTGTTCCGCCTGACGCGCGCGGTGGGTATGAACATCGTGGTCATGGACTATGTCGAGGTGGCGAAGCTGCGCGGCGAGGGGCTGGGATGGGTCATGGGCCGCGAGGTGCTGCCCAACATCCTCTCGCCGCTGTTCGCGGAGTTCGGGCTCAGGTTCTGCTTCATCTTCCTGCTGATCAGCGCGCTCAGCTTCCTTGGGCTGGGCCTTCAGCCGCCCACGGCGGACTGGGGCTCTATGGTGCGGGAGAACGCGATCCTGATCACCTTCGGCGATTTCACGCCGCTGCTTCCGGCCGCCGCCATCGCGGTGCTGACGATCGCCGTGAATTTGATCGTGGACTGGTTCCTTCACAAGACGAGCGGTCTTCGCGATGACCACTAACGGGAATTCCGGCCCCGCCGAGCCGCTCCTGCAAATCCGCGGCCTCAGGATCGAGGGGCAGAGCCAGGAAATCTGGCAGGAGATCGTCAAGGGCATCGACCTGACGCTGCAAAGGGGCGAAATCCTGGGCCTGATCGGCGAATCCGGGGCCGGCAAGTCGACCATCGGCCTCGCGGCGCTGGCGTTCGCACGTGGGGGCTGCCGGATCACCGGAGGCGAGGTGATCTTCGATGGCGAGGATCTTCTGAAACTGCCCGAACGCCGACGGCGCGCCTATCGCGGCAAGCGCATCGCCTATGTCGCGCAAAGCGCCGCCGCGGCCTTCAACCCGGCGCACCGGCTGATCGACCAATATATCGAGACGGCGGTGACTCACGGCGTGATGAGCGAGAAGCAGGCCCGACAGGAAGCCGTCGAGCTTTATCGCCAGCTCCAGCTTCCCGATCCGGAAACCTTCGGCCAGCGCTACCCCCACCAGGTTTCGGGCGGCCAGCTTCAGCGGGCGATGGTCGCCACCGCCATGGCTTGCAAGCCTGACCTGCTGGTCTTCGACGAGCCGACCACGGCCCTCGACGTCACGACGCAGATCGAGGTGCTGGCGGCGATCAAGGACACGGTCCGGAAGTACGACACGGCCGCCATCTATATCACCCACGACCTTGCGGTGGTCGCCCAGCTTGCCGACCGGATCATGGTCCTGCGCTATGGCGAACTCGTGGAAGAGGGCAATACGCGGGAACTGCTGGAGAACCCGCGGAAGTCCTATACCCGCAAGCTCCTCGCCGTTCGCGGACTGCGGAAGGACGAGGAAAGGGGCGAGACAAGCCTGCTGACGATCAGCAACATTTCCGCCGCCTACGCACGCTCGGCGATGGTTCTGCGCGATGTCTCCATCCGCGTGCCCGAGGGGCGCACGGTCGCGGTCGTCGGCGAATCCGGCTCGGGCAAAAGCACGCTTGCCCGCGTCATCACCGGACTGCTGCCGCCCCTCGAAGGCTCCATCTCTCTGCGGGACCAGGTTCTTCCGGCGACGCTGAGCGCTCGCAACAAGGACACGCTGCGCCGCGTGCAGATGATCTACCAGCTTCCCGATACGGCGCTGAACCCACGGCAGCGAGTGCGCGACATCATCGGCCGTCCCCTGCAGTTCTACCTTGGCCTCACGGGTCGAAAGCGCCGCGAACGGGTGAAGGAACTGCTGGAGATGACCGAACTGGACGAGCGCTATCTCGACCGCTACCCGGCGGAGCTTTCCGGCGGGCAGAAGCAGCGCGTCTGCATCGCCCGGGCGCTTGCCGCGGAGCCCGACCTGATCATCTGCGACGAGGTGACCTCCGCCCTCGACCAGCTCGTGGCCGAGCACGTCCTTCGGCTGCTGCTGCGGCTGCAACGGGAGTTGAAGGTGTCCTACCTCTTCATCACCCACGATCTGGCAACCGTGAATGCCATCGCCGACGACGTCGTGGTCATGTGCGAAGGCCGGATTGTTGAACAGGGACCGAAGACCGAGGTCTTCACGCCCCCGCACGAGGATTACACGCAGATTTTGCTGGATTCCGTGCCGGAGATGGACCCCGACTGGCTCGACCGCGTTCTGGAAGAGCGAAAGACCGTTCCGGCTGCCTAAGAACCGCGAGCCGAAAGCCGCGTTACATGAACGACCCAAGCGTGGCTCAACCGGTTCGGGGCTGATCGATCAGCCATCGCCAGACAAGATCGGCATCGCCCGGTCCGAGCCTGCCGCTGTCGCGGACCAGCCAATGGCCGGCAGAGGTGCGAAGCTCCACCGACGACAGGCGTTTCAGCGACCCCTCGCGCAGGCTTCCATCGGCCAGCGGGAGCGAGGCCAGTAGTACGCCCGCCCCCGCCTTCGAGGCCTCCAGCGCGGAAATAAAGCTGTCGAACCGCAACGCTGGCGGGCCTGGCGGCGGCACCCCGGCGAACGCACACCACTCGGACCATCCGACACGCGCACCCGCGATTGCGATTGCCGGCAACCGCGTCCAGTCCGCTTCCTTCTTGAGCAGTGCCGGCGCGCATACGGGCGACAGGACCTCGGCCAGCAACGGCGCCTTGTCCGCACCCGGCCAATCGCCGTCGCCGTAGCGAATCTCGATATCTGCGTTCTCAAGCTCGTAATCCGCCGGCCTGTGGATCGCCGCAATGGACAGACTGAGCCTTGGCGCGGCTGCCTCCAGCCCGGGAAGACGCGGAGCGAGCCAGAGCGCAACGAAGGAGGCGGGCGAGGCAAGCGTGATCGTCCGCCGGCGGTCCGTGCCGAAGAGGTCCCTTGTCGATCTGGCTAGCGCGCTGAATGCAGCGTGCACGTGCGGCAGGTAGGCTG
Source organism: Ferruginivarius sediminum (assembly GCF_003344765.1). Taxonomy (GTDB): domain Bacteria; phylum Pseudomonadota; class Alphaproteobacteria; order Kiloniellales; family Rhodovibrionaceae; genus Ferruginivarius; species Ferruginivarius sediminum. The sequence continues at coordinate 17,760 of NZ_QPMH01000017.1, read as the reverse complement.
CGCCGTCCGCCGTCAACTCCACGCCCCGGGCCAGCCTGTGGAACAGCTCGGTTCCCAGCCTGCTTTCGAGCTTCCTGATCTGCTGGCTGACCGTGGCCTGGGAGAGGCCAAGCTCTTGCGCGGCACTGGTGAAGCTTTCCAGCCGCGCCGCCGTCTCGAACGCACGCAGCCAGGCAAGCGGGGGAAGCGGTTGCAGGTCGCTCGGCACAGGCATTGAAAAATTTATCCCAATGACCTCAAACACATTATTTCATTTCGCAGCTTCGCATATCTATCCTCCACCGCAAATCCAGACATTGGCCGGAGGTGCTGACGTGTCCGAACTACACGGCGTGGAGATCCTGGACGGCGGCAAGGCCGTGCGGCTGGAATGGAGCGACGGCATGACGGCGCGCTTCCATGCCGTCTGGCTGCGCGACCACGCGCTCGACCCGGGAACCAAGGCGCCCGGGAACGGACAGCGGTTGATCACGGTCCTCGATATCCCCGGCGATACGCACATTGTCGCGGCGAACATCACACCGGATGGCGGCCTCGCTCTGACCTTCGCACCGGAGGACAAGCCGGCGACGTTCCCGGCGGACTGGCTGAGGACTCACCGTTACGACGTGGCGATGCCCGGCGGACGGGGATGGACACCGCACGACATCGCCCGCTGGGACTCGGAGCTCGCGGAATCCATACCCACGGAGACCTACGACGCGGTCAGGAGCGATGAGAACGCCCTGCACCGGTGGCTTGGCGCGGTTCGCCGCTATGGCTTCGCCAAGATGACCGGGATGCCGGCCGAAAGCGGGGCCATCTGCGATGTCGTCGAGCTGTTCGGCTTCGTGCGCGAGACGAACTATGGCCGCTGGTTCGAGGTCCGCTCCGAGATCGACCCGGTGAACCTCGCCTATACGGGCCTCGGGCTGCAGGTGCACACCGATAATCCGTACCGGGACCCGGTGCCCACGCTTCAGCTTCTTGCCTGCCTGGAAAATTCCGCCGACGGCGGCGACTCGGTCGTGGTCGACGGCTTCAAGGCGGCGGAAATCCTGCAGCAGGAGACGCCGGCGCATTTCGACCTTCTCACCGCTCACGCCGCGCGCTTCACCTACGCCGGCTCGGCGGATGTACACCTGTCGGCGAAACGCCCGATGATCGAGCTTGGCCCCGACGGCGAACTGCGCGCCGTGCGCTTCAACAACCGCTCGGCCGGGCCGCTCACCGATATTCCCTTCGAGGCGATGGCGGACTACTACGACGCCTATCGTCACTTCGCCGAGATCCTGGAACGGCCTGATCTCAAGGTGTCGTTCAAGCTGAGGCCCGGCGAGCTGTTCATCGTCGACAACACCCGCGTCATGCATGGCCGCAACGCCTACGCCGGGACGGGAACCCGCTGGCTGCAGGGCTGCTACGCCGACAAGGACGGCCTTCTCTCCAAACTTGCCGCCGGCGAACGCAGGACGAAGGAGCTTCAGGCATGAGCTTCAACACACTGAACCGAGAGAACATCGTCGACTTCATCGCCAATATTTTCGAGCGACGAGGCGCCGAATCCTATCTGGGCGAGCGCGTGACGATGGCCGAGCACATGCTCCAGAGCGCCAGATTGGCCGAGATGGAAGACGCCGGTGACGAACTGATCGCCTCGGCGCTGCTGCACGACATCGGCCACTACACGAACGAGTTCCCCGAGGATGCCCTTGAGAAAGGTCAGGACAACCACCACGAGGATGCGGGTCCGCAAGTGCTGGCGGCATTCTTCCCGCCGGCTGTCACCGAGCCGATCCGCCTGCACGTCGCCGCCAAACGCTACCTTTGCGCGGTGGACCCGGATTACTTCGGGCGCCTGTCCGATGCCTCGGTCCATACCCTGAACCTTCAGGGCGGCCCGATGAGCGAGGACGAGGTCGACGCGTTCCGCGCCAATCCCCACCATCGCAACGCGGTCCGGATGCGTATCTGGGACGACGACGCCAAGGTTCCCGGCCAGACCACGCCGGGCTTCGACCACTACGCCCCCCTATTGCAGCGCGTCATCGACCTGTACCTGGAATGACGGGGCGCCCTCCATTTCCGTGGTAGCCGACGGGACGCACCGGCGGTGCGCCCCGTCTCAGCAGGCATTCAAGTCCTGGCCAGTTCCGCGGTGTCGATCGGCAGGCGGCGAATGCGTTTTCCGCTTGCCTGGTAGAGCGCGTTCGCAAGGGCGGGTGCGAACGGCGGTACGCCCGGCTCGCCGACCCCGCAGGGCCGGTGGTCGGTGTAGTCCTCAACGATATGGACCCGCACGTCGAGCGGCGCGTCCGAAATCCGCGAGATCGGGTAATCGTGGAAGTTGCTCTGCTCCACGGCGCCTTGCTTGGTGGTGATCCTGCCGTGGCGGGCGACCGTGTTGCCATAGACCGTCGCACCCTCCATCTGCGAGCGAACCCGGTCGGGATTGACGTAGCGGCCGCAATCGACGGCGACGTCGACCTGCGGAATCGAGAAGTTGCCGTCGTCCTGCACGGCGACATGCACCGCCGTCGCCACGTAGCTGTGGAACGAACGGTGACAGGCAATGCCCAGGCCGTGGCCCCGCGGCAGGGATTTGCCCCATCCCGACTTGTCCGCCGCGACCCGCAGCACGTTCGAGAGCCGGCCCGTCATGATCGGCCAGTCGGCAATCGGATCGCCATAGTTGAAATAGTCCTCGACGCCGTCGGCTGTCAGATCAAGGTTGGTCGGCTCCCCGATCAACTCCAGCAGCAGCTCGACGTGGTCGCGCCCGGTGGTCTCCGCCAATTCGTTGACGAAGCAGTTCATGGCGAAGGCGTGCTGGATATTGTTCACCGAGCGATACCAGCCAATCCGCAGGTGCGCCCTCGCCTCGCCGTTCTCGATCCGGATGTTGGGAACGGCGTTGTACGGCATATCGACAAGGCCCAGGCCGTTTTCCAGCGAGGAACCCACGTTGCGTTCCGGTTCCCAGAGCGTCATCAGCGAGGGGTAGGCCGCGCTCTGACGCCAGGCCGTGACCTTTCCGGAGTCGTCGACCGCCGCCTTCAAGTTCTGGGCGCAGCACGCATGATAGTAGCCCTGCTGGATCTCGTCCTCGCGCGTCCATTGCATGCGCACCGGCGCGCCGACGCGTTTCGAGAGAATCGCTGCCTCTGCGGCAAAGTCCGGCTTCGACTTCCGGCCGAACGCGCCACCCAGCAGCGTCACGTTGCACGCGACATCCGCCTGGTCGATGCCCAGCGCTTCGGCCACGTATTGCCGCGTCTCGTTGGGCGCCTGCGTGGCGGCCCAGATACGCACCGGCGTCCTCGTGGCGTCCACCACCGCGACCGGCGGTTCCATCGGCGTATGGATGAAGTACGGCACGTAGTAGTCGGCCTCGTGGACCTTCGCGGCCCCGGCGAAGGCCCCGTCGGGCTCACCCCGCTCGCGGATGACGTGACCGCCCGCCCGTGCGGATTCGATAAGCTGCGACTCGTAGGTGTCGGTATCGTGGCTTTCGTTCGGCCCCGGCTCCCAGTCGATCTTGAGCTTGCCACGCCCCTGCATGACCGACCAGGTGTTGGCCCCGATCACCGCGACGCCGCCCAACGGACGGAACTCGGCCGGCCTGTCGCCCAGCGGCGGGATTTCGATCACCTGCTCCACGCCCGGCACTTCGAGTGCCTCGGTCGCGTCGAAGGTTTTGGCGCGACCCCGGTAGACGGGACACCGCGCCACCACGGCGATCTTCATGCCAGGCAGGCGCACGTCAGCGCCATATGTGGCACCGCCGGTCGTCATGTCGTAGAGATCGACGATCGGCAAATCGCGGCCGATGTACTTCCACTCCGACGGGTCCTTCAAGCGAGGCGCGCCATCACCGCCCGCCGGTTCCAGTTCAGCCGCCGCCTGCGCCAGTTCGCCGAAGCCGAGGGAGCGTCCACTCCCTGTGTGGTGTACCCGGTGATCGCGGGCGTAGACGTCGCCACGATCGACACCCCACTGCCGGGCGGCCGCGCGCTCCAGCAGGTCGCGCGCCTGGGCGCCCATCTCGCGCATGATGGTGAAGTGGTGGCGGATGCTACGGGAGCCGTCGGTGTTCTGGTTGTCCTTGTACTTGTAGCGGCTGGGATCGCCGGGCGCCTGCCATACCGACACACGGCTCCAGTCGGCCTCCATCTCGTCCGCCACGATCTGCGGCAGGCCGGTTCGCACGCCCTGTCCCATCTCGGAGCGGTGGCATACGATGGCGACCGATCCGTCGGTGTCCAGCGAGACGAACACATTGGGCTCGAAAGCACCAGTGCCGACGCTCGTCGCGGCGACGGCGGCATTGATCATCGGCCGGCCCACGATGCGCGCGCCCAGCACGAGCGCGCCGAAGCCGCCCGCACCCTTCAGCATGCTGCGGCGGCTGACGTTCACGATGCGCGTCATGACTAGACCTCCTCCGCCGCCGTCTTCACGGCGGCCAGGATGCGCTGGTAGGTGCCGCAACGGCAGACGGCGCCTGACATGCCCTCGACGATCTCTTCGTCGGAGGGATTCGGGTTTTCCGCCAGCAAGGCGGCGGCCTGCATGATCTGGCCGGTCTGGCAGAAGCCGCACTGCGGCACGTCATGCTGACGCCAGGCCCGCTGGACTGGATGGTTGCCGTCTGGATGGAGGCCCTCGATCGTCGTCACCTCCTGCCCCGCGGCGTCGGCGACCGTGGTAAGGCAGGATTGCCGTGCGCTGTCGCCGACGTGAACGATACAGGCACCGCACAGGCCGACACCGCAGCCGTATTTGGTCCCTGCAAGGCCGATCTCGTCGCGCAGATACCAAAGCAGCGGCATGTTCGGATCGCCGTAGTACGCACGGCGGACCCCGTTGACCTTCAATTCGATCATGGAACACCTCTCTGGTTCGACAATCCGGAATCGCTTCACCCCGTCGTTGAATACGACAGGACGCGCCAGCCGGCGTTCACGGCCCGGACACTCGAGACGTTAACCATTGTGCGACCGAAGTTCGGGATAGGCTACTGGAGGCACATCAAAATTGATGCGCGCCGGCATGACGCGATGCGTCACCGGATTGCAGGGATTTTCCCCGTGCAGGCAGGCGGCGACTGGCCCGCTATTGCTCCAGGGGTTGGAACTCGCTCCAGGCCCGCTCGAAGCGGTCCAGGTTTTCCTGCGTATAAGCCTCGAAGTCGAAGTCGATGGCCGAATGCACCTCGGACACCATGCTCCACATGCTCTCGCGCAGCAGCGATGCCGCCTTCATGGCCGCCAGCGCCCGGCGCTCTTGCGGCCGGGGCGCCCGGCCGAAATAGAGATGCAGCAGCATCTCTTCCTCTTCCGCGCCGAACTGGTTGTTGGAGGAAAGGCCGCCAAGGTCGAACATCGGCGAATTGAAGCCGGCATAGTCCCAGTCGATCAGCCAGAGGCGTTCGCCGTCGTCGATGAAGTTCGCCGCCAGCAGATCGTTGTGGCCGAAGACCACGTCGATTGGCCCCACCGCCCGTTCCAGCCGCTCGGCCCTGTCGAGCAATTCGCCGAGTTGGGGGGCGCGCGGACTGTCGGCGCTGCGCAGGACGCCGGCGTAGTGGCGCACGATGTAGAACACCCAGAACATCAGGACCGGCCCGCGCATGTGATGGGCCATGTCGTGGTGACAGCGCCGGATCAACGGCACGATCCGTTCCAGGTTCGCCGGCTGGCGGATGTCGGCCTCATCCAGCGTTCGCCCCTCGACGAAGCGCGTGACGAGCACTCCCGGCTGCGCATGCACCACGGCGGGCGAGATGCCGGCAGCTTCCGCCGCGCGCGCGGCCGCCAGCTCGTTGAAACGCATGACCCCGTGCACGGGAATGTCCTGGCCTACACGCACGAAGAAGCGCTCCCCGGCGTCGTCGACCAGGAAGTTCGTGTTCGTGATGCCGCCCTCTATCGGGCGCGGGTCGACCGGGCCCGACCAGATATCGAGATCCGCGACCCTTGCGGCGGGATTGTCGTAAGCCTTTGTCATTGCCTCCCCGTCAGTCCAGGTCGAGTTCAGTCCCGGCCGAGTTCAGTCCAGGCCGAGTTCGCGCTTGCGCCGCGCGGCCCATGCCCCGATCAGGCGGTCCGCGATGATCGCCAGGAAGGCCACGCACACACCGGCAACCAGCCCAAGTCCGGTATCGGCGCGGGTCAGCGCGATATAGACCTCTTGGCCAAGATCCCTGGTGCCGACCAGCGCGGTGATGACCAGCATGGACAGCGCCATCATGATGGTCTGGTTCACGCCCAGCATGATCTCCGGCATCGCCAGCGGCACCTTCACCTTCCAAAGCAATTGGCCGCGGCGGCAGCCCGACATTTTCGCCGCCTCGATCACCTCGCCCGGCACGCCGCGCAAGCCGTGGTCCGTGTAGCGGATCGCCGGCGCCACGGCGTAGGCCGTGATCGCGACCATCGCGGAGAAGTCGCCGACCTGGAACAGCATCACCACGGGGATCAGGTAGACGAAACTCGGCAGGGTTTGCAGCGTGTCCGCTATGTTCTGGGCGATCCGGTGAAAGCGCTCGCTTCCCGCGGCGAGGATGCCGATCGGCAGGCCTATCGCCATCGCCAGCACCACCGAGATGCCGCAGAGATAGGCGGACACCATCGCCTTTTCCCAGTTGCCGGTGACAGCGATGAAGATCGCCAGCGAGGCCACGAGCGCGCCCAGCCGCCAGCCGCCGATGCGCCAGCCGGCCATGGCGAGAACCACCGCGACGCCCGGCCAGGGCGCGTCGATCAACAGGCGCTTGAAAGGAATCAGCAGGTTGATCAGCAACCAGGATTTGACGGCATCGAGATAGATGTAGAGGTGGACGTTCACCCACGCGACCAGGTTCTCGAAAAGCGGCCCGGTGTCGATGACCAACTGGTCCGGATAACTGCGGAGGGCAGGAATGAAGAAGGCCAGCACGTAGGTCCCAAGCAGGATACCGGCGATGCCAAGCAGCGTCGTATGGCGGTCGGCAAAGCCCTGTTCGGTCTGCAGGTGAACGGGCGTCGCGCCGCGGTTTGCCACGGCCTGGCTCAAACGGTCCAGCGAGATCGCCAGTACGGTGATGGCGACCCCGGCTTCCAACCCGTCGCCGATGGCCAGACGCCGCAGCGACGTCAGGACGTCGTGACCAAGCCCGCCGGCCCCGATCATCGAGGCGATGATGACCATGTTCAGCGAGAGCATGATCACCTGGTTGACGCCAACCATCAGGCTGTGCCGGGCAGAGGGCAGAAGCACCTTCCACAGCATCTGCCGCTCGCTGCAGCCGGCCATGCGGCCGAATTCCAGAACCTCGGCGGAGACCCCACGCAACGCCAGCATCGTCATCCGCACCATCGGCGGCATGGCGTAGATGATGGTGGCGATCATCGCCGAAACCGGCCCGAAGCCGAACAGGAACAGCACCGGGACCAGATAGGCGAAGACCGGCACCGTCTGCATCAGATCGAGCACCGGCGTGATCGCCCGCTCGAAAGCATGGCTGCGATAGCCGAGGATGCCTAGCAACCCGCCGCAGACGATGCCCACCGGCACCGCGACCAGGATCGATGACAGCGTCACCATCGCGCTGTTCCACTGGCCAAAGACAGCGAGATAGGCGAAACACGTGCCGACCAGAATCGCCAGCCCACGGCTGCCGACGCGCCAGGCCAGCCAGGTCACGCCGCCCAGGACGCCCAGCCAGGACAGCGGCGGGATCAGGATGCTGCTTTCCTCGCCGAGCGGCACCTCAAGCCCGTGCGCCAGAAGGACCAGACAGGCCTGCAGCGGCACGTTCAAAAGCCAGGCGATACCCCGCGTGAACTCCTTGAAGGTGAAGAGCCCGAAAGTGGCCTCCTTCACCAGCCATTCCATGGCTTCGCTGACCCAGTCCCGCAACGGCAAAACCCATTCGTCGGGATAGTGGGCGAGCCATTCCATGCGGGCGCCGGCGAACCAGAGAGCGAGGAGCACCGCCAGCGTCAAAGCCCACAGGAGAACCGTGGGACGGCGCACGACAGCCGGACGCGTTTCGACCCCGGTCAAAGCCGTCATTGCGCCGCCACGTCCCTGCTTCCGTGCGGCGCCAGCACATCCAGCACCGCGTTCTTCTCTAGCCGGCCGATCACGCGGCCAGTCTCGTCCATGACGGCAAACGGCCTGTCGGCGTTCACCACACGATGCGCGACCTCGCCGATGCGTTCATCGGCCTTCACCTCTCCGGCCACCTCGCCGATGTCCTCCGCCTGTGTCGTGACAGAGCGCACCGAAAGCACCTTCGAGCGATCGACGTCGCGGGTGAATTCGGCGACGTACTGCGTTGCCGGATTGGTCACCAGTTCCTCGGGCGAGCCGATCTGCACGATCTCGCCGGCTTTCATGATCGCGATCCGGTCGGCCAGGCGGATGGCCTCGTCGAAATCGTGCGTGATGAAAACGATGGTCTTGTGCAGAACCCTCTGGAGGCGCAGGAACTCGTCCTGCATCTCCCGCCGGATCAGCGGGTCGAGCGCCGAGAACGGCTCGTCCAGGAACCAGACGTCGGGCTCGACCGCCAGGGAGCGGGCGATGCCGACACGCTGCTGTTGACCGCCGGACAGCTCGCGCGGGAAATAGGTTTCGCGCCCCTCCAGACCGACGAGTTCGATGACCTCCATCGCGCGGCGCTCTCGCGTCGCTCGGTCGACACCCTGGATTTCAAGCGGGAAGGCGACGTTGCCAAGCACGGAGAGGTGCGGCAGCAACGCGAAGTGCTGGAACACCATTCCCATCTTGTGCCGGCGTATCTCGGTCAGTTGCTTCTCGTCCGCCGCCAGGAGGTCTTCACCCTCGAACAGCAGTTCGCCGCCCGTGGGCTCCACCAGCCGCGACAGGCAGCGCACGATCGTAGACTTGCCGGACCCCGACAGGCCCATGATGACGAAGACCTCGCCGTCGTGGACATCCAGGTTCGCATCGCGCACCGCGCCGATGTAGCCGGCTCCGGCAATCTGCTCGGCGCTGGGGTGCCCGTCGCAACGCGCAAGAAAGCGTTCGGCATCGTCGCCGAACAGCTTCCAGAGTCCGCGGCAACTCAGCTTCGCGTCGGCGGATTGCCTGGATTGCATGACAATATCCGGTCGGCTCGCCTCTTTGGCGCCGGATTCCTCAACCATAACGAAGAAGTGTCCCGGGGTTGCTGTTGATGGAGAGGGCGCCGGAGGCTGGACCGCGGATTCAGTCCAGCCTCCGGCGCCGGCGGTCTGGAGGCGATGCTAGTTCTTGGGAATCCAGGACTGCCAGGTGTCCCGATTGTTCTCCATCCACTCGTCGACCACGACGCTGATCGGCATGCCGTCGAGATCGACCTTGCCGATCATCTCGCCCATGTCCTGGTTGGTGATGTTGAAGTTGCGAATTGCTTCGTAGGCCGCGGGCCACTTCTCCTCGCCGCCGGCCCAGCCCACGGCCTTGATCCAACCGCGCGGCTTACCGCAATCGACGGTCTTGTCCGGGTTCGGGCCCCAACTCGGATCCTCGTAGCACTCCTTGGAGTAGCGCGGGAACTCGACCCACTCGCCCTCGAACTTGATCGGCGCCCAGTGCGGCGTATACACCCACGCCAGGATCGGCTGGCGCCGCTGGTAGGCCGACTGGATCTCCGCGAACAGCGCGGCGTCCGTACCGGCATGGACCACCTCGAAATCCAGCCCGAGCGCTTCGACGCGCTCTTCATCCTTGCCGCCCCAAGTCACGGGACCGCCCAGGTAGCGACCCTTGGGGTGCGTTTCCGGCGACGCGAACAGCTCGGCGCAGTCGTTCAGCGCTTCCCAGTCCGGCAGACCGGGGCACTCCTCCTTCACGTACTTCGGATACCACCACTCCTCGATGGCCTTCATTCCGGTCTCGCCGAGATCCACGGTATCACCGGTCTTCAGCGATGCCGTCAGGGCGTCCTTGCCGGTGGTTTCCCAGATTTCCATGGCGACGTGCAGGTCGCCCGACTCCAACCCGGCGAACTGGGCCAGATAGTCGGCCTGGACGTACTCGACGTTGTAACCCATGTCCTCAAGGACGCTGCCCATGATGTGAGTCGTGAGCGCCTGCCCGGTCCAGTCGTGGATGGTCATTTTGATCGGGTCGTCGGACTCCGGGACGTCGGCCGCATGTGCTGGGGCCGTCGAAAGTGCGGCGGCCATCATGCCGGCGATCAGCGCCGTCCGTCCGGCCAGCTTGCCAAAAGCAGGTGCCATCGGTTCCCCCTCTCCCTATTCAATTGCATTTGTCTCGCATTGCCGTACCGCCATCGGACACACGCCCGCCGGCGTCGGCGACGTACCATCTCCACCGGCGACGACACACATACACCGCCAGCGGATTGGTCGGTTCAGGCCACGCTGTGCTCGCGCTTGAATATTTCGACTACACTTGCGCGTCGTCCGAGCATTACTTTCCCAAGCCGAATCTGATCGCGTGGGACTGCCTGATGTGAGGGCCCAAGTTAGGCGTCAGGTGGCCGACAATGTCAACCAAAAACCACAAAATACCACAAAAATGGGCTTCCGTGGCGACAGGCGACGCCTTATACTGCCCTTTGGTTGTGGGAACATTTCCCTCCATCGGTCAGAAGGAAGCCTTCCGTGAATCGGACTGTCCGGCAGAACGCCATCCTCGACACGCTCGACGCAACCGGCTCGGCCACGGTCGCCGAGTTGATGCGCGCGCTCAACGTGTCCGACGAGACGATCCGTCGCGACATCAAGGCGATGGCCAGCAAGGGGCTGGTGGAGCGGGTTCACGGCGGCGTCGTCCTGCCGGACCTCAACCGCGAACCCGCCTTCCAGAAGCGCATGATCCAGAACGGCGTCGCCAAGCAGGCCATCGGCCGCAAGGCCGCCGAATTGATCAGAAACGGCGACTCGCTGATGCTGGATACCGGCAGCACGACAGCCTATGTGGCCCGCGCCCTGACCAACCACGCCGACCTCTTCGTCGTCACCAACAGCGTCGAGATCGCCCGCACCCTCGCGAAAGGCAAAAGGGGCAACAAGGTCTATGTCGCCGGCGGCGAGATGCGGGGCGACGACGGCGCCACCTTCGGCCCGACGGCGCACGAATTCGTGCGCCGCTTCCGCGTCCGTTACGCCGTGATCTCGCTTGGCGCACTGCACAGCGACGGCGGCGTCATGGACTTTCATCTGGAAGAAGCGGAGTTCTGCCAGACGGTTATCGCGCAGGCAGCGCAGGTCGTCGCCGTTGCGGACGTCAGCAAGTTCCGGCACCAGGCACCTGTCAAAGCCTGCGACATCAGCCGCATCGATATCCTGATCACCGACCAGACGCCGCCGGAACCCTTCCTCAAGCACCTGCGGGACAACGAAGTTCGGCTCTTGATCGCCAACGAAGACGTCGCGGACCGAGAAACCGCCTAGCTTTCCTTCACCGCCTGCAGCCGATTGGCGAATTCCTCGGAGCCCATCAGCGTCTTGCAGCGCTCGAACCGCTCGATCGAATAGGCCCAGAAATCCTCGGCTGGATTGCCGTTCGCGTGCTGGATCAGACCCCACAGGGTCCAAAGCAGGTCGCACATCGCCTTGTAGACAACCATCCGCCCGAAGTCCGCGTCCGACACGGCGCCGCCACAGTAGGCCTCCATCATCTGGAGATCCTGCTCCGGCGTAAAGCCGGCCTCGACCGAGAGGTCGCCCAGATCCCACAGCGGATCGTTCATGCCGGAATATTCCCAGTCGACGATCCACATGCGCTCGCCGGTATCCAGGAAGTTCTCGCACAGCGGATCGCAGTGACACGGCGCCAGGGCGGCCGGCTTGGCATCGAGAACGGTGCGCACCGCCTCCGCCTCGCGAACCACGTCGTGATAACCGTCGGGTAGCTGCGCCCCCAGCTTGTCGAGGACCTTCAGATAGTCGTCGATCATCGCGAACAACTCGAAGCGGAAGCGGAACTCCCGGCCGCTTGTGTGGAGTTCGCGAAACGCGCGGCCGGCACGCGCCGGCGCGCCCTCGGTCGTGTGAAAGCTCTCCGGCGTCATCGTCGTCGCGGCGATGTGGGGCATCAGCATCAGGCCGTCGGATTCGTCGAAGAACAGCACCTCGGGCGAGACGCCGGCAGCCGCCGCGGTGCGGGCGTTATGCGCCTCGATCGAGCGATCGATGAATTCCTCCGTTCCCGGCCCCGCCACGCGCAGCACGTAGTCGTCGCCGCTCCCGCGTATGCGATAAACCAGGTTGGTCAAGCCTCCCAAGCGCTCGACCGAAAGGTCGTGGCGCGGGACATCCCGGAGCTGCGGAATTCGCACGATGTGGGATTCGATATCGTCCAAGGTCATCTCCCTTCGGGTTTCGGCTCTTCCGTCAATGTGGGCGCCCGGACCACTGCCCATGTGCGGCTCCGAAGACGCCGTTTTCGTGTGGCATTGTAGCTTTCTGTGGATTTCTGTGGTAATCGAGGATTGCGTATCCTGCAAGCACACAGATTGTCGGCCGTCACTCTGGGCGCGCTTATCCAGTGAAGATGGTCGTTGGCTCAGTCAAAATCGGAGGTATCAATGTCGAGCGCCAATCAAGTTGGACATTTAAATGATGTTTACAAATCCAATTCAGTAGAAGATATTGCCAATACGTATGATAACTGGGCCAAGGATTACGATTCCAGCATGCTGCAGGCCGGCTACCGTCATCCCATGATCTGCATCGGCCTTCTCACCCGATACGTGCCCGCTGATTCCGGGGCGATCCTCGACGCCGGCCAGGGGACAGGCCTGGTGGGCGAATGGCTGAAGATCCTCGGCTACTCCGAGGCCGCCGGTTTCGACGTTTCGGAGGGTATGCTGGAGGTCGCCCGCAGCCGCGGCGTCTACGACGACCTGCGCAAGGCGGCCCTGGGCGAGCGTCTTCCCTACGAAGACGGGCGCTTCGCCGCCTGCGTCTCGGCCGGCGTGTTCACCATCGGTCACGCCAAGCCGGAAGGCGTCGACGAACTGCTGCGCGTGGTGCGCCCGGGTGGCCATCTCATCCTGACGGTAAAGGACAAGCTCTATGAGGAGAGCTTCGAGGATTACCTGGACAAGCTGGTCGCCGCCGGGCGCTGCGAGGTGGTAGAGATGACGCCCAGTTACATCTCGGTACCCGGCCAGGAAGGGCACTCCACCAGCCGCGCGCTGGTCCTGAAGGTGCTTGGCGGGTAATCGACAACCAGGACGGGGCTCAGGCCGGCACCGGCCAGCGATCAAGCAGGGCTTCCAGTTCCGCGATGCTGGCGATCACCGCGCTTGCGCGGTGCGCCAGCTCGTCGGCCGTGGCGGTGCCGCTGAGCACGCCGATCGCCGCGGCGCAACCGGCGGCGTGCGCCATCTCCAGGTCGTGCAGGTTGTCGCCGACGACCGCCACGGCCCCTGCCGGCAGACCCATGGCGCGGCAGAACCCCTCGACCATTCCCGGTTTCGGCTTGCCGCCGAAACCGCTGTCGTAGCCGGCAACGAACAGGTCGTCGGTCTCGACGCCAAGACGCGCCAACGTCGCCCGCGCCGCCGCCTCGCCGTCGCTGGTCGCCACCCCCAGCGCCAGGCCGCGCGAACGCAGCCGCCGGAACAGATCGGCCACGTCGGTCACCGGCACGGCATGCTGCGCGCCGGCGGCGAAGATCTCATCCATCGCCCGCGTCAGCGCGGCGAGCTCGTGCTTTGCGCCGGCCTCGATCCAGGCCGCGGCGATCTCTTGCGTGTGGGACGCGGCCAGCAAGCTGCCGCCAACCACCCGGTCCGCCTCGACATCGTAGCCGCCGATCTCCAGCAGGCGGGCGGCCAGGTCTGGGTCGCCCTGTGCGGCCAGCGCGGCAACCTGGCGATTCAGCGGCGCCCAGGTCTTGTCGTAGTCGACGAGGGTTCCATCCTTGTCGAAGAGGATCCCCTGGATCGGCGTGCTCGCTACAGTCACTTTGCGGCCATCCTCCGTGTTCGGTTGAGCGGGGTCACGCGGACGCATCACCCCATCGCTCGCGATGGCCGCTCGGGCCGCGAGTGGCGTTAGCGCCTATCACATTGTTCGTCATATGGATATATGCACCATTACATACCAAACAAAGGTTCAGCCGACAGAACTCGAAAGCTGCCGTCGCGTGTCGTACGGAGCTGGCGCCCAACGCTGCTGGACAGCAACCGTGTCATTTACTCGATCGACGGAACGCGATAGTAGACGCGCCGCGTGATCGTCCATCCGCTGCACGTGGTGCGCGTCACCGTTCCGATGCGGACGCGTTGGTTCCAGCGGAACGTCTCCTCGTGCAGGAAGCGCTTGATGTGCTTCTGGCTGATGTGATGGTAGACGTCGACGACCGTGCGGCGGATCCGGTCGTTGAAGCCCTCGGCCCTGATCGCGTGCACCATGCCCCATACGCACCCCATCCGCCCGTGGTTGACGCTGTCGTGTTGGTCCATACCGATCTCGATCGCTCCGGGACGCTGGATCGCCACCAGCGCTGGCGTCTTCGTGGTGTAGCCCTGCTTGTTCTGACGCGCATCCGGGTTCCCCGGATCCTTCTGCGGCTTGCCACCCAGCGCCATGTCGTCAGTCTCCACGACGCCGTTCAGCACGGCTTCGGCCATATCGCCTTCAGCCAGACCGCCGACGGCGCCGGCGAAGACCGCGTGCGCGCCTTCCATCGCGCCTCGCCCCGACACTAGAAAGCGCCCGGCACAGCAGACGGCGCCAAGGCGTCGGGCAACAGCGCGCGCTTATCGGTACGTCGTCGAGTGCCCGCGGTTCTTGGCGTCGCCGGCAAACAGCGCCTTTTGTTGGCTGGACAGCCACTTTGCGGGCTCAACCAACGCCGCTTGCGCTTGGGGCGATATTATGCCGGCGGAAGCGGCTGGTCGCTGGTCACGATCGTTGTAGCCAAATTGCATGAACTGTCTACAACGTGTATGCGGCATCTGGTTGTCAGGTTTGTAGCCAGTTCCTATGTATTGGCTACAACACGAGAGCGGTACCGCCAGTCATGGTCGATTACCTACCCGTTGCCACCCAGACGATGTACGCCGACCTTAATGAGCGCGCGTGGCGCGGAAATCTGCAGGATCTCACGGCCGGCACCGGCGGCAGCGCTTACACACGCGAGGTCAACGGCCGGAAGTACTGGTACTGGCGCCCGCCGTCCGATCACGGTAAACGCCCGTCTCCGCGGTATCTGGGGCCGGATACCGATCTCGTTCGTCAGCGAATCCAGGAGCTCGATGAGCATACCCACAACCGCCGAGAGCGCCGGGATATGGTCCGGGCGCTGCGGTCGGCGCGACTTCCTTATCCCGACAAGATCACCGGGGATGTTCTGGCCGCCCTTGCCGAGGCCGGCGCCTTTCGGCTGCGTGCCGTCGTCGTCGGTTCAGTCGCCTTCCAATGCTATTCGGGCCTGCTCGGGGTTTATATCCCGGCGACCCTGTCCCGGACAGGCGACGTCGATATCGCCCAGTTCCACTCCATCTCCCTCGCGGTCGAGGACCAGATCGACGCAGATGCCGAGGCACTTTTGAAACGCGTCGACCGTCGGTTTCGCGCCATCCCCGATCCGTTCGACTCCCGCCGTACGCTTCGGTACGCACTGGAATCCGGCAAAGCGGAGATCTACTCCGTCGACGTCCTCTCGCCGCTGCGTGGACCCGAGCGCGGCAGTCTCACGCAACTGCGCGCCCTGCGTACCGACGGCCAGCTTATCCGGTTCCTGGACTACCTGATGTACCAGGAGCAGAACGCGGTGATCCTGCATGGGGCGGGTATACCGATCAACGTGCCAGCGCCCGAGAAATACGCGCTGCACAAACTCCTCGTCGCCCAGATGCGACATGCGATCCCGCGCAGCCAGGTCAAAGCGCGGAAAGATCTCGATCAGGCTGCGGCGCTCATCGAGATCCTCGCGGAGATGCGACCGGAAGACCTGGCGGATTCCTGGAGTGATCTGCGGGAACGAGGCCCCTCTTGGCGCGGCAAGGCGGATCGCAGCTTGCGCCTGCTGCCGGAGAAGGCCAGGCAAGCACTTGAAGGCGCTATAAAAGGATCGTGATCGAGAAAGTGCCCGACGACCGGTGAATTTTCCAGCTTTACATACCAGACACAGCAGTCCGAGAGTTTGGAGGTCTCGCGTGCGATTTAGACGGTCACCGATCGTACCGCGCTCGGGCCCTCACCTTGCCGCTGCGGCTCTTGCGGGTCGCCATGCCGGTGCAGATCCGCTGATTCCAGCGGACCGCGACCTCGTCCAGATAGCGCTCCGAATACTGCTGGCTGATATGATGGAACACGCCTGGGACCGTGCGGCGAACCCGGTCGTTGAAGCCCTCGGCGCTGTTCACGTGGACGTCGCCGCGAACGCACTCAAGCTGGCCGTGGTTGACGCTCTGGTGGTCGGCGTAGCTGCGGCCGACAACGGCGAAGCCGCCGTGCTGGTCGGTCATCAGCGTCGCCGTGGCCGCGACGACAGTCGAGATCACCTGCTGCAGAGCCGCCGCGCTCACGCCCATCAGCGGCCGCGCCACGGCCCGCCCGGGCGAGGCGCGCAGCTCCAGCGTCTGTGGGCGCTGGATGGTGACCGGAACCGGCCGCTTGGTCGTGTGGCCCTGCTTGTTGCGTCGGGCGACCGCGTCCGACGGGTCCTTCCGCCGCTTGCCGCCGACCATTACCTCGTCAGCTTCGATGTGGCCTTCCAGCAGGTCTTCGCCAGGCGCCATCAGCAGCCGGATCATCTGGCTCATCCACCAGGCGGTCGTCCGGGTGACGCCTGCGAGTTCCGCCAGCGGCGGCGACGACATCCCCTTGTCGGTCTGCGGCGACCGCCAGATGGCACGCAGCAAGGCTGACAGCTTCAGCTTGGTCGAGTGAAGCGGCGTCCGGGTCGTCACGGTGAACCGGCCGCGGTATTCCGGCTCGGCGCACTGGCAAAGCCCGGGGCGCGCCTTCTTGCCGACGTCGCGCCCGGCGATCGGCGCCGAGCTTAGCGAGCCGCAGAACGGGCAGAAGTGGCCCCTTGCCCAGACCATCGCCTCGAGAATCCGCCGGCATTCCGCCTCGTCGGAGAACGCCTCCATCATGTCCCACGCCGTGCGCACGCGCTTCTCCAGCGCGGTCAACCAGTGCTTCGGCATCCGCGCCTTCGACCAACGCGCCATGCGACCGGCCTCTCACGATACCGTTTCTTGGGCCGGTCGCCCCGCTTCCAGGCCGCGAAGCGCCACATCGAGAACGCGCAACCCTTCGCGCTCCAGATCGAAGGCCCGCTCCGACAGCGACCAGCGGATCGCCGTCCCTTGCACGACGGAGATCACCAGCCACGCGGCGGCGTCCGGCTCCACGCCGGGATCGATCTTGCCGGTGCGCTGTCCATCCGCGATGATGTGTTCCAGCCGGGCATGGAAGCGTCCCGCGACCTCCGCCACCCCGGCACGCAACGCGGCGTTGCCCCGATGCAGCGTGCGCGAGAACAGAATCGCGGGCAGCGCCGGAGTCGTTACGATCAGACGGAGCTGCGCGGCGACGAGTTGTCGCAAGCGGGCCGGTGCCGGATCGCCCTCCCCAAGGGCGGCGCGCCATGCCGTTTGCATGCGTTCGCCCAGGACCGTCGCCAGCGCCCGCCACATCTGCGGCTTGCCTTCCGGGAAATGGCGATAAAGAGCGGGCTCGCTGACGCCGATCCGCGCGGCCAATGCCTTGGTCGTGACCGCGTCGGGGCCCTGTTCCCCGGCCATCCGGAGCATCGTGTCCAGGATCTGCCGACGTCGCTCTTCGCCAGTTT
>NZ_QPMH01000016.1 GCF_003344765.1 Ferruginivarius sediminum | reverse complement strand
CGCGGCCGCCGAGGCACGCGCGCCGGCCTGCGCGCGGCGCAGCTCGTCGCGACGTTCCACCGTGCGCCGGTCGCGTTGCAGCAGGGTCCGCCGCTCGGCCCGGCGGGCCTGGCCGCGCACGCTTTGCACGCGCGGGTCGGCGGCGAACCTCTCCGGGCTGTTTACGTCCTGGGGACCCAGGAGGGCTTGCATCGCGGTGCCAATGGCGGTCTGAATCAGGAAAGGTCCCAGGGAAGCCATCAGTCGTTCACCTTGATCTCGGTTGTCACGGAAAGCAGCGTGAAGGGCAGCGGCGCGTCGCTGACGATGCGCCAGAGCGGCTCCGGCTTCGCCGATTGCCAGCCCAGCGCCCGCACGCTCTTGTCGCCGCTGTAGGTTTCCGAAGGCGCGCCCAGCAGGGCGTCGCCGAACTGGCCGAAGGGGACCGGGCGCGGCCCCTCGCCGACGTCCACGCGCAGGTCCGCCGTCTCGAACAGGCGGAAGGTCGCGCGGATCAGCCGGATCTTGATCGCATGGTCCAGGCCCAGGGCGTTCCTCGCCAGCGCCGGCAGCGGCGCCACCTCGTGCGTGAAGGGCAGGCCGACGACGACTTCCGAAGCCGGCTCGTCCAGCACCACGCGACCGTCGGCCACGGTCTGCCGGGGCTTGATCCGGCCGTCGGCCAGGATGCCGACCGTCTCGCCTTCCAGGTGATCCAGCCCGGACCAGGTGTCGGCCGGCGGGTCGGCGCTGCCGCGCAGCGCGGCATCGAAGCCGACGGAGGGCTCGAACACTTCAAGGAAGGTGCCGCCGTCGCGCTCGACCAGCAGGTAGACGAAGTCGCCGACCACCGCGACCGAGGTCACGGCCCCGTCGGTTTCGTGATGCGACCAGGCGGTCACCTTCTCGGTGCGGAACTGGGTCAGCGTCGCCAGCCTGCCGTCGCCGAGCACCGCGTGGACGAGGCGCGCCTTGTCCTCGTACTCCAGGTCGATCATGTCCTCGACGATGTGCCCGGCCAGCAGTGACAGGTCGTTGGCCAGGAAGGCCCGATCCACGTCGGCGAAGGTGTATTCGCTGAGCTTGCCGCCGTCGCGGGAGACGAACAGCGTGGCGCCGTCCACGTTGCGCGGCGGCACGAAGCGGTCCAGGCGCGAGCCGATCCGGGTCTGGCGCTTCACCTGCACCGTTTTCGGGGTCAGCGGATCGCCCGTCACCATCCATTCGCCGCCGGAGGTGAACACCTGCAACCGGCGGCCGGAAAGCATCCCGCGCACCGCGTTCACCTGATCCGACAGCAGCTCGAAGTGGATCGCCTCGTCGTCCAGCCCGTCGCCGGCGTCGAAGTTGAACAGGTCGTCCGTCTTCGACATCCAGATGTGGTTCGGCAAGTCGCGCGAGCCGCCGAACACCAGCCTGTTCTGGTGGAAGGCCACGGTCGACGGCCAGCCGCGCACCGGGCTGAACGCCTCCTCCGTCCAGTTCGCCGTCTCCTCGGCCGCGTTCAGGTCGATCTCGACCGTGGCGTCGGCAACCGTGGCGGAGACCACGTTCGTGATCCGCGCCTGGCCGCCGTGCAGGCGGAACGGCACGCCCTGATGGGTGGTGTCCACGAACAGCGGCTCCGAGGCGGTGAGCGTGATGTCGCCCGTCGCCGCGCTGGGCGTCAGCGTCGCCTCCAGCCCCAGGAACTTGTGGTGCGGGACCATCTTCTCCTTGCCGATGATGGAGAACTCCAGCAGGTCGATGCGCCAGTCGCCGGGGCCGTTGCGGGTTATCATGCGCGGGCGCACCGAGGGGTGCGCGACGAACAGCGTGTCGGCGCTTTGCACCCAGGCGATCTCGCTCAGGTGGCTCTCGTGCCAGGGTGCGGAAATGTTGCCGGCGATCAGCGCGCCGTCCTGGTAGACGTCCAGGCGGAAGTGCGTGAACACCAGAAGGTAGATCTGTTCGGTGTTGAACTCGAAGCCGACAAGCCGCCCCGCGCCCGGCATCTCGGCCAGGAACTCCAGCCCGTCGCGCCGGCTGACGCCGCCGGTGGGGTGCAGGACGACGTTGGACAGCCGGCCCGCCCCGTTCTCGTAGGCCTTCAGGTCGCCCCGGCCCAGCAGCCGGGGGTCCAACTCGCCGGCGGTGAAGTTGGTCTTGTAGCTGTACTGCCGGGTCATCCGCCGTGCGCCTCCGCCAGCGGAAAGTCGGACAGGCGCGGCGGCACGTCCTGCTGGGAATCCACCTGCTTGGCGCGCTGGTACTCGCTTTCCGCCAGGCGGCCCAGCATCTCCGCCCGGCTGGTGCTCTCGGTGATCGGCAGGCAGAACGCCGCCGCCAGCCGCGCCGTCAGGGCGTGGCCGAAGAACGGCGGGAAGTCGCTTTCGCGCGGACGAAAGACGTAGGTCAGCGTCACCTGTGGCGCGTCGGCGTGCAGGCGCCGCTCGGCGATGCGGTACTCCACACCGCGCCCGCGCGTGCCGTCGCCGGCGGAAAGGGCGCGCAGGAAGTCGGCCGGCAACTGGAAGGCGTGGGCGAAATCGGCCACCGGCCCCGCCGCAAGGCGCGGCAGGCGCGCCTGCGCGACGGCGAAGTTCCAGGGGTGGGCCGACAGCAGGGCATCGCGCAGGCCGGGGTAAAGTTCGCGGCAGACCTGCGCCTCGACGCCGCTTTCCTCGAAGCTGGCGATGGGCCGCGCGCCCAGGCTGATCAGCGCCCGCGCGCACAGCGCGACGGCGGATTGGGTCATGGTCAGGGGGTCCTTTCCTGGGGCGGCGCTCCCCCCTCACCCTGTCCCTCTCCCCCGACGCGGGGGAGAGGGAACGATAATCGCGGCGCAGCGGAAACTCTCCGGGTGGCTGCGCCGCATCGGTTGTCGTCCCTTCTCCCCCGCGTCGGGGGAGAAGGACAGGATGAGGGGGTGGCCGCAGATAGGGCGCCTAGTCGGTGTCGCTGGCGCCGACCTGGGTGATGTCGGCGACGTCCACCATGCCGCCGGTGTTCTTGTTCACCAGGAACAGGCCGCCGGTGGGGGTGGTGTCGGTGCTGGTGTTGGCGATCACCATGTCGCCCACGCGCAGCATCTCCGCCGCGTCGTTGAAGTAGCCCTCGGTGTCGATGCTCGCGGCCGCATCGGCCGAGGTGTAGTGCCAGAGCGTGAAGCCGTTGGCGTAGGCCAGCACGCTGAGGTTCCGTGCCTGAAAAGCCATCAGGGCGTCTCCATCAGGTTTCCAGGGCGCGCATGGTGACGACGCCGTCGGCGTCGATCAGGCAGGCACCCTGGCTCATCATGTTGTTGACGAAGTGCGCGGCGCGGTCGCCGTGCCAGGTGATATCGCTGCTGACATCCGCGCCGGAGGCGTGGCCGACGGCGCTCTTGTGGAACCAGTGGCAGAAGCGCACCCCGGCGTTCAGCGTCAGGCCGGAATGCGGCATCCACAGCGCGCCCAGCCAGCGCTTGGCCTGCGTGCCCTTCCAGGGCAGCTCCTCCTGGCCGATGTAGTCTGCGTTCGCGAACTCCTTAATACCCAGAAGCTCCGACCACTGTTTCCAGCCGACGACGGCCACGCGGTCGCCGTCGTCCGGCACGTCCGCCACGCCCAGAAGCTCGAAGGCTTCCAGCACCTTGGGCTTGGTCAGGCCGTCGGTGTCGGCGCCGGCGAAATTGGTGGATTCATCCAGCGCGGCGATGATCAACTCGTCGGTCTTGCGGCCCAGCGCATAGGCGCCGGCGTTCGCCACCACCATGCGCTCGTCGATGTTGACCTTGAGCTCGTCGAGCTTATCGACCCAGTCACCGGCGTAGTAGTCGGCCAACAGGCACTCGACCGGCTCGTGGTCGATGCTCATCACCGGCACCTGGCCGTGCCGCGCCTTGGTGGACGCGGTGCCCTTGCCGACCTTCTGGAACGTCGTGCTGGCGCCCTTGATGTTGCTCTTGCTGCGCACCGTGGCGCGCAGCTTCGAGCCCTGGCGCTGATAGGCCTGGTGCACTTCGGATTCGAAGTGCTTGACGAAGGCCTGTTCGATCTGTGTGGACATCTGGTCGTCCCATCACGGTTGAAGATTACGGATGAAACGCCGCGGCGCCCGTTTTCCCGCCCAAGGACAGGCGGGGCGGACGCGTCAGGCAGTGGAACGCCGCACGGGCCGGCCAAGTCGGTTGTCCGTACAGCGGGTATCCCCCCTCAGTCTGCTACGCAGACAGCTCCCCCGCCGGGGAGCGACTAAGAGGTTGACATTAAACGATAAACAGTCGTCTCCCCTGCAGGGGGAGACAGGCTGCCGCAAGGCAGCCAGAGGGGTAGGCGCCCCAACACTGCGAGCAACAGCAGCAGGGGCCTCTAAGAAATTGGCGACAAACGAAAATCGGCGGAGAGGGCATTTTCCTCTCCGCCGATCGATGTCTCGTTCATGCTGCCCTAACGGGCAATCGCAGGTAGCGCCCGCTACACGGCGGCGCGAATTCCCGCCTGGATAACCGGCGAATGCTCATCGTCGATCTTGGCCTGCGCATCGCGAATCAGGGCGCGCTGCCGGTCGCTCAGGCCCGGGGCGGCGGCGCGTTCGCCACGCGCCACGGCTTCTCCGGCGCGGTCGCTCACGCGCTCCAGAATATCCTTGGACGGTGCATTCATCGCCGTTTCCTCCATCAAGGCAACGTTAATCGGATTTACCGATACCTGCAAGCGAGCGCATGTGGAACCAGCGGCTCCGCCCGTCTGGATCGATGTAGGCGCGGCAACGCGCGTACCCCAGGTCCTCCAGCATCCGGCATATCCTTTGATACTTCACTTATCGCCTTCATGGGCAGATAGCGGTCGTAGGTAGTCATGGTGACACCGGCAGGCTCCACGTGTTCGAGCAGCATACGCACCGCGCTGCAAACGAGGTCGAGAACCCGTCCACGGTCATTCCGGTGGATGCACCGGCGGCTCCGGGCACGCGAGAAGTCCGGCTCCCCGACGATGAACTCGTTCCCGACCTGCTTTTCGCGGATGCCGAACCGCAAATCGTAGATACCGTCCAGGTCTCCGATGAAGCTGCCGCCGTCGATCAGCATGACGGACATGAGATGCGCTTGCGCCGCGCGCTGCCGGTCATCGAACTCGACCGCCAGAAGGAACTCAAGAACATAGTCCCCCATCGCCTCCTCGATTATGTCCTCCGGCGAGAAGTCGTCTTGAATCTCTGGCCTGATCCACACCCCGGGCACCCATTTTCGCATGCAAAGGCGCAGGGTTTTAAAAGCATCTGGGCCTTCTCGCAATGCGCCGCATATACGCGCTGAACATACACGGATGTGAAAGGCCGCCGGGACCGGGCGCGCGGCCGGCGGGCGGGCTTTTCCGGCCGGGTGTCCCGGCGGCCTTTCGCGGGGCGGCGGGAAGCAGGAAGCGCCGCCCCGAACCTGGAAAACCTCAGGTCCCGATGCTGCCCGGGAACAGCCGGCGGAAGCCGTCGCTCACCTGCTTGACGACGCCCGGATCGCGGTCGCGCCAATAGCGCGGGTCGGCCATCAGCCGGCGCAGCTCGTTCTCGCCCAGCGCGCCGGCGGGCATGGCGTCCTGCACCAGGCCGGGCTCGCCGCCCGCCATCATCCGGTGCATCGCCAGCACGCCCTCGAAGGTGGTCGACAGTGCCTCGAACACCTCGGGCGGCAGGTTGCTCTTGCCCCAGGTGCCAAGCGCGGCGGCCACCTCCCGCCACTTGTCCTCGCCGCCGAAGTGGTCGATCAGACGGTCAAGCTGCCGGTCGGCCTCGAACTCGCTGCTCATGACGTCGATGGCCGGCAACAGGCGCTCGCCCGCCAGGTCGTAGACAAGCTGGACCTGGGCGGGGGTGAAGCCAGCCTCGTGAAGCTGGCGGTTCACCTCCGGGTCGGCGTCGATCAACTCGTGCGGCGGTGTGATCTCGTATTCCTCGGGCGTGTCGGGGATGCCGACGGCGCGGCGGAAGTGAATGCGCGCATCCTCGCCGGCGTCGGCGCCCGGCACCTCGACCATGCGGGCCAGCTTGCGCTCAAGCTCCAGGTAGGATTTCAACAGCGCCTCGACGCGGATCTCGCCGGTTTCCGGGTCGCGGAACTTCGCCGGCACCTGGGGCTTGCCGCGGTCCCGGCCCTGGCCGCCGGTAGGGCTTTCGGCCTCGTCCACCGGCTCGGTCAGCAGGTTGATTTCGTCCATGTCCTATCCCTTTCGTTCGATCTCGGTTGCTCGCGGGCCGTTGGCGCTAGACCCGGCCGCGCTCGATCAGCGCCGCGATGCGCAGGACCAGGGCGCGCTGGCCCTCCATGTGCCGCAGGGCAGCCTCGCTGGCGTCCGGGGCCAGCGTGCGCTCCAGCGTGGTCCGCCGCAGGTGCGCCAGGACCCGGCGCCCGTCCGGCCCGGCAAAGCAGCGGGCGAAGGCCCGCTCGACATCGCGCGGGTCCGTCGCCTCATCGCCCGCCATCGGGCACCTCCGCCGCCGGCTGTTGCGGGGCCGGCGGTTGTTCGGGGGCCGCCGCTCGCGGGTCCGGGAGCTGCTCGGGGACCGGCGCCTCGGCCGGAACCTCGCGGATCAGGCTCTCGGGAACGCCCATTGCCCGGCCAATCCAGTGCGCGGTGGCCGGCAGGTCCACCATCCTGAGCGCCGGCTCGCCGAAGGCGGCGAGGCGCTCGACCCAGGCGGTGGTGTTCGCCACGTCCTTGCGCGCCTGCACCTGTGCCAGGGGCGAGCGGTACTGCAGGGCCACCGTGCGTCCGTCCAGCGACAGCGGCTCGATCTCGCCACGCCGGGCCAGGATCGACAGCGCCCGCGCCACCAGCGGCGTCAGAAGTTCGGCTTGCAACCGACCGAAGGTGGCGCCCAGCACGCGGGCGACCTCGGCGCTGTGCTCCAGCACTTCCGTCGCCGTCATCCGCGGGCTGTCGACGGTGCCCAGCTTGTTCGTCAGCAGGGCCTGGCGGATCCGCTCCCGCAGGTCGGTCAGCACCAGTTCCGAGACGTCGAAGTTGCCCGGCGGCTGTAGCGGGGTCAGGCCGCCGGAGCCCACCGCCTTGGGGATGATCGTCCCCGGCGTCAGCCGCACCGTCGCGGGGTTCAACACGCCGTCGTCGTCGGCCTGCCAGATGCCGGTGACGGCGATGGAGGCGTTCTTCAGGGTCAACTCCACCGCCTTGTTGACGGTGCGGATATCCGGCAGCGCGCGCATCACCGGCGAGCGGCCGTAGATCTCGCCCGGCGCCTTCATCCAGCGGAAATTGATGAACGGCGAGCGGCCGAAGCGGCCCCGGCGCAGCACCGCCGGCTCGCCCACGCCCTCGCCGCGCTCCAGCACGGCAAGGTAGTCGTAGGCGACACCGTCCGGCAGGACGCCCTCGACCACGGCGAAGCGCTGTTCGTCCGCCGCCTCGTCGGGGCTCCGCCCGGCCAGGTTCTCCGGCAGCGCCTGCGCGCCGTAGCGGGCGACAAGCTGCTGCGCGGTCAGTTCGCTGCGGCGGAAGGTGACGTCCAGCGCGCCGTCGGGGCCTTCCTCAAGGACGGTGTCCTTCAGCGGCACGGCGGCGAACCTGAACGCGCTGGACGCGCCGATGGGCGCCTCCTCGAACAGCAGGCTGGCGGTGCCCAGGATCACCAGGTCCAGGTAGGCCTGGTGTATCTCGACGGAGAAGTTGCTGCGGTCGAAGTGGCCTTGCAGCGCCTCCTCGGCCTGGGCCAGGCGCGGCTTGATGCGCTCGCGCTCGGCCGTGCCGAGGGCCGGGCCGGGCACCAGCCCGAACCAGCGGGACCACGGCGGCGTCAGCTCGGCCAGCAGGCTGGCGGCAAGCTGCTCGGCCGCGTCGCCGGCGGTGGCGTCGAACAGGCGGTCGGCCTTGCGCTCGCCGGGCGTGGCGCGGCCGATGCCCCCGTTGCGCTGCGGCAGGGTGTAGTCCACGCAGTCGCGCCACAGCGATTCCCAGTTGCTCCGCCGGTCCTTGGCGCGCCGGAAGCGGTCCAGCACCCTGTCGGCGTCGAGGTTCGACATCGCCTACTCTCCCAGCAAGGACTTGCGGCGCGGCGCGGTCAGCCGCTCTTCCAGCAGGCCGACGGGGGCGTTGCGGACCGTGGCGCGCCTGGACCGGCGGTTGCGTCTTTGCCGCGCAGGCTCCGGCAGGTCGGCCAGGTCGTCCGGGTCTTCGGGATCGGCCTCCATCGCCGGCGGCTCGGGTTCGCGCCGCCCCGGTGCGGGCGCGGGCGCCGGCTGCGAGGCCGGGGTCGTTCGTGAAGGCGCCGTCCCTTGCGAGACCTGGGCGCTTTGCGGCGATTGCCGGCTGCGCGTCGTCCGGCCGCCCCGGCCCTGAGCGGGCCGGGAAGCCGGGGACGGTTGACTTTGCGGCGGCGGCGGTGGCGGGGGTGGTGGTGGCGGCGGCGCAAGGGCCCTCGGCACACCGACAGCCTGCCCCGCCAACTCCATCATCAGCGAACTCAAGATTCCCATTGGCCTGGTTCCTCACCTTCTACGGCATCCCGGCGCCCCATCGGCCGGGCATGAAAAAAGCCGCCGCGAACCTCGTCGCGGCGGCCTGGGCCGTGGACGCACCTGTGGCGTTTGTTGGAGTTTATATATTCCTAGAATTTAGGAATGTCAAGAATATTTTCCTTTTCTTGATGCTGCGCAGGCTGCGCTCCTGCTGGCGGCTTGCTGCACCCGGAATCAACGTGGTATCCGGCGCGCATCACGAGATCGAGAAACATGGATCTCGTCCATATCGTGCAATTACGTTGACAATGCTGATCGAGGCGTATAATCAGGGTGCCAATAACACCCCCCGCGCCTCTCACGGAAGCGCCTCCGGGGGGTTTCTTTATGCCTGATCGCCGGATCCCATTTACCAAACCCGCGCTTAGTCTAGATGAGCAAGTTGCACTGCTCGAAAGACGGGGCCTGCATGTTTCGGATCGTGACCGTGCAAAGCATTACCTTAATTTCATTGGGTATTACCGCCTTGGCGGCTATGCCAAACACTTTCAGATAGACAGTCAGAGTCACCAATTCACAGATGGCTGCGATTTCGATGACATTTTAAATCTGTATATATTTGATAGAAAACTAAGGCACCTTTTGACCGACGCCCTTGAGCGCATCGAGGTCGCGGTCAAAGCGCATGTTTCCAATGCCGCGTCCTTGCAGCACGGCGCGTTTTGGCTCCTGAGCCCAGCGAATTTCGACCACGGGGTGCATGACCGTATCCTGGGCGAGATCGATCAGGTTCTTGGCCCCGATCCGCGTCGGAATCCGCACATATTCATCCAACATTTCTACAGCAGGTACGATTCGCCTAAATATCCACCAAGCTGGATGCTTATGGAGACACTTTCATTTGGCGCGCTTTCACGAATATATAAATGGACAAAAGGTAGTTTAAGAATCAGCGTGGCCAAGTATTTCAACTTGCATCATAATGTATTAGAGAGTTGGCTGCATTTTCTCACATATACACGAAATGTATGCGCGCATCACAACATGATTTGGAGCAGAGATTTTACCATTACGCCCAAAATACCAAAACACCGTCGAGATGTTTGGCCCACCGAGTCCAGAAACAAACTTTTTGCCGCTTGTGGGATCATCAAGCATTTCATGACCGTCATATCCGACGGCTCCCGTTGGCCGGAACGGCTCGCCGTGCTGATCGATGGCCGTGGAAAAGCGCCGCTTGCCGCGATGGGTTTTCCCGAAGACTGGAAAGAGCGTCTGTGAGCGGACTTGGCCGGTCGACTGGCTGGCGCGCTCGTGGATTTGCAGTAACCTCACGCGTCAAACATGCCTCCACCCACCAACCACCGATACAACTGCCACGGCGTCACCACCCGCCGCGCCCGGATGCCCAGCACGCGCTTCACGGCCTCGACGCAGGTGAAGGGTACCCAGGGAGACGGGCGCGGCTGAAACGGGCGGCGGCGGGCCGGGGCGACGATATATCCCTGCTGGATCAGCCAGGCGGCGAGGCGGCCGGGAGACAATTCCGCGCATGCGAGAAAGGCCAGGTCGGTGCCATGGGCCATCGGGTCGTAGACGATCCAGCCGCCCGCCTCGCGCAGAATCACCAGGCAGTGTCGGAAACCCGGCCGCAGGGGGCGCAGCCACCACAGGTCGGTGCGGCCGGAGAACACCACCAACGCCAGGCGCCCGCCCTTGCCTGCCCTTCCCGCCGGCCCGGCAAACCCGCGACCGCTGGCCGCCGTCATTCGACGATGCCCTTGTCACGCAGCGGCGACGCCAGCTCGGCCAGCGCCTCTTCCCACAGCCTTGCGGCGCGCATCTGGCGGGGAGCGTCGGGGTCCGGCGGCATAAGCTGCCGACCATAGTCCGCCAGCACCGTCAGGTGCTCGCGCAGCAGGCGGCGACGGCGGTAGAGACGGTCGACGACGGCGAGGATGTCCAGCGGTTCGCACGGGCGCGGGGTGTCGCCCTTCCCGGCCGTCACGCGAGCGCCGTCGAGTTGCGCGCTACGGCATTGCACGAACCAGAACCAGGCCTCCTCCGCGTCACGGAAGGGCTGTAACGACGCCCCGGCCGCCGCCGGGGACGCAATGCTGTCCCGCGATATGCCTTCCACCTTCCGTTGCATACTCACCTCACACTTGCAATTGAACTAAAACGGAACGTATCGGCCTTTTATCCTATGTCAAGGACTTTTATGCTTATGTTCCTAGTGCGTCGGGTGAGGTTTTCTAAGACCATGTTCCCATGTTGAGGCACGGAGACGTCTGGCAGGCCATCGACCGGCTCGCCGAGAAATATGGAACATCGCCATCCGGCCTGGCGCGCCGCGCCGGGTTGGACCCGACCACGTTCAACAAGTCGAAGCGGGAGACGGCCGAGGGAAAGCTGCGCTGGCCCAGCACCGAATCCATCGCGAAGGTGCTGTCGGCGACCGGCGCCTCGCTGGCCGAGTTCGTCTCCCTCGTCGGCGAGGAGAACACGAGCGTCGTGGCCCAGCACATCCCGGTCATCGGCTATGCCCAGGCGGGGACCGAGGGGTATTTCGACGATGCCGGCTTTCCCACCGGGCAGGGTTGGGACGAGGTGCTGTTCCCGCGGATCAACGACGAGCACGCTTATGCCCTG
Source organism: Ferruginivarius sediminum (assembly GCF_003344765.1). Classification (GTDB taxonomy): domain Bacteria; phylum Pseudomonadota; class Alphaproteobacteria; order Kiloniellales; family Rhodovibrionaceae; genus Ferruginivarius; species Ferruginivarius sediminum. The sequence continues at coordinate 67,840 of NZ_QPMH01000016.1, read as the reverse complement.
GAGATCAGCGGCGATTCGATGGAACCTGTCTACCGCGACGGCGACATCATCGTCCTCTCGCCCGAGGCCAGCCTGCGCCGCGGCGACCGCGTCGTGGTCAAGACGCGCGAAGGCGAGGTCATGGCCAAGCAACTGGTCCGGCAAAGCGTCCGCAAGGTCGAGCTGATGTCCTTGAACCGGAACCACGAGGACCGTGTTCTCGATACCGGGGACGTCGCCTGGATGGCACGCATCGTCTGGGCCAGCCAGTAGCGCGTGCCGTTCCGTGGAGGACCGGGGCTGCCGGCTCTTGACTGGCGGGCTGGTTATGTGATTTATTTCCTATTATGTCGAAGGCAAATCCATCCGGCGCGCTTTGCAACCTTGAGGCGCGGTACGACGGGCCGCTCCCCAACGCGTGGCGCCAGGCCGCGCGACTGCGCGGCGCGGACGAACTACGGCGCGCACGGCATGCGGCCGACGCCCGCCTCTTCGACCGTCTTGCCAGGGACTGCGTGACGACCGCCGCGGCCGCGCGCCGGCGCCTTGCCGACGGCGCGGGCGAAGGCGGGGACGCGGCGATCCTGGCCGCTGCCCCCGCACGGCTGAGCCGGCTTCGCCACGCCGGGGTCGCCGCGTTTTTCGCCAGGTTGCGATAATCTCCTCTTGCCGCTTTGCCGGGATCGAAAAGGCTGTGCTAGCGTAGTTGCGGCGATGGCTGTGGCCGGCGGGAGTCGGGCAATCCCGGCCGGCGGGATGTGAAACGAGGGGAGAGGCGCCGGGATGACGGCGTGGCATTTCTGGGAAGGCGGCTGGGTCGACGGCAACCCTGGCGTCATGGGCCCGATGACACACGGCGCGTGGATGGCTTCCACGGTGTTCGACGGCGCGCGCGTGTTCGACCGCCGGGCCCCGGACCTGCAACGGCACTGCGAGCGGCTGATCGTCTCGGCGCACGCCATGGGGCTGCAGCCGGTGGTGACGGCCGAGGAAGTGCAGGAACTCGCGCTTGACGGCATCCGCCATTTCACACCCGGCGCGGCCCTTTACATCCGGCCGATGTTCTGGGCCGAGAGCGGCTTCGTCGCCCCGGATCCCGACAGCACCCGCTTTTGCCTGACGCTGCACGACAGCCCCCTGCCCGAGCCCAAGGGCATGAAGGTGTGCCTGGCCTCCTATCGCCGGCCATTGCCCTGCACCGCGCCGACCGACGCCAAGGCGTCGTGCCTCTACCCTGTTTCCGGCCTGGCCCTGCGCGAGGCACGGGCGAAGGGCTTCGACAATGCCGTCATGCTGGATGGCCTCGGCAACGTCGCGGAGCTTGCCACGGCGAACCTGTGGCTGGCGAAGAACGGCGTGGCGGCGACGCCGGCACCGAACGGAACCTTCCTGAACGGCATCACCAAGCAGCGGGTCGCCACGCTGCTGCGCGCCTCCGGCATCGCGGTGGAGGAACGGCGGATCACCTTCCAGGAGATACTGGATGCCGACGAGGTGTTCTCGACCGGAAACTACGGCAAGGTGATGCCGATCACGGCGGTCGAAACCCGCGAGTTCCAGCCCGGCCCGATCTACACCACGGCACGCCAGCTCTACTGGGAGTGGGCGCACGATACCGAGCGGGTGTAGCCACGAAATTCGCCTTTTGGTTTAACTCCGTATAAACCGTTGAGACTTAGGCTCCGCGCGGCCTTTGGAGTGGTAGCATGGCATCTCTCGACATGGACGGTCCCTACGCCCTGACCGTCAAGGAAATAACCCGCAAGATCAAAGTGGCCGGGCCGGGCAATTTCGCCCTCGGCCGGATGACGCGCGACAAGAAGTTCATCGTCCGCTTCGTCGGCCGCGACGACGCCGATATCCGGCAGGCGCTGATCGACAGCCTGGGTCGGGAGAGCAAGCGCGGCTTGCTTGGCCGCTTCCTGGGGGGAGAAGCCGACAATGATTGCTTCAAGTTTTCCTACGCGCAGGACGCCTCGGCGGCGTTCGAGAAGCACTGCCGCACCTATCACGCGTTCAATTCGAACAACAAGCTGGCAAACGAAAGGCACCCGAAGGCGCCCAAGGGCTCGAACTTGAAGTGCCCGGTCTGCGGGGAGAGCTAAGCCCTCTCCCCTGCCCCGCCGCCGACCCGCGCGGCACGAAGGCCCGCGCTTACACCACTTCCCGGCTCAGGTCCTCGCCCGCCAGCGCGCGGCGCAGCAGCATCTTGAAATTGTCCAGCCCGTAAAGCGCGATGAACGAGCCCATGCGCGGGCCCTGCTCCTGGCCCAGCAGCGTTTCGTAAAGCGCCTTGAACCACGCGCGCAGGCTCTCGAACTCGTGGCGCTTACCGACCTCGTAAACACGGGTCTGGATGTCCTCCGCCTCGGCATCGGCGGACAGCATGTCCAACTCGCCCAGCAGGTCCTCCAGCGCCGCCCGCTCCATCGCGCTCGGCGCGCGATAACGCTTCGCCGGCTTCACGAAGTCGCGGTAATAGCGCACGGCGTAATCCACCAGCCCGTCCAGGATCGGCGCGGTCTCCGGCGTCGCGGCAGGCACGTAGCGGCTGATGAAGCCCCAGAGGGTGTCGCGGTCCTCGGTGTTCGCCGCGCTGGCGAGGTTCAGCAGGATCGAGAAGCTGAGCCCGGTCTCCGCCTGCGGCGGATTGCCGCTGTGGATGTGCCACACCGGGTTCTCGATCCGCTTCGCCGGGTCTTCCTCGCGGTGGTAGCGCTCCAGGAAGCTGAGGTATTCGTCCACCGTCTTGGGAATGACGTCGAAGTACAGCTTCTTCGCCGCGCGGGGCTTCTGGAACATGTAGAGCGACAGGCTGTCCGCCGGGGCGTAGGTCAGCCACTCGTCCACCGACAGGCCGTTGCCCTTCGACTTGGAGATCTTCTCGCCCTTGTCGTCCAGGAAAAGCTCGTAGTGGAAGCCGTCGGGCGGCGTGCCGCCAAGGATCCTGGTGATCCTGCTGCCCAGCTTGGCGGAGTCGATCAGGTCCTTGCCGGACATCTCGTAATCCACGCCCAGCGCGTACCAGCGCATCGACCAGTCCGGCTTCCACTGCAGCTTGCAATTGCCGCCGGTGACCGGCAGTTCCATGCGTGTGCCGTCCTCGTCCTCGAAGACGATCGTCCCCGCCTCGACGTTCCGCTCCAGGATCGGGACCTGCAGCACGTGGCGCGTCTTCGGCGAGATCGGCAGGAACGGGCTGTAGGTCCGTTGCCGCTCTTCCCCCAGGGTCGGCAGCATGACGTCCATGACCTCGTCGTAGTGCCGCAGCACCTGGAGCAGCGCCGCGTCGAAGCGGCCCTCGCGGTAGCAGTCGGTGGCCGAGACGAAGTCGTACTCGAAGCCGAAGTGGTCCAGGAAGCCGCGCAGCCGCGCGTTGTTATGGTGGCCGAAGCTCTCGTGCGTGCCGAAGGGGTCCGGGATTTCCGTCAGCGGCTTGCCCAGATGCGGGCGCACCATCTCCTGGTTCGGGATGTTGTCCGGCACCTTGCGCAGCCCGTCCATGTCGTCGGAGAAGCAGATCAGGCGCGTGGGAATGTCGCTCATCGCCTCGAAGGCGCGGCGCACCATGGTCGTGCGCGCGACCTCGGCGAACGTCCCGATGTGCGGCAGGCCAGAGGGGCCATAGCCGGTCTCGAAGAGGACATAGCCTTTCTCCGGCGTCTTTTCGCCGGTGCGCTTCAACAGCTTGCGCGCCTCTTCGAACGGCCACGCCTTGCCCGCGCGCGCCAAGTCTCGCAACTCCGCCATATGCCGGGAATCCGTCTCACAACTCGGGTCGAACCAGCCGCGAACCTAGGCCGCGCGCGGGGCGCCGTCAATGTGACAAGTCCAGCGACGCGGGCATGGCGAGGTGCGCTCACGCCTCCTATACTCCGCCGGCAATGACAGCAGCATCCGGCCTTCCCGCAACCTCATCCTTCCCGCCCGAGGGCGTGCGCCTGCCGCGCGCGCCGGTGCTTGTCGCCGGGCTGTCGGGCGCGGCGTGGATGGAGGCGGATGGCGAGGTGCTGGCGCTCGGCCACGATGACGCGCTTTCGCGGGCACGGGCGGAGGCGCCGGTGGTGTGCCACGCGCGGGCGACGGCCCGGCGGCTGGGCGCCGATCCGTTCGCCGTCTTCGACGTGCTGGAGCTTTACGCCTTTACCCGCCCGGCCAGCTTCTGCACGCCGACGCCGCGCGGTCTTGCCGTGGCGCTGGGCCTGCCATTGCCCGACGGGCTGGAAGCGGCCGCCGGGACGCTGCATCAGGCGGCCCGCGCCCTTCTGGCCGAGCTGGCGGCGCGCGGGCAGCGCGACCGGGACGCGGCCGGTATCGCCTGGACCATGTCGGAGGCCGGCTGGCCCTGGGGGCCGGCGGTGCTGTCTGCGCTGGGCTTCGACGGCGAGGGCGGCGAGGCGCCGCGCAGGGGCCACGGCCTGCGGGTGTGGGAGCGCTTCGGCGAATGGTCCGAAACCGCGCCGGAACCGCCCGCCGGCAACCAGCCGGTCAGTGCCGAGGAGGCGCGCCACCGCCTGGCCGAACTCCTGGGCGAGGACGCCGAGGCGCGGCCGCAGCAGGCGGACTACGCCTCCGCCGTCACCCACGCCTTTCAGCCGCGCGAGACGCCGGACGCCCCCAACATGGTGCTGGCGGAGGCGGGGACGGGCGTCGGCAAGACGCTGGGTTACATCGCGCCGGCGAGCGTGTGGTCGCAGAAGAACGCCGGGCCGGTGTGGCTGTCCACCTATACCCGCAACCTGCAGCACCAGATCGACGGCGAGCTTGACCGCCTGTTCCCGGAACGCCGCGAGAAGGCGCGCCGCGTGGTCGTGCGCAAGGGGCGGGAGAACTACCTGTGCCTCCTGAACCTGGAGGAAGCCGTGCGCGGCCTGCAGGTGCGCGGGCAGGACGCCGTGGCCGTCGGTCTGATGGCGCGCTGGACGGCGGCCACGCGCGACGGCGACATGGTGGGCGGCGACTTTCCAGGCTGGCTGGCCGACCTGCTGGGCCGGGGCAAGACGCTGGGCCTGACCGACCGGCGCGGCGAGTGCATCTATTCCGCCTGCCCGCACTACAAGACCTGCTTCATCGAGCATTCGATCCGCCGGGCGCGGCGGGCCGACATCGTCGTGGCGAACCATGCGCTGGTGATGATCCAGGCCGCGCTGGGCGGCGGCGACGAGGGACGGCTGCCCAGCCGCTATGTCTTCGACGAGGGGCACCACGTCTTCGATGCCGCCGACAGCGCCTTCTCCGCCCACCTCAGCGGGCGCGAGGCCTACGAGCTGCGGCGCTGGCTACTCGGCGCGGACAGCCGGGGCAGCCGCGCTTCCGGCCGCATTCGCGGGCTGGAACGGCGCGTCGAGGACATCCTCGGCGGCGACACCGCGACGGCGGACGCCCTGCACGAGACGCTGCGCGCCGCGCGGCTGCTGCCGGCCGAGGGCTGGCACCAGCGCATCGCCGAGGATGCCGCGAACGGCGCCTGCGAGGCCTTCCTCGCGCACGTACGACAGCAGGTGTACGCGCGCGTACATCGTCCCGGCGACCCGTACAGCCTGGAAACGGAGCTACGTCCGGTCATTCCGCCCCTATTGGAATCGAGCGCCGAGCTGGACCGGGCCCTGGCCCGGCTGCTGGACCCGATGAAGCGGCTGCTGGCGGGCCTGCGCGCGCGCCTGGACGACGAGGCGGAAGAGCTGGACAGCGACAGCCGGCGACGCATCGAGGCGACCAGCCGCAGCCTGGAGCGCCGCGGCGTCGCGCAGGTGGAGGCCTGGCGCCAGATGCTGGCCGCCATGCAGGAGGAAGAGAGCCCGGATGCGTTCGTCGACTGGCTGATGGTGGAGCGCGTCGGTGGGCGCGACTTCGACGTCGGCCTGCACCGGCACTGGGTCGATCCGACGCTCCCCTTTGCCGAGCAGGTGGCCCAAAAGGCGCAGGGCCTCGTCGTCACCTCCGCCACGTTGCGCGACGGCAGCGGCGACCCGGAGGCCGACTGGCAGGCAGCCGAGATTCGCACCGGCGCGGTGCATCTGCCGGAACCGGCCTTCCGCGCCGCCGTGCCCTCGCCCTTCGACTATCCCGCGCACACGCGCGTCTTCGTGGTGAACGACGTGCGCAAGGACGACCTGGGCCAGGTGGCCGCGGCCTATCGCGAACTGTTCCTGGCCGCCGGCGGCGGGGCGCTGGGCCTGTTCACCGCGATCAGCCGCCTGCGCGCGGTGCACGGCCGGATCGGCGAGCGGCTGGAGCAGGCGGGCTTGCCGCTGTTCGCGCAGCACGTGGACGGCCTGGACGTCTCCACGCTGGTCGACATCTTCCGGGCGGAGGAGGACGGCTGCCTTCTTGGCACCGACGCCACGCGCGACGGCGTGGACGTGCCGGGCCGCTCGCTCCGGCTGATCGTGTTCGACCGCGTGCCCTGGCCGCGCCCCGATATCCGCCACAAGGCCCGGCGCGAACTGTTCGGCAAGCGCCGCTACGACGACATGATCACTCGCCTGCGCCTGAAGCAGGCCTACGGCCGCCTGATCCGCCGCGCCGACGACCGGGGCGTCTTCGTCCTGCTCGACCCGATGATGCCAAGCCGCCTAACGGGCGCATTCCCCGAGGGCGTGGAGGTGGTACGTTGCGGCCTCGCCGACGCGGTGGCGGGAACGCGAGGGTTTCTGGAGGGGTGAGGCCGGCGGGCCAGTGCTCAGCACGCAAGCGCGATGTCGTCACGCGGATGGATACGCTCAAGCTCGGCGCGCTTATCCCGCTCCAACTCCTCAAGATCGTAGGCGGCCTGCAGGTTCAGCCAAAACTGCGCCGATGTCCTGAAATAGCGCCCCAGCCGCGCGGCCGTGTCGGGTGTCACGCCTCGCCGGCCGTGCACGATCGCCGCGATCCGCGTCTGGGGAACATCGATATCCTTCGCTAGACGGTAGGCCGAAAGACCCAGGGGTTCCATGAACTCTTCCTGGAGGATTTCGCCCGGATGGATGTTGGATAATGTTGCCATGGCTGGCGCGATTACCATTCCCGATGAACCTTGTTTCCACGTATGACCAGTGCCAAAGCCGACGACACCTGATTAAGCATGGCCGTTAGGCCGTCTGCCTCCAATTTCCATTCTCAACGGTGATAATCGACGACCTCCACGGCTTCCGCGCCATCATTCCATTTGAAACAGATACGCCACTGATTGTTGATACGAATGCTGTGTTGGCCGGCACGGTCCCCCGATAGCTTTTCCAGGCGATTGCCGGGTGGGCTTGAAAGATCCTGCAGCTCGACGGCAGCGGCCAGCATGCGGAGTTTCCGCCTTGCTTGCCGCTGAATCTGGCTTGGCATTTTCCGCGATGCCTTGCCCGCATAAATCTTCTCCGCCTCCGGATCCCGGAAGCTCTTTATCAATACTCAGCACTCCATCGACCTTGCCCCAGGTGTGTCGATGATCGATACTAACGCATTACGTTAGTATCGTTATCCGTATATATTATATCCACTCAAAATGTCAATGGCCTTGGTCCGGCACGGCAAAAATTGATTGCGTGGGCGGCGTTCACGCCCCCGAGATATCCTAAGAATTACCCACCGCGCTCCGGATAATTGCTCTCACCGCACTCCGAGCACCGCGAACAGCGCCGACAGCGTCGCCACGGAGGCCACCGTGGACAGCAGGATCGCGGAGGTGGAGCGCTGGGTGTAGACGCCGTATTGCTGGGCCAGGATGAAGACCAGGGCGCCGGTCGGCAGGGCGGAGAGCACGACGGCGGAGATCGCCCACAGGCGGTCGATGGCCAGGACCTCGATGGCGATGAAATAGGCGATGGCCGGCTGGATCAGCAGCTTCATGGCCACCAGCCAGCCAAGCTCGCTTGCCCCGGCCGTGACGGAGCGGCCCACCATGAACAGGCCCATCGCGAAGAGTGCACAGGGCGCGGCCGCCGCCGCCAGGATATCGCAGAAAGTCGCAAAGGGTGCTGGAATCGGCAATTGCAGGGCCGAGAGCGCGAGACCCGCGGCGGCGGAGAGGACCAGCGGGCTGGAGATCACGCCCTTGGCGACGTGGGCGACGATGGCGAGGCCGCTGCCCCGGTTGAAGTCGGCCTCCAGCATGACGATGCCAAGACCCATCACCACCGCGCCGTGCCAGACCGTGGCCACCACCGCCGGCAGCGTCCCGACATCGCCGAAGGCCGTCTGCAGCAAGGGGATGCCCATGTAGCCCGTGTTCGCGAACACCGCCGTCATGCCGTGCAGCGACAACGTGCCGAAGCGCGCGGGGAACAGCACGGCCGCGCCCAGGACCGATATCAGGAAGGTCGCAAGCTGCGCGCCGCCCAGCGCCAGAAGGAACGGCCAGTTCAGGATCTGGTCGATCTCCACCCGCGCCATCGAGATCAGGAACAGCGCCGGCAACGCCACGTAATAGACGAAGCCGTTCAACGCCTGGCTGCTGCCCGTCCCCAGAAGGCCGCGCCGCCCGGCGAGATAGCCGGCCAGGATGATGCCGAAAACGGGGAGGACCACTTGCACGACTGCGGACATGCGCGGGCGTGTGCCATGAAAAGCCTTGAACCGCAAACCACCAATGCCGCAATCCAGCCATGCGAGCCGGCATAATGACCGCGCCGCTTGACGGCCCCCGCCACGACCGCGATACGTAGCGATCCAAGAGATGCAGGGATAGTGATAACAATGCCAAGCGACAGAAAGAGCCGGGCAGGCACGATCGACCACCACGCCGCGCTGATCTACACGATGGTCCTCGTCTCCGCCGCCGACAGGGAGATGACGGACCGGGAACTGGCGACCATCGGGGACGTCGTCTCGCACTGGCCCGTATTCCGCGACTTCGACCGCGAGAAGCTGTCGAGCACGGCGGAGGACTGCGCCAACCTGCTGCGCGACGAGGACGGCCTGGACCAGGTGATCGAGACGATCAGGGCCGCGTTGCCCAAGCACCTGTGCGAAACCGCCTATGCGCTGGCCTGCGATGTCGCCGCCGCCGACGGCAGAGCCTCGCAGGAAGAGCTTCGGCTTCTGGAGATGCTGCGCTACGGCCTGGAGATAGGTCGCCTGGAAGCCGCCGCGATCGAGCGCGCGACCCGCGTTCGCCACGCCACATTGTAGGCGGCATTGTAGGCGGCGGCTCCAACACGCCGGACAGCGCGTCCGGAAGCACCGAAGACGTTTCGAACGCCCGACAAGGCAGTTTGCAAGAGGCCACGATGAGTCCACGTAATGGCGGTGACCGCGACTCCCTCGACCTGCTCGACGACTTGCTGGACAAGGCCCGCCGTGCCGGTGCCGATGCCGCCGACGCCGTGCTTGTCGACGGCGTGTCGATCTCCCACGCCCAGCGCCTAGGCGAGGTCGAGCGCTTGAAGCGCAGCGAAGCCGCCGACCTCGGCCTGCGAGTCTTCGTCGGTAAGCGGCAAGCCTGCGTGGCATCGTCCGACTTCAAGCCTGACGCGCTGCGTGACCTTGTCGAGCGGGCGCTGGCGATGGCCGGAAGCGTGCCGGAGGACCCCTATTGCGGCCTGGCCGAAGCGGACGCCCTGGCCCGTGACTGGCCGGACCTGGATAACTGCGATCCGCAAGAGCCCGACACGAGCACCCTGATCGAGCGGGCCCGTGCGTGCGAGGAGGCGGCACGCGCTGTCGAGGGTGTAACGAATTCCGAAGGCGCCGAAGCGAACTGGTCCAGCGCCCACATCGCGCTCGCGGCGACCAATGGCTTCAGCGGCGGCTACAGCAAGTCGTCTCAAACGGTCGGCTGCGCCGTCCTGGCGGGTGAAGGTACGGCGATGGAAAGGGACTACGCTTTCCATTCGGCCGTTTACGGCAGCGACCTGGAAGACCCCGCCGCGATCGGCCGGCTTGCCGGCGAGCGAACCGTGCGCCGCCTGAATCCGCGCCGGCCCAAGACCGGGAAGTACCCGGTCGTCTACCACCCGCGCGTGGCGAACAGCCTTCTCGGTCATCTTGCCGGCGCGATTTCCGGCCCGGCCGTGGCGCGCGGCACCTCGTTCCTGAAAGACCGCATGGACCAGCCGGTCTTCGCGCCCGGCATCGCGGTGGTGGACGACCCGCATCGCCGGCGCGGCCTGAAGTCCAAGCCCTTCGACGCCGAGGGGCTGGCGAACAAGCCCCGGAAAGTGATCGAGGACGGCGCGCTGAAGACCTGGATCCTGTCGCTGAGCTCGGCGCGCCAGCTCGGGCTGCGCTCCACCGGCCACGCCGCGCGCGGCACCTCCGCCCCGCCGTCGCCGGCCACGACGAACCTGTACCTCGAACCGGGCGCGCTGTCGCCCGAAGCCCTGATCGGCGAGATCGAGGAGGGCTTCTACGTGATGGAATTGATGGGTATGGGCGTCAACGGGGTCACCGGCGACTACAGCCGCGGCGCCGCGGGCTTCTGGATCGAGAACGGCAAGATCGCCTATCCCGTCAGTGAGTTGACCCTGGCCGGCAACCTGAAGGACATGTTCATGAACCTCACACCGGCCGACGACCTGGAATTCCGCTATGGCACCGATTCGCCGACGGTCCGTATCGACGGCATGACGCTGGCGGGGGCGTGATAGCGGAACAGGTCAATTCGCCCATCACGACGCCCCGGCCGACGCTGTCTTGGCGCCACCCCCCTGCGCCTTTTCGGCCTTCCTCGCCTTGCCCTTGCCTTCGCCCCCGCCAAGCAGCCGGTCGATGTCCTGGCGTTCCAGCATCTCGTGCTGCTCCAGCTCGGCGATAAGGGCCTCGATCTTCCGGCGGTTGCCGCGCAATGTCTCCAACGCACGTTCCTCGGCCTCGATCAGCAGCCGGCGGACGGCCTTGTCCGCCGCTTCCGCCGTCGCCTCCGAGAAGTGTCGGGGCTGGGCCATCTCGCGGCCCAGAAAGGGGTGCTCCTCGCTCTCGCGGACATCGACCGGGCCAAGCTCGTCGGACATCCCCCAGCGGCCCACCATGGCGCGGGCCAGTTGCGTCGCCTGCCGGATGTCGTCGTCGGCGCCCGAACTGACACTCTCCAGGAACAGCTTCTCCGCCGCGCGCCCGGCCAGCATCACCGATAGGCGGGTGCGCAGGTATTCTTCGGTCAGGGTGTGACGCTCTTCCTCTGGAAGCTGCTGCGTGCCGCCCAGCGCGCGGCCGCGCGGGATGATCGTCACCTTATAGGGGGAATCCGAGTCGGGCAGGTAGTAGGCGACGGCGGTGTGCCCGGCCTCGTGCACGGCCAGGCGATGGCGCTCATTCTTGTGGATCGCCAGGGTGCGGACGGTGCCCATCAGGATGCGGTCGCGCATGTCGTCGAAATGGCGCTTGTCCACGGCGCGCTTGCCATCGCGCGCGGCGGCCATGGCGGCCTCGTTCACGAGATTCTTCAGGTCGGCGCCGGAAAAGCCCGGCGTGCCCGCGGCGATGGCGTGCATATCTACATCGGCGGACAGTGGCACGCGCCGCGCGTGAACCTTGAGGATCTGCTCCCGCGCGTCCAGGTCGGGCAATTCCAGCGTGACGTGGCGGTCGAAGCGGCCGGGGCGCAGCAGCGCCGGGTCCAGCACGTCAGGCCGGTTCGTGGCCGCCAGCACGATCACCGCCTCGTGTCCGGAGAAGCCGTCCATCTCCGCCAGGATCTGGTTCAGCGTCTGCTCGCGCTCGTCATGCCCGCCGCCGAGACCGGCGCCGCGCACCCGGCCGACGCTGTCCAACTCGTCGATGAAGATGATGCAGGGTGCGCGCTTCTTCGCCTCGGCGAACATCTTGCGCACGCGGCTGGCGCCAACGCCGACGAACACCTCGATGAACTCCGAGGCCGAGATGTGGAAGAACGGCACGCCCGACTCGCCCGCCAGCGCGCGGGCCAGCAGCGTCTTACCGGTTCCCGGCGGGCCCATCAGCAGCACGCCGTGCGGCACCTCGGCGCCCAAGGCGGTGTACTTGTCGGGGTTGCGCAGGTACTCGACCAGCTCGGCCACCTCGCGCTTGGCGTTCTCCTGACCCGCGACGTCGTCGAAGGTGACCTGGGCCATCGGCTTTTCTTCCGACTGGGAGCCGCCGGAGAGGAAGTCCTTGATATCGCCGCCGCCCATGCCGCCGCCGAAAGGCCCACGCGACATGCGCCGCCACAGGAAAATCCAGAAGCCGATCAGGATCAGCCACGGCAGGAAGCCCATAAGCCAGTACAACGGCCCGGTTTCCTCGCTTTCGGCGACCTGCACCTCGACGCCCTGGCTCTCCAGAAGCGTCAGGAGTTCCGGATCGCCAAAGTCGGGCACCCGCGTGCGCACGGCGATGGAGCTTTGCCCGCCCGGCCCCTCGACCGGCTCGGCCAGCCAGCCCTGCACCTCGCGGCCCTTCAAGACCACGCGGTCCACCTCGCCGGCCTTCAGGCGTTGCTTGAAGTCGGTGTACGACAACTGCACCGGCGTCTTGACCGGCTGGACCGACTGCTCCGGCGAGAGAAGCAGCAGCAGGAATGCCAGCGCCGCCAGGATGGCGAGAACCGGCAGCAGCTTTCTGAATTGATCCATCAAGCGCCTTCCAATCCGCTTTCGGCGCCCAGCCTAGACTGGCGGCCGCCAACGCGCCCTTGACCCGGATCAATGGGCGTCGGGCGGAACCGGCGGCCGGGCGTGTGAATTTGCGCCAACGCATGGCGCCGGGACGCCGGTCCGCCGAATATACCGCCATGAGGGGAATGGCGCCATGAGCAAGCTTGCCTCGACGGATGGCGCGGCGGGCTGGGAGCACTTCGAGCACGGCGCCGACGTCGGCCTGCGCGCCTGGGGGCCCACGCTGGAAGCCATGCTGGAGCAGGCCGGAATCGCCCTGACGGCGGCGGTGACCTGCCCCGCCAGTGTGAGGCCGTCGGAGCGCATCGCCATCGAGATTCGCGGCCGCGACCCGGAAACCCTGCTCTACGACTGGCTGAATTCGCTGGTCTACGAAATGGCGGTGGATCGCTTGCTCTTTGCCAGGTTCCAGGTGCACCGCCGGGACGGCGGCCTCGCCGCCGAGGCCTGGGGCGAGCCGATCGACGTGGCCCGGCACGCCCCGGCGGTCGAAGTCAAGGGCGCCACCTATACCGCGCTGAACGTCAGCCGCCTGCCCGACGGCGGCTGGCTGGGCGAGTGCGTCATCGACGTGTGAGGCAAATGCGATGGATACGGCAAAGCTGGAGCGCATAACGGCGACGGCGTGGCGGATACCGCCGCACGACGGCATGCACGTGCCGGGGATCGTCTACGCCGACGAGTATCTGATCGCCGACATGGACGACAAGGTCTGCCAGCAGGTCTGCAACGTCGCGAAGCTCCCCGGTATCGTCGAGGCTTCCTACGCCATGCCCGACGCGCACTGGGGCTATGGCTTCCCCATCGGCGGGGTCGCGGCCTTCGATCCCGAGGCGGGCGGCGTCGTCTCGGCCGGCGGCGTGGGCTTCGACATCTCCTGCGGCGTGCGCACGATGCTCACCGGCTTGCCGGCTAATCGGGTGGTGGAGGTGCGCGATACCCTGGCCGACGCACTCTATGCCGAGATTCCGGTCGGCCTCGGCAGCACCGGACACCTGCACGTCGTCGGGGAGGAGATGGACGCCATGCTGCTGGGCGGTGCCCGCTGGGCGGTGGAGCAGGGTTATGGCGATGCCGCCGACCTGGAGCGCATCGAGGAGCGCGGCCGCATGGCCGGCGCGGAGCCCGCCACCGTCTCCGACCGCGCCAAGACCCGTCAGCGCGACGAGGTCGGCACGCTGGGCTCCGGCAACCACTACCTTGAGGTGCAGCAGGTCGCCGAAATCCTGCTGCCCGACGTCGCCGAGGTCTTCGGTCTTCGCGAAGGCGATGCCGTCGTCACCATTCACTGCGGCTCGCGCGGGCTGGGACACCAGATCGGCACCGAGTTCCTGCGCGAGATGGTGGAAACCGCCGGCGAGCACGGCATCGCCCTGCCCGACCGCGAACTTGCCTGCGCGCCTATCGAGTCCGCGCTGGGCCGGCGCTATCTGGGCGCCATGCGCGCCGGCATCAACTGCGCCTTCGCCAACCGCGAGGTGATCGGCCACCTGGCACGGCAGGTCTTCGCGCGGGTGCTGCCCGAGGCGCGGCTGGACCTGCTGTTCGACGTCTCGCACAACACCTGCAAGGAAGAGGCGCATCCGGTGGCCGGCGAGAGCGCGGCACGCCGGCTGTTCGTACACCGCAAGGGCGCCACCCGCGCCTTCGGGGCGGGCGACCCGGCCTTGCCGGAACCGCTGCGCGCGGTGGGACAACCCGTGCTGATCGGCGGGTCGATGGGCACGGCCTCCTATGTCCTGGTCGGCACGCCGCGCGACGGCGGCCATGCCTTCCGTTCCGCCTGCCACGGCGCGGGGCGCGCGCTGAGTCGGCATGCCGCACTGCGCCGCTGGCGCGGCCGCGACATCGTGAACGACCTGGAGCAGCGCGGCATCGCCATTCGCAGCCCATCCATGCGCGGCGTCGCCGAGGAGGCGCCGGGCGCCTACAAGGATATCGACGCCGTGGTCGAGGTGGCCGAGCGCGCGGGCCTGGCCCGGCGCGTCGCCCGGCTAACCCCGATGATCTGCGTCAAAGGCTGAGTGATTGACAGGGATCAATGAAGGTTGCGCCGCACCGGTATATGGTCTGTTCCACTTGGGGCGAAACCGCAATCAACGAGGAGGCGGTAGTGACCATGACCCGCTGGCATAATGCCGACATCGACGCCCTTGCGGTCCGCTCCCAGCGCTTGGACGTCGGCGGGAAGACCGTCGGGAGCCTGATCACGCTTGGCCACGGCTTCGTCTTCTACAGCAGCGACCCCCGGCTGGCGGCGCTGGATGGCTCGCGTTTCGCCAGCGTTGCCGCCGCACGGCAGGCGGTCGAGCGGGCGCTGAAGCGCGAACTCGCCGAAGACTGCGTCGGGCCCGCCATCGCCGCCACACGGGGCGGCACACGTCGCCACTGACGGGACTTCCGGGATGACGGACATCGTACAGGGCCAGCGCTTCTGGAAGCACGGCGACCACCGCCATGTCTGGATCGTGGACGCCGTCCTTTCCCGCCCCGACGGCGAGGGTCAGTACGCCATCCTGGTGGCCGAGCACGGCGATGCCGAGGAAGAGGTCGACATGGAGCGGCTGCGCGACCGCGCCTATTACACGCGGGTCCCCGAAGATCCTCACCTCGTATCCGAAGAGTAACCCGAAATAAGAAGGAGCCGTGCGCGGAACCGCCATGACGATCCCTCTCGAGCTGATATTCCACAACATGGACGCATCCCCCTACGTCGAGGCCGATGTCCGCGAAAAGGCCGAAAAGCTCACACGCTATTTCGACCGGATCATCGGTTGCCGCGTGGTCGTCGAGGCCCCCCCCCACCACCAGCACAAGGGGCGGCTTTACGACGTGCGCATTGACATCTCGGTTCCCGGCAACGACATCGTGGTGAACCACCAGGGGCCGAAGGATCACGCCCACGAGGACGTCTACGTCGCGGTTCGCGATGCCTTCGACGCCGCCTATCGCCAGTTGGAGGACCACGCCCGCAAGGCGCGCGGCGACATCAAGGAGCACGAGACGCCGCTTCACGGCACGGTGCGGCGTATGTTCCCGGACCACGGCTTCGTCGAGACCTCGGACGGCCGGGAGATCTACTTCCACCGCAACAGCGTGGTCGAAGGGGAGTTCGACGGCCTGAAGCCGGGCAGCGAGGTGCGCCTGGAGATTGTCCACGGCGAGAGCGCGGAAGGCCCCCAGGCGACGACCGTCAAGCCCATCGGCAAGCACCATCTGGTGGAGTAACCCGCGCCCGGACCGCCGGCGACGCCGGAGTTGATGCGCCTCAAAGCCGCCCCGCGCGGCTCGTGGTTGCATCGGGCAGTCGTTCAGGAATGGGTGCTCCCGTCATGACCAGCGGCCAGGATATTCTCGCCGACGTGCGCGCGGCCCTCGACAGCGTTGCGGCGCTGGACCTGCACAAGACGCCCGTGGACGTCGCCTGGGACGGACAAGCCGTGACGCTGGAAGGCGAGGTCGACAGCATCGTTGCCAAGAAGCTGGCTCTGGAGGCGGTGGTCGCCCTGCCCGGCATTTCGGCCATCGTCGACCGCCTGCGGGTCGCCGCGGCGCAGCCCCAGGGCGACGGCGAGATCTGGCACGACCTGACGGACGCTCTGCAGCAGGACACCGCCTTCCGCGAGTGCCGCCTGCGCGGCCAGGTGGACGGCCGACCGGAATCCGTGCTGCAGGACCCGGAATCGCCGCGCGGCGACATCGTCTGCACCGTGGAGGATGGCGTCGTCACCCTGGACGGCGAGGTGCCGGGCCTCGGTTACAAGCGGCTGGCCGGCGTGCTGGCGTGGTGGGTGCCGGGCACGCGGGACGTGGTCAACGGCCTGGCGGTGGAGCCCGAGGAGGCCGACGGCGCCGACGAGATCACCGACGCGGTGCGCGTCGCCCTGGAAAAGGACCCCTTCGTCGACGCAAGCCAGGTGCGCGTCACCACGGATGGCACCGTCGTCACCCTAAGGGGACTCGTCCCGACGGAATCCGAGCGCGAGATGGCGGAATACGATGCCTGGTTCGTTTTCGGGGTCGACAAGGTCATCAACCGCATCGACGTGCGAGCATGACGACGGATGTCATGACCGGCATCGAACCGTCACGCAAGGCATCGCAAGAGGCATCGCGGCCGAAAACCGTTTTTGTCATTGGTTGGGAGCGGTTCAACACGGCTTTCCTGAAGCGCATCGAAAAGCCGGAAGCCTATGTTTTCCGTCCCCTGCTCAGCTACGGCGAGGTCGTCCATCCGCCCTACGACGTGCCGAAGCTGATCGAAAAGGCCCACCGGTCCATTGACGAAAGCGGCGTCCGGCCCGACGCCATTATCGCCTACTGGGATTTCCCGAGCAGCTTCCTGCTTCCCTTGCTCCGTGCCGAATACGGCCTTTCCGGGCCGTCGCTGGAAGCGGTGCTGCGCTGCGAGGACAAGTACTGGAGCCGCGTGCTGCAATCCCGCGTCCAGCCCGAGCTGGTGCCGCGCTTCCAGGCCTTCGATCCGTTCGACGACGGTGCCGTGGCCGGTATCGAGCTGCCGTTTCCCTTCTGGGTTAAGCCGATCAAGGCGCATTCCTCCCATCTCGGCTTCAAGATCCACGACCGGAAGGAACTCGCCCGGGCGGTCGAGATCATCCGCCGCGGCATCGACGTCTTCGCCGTACCGTTCAACGACTTCCTGCGCCGCGCAAAGGTTCCCGCCGAAATCGCCCGTATCGACGGCTACCACTGCCTGGCCGAGGAGATCATCTCGCAAGGCAGCCAGTGCACGCTGGAGGGTTACGCCCTGAGCGATACGGTCGAGATTTACGGCATCGTCGATTCCGTGCGCACCGGCCGGCACAGGTCCTCTTTCGCGCGCTACCAGTACCCCTCGCGCCTGCCGGGGCACGTGACGGCGCGCATGACAGCCGCCGCCGAGCGCCTGATTCGCTTCCTGGAGTTTTGCAACGGCCCGTTCAACGTCGAGTTCTATTGGGACAAGGCGCGCGACGACATCAAGCTGCTGGAGATCAACGCCCGCATCTCGAAGTCGCACTGCCCGCTGTTTTATCTCGTGGACGGCGCCACTCACCAGCAGGTGGCGGTGCGGGTCGCGCTGGGCGAAAGCCCTGACATGCCGCACCGCGCCGGCCGCTATGGCGTGGCCGGGAAGTTCATGCTTCGCCACTTCACCGATGCGGAAGTCCGCCGGGTTCCGGACGAAAGCGATATCCGCCGCCTTGAACGCGACGTGCCGGACGTTTTCTTCCGCGCCATGGTCGAGACCGGCCAGCGCCTGGCGCACCTGCCGCTACAGGACAGTTACAGCTTCGAGGTGGCGGAGCTTTTCATCGGAGCGGAAAACCAGAAGGCGCTTCTGGAGAAATACGAAAGGTGCCTGTCGTACCTGCCGTTCGAGTTCGAGGACACGCCGGCGCAGGCGCGGACCGGCACTTGATCGACCTCAACGCCGTTGCATCGCGCGTCTGCTTCTATCGATCCGGTAGGCGGCGCAGAGAAAGGCAGGCCGATGACCGATGAATGCGGCTCGTCCCCCGACAAGGCCATCGCCGACCGGGCGCTCCGGCTTCACGCCCGCTATCGCGGCAAGATCCAGACGATTCCGAAGGTTCCGCTACGCGCGTTGAGCGACTTCGCCATCTGGTACACGCCGGGCGTGGCCGCGGCATCCCGCGCTGTCCACGCCGATCCGGACGAGGTCTATCGCCAGACCAACAAGGCCAACACAATCGCCATCGTTACCGACGGCTCCCGCGTTCTGGGGCTGGGGGACATCGGCCCGGAAGCGGCCCTGCCCGTGATGGAGGGCAAGGCGCTGCTGTTCAAGCACCTGGGCGGCGTCGACGCGGTGCCGATCTGCCTGGACCTGAACGCGCCGGAGAAGATCGTCGCGACGGTGAAGGCGCTGGCCCCTGCCTTCGGCGCCATCAACCTGGAGGACATTTCGCAGCCCAAGTGCTTCCAGGTTCTCGACCGGCTGCGCGAAAGCCTCTCCATCCCGGTGTGGCACGACGATCAGCAGGGGACGGCCACCGTGGTCCTGGCGGGCCTGCGCAATGCGCTGAAAGTCGTGAACAAGCGGCTGGACCAGGTTCGTATCGCGCTGATCGGCGCGGGTGCGGCAAACATTGCCGTCTTCCGCCTGCTGACCGCCGCCGGCGCGGACCCGGCGCGCATGGTCGTGTGCGACAGCCAAGGCATCCTGCATCGTGAGCGCGACGATATCGCCGCCACTCGCGAATCCTACGCCGACAAATGGCGCATCTGCCGGACCACCAACGCCGAGGGACGGACCGGCGGCGGCGAGGAGGCGCTACGCGATGCCGATGTCTGCATCGCCTTCTCCCGCCCCGGCCCCGGCGTAATCGAGCCACGCTGGATCGCCGGGATGGCAGCGGATCCCGTGGTATTCGCCTGCGCCAACCCGACGCCGGAAGTCTGGCCCTGGCAGGCGGCCGAGGCGGGTGCCGGCATCGTCGCCACCGGGCGCAGCGACCTGCCGAACCAAGTGAACAACGCGCTGGCATTTCCCGGTATTTTTCGCGGCATCCTGGACGTTCGAACCAGGGCCATCGACGAAGGCGCCGCCATGGCCGCCGCGGACGCGCTGGCGGAACTGGGGGAGCGGCGCGGGCTTGGCCGCGAGTCGATTTTGCCCAGCATCGATGACCCGGCAATCGCGGTCGAACTGGCCGTCGCTGTCGGCCGTCACGCCATGGAGATGGGCGAGGCCGCGCGGCCCTGCGATACGGCCGAGCTTCGCGCCGGGGCGGAGCGGCGCATCGCCGCCGCGCGCGCGGCAACTGACGCGCTGATCGGCGCCGGCCTCATCGCCGGGCTGGACGACGCCCCTTAGCCGGGAGGCTCCTCGCGCTCTGCGTGGCGAAGCTGGGTACGGCGGATGCTGTGCACTGTCGCCACGACCTCCTCATCCGGCAGGGGCGGGCGGCAGCGTATGGCGTTCCAGCACAGCAGCAATTCGATGACGACGTCGATATCCACGCCCCGGTGCAGCAGGTGCCCGGCGAACGAGGCGATAGTGTTGTTCCGCGCGCCCTCCCCCACGCCGCTGCGCACCAGCTCTCGCCAGTACGCGGCGGGCCAGCCGGCACCTCCCGTTGTATCGGGCACGTCCGACAGGAGCCACCCGGGCATGTCGGCCGGGCTCAGGCTCTGCGGATCGCGGCCCGGCGCCCAGCGGTAATGGCCGCCGGAAGGATGGCCGGACGGCGGCGCCACGACGAGGCCGCCGTCGCCGCGCAGGTCCAGCCCGGGGGCGAAGCCGGCGCGGTTGGCCACGCCGTGACCCGGATGACGGAAATACAGGTGGCGCCCGCCGCTGCCCGTTACCGCCTCCACCGTCACCGGCAACGCGCCGTGCCGGGCGCAAAGCTCGGCCAGGCTGTCCTCCCCGCCATGCCGCGGATCGACATCGAGCACCAGGAGGCCCGAGACGAACCCCGTCACGACCCCGACCCCGGCCCCCGGCCAGCGCTTGAACCATGTCCGGATCTCGTCCGATCCCGCCCGCCGCGACTGGAATTCCTCCCAGCTCACCAGCGGCCGTTTCCCGCGCGGCACGATCGGCACGACGGACCAGCCGAGGGCGGCGTAGGCGAGCGCCGCCTGTTGTGCCTCGCTTCCGTCCTTGCTCGGGTTCATCAATCCTGGTAGCGGCCGACCGGCAGCAGCGCCAGCGGGCGCTCCCTTTCCGCCATCCCGAGACGGCGCTGCACGGCCTCGTCGTCGAAGGCGCCCACGACAGTGGTGCCGAGGCCGAGTGCTGTCGCCTGAAGATAGACGTTCTGAACGGCGCAACCGGCCTCGATATGGACGTAGCGCTCGCCGCGTGCGTGGTACTTTGCCGTCGTCCGCTCGAACACGGCGGCGACGGCGATGATGACGGGAGCATCCACCATCCAGTCCTGGTGCAGCGCGATGCGGGCCAGCGCCTGGCGCTCATCGCCGGACTGCACGTGGTCGAGCGCGGCCCCGGACACGTCCGCCCGGTAGACGCCGCTGGCCAGCCCCTCGACGTGGCCGGCGACGACGTAAAGCTCCAGGGGATAGAGCGCGCCGGCGGACGGCGCCGCCCGGAAGCCCGCCGGATTGGTCACGCCCTGCGCCGCCCAAAGAAGCTGCGAGAGATCCGCAAGCGCCAGCGGCTCCGCCCGGAAGCTACGGCGCGAGCGGCGCCGCCCAATCGCAGCTTCCAGCGGCATGCTGCCGTTCGTAGTGGGCGCCGGCAATTCCATCCGCCCCGCCGCGTTCACCTGCCGTACCCGGCTCTCGCTCATCACCGCGCCTCCCGCCAAACCGCTTATCAATCCGCCAAGTCCCAGGAACAGTAACCGCCGCCGTGGAGCATGCAAGGAACCATCCTCCCGCTTGGGGCTTCTTGGGGAAAGCATTGTTCCCATTTGACAGACGCCGCTCAATGCGCGGCGTCAAGGGACGGTCTTCATTGGTCCGGGTAAACTGAGTAGCCAATCATATATCCGCCAGCACAACCCTGACGCCGTTGCCAGACCATGGCGCCGCCGCTTTCATTCCGATGCGGCGATTCGGGCATTTCGTCGGAGCATTAGGGAAGGGGGGCGTGAAACAACGTAAGCTGTCGGCGGCCCCCCTTTGGCCTTGAGCGATGCGGGAAACGAATACGGGTCGGCGCGCGAGAAACACGCCGACCCGTATGAAGAAGTCTGATTGTCCTCAGGAGATGTGCATCCGCAGTGATCCTGCCCCGAGGCCCACAACAGTATCGATACGCACCAATGGACTGAAATGCAATCAGATTTTTCATATACGCCTCACGTTCTGGGTGAAATATTTTACTATCTTTCGCAATCCAGATTTCAGAATTACATGGCATACGCCGATCGGGACAAGCAGCTGGCCATCCACTTGTATCGTTGGAATGTCGAGCTTTCCGAGAGTCTCTATTGGCCGCTCCAAACAGTCGAAATCGCGTTCCGGAACGCCATTGCCGCAACCCTGCGAGATCGCTTTGGGGCTGGCTGGCACCTCAACGGCCACTTCCATCGAATCCTGGCGGAGGAACATAGACTGAAACTCCGCCAAGCCGTGGCCCGACAAAAAAGAAAACGAAAATCCGAACGTCCAACGGAAGACGCCGTAATCGCCGATATGCCGTTCGGATTTTGGACCTCGCTACTCACAGCCCGCTACGACGTGCCGCTGAAGTGGAACCATAATATCCGACGTTCGTTCCCGCACATTCCCCGCGGATGCAGCAGGGGAACCATTGCCGGTTCGGCCGACCGCATCCGGGATATCCGCAATCGGATCGCGCATCATGAGCCGATCCTGCATCTCAAGCTCGACCGCAAATACGGGGAGATTAAAACCCTGCTGGATTGGATATCGCCGGACCTTCGTTGGTTTGTCGAGCATTCCTGTGCATTCGACAGCGCTTGGCGCGGCCGCCCTCCCCACCCCGACACCCCCGGTTGATCTGGCGCATGGCGGCCCGTTGCGCGTTCTCCGTAGGCTTTTCGAAGGCCATGCGGAACCGCCATGGAAAAAGGGCCGGCGATATGGAGTGGGAGGTCATCACCAAGGCGCGGCGCGGCGACGAGGCTGTGCCGAACCTTGAAAGCTACGACAAGGCCCGCGCCGAATTCTCCTGGGAAGCCGCGCGCGCGGCCCTGGACGGCTTGCCGGGCGGCGGGCTCAACATCGCCTACGAGGCCGTCGACCGGCATGTCGCGAAAGGCCGGGGCGACAAGCTGGCCCTGCGCTGGCTGTCCAAGACCGGCGAACGGCGCGATTTCACCTATGCCAATCTCGCCGCCGAGAGCAGCCGCTTCGCCGAGGTGCTGCGCCGCCTCGACGTGGGCCAGGGGCACCGCGTCTTCTCGCTGATGGGCCGGCTGCCGGAGCTTTATATCGCCGCTCTCGGCACGCTGAAGAACGGCAGCGTTTTCGCGCCGCTGTTCTCAGCCTTCGGGCCGGATCCGGTGCGCCAGCGCATGGAGCTGGGCGACGCCACGACGCTGGTGACGACCCCCTCGCTCTACCGCAAGAAGGTGAAGCCCTGGCGTCACGAGCTGCCGGACCTGCGCAACGTCCTTCTGGTCGGCGACGAGCCGCCGGTGGAGGACACCATCGACCTTGCCACCGCGATGGCCGAATGCGACGGCAGCATGCCCTGCGCGGCGATGGAGCCGGACGAGATGGCGCTGCTGCATTTCACCAGCGGCACCACCGGCAAGCCCAAGGGCGCGATCCACGTCCACGAGGCGGTCGTCGCGCACCACGCCACCGGCCGCTTCGCGCTGGACCTGCATCCGGAAGACGTCTTCTGGTGCACGGCCGATCCGGGCTGGGTGACCGGCACCTCCTACGGCATCGTCTCGCCGCTGACGAATGGCGTCACCATGATCGTGGACGAGGCCGAGTTCGATGCCGAGCGCTGGTACGCCATCCTACGCGACGAGAAGGTGACGGTCTGGTACACCGCGCCCACGGCCATCCGCATGCTGATGAAGGTCGGCCCCGAATTACCGCAACAGTACGACCTGTCCCGCCTGCGCTTCATGGCCAGCGTGGGCGAGCCGCTGAACCCCGAGGCCGTGGTCTGGAGTCAGGAGGCCTTCGGCCGGCCGTTCCACGACAACTGGTGGCAGACCGAGACCGGCGGCATCATGATCGCCAACTACGCCGCCGAGCCGGTGAAGCCCGGCTCGATGGGCCGGCCGCTGCCGGGGATCGAGGCCGCCATCGTCACCCACGACGACGGCGGAGCGCCCGAGGTCGTGGACGCGCCGATGACGCCCGGCGAGCTGGCGCTGCGCCCCGGCTGGCCGTCGATGTTCCGCGGCTACCTGCACAACGAGGCGCGTTACAGGAAGTCCTTCGCCGGCGGCTGGTACCTGACGGGCGACCTGGCGATGCGCGACGCCGACGGCTATTTCTGGTTCGTCGGGCGCGCCGACGACGTCATCAAGTCCGCCGGCCACCTGATCGGCCCATTCGAGGTGGAAAGCGCGCTGCTGGAGCACCCCGCCGTCGCCGAGGCGGGCGTCATCGGCGTGCCGGACGAGATGATGGGCGAGGCGGTCAAGGCCTTCGTGGCCTTGAAACCCGGCTACGAGGCGGATGAGAAACTGCGCAAGGAACTCCTCGGCCATGCCCGCAAGCGCCTGGGCGCGGCCGTGGCGCCGCGCGCCATCGACTTCCGCGACGTGCTGCCGCGAACGCGCAGCGGCAAGATCATGCGACGCCTTTTAAAGGCCCGCGAACTCGGGCTGCCCGAGGGCGACACCTCCACCCTGGAAAGCGGCGCGTGATGGCCCCCGATACGCACAAACCCCGGCTGAGCCGCGCGCACCTTCTGGAGGTGCTGCGGCAGATGCTTCGCATCCGGCATTTCGAGGAGAAGTGCGCGGAGCTGTATCAGCAGGAAAAGATCCGCGGCTTCCTGCACCTCTATATCGGCGAGGAGGCCGTGGCCGTCGGCGCCATGCGCGCGCTGGAGCCGGAGGACGCCGTCGTCGCCACCTACCGCGAGCACGGCCACGCGCTGGCGCGCGGCGTGCCCATGACCGCCGTCATGGCCGAGATGTATGGCAAGGCGGAAGGATGCAGCGGCGGGCGCGGCGGCTCCATGCACCTGTTCGACGCCGAGCGCCGCTTCTTCGGCGGCAATGCCATCGTCGGCGGCGGCCTGCCGCTCGCCATCGGCCTGGCGCTGTCCGACAAGCTGGCGGAACGCCCGCGCGTCACCGCCTGCTTTTTCGGCGAGGGTGCGGTCGCCGAGGGCGAGTTCCACGAAAGCATGAACCTGGCCGCGCTTTGGAAGCTGCCCGTGCTGTTCATCTGCGAGAACAACTACTACGCCATGGGCACGGCGCTGGAACGCTCGGAATCGCAGACCGACGTGCACCTGAAGGCACAGGCCTACGGCATGCCGGCCGAGGCGGTGGACGGCATGGACGTTGTCGCGATCGAGGCGGCGGCCCTTGGCGCCGCGGCGGCCGTGCGCGCCGGCGAGGGGCCGCGCTTCCTGGAATGCCGCACCTATCGCTTCCGCGCGCATTCCATGTTCGATCCGCAGCTCTACCGCGACAAGGCGGAGGTGGAGGAGCACAGGAAGCACGGGCCCCTGGTCCGCTTCCTCGGCTGGATCAAGGAAGCCGGGCTGCTGCATCAGGAAGACGTGGACCGGCTGGAACAAGAGATTGCAAAGGAAATCGACGAGGCCGTCGCCTTCGCCGAGGCCGGCGAATGGGAACCCGTGGAGACGCTAACCCGCCACGTCTACGCCGAAGAGGCCGCGTCATGAGCCCGGACACCGCAAGCGACACGCAGGCAGCGGCCACCGCGCCCGGCGGCGGCACGACCACCATGACTTATCGCGACGCCATGCGCGCGGCCATCCGCGAAGCCATGCAGCGCGATCCCCGCGTCTTCCTGATGGGCGAGGACGTGGGCCGCTACGGCGGCTGCTACGCCGTCAGCACGGGGCTGCTGGAGGAGTTCGGGCCGGAGCGCATTCGCGACACGCCGCTGTCGGAATCGGCGTTCGTCGGCGCCGGTATCGGCGCGGCGATGGGCGGCATGCGGCCGATCGTCGAGATCATGACGGTCAACTTCAGCCTTCTGGCGCTGGACCAGATCGTCAACAACGCGTCGACGCTGCGCCACATGTCGGGCGGACAGTGCGGCGTGCCGCTGGTGATCCGCATGGCCACCGGCGCCGGCCGGCAGCTCGCCGCGCAGCACTCGCACTCCCTGGAAGGCTGGTACGCGCACATCCCCGGTCTGAAGATACTGGCGCCGGGCACCGTGGAGGACGCGCGCTACATGCTGCAGCCGGCGCTGGACGACCCGGACCCGGTGCTGATCTTCGAGCACGCCACGCTCTACAACGCCGAAGGCCCCGTGCGCGACCTTGCCGGGGACTACGACCCCTGGCGGGCCGCCGTGCGGCGCGAAGGCGGGGACGTCACGCTGATCACCTATGGCGGGACGCTGGGCCGCACGCTGGAAGCGGCGGAAGCGCTGAAGGAGGACGGCATCGCGGCCGAGGTGATCGACCTGCGCAGCCTGCGCCCGCTGGACGACGCGACGATCATGGAATCGCTGCGCAAGACCCGCCGCGCCGTCATCGTGGACGAGGGCTGGAAGAGCGGCAGTTTGTCGGCGGAAATCACCGCGCGCATCGTCGAGCAGGCCTTCTGGGACCTGGACGCGCCAATACAGCGCGTGTGCAGCGCCGAGGTGCCGATCCCCTACCCGCGCCACCTGGAGCAGGCGGCGGTGCCGCAGCCGGGGCGGATCGTTGCCGCCGCGAAGGCCACGTTGGGCCGGGACTGAGGCCGGCAATGGGCGAGTTCGTCATGCCATCCCTGGGTGCCGACATGGACGCCGGCACGCTTGTCGAATGGCTGAAGCAACCGGGTGAGACGGTGCATCACGGCGACGTCATCGCCGTCGTCGAAACCCAGAAGGGCGCCATCGAGGTCGAGGTTTTCCAGGACGGCGAGATCCGCAAGCTGCTGGTCGAGGAAGGCACGAAGGTGCCGGTGGGCACGCCGCTCGCCGTCATCGGCGGCGAAGGCGAGGAACCGACGGCGGCAGTGGAAGCCCCCGCCGAAGCGGCAGCACCCGCGCCGGCCCCGGCGGAAGCCGCCACGGCCCCGGCGGAGGCCGCCCCTGCCCCGTCCGAGCCCGCGGTCCAGCCACCGCCCCCACCGCCAAGCGGACGCTCCCGCGCGTCGCCGGCCGCGCGCCGGCTGGCGGCGGAGCGTGGCGTGGATCTGGAGACGCTGAGCGGCAGCGGACCCGACCGAGCCGTCGTCGCCCGCGACGTGGAAACGGCAATGGCCGAAGCGAAGGCGGAGACGCCCGCCCACCCTGCGCGCCCGCGCCTGGACCTGGCGGAGATGCGCAAGGCCATCGCCGCCGCCATGGCGAAGGCGAAACGTGAGATCCCGCATTACTACCTGTCGCACGAGGTCGATATCGAGGCGGCGCAGGCCTTCCTCGACAAGGAAAACGCCGAGCGTGCGCCCGACAAACGCCTGCTGCTGTCCGTCCTGCTGTTGAAAGCCACGGCGCTGGCGCTGAAAAAGCATACGCAGTTCAACGGCTTCTATACCGACGGCGAATTCCGCAAATCGGAGCGCATCCACGTCGGCGCCGCCGTCGCCATCCGCGGCGGCGGGCTGGTCGCGCCGGCGATTCACGACCTCGACCAAGCCTCTCTCGACACGATCATGGATAGGCTGCGCGACCTTGTGGCGCGCGTGCGGACCGGAACGCTGCGCAGTTCCGAACTCAGCGATCCGACGGTGACCGTCAGCAGCCTGGGCGAGCGTGGCGTCGACGCGCTTTACGGTGTCATTTACCCGCCGCAGGTGGCGCTCGTCGGCTTCGGCACGCCCAATGTGCGTCCGCGCGTCGTCGAGGGGCGGATCGAGCCGCGACGGGCGCTGACTGCCAGCCTCGCCGCCGACCACCGGGTCAGCGACGGCCATCGCGGCGCGCTTTTCCTTGCCGAGATCGACCGCCTGCTGCAGGAGCCGGAAACGCTATGACACCCCAGGATATCCGCGCCGCCGTCATCGAGGAACTGGAGAACATCGCGCCCGAGGCGGACGCGTCCGCCGTGCCGGGCGACGCCGACCTGCGCGAGGAACTGGACATCGATTCGATGGATGTCCTGAACTTCGTGACCGCGCTGCACAAGCGCCTGAAGGTCGATATTCCCGACCGCGATCAGCCCAAGCTACTGACCATCGACGGCGCTGTTGCCTACCTGCAAGAAAAACTCGCGGCGCGAACGGGCTAACGACTTCCCCTTTTTTGTCCCGCGATTGATTGACGCGTGTCAACGCGCGGCATAACGCGTCCATTTATACGCCTTATGCAGACAAGAACAATGTCCGGGGAGGTCCGTCATGTGCGGACGCGGATTGCGAGCACATCTCGCCATTCTGTTTTCTTTTGCTTTCGTCATCTTGGCGCCGGCGGCCATGCCGGCGCACGCGCAGGACGCCAATACGCCGCGCTACCGCGTCGAGCTGCCAAGCCCGGCCTTGTCCGGCATCCCCATGAACGTCACGGTCGAGGCGCTGGCCCCGGCCGAACCGGCCGAGGACGCAGTCGTGCTGCGGATCGGCGACGGCCGCTATCCGCTTGAATTCGACGGCCAGGGCAAGGCAAGGGTTGGCGACGTGACCTTCCCTACCGGCAGCCCCGAGGTGCAGGTCCTTGTCGGCGAAACCGCGGTGACCTTCGCGACATCGGAGGGCGCGGCCGTCGCAACCTCGGCCAACGCCGATGTCATACCCGGCTGGCTGTCGATCCTGCCGCCGATCGTGGCCATCGGCCTGGCGCTTCTGACCCGGCGGGTCATTCCATCGCTGCTGGCGGGCGTATGGATCGGCGGCTGGTTCGTCGCCGAGCTATCGGTGGGCGGTCTCTGGACCGGGCTTCTAGACGTGATCGACACCTGGGTGCTGCGCGCGCTGGTGCCCGCCGACGGCGATACCGGGCACATGTCGATCATGCTGTTCACCATGCTGATCGGCGGCATGGTCGGCATCATCTACAAGAACGGTGGCACCCCCGGCATCGTCGAGCGCATCACCGGCTGGGCGAACACCCGGCGGCGCGGCGAGATCTCGGCGTGCGCGGTGGGCACCGGCGTGTTCTTCGACGACTACGCCAGCATGCTGGTCACCGGCAACGCCATGCGGCCAATCACTGACGCCGTCCGTGTCTCGCGCGAGAAGCTGGCCTACATCGTCGATACGACGTCGGCCCCCGTCGCCACGCTGCTGCTGGTGACGACCTGGATCGGCTTCCAGGTCGGCCTCATCGGCGACGCGACGAAGGGCCTGGAGGGCTATACGCAAAGCCCCTATGGCACCTTCCTGCAGGCCCTGCCGTACATGTACTACCCGATCCTCGCCGTCCTGTTCATGTGGGCGATCTGCATCACCGGCCGCGACTTCGGCCCGATGGCGAAGGCCGAGTCCCGCGCGGCCAGCGGCCCGATCTCGGCGCAGGCGGAGGAAAAGGGCGAAAGCGGCGACGAGTTCGCGCCGAAGGAAGGCATCCCGCATCGCGCCGTCAACGCGGTCGTCCCGATCCTCGTCCTGCTTGGCGTCACCATCGCCGCGCTGTTCATCACCGGCAGCGGCGACAACGTCATGGACATCGTCGGCAGCGCGGACTCCTTCTCGGCGCTGCTGTGGGGCTCGCTGCTTTCGGTCATCGTGGCCGGCATCCTCACTGTCGGACAGGGACTTCTTTCCCTCGGCGAGACGGTCGAGGCGTGGCTGATCGGCGTGAAGGCGGTGCTGGAGGTGCTGGTGATCCTCACCCTCGCCTGGGCGCTGTCCGACCTGACGCAGGCGCTGAGCACCGCCACCTATCTGGCATCCCTGCTGGGCGAGGCGCTGTCGCCCGCGCTGCTGCCGACGATCATCTTCCTGCTGGCCGCCGCGATTTCCTTCGCCATCGGAACGAGTTGGGGCACCATGGGCATCCTGCTGCCGCTGGCGGTGCCGCTGGCCTGGACGATCCTGGCGCAGAACGACATGGCGGGGCCGGTCGGCATGCCGATCCTCTACGCCACGGTCGCCGCCGTGCTGGGCGGCGCGGTATGGGGCGATCATACCTCCCCGATCTCGGACACGACGGTGCTGTCGTCCGCCACCTCGCACTGCGACGTGGTCGACCACACCAATACGCAGCTTCCCTACGGCCTGGTCGTGGGCGTCGCGGCCGTGGTCCTGGGTCTCCTGCCCGCCGGCTACGGCGTGCCGTGGTGGATCGGCATGCTGGTGGCGATGGCGGTGCTGCTGGCCGTGATCTATGTCGTCGGACGGCCTATCGAGGAACCACGGATCGAGCCCGCGGAAAAGCCCGCGACAGGCGGCGGCGCCCGTCATTCCACGGCCCGCTGAGGGCGAAAGGGAGCAAGGACGATGGCGAACGAGACGAGCGAAGCGAAGCTGGGCGTTCACTCCGAAGTCGGCCGGCTGCGGCGCGTGCTGGTGCACCGCCCGGACCTCAGCCTGCGCCGCCTGACGCCGAGGAACTGCGCCGACCTGCTGTTCGACGACGTGCTGTGGGTAAAACGGGCGCGCGAGGAGCACGATGTCTTCGTCGATTCGCTGCGCGACCGCGGTGTCGAGGTGCTGCTGCTGCGCGACCTCTTGACGGAAACGATGCGCGACCCGAAGGCACGGACCTGGCTGCTTGAGCGCAAGATCCGCGACAGCGTGGTGGGGCCGTTCCTGACGGAGCGCCTGCGCAGCTACCTGGAGGAGATGCCGGCCGAGGACCTGGCCCGCAACCTGATCGGCGGCATCGCGCGGGCCGAGCTGCCGTTCCAGCACGAAAGCCTGTATTTCGGCCAACTGCGCGAGAACGAGTTCGTGCTGCCGCCGCTGCCCAACCACCTGTTCACGCGCGATACCTCCTGCTGGGTGGCCGACGGCGTCTCCGTCAATCCGATGGCCAAACCCGCCCGGCGCCAGGAGACCCTGAACCTGGAAGCGATCTACAGCTTCCATCCCGCCTTCGCCGACAGCGAGTTCGACGTCTGGTTCGGCGGCAACGACACCGATGCCGGCAGCGGCAATGGCGCGGCCACCATCGAGGGCGGCGACGTCATGCCGATCGGCCACCGTACGGTGCTGGTCGGCATGGGCGAGCGCACCACCCCGCAGGCGGTGGAGGCGTTGGCGCAGCAACTGCTGCAGGCGAACGCCGTCGATCAGGTGATCGCCGCCGAATTGCCGCGCGAGCGCAGCTACATGCACCTCGATACCGTGATGACGATGGTCGACCGCGACGCCTTCGTCATCTTTCCCGAGGTCGTGCACCGCATCCGCGGCTGGCACCTGCGCCTGGCCGGCAGCCGGGTCACCATCGAACAGGCGCCGGATTTCCTGGATGCCGTGGCGGAGGCCCTGGGGGTGGAGCGGCTGCGCACCATCACCACCGGCGGCGACGACTACGAGGCCGAGCGCGAGCAGTGGGACGACGGCAACAACGTGCTGGCCATCGAGCCGGGCGTCGTCATCGGCTACGACCGCAACGTCGATACCAACACGAAGCTGCGCAAGGAAGGTATCGAAGTCATCACAATTCCGGGCTTCGAGCTGTCGCGCGGGCGTGGCGGGGCGCACTGCATGAGCTGCCCGATCGCGCGCGATCCCATCTGACCGGCGCCAAGCCCGCGGAGGCAACGAGATGAAAGACCTGCTGCGTATCGCCGACCTGGACGCAAGCGACCTGGAAACGCTTCTGGACCTGGCCGCGACCTTCAAGGAAAACCCGTACAAGTATCCCGGCGTACTGCGTAACGACACCGTGGTGCTGTACTTCGCCAAACCCTCGACGCGCACGCGTATCTCCTTCGAGACGGCTGTCGCGCGCCTGGGCGGCACGCCGATCCAGGTCGGCAAGGACGAGCTGCAACTCGGCCGTGGCGAGACCATCGAGGACACGGCGCACGTGATCAGCCGCTATGCGCGGGCATTCGTGATCCGCACCTATGCCGACGACGACGTGCGCAGCTTCGCCGCCGCCGCGTCGATCCCGACGATCAACGCGTTGACCGACAAGCATCATCCGATGCAGGCCCTTGCCGACCTCCTGACCTTCAAGGAGCGCTTCGGCAGCTTCCACGGGCGCAAGCTGGCCTATGTCGGCGACGGCAACAACGTGGCGCACAGCCTGCTGGAGGCGTGCGCCCTGGCCGGGCTGGAGGTCGCCGTGGCCACGCCGCCGGGCTACGAGCCCGACGCGGACATCGTCGAAATGGCGCGGGAGATTGCCGATGCCAGCGGAGGCAAGGTGACGGCGACGACGGACCCGGACGAAGCCGTTGCCGGCGCGCACGCCGTCTACACCGACGTCTGGGTGTCGATGAACACGCCGGAGAGCGAGCGCAAGACGCGCCTGGAGGCGTTCGCCCCCTATCAGGTGAACGACGCCCTGATGGCGAAGGCCCGCGAGGATGCGATCTTCATGCACTGCCTGCCGGACCACCGGGGCGAGGAGGTCACGGCGTCCGTCGTCGACGGGCCGCGCGCCGTCATCTTCGACGAGGCGGAGAACCGGCTGCACACCGCCAAGGCCGCCCTGTTCGCGCTGGTCGAGGGCCAGTTGATTGGCGCGCGCCGCCGTCACCGCGATCCGGCGCGGGCCTGATGCTGATCGTTGCGGCACTGGGCGGCAATGCGCTGTTGAAGCGCGGCGAGTCGCCCACGGCGGAGGCGCAGCGCACGAACCTGGGCGACGCCGCCGGCGCCCTCGCGGAACTGGCCGCCGAACACACGCTGGTCGTCGTCCACGGCAATGGGCCGCAGGTCGGCCTCCTGGCGCTGCAGGCCGACGCCTACAAGGCGATCAAACCCTATCCGCTGGACGTGCTGGGCGCGGAGAGCGAAGGCATGATCGGCTACATGATCGAACAGGAGTTGGGCAACCGGCTTTCCGGGCGGAATATCGCGACGCTCCTGACGCAGATCGAGGTGGACGCGGACGATCCGGCCTTCGGCGATCCCAGCAAGCCGATCGGCCCGGTCTACGACCGGGAAACCGCCGATCGTCTCGCCGCCGAGCGGGGCTGGAGCATCGCGCGCGACGGCGAGCACTGGCGCCGCGTCGTCGCCTCGCCCGAGCCGAGGCACATCCTGGAATTGAATACGATCCGCCTGCTGGTCGACGCCGGGGTCATCGTCATCTGCTCTGGAGGCGGCGGCATTCCGGTTGTCGCGACGGCCGACGGTGCCATTCACGGGGTGGAGGCCGTTATCGACAAGGACCTTGCCGCCGCCCTGCTGGCGCGACAATTGGACGCGGATGCGCTCTTGATGCTAACCGACGTCGATGCGGTTTACGAAAACTGGGGCACGCCCGAGCAGGCGCCGATCCGCCGCGCGACGCCGGCGGACCTGCGCAAGCGCGACTTCGCGCGCGGTTCGATGGCGCCAAAGGTGGAAGCAGCCTGCCGATTCGTCGAGGCCGGCGGACGGCTTGCGGGAATCGGACGGCTTGGCGACGCGGTCGCCATTGCGCGCGGCGAAACCGGAACGGTCGTTGAAACTTAATTAACGATTGATAAACACATGTGGCACTTTACATTGCAATTCCGCCATCCAATATCGCGAATTGCGATTTGCAGGGAAAACTTCCGCGTTGTGGTCTTGACTGTTAAAAAAAACAGTTTATCTCGTGACAAAGTAGCCGTTTAACCAGATTCCCAACGCCGCCCGGAATGCTTTCTGTGCCAGCGACCAGCAAAAGATCGCACCGGCGCCACTGAAGAAGCGGCGGGTAAATGGTTGGCGCAGCCACATTACGAATTTTTGGACCAGCGATGTCGGACAGCACACTGCATACACTTGGCAAGAGCGCCGCGGCCGGAAAATCCGGCGGTGTCGGCAAAAGTAAAATCCCGCGCGAGGAGTGGCCGCGCATTCGCGCCCGCCGCGACGCCGGCGAGACAATGAGCGCGATCTCCCGCGATTACGGTGTCACCCCACCGGCGATTAGCTACATCATCAAGCACACGCCGCCGGCTTCCGGCGAAGGGGGCGAACCGGAAACGACGCAGCCGGCCCAGCCCGAGGGAGCCCCGGTCGAGACGCCGGCGGAACTTGCCGAACAGGCCGAAGCCACCGTACCGGTCGAGGAAGCGGCGAGCGAGGAGGCTCCGACGCCGCAGCAGCCCGACGAGACTGCCGAGCCAGCGGGGCGGAAGACACTGCGCACCTCGGGCGCCCGTAGCCAGTTGAGGATCGGTGGATCGCGCGATGTCCCGGCCGCGCCGGAATCCTCGGAGCCCGCCTCCGCCCCGGAACCGGCCGAAACCGCGGCAACCGCGGCAACCGCGGAGCCGACGGAACCCCAGACTCTCGAAGTCAAGCAGGCACCGGCGGGCGGCTACCAGGATCCGCTGGCCAATCGGCTTCATGACGCTGCCATGCACTGCAGCGAACTCGTCGAGGCGGCAGCGGCGAACAACGGCGTTATCGAGGACCCGGAAGCTGTGAGCGATGCGATCCATAACGTTCGCCGGGCCCTGGTCGCCATCGAGATCGATATAAGCAAGCGCGAACGCAAACCGCGCCCGGAGCCACAGGCGGCCGAGCCGGCTTACGAACCGATGCGCGAGGAGTCCTTCGCGTCCGCGGCGAACGACGATGGCGGGCAATTCGCCTCGGGTACGGTGAAGTTCTACCGCGCCGACAAGGGCTTTGGCTTCGTCACGCCGGACGACGGATCTGGCGACGTCTACCTTCCCTCGAAGGTGCTGGACGCCCTTGGCATCGACCGCCTGCAAAAGGGTCAGCGGGTGAAGCTGCGCCGCCGGCAGGGCGCCAAGGGCCCCGAGGTCGAGGACCTGCGCGTCCTGGCAAGCTAGCTCGCAAAATCAACGCGCGTTATTAAATGTACGATTAACCCGGGCGGGCCAAAACGGCCCGTGGGGATTTACCCCCGCGGGCCGTTTGCCGCATGGAAGCTTTCCCAGCGCACGCGGGCCCAGCGGTAGGCGTCCATCACCGAGACGGCGTAAACGAAGAAGCCGCCGGCGAAGCGCCCGACGAACGATTGCTCGGGGCCGGAAAGGTTCATCGTGACCAGGCCCAGCAGGATCATGAAGAACAGCATCGTCAGTGCCCGGCGGGGCTGTTCGTTCAGAAGCTGGCCCACACCCGGCAGCACCGCCGCGACCAGCATGACGAGGTAAGGATGAAACGGCGCCTTGGGGGCGCCGCCGTTATCATGCGCTGACACGGCCATATTGCTCCCTTTCGCCGGTGACGGGCGCCTCGGCGCTCCCGCCCTCTTCCGCCCGGTTTGCCTTTTCCTGCGTGGTTTGCAGATCCTCCAGCACGCCGATGGCCGCATCGAGGAGGATCCGGACCAGTTTCCCATCCACCGGTCCGCCATCGAAGTAGGCCTGGCGAAGCAGGAGATAGTGCGAGCGCACGCCCTCGTCCGCCTGATAAACAAACCGCACGCCCTTGGGCGCGATGACGAGTTCCTTCGTGCGCTGGTCCTCGAAGAGGCCGATATGCCGGCGCACGACGTCGAGCGGCGGTGCCTCGCCGGGCGCGTCGGTCCGCAGCGTCGCCTGACGCGCCGGCCAGTCCTTCGGCGTGCGGATGCGATGCTCCAGCCAGGTGGAGGGTGAATAGAATTCCACGTTGTGGGGCCGCATCAGGTAATCCAGTGTTCCCCGATAGGGAATATCGCCCAGTACCGTCGCCTCCAGCCAGAGCGACGGCAGCTTCCGCACGGCCAGCGCCTCTGTCATGACCCGGACCACCACGGGATAACCCCGATAGAAGCCCCGGACTTCCGGAAAGCCGTCGCGCTGGATGTCCTCCGACGGCTGCTCCAGCAATTGCCTGCACGGCGCCAGCTTCTCGGCCCGCGCCGACAACATTCGACGGCGGTCCCGGAGATAGATCACTCCGAGAACCGCCGCCATTGTCGCAACGACCAGGATCAGCTCGATACCCACGCGGTCTCCCAAGCCTTTCCGATCGTGCAGTCGCTCATTTTACTGCTGCCCCTTGCTCATCGGATGATCGTCACCGGGCAATGCGCCTTGGCAACGATTTCCTGCGCCACCGAGCCCACCAGCAGCCGCGCGACACCGGTCCGGCCCGTGGAGCCGGCCACGATGTGGTCGATGTCGTTCTTCTCCGCGTAGTCGATGACCGCGGCGGGGATGTTGTGGTTGTGAACCTCGACGCAGCGAACCTTGTCGAGGCCCTCTTCCTTCGCCGCCTCCGCGGCCGCGCGGAGCTCCCGCTCGACCTGGCTCTCGCCGAGGCGGACCAGCTCGGTATCCCACACCCGCTCGCCTGGCGTGCCGGTGTGCTGGCCGACGTTCACCGTGATGAACGTGAGGTCCGCCCCCAGTTCCCGGGCAAAGCGCGCGGCATAACGCACCGCCTTGTCCGAGGCCTTCGACCCGTCGGTCGTGCAAAGGAGCCTTTTCGTATTGCTCGCCATCGTTATCGCTCCCTCGCTCTTAGTGTCCGATCGGCCGGGGCCACGGCATCGTGAACTGGTCGCCGCGGTAGACGAAGCGGTAGCGGTGCATCGCGAACCAGACCGAAGCGACGATGTAGAAGATCATGATCGAGATCAGGCTGGTGCCGTAGCCCAGGAAGGTCGCGAAATACGTCGCCGAGCACAGCGTCAGCAACAGGATCGCCGGGATCGGATGGAACGGGTGCACATAGCCCCGCTTAATGGTGCCCAGCGGCCACTTGTTGCGGAACTTCACGACGTTGAAGGACATGAACGTGTAGCCCAGCAGACCCGACAGGATCGAGAAGGTGATCACCTGGTCGAGCAGCCCGGTGAACGCGAAGGACACCGCGATCGGGATCAGGAACACGATGGAGCGGAACGGCGTGCGGTACTTCGGATGCACGGCGCCGAACCAGATCGGCATGTAGCGGTCGCGGCCCATCGAGAACCAGGCACGGGCGGCGTCGTTGATGCAGCCGTTGGCGGATGCCACGGCGGCGAACAGCGTGCCGATGAACAGCAGCACCTGCAGCCCGTTGCTGTCGGTCATCCGGGAGGTGTCGTAAAGCGGCACGCCGGACTGGCCGAGATACTCCCAGGGCAGCAGGCCCGAGGCAAGGAACCACGTCAGCGACGCGGCGATCAGCAGCGTCATCATACCGCTCATCGTGCCCAGCGGGATCGAACGGCCGGCGCTGCGCACCTCCTCGGCAGCCTGACAGGTGCCTTCGATGCCCAGGTAGTACCACATGCCGAACTGCAGGGCCGCGACGACGCCGATCCAGCCGTAGGGCAAGTCCGTCAGCAGTTGCTTGTGGAACAGGGACTCGCTTGGGTTCCAGGGGTTGAGGCCCAGGAACAGCAGGATGATGGCGATGAACGCGATGGCCGTGATGACGAAGTTCACCGTCAGCGTCATGAACACGCCGCGATAGTTCAGCCAGGCCAGGATCGCGATCGTCAGCACCACGAAGGGCTTCGGATCCAACGCGGCATAGCCGGTTTCCGCCGCCACCTGCACCAGCAGGTCGCCCACGACCAGCGCGTCGGCCGCCTCCAGCATGGTGTAGGCCATCACCAGGTAGAGGCCGACGTTGAAGGCCATCAGCGGGCCGATGATGTGCTTGGCCTGCGCGTACTGGCCGCCGGCGGCCGCAACCGTGGACGTCACCTCGGAATCGATCATGGCCACGCAGGTGTAAAGCAGGCCGATGATCCAGCAGGCGATCAGCGAGCCGAGCGCCCCACCCTTGCCGACAGAGAAGTTCCAGCCCATGTACTCGCCGACCAGAACGATACCCACGCCCAGGGCCCACACATGGACCGGGCCCAGAACCTTGAGCAGGTAGAGGCGCTCGCCGCCACCGCCGCCCTGTGCGGTCGTGTCCTGCGCGGTCATTTCTTACCCCCTTGCGCGTGGTCCTGCTGGAGAAGCTCGTCGGCGCCCTCGCGAGCACTCAGCAGGAATTCCTCGCTGTAGTCCTTGCTGACCTTGATGAGGTCCAGCAGCATCCAGCCCAGCAGCAGCGCCGCCAGCGCCCATGCTGCGTAGCTGAAGATTTCCCAGAAGATCATACCCGTCTCCTCTCAAGCCCTGGCCGGGTCAGTCCGTATCGAAGTTCTCGCGGATGACGTCGCGGTACTCTTTCGCCGACACCTTCAGGATGAAGACGAAGTAGCCGATGATGACCGCGGCCGTGATAACGAGAGCCAGCGGATCGATGCTGTAGTCGAAGCGCGAGGTGATGATCTCCGCCGCGCCCTCGGCGTCGTAGCCGAGCTTCTGCCACTGCGCCTGCATGACCTCGTTCTGGCCAAGAGCTTCCCAGGTGACCTGCTCGCCCTGCACCATGTCGACTTGGTGCTTGTTCACGCCGCCCCCGAAGTCCAGGACGATCGGCGCGAGCAGGCTGGCGTAGACGATCGCCAGCAGAAAGACGCAGTCCAGGAACTGCCCAAGCCCGCTTTGCCTGGGCGGCTGATAGCGTTTTTGCATTTTGACGATCTCCTATTCCGCAGCCTGCAGTTGCCCGGTCCGCTTCGCCTCGGCAAGCGCGTCAAGGTGTTCGATGTCGAGACCGTAGATGTGCTCCTTGTCCTCCGAATAGTGACGGAGCATGGCCACGATGGCCGCGGTGTTGAACAGCAGGACGGCCGAGCCAGCGACCGCGACCACCACGCGGATGGTGGCGTCCTCGATCAACGGCGAGACGGTGAAAAAGACGTAGAGGATTGCGGCCCAAAGCAGGACGACGAAGGTGCTTGCCAGCACCTTGTCCTGATTGAACAGTCGTTGGATACGCGTTGGATCAGCGCCGTTCATGACGTGCTACCTCCCCCAAACTGAGATGTGCGGGGCGACCCCTGTTTTCTATGAGGAAAGATTGTTTATTGCGGAGATTGGAATGTCAACCGCATATTCGTGGAAAATTTGGAGAACATGCATATTGGTTACATCGTATGGTAGAATTTTGTTATAAAATTATAAAATTTCGCCCGTGAATGTTCAATCCAGCCCCGCAGCCTTCAACGTGCTTTAGAAGGTATTTCACCAAATACACGTTTGTAGCATCTTGTGAAATGACTGACGGAGGTGAACCCGCACGCCACGGCCACCTCGGTCACCGGCAGGCTGGTCTGCGTCAGCAGCGTCCGTGCCTTCTCCAGCCGTCGCTCGCGGTGATAGCGAAGCGGACTGCACCCCACGTAGCGGCTGAACAGGCGTTCCAGTTGGCGCGGCGAGATGCCGACCCGCGCCGCCAGCTCGCCGCTTGATATCGGTTCGTCCAGCTCGCTCTCGATCATCTCCAGCGCGCTGGCGAGGTGTGGGTTCGCCGTCCCCAGCCGGCGCGCCATCGACAGGCGCTGGCTGTCCGGCTGCTCCGGCAGGCGCTGGTAGACCAGCCGTTCCGCCACCTCGGTGGCCAGACGGCGGTCCTGGAAGTGGGCGATCAGCTCGATAACCGCGTCGAGTGTCGCCGCGCCGCCGGCGCAGGTCAGGACGCCGCGATGCAACTCGTAAAGCGTCGGCCGCAAATCGGCCTCCGGGAAATCCTCCGAGAAGGACTCCGACAGCGACCAATGAACGGCGCACGGTCGCTCGTGCAGCAGGCCCGCCCGACCGAGAATCCGGCAAGCGTCGCCGAATCCACCGACCAGGACGCCGTGACGCGCACCCCGCCGCAGCCACGCGCAGACGCCATAGCTGTCGCGCCTGTCCTCGCCGCCCGGCAGAAGGATTGCATCGTAGTTGCTGGGCGTTCCCGCAACCTCGGCCTCGGAGTGCAAGTCCAGCCGTCGCCCGCCCGTCCCGGCCGGAAGGCTGACGCCCAGCGCAATCCGCCTGCAGACGAAGGCCCGCTCGCCGCACGCCGCGTTCGCCGCCTCGAAGGCCTCCGTCATGGCGCCAAGGCCCAGCAGCGAATAGCCCGGAAGCAGCAGGATGCCGATGCGTCGCTGCTCGACCTTCGGCGCCACCGCCTGTCCGTCCTCGCCAGAGGCAAGGCACGGGATGTCGTGCTCCAGCCCGGCGTCCATGGCGACCTCCGTTCCCAGCAGCCCCCGATGCAGCCTCGTTCGTTCCTTGGCGTTTCCGGCAACTTAAGCCAGGCCGGCAGGGCAGGCCCGGTACATTAACCGCAGAGACGCGCATGCCAACCGAAAAGAAAGGGCGCGCCCATGCCATGGGCTGCACGGGCGCGCCCCGTGGGGACCGCGACGCGGCCTTGGTTCAACAGTCGAAGGTGTTCTCGACTTCCCACTGCGAGAGCGTCGTCGCATAGCGCCGCCACTCGTCGAAACGCAGCTTCACGTGGGAATCGATGAACTCGTCACCGAGCTGCCGGCGCAGGACCTTGCTCTTGCTGGTCAGGCGCGCGGCATCCAGCAGGTTCAGCGGCAGCCTGCGCACCCGCTTCAGCCGCTGACCGTCCTCGTACATGTTATTGTACATCGGCTTGCCCGGATCGCGCTCGTGCTCGATCCCGTCCATGCCGGTGGCAAGCACGCCCGCCTGCATCAGGTACGGGTTGGACGCGCCGTCCATCAGCCGCATCTCGAAGCGTCCGGGCTCGGGAATGCGGATCATGTGCGTGCGGTTGTCGCCGGAATAGGTGATTGCGTTCGGCGACCAGGTCGCACCGGACAGCGTCGTGGCCGAATCGATGCGCTTGAAGCTGTTCACGGTGGGATTGA
This sequence comes from Ferruginivarius sediminum, assembly GCF_003344765.1. Classification (GTDB taxonomy): domain Bacteria; phylum Pseudomonadota; class Alphaproteobacteria; order Kiloniellales; family Rhodovibrionaceae; genus Ferruginivarius; species Ferruginivarius sediminum. Next base: position 28,088 of record NZ_QPMH01000016.1, on the reverse strand, counting down.
AGATCGACGCCAGCGCCTCGGCCTCGTTCATCACGCCGCCGAGGAAGCTGTAGGCGGTCATGCTCATGCCGAGCGGGTCGTTGCTGCCGTCGAGGAACAGGTTCTTCTTGCCCTTGGTGTCCCACAGGGAAACGTGGGCGTGGCAGCCGCTGCCCGTCAGGTGGTTGAACGGCTTGGGCATGAAGGTGGCCCGCATGCCGTATTCCTCGGCCACCGTCTTCACCATGTACTTGAAGAAGACGTGGCGGTCGGCCGTCACCAGCGCGTCGTCGAAGTTCCAGTTCATCTCGAACTGGCCGTTGCCGTCCTCGTGGTCGTTCTGGTACGGGCCCCAGCCAAGCTGCTGCATGTAATCGCAGATGCGCTTGATCACGTCGTACTGGCGCATCAGGGCAAGCTGGTCGTAACAGGGCTTGCGCGCCGAATCGTGATGATCCGCGACGCGCATCTCGTTGGCGTCGATCAGGAAGAACTCGCACTCGACACCGGACTTCATCCGGTAGCCTTCGGCAGCCGCCTTCTCGATCTGGCTTTTCAGCAGAACACGCGGCGAGGACGCGACCGGGGCATCGTCCATCCAACAGTCGGAGGCCAGCCAGCCGACCTCGGGCTTCCAGGGCAACTGAATCAACGTTTCCGGGTCTGGCTTCGCCAGCATGTCGGGGTGCGCCGGCGTCATGTCCATCGCCGCCGCGAATCCCGCGAAACCGGCTCCGTCCTCCTGCATCTTGTCGATCGCGGCGGCCGGCACCAGCTTGGCGCGCAGTGCCCCGCCCATATCGACGAAACTGATCAGGAAATATTCGATACCTTTTTCTTTCGCCACTTCAGAGAGCTTTATCGTCATGCTCCGCGACCTCCCTCAAACGGATTTGGCTTGGCGCTCAATAATTATTCTTGCCGGGGACCCAATCGGTTCCGGCGAGCGGGACCTGCGCCATCGCCGCGGCCTCGACCGTCAGCGCGACCATATCCTGCGGTTCCAGGTTCAGGACGTGGCTCTTGCCGCACGCACGCGCGAGCGTCTGCAGCTCAAGCACCATGGTCTGCAGGTAGTTCCGCATCAGCCGCCCGCCCTTTTCCGGGGGCAGCCGCTTTTCCAGCTCCGGGTCCTGCGTCGTCACGCCGACCGGGCACCGCCCGGTATGACAGTGATGACAGAACCCTGGCGCTGTTCCGAGCGCCTCGTAGTCTTCGTGGTAGACCGGCTTGTTGCAGCCCAGCGCAACCATCGCGGCCGAACCGATGGAGACCGCGTCCGCCCCCATGGCCAGCGCCTTGGCGACATCCGCACCGCTGCGTATGCCGCCGGATACGATTAGCTGAACCTTCCGGTGCATGTCCAGTTCCTGCAGCGCCTCGACGGCCTGGCGCACCGCCGGAAGGGTGGGGATGCCGACATGCTCGATGAAGACATCCTGCGTGGCCGCCGTGCCGCCCTGCATGCCGTCGACGACGACGGCGTCGGCCCCGGCCTTGACGGCCAGTGCGGTGTCGAAGCGCGTGCGGGTGGCGCCGACCTTCACGTAGATCGGCTTCTCCCAGCCGGTGATCTCGCGGATCTCGTGGATCTTGATCTCGAGGTCGTCCGGCCCGGTCCAGTCCGGATGGCGGCTGGCGCTGCGCTGGTCGATGCCCTGGGGCAGGTCGCGCATCTTCGCCACACGCTCGTTGATCTTCTGGCCCAGCAGCATGCCGCCGCCGCCCGGCTTCGCACCCTGGCCGACCACGACCTCGATCGCGTCCGCCCGGCGCAGGTCGTCCGGGTTCATGCCATAGCGCGAGGGAAGCACCTGATAGACCAGGGTCTTCGAGGCCTCGCGCTCCTCATCCGTCATGCCGCCGTCGCCGGTGGTCGTGCTGGTGCCCATCTCGGTCGCCGCCCAGCCAAGCGAGCGCTTGGCGTGCGAGCCCAGGGCCCCGAAACTCATCCCGGCAACAGTGATCGGAATCTTCAGCTCGATCGGCTTTTTCGCGAAGCGCGTGCCGATCATAACGCTGGTGTCGCAGGCCTCGCGATAGCCCTCCAGGGGATAGCGGGAGACCGACGCGCCCAGCATCAACAGGTCGTCGAAGCTGGGAATCTTGCGCTTGGTGCCGAAACCGCGGATCTCGTAGACCCCCTGGTCCGCGGCCCGCTGGATTTCGCGGATAACCTCGGGCGGGAACGTCGCCGAGCCGCGTAGTGCACGTGGATCTGTCATACGGGACTCCTGTCTCGGCTTTACAGCGCGTCGGCGTTGTCGATGTGGAAGTTGTAGAGCTTGCGCGCCGAACCGTAGCGGCGGAACTCCTTCGGGTCGGCATTGACACCGGAACGGGCCAGCAGTCCCTTCAGCGTTTCGATGTGCTCGGGACGCATCTCCTTCTCGACGCAGTCCGCACCCAGACTGTCGACGCTGCCGCGCACGAAGATCTGCGCTTCATAGAGGGAATCGCCGAGGTCGTGGCCGGCGTCGCCGCAAACGACGAGATGGCCGCGCTGACCCATGAAGCAGCTCATGTGCCCGACCGAGCCGCCGACGACGATGTCGATGCCCTTCATCGAGATGCCGCAGCGCGAGGAGGCGTCCCCCTCGATCACCAGCATGCCGCCGCGCCCGGTGGCGCCCGCCGACTGCGAGGCGTTGCCGCACACGCGGATCAGGCCCGACATCATGTTCTCGCCAACGCCGGGTCCGGCCTGGCCGTTGATGGTGATGTCCGCCTCCTTGTTCATGCCGCCGCAATAGAAGCCGACATGCCCGTCGATGCGGACGTCCATGGGCGCGTTCAGGCCGGCGGCGACGGCGTGCTTGCCGCGCGGATTGACGATCCTGAAACTGCGCTCGTTGTCGCCCTGCTTTACGGAGTGCAGCCGCGCGTGGACGCTGGACAGCTCCTCCCCATCGAGATCGAACTCGATATAACCGTTCGTTTTCATGGCTTGTATTGCACCCCTGAGGTCAGGATCGCGACCAGCTGTAGATCTGGCCCGGTACCGGCTCCCAGATGCTCGCCTTGTCGGCACCCGGCAGCGGCGCGATCGCACGGTATTCCGTGGCCATCGCCACCCATTCGTCGGTCTCCGCGAGAACACCGTGCTTGCAGCCGATGGGATCGCGCACCACGGCGAAACCGTCGCGCGTGCCCACCGCGAAGGTGAAGAATCCGTCCAAATCCTTCATGGCCGACTGCAAGGCCTCGTCCAGCGTGGCGCCCTCGCGCATCCGCCAGGCCAGGTAGCCCGCGGCCACCTCGCTGTCATTGTCGGTCTGGAAATCGATGCCGTGCCGGCGCAGGTAGCTGCGCAGCCGGTTGTGGTTCGACAACGAGCCGTTATGGACGAGGCACAGGTCCAGGCCCGTGGAGAACGGGTGCGAGTGCTCGGTCGTGACCGCGCTCTCCGTCGCCATCCGCGTGTGGCCCAGCGCGTGGGTGCCCGACAGTGTGTCCAGACTGAAGTTCCGGGCGACGTCGGAGGGCAGCCCCTTCTCCTTGAAGATCTCGATCGAATCGCCGGCGCTGACGATCCGCAGCTCCGGGTGGCGATGGCGCAGCCACGCCTGGATCGGCTCGAAGTCCTCGTGAATACGGAAGACACTGTGGCTGCCGCGCTGCTCGTGACGGATCTCGCGACCGAAATCGTCGGCGAATTCCTGGGAGAGGGTCTCCCATGGATATTCGGCATGGCCGTTACACAGGGACAGTTTTGTCCAGCCCTTCTCGACGGGCTCGCGATACACGGCGACTCCGGCGCTGTCGGGACCGCGGTCGGTCATCTCGACAAGCATCGCCGTCAAATGGCGTCCCAGCTCCGGCTGGAGCTCGGGCGACTTGGCAAATAGGCCCACGATGCCGCACATGCTGAAACCTTCTCCACTCAGAGGAAATGCTTAGGAGAAGGTATCAGCCCCGGGGGCGCCGTTCAACAGGAGAATATGTTTTTCCTGAGAGTAATCTATTCGGCGGCGCGCGCCTGTAGCGAGAGCATCCGGATTGGCAGTTTTTTCAGGCGTTCCGGGCCATGGGGAACGTCCGAATCGAAGAACAGGGAATCGCCCGGCTTCATCTCGAAGGTCTGGCCGCCGTGGCGATAGTCCATCTCGCCTTCCAGCACATAGACGAACTCGACCCCCGCATGCTGGAAGAGGGGGAAGATCTCCGAGCTTTCCGAAAGCGTGATCAGGTATGGTTCGACATTGATGCGCTTGCCGATCGTATGGCCCAGCAAGCGGTATTCATGCCCCGCCCGCGTCCCCCGACGCTCGATCAGCAGGCCCTGGCCCTGGGAGACGAAGGTGGCGTCGCGCTGATCCTCGTACTTGCGGAAGAACGCCGTGACCGGGACGTTCAGCGCCTGCGACAGCGCGCGGAGCGTGGCCAGGGAAGGCGACGTCATGCCGTTCTCGATCTTGGAAAGCATGCCGGGCGACAGCCCGGCCATTTTCGCGACTTCCGCCACCGTCATGTGCAGGTCCTGACGGAATTGCCGGACCTGCGTGCCGATCGCCAGCTCAAGCTGGTTGTCGCGCGCTTCGGGCTCTTCGGACGCGGCAGGCCGCGCCCCACGCTTGTTCTTGCTGTCGACTTCGCTCACCACGTCCTCCGTCACGTCCCTGCCCCGCCCACTCAAACGGGTGGGACAACCATAACGCAACATTTTTTCACGTTCGACAACGTTACCGCCGGAGGAGGAAGAGGCAAGCCTGACTGTGCCGGAAACCATCTTGCCCTTGGAAAGCCGCACCGCAGCAGTGCGAATGACACGGGACAACAATGCGCTTCGCGACCTTCATGGCGCCACGGCTCCGCAGGGCGACGACGCTAGCAATGCATTTCCTGCTGCGCAATTTTTTTTCTTATTAATGAGTCGGAACATCAAATCCGATTGACATATGTCAATGCCGCCCGGCAACGCCCATCGGGAAACTGCGGCGAACGTCGTGTCACGGGAGGGCCTCGCATGTCTCGTCTACAGTTGACGGATCAGGCGGTTGCCGCGGCGAAGGGAAAGGACCGCCACCTGGAAGTCTTGTGGGACACGGACCTCTACGGCTTCGGCTGCCGCGTCTCGCCGGAAGGCCCGGCAACATATTTTGTTTATTACCGGACGAAATCGGCGGACCGGCGCGTCGTGAAGGACATCGCCAGCGCCGGCGCGGTCTCGTGCGAGCAGGCAAGGCGAATCGCCAGCGACCTGATCGGCCGCAACGCCCCAAGGCAATTCGCCCGCCGTGCCGTGAATTGAACGGGCTCGAAGTCCGGCGCGGACACGCCCCTAGCGAAGCGGGGTCGGCTGCTCGAACACTTCGTGGCCGGCACGACGGGGCGGGACGCCGTGCGGTTATGTCGGAAGGGGCGGATCGTCGCCGAGGTCATGAGATACTCGCCGCATCTATATTTGATCCAGTGCTAAGGACTTACCGTAAATTGCCCTGGAGGACAAAGCGGTGACAAGGACAATGAAAGCTGCCGTTTTCGTGGAGTCGAATCGCATTGCGCTCGAGGAAAAGCCCATACCGGATATCGGCCCGCTCGACGCCCTGATTCGCATTACGACAACCACGATTTGTGGCACCGACGTCCATATCCTAAAAGGCGAGTACCCGGTCAAGAAAGGTCTCACAATCGGTCACGAGCCGGTTGGGATCATCGAGAAGCTGGGCTCCGCTGTAGAAGGATATGAAGAAGGCCAGCGCGTGATCGCCGGGGCCATCACCCCGAGCGGCCACAGTGCCGCATGTCTGTGCGGCTATCACTCCCAGGACGGCGCCGGAACGAAGCACGGGTTCAAGCCGCTCGGCGGCTGGCGCTTCGGCAACACGATCGACGGCGCCCAAGCGGAGTATCTTCTGGTTCCGGACGCGATGGCGAACCTGGCGCCGATTCCGGACGGGCTCAGCGACGAACAGGTGCTGATGTGCCCCGACATCATGTCGACCGGTTTCGCCGGCGCCGAGAGTGGCAGCGTTCGGATCGGCGACACTGTCGCCGTGTTCGCGCAAGGACCGATCGGGCTTTCCGCGACAGCGGGCGCCCGGCTCATGGGGGCAACGACCATCATCGGTGTCGATGCCGTTCCGGAACGCATGGAGATCGCCCGGACAATGGGGGCGGACCATCTGGTCGACTTCACGAAGGTGGACCCGGTGGACGAGATCATGCGCTTGACGGATGGTCGCGGTGTCGATGTCGCTATCGAAGCGCTCGGACGTCAGGAGACGTTCGAGGCTGCGTTGCGTGTGCTGCGACCGGGCGGAACGCTGTCCTCGCTCGGCGTGTACTCCGGCGATCTGACGATTCCATTGGATGCGTTTTCCGCCGGGCTCGGCGACCACAAGATCGTCACCACACTCTGCCCCGGAGGCAAGGAACGCATGCGCAGGCTGATGGAAGTCATCAACGCCGACCGGCTCGATACGCGACCGCTGGTAACGCATCGTTTCAAGCTCGACAAGATCGAGGAGGCTTACGACCTTTTCGCGAATCAGCGCGACGGCGTGCTCAAGGTCGCGATCACGCCTTGAAAGCGCGGCACCGCCACATTCCCATAAGGGCGGGCCCCCTAAGCGCGGGCGGCACAGGTCTCGCTCACGCATGAACGGTCGGGAGTCAACCACGAAGATGTCACGCAGATCCCCGGACCCCGCCTTTGGGCAAGGCGCCATCGGGCTCGCGGATGGCGATCGTGCTTGGCATGCCGCGGCGCCAGACACTGTAGTGGAGAGCACTGTTACGGCGCCCGAAGGCTTGTCGCAAGCCGAAGCCGCGCGCCGACTGGCAGCATATGGACCGAACCGCCTGCCGCCGCCAAAGACCCGGGGCCCGGTTCGCCGCTTTCTGGCACAGTTCGAAAACCTGCTGATTCAAGTATTGCTAGGCGCGGCGGTCCTGACCGCGGCGATCGGTCACTTTACCGATGCTGCGGTGATCCTGGCGGTGTGCCTGGTCAACGCGGCGATCGGATTCGCCCAGGAGGGCAAGGCGGAAGAATCACTTCGGGCGATCAGGGACATGCTGTCGGCACAGGCGACAGTCCTGCGCGAGGGCAAGCGGGCCGGCATTCCGGCCGAAGATCTGGTCCCCGGCGATCTCGTCATCCTCGAACCCGGAGACAAGGTGCCGGCCGATATCCGGCTTCTACGTGTGAAGAATCTCCAGATCGACGAGGCGGCGCTCACGGGAGAGTCGGTTCCCGTTGCAAAGGGAATCGAACCGGTCGCCGCGAACGTTCCGCTTGGCGACCGCGCTTCGATGGCCTATTCCGGTACGCTCGTCACCTATGGCCAGGCCACAGGCGTCGTCGTCGCGACGGCCACGGCCACCGAAATTGGCCGGATAAGCCGCTTGCTGGCGCAGGTCGAGCCGCTCGCGACCCCGCTTCTGCGACAGATCGCCCGGTTCGCGCGGTGGCTGACGGTCACCGTTCTCGGCTTTGCGGCGCTCGTTTTCGCGTTCGGCGTGTTCGCCCGCGATTACACCGCGAGCGAGATGTTCATGGCCGTGGTCAGCCTTGCCGTGGCGGCGATCCCCGAGGGATTGCCCGCCATCCTGACGATCGCCATGGCAATCGGCGTCCAGCGAATGGCGCAACGCCACGCGATCATTCGCCGCTTACCCGCGGTCGAGACGCTGGGTTCAGTGTCGGTCATTTGCTCGGACAAGACCGGCACCCTGACCAAGAACGAAATGACTGTGCGCGCGGCGGTCACCGGGGAGAATCGGTACGAGGTCGGTGGAGTCGGTTACGCGCCGCACGGCGGACTGTCGCGCGACCAACGGGAATTCCTCCCCGAAGAAGACCCGGCACTCATTGCGATGGCGCAGGCGGCAGCACTCTGCAACGAGGCGCGCCTCCGCGAGCACGCCGGGGTGTGGACGGTTGAGGGCGATCCAATGGAAGGGGCATTGCTCGCCTTCGCACACAAGACCGGGCTCAATCCCGAGGTGGAGGCCAGGCACCTGCCCCGGATCGATGTCATCCCCTTCGAGGCGGAGCACCGCTTGATGGCCACGCTGCACCACGACCACACCGGTTCGGCGGTGATCTTCGTGAAGGGGGCGCCCGAACGCCTGCTCACGATGTGCGCGACACAACGGGCTGCGGGGGAGACGACGCGGCTGGACCCCGATTATTGGCACCGGGCGGTGGAGCACCTTGCGGCTGAGGGTCACCGGGTACTCGCGGTCGCAATGCGGCCTACTCACAGCACGCACGGCGAGCTGCGCTTCGATGACATCGACCACGACCTGACGTTCCTCGGGCTCGTTGGCATGATCGACCCGCCCCGCGAAGAGGCCGCCTCCGCCGTGGCGGAGTGCCGCTCGGCAGGCATCCGGGTGAAGATGATCACCGGCGACCACCACGTCACGGCCCGCGCCATTGCCGCGCAGATCGGCTTCGCCAACAGCCGCGACGTGCTGACCGGGCCGGAGATCGAGGCCCTGTCCGAACCCGAGTTGCGACGCCGCGCGTGGGAGGTTGACGTGTTTGCCCGCGCCGCGCCCGAACACAAGCTTCGCCTCGTCGAAGCGCTTCAGGCCGAGGGACATGTCGTGGCGATGACCGGCGACGGGGTCAACGATGCTCCTGCGCTACGCCGTGCCGACGTCGGCGTCGCCATGGGCGTCAAGGGCACGGAGGCGGCCAAGGAAGCGGCGGAAACGGTGTTGGCGGACGACAACTTCGCCTCCATCGTTGCCGCCGTGCGCGAGGGACGCACCGTCTACGACAATCTCAAAAAGGCGATCGTCTTCCTGCTGCCGATCAACGGCGGCGAGTCCCTGAGTATCGTGGCGGCGATCCTGCTAGGGCTTACGCTGCCGATCACGCCGTTGCAGATCCTGTGGGTCAACATGGTCAGCTCGGTCGCACTTGCCCTCGCATTGGCCTTCGAACCCACTGAGCCCGACGCCATGTCCCGGCCGCCCAGAGCTTTGCGGGAGCCTCTTCTTTCCGGCTTTCTGGCGTGGCGCATCGCCATGGTGTCCACGCTGTTTCTTCTCGGCATATTCGGCATGTTCGAGTGGGCGATCGTCAAGGGCATGGAGGTGGCTGAAGCACGCACCATAGCGGTCAACACGCTCGTCGTTCTTGAGGTCTTTTACCTGTTCAGCGTGCGTTATCTCCGCACCCCCTCACTAACGATCAAAGGTGTTCTCGGTACCCGCCCGGTCCTGATCGCTGTCGCGACGGTAGTGGTTTTGCAGTTTATATTCACCTATGCATCCGTGATGGAGCGCTTCTTCGATACGCGACCGGTTGCGTTCCAGGACGGTGCAGTGATCCTCGCGGTGGGGATCGCGCTTCTCGTTCTCCTTGAACTCGAAAAGCGCGTTATGGCGTTCCTTCGGTCCAGAAGAGCGCTCCGATAATGCGGAGGAAGACTAATTGTCGCCTCTGTGGCCAAGACCGCACCCGATTTGATTGACGGTCGGCCGAGCAAGCGGCTGGTGTGGGTATTCGGCTGGCCGCTCCAGCGGCAGGCCTGCCCTCAGCGGACGGTTGGCGGCACAGGCCTTCGACATTTGTTGGATGAGGCTATCCTAGCTAAGCGCGCTGCACCGGCTAGGATAGTGCCATGTACGAGCCTCGCCGGCTTTGCGCCGGACGGCAACTGAGAGATACAAGGGACGATCCCCGCTTCGGCGCGAATGCGCCCCCACCACTTCAGCGCAGCGGCGCGCCTTGGCCCAGCAGCCGGGCGGCCTCGTCGGCCATGCGCCGGACGACCTCGCCCGCCGGCTCGACCTCGCGGATCAAGTCGACGGATTCGCTGGCCCAGACCAGCCCGCCGTCGGTGTCGCCGGCCTCGACGGCTGCCTGGAAGCGCGGCCGCTCCTCCTCTACCGCCGTCAGCAGCTCGTCCTCGCGACCGTCCCAGCGTGCGGCGAAATCGTTGCGCACGGCCCGGCCGGTGTAGCCCGAGGGCCAGTCGATGCCGCGGATGATGTCGAAAATCTGCGTGCGCAGCGTCTCGTCGCCCCGCGCCTGGGCCAGGCGGGCCTTGACGTTGGCGTGGCCCAGCGCTTCCCGCGTCGCGAAAAGCCGGGTGCCGACAAGCACGCCCGCCGCGCCCAGCATGAAGGAGGCCGCCATGCCGCGTCCGTCGGCGACACCGCCGGCGGCCATCACCGGCACCGGCGCCACCGCGTCCGCCACGGCGGGGACCAGCGCGAAGGTCCCGCGGCTGGCGCCGTGACCGCCCGCTTCCGTGCCCTGCGCCACGATCAGGTCGGCGCCAAGCTCGGCCGCGCGCTCGGCGTCGGCGACCGTCTGCACCTGCATGATGAGGCGCGCGCCGGCATCCTTGATGCGCGCTGCAAAGGGGGACGCGTCCCCGAACGACAGCATCACCGCCGACGGCTTCCGCGCCAGCGCCGCGTCCAGACGCTCCGGGTACCGGCTGAGATGCCAAGTGATAAAGCCGATGCCGACCGGGGCGTTGCCGGCGTTGTCGAACTCCCGCTCGATCCAGGTTTCGTCCAGGTATCCAGGTCCCAGCAACCCGCACCCGCCGGCCTGCGCGACCGCCGCGGCCAGCCCGCCGCCGGACACCGCGCCCATCGGCGCAAGCACAATCGGCAGTTCGCAGTCCAGCAACCGGGTTACGGGCGTGTCCCACACGCCGCCGCTCGAAGACGCCATCGTTCTTCTCCTCAACACCACCACACCCATAGAGGCGGAACCATCGAAGGGCCGCCGCGCCCCAGACCTTGCCGCGCGCCTGTCGAAACCGCAAGGACCGTCCCTCCACCCGGCCTGCAGCGGGCCGGCCGGCGATCCTGCGTTCAAGTGCGAAGGTGACTTTCGGCGTGCCGCGTTGTGACATCGGTGTGCCACCACTTAAGAGTTCGTCGGCCCGCAACCTTAAATAAGTATTATCGTTAGATAACCGTTTCGCTCCTTAAAGCGCAATATTCCGAGTGGACACATCTGGGGATGGCGTCTGTCGCACTCGAAATATACATGCTTGGCCGCCAGCGTTTGCTGTACCGTGACCGTGAGTTGTTCCTGAATCTGCGCAAGGGGTGGGCGCTTCTGGGATGGCTTCTGGTTTCGCCGGATCAGCGCGGCGACCGTTCGCGCCTGGCCGGAACGTTGTGGGCCGAGGCCAGCGAGGATCGTGCCCGGCGCTGTCTCAATACGACGATGTGGCGGCTGCGCGAGGTGATGCGCTCGGCGGGCGTCGACCCCGACGCGGTGTTCGACACCTGCGGCGACAGCGTCGCCATCCGTTCCGACGCGCCGGTGATCTCCGACGTCGGCACATTCGACGCGATGACGCGGGGACTTCCCGCCCTCAGCGACGACGAAGCCGCGCACCGCCGACTTGCCGAGGCGATCGCCATCTATCGCGGCGACTTCCTGGTCAGCCACGACGACGACTGGGTCATGCTGGTCCGCGAGAACCTGCGCGCCCGCTACATCAAGGCGCAGGAGGATCTGCTCCAGCATCATCTTGGCGCAAGCCAGTGGATGCAGGCCATCGACGTCGGGCGCCAGTTGCTGGAGAACGATCCGCTGCTGGAACACGTTCACCGCACCCTGATCCAGTGCCACGGCGCCCTGGGCGAGCGCACCGCCGCCCGCCGCCAGTTCGAGGCCTGCGCCCGACTCCTCCGGGTGGAATTGGACGCCGATCCGATGCCGGAGACGGTCCTCGCCCTCAACGCGGCTGTCAGCACGCACGCGCTGCCAAGCGTGGCGGAAAGGCTTGCCGACGCCACCCGCGACAGGACCGCGACCGAGATTCAAATGGCGCTGAAGCACCTGATGCTGGCCCAGTCGATCCTTCAGCGCGTCTGCCGCCAACCGGACGACAACGAGGCCGAGCCAGAGGCCTGATCCCACCCAAGCCGCATTTTCCGCCACCTCCCACCGCCGTTCTCTCAAGTCCGGCCACAGGCTGGACCGTGCCGAATCACGTCCGATCACATCAGGTGATCGCCAGGTGACTCCGCCGTGTGCCGCGAGAGACCGCCGTCTGATCCGCTGCCCCATCGGGGATGCTGGGCCGCGGGCACGGGCCCGACGGCCGGCCAGGGAGAACAAGGTGGATGAGCCGACACTGCGACGGCGGCATTTCCTGGTCACGATGTGGCTGGAGCCGCGCGAAATCGAGGGCGAGGCCCCGTTCTGGCGAGGCTCCGTCCGGGAAATCTCACCTGACGGCGCAAGCGGCGCCGGCCTCCGCCCCGTCCATTTCGAAAGCTGGGAAGAACTGCCCGACGCGCTGGCCTGCCTCATCCGCCGGCGCGCCGGCAAACGCCGCGCCTGAACCGATGCCGTCCGCCGGAGCGCTGCCGAAGGAAGCTGTACGATGACCGTCTCCATCCAGCCCAATCACCTGATCAGCTCGGATACGCGTCCGTCCACCTCCTACCTGATCCGCACCGGCAACGAACCGCGCTGGATCGAGGTGGTGGTGACCACGGACCCCACCCTCGCCCGCCCGGAAAACCAGGCACGGCGGACAGCCGAGAACTTCTTCTCCACGCGCGGCTACCGCGAGCGCATGGAAGCCCAGCGCGGCGAGGCCGTCTTCGTGCTGCCGGCGGCGATCCTGGCGCGCTTTGTCGGGCAGGAGCGGCTCTATCACGGGGTCGCCGCCTTCGACCGGCCAAGCGGCGGCCAGCCGATCAAGATCGTCTGGCCGGACGAGCGCCGTCCTTATGTCGACATCAGCGGCCTGACGGGCCGGACGCTGCGCCGCACGCTGGGCGCGCCCAACCCGCGCGGCGAGCTGGTCGACTATGGCGACAGCAACGGCGACTCGGCCTTCCTGACCTGGGCGGGCGATGCGGCACGCCCCGGCAAGGAGCCGGCCACCGCCGCCCCGCCGGCCCCCGGACCTGGAATGAACGGGAACGGCAACGGGGAGGGCGCCCAGCAGCCGAATGGCGCGGGCAACGGCAATGGCAACGGCGGCGAGGTGGCGGCGCAGTCCTACGTCTACGACGACGGCTTCGGCCCGATGCCGCAACCGGCTGCGCCGATGGCCGGCGACATCCCGCTCGACCCCGGCGCCGGCGGCCGGTCTATCGCCACCTCGGCGCTTGAGATGGGCGATATCATCCTGTCCACCGGGGACAACCCGATCTCGGCCGCGATCCGGCGCGCAACGGGCCAGCACGTCAGCCATTCCATGGTCTACATCGGCCCGGACGAGGCCGGCACGCACAAGGTCATCGAGTCCGTCGCCGAGGGCGTCGTCGAGCGCGGGCTGGCCGAGGCGATTGCGGATGCCAGCGTCGCCGTCGCCTTCCGTCACCCTTCGCTTACGGCCGAGATGGCGGGACAGTTGGTCTCCACCCTGCGCGGGCTGATCGGTCACGACTACGACTTCGGCGGCATCCTGCGCCAGGCCCGCTTCCGCGTCGGCCCCGACAGCGACGAGCGGCGCCGCGTCGTCCTGGGGACCGACAACGACGACAAGTTCTTCTGTTCCGAACTGGTGCTGGAGGCCTATCGCCGCGTTGGCCTGCCGCTGAGCGAGACACCTCCGCACTGGTCCTCACCAGGCGACATCGCCGATGTGCTGATGCCCATCGGCTACGTCGGCCACCTGAAGGCGGAGGTTACCGTGGACCAGTTAAGCCACATGCGCCACCCCCGCGCCGGCGCCCGCACCCTCGGCGGCGCCATGCCCGAGGTCGATGTCAAACTGCGTGTCTTCATCCCGGCACCCGCCATCGGCATGGACGTGCCGGCCCTTGGCACCGTCAAGGCCTTCGGCGGCGACGGCCGGTCGTTCGACTACAGCCGCGGCACCAGCCGGGCGGAGATCCATGGCCGCGTCCGCTTGGGCGCGCCCGGCGCGGCGCCGCAAGTCACGGTCGTCGACCGCCACTGGGCCGAAAGCCTGGAATATGACGCCAGCGACGTCAGCGACGTCAGCGGCAAGCCGGACTGGTGGAAGCAAGTCCGCGAAGGCGCCACACCAACCGATAGGGCCAGGCACCGGCTTAGCGACGACAACCTGTCGCTGCGCCTGGGCGGCGGCTCGCTGCGCTCCGACATCGAGGGCGCGGCGGGCGACGCCACGCCGGTTACCTTCCATGTCGAGGGCAACCTGCCCCTGCTGCCCGGCTCGCCGGATATCGACGCGCATATCACGGTGTTCCTGTTGCGCGAGGGCGACAACGTCCGCGCCCGCGTCTACGGCACGCACGACCGCTTCCCCGCCTACGAGCTGTACGTGAACCAGCGGCGCATCTACGCCTACAACCCCGTGGCGGCCGGAAACGGCCCCACATCGCTGTCCGGCTCCAGCGACCAGCGCATCGACGGCGACTATGTCGATGCCGGCCCCATCGTCGCGACGCAAGCAATGGGCATGGGCGGCGGCACCATGCCGGCGGGCGCCTTCTATGGCGCGGCGGCGGAAAGCCTGGGCCAGACGCCACACGGCGGCGGGCGGTCGAGGTCTTCCCGCCAGCCCTACGCCCACCCGCACGCCGCGTGGGCCGTCGTGGGCGAGGCGGTGGCCGGTGCTGTCGCCGGAACCACGCTGGAACGCCTGACCGACGATGCCGACGACATCGAGTGGACGGTCGAGCGCTTCCACGGCTGGAAGCATGTCGGCGACAATGCCAGCAACAAGGGCCGCACCGCCGACGAGCAGGACAAGACCGTCCTGATCCGAAGCCCGGTGCTGGCGAACTGGTACGGCGTGGACGAGATCTACGCCCACTTCCCCGTCACCTTCCGCTACGACGGCCGCTCCGTCGGCAACGTGCAGGTCGCCGCCCAGCCCCGGAACATGAGCGGGTCCATCGGCATCGACCTGACGGTGCGCGCCCAGGTCCGCGACCTGCCCGGCGCCTTCCAGGCCCAGGACGGCCGCACCATGGCCGGCGTCAAGATCACCTTCTTCTACGAGTTCGACCGCGCCGTCGGGAACAACGACCTCTACGTCCAGGAAGTCCACCTCTATGGCGACGGCCGCGTGACCCGGACGGGCCACTGGACGCAGTCCGGCATCACCCTCAGCGCGTGAAGCGGAGGCCGCCATGTATACCGAGTACGCCTATCCCGCCGCCGCACCGACGGCCGCCAAGGCCCTGCCCGAGAACGGCCTGCGCCTGGTCAGCGAGCCCGAGACGGTCGCGCATCTTGAGCCACTGGCCACCGAGGCGGCCCTGCGCGCCTTCGCGGGCGGCGGCAACGGCCAGGCCGAGGGACAGGAGGCGGACTACCGCGTCACCTTCGAGCCCGAGGCCACTCCGCACCTGACGCCCCTCGCCGCGGAAGCCGGTTTCGCCCAGCCAGCGGGCGGGGAGCGGGAAGGCGAACTTCGCATCGTCTCCGAGCCGGAAAGCGAGCCGCACCTGCCGCCGGTCCAGGCACAAGCCGCTGCCGCCGCACAGCCAGAGCCAGCGGAGGGTGAAGAGGGCGAAAGCGCACTGAGCGACCTGTTCGACATCGTCCGCCGCGTCGCCGAGCAGCACAACGGCGAGGCCGGCTATGGCCACACCGCCGCCGACGAGGCGGGCAGCGGCCTTGTCTACGGCATCGCCCGCTTCCGGCAGGCCAGCGGCGACCTGGGTGCCGTGCTGTCGCTGGCGCGCGAGCGCGACCCGGATCTCTTCGGCGAGGTGATGGGCGCGGAGAACGCTGGCCAACTTATCCAGGTGACGACCGCCAGCGATCCGGCGGCACGCCTGCAACCCGTGGGCGGCGAACCGCTGACCTCCGCTGGATGGCAGCGCCGTTTCGCGGACACCGCGACGGTGGACATCTTCCGCAACGCCCAGCACGAGCACGCCATCGAGGGCCTGCTGCGCCCGCTTTCGCGGCTTCTGGCCGACTTCGGCCTGCGCTCCCGCTTCGCCCTGGCCGCCGCCTTCGACCTCATGGTCATGCGCGGGCCGCAGGCGGCGCGAAATGCCATCGCCGAGGCGCTTGGCCTGTTCACGGCGGAGACGCAACAGCGCACCGCGCTGGCGGCCCTGAACCACGCCGACCTGCGGGGCTTCCAAGCAGCGAACGGCATCTCGGCCAGCGGCCAGGCGGACGCCGCCACGCTGGCCCGCCTGACCCGCCGCGTGCGCGAACGCGGGCTGATGCCGCTGCCCAAAGAGAGCGAGTTGCTGGCCCGCCTTGCCGCCATTGGCGACGCCGCGCGCCAACGCCGTCTGGCGGCCCTGCGCGCCGCTTTCACCACCCCCGGCCGGTAGCCAGAAAGCGGGAGTGGTACGGTGGCGAAGCAGGAAATCCACGCGGCCCGGCAGGCGGTTGAAGAGGTGCAGGGTCACCTGCCGCGCTCGGCCGCCTATGCCGCCCTGGACTCGGCTACCCGCCACCACCTGGACGACAGCCTGACCCGCATCCGCCAGGCGCTGCACACCGCGCGCGGCGGCGAAACGCACGACCCATACGCCCTCGACGCGCCCGCCGCCCGTCCCGCAACGGGCCGAACCTATGCCGCCCGCCCCTTCGCCGAGGGCGAGAACGGCAACGGCGACGTCGCAACGCCCGACCCCAGCCGCGAGCAGATGCGCGCGGTGGACCGCCTGGCCGGCGCGGCCGGCGCGGTCAGCGACGAGCTGGACTTCGCCAACTTCGTCGCCTCGCTGGTCCACGGCACCTTCGACGCCATCGTCGATGCCAGCATCCGGCAGATGGAGGCCTTCGCCGAGCTTGTCAGCGTGGTGGCGAAGGACATCGACAGCTTCACCCGCGAGAACGTCACGCCCAACCAGGTGCGCGACTGGCTGGTGGACCGTTTCCCCGCCGACCTCAGCCTGGAACTCCCCAGCGGTGCGCAGGGGCGCCCGCGCCTGCGCGTCCAACCGGGCGGCGGCGGCGAAGAAGAGGACACCTTCGCCTTCCGCTCGCCCGCGTGGCTGGACGACTTCGGCCTTTCGGGCGAGGAACTGACCGACGAGCTGGTCGAAAGCCGGCTGATCCCCGCCGCCCGCCGCGTGGTCGCCGAGAACCGGATGCGCGACCTCGCGACCATGGTGCTGATGGGCCTGAACCGCGTGCGGGTGGACAGCGGCCTGATTTCCGCCCGCATCCGCATCCGCGCGGCGGCGGCGGACACCACCAGCGTCGACTACGCCAGTTCGCAGGACACCACCGGCAGCAATCAGCGCTGGGGGCGGCGCGGCAGCAACACCTACGAACAGCCGAAGGCGCTGGTCTCCACCGTCGGCGTCAACGTGCAGGCGGAAAGCCAGCTTCAGGCCGAGCTGTTCGGCGAGGTGCGAATCAACTTTTCCAGCGAGACCGTACCGCTGGAGCGCTTCGCGGATGCCGCCGCCATCCAGCTTCTGGAACGCCACGCCCGCGGCGGCCGGCGCGCCGCCCCCCAGCAGCAGCCAGCGCAGGCCACATCGCCGGCGCAACAGCAACAGGATAGCGAGGGAGGCGAGACATGATGCGCCGGCTGGAGGACACGCTGCTCGAACTGATCGAATCGATGCGCCCGCGCGGCGAGGCGGCGGCCATCGTGCGCATCGACGACGTCGCCTTCGACCTGCCGCTGGAGGTGGCGGTGTCGCCGACGCTGGAGATCCTGGCCGACTTCCCGCGCTCGCGCTGGCGCGGCGGCTTTGACATCGCGCCCAGCCGCTGCCGCATCTCGGTCCGCTCTGTGGAGCACAAGTCATGAGCGAAGAGTACGAAAGCCTGCCGCTGGAGGACTTCATCAACGCGCTGAGCAGTCAGCTCGACCGCGCGCAGGCGGCGCTGACGCTGAAAGCGGCCAGCACGCACCTGACCTTCGCGGTGAAGGAGCTGAACCTGCAACTGCGCACGCAGGTCGAGGCGGAGGGGTCGGTGGTGAAGATCCGCCCCGCCGCCCCCGGCGAGCGCGAGGCCAGCATCCTCAACATCGCCTTCACGACCGTCACGCGCCCGATGCTGGAAGAGCATCGCCTGACCATGCAGCCGGCTGAGCCCGAACCGGAAATGGAAGTGGAAGGCGAGGCACCCGCCGAGGAAGAGGATCCCCTGAAGCAGCACTTCAGCGAGGAGGAGCGCCGCCGGCTTGAGTGGGTGGGCATCACCAACGCCGACCAGCTCCGACGCCTGCTGCCGCAGCGCGACCCGCGCACCATCGAGCGCGTGGCGAACATTCCGGCCTTCCGCCTGCGCCAGGCGAT
Source organism: Ferruginivarius sediminum (assembly GCF_003344765.1). Taxonomy (GTDB): domain Bacteria; phylum Pseudomonadota; class Alphaproteobacteria; order Kiloniellales; family Rhodovibrionaceae; genus Ferruginivarius; species Ferruginivarius sediminum. The sequence continues at coordinate 9,992 of NZ_QPMH01000016.1, read as the reverse complement.
GATGCAGGAGCGCCGCCCGGTCGTCCGCCGCATCGTGCGCGACGACGAGCCGCCCGCGCCGCGCGCCCGGAACGGCGACGGCGAACCCCGTGGCGAAGGCCCGGCGGATCGCCTGCGCCTGCGGCTGGAGGGCCGCAATCTGCGCCGCGAGGCGGTGCGCGGCGTGCGGGTGGACGGCGAGAGCGTGCCCCTGGTCCACGCCGGCGACCGGGCGCTGATCGTCGATGCGCCACAAGCCGCGGGCAACAGCGAAGGGCGCGTCGATGTGGATCTCGCCGACGGCGGCTCCCTCAGCTTTGCCTACGACCCGCAGATCCTCGCGCTGGGCGCCGGTATTACCGTGCATCCCGCCTATTCGGGGGCCAAGCCATGACCGGCACCGGATACCTCGCCATGCCCTGGGCACCAACCGCGCGCGGGTACTGCGCGCCGCGCCGGCTGGTCGTGAAGCTGGCACTCGGCGAGGCGCCGGAGCGGGTGCCGACGCGCAGCGACGTGCGCGCCGGCCGCGCGGCCCCGGAGGCGCAGCTTGGCCACGGCGCGCTGGATCGGCTGCTGCGCCGCTTCGGCGGACAGGCGCGGATCGCCCGCCTGCACGACGCCGCCTGCGCCCACGAGCCGGGGCAGCGCCATCATGGCTTCGACGACCTGGAGCACACCTGCGGCGTCGCGCGAATCTTCGAGGTCGCCCTGGCCGAGCACTGCAACGTCTTGGATGCCGTCGATGCGCTGCGCCAACTCGCCATCGTGGACTGGGCCATCCCGCACTATTTCTGCGTCAGTGAGCAGGACGCCCCGGCGCCACCGCCTCCGCCGAAGGACGCGCCAAGGGATGCGGAGGCGCGCGCCTCGACGCTTGAACGTATCGGTGCCACCCGCATTCACGAGATCGAGCCGGGCGACCCGGCGGTCGTGGTCGCCGTCATCGACACCGGCACGGCCAAGCGCCATCCCGAGCTTGCGGGCCAGCTTCGCGCCGGCTTCGACGCCGTCAACTTCCGCCAGGAGGAGGTCGGCCACGGCCTGGCACTGGTGGGCGACTTCTCGGCCCGCGACATCGACCCGGACGAGGCCCACAACGGCCACGGCACCGCCTGCGCCAGCCTGTTGAAGGCCAAGGGCACGGTGCTGCATCCGGGGCTTGCCGGCGAGTGCGGCGCGCAGCCTGTGCGCGCGCTGGCCTCGGCGATGCCGCCGGGCGGCGACAAGGTGGTCGGCCTGGGCGCAATTCCCGATATCGAGTTCGCCTTTAAGCACGCGGTCGACCTGGGCGCGCGCATCGTCAACATGAGCTTCGGCACCTCGCAGACATCGCTAAGCCCCGGCGACCCGCCGCCGCACGCGGAAACCGTCGCCTATGCCATTGCCAAGGGCGCGATCCCGGTGGCGGCCAGCGGCAACACGGCAACGGACGAGTTGATCTATCCCGCCGCGCTTCCGGGCGTCATCGCCGTCGGCGCCGTGGATGCGGACGACCGGCCGGCGCCCTTCACCACGCGCGGCAGCCACGTCGCCCTCTGCGCGCCCGGCGAGCGGCTGCTGGCCGCGGATATCGAGGGCTATCAGTGGGTGACGGGCACCAGCTTCGCGGCCCCGCTGGTAGCCGGGGCGGCCGCGCTGCTGGTGAGCCGCGCGCTGCGCCATGCCATTGCCCTCGGCGCGTCGGAGATCCGGCACCTGCTGGTCCACACGGCGCGGCCGTGGCGGACGGCCGCCGGAGAGGGCGTCGGCGTGGGAACCCTGGACGTGGGCGCGGCCCTGGCCGCCCTGGACCGACGGCTGGCGATCTCGACGGACTTCGAGCCCGCGGCATTGGAGGCGTGAGCGATGGCATACGAGAAACACCCGAAACCCGGTGCCGGCGACAAGGACCCGAAGGGCACCGGAGCGTCGAAGGGCACATCCGGCGATGGCGGAAAGCCCTCCGAGGAAGCGCCGGCGAGCGCTGACACATCGCCGGCGAAGAGCGCCTCTCCCACGGGAAAGCCGGGCTCCGGCGCGGACACCGTGCGCGACGAGGGGAAGACGGGCGCAAGGCCCGGGGACAAGGGGTCCGGCGGCGGCTCCAACAACGAAGGCCCGCCGCCCGACAGGCCATCGTCAGGATACGGAGGACACAAGTCTATGGCCGAGCCAATCGTCTTTATCGACATCAAGGAGAACGAGGAACGCGCCCGTCTCTCCCTGCAGCAGCGTCTCGAAGGCCTCGAAAAGCGGGCAAAGGACAGCGTCCTCTCCCTCAGCGAGCGCCACGAGCTGGATGAACTCAAGAAAACCGCCGATGCGCTGAAGAAAGCGCGCCGGCAGACGCCGGTGGTCGTCGATCCGCTCTACAAGGCCTTGCAAGAGGACCTGAGGCCCTATCTCAACACGGGCGGACAGGACCCGGCCATCGGCCCGCACCTGGAAGGCATGCTGCCCAGCCAGTACAAGGACGGCGGCAATCCGGGCTATGCCGGCCTGACGTTCCGCGAGCGGGCGTTTGCCGCCGTCTACGGCGTCCTGCAGCGCGACGGCCTTTCCAACCCGGAGCATTCGCGCTTCAAGAGCGAGGTCAGCGTCGCGCTGGCGGAATACAACAACGACGCCGAACTTTACGATGCGGTGCTGAAGACGCTGGTCGAGGACCCGGACGTCACATCACGGCCGGAGGCGCTCACCAAGCGCTGGGTCATCATCGCCCAGAACCTGTCCAAGAGCGGTGTGCAGGCCGACGACGACAAGCTGCCGATCTATATCCGCAGCGGCATCGAGGACGTCGTCTCGCCCGGCACGGACGACACGCCCGGTTTCGCAACGGAGATCATGCTGCCCGACCTGGAGGCGGGCACGGTCGTCGAGATCAAGGCGAACAACCTGCGCGCCGCGCAGGCGATCTTCTTCGCCTCGATGATGGAGGAAGCCGGCCTTTGGGCCGTGCGCGACAAGATCGCCGAGCTGTTCCAGTACGGCTACCTGCCGTTCACGCGGGGCTTCGCCGGCGACTACCTCTACAACGTCGTGCTGCGCAAGGTGGCGGTCAGGATCAGCGAGGAGGAGCGGCGCACGCTATACGCCCGTCTCTTCGGCGTCCCCGGCGGCAATCCGATGATGAACGGCGGCGGCTACCGCGAGTTCTACGACCATCTGGACCTCGCCGCCTCGTCGGTGGTCACGCTGCTGCGCGACCTGAACAAGTCGGAGAACCTGATCTTCATCAACCAGGAACGCGCCCGGAAGTCGCTGCGCGACCTTGCCGCGGGGCTGTCCCTGCACGCCTACGGCGTCGCCTACTTCGCGGCGGTCGAGCTGCAGAAGGAGATCAACGACATCTCCAGGTTCCTGGGCGATCCGGAAGTCCAGCGCATGTATGGCGCAAACGACATGTGGCAGGTGATCGACCAGGTGAAGATCGCTGAGCTGAACATGCGCTCCAACACCACGCGGGCAAAGACGGTGGCGAACGCCGTGGCCGTCATCATCCGCTGGTGCGCGAAGAATGCCGGCGCGCTCGCCTCGTCCAGCGTGATCCGCATCATCGACATCGAGGAACTGCGCAACCCGCGCATGAGCCGGCCGGTCGAGGCGCTGAGCGATCCGACCGACTACGACCTGGCCGTGGCGTGCGAGCAGTACCTCGCGATGACGTCGCAGGGAGAGCAGACCATCCAGCGTCTCGGCACCAACCCCGTCGAGGCCAACATCCCCAGCAGCCAGCCCGTGCGGATACCGCAGGTTGCCAGGGACGCGCTGGAATCCGTCGGCATTCCGTTCGGGCGGCGTAGCTGATCGCCACACCGCCCGCGCGCTGCAATGGAGATAATGCGATGCGCACGCGACCGATGTCGGAAGCGGTGAGGCAGCGGGTCCGCACAGCCGCCGCGCGGCTGGGCACGCAGGACCCCCTGCCCTTCGTCGGCCCCTTGATCGACGCGAGCTTCAACCTGCCGGAAGGGGATGGACGTTATGGAGACAACGCCCTCTCCCCCGGCGCCGTCCCGCTGGAGCCGTCGTTCTCGGAGGCCGAACCGCGCACCCTGCGGTTCACGATGGAGCCGCTGGGCCCGCAGGCCTCGCCCACTGTACGGCGCAACGAGGCGACGAGCTACATGCGCGGCCTTGTCGGCCAATTGTTCGGCCGCGGGGCGCTGCACTGGTTCGACCGCACAAGCGAGCCCTGGCGTGGGATGGGCCGCATGTCCGGCCAGGGCTTCGGCGCCTGGTTCGGCAGCGGCTTCGACTCCGACGGCCTTTATTCCTCGAAGGTTTATTACGAGCTGGAAGACGGGCAGCTCGACGTCCTGCCGACGGAGCTTGCGCGCATCGTGCGGGATGCCACCGACGCCCTGCCGACACTGGCACCGCTATTCACCACCATCACCTGCGGACGCCGCCATGGCCGGCAGCGGGCGACCCTGTACCAGCGCGGCCCGCTGAGAAGCGACGACCTGCGCATCCTGCTGGAACGCCTGGGGTTGAGCCACCAGCTTCCCGGCCTGATGCGGGTGATGGGCCTGGCGCTGGGCGGGCGCTTCGACCTGCCGGAGGGCACGGTGCTGATCGGCCTGTCGAACACGCCGGACGGGCCCGAGTTCAAGTTGGAGGTGCTGCTCGGCATGCTGGACGACCTGCCGCCCAGCTTCGTCGAGCTGCTGAAGCTGGGCCTGGTGGAGCGGCCCCGGCACCTGAGCGCGCTGGGCCAATGGCTGAACGCCTTCACGCCGGACGAGTCCGACCTGCCCGGCGACTTCTCGGTGCTGAGCATCCGCGTCACGCCCAAGCAGTCGGCCCACGTCAGCCTGTATCTGCGTCCGATGGGCTTCGAGGTGCCGATGCCGGCCGAAGCCGCCGTGCCGCCGCCGACGGCCGCCTGATCCCGCCAACTGGGAGGATATTCGAGATGACCGCGCGCGCGTCCGCCGCCAAGCCGCACCTCGATCCGGAACGCTTCACGGAGGCGCGGCAAAAGGTCCGCTCGCTGCTTGAGAAGAGCGAGGCCTATCAGGCGATGCCCGCCGACAAACGGCGCGACATCGCCAGGAACTTCGTCGAGATCGTCGACTACCTGGGCGCGCCGGACGGCATCCCGCAGGAGAAGATCGCCCGCGCCCGCCAATCGGGCAAGACCGGTGGCGACGCCTATGCCATGCCGATGGCCGAGGGTGATTTCGCCGCCGAGGGCGAAGGCGGGCGGCCGGCGTTCCAGGCGCAGTCCGCGCGCGAGGGCGCGGCGGTGGCCGGCATGCTGCTGCGCGAGGTCAACTTCTCCAGCTTCGTGGGCGGGCTGATCCAGAACGTGTTCCAGGCCATCGTCGATGCCTCGATCCAGCAGATGGAAGCCTATGGCGAGCTGGTCGCCTCGGTCGCGAAGACGCTGAACCAGTTCCGCGACGAGAACGTCTCGGTGAACCAGGGGCGCGACCACCTGGTCGAGCAGTTCCCGGACTTCTTCGAGCTTTCCGTCGATACCGGCTTCTTCGGCGAGACCGGCCCGCGCGTGAAGCTGCGCGACGACGCGGACGACCGCGAAGCGGCACGGCGGGTCAACGAATCCCTGCCGATCGAGGGCGACCCGATCACCTCGCTGGACGACGAGACCATCGAGGAGCGCGTCGTCCCGGCCGCGCGGACACAGCTTGCGACGAGTCGCCAGCAGCTTCTCGCCACCATGGTCCTAATGGGAATTAACCGAATAGTAGTTACTGACGGCCGCATAAGCGCCAAGGTCCTCTACAACTTCCGCGCCCGCGACAACCTGGCCTATCAGCGCAGCGCCACGCGCTTCGACTACGACCGCCGCCTGCGAACGGTCACGGGCGAAGGCGAGTTCGAACGGCGCAGCGACGAGGGCTCCAGCTCCTATAGCTCCAGCGACACGGAAGAAGGGACCGAGTATTCAAGCCGCAACCGGGGCGCCCAGCGCTGGGCCAAGGGCACCTACAAGTACACCAGCCAGCCGGCGTTGAAGCTGGCCTCGGCGACGCAGGAGAACGTCACCGGCTCGCTGGAGACCGCCGCGTCGCTGGCCGGCAACGTCGATATCAACTTCAAGAGCGACTACTTCCCGCTGGAGGAAATGGCCGATTCCTTCCAGATCGGCCGCATCCGCGACGCCTCGCGTCCGGGCAACGCCCGCGAGCAGGTCTCGGAGACATCACGTCAGGGAAGCGAACGGTCCGCCGAAGAGGGCTAGGCCCCGTCCGAAGCAGCATTCGCGGGAGGACACGCAGCGATGGCGACAAGAGCGGACAGGCCTTGGCTGGACGAACAGACGCTCGCCCCGACGCGGGAGAGCGTGCGCGGCATCCTGCAATCCGCGCAGGCGTTCAAGGAGCTTTCCGACGACGAGCGCCGCAACATCGCCGAGAACATGGTCAAGGTCGCCGCCTACATGGCCAACCCGGACGGCCTGGCGGCGAAGGAGCTTTCCCCCGGCGGCGGCGTGCTCAAGCCCCCGACCGCGCCGGTGGAGGAAACCGCGCAGCCGGCGGCGGTGGAAACGGAGGCAGCCCCCACCGCACGACCCCTGCGGGGCGCCACCGACATCGCCCGCCGGCGCGCCGCCCAGGACCCTGGCTTCGCCGGCGAGGACTTTCAGGCCGGCGCAGTGCGGCAAGGCGTGGAGAGCTTCGGGCAACTCGTGCAGACCGTGGATTTCCCGGCCTTCGTGGGCGGGCTGATCGAAAATGTGTTCCAGGCCATCGTCGAAAGCTCGATCCAGCAGATGCGCGCGTATGGCGCCTTGCTGGCCAACGTCGCCAAGACGGTGGACGAATTCGCCCGCGACAACATTACGCCCAACAACGCCCGCGACTGGCTCTCCCAGAACTACCCGGACACCTTGCAGATCCAGACCGGCGGCGAGGACGCCTTCGGCGGCTTCGGCACCTTCGCCGAGGAAGGGGAAGGCGACGGCGAGGGATCGGGCGGCCCCCGCCTGGAGGCTACCGGCGACAATCCGCAGGAGCAGCTTCGCCGCATCTCCGAGGAACTGCAATTGCAGGAGCCGGTGAACGACCTCTCCGACGAGCGGCAGGAGCAGCGGCTGGTCATGGCCGCGCGCCTCAACATGGCCCGCGCGCGCCAGCAACTCCTGTCCTCCATGGTGATGCTCGGAATTAATCGAATAGTAGTTACGGATGGCTTGATAAACGCCAAGGTGATCTTCGGCCTGCGCGCCTCGGATCTGGCACAGCGGCGTTCGCGCGCCTCGATGAGCGACATCGCCAAGCAGAAGACCGAGGCGCGCACCAGCTTCCGCTACGGCGGCTGGTTCTCGCCGGTGAAGGCCAGCGGCTCCATCGCGCACACCAGCGAGCACATGGCCACCGTCCAGTCCTCGGTTGACGAAACCTCCGAGTCCCGCGCGGAAGTGAAGGCGCGGCTGTCCGGCGAAGTGCGCGTGAACTTCAAGAGCGACTACTTCCCGATGGAGAAGCTGGCGACGCCGCAGATGATCGCGGCGATCCAGGGCAACGCCGAGCCGCTTGAAAAACCGGTCGAGGACGCGTGATGAGCCCGTCCCGCGCCCCCGCCCTGCCCGTGTCGCTGGACCGGCCGATCGCGCTGGAAACCGCGTTGTCGCGGGCGCGGGGCCTGTTGCAAGGCGCTCGGGCGCTGGCCATGCAGCTTGGCGACCTGGGCGTCATCGACCTGCCGCCGGCCTCCGCAACGCCGGCGGACCAGTCCAACCTGCGCGCCACGGCGGTGCTCTACCTCGCTTCGGAAGTCGAGCAGGCGGGCCTGATCTCCGCCGTCGAGACCCTGGCCGGCCTCTTCGCCAGCGGCGGCGTGCGCCGTATCGACGGAGCCGGCGCGCAGCAGCTTCACGCCTTCTGGCGCACCCGCCGCGACCGCCCGGCCCGCGCGGAGCGCCTGGCCACCTTCGCCCGCCTGTTCGGGACCGAAAGCGACGTTACGTTCTCCATCCGCAACGCCCAGAACACCGGGTTCGAGCGCGCGATGATCGACTTCACCGAAGCCCTGGCCGCCTATGGCCGACGCGAACGGGACGATATCCATGCCGGCGAGACGGTGCGTATCCAGACCACCGCCGACGCGCTGGCGGACAATCTGCTGACCCGCAGCGGCGGCATCGGGCTCTACCTCGCCGAATCCCTGCTGGAACTGATCGATGCGGCGGTGAAGATCCTGAAGGACCCGAGCGTCCAGGCCGCCGTAGCCGCGCAAGGCGTCTGGGACGCCGTCAGGCGTATCCACATGCTTTACGGCGAGCGGGGTGGGCGCATGCGCGTCGATCCGCACGTCCGCCGCGCCAAGGCCGGCTTCGACCTGTTGACCTGGCTGGCCGACAGCCTGGGCGGCGTGCGCGGCGGCTCCTTCGGCGGGTTGCGCCCGCCCGACGATGTGCTGCAGGCCGCCAACATCTGGCTGCTGGCCAGCCTCGACCTCTACGAAGGCCGCCGCGCATCCGGCCCGGCCGAGGGCTGATCATGACGGCGGCCGCGCCCGAGACGGCGGCACAGGCCCCGCCCGGCACGCCGCCGGCGGAGCAGCAACTCGCGCTGGTCCGCGCCAACGTCCGCGACCTGTTGGACCGCGCGCCCGAGTACAAGCACCTGGAAGCCGGCAAGCGCCGGGAACTGGCCCACGCGATGGTCCGCCTCAGCGATCTCGCCCTCTCCCTGATGCGCGAGGAGGCGGACAGCGAGGCGGAGGCCGAGCGCAACCTGGCCGCCGAACCCGCGGCGGCAGCGGCGGCAACAGCGGCACCGCTGGCCGCGGGCGACGAGTTCAGCGGCGTCTCGGCGGAACGCGTCGCCGGCGTGACGCGGCGAATCCTGAACGCCGTTTCCTTCCCGCGCTTCGTCACCGAGCTTGTGAACGGCGTCTTCAAGGCGGTCCTCGATTCCAACATGCAGCAGATGAACGCCTACGTGGAACTGCTTAACAACGTCTCCGCGTCGACCGAGGGTTTCGCCGACACCAATTTCGGCGCGCCGCGCGCCCGGCAATGGCTGGCCGAGCGCTTTCCCGGCAGCTTCGAGGTGCGCGGCGGCGGCGAACAGGAAGAGGACGACTTCTTCGCCGGCGATCCCGATTTCGCCGATTCCGGGAGCGGCGCACGGCTTATCCTGCGTCAGGGTGGCGAATGGCCGTCGGAGGAGGCGCTTCGGGTCGAGCTTGGGCTGGCGGAGAACGAGACGGTTCCGCGCGGCGACCCGGAACGCGTGCTGGTGCCCCTCGCCCGGCGGCAGCTTTCGCGCAATCGCCAGCAAATGCTGGCAACGCTCGTTATGCTTGGCATGCAGCGGATCGTCATCGACCACGGCCGCATCAACGCCTCGATGCGCTTCCACATCGACACGCGCAGCGCCGCGGAAAGCGACACCGGCAGCACCTTCGACTTCCGCCACACCAGCGCGGCGCGGGGACGCTTCGGCGCCGGGCCGTGGGGTGTCAGCGCATCCATGCAGAACACCATCGGCTATGTGAACACCCAGAGCTCGCGCACCACGGAGGAACTGAACACCGACCTGGAACTGAACTCCTCGGTCGAGCTGAATTTCCACAGCGACTACCTGCCGCTCAACCGCATGGCGACGCAGAACCAGCAGAACCGCATCATGGCGAACAGCCGCAACCCGCAGGCCGAAATCGCCGCCGCGCGCGAGCGGGAATCGCAGCGCCGGCAAGCCCGGCACCAGCGCGACGAACAGCGCCGCCAGCAACTCGAAACCCGCCTGCAACCACGCCAGCAGCCACAGATCGACGTCCCCGAGCCGCCCGGCGGACAGCGCGAAACAGGCGGCGGCTCAGGCGGTGGCGGCGGCAACTCTGGCGGCGGAGAAAACGCCTCTCAGCCCGCTACGCGGGCAGCTCCCCCGCCGGGGAGCGACTAAGGGACCGATGATAAACGACAAATAGGCGTCTCCCCTGCGGGGGGACCTTTGCGATACGGTCATTTGCGGCGAGGAGTTTGACGAGGGCCGGTTTGGCCGGTCCGCGTGGCGGTTTTTTTGTCGGATTGACGGGATAGGGGGCTTTTTTAT